>NZ_JAVNWW010000001.1:1341332-1344609 GCF_032470275.1 Aquirufa regiilacus
ATGACTAACGACTAGTGACTAGCGACTGAAAACACCACCCCTACCCTTTCCAAATGTGGAGATCGGAATTTGGGAACGATGTGAATGAGATGAGCGCAAGCTTATTGAATTTCACACAAGGTTCTTTGACATATTGTGAGAATAAAGTAAAGAGTAAGAGCAAATTAGAATTATTGAATCCTTCGGGATGAAGATATATTATAAAAGAGTAAGTGAATTAAGGGCGTATGGGGGATGCCTAGGCTCTTGGAGGCGATGAAGGACGTGTTAAGCTGCGATAAGCTTCGGGGAGGTGCACAAGACCTTTGATCCGATGATTTCCGAATGGGGCAACCCAGTAGATTGAAGATCTATTATTCTATTTAAGATAGAAGGCGAACCTGCTGAACTGAAACATCTAAGTAAGCAGAGGAAGAGAAAACAAAAGTGATTCCGTAAGTAGTGGCGAGCGAACGCGGATTAGCCCAAACCAGTGTTGTTGCGGCAAGACTGGGGTTGTAGGACCACGATATCGATTATATAAAGGAACAAGAACTGTCTGGGAAGGCAGGCCGTAGGAGGTGAGAGCCCTGTATTGGTAAGCTTATATAATTGTAGTGGTATCCTGAGTAGGGGGGGACTGGAGAAATCCCCTTTGAATCTGCCGGCACCATCCGGTAAGGCTAAATACTACCAAGAGACCGATAGTGAACGAGTACTGTGAAGGAAAGGTGAAAAGTACCCTGAGTAAGGGGGTGAAAAGACCCTGAAACCATACGCTTACAAGCGGTCGGAGCCCTTTTTGGGGTGACGGCGTGCCTTTTGCATAATGAGCCTACGAGTTACTTTCACTGGCGAGGTTAATCATATAGATGTGAGCAGCCGGAGCGAAAGCGAGTCTGAATAGGGCGCTTAGTCAGTGGGAGTAGACGCGAAACTTTGTGATCTACCCATGAGCAGGTTGAAGCTCCGATAACACGGAGTGGAGGACCGAACCAGTTTACGTTGAAAAGTATTTGGATGACTTGTGGGTAGGGGTGAAAGGCCAATCAAACTGAGAAATAGCTCGTACTCCCCGAAATGTTTTTAGGAACAGCCTCGGGGTTAAGTTTTAAGCAGGTAAAGCTACCAATAGGACTAGGGGGAGTCAAATCCTACCAAATCCTGATGAACTCTGAATGGCTTAAAATATACCCGGGAGTGAGGGTTGGGGTGCTAAGGTCCCAATCCGAGAGGGAAAGAACCCAGACCAACAGCTAAGGTCCCAAAATCTTTACTAAGTTGAACTAAGGAAGTCTGATTGCAGTGACAGCCAGGATGTTAGCTTGGAAGCAGCTATTCATTTAAAGAGTGCGTAACAGCTCACTGGTCGAGCGAGGCGGGCATCGATAATAAACGGGCATCAAGTAAAGTACCGAAGCTTTGGATTATATTTATATACTGGTAGGGGAGCATTCTGATCAGCGGTGAAGGTGAAGCGACAAGCTTTGCTGGAGCGTTCAGAAAAGCAAATGTAGGCATGAGTAACGATAATGAGGGCGAGAAACCCTCACGCCGAAAGACTAAGGTTTCCTCAGCTATGCTAATCAACTGAGGGTTAGTCGGGGGCTAAGGGTCTAGCGAAAGCGACAATCTAATGCACAGCAGGTTAATATTCCTGCACTTACTTATTGGGCAAATAGATGACGGAGATTACAGGTTACCAGATACTGACGGAATAGTGTCTTTGAGAGGCGGCAGCAATGCCAAAACGAGTGTAGTGAGTAAACTTCCAAGAAAAGTCTAGGCGTGTATAACTAATAAGTAACCCGTACCGTAAACCGACACAGGTGGTCGAGAAGAATATTCTAAGGCGCTCGAGTGAATCACGGCTAAGGAACTCGGCAAATTAACCCTGTAACTTCGGGATAAAGGGAGCCACGAGCAATCGTGGCCGCAGAGAAATGGCCCAGGCGACTGTTTAACAAAAACACATGGCTTTGCTAAATCGAAAGATGACGTATAAGGCCTGACACCTGCCCGGTGCTGGAAGGTTAAGGGGGGATGTTAGCCGCAAGGCGAAGCATTGAACTGAAGCCCCAGTAAACGGCGGCCGTAACTATAACGGTCCTAAGGTAGCGAAATTCCTTGTCGGGTAAGTTCCGACCTGCACGAATGGTGTAACGATCTGGGCACTGTCTCAGCCGTGAGCTCGGTGAAATTGTAGTAACGGTGAAGATGCCGTTTACCCGCAACGGGACGGAAAGACCCCATGAACCTTTACTATAGCTTAGCATTGAGTTTTGGTACTGGATGTGTAGGATAGGTGGGAGGCTGTGAGCCGGTGTCGCTAGGCATCGGGGAGCCAACGTTGAAATACCACCCTTCTTGTACTGGAATTCTAATCCCCAAAGGGGAGACATTGCTTGGTGGGTAGTTTGACTGGGGTGGTCGCCTCCAAAAGAGTAACGGAGGCTTTCAAAGGTTCCCTCAGCACGCTTGGTAACCGTGCGTAGAGTGCAATAGCAAAAGGGAGCTTGACTGTGAGACCGACAAGTCGATCAGGTACGAAAGTAGGATATAGTGATCCGGTGGTTTAGTATGGAACAGCCATCGCTCAAAGGATAAAAGGTACTCTGGGGATAACAGGCTGATCTCCCCCAAGAGCTCACATCGACGGGGAGGTTTGGCACCTCGATGTCGGCTCGTCACATCCTGGGGCTGGAGAAGGTCCCAAGGGTTCGGCTGTTCGCCGATTAAAGTGGCACGCGAGCTGGGTTCAGAACGTCGTGAGACAGTTCGGTCCCTATCTGTTGTGGGCGTAGGAATATTGACAGGTTCTGACTTTAGTACGAGAGGACCGAGTTGGACTGACCGCTGGTATATCAGTTGTTCTGCCAAGGGCATAGCTGAGTAGCCACGTCGGGACCAGATAAGCGCTGAAAGCATCTAAGTGCGAAACTGACCTGAAGATGAGTATTCCATGAAGGGTCCGTGTAGACGACACGGTCGATAGGCTACAGATGTAAAGGCAGTAATGTCAAAGTCGAGTAGTACTAATTACCCGAAAGCTTACCTTTTATTAATTTACACACTGCTGTTTATTTTATCTCACAATATGGAAAAAGGCTATGACCTTGTAAAAAGTATGGAGCCGATAGGACGGGTGTTCACCTCTTCCCATCTCGAACAGAGAAGTTAAGCCCCGCACCGCTGATGATACTGGGATCAAACCCGGGAAAGTAAGTAAGCTCCAAGTTATTATAGAAGACCTGCACCAAAAGTGTGGGTCTTTTTTTATGCCCTACAGTCGCTAGTC
>NZ_JAVNWW010000002.1:0-289429 GCF_032470275.1 Aquirufa regiilacus
CTTCTTGAAGAATAGCTAAGCGATCCTCCGGACTGAAAATTCTTCTTTCTCTTTTCATAGTTCCCTAATTTAATTGGTTCTAAACTCTTTTTAAAATTTAGTCCAGTCTATTAGGGGGTTAGTACAAAATCAAGCCCCAAAAGGTTAATTTTCAAATCGCTATATATCATTGACGAGTATGCCACTATTGAAATTGAGACCGAAGGAGATGCTATTTACGGATTAATCAAGAGCACTACTAATCCAATTGGCAACAGGGTTATCTTGGGCAAAGGAATGCCATTGGAGTTATTCCTCATGCTAATTGTTGATGTGTTGGCTGAAGATATTTTTGAATATTCATGAATATTCAAATTCAGTGGATTAAACTTGATTAAAAAGAATACTTATAAGTTCCGCCCACCATAATTAACAACTCCTTCAATCTGATTCTCCACACCATCTTCCAATTTTGGGAAGAAATCGATACCTGTCCTTTTCTCTATCTCATCAACAGTTACTGCGAAACTCCTAACTGGTGAAGATGACCCCGAATTAGATAAAATGAATCCAATAATCTTTGGATGTTGTCGGGGTGTAATCTCCGGTATCAGGTGTGATTGGTTCTTCTTTAGCACATGATACCAATAATAGTAAAAGAAATAGAAAATTAACCTTAATGAATTGCACTTGTCTTAATTACTTGAATAATCTGTTGCCAACAACTTTGCCTGTTCTATCACCGTCTCGGTTGCTTTCAACTCCATATCAGGTGGATAACCGTGTTTACGAAGTATCTTCTTTACAGCAATTGGTCTCATCACATCTTTATCTCAATTAACCAGAGACCAATTTCTTGAATTGATTAGTTGCGACCATCCTGAAGCAAAAAAGTACAGGAAGTATGCTAAGAAAGAATACCAATACCGAAACATGTCATACCAAGCATTGAATGACTTCATCAATCGAGATAAAAATGTCTCAATTTAAAACTGTCTCAAAAAAACCTTGAAAAAGATGCCGCACCGGTCAAAATACTGCTCTAATTTTGGCTAAAAACATAAAATGAAACAAAAAACCAAAGTTGTCATCTTTTCAAGGGTAAGTACATTGATACAAGACACCCTTCGTCAAACAGAAGAATTAAAGGAATACGCTGAAAGAATGAACTATCAGGTCTTACAGATATTTGAGGAGAAAATATCCGGCACCAAGAAGACATCTGAAAGACCAGTTCTTCAATCCATGTTAACCTACATAGAAAACAATCCCGTTCAGAAAATCTTAATTTGGGAACTTAGTCGTATCGGCAGAAATTCTCTTGAGGTCTTACAGATATTGAATCAATGTAATGCTATGAAGGTGTCTATATTCATCAAGAACTTTAACATAGAGACCTTGGATGATAAAGGCCATATCAACCCTATGACCCAGTTCATGTTGGAAATCATAAACACGTTAAACCAACTGGAGAGAAATAATATTGTTCAACGATTACGCTCCGGTTTTGAGCAGTACCGTAAGACTAATCCTATCGGGAGAAAGGTAGGTTCGTTTCAAACAGAAGAGGAATTACTCAGCAAGTACCCACAGGTACTAAAGTATCTGAAAAAAGGGTTATCAATCCGCCAAGTATCAGGACTAACAAACAATACATCAACCAACACCATATTGAAAGTTAAAAAGACAGCAATCAAAAGAGGAATCCTGACGGTCTAAACTGTTGCTCATCTAAAAATGAAGATACCGGGACCACGTTTCCAATTTAATCATCCCGGTAACAAGTTTGATTTTTTACATGCAGTGAATTCACCAAAAAACTCACCAGTAAATCTCAAAGAGGTCATTCCATTTTATTGGCGATATGAATGCAAGCTGCTTTTTATGAAGTACCTCCAAAAATCTTTCAAAAGGCAAATAACGGTAAATGTATTTATGCTCTTGACAGAATTTATCTATGGCCGGACTATTTGTATCTAAAAGTCTAGTGTACATATTTTTAATATCAAGATTAAGTCTATTTGAGCTGTAATGTTTATTGGTATAATTCTTCATCCAACTGTCAAATTATGTTTATTTTGGCGTACTCAAACTTCTTAACCTTCAGCATAGAATTTGGAATGTGGTCAAAATCTCCATCGCAAGTCAAAAGAGTCGCATTGATAGTCTTAGCAGTTGCACCCTCAAACAGATGAAGACCCTTTAGAAGATTATTTAAAAACTACTCCTACAATCCCTGACGAAGTATTTGAGGCTTTGCCTAATATCATTAAAGAAGGTGCGAGGGCATTTACCGACAAACGTAAAAGAGATGTATTCTTTACTGGTGCTATTTCTATTCTTAGCGGTTGTTTACCAAACGTAACTGGTGTGTATTTTCAGGAAAGAGTTTTTCCTCACTTGTACACTTTCATCATTGCACCGGCAGCAAGTGGCAAAGGAGTATTGAAAAATGCAAAGCGATTAGCGGACAAGTACCATCAGAAGATATTACAGCAAAGCAGGGATGCTCAAAAAGTACATGAGAATGAAATGGCAGATTTTAAACAGTTGGAACGTACCAAGAGCAAAGGAGAGCCAGCACCCGAAAAACCTGAAAAGCCACCTTTCAAAATAGTATTCATTCCAGCCGATTGCAGTAAGGCAAGAATGATAGAACACTTAAAAGCCAATGACGGCAAAGGCATTATTTGCGAAACAGAAGCCGATACAATGAGTGGAGCAAAAAAACAGGATTGGGGCGATTATTCAACCATTCTAAGAACTGCATTTCACCACGAAACAGTATCAAGTACCCGAAAAACGGATAACCAATACGATGAAATAAACGACCCATGTTTGGCGGTGGCCTTAACAGGCACACCTGCACAAGCCCCCAGGTTATTATCATCCGCAGAAGATGGTTTGTTTAGCCGTTTCTTATTCTATAACTATAAAAATAAAATTGAATGGCAAGACCCATCACCTCAGAGCAACACCATTGTTTTTAACGACCACTTTGAGGCACTTTCTGAACAGGTTTTAGGCTTGATAAGTTTAATGGAACAATCACACACTACAATTGAATTAACCCCCTCACAATGGCTCACAATCAATACAGAATTTCCTTTAATGCTTTCAGAGGTTGTTACTTTCACCAGTGAAGATGCAGCAGGGGTAGTTTATCGTATGGGTTTAATTTTCTTTAGGCTTTGCATGATACTATCAGCATTAAGAAAGTTTGAAAACGGAGAAATGACCGCTACAATTATTTGTACCGATGAAGATTTTAATACAGTCTTACTAATAGTTCAAACCTACTTAGAGCATAGTTTACTAATGTTCAATAACCTACCCAAGCAAAATGAAACCATGCAGTTTCATTCAGGCGATGGCAAACGCAAATTCTTTGAGGCTTTGCCCCAAGAATTTACAAGGAAGGAAGCAACCGAAATAGGCACTAAGTTTAAGCTATCTGCCAGAACGGTTGATGATGTGCTAAAATCTGCAACCGGGTACACCCTTACCAAAATCAAAGCAGGTTTATACCAACGCATTTGAAACTGTTCCTTCGGGGTTTTTTTTTTGCCCCACCAGTTCAAACCCTTCTACACATTGCAGAGTTTGCAGACTTTGAAGACTTTGCAAGTTTTGCAGGTTGGGGGTACAACCTTTCATATTTCTGCTTATATTTGCCGCAATGAAATTTTTTGCCTTCATAATGAGCATTTACCTTTTGGTGCTGTCATGCCTTCCATGCATTGACAGGCAGGAGCGTAATGTAATGGCTGAGCAAAAGATTTCTGCTACTACTCAGCAACAACAACACCAAACTGGTGACGAAGCCTGTACTCCCTTCTGTACTTGTTCCCACTGTCCTGCATCAGCTTTTTATCAGCCTTTGGCATTATACAAAATGCCTAAAATGCTATTTCAATCTGTGAAGTTTCATTACGAAATAGTGTTTAACTCCTACGACTTCCATTCTGTTTGGCAACCGCCTAAGATAGGTTAATCTACAAATCACAACATTTCGTTTCCTTAATGCTATTCATCAGGCTTTATAGTTTGATGTAATTCATTTTACGTTGTGGTATGCTTCCCGGTTTATAGCCGTGATTAATCATATAAATCAAAAACAAATTGTCCATTAAAAGCAAAAAGAAAAAGCGTAAACCGCTTACTCTATTGCAGGTATTCAAAGCGGTAGGGATAGCGATAATATGCATCTTGATGTTGTTCGCTATTGCTGCAAGGATTAACCAATACATAAAATTCATAAACAAATAAAATTTTCAATGTTTCAAAAAATAATTCAGTTCTCAATAAAAAACAAACTTGTAGTGGGGGCTTTTACATTGGCTCTCATTATTTGGGGCGTTATATCCGCTATGCGGTTACCAATTGATGCCGTGCCCGACATCACAAACAACCAGGTACAGATAATTACACAAGCTCCAACATTAGGTGCTCAGGAGGTAGAGCAGTTTATTACCACACCTATTGAGTTGGCAATGGCAAATATTCCCAATGTAATTGAAAAGCGGAGCATTAGCCGTAGTGGTATATCCGTAATCACAATTGTTTTTAAAGACAATGCTGATGTCTATTGGGCAAGGCAGCAAATAAGTGAACGACTTAAAGAAGCCGAAGCACAAATTCCGCAAGGATTGGGTGAGCCCACTTTGGGGCCTATTACTACGGGATTGGGTGAAATATATCAATATATCATTCATGCCAAAAAAGGCTTTGAAAACAAATACACCGCTACTGATTTGCGTACCATGCAGGATTGGATTGTGCGGAGGCAATTGGCAGGTACAGAAGGTTTGGCAGAAGTAAGCGGTTGGGGTGGTTATGTAAAGCAATATGAAATTGCTTTGGATAACGACAAGCTCAATGCAATGAATATTACCATACCTGAAATTTACAAAGCATTAGAGAGTAACAATGAAAACACCGGGGGCAGCTACATAGAACAACGCAGCAATGCTTATTTCATTCGTGGTTTGGGACTGGTAAAGTCATTAAGTGATATTGAAAAAATAGTTGTAAAAAACGTAAACGGCATTCCTGTATTAATCCGGGACGTGGCAACGGTACAGTTTGGCAGTGCAACACGGTACGGTGCAGTTACAAGAAACGGTGAAGGCGAAGTAGTGGCAGGTATTACCCTGATGCTGAAAGGTGAAAACTTTGCACAGGTAATTACAAATGTTAAACAGCGAATGGCACAAATACAAAAATCATTGCCCGAAGGCGTAGTAATAGAACCATTTATTGACCGAACAGAATTAGTAAACAGGGCAATGGGTACGGTAGAAAAGAATTTGATTGAAGGAGGACTGATTGTAGTGTTTATATTGGTGTTGCTGTTAGGAAATCTAAGGGCAGGTCTTATAGTAGCTTCTGTTATTCCCTTAGCCATGCTCTTTGCCATCATTTTAATGAATTTATTTGGTGTAAGTGGCAACCTGATGAGTTTGGGAGCTATTGATTTTGGGCTTATAGTAGATGGTGCGGTAATTATTGTAGAAGCAATTGTACACCGCATTTACATGAGTAAACATCATCATGTCGATTTGCAAAAACTTACACAGCCGCAAATGGATGAAGAAGTATTTCAGGCTGCATCCAAAATCCGTAATAGTGCTGCCTTTGGCGAAATAATCATCTTGATTGTTTACCTGCCCCTTTTTGCCTTAGTTGGTATTGAGGGCAAAATGTTTAGGCCAATGGCACAAACAGTTGCCTTTGCTATTTTAGGGGCATTTATTCTTTCATTGACTTATGTGCCAATGATGAGTGCATTGTTCCTTAGTAAAAAGGCAATACATAAACGCAATATATCAGATAAAATAATTGATTTCTTGCAACAACTTTATACACCATTTCTCAATTGGGCTTTGCATTGGAAAAAAACTATTGTGGCTGCTATGGTAGTATTATTTGCCGGCAGCTTAATCCTGTTCCACAGCTTAGGCGGTGAGTTTATCCCCACATTGGAAGAAGGCGACCTTTCCGTTGAAATAAGCATGGCACAAGGCACATCATTAACGCAGGTAGTAGAAACATTTGGCAAGGCGGAGAAAATTTTAAAGGATAAGTTTCCTGAAATAAAACAGGCGGTAACAAGAATAGGGAGTTCTGAAATTCCAACCGACCCGATGCCGATAGAAAGAGCCGATATGATGCTTTCCATGAAGCCTAAAGAAGAATGGACATCTGCACATACCAGGGAAGAAATGATGGAAAAAATGGAAGAAGCACTAAGCATTTTACCCGGTGTAAATTTTGAAATTACACAACCAATGCAGATGCGGTTTAATGAATTAATTACAGGTATCAAACAGGATGTGGCAATAAAAATCTATGGTGAAGATTTGGAAATACTGAATGCTCAGGCAAATAAAATAGCAGGTTTGATAAAAAATGTAAAAGGAGTAAGTGAACCTTTTGTAGAAAAAATAAGCGGCTTGCCACAAATACAAGTGGAGTATAACCGTGATAAAATTGCACAATACGGATTAAACATCAGTGATGTAAACATGGTGCTGAAAACTGCTTTTGCAGGAAATGTGGCAGGTGTTGTGTTTGAAGGAGATAAACGGTTTGACATGGTAGTACGGTTGCAAAAAGATTTGCGGAAAGACTTCAGCAATATTGAAAACCTTTATGTGCCATTGCCATCAGGCAACAAAGTGCCTATTAACCAGGTAGCAAATATTTCATTCAAAACAGCCCCTGCACAAATAAGTCATGAGGATGGGCAGCGTAGAACTTTTGTAGGTTTCAATGTTCATGGCAGAGATGTTGAAAGCACGGTAGAAGAAATACAACCCATATTAGATGAAAAACTAAAACTACCTTCAGGTTATTACTATACCTATGGTGGTCAGTTTCAAAACCTGAAAGAAGCAAAGGCAAGGTTAGGTATTGCAGTGCCGGTAGCATTATTACTCATTTTAGTATTGCTCTACTTTACTTTCAACAGTGTAAAACAATCATTCCTGATTTTTACCGCAGTTCCATTATCCGCCATTGGTGGCATCATTGCTTTGTGGCTAAGAGGTATGCCATTCAGTATTTCGGCAGGTGTTGGTTTTATAGCTTTGTTTGGTGTAGCAGTATTAAATGGCATTGTATTGATTGGTTACTTCAACCAGTTAAAAGACGAAGGCATTACCGATATATATGAAAGGGTAAGAAAAGGTACAGCCATAAGGCTGCGTCCTGTAATTATGACGGCAGCAGTTGCATCATTAGGGTTTTTACCAATGGCACTTTCCACAGGTGCAGGTGGTGAAGTGCAAAAGCCATTAGCCACCGTAGTTATTGGCGGTTTAATTACAGCTACGCTTTTCACCTTGCTTGTACTTCCTGCACTCTACATTTTATTCAACACTAAAATTAATTTCAAACTAAATAAAATGAAAAAAACAAAACTCCCCGGCAATACAGCGGCTGTGTTGTTGCTGTTTACATTCATCAGTTTGTTTGCAGAAAAATCTTATGCACAAAGCAATCAAAAAACTTTACAGGAATGTATTGATATAGCTTTAAAAAATAACCTGCAAATAAAGGGAGCCGACCTATACATTCGGCAATCTCAGGTACTGCAAAAAACAGGTTTTAATCCTGATAAAACAAACCTGCAATTAGTGCAAGACCCAACAAGTGGCGGCAATATTGATAACAGCATAGGCATTACTCAAACCATTGCTTTCCCTACTGTGTATGCTAATCAAAATAAACTACTGAAACAGGAAACATTATTAGCACAAAAATCAAAATTGCTATCACAGAATGAAATAATAAAAGAAGTAACCGAAGCCTATTACAATTTGGTTTATAGTTCACAAAAAATAAAGCTGTTGCAACAGCAGGATAGTATTTACAGCAACTTTCTCAAACGGGCTACCCTTCGCTATAATACAGGTGAAACAAACCAGTTGGAGAAAATGCAAGCCGAAAGCAGATACAAAGAAAACCAATTGCAATTAAAGCAAGCCAATACAACATTAAGCAGTTATCAATTGGTATTGCAGAAATGGCTGAATACATCCGAACCGGTAATGCCAAAAGAAAATGAATTACCCAAGATGCCGGATGATTACAAGTTTGACACGGCTGCAATAAAATCAAATCCGCTGATAGAGTATTATAATCAACGGCTGAATGTAAGTACATCACAAATAAATTTGGAGAAAAGCAAGCTACTTCCTGATTTGAATGTGGGCTATTATCATCAGGCTATTATCAAAGGGTTTGACCCAGCAAAAATTAACCGTAATTATTTCCCTGGTACAAGGATAGCAGGATTTCAGGTAGGTATTGGAGTGCCGTTATTCTTTGGTTCACAAAAAGCAAAAATAAAAGCTGCCAAAATTAATAATACGTTGATTGAAACAGAACGGCAGCAAACCTTGCTATACATGCAAAGTAGTTATGCAGTGCAATACAACGAATACCTGAAAGCAAAAGAAGGTTTGCAGTATTACGAAACCACAGGTTTAAAACAGGCAGACGATATTATCAGGATTTCCAACACAGCATATACCAAAGGCGAAATTGGGTATATGGAGTACATCCAAAACCTGCAAACCGCTATCAATACCCGGCTGCAATACACTGATGCAGTAAACCAGTTCAATCAGTCCATCATATTGTTAAACTACTTAAAAGGAAATAAATAAAATGAAGTCAATAAATATAAAATCAATCATAGCATTTGCACTCTTTGTAGTTGCAATCGGTTTTACATCCTGCAAATCGGGCAATAAAACGGAAACAAAAGAAACAACTAAAGTTGAGGAAACCCATTCAGAAACCATAGAAGTTTCGGAGGAGCAAATGAAAGCCGTAGGCATTGAGTTAGGTACAATAGAAATGAAAAATCTAAACAGTGTGGTAAAGTCAAGCGGAAAATTGGAAGTGCCCCCACAAAATAAAGCCGATGTAAATTCATTGGTGTCCGGCATCATTAAAAAAATATTAGTGTTGGAAGGCAACTATGTTCGCCAGGGGCAAACAGTAGCAATATTAGAAAACACAGACATTGTGAAGTTGCAGCAGGACTACCTCATGCTGAAAAAAGAATTTGTTTATTCTGAACAGGAGTACCAACGCCAAAAGGAACTGAATACCAAAAGTGCAGGTACAGGAAAAGTGTTTCAACAGGCAGCATCCAAATATGAAACGGATAAAGCAAGGCTGAAAGGGATAGAAACACAATTACAGCAATTAAACATCAGTCCTGCATCTGTAGCAAACGGGAATTTTGTAAATCAAATTCCCATCACTGCACCTATCAGTGGTGTAATAGGGCATATTCCCATAAAAACAGGCAGCTATATTGATATGCAAACCTCCTTAATGGATATTGTAGATAACTCACAAGTTCATTGTGATTTGCAGGTGTATGAAAAGGATTTGTTTAAAGTAAAGAATGGGCAGACAGTAGAGTTCATTCTATCCAATCAGAACAATAAGCAAATAACAGGTACTATTTACGGTATCAATCAATCTTTTGAAAATGAAAACAAATCGGTAATTGTACATGCCAAAATCAACAATACAGGCGGCATCAAATTGTTACCGGGTATGTATGTATCTGCATTGATTAATGTAGGTAATCAAACAGTGCAGGCAGTTCCTGTTGATGCAGTGGTAAGTGCAGAAGGCAAGCAATATATTTTTATGGTTGTGGATGAGGAAAGCGAAGGTAAAGAGAAGGCTGAAAAAAAGGAAGCAGGGGAAAAGTCAGAAAAGAATACAGAAGCCAAAGCTGAAAAGCATATTCAGTTTAAAAAGATAGAAGTAACCACAGGTGTAACAGAATTGGGCTACATAGAAATTACGCCATTGGAAGAAATACCGAAAGGTGCAAGGATTGCAACCAAAGGTGCATTTTATGTATTATCAAAAACCAGTGGTGGTAAAGAGGAAGAAGAATAATAACTAAATCAATTTTCATAAAATGATAAATACAGCCCCAAATCATAAGCATACTTACGATGAACAAGGCAGGATGACCTGCTGCACATTAGAAGAAAAAATCTATACCGAAGCAGGTGCAGAACAACTGCTGCATAAAAAGAAAACCATTGATAGTGGACAAGATAAAGTCCAATTGCAAGCTCATAGTAGTGTATGGAAACAATACCTGCCAGCCATTATCAGTTTCGTTATGTTGCTCATTGGCATTGCGTTGGATAATTATTTCAAACCCTCATTCTTTACAAACTATGTACGCCTTGCATGGTATGCTATTGCATACCTACCTGTTGGTTTACCGGTAATAAAAGAAGGATGGGAAGCCAGTCTTAAAAAAGAGTTCTTCACCGAGTTTACATTAATGGTATTGGCCACTATGGGGGCTTTTGCCATCGGTCAATATCCCGAAGGTGTTGCGGTAATGTTATTCTATGCCGTTGGTGAATTGTTTCAGAAGGCAGCAGTTAATAAAGCAAAAAACAATATCAAAGCCTTATTAGATGTCCGTCCATCTTCTGCCAGCGTTTTAAGGAATAATAAATACGAAGAAATAAAACCCGAAGAAGTAGAAATAGGCGAAACCATACAAATTAAAGCAGGCGAAAAAATTCCGTTAGATGGTGAAATGTTAAGTGAGGGCAGCAGCTTCAATACCGCAGCACTTACAGGAGAAAGCAAACCAAAATCTATTTATAAAGGAGCACAGGTATTGGCAGGTATGCTAAACCTTGATAAAGTAATTGAACTGAAAGTAACCAAAAAATTTGCCGATAGTTCCCTTGCACGGATTTTGGAAATGGTGCAAAATGCTACTGCAAGAAAGGCAAAAACAGAATTGCTGATAAGAAAATTTGCCAAAATCTATACACCTATCGTTTTCTTTTTGGCAGTAGCATTGGTGGTGGTTCCCTACTTTGTTCTAAGCAATTATGTGTTTAATGATTGGCTGTACAGGGCTTTAATTTTCTTAGTTATCAGTTGCCCTTGTGCATTGGTTATCTCTATTCCATTGGGCTATTTTGGCGGCATAGGTGCGGCTTCAAGAAATGGTATTTTGTTTAAAGGTTCTAATTATTTAGAGTTAATGACCAAAATAAATACCGTTGTGATGGACAAAACCGGCACACTAACGGCAGGTGTTTTTAAAGTGCAGGCAATTGTAACTAACGGAATGGACAAAACAGATTTCATAAAAACATTAGCTGCATTAGAAAGCAAATCAACACATCCTATTGCCAAAGCCATTGCCGAGTATGAAAAGAACGAAACACAAACTTACCAGGCGACAGAGATAGAAGAAATTTCAGGGCATGGCTTAAAGGGAAATGTGAACGGGAAAGAAGTATTGGCAGGTAATACAAAACTGCTAAAGAAATATAATATCACATACGATGCAGCTATTGACGAAATTATAGAAAGCATTGTAGTGGTAGCCATAGGCAACAAGTATACAGGTTATGTATTGATAGCCGATGAAGTAAAAGAGGATGCACAGGAAGCCATCAGGCAAATGCACCTGAACGGCATTAAACAAACCATAATGCTTAGTGGCGATAAAAATTCCATTACCCAAAAAGTAGCAAAACAAATTGGCATAGATACCGCCTTTGGCGATTTGCTACCAGAAAACAAAGTACAGAAAGTAGAAGAACTAAAACAGGACAAGACAAAAATCATTGCATTTGTAGGCGATGGCATCAACGATGCACCTGTATTGGCTTTAAGCGATGTGGGCATTGCAATGGGTGCAATGGGCAGCGATGCAGCCATAGAAACAGCCAATGTAGTGATACAAACAGACCAGCCTTTAAAGATTGTAACCGCCATTAAAATAGGCAAAGCCACCCGTAGCATTGTTATTCAGAATATCATTTTAGCATTTGCAGTAAAAGCCATTGTATTGGTATTGGGTGCTGGCGGTTTAGCCACCATGTGGGAAGCTGTTTTTGCGGATGTTGGTGTGGCTCTGTTGGCAATTTTGAATGCGGTG
The DNA here is from genome assembly GCF_032470275.1 of Aquirufa regiilacus. NCBI lineage: Bacteria > Pseudomonadati > Bacteroidota > Cytophagia > Cytophagales > Flectobacillaceae > Aquirufa > Aquirufa regiilacus. Next base: position 11,945 of record NZ_JAVNWW010000002.1, read on the forward strand.
AGAATACAAAGGATGAAGTTTTAAATTTGTAATATTCAAACAAAACAAAGTGAGGAACCAACCATCAATATAATTTATAAATAAACAACACAACAAGTAAGTTATGCAGCAGACACTTCAATTAAATATCATCCCATTTTCAGCCCCAGTGCAAGAGGCTGAATTTGCTTTTTATACTTCAAAGCAAGATGGGTATTGCCCAATACACAAAGACGATTTAAACGGAGCAATTGAAGGCATCATTGACGAAAGCGAACTGCATTATGGTAATTGGCTTTACACGGATTTTGCACCTGCCAAAGAAAATGCAATTCTCATTTCAATAAATCTTACCGAATGTAAATACTTTGCCCAACATTATTACAGGCATCTTAACTTTATTTATACCAGCTCAAGTAGGTCAACGGATTTTCAATCATTTTGGGTTACTTCACCTTCTGAGCATTTTAACTATATATACTGTCCCAAAGGCTTGGTTTGCAATTAAACGAGGGGATATTAAAACACACAAAAATTCAATGATTAGGTTATATATCGGAGGTATTATCATTGCAGGAAGTTTTGCCATTCTTGCACCAGGTAGATATTTACATACTCTTTTCTTTAACTAAAATATCAAAACCGCTAAAGAATTTATATATAGCATTCAGCCCTTTAATTTCCTGATAGTCACATACTCAATCATCGCATTATAGCTGCATCTTTCGTCTGTAAGGGGAGCAATTAGAAAAGTCATCAGAAATGGTGACTTTTTTCGTTTAAACTCTATCTCTATTTCCTTTATTCATCGATTTTCTTGGTTTAAGCCCAGTAGAGGGCTTAGTGTTTTTTGACTATTTTAGTTGAGAGTTATACCTGTGGTTTTCAAATTGTGCCAAGAATGTGCCAAGAGTTGGTTTTAGTCAATCCGGTTTCAACTTTTTAAAGAGAGAAATCATCCTGTAAATTGGAGGAAGTAAATGTCGCTTTCCAATGATAAAAATTAATGATTTATCCCGCAAATCTCCTAATAGATGAATTTTGGATTAGTTAATCAGCCATAGCCCTTGGGTGCTTTCTGACCAAGACTATTCATAGCAATACGGGTTAAATTAGTTGATTTCGCTCATTTCTTCCCCCAAAATCATTTACTTATTTTTAAACGGAAACTCAACGCTCAAATACTCCCAGCTCAATTTTATTTTGCCTTCGTTAGCATTGGTCGGCATTACTTCATACGTAAGGGCTTCAACTAATTTATCGCTTTTGAAGGGTTTTACCTTAATTCGGATGATGTCATTTTCTTCTTTATAATCGTCCGATAAGTGCATATCCCACGTTTTACTCAAAATCAAAGTCCACGTTTCTCTATCAGGAATAGTAAAAAATCCATATTTACCTTTTGTAATAACTTTACCTTCAACCATTATATCATGACCAAAATCTATCCAAGTAGCTTTGTGAGCTCCCGATGACCATACTTGATTGAAGGCAACTAAACCATTCCAAATATTCCGCCCTCTCACACTCGGTGAACCGTATTCTATATGTACATGATTTGTGCCTACCATTGCCATTGCCGTCATTTTTGGACTTTTGGGCTTGACTGCTGTTTGACTGGTATCGACTTTGGGTTGATGGTTTTGGTGTTGGGCAAAAACGCCAATAGGTAATGTCAACAAGAGGTTTAAAACAATGTTTTTTTTCATGATTTTGTTTTTTATTGAAGTTAAATTATCTCAATAGACAATTAAAAAGTTTTTAGTAAGAAAAAGTTATTCCAGCACCCAATCCCATATCACTATCATAATGTGATGTAATGCCCATGTTTTTGTTTACGATGTAACGAAAACCTGCCATGTATTCCTTATCGGTGTTAAGCATAAAACTCACTCTAAGTCGTTTGGTAATAGGCATATCTTCTCTCATAAGTTGAAAACGAATATTTCCATCCTGATAGATTTCAGCTTGTCCAACAATGAGTAATGGCAACGTGTAATTTACGCCGACTGTAACAAGACTTCTTAGGTCCTTACTATTTGATTGCCCAAATAGATTTGTTTCCTGTTCATCTATTCCAAACTTTCTATAACGCCAATCAAAGCCAATAAATGGCATTAACCACTGCATTTTCCCAACATATCTACCAATATGTGTTTCTACCTCATATCCGTGAAAATCATGATAGCCCAATCGCCATTCTGAACCAATGCTCCACCTCGTATTTTGTAACATGGCCATTCCATCATTACCGTTGGTTGCAAAATCATTCTCAGCCATAAAATGAAACTTGCGGTCGTCTGCAAACAGTTTCCGTTGCGCTAGTTTTGGATTAGGAATCAATGGATTGGGCATCTGATTTTCATAACTTAATACCCTACCCATTCCGCTCATCATATGGTACAAAATATGACAATGGAAAAACCAATCACCTTCAACATTGGCGTTAAATTCTAATGTATCCGTCTCCATCGGCATAACATCCACAATGTTTTTTAAAGGAGCATTTTGTCCTTGACCGTTAAGTAACCTAAAATCATGCCCATGTAGGTGCATCGGATGGCGCATCATGGAACCATTGTAGAGAATAATTCTAACATTTTCTCCTTTTTTGATAAGGATTTTATCGGCTTCTGAAACGACCCTATTGTCTAAACTCCAAACATATCGATTCATATTACCGGAGAGTTTAAAGTACAATTCTTTTACTGGAGCATCCTTGGGCAATGCTGTTATGCTAGGGGACTTCAGCATGGCATAATTCAGGGTAACAATGTCTCCCAGTGCATTGGCATTATAACGATTGGGGTCATTGTCATCTTGTTTTGGCTTAGCATCGCCAGTTATTTCAGGATACATCACCACATTCATATCCATTTGATTTAAACTCATGGCCATACCCATATCATTCAATTCGCCATTCATCTTCATCATGTCATTCATCATCTTCATCCCTTCAAAATACTTTAATCGGGGTAAAGGTGATTTCAACTGTTTAATTCCATTTCCAATATAAATGGATGCTGAATTAGTCCGGTCTTCAGTCGTTGCTAAGAATTCATAGGCAGTCTTATCTGCTGGAATAGTAACAATAATATCATAGGTTTCTGAAACCGCAATAATTAATCTATCAACTTCAACCGGTTCCACATCGTTCCCATCATTTGCTACTACTGTAATTTTACCCCCGGCATAAGTCAGCCAAAAATAGGATGATGCACCCCCATTTGAAATTCTTAGTCTGACCTTGTCTCCACCTTTCAACTCATTTCCTGAGATACTTTTAAGCTCAGAACTTGGTTTACCATTCATGAATATTTTTTCATAATAGACATCGCTAACATCCATCGCTAACATCCGCTTCCATTCACTTAGCAACTTAGTTTTAAAATGACCTGCTGATATTGCTTCCCCATAACTTTGAACGGAGTTTTTTCTCAATGCGGGATAATCATTGGCATTATGAAGCATCCTGTGAATATTCTCGGGTTTGAGATTGGTCCACTCACTCAGTACAATAGGAAGCGTTGGTAAGTCATCGATTCCTTTCCTAAAAGAGTCGTCGTTCGGTCTTTTTAACATGACAAAATTCCCATACATTCCTATTTGTTCCTGCAACCCTGAGTGTGAGTGATACCAGTGGGTACCATTTTGAATGATTGGGAAACGATAGATATGGGTTGTATTTGGCCGAATGGGCATTTGTGTAAGGTTGGGAACCCCATCTTCTTTATTGGGTAAAAATAGCCCGTGCCAATGTAAAGAGGTTTCCTCCTTAAGTAGGTTATGAACGTGTATTTCAGCCGTATCACCTTCGGTAAATGTTAAGGTTGGCATTGGTATTTGACCATTAACTGCAATCGCTCTTTTTTCTTTGCCAGCAAAATGCACTAAAGTGTCTTTTACGTAAAGGTCATAGCGAACAACTTTTTGGGCGAAAACAGTTGTTGAAAAAAGCACAAAAACTGTAATTAAAGTATTCGTTTTAAAAAAAACGATTAAAGAGTTTAATTTCATGTTACATTGACTAAGAGCCATATTTTTAATAAAGTGGCTCATTAATTTATTGTTTCAACAGTTTTACCACATCCCAACATTTTAGAACCATAATAGGGGTTTTTAACGATATTCTCCTTACTCAACCAATTTGCACCTTTTCCTTTATTAGCCATTGGACAAAATTGATAATATGTTGGTGTCTCTTGTTTTGAGACTTTCATCACCGAATACATGTTTTTAGATAGAGATGTAAAGTGGTCTCTTTGATGGCTGGCATCTTTGGTCTCCGAAATATGTTCCGCATCAAAAATCAAATCTTTCATCACTTTCATCCATTCTACATGTTCTTCTTTCGTTAAATTTTCCATTTTAACTGCGTTTATAGAATTTAACAGCAAAACAGCTTTGGTGGCTGCCAAGCTACCATCCGTTTTTACCAAAGCATCTTTCACTGCAAAATAAGAATCGAAGACCTCTTTTAGTTGCACTCCTTGTGTTTTTGTTACTAAAATTGGCATGACAACTTTTTCTTCCACATCAAGACTTACAGCTTTTAATTCTTCAACTTTTGCAACAACTTTTCCTGTCCGTTCATATTGGCAACAAATTTCAAGTTTAGCATAAACATTGTCAGGAGCGAGAAATTTGTCGCTATCATAACCTGCCAAACCAATTCGTTTTAGAATTTCATCCTGATTTGTTTTCTTTTCATCATAGGTTAGGAAGGCCATTTTTGTATCCTTATTCCATTCCACCTGAACAATATCCTTTACATTGGCCGCCGATTCGATGGTCTTTTTACAGATAGAACAATTTCCATAAATGTGAACAGTTTCTACCTTGGCATTTTTAATTTCTGCAAAACATGTCGAGATGGATAGCAATAATGTTATTGCCATCAATAATTTTATTGATTTCATTTTTTAATAATTTTACGTAAAAAACAATTGATTTTTAAAGCAATACTTTGCTTCCGATAAGACAGACCAATGGCTGTCAAGGTAATAAATTAACCTATATTGGGGGGTGTCCAAATGTAACCAAAACCTGATGAATGGTAAGTTTGGTTATAAAACGATTTTACTGAATTGCGAGCTGTGAATGTATTGATATTAAATTTTACTAAAAAATCAGGTATTACCAATGTGGAGAAAGGTGATGGGCAACTGCACGTAGAATTATCACAATTCCCTCCACAACTGTTCCCTTCGTTTTGTCCGGTCATTTTGTGTTTTCCGCAACAATTATCTTTATTAGATTTCTCAGACGAGTCCTTTAAACAGCAGGATTTCTCCGCTTTCTTAGATTTTGCTCCACACGCATAGGATTTCACGGGCACGGTTAGGCAGCCAAGAAATGTAATTATGAGCAGTATGTGAAATTTTTGCAACATATTTCTTATAACGATAAAAGTACGAATTTGTTTCAATTTTTAATGAATTAGCTCTAAATTTAAATACTTCCTTCAAATAAAGTGCTGTTATACTAATTTCACAATTAATGATAAAGCGCGCAATTTCTTACAATGAATGAAAAAGTGATGAATGTCAAATACTACCTCCAATTTAGACAAAGTTAAAAGAAAAACACTTGTCGGATTTCCAATATCCAAACCAACTCTTGGCATATTCTTGGCACAAACAGAAAATCGCATGTAAAACACTTGATGAAATATGTCCAAAAAACACATAACCCTCTCATGGGACTCGAACCACAAAAATCGTTGAATATGGGTTGATTTTAAACGAAAAAAGTCACTATTTCTAGTGACTTTCTTGTTTGCTCCCTCTCCTGGGCTCGAACCAGGGACCCCATGATTAACAGTCATGTGCTCTAACCAACTGAGCTAAGAAGGAATATTGTTCCTATTGGGACTGCAAAAATAGGGGGACAATTCATTAAATGCAAGATTGCCCCCCATTTTTTTTGAAATTATTTCTTTTCAGCCTTTTTAGCGTCCTTTTTCTTCACGACTTCTCCATCCTTCAATTTCTTCGCCACTGTCGCATAAGGTCCCGAGATGATCTCTTGACCTTCCTTCAAACCCGAGATAATCTCAATGTTCTCAAAGTCCGAAATACCCGTCTTCACCACCACTTGCTTCGCCTTGCCTTTCTCTTCCACAAATACCACTTCTTTCGTGCTCTCCTTGCGCTTCTTCGCCGTGTTAGCATCTTCTTGTGTCGTCACAACCGCAGCGTCTCCCGGCTTATCTTCGCCTTCCTTAGCCTCCTTCGGAGCCCCTAATTCACGCGTTGTAACGGATGATAATGGTACCGTTAAGATATTCGACTTTGTGTTCGTTAAAATCTCCACAGATGCAGTCATCCCGGGCTTCAATGGATACGATAACTTACCTTGAATCAAATCCGCATACGAACTACGCAACACGCGAATCTTCACCTCAAATTCCGTGACAGCATCCGTCGTAACGGATTGCGCTGTGCCCGATGAATTTGCCGAACTAGCCACTTCATACACCACGCCCTTAAACTTGCGCTCAGACGAAGAGAATGCATCCACATCAATCAATACCGTATCTCCCAAACTCACCCGCGTAATGTCATTCTCATTCACATTCACACGAACTTCCATGTTATTCAAATTCGCAATACGCAACATCTCCGTTCCCGCCATCTGCGACGTTCCTACCACACGCTCACCCAACTCCACATTCAACTTCGAAATAATTCCACTCTGTGGCGCATAAATCGTTGTCTTCGTTAAGTTTGTCTTCGCCTCTTTAAATGCCGCCTCCGCTGACTTTACGTTGAAGTTGGCCGCCTTCACATTCGCCTTTGCCGCTTCCAAATCTTGTTTGGCAACTAAATAGGCCGACTGGAACTGATCGAAATCTGAATCCGAGATCACCTTATCCTTGTGCAAACGATTGTTACGATCAAAGTCAATCTTCGCCTTGCTTAAACGAGCTTCACTTTGCGCCAAAACTGCCTTGCTCTGCTCCGAACCCGCCTTCTGCGCGTTCACCTGCGCCTCCGCACGTGCTAATAATGACACATAATTGTCCGGACGAATCTTCAACAACTCTTGACCGGCAACCACTGAATCTCCCTCCGCAACCTTCAAGGAAACAATCTCACCCGAAACATCGGGAGAAACCTTCACCTCAACCTCCGGCTGAATCTTACCCGAAGCAGATACCTTCTCCACGATCGTCGCCTTCACCACTTTGGCATATTCTACCTCCGTAGGCTCCGCCTTGCCTATCCACTCCATCTTCTTCGCCAAAGCCAAGCCTCCAAAAATCAATATCACCACACCAGCGATGATTATCCATGTTTTTTTGTTATTCATAATCTTAATTGTTTGTCAGTCGCTAGTCAAAAGTCACTAGTCGTCAGTCAGGTTGTTTAATTTTCTCTTTTAAAATATACTCAACGTTTCTTCTGAGGGTTCCTAGGTTAAAACCTAGGGTTATAAATAATTCTTATTCCACACCTCTACACGCTTCACTCTTAACTCTTAACTAAAAAGTCAAACTCTTCCCTTGGTAATAATCCAAAATCTTCGTCCGAAACACAAAATCGTATTTCACCTGGATCAACGCCAAACGCGCCTTATCCAAATTCGTCTTCTGTAAATTATAACTCACAAAATCAATCGTTCCCGCATTAAAGCGACTTTCTGACGCCCGGAAACTTTCCTCCAAAGCCGAAACTTGTGTGGAAGATGCCTCATATTTATTCGCCGCATTCACCATATTCACATAAGCCTGCTCAATGTTTTGACGCAAAGTTAAGCGTGCGCGTTCTGCCTCAATCTCTGCATTTTCTTTCTGCAATCCCGCCTGTACGACCCGCGTGCGATTCGCATATTTGGCAAATATCGGAATGTTTAAATTCAACGAAATGACCTTGTTCTGCGTATTATTCAATTGGTCAAAATAGCCCACCGTAGACCCTTCTCCATATTTAGGCTGTACTGTCGATACCGGATAGGACGTTCCACCAATGGCCACCGAACCCAAATTCATCGTCTGTGTTCCTAATAATTCAATCGTTCGCAAAGCATTGGATTGATTTGCCGACCAGCTTCCACTCATCGATAGGGTAGGAAGACGAAAAGCCTTCGCCACAGCAACACCTTTCGACGCGCCTTGTACACGAAAATCAGCCGCACGCACCAAAGGTTGAATCTCAAGCGCTTTGGCATAAATCGCGTCAACCGATAAATCATAGGCTTTTGAAGATGGAACCGGTACCTGGATACGCTGCAAATCAAACATCCGAATACTTGAATCATTTAATAGTTGTTGCAAGGTCAATTTGTTAATGTCCAACGAACTTTGGAAGGACACGACATTGGATTCTTCATTGGCCAACTGCGCCTTCAAATCCAACACATTCGATACGGGCAATGTCCCCGCCGTCACCAATTTCTGCGTACGATCAATCTGTAATTTCGTGATTTCAGTCTGCGCTTGAGCAATGGATAATTGGTCCTCCGCATTCAAAATGGACAAATAAGACAAAACAACCTGTAGGGCAATATTCTCGCGCATCGATTGCAAATCCTGCTGCGTCGCCTTCAAGGCAAACTCATTTTGTAAAATAGTATTCCGCAATTGGCCTCCATTAAATAGGGTCAAATTCGCGTTCAATCCGACGTTATTGTAATTAATGTTTCGGGAATCATATCCGTTGGTATACGGGTTAATCGACCGACCAAAACTCGCCGCCTGATTAATGTTTCCCCCCAAAGATGGCAATTGATTGTATTTCGCTTGTTGGTACGTCAACTCCGCATTCTTCAAGTTCACCTCATACGACTTCACCGTCAAATTATGCTGCAACGCGATGTCAACCGCTTGGCTTAAACTCAAATGAACCAACGAGGCATTGCCTTGAATCGCAGTTTGCGCGTGAGCTCCCCAGGACAATCCAGCCAACAAGGTAAGCGAAAGGTATTTTTTAATAGACATAGGCGTCGATAGAATTAGTTCACAATAATACACAAATGCGGTTGGTACAAACTTGATTTTTGGATAAACGGCAAGAGTCGCTGATAAAATCCGCGATTACTGCACAACAGGAAAACGGCGTTTCGCCTCCGCACGCGAAAACGCATTAAAATGCCACCACTCAAACTCAATGCGCATGAAGCCTGCCGACTGCATCGCTTCCCGCAAGATCAAGCGATTTTGATAGGCTTTTTGGCTTAATTTCCCAGCTGCTAAGAATTGCTTTTCTTTTGATGGATAGGCCAAATCACCAAAAAAATCATATTTCGTTCCCATGTCCAGAGGCTTTCCGCTTGCATCCGCTACTGTTAAATCCAAAGCAGATCCATAGTTGTGAATCGAATGCTGCTTCGGGTCTGCCACGTATTTTTGGCGTTCCGCGGGAGGATACTGCGTCAATGTATTCCACAAAACCCATTGGATGGATAGGGGACGCGCCGCATCATAAATCAATAAATGATACCCCGGGTATTTTTTCTCAAGTGTTGCCTGCGCTTTCTGAAGCATCGCTAACACGGGCTTTTGCACATAGGCGTGCCGCAAACAACCATAAACATCTCTACCCATGAAATTATCTGCCGTCCCGTATTTTAATTCCACAAGGACGCCGGGCGCATTTGAGCTAACTTCCACCAAGCCCTGTTTTTCCATGGCCAACTCATACGAACAGTTGGTTTTTTGTGCCCAAGCAGCGAAGGAGAGTAGGAGGAAGGCAATCGTGCGCATAATAATCGAAGATTTTCCCTAAATTTAACCAAATTTCCTCGACCCTATGGCATTAAATTGGATTTGGTTTTTATTCTTCGGTGTGGCTTTTGTGGTCGCGATTATTCAATACATCTTCTTTGGTAATGCCGAAATATTCAAAATCCTAGTCGACGGGATGTTCGATTCCGCCGAATTAGCCGTGATGAAAATTGCCTTGCCGCTCGCGGGCGTGATGACCTTTTTCATGGGAATATTACAAGTAGGGGAGAAGGCGGGTGCGATCCAATTTTTGGCCAAACGCATCGGACCCTTTTTCACCCGTTTATTTCCAGAAATTCCCAAAGACCATCCGGTACACGGGCAAATGATCATGAACTTTTCAGCCAATTTATTGGGCCTTGATAATGCCGCAACGCCCTTTGGGCTAAAGGCTATGCAGAGTTTACAAGAGGTGAACCCGAATAAAGAAACGGCATCAAATCCGCAAATCATGTTCTTGGTGTTGCACTCGGCAGGACCGGTGTTAATTCCCTTAAGTATCATGGCCCAACGGGCCATTTACGGCGCGCAAGATGCCTCTGATATCTTTATTCCCTGCCTCATGGCAACTTATGCCACGACGATTACTGGGCTAATTTTTGTGTCAATTAAACAGAAAATCAACTTATTAGAACCCGTACTTTTTGCCTGGTTGGCCGGACTAACCGCTTTTCTTGGTGCCATCTTGTGGTATTTCAGCTCCTTGCCAAAAGAGGCGATTGAGCTGCAGTCCAAAGTCATTTCAAATGGAATTCTATTCCTTTTAATCTTCTCTTTCATCGCCGCCGCAATGCGCAAGAAAATCGATATTTTCGGAACCTTTGTTGAGGGTGCCAAAGGGGGATTTGAAACATCCGTGAAGATTATTCCTTACCTCGTTGGGATGCTCGTGGCCATCTCTTGCCTACGGAATTCGGGTGTTTTAGGCAATATGGTTGACGGCATTAAATACTTGGTGGATTTGTCGGGCATCGATAACCGCTGGGTGGATGCCATGCCAACGGCACTTTTGCACCCGGTGAGTGGAAGCGGATCGCGTGCCATGATGATTGATACGATGAAGACCTTTGGTTCGGATTCGTTTGTTGGGCGTTTATCTTGTGTGTTCCAAGGCTCAGCCGAAACGGTTTTATACGTGGTCGCTTTATACTTCGGATCCGTACAAGTGCGCAACATTCGCTATACCTTGTGGGCAGGATTGCTTGCTGATTTCGTGGGTATCGTGACAGCTATTTGGGTGAGCTATTTGTTTTTTGGCTAATTCAAAGGCAAAACCAACGCAACATTTCCTCCGATGATATCTGGTTTCCAAAGACCTTTGTCGGCGCCTATCGATGCCTTCAATTGCGCATCATAGCCCATCAACTGAACAGGGCGTTGCCATTGCAAGCCAACTGAATACTGCCTTTTTACGGGAACATTTTCTTGGCCAAACCAACCGATGGAATTGCTCATCGATCCGCGAAATTTGAAATCATTTTCACCAAATTTGGCCTGAATTCCAACATAAAATGATTCCACCCGATTATTATCATAAAAAGTCCCGTTCGTGGGGGTTAATTCTGACTCCGAATCGAGGGTCATCAGTGGCGTACCAAGTCCTTTGCCGGCATAGGTCCAACCGTCCCGATAAACAGCATTATTAAAATAATTGTCCAGCCCTCGGTTTATATTCGAGTCGTTAAACACAGATCCCCCTTGCGATGCCGAATTAAAGTATTCCAAAACGATTTTGGTAATACCTTGTTCAGCCTTGCGTGTAAAGGCGATTCCATGAAGTCCGTCGGTGATATTATTTCCGTGATAAAGCGATCCATCCTCGTATATACTTTGGCGATAAAAAAAGAGCTTCGCCTTTTCCCAATCAATCTCCATGCCTACATCAATCGTTCCCAAGTGATTCCCTAAGCGATTCCACCCATCGTTGACGCCGTAGGTCGCGGTATCACCACCAACAACGTTCATACTTTGGCCAGTAATCATGTAAAAATACTCTTTTAAGCCCGTGGCGATTTTTCCATTTTTCGCAGAAAAATTACCCGGATCCGCGTATTTCAGCGTGCCGCCCCACTGTACTTGGTGATTAAATCCGCCGTAGAATTTGAAAAGCCAAGAGGGTTTACCGAGTCTGCCATAAAAGGATTTTTGATGTAAATAAAAATTTGAAACGTCGCCTCGTTGGTTATCAAACCATCCATGCGCATAATTGCCTTTAAAGCCAACGACTCCTTGAACAAATTCGGGCGCCCAATAGTCTTGAACGACGAGGTTGATCATGGGCATGGGCAGCGCATTTCCCGACCATATAAATGATCCCGAACTTAGTGTTGAATCAACCAAGCCCTGTATTTGCTTTTTCCGTCCCGCTTGTAATTCAAAAATGCCAAATTTGCCCGTTAAATAGGCTTCTTGCAATAATACATCCGCTTTTGTCTCCGTTAAATTGACCAAAGCGCGAACACCATACCCCCAGCTCGCACGTTTATTTACTTGTATGAAATCGCTCATGGACACCGCCGCAGTGGCATAACTTTCCTTCGTTGGAACGGCTCCATACTGATTAGCGCGCAACCAAAATGGCGTATAAGTACCATTGGTTAAACCTGTGCCCAACTCAAGACTAGGGCCGATTTTTTCCTGCGCTGTTGCACAGAAGGCAATCAATAGTAGAAAAGAAATCGCGCGAAGCCGCATGAATAGGGGTTTAAGTATGCAAAATACGAAAAAAGTATTAACAAAGTTGTAGAGACGCGAGGTGTCGCGCCGCTAATTTGAACAGATTTACCACCGTACTTTTAACTTATACCCCCAGGCTTAAGCCCGGGGGTTTAAACGCGAAGTATCGCGTCTCTACAATTCTGCTATCAGCTAACCCGCTTACTGATTATTTTTACCGCATTCGATAATCGAATTGACTACGATTGGGACTCACAATACATTTGTCAAACAACCTTAACCACGACAATGGATGCTAGCTCTCAAAACGAAAAAATCGCTACATTTGATTATGAAAAAACGAATTCAAATCTTTCCTCAGGATAAAAAAGAGCGCTTAGCCATAACCAAATGGCTTCGTGAAAACAATATCCAATTTGAAGAATTGGATTCAACATATAATCCGGCAATCATTGAAAAAGTGCTCGAAGGCAAACGCAATATCGAAGAGGGCAATTTTATCAAATTTATACCAGACATGTTGTGGAAATAATTCTATCTCCACAAACACAATCGGATATCATATATTGGAAATCTAGCGGCCAACGATTGGTTCTAAAACGAATCGAGGTCCAATTGTTGTCAATTCAGTAAGATGCGTTTAAAGGCATCGGCAAGCCCGAAAAACTAAAATACCAGTTAGTTGGCCTTTGGTCACGGAGAATAAACGCTCAACATCGAATTATCTACGAGATAAAATCAAATGCTGTTCATATTTTAAGCTTAAGGGGGCATTATTTGTTTTGAAACAAGAATTCGCTTTTGCAAAGACATTAGACGCTTGACAATGGAATCCAATTTGTAATACCCAAAGAACTCGCAATGTATCTCGCCTGAACTTCGTACTCCTTAACATACAGACTAGCGACTGATGACTACCTTACTCCACCCTCGCCACCAACTCAAATCCCAAAGAATCAATCCGCAATCGTACTTCGTGCCGATTTTTAATCCCCATCACTTCCGCCTTTTGGCCCTTTAAAGCACCCGCATCGATGGTAATGAAATCGCCCACTTGCAGCGTATTTCCAAAGACTTCCACAGCCGCATGCTCCGATAAAAATTGTTGGATCGCCAGAATCTCATCGTCTTGAATGACGGCCGGCTTTTGTAACCAATACACAAAATTAACAACACCCAGGGTCCGACGAACCGTAGCACTTTGCTTGTCTAAATCAATGTTGACAAAAACATAGGAACGAAAAAGGGGTTCCTCGGTAACTTTACGTCGGTCCGACCACTGTTTTTCGCGCTTATTCACAGGACAATAAGCTTCGATTCCTGCTTCTTTTAAGCGCAGGGCTACTTTTTTCTCCGTACGAGATTTCGTGTAAACTGCATACCAAGCCATATTACAAGCGGGCGTCTACGATGGATTTATCTAAAACGGATTTGATATCGAAAAGCACCCCGTCTTTGGCTTTTAATTCGCCATAGGCGAGATCCAAAAATTCGCGGTGCGCCACCGTTAACACAATGGCATCATAAGCCTTGCCCAATTCAGAAACCAACTTGATCCCATGCTCATGGCTGACCTCTTTCGCATTGGCCCAAGGATCATATACATCCACCTCCATACCGAAATCGATCAATTCCTTGTAGATATCAACGACACGCGAATTACGAATATCTGGACAATTTTCTTTGAATGTAATGCCCAACATTAAGGTTTTGGCACCCCCAATTTTCTTGCCCTTTTGAATGAGCAATTTAACCAACTTGTTGGCCACAAAAATCCCCATGTTGTCGTTCACTCGTCGGCCGGACAAAATAACCTGCGGATAATAGCCCAAACTCTCCGACTTATGCAATAAATAGTACGGGTCGACCCCAATACAGTGACCGCCCACTAAACCGGGCTTAAAATTCAAGAAATTCCATTTGGTGCCCGCCGCCTCTAAGACTTCTGTCGTGTCGATTCCCATCCGATCAAAGATCAGCGAAAGCTCATTAACAAAGGAAATATTAACATCGCGTTGGGCATTTTCAATCGCCTTGCTCGCCTCGGCAACCTTCAAAGATGACGCCTTGTGCGTCCCGGCCACAATAATCGATTTGTATAATTGATCTACCCACTCGGCAATTTCCGGTGTAGAACCCGAAGTTACCTTTTTGATTTTCGTCAAGGTATTTACCTTATCGCCTGGATTAATCCGCTCAGGCGAATAGCCGCAGAAGAAATCTTGGTTAAAAACCAATCCCGAATGCTTTTCAAGCACCGGCACACAATCCTCCTCTGTACAACCTGGATATACCGTAGATTCGTAAATCACGACATCTCCCTTTTTCAACACCTTTCCGATCATCTCTGAGGCCTTCAACAAAGGACTCAAATCGGGCTTTTTAAAGTGGTCAATGGGGGTGGGAACAGTAACAATAAATGTATTACAGGTTGACAAATCTGCCACCTGAGAAGAAAAACGCAAATTTTTTGATTCCGCTAATTGAGCAGCACTCACTTCTTGGGTGCGATCCACGCCCGACTTTAATTCATCAATACGCGAAGCGTCGATATCAAAACCCAAGGTTGGATAAATCTTTCCAAACTCCACTGCCAGCGGGAAACCCACATAGCCCAAACCTATAATCGCAATCGATGGATTCATCTTATTTGGTAAATAATTGTACATCCGAAGCCATCATGTCTTTCACCAAAGCCGGCAAATCATATTGCAATTTCCAACCCAATTGTTCTTTCGCCTTCGTTGGGTCGCCAATCAATAACTCCACTTCTGTGGGACGGAAATAGCGAGGATCCACCGCAACGACCTCTTTGCCTATTTCAACTTGATACAAAGGATTGTTACAAGCCGCGATTGTCGCAATTTCATTTACCCCTTCGCCCGTAAATTTAATTTCAATGCCTACCTCACTAAATGCCATCCGAATAAAATCACGAACCGTTGTTGTAATACCCGTCGCAATGACAAAATCCTCCGGTTTATCTTGTTGCAAGATTAACCACATCGCCTCGACGTAATCTTTGGCATGACCCCAGTCGCGTTTCGCGTCTAAGTTTCCTAAGTATAATTTATCTTGTTGGCCCATCGCAATCTGCGCGACCCCACGAGTTATTTTTCTTGTAACAAACGTTTCTCCGCGCAAAGGCGACTCGTGATTAAATAAGATTCCATTCACAGCAAACATGCCGTATGCCTCGCGGTAATTCACCGTAATCCAGTAGCCATACAATTTGGCAACCGCATAAGGTGACCGCGGATAAAACGGTGTTTTTTCAGATTGTGGTACTTCTTGTACCAAACCATATAATTCAGATGTAGAAGCTTGGTAAATCTTCGTTTTTTTCGTTAAGCCCAACAAGCGGACCGCTTCCAAAATTCGCAAAGTGCCGATTCCGTCTACCTGAGCTGTATATTCCGGTTCGTCGAAAGATACTTTGACATGCGACATCGCACCCAAATTGTAAATTTCATCCGGTTGAACGTCTTGAATAATGCGAATAATGTTCGTAGAATCACTTAAATCGCCATAATGCAAGTGGAAATTTGATGCATCAACATGCGGGTCTTCGTATAAATGATCAATCCGTTGCGTATTGATTAAGGAGCTTCTGCGCTTAATCCCATGAACAACATAATTCTTGCTCAACAACAATTCTGCCAAATAGGCTCCATCCTGACCCGTAATACCCGTAATTAAGGCAACTTTTTTATGCTGTGACATACATTCAATTTAATGACTCCTCGCGGAAATTTTTCAAACCCCAAAATTACGAAAATTTAGCAGAGCACTAAAGCTAATTTGTGAAAACACATTGTTTTATTCATACAATGCCAAAATAGCCTTTTCATGTTTGGCATAAATCGCCTTGCGCTTCAACTTCAGCGTAGGTGTAATTTCACCGTCCTGCACCGTGAATAAACGAGGTAATAAAACAAATTTCTTCACCTGTTCGTATTTCGCAACAGAACCCATCGTGGACATAACCTCTTCCTCCAACTTCCGGAAAACATCTTTATTGTTAATCAACTCTTCTGGCGTACCTACCGGAATTCCGTGTTGTTTACACCAAACGCCTAAAGCCGCAAATTCGGGAATAATCAATGCCGAAGGGAATTTTTGTCCTTCGCCTACGACCATGCATTGTTCGATAAACGCGGATTCTTTTAATTTATTTTCCACCAACTGAGGTGCGACGTATTTACCACCCGACGTTTTGAAAATTTCTTTTTTACGATCCGTAATCTTCAAATACTTTCCTTCCACCATCTCGCCAATATCACCCGTATGAAACCAACCATCTTGATCTATTGCCTCTGCGGTTGCTTCCGGATTCTTGTAATAACCTACCATCACAGAATCCCCTCGCACACAAATTTCTCCGTCCTCCGCTATTTTCAATTCCATGCTATCGACCAAAGTTCCCACACAACCGATTCGGAAATCCGGCGGGTTTACTTGTGAAACAGAAATAACAGGCGAGGTTTCCGTTAAGCCATAACCTTCACTTACTGGAACACCAGCAGCCCAAAAAACACGCGATAATCGTGGTTGGAGCGCCGCAGATCCCGAAGCAATTAATCGTACATTTCCACCTAAAGCTTCACGCCATTTGCTGAAAATCAATTTCCGATAAACGGCTAATTTTATGGAGTCTACAAATCCCAATTTAACCATCGGGTCATATTGCAAACCAAATTCAATTGCCCCGAAAAAGAGCTTGCGTTTGATACCTGTCAACTCATTTCCCTTGGCTAAAATTTTGTCATAGACTTTCTCTAATAACCGTGGAACAGAAGCAAACATCGATGGCTTGACCTCTTTAATGTTATCAGCAATGGTCTCCATGCTCTCCGCGTAATACACAGAAACGCCATAAGACATGTACATGTAAATATCGGTGCGCTCGTAAATATGACAAAGCGGTAAAAAACTCAATGCGCGATCCGTCTCATATAAATCAAAAAACTTACCGCGAATTAAGGCTTTTACGTTCGAGACAATATTGTGATGCGTCAACATAACTCCTTTCGGCCGGCCCGTTGTACCCGACGTATAAATCAAGGTTAATAAATCACTTGGTTTTACGGCATCTTGCAAAGGTTTCAAAGGAGACCGATCTTGACCAAAACCAGCATCCTTTACATCTGTCCACATGTTGGCACCTTCGACCGGATCAAACGTGTAAACCTTTTTAATTTTACGATTTCCCTTAGAAGCTTCTTTGGCTTTCAAGTACAATTCTTCTCCCTCAACAAACACATACTTCACCTCCGCATTCTCAAAAATGAATGCATAATCTTCGACCGTAATAGTAGGATACATAGGCACGGAAACCGCACCAATCAATTGAATAGCAAAATCGATGAAATTCCATTCGGGTCTGTTGCCTGAAATAATGGCAATTTTATCACCTGGCTTAATCTTCAAGGCCAAGAGTCCTAAAGCCACATCCTGAATTGTCTCCAAGGTTTCTTCAGAACTATATTTCCGCCATTCACCGTTTCGCTTCAAACAGAAAAGATCTGATTTCTGAAGCTGATCGTAAATAGGCAATAAATCAAATACGCGGGTGAAATTGGAAAATTCAAGCATGATTTAAGTTTGTTGGTAATGAATATCAAAGTTAACAAAAGAGCCTCTTGATTTGCACTTTTGTACGATTTTTTTGTACCAAAGAGTTCTTTGTCCACAAGTTATCCACAATGTATGAGGTGTTAGTGTGCTATTTTATCTAAAAATTATTTTTATTATAAATAAAATATCAAAAAAGCATTAAAAATAGCACACCCCGCCAGCGTAAATACCTTTTTCTTCTTTTATCCACACATATAAATTAAAAAAAGAAAAACTTTTTAAAATCTTTTCTTTGTTTCCCTTTGTTGTTCTATGTGGATATGTTGATAAGTCTAAAATTGATTTGTAATACGCTATTAATCAGAACGATGCTATTTCAAATTCATTTATTCTTATGTGGATAAGATTTCCTGATCGCGTGGATAAGTATGGACTTATACACATTCTCCACAGGGTACGCTATTTTATCCACATTCGTCCACATAAATTGTGGATAAAATGGGGGTTTATTGGGCACTTATCAACACATCTGTAATCTGGAAATTAGCCTTCAGTTTTATCTTGCCTGGGAAGAAATAAATCGCTTCCGGTTTTTCTTTCGTTTTAAAGTTGCCTAAATCCCAAACGCCGTTTCCGTTGCGGTCCTCAATGGCACGTAACTCATATAAACCTGGTTCCACGTGTGGAAATAGGAAGGAATTTAATCCAGCTTGTTGATAAGCTAAGACCTTCGTATCCGATTTGATTAATTGAAAAATATGTTTGCCTTCAGGTGATTTGATTTGTCCTGAAATACTTCCATAATTTTCTAAATCTTGAAATTCAAACGACTGTGTAAAAGATTGCGAGGAATCTTTTTCTACGCTCACAAACGCGTGTTTGGAAAATTTCAAATCAAATTTCGTACGCAAGGGTAGATAAGATTTTTGAATGCTCAATTCGTTGACAAAGTTATTCCAACGATAGGCCTCATCTGGCAGTTGCATTTCTTCATCTGGGCCCGTTACAAATGATATGGCTTTCGTGTTGATTAAAGCTATCGGTTTAGGGAATTTGATAACGATTGAATCCTCAGGACTTAATAAGTGATTGCTGGCTGGCAAAACTTCGATACGCAAGGGGGCATTAACGACTTTTTCTTTTTTGTTCGGCTCACGGAATTTTAATTTTAAGGATAAGGTTGCAATCCGATTTAGGGAATCCGTTACGGTTGCCATTATACGTACAGTATCTTGATGTTCCACGTTGCCTACATAGAAACGCAAATTGCGATTCGACTCGATTTGATAGGCCAACGTTTTTGGTTCGATATTAATTCGCTTTACACCTCTCGATAATTCATACAAGACGGTTTTGGCCGTGCTGGTCGTTTTGCTGATTTTCAGGGCATCTTGATTCTGTAGGGCGATTTTAAAATCCTGCGTTTGACTTTTGCTTAAATCAATGTAGTTTTCGGTGATGAAATCAACAGGTTCTTTATTTGAATTGTAGACCAAATTATTGTTGATATCATGAAATGCCGCCATGTAATATTTGCCAGCTGCAATATTCTCAATTTGGTAATTCCCAGAGGTATCTGTTTTAGTGAAGTAATAAGGCTTGGCTTGATCGATGCGCAGTGTATCGGTGTAGGGATATAGGCCAACCAAAATCGATTCAAGTTTTTTATTTGTCTCCAAATGCTTCACTTGGCCACTGATTTGCAAGGAATCTATGTCGGAACCCGAACTAAATACAAGTTTAATATTTTTACCAATATTACGTTCCGACATATCTTCAATCGCATTTCTAAAATTGAATGTGTAAGTCGTGTTTTGATGAAGCGTAGAATCTAATACCAAGGTTACACCCGTCGGGCGAATCCTCGTTTCATAAGTTCCCACATTAGGAGTTATCAACAATTCTTGATTCAAATTTCGAATATTCACATATTCATTGAAATTCAGCTCAACTTTTTTGCCCGTGTAGTTTTTGCTTTTGTTAAGCGGAATGCTGCTAACAATTTTAGGGGCCAAGGTATCTTTCTTCCCGCCTGGAGGACTTGCCGTTTGTGCACAGCGCTGGAACATGCTCAAACTGAGGAACAGGATAAAGGTAGCGAATGCGAGTTTGTGCAAGAATTTAGGCATGTTCAAAAATATAGATATTACTTGAATAATTCCCTGTTTTAAAATAGGCAAGCATGTTCGACCAAAGGCCTATGAAAAACGAGGCCACCAACTTTTTGCTCCCGGTCTTGTATTCATGACTCAAGAGCGCAATGTAAAAACTATCGAATAGCTGGCCCCGCTGTTTAGCTAATTTAAAGCCATGTTTTAATGCTAGGGATTGGATTGTCTCTGGATTGAAGTGATAGATGTGACGCGGAACATCGTAAGCCGCCCAAAACTCCTTGAAATAACCCGCATCAAAGGAATTCGAGTTTGGCAATGCGAGCAATAACTTCCCGTTCGGTGTGATGCGCTTTTTGAAGAATTCGAAATAGGCATCAATTTCATATACGTGTTCCAGAACATGCCACAAACTGATGAGCTCAAATTGCGGTTGATCTGGAATTGCCGTTAAATTTGGATAGATGTTTTGTCCTGTTAATGAAGCAGCACGTGCCGCCGTATCAGGATCTAATTCCATCCCAAAAGTATTCCACCCACGTTGCTGACATGCATGTAAAAAGTGTCCGTTTCCGCAACCTATATCCAATAGGTTTTTTGTTCCTTGTTGGTCGCCTTGGATTAGATTCGTTTTTTGTTTTAACGTGATATTACGAACCGCATGGTAAAGTTTGTTGATGAATCCTTTTTGCGTGTTGCTATGCGAAATGTAGTTCTCCGATTTATAAAAATAGCCCGCTTGTTCTGCTTCGGGTCTTGGATTTGTAAACAACAAATCACAAGTTGCGCATCGAACAACGTCAAATGTATTTTGGGATACCGTGTAATCTTTCGCCTGTAAAACACGTGTCATTTTTTGTCCTCCACACGCTGGACAGTTTTTCAGTGTTTCCATATTTAGCGACCCATGAATAAAAGTAAAATAGAAACGTCGGCGGCAGAAACTCCCGAGATGCGACTTGCCTGTCCGATTGTCTGGGGACGAATGGACTTCAACTTGATCCGCGATTCTGTCGACAAGGTTTTAATTTTGTCATAATCGAAGTTGGCAGGAATCGCCAAATCTTCCATGCTCTTCATCTTGTTTACCATCAAGCGTTCTTTCTCGATATAGCTTTCGTACTTGACGATAATTTCCACTTGTTCAATTACTTCTTGCGAATAAGTTGCCTTAATGCTCTGGCCGATTTCGTGCTGAAGAATTTGCTCAAAACTTAAGTCGGAGCGCTTCAATAAATTGATTAGTGGAGCCCCTTCCTTCAGCGTCGCTGTCCCTTGGCTTTGCAACCAATCATTCATTTCGGCAGGTTTTACTTTGGTCGTCTGTATGGTTTCAATTAACGCTGCGACCTGATCCTTTTTATTTAAATACGCATCCAAACGCTCTTGTGTTGCCAAGCCTAAGCCAAAGCCTTTTTCGGTTAGGCGTTCATCAGCATTGTCTTGTCTCAGCAAGGTTCTAAACTCTGCGCGTGACGTAAACATACGATAAGGCTCATCCGTACCTTTGTTGATTAAATCGTCAATGAGAACCCCAATGTAAGCCTCCGATCTCGACAAAGTAAATGGCTCTTTCTTATGTGCTTTTTGGTGTGCATTGATACCTGCCATTAAACCTTGGCAAGCCGCCTCCTCATAGCCTGTCGTTCCGTTAATTTGTCCCGCAAAATATAAACCCGAAACACGTTTGGTTTCCAAGGTCGCGTTCAATTGCGTCGGCGGGAAATAATCGTATTCAATGGCATAGCCTGGTCGGAACATTTTCGCATTTTCAAAACCCGGGATCAACCGGATCGCCTCAAACTGTATGTCTTCTGGCAGGGAAGTCGAGAATCCATTCACATAAATTTCAACGGTATTCCAACCTTCGGGTTCAACGAAAATTTGGTGCGAATCTTTGTCGGCAAAACGATTGATTTTATCTTCTACCGATGGGCAATAACGCGGACCCAATCCTTTGATGCGTCCCGCGAACATGGGGCTGCGATCAAAGCCTTTGCGTAAGACCTCGTGTACTTTTTCGTTTGTATGTGTAATCCAACAAGAGCGCTGCTCTTGAATGGGAGACTTCGATAAGTATGAAAATGAACTTGGATTTTCATCGCCTTTTTGTTCTTCCATTTTGGAATAATCCAGACTCCGACCGTCCACACGTGGTGGTGTTCCGGTCTTCATCCGACCCGCCTCAAATCCCAATTGGATCAGCTGTTCCGTGATACCTCCTGCCATGGGTTCGGCCATGCGCCCACCTCCAAATTGCTTTTCTCCAATGTGAATCAATCCATTTAAAAACGTGCCATTCGTTAACACGACGGTCGGTGCAAAATACTGCATACCTAAGCGGGTATTCACACCCTTTACTTCGTCGTTTTCAACAATCAATCCTTCCACGGAGTCTTGCCAAAAATCGACATTGGCATTTTGTTCCAGCGCCCAGCGCCACTCTTCGGCAAAGCGGGCTCTGTCCGACTGACATCTTGGAGACCACATGGCCGGGCCCTTCGAACGATTCAACATGCGAAATTGAATCATCGTTTTGTCTGAAATAATTCCAGACATCCCGCCTAGCGCATCAACCTCGCGAACGATTTGGCCCTTCGCCACTCCTCCCATCGCCGGGTTGCATGACATCTGAGCAATCGTTTGCATGTTCATTGTAATCAGCAAAACCTTCGAGCCCATTTGCGCTGCCGCGTGTGCCGCTTCACAGCCCGCATGCCCCGCTCCTACTACGATTACATCATATGAATTCTGCATCATCTTATTTTATGTTTCACGTGGAACACGTTTTATCTTTTTGCCAAATAATAATTTTCCTTACTCGTCATCAATTCTTTGTCGGCCTTCGCCTTATCCTTATATCCACATAAGTGCAACAATCCGTGCACCATGACGCGCTGTAATTCGCTGCTCTCGGTTCCGAATTTTGCTGCGTTTTCTAGGATTCGATCATAAGAAATAAAGATATCCCCTTCGATGATTTTGGCATCATCCGAATTGTCAAATGTCACGATGTCCGTATAGGTGTCGTGTTGTAAATAACTCTGGTTGATCTCCAATAGATAGCTGTCGGAACAAAAAACATAATTCAACTCGCCAATCTTTTTTTGCTCTTCTTTCGCAACCGCTTGTAGCCATTGCTTGTGCTTGATTTTGTCTTGCAGCTTGAAAGAAACATCTTCTGTGTGGAAACTGATCATATTCGTTTATTAAACCGCGAATTTACGAAAAAGCATCCTCGAAATGCTCGATTTTGAC
The DNA here is from genome assembly GCF_032470275.1 of Aquirufa regiilacus. NCBI lineage: Bacteria > Pseudomonadati > Bacteroidota > Cytophagia > Cytophagales > Flectobacillaceae > Aquirufa > Aquirufa regiilacus. Next base: position 35,273 of record NZ_JAVNWW010000002.1, read on the forward strand.
AGCTTGTGGAAAAAAAGTAATGGAAATTGAGTCAAACTGTATTTCTCCGTGCCATTTTTCTTCCAACTGAAAGCTTTCCGCGGCCCGGTGATAGCGCCGTATCTTGCCCTTTCCGATTTGTTCTTCGGGCTCTCCGTAGCGCATCGATTGTTTTGATTTGATTTCAATGAAATATAATCGGTGGCTTTTCTGCGCCACAATATCTACTTCCGCCTGCCCGCTGCGGTAGTTTTTATCACGTATGTAATAGCCTTTTTTGCGCAAATAATCAGTTGCCAGATATTCCGCCTTTTTTCCAAGTCTTAAATGTTTCGCCATTCTTGTATATTTGCTTTCCCAAAAGAACGCGTTTCTTGGGTACTCACATAACAGTAACTTGATAATCTGCATGCCAAATAAAAATGTCCAGTTTCTTGATTTAGGGCTTGTGCCATACAAGGAGACCTGGGATCTACAAGAGTCCTTGATGGCACACACGGCGGCGATTAAATTAGGGAATCGAAATCTCGCCGAGGCGAATGTGAGCACTACCCCCAACTTTCTTTTGTTCTGCGAACACCCACATGTTTACACCTTGGGAAAGAGTGGCGACGAATCTCATTTGTTGATGCAAGAATCGTTTTTACATACGATTGGCGCAAGTTTTTTCAAGATTAATCGGGGCGGCGATATTACGTATCATGGACCGGGCCAACTGGTTGGCTACCCCATTTTTGATTTAGAAAACTTCTTTACTGATATCCATTTGTATCTCCGCATGTTGGAGGAAGCGATTATGCGCACCTGTGCACATTATGGTTTAGTGGCGGGGCGCATCGAAGGCCTAACAGGAGTTTGGATAGATCCCGAATCGGATAATCCGCGGAAGATTTGCGCTTTTGGCGTGAAAGCGTCTCGTTGGATTAGCATGCACGGTTTCGCTTTAAATGTGAATACAGACCTCTCCTACTTTGGCCACATTGTACCTTGTGGAATTGCCACAAAGGGCGTAACCTCCTTGCAACAGGAACTTGGTCGCGAGGTTGATTTAGCTGAAGTTAAGCAACGCGTACTAGCCAACCTTCAAGAACTTTTCCAATTCAATCCCGAAGATGTTTCACGTGAAACATTGCCTAAGCCCGAAATAAATGAACTTTAAAAACACGCTATTTCTTGATATTGAAACCGTTTCAGGAGAATCCGATTTTTCCCGAATTTCGGAGCGGATGCAAGAATTCTGGCTAAAAAAAGCGAAGAATTTATATAATGTTGATGCGCTGAGTTTGGAGGATCTATATGCCGACCGTGCTGCATTGTTTGCAGAATTTGGTCGGGTGATCGTGATAGGTATGGGTTTTTTGTATGTCAACAAAGACCAGCAGCTTAGCTTAAAGGTCAAAACAATTGCGCATCATGACGAAAAAGAGCTTCTCAAGGAGTTTTCTGCGTTTATCAATAAGACATATAAGTCGAAAGAATTGACATTGGTCGCACACAATGGAAAGGAGTTTGATTTTCCGTATTTGTGTAGAAGAATGTTGGCAAATAATCTCGAAATTCCCAAGGCGCTTCAAGTTCAGGGTAAAAAACCATGGGAAATCATTCACCAGGATACGATGGAAATGTGGCGTTTTGGCGACCGAAAAAACTATACTTCGCTGGAGTTACTTGCTGAAATGATGGGAATCGATGGAGCTAAATCAGATCTTTCTGGGGATCAGGTACACGATGTGTATTACAAGGAGGGTAATTTAGGCCGCATTGAAGCCTATTGCATGGAGGATGTTATTGTGGTGGCCCAACTTTATTTACGGTTTCACTTTATGAACCTCGTTGAGCCACACAACATACAAAAACTATAGTATTTTGGCTGGATTTCCGAAAGCACGCTTGCTTGCAGGGATATTTTCTATTACAACAGAGCCTGCGCCAATAGTTGCACCCTTCCCTATTTTGATGCTACCCACAATGGTAGAATGAATTCCAATGAATGCATTTTTGTCGATTTGGGCTTCTTTTCCGATGACAGATCCGGCGCCAATTTGGCTAAATTCTTCAACGCTTGCGCCCGTTTCAATGATTGATCCAGGACCCACGATGACGTGATCTGCGATTTTTGTTTCTGCACCAACGACTACATTGGCCCCAATGAATATGCCATAGGCTAAGCTTTTCACATTGGCAATTTGTGCACTTGGATGAATGGCGTGAACTGGTTTTGTCTTTCGATCTTCTTCGATTAATTCGATCATTTTCTTGCGCTCGGTTGGGTTTTCAAGCGCCACGAATACAGCACAAGACTTACCGATTAAGCCCCAATAGCTCTCATCTTCTGTTGTTCCTAATACGGGAATCTCACCAATCATGGTGTCTTTTTTCTTAACATCGTCATCTAAAAAACCATAGATTACTACATTGTTTTGTTGGAATATATGCGCCACTTCTAGTGCAAATGGATTTACTCCAATGATGATTACGGGTAATGATGTCATATGTTTATTTTATTTTGGCTGTAAAAGTACGTAAATCAAAAGTTGTTTCCCCTCCTTTTTTGAAGATCAAATCACTTATTTCTTCGCCTAAGTTTATGGTTTGGTTGTAATCAAATTGGCTTGCATCTATGGTATGCAGCGCATGCATATAGGCTAAGTTACCTATTTCTTCTATGCTCCAAGAATACTGAATATTGGTTTTGTCGGATGCGGTTTCTTTTAGGTTTATTCCTATATCTGCACGGATTTTACCTGTTGGTTCCAAGGGTGCTTTTGTTAGTTTTATATCAAATATCTGTCGTTCGTTCGTTTCCAATGCCTCATAGATGTCGGTATTTTCTTGCTGATAATTTCCGGTTGCTACGCTGTAAAATGCATCGAGTAATATGGCTGCGTTTAGTTGGCGCAAGGATTGTTTTTCCAGGTCCCATCCAGCCCCGCCTGATTCGAGTAATAGCAAACCATATCCTCTTTGTTGGAAGGTGTCTCCAAACGCCCTCGCGTTAAATTCATCTGTCCATTTAGCCACTTTATTTGGAATGATTTCCTGCGTGAAGCGCGTTAATCGATTGGCTAATTTACCCGCGCGTAGTCGAGATTCGGTCCAAGTTCCTGCTTCATCTGCAGCTGTTGCGAGGAAGGCGATATGTGTTTGATGAGCAGAATTTCCAACAGAATACAATCGATTTTGATCGTGTAAATTAAAGGCAAAAGTGGGTTTGATTCGGTCTGCCCAATCAGAAAGTAGTTGGGCCTCTGGGCTATATCGGTTTTGTGCATCCCGGTTCATGTCGATGCCCAAAGCTGTTTCGCGTGTCCATCGTGCGGCTCCATCACCGTTTAAATAAGGAATGAAGTGTATGGTCAGATTTTGATGCAATATTTCCCTTATTTCAGAAAAAGATGGGTTATTTGAGTTGATAAAGTTGAAGATATCACACAAAGCCATGGTTGCGGTTGCTTCATCTCCATGCATTTGTGACCAAGCAATTACTTGAATGGGTCCTTGGCCAAATGTTATTTCATGAATCGCTCTTTTTTCAAAGGTTTCTCCAATTTGTTCTACGTGTAATAAGGGCGAATTTGACCACGCTTGTACAAGTTCTTGCCAAGTATTTTCATCAAAACGGCGCTTTTGAATTCGCGCTTCTTTGTAAGTGAGGTAGTTGTCGAAGAAGAAATGGAACATATTAAAAAGGGAGTTTGGGCAGATAGTTTGCCCATGTTTGTGAATTGAAAATACCTTTGTGACCTGCTAAGTAGATAACCATGATTGTTACGATTAGGTAGCAAAACCAGGCATCATACCCAAAGAGTTCGACACCCATGCACATGGCAGCGATAGGTGTTTTGGTTAGGCCCATGTATAAACAGGTAAAACCGATGGCAGCTAAGAAGGGACCCGGTAATTCAAGTATTTGCGTTAGTCCTGCTGTTGCATAAGCGCCAATCAAAAATAAGGGTGTCGCCTCTCCCCCTTTAAATCCGAGTCCAACACTTAAGCAAGTTGCGATCAGCTTTTCGACGGCAAAATATCTGGCATTAAAATTTTCTTCAAAGGGTCTACGTAAATATTCGGAACCCAATCCGATGCTTTCTTGAAATTCAGGAAATTGAAAGAGTGCTAGTAAAATCAAACCCGCGAGAATCGCTTTTTGGTAAGCTTGTATAGGTAATTTATCAGACGCAAAAGAAATAATCGATTCTAAGCGCGAATAGATGCGAGCAATGAGGGCTAAAAATAGGCCAATAAGCGCTAATTTGGCCCAAAATACGGGTGTTATTTCGGGTAGTAAAATATGTGGATACAAAACGTGTTTTGTGCCGTACACGTGGAGACTTACTAGATTTGCTGCAAAAGCGGAGGAGAGGCATGCGAAAAAAGAGCGAAAATGAATTTTGCCCACTTCTTTCATTTCGAGTCCGAAAAAACAGCCGGCCCAAGGTGTTCCGAAAATTGCCGCAAAGCCAGCGCTCATTCCGGCGCGCAGCCATATGGATTTTTCCTCCTTCGATATATTGAATTGCTCGGTGCTCGCGTTTGCGATTGAGCCGCCCATGAATACTGCTGCCCCTTCCCTACCTACAGATGCTCCGACCAGATGACTTAACCAGGTGCTGGCTAATGTAAAGGGTGTCTGGAAAATCGAGGTTAATGATGCTTCCCCATGAAGTTGCTTGATGAGGTCGTTTGTTCCCAATATGGTGAACGACCATTTGCGAATCCATACGAGTAATAGACCAACCAAAGGAAGTCCTAGTAAAAAATAAGTTTGTCGATTTTCTGCGATGAGTTGCAAGCCCCAGAGGAAAAGTGACGCAACACTGCCGCTGGCGAAGGAGATGATGGCCCATAAGAGGATTCGAATGCCCCAAATTCGCATATTCAGAAGAATTTTTGTTTCAAAGGTAGGGAATTTTATTTTGCCTACCTTTGTCGAGGAATTGCAATCGGGCGCCGGCAGCGCTCGTGAACGGAATTCCACGGAGGAAATTGTCCCTTCATCAATATTTATCATATGACTGATTTTTCTTCACTTGGATTAAATCCTCAATTATGTCGTGCATGCGACGCGTTGGGATATGTTAAACCGAGTCCGATTCAAGAGAAAGCGATTCCCCTCATGTTGCAAGGCCACGATGTTCTTGGTATTGCACAAACCGGAACGGGTAAAACGGCTGCTTATGCTTTGCCGATTTTAATGCGTTGTAAATATGCGCAAGGGAAAAATCCACGTACCTTGATTTTGGCACCTACGCGGGAATTGGTCATGCAGATTCATGAAGTGATGGTGGGTTTGGCGGTGGAGACCGATTTGCGAATATTGGCTTTATATGGAGGTCTTGGGCCTAAAACCCAAATTCAAGCATTGGAAGCGGGTATCGATATTTTGGTGTCTACGCCGGGTCGTTTCTTGGAATTGTATCGCAAGGACGTAATCGTTGTAAAGGAATTGAAGATTTTGATTTTAGATGAGGCGGATAAAATGATGGACATGGGTTTCATGCCGCAGATTCGTGAAATACTCGAAAAAATCCCTTATAAAAAGCGCCAAAATGGGTTGTTTTCGGCGACTTTTCCAGAAAAAGTAGAAAACTTATCGCATGAGTTTTTGGAGTTTCCTCAAAAGGTTGAAATTACCCGACAAGCCACTCCGGCCAGTCAGGTGACTCAATTTGTTTACGAAGCACCGAATTTGAGTACAAAAATTAACGCCTTGGCCTATTTTCTGAAACAAGATCGATTTGAACGCGTCATGGTTTTTTGTCGGAGCAAGGACGTTGCCAATCAGGTCGAAAAATATTTAATTCGTAAGGTATTACCCGAAGACCAAGTACGTGCAATTCATTCGAATAAGGGCCAAAATACGCGTATTAATGCCATGCAACAATTTCGCGAAGGCTTGGTTCGTATCCTCGTGACGACCGATGTGGCTGCACGCGGAATCGATATTCCCAAGGTTTCCCATGTAATCAACTTTGATGTGCCCTTGATTTACGAGGATTATGTCCACCGGATCGGTCGGACGGGTCGCGCGGATCAGGTAGGTGAGTCGATTACATTTATTACCTTGGCAGAACAATATCACTGGACCAAAATTGAAGAAATAATTCAGCAAACAATTGAAATTCAGGACCTTCCGGCAGAAATTAACCGTGAAGAGACGCCATTTGTTGAACAACAAGATATGTTACGTGCCGTGGATGATCAACGCAAACGCGAGGATCCCGATTTTCAAGGTGCGTTCCACGAGAAAAAATGGGTGATCAAAGCGCGAGCAAGTGGCAAAAAAGTACCTACGCGTAAAGCGGTCACAAAAACAGGCCCCAAAGGCGGTGCCGTTTCAACGCCAAAACCCCCTCAACGGAATAATCGACCCGGAAAAAACGCAAAATTTCGTCCAGGAGCACCATCATCTAAAAAGAAAAGGTAGATTTGCAGCGATGAAAGTACTACTAATCAGTTTGTTCATGTTTGTTGGCAGCCTCGCGATGGCCCAACAAGCTGCAGCGCCAAAAGAGGCCAAATATTTGCCACTTTATGGACAAAAGGCATTATCAGCTAAAGACCAAAAAGAATTATCGGAGTTTGTGGAGTCGTGTGATGCTAGTTTTGGTTCACGCAAAGAGGCGGTCGAATTCTTTTCTGAGCGGGCATGGGAGTTTGTCTCTTCGGGTTATTTGGATACCGCAACGTATCGATTTAATCTCGTGCAAGCACTTGATAATGAGGCCGTTGATTCTTATTGGGGCTTGGGTGTCATCACCTTTCAGCGACAAGATTTTCCAAAAGCAATCGAGTTTCTATCCAAAGGTTTGGCCTTAGATAGTACACAAAGTATACTTCGTGTGGATTTGGCGATTGTGAAATTGAGTTGTTACTTGAAAACGATGGATTGTGGGACTTTGGATGAAACAGATGCGCTTTTGCAGCAAGCCTTGGTTCAAACACCGAATTATGCGACGGCTTGGATGAAGCGTGCGCAAGTGGCGTTTTTACAAGAAAAATACGAAAACGCTTGGGCCTATTTGCACGAGTGCCGCAAGTTGGACATCACCCAACTGGATTTGAATTTAGGACATAGTTTGGCGGAAAAATTGCCTGATCCGCAAGGCGTGTTTAAGTAGGTAATCATGGGAATTAAATCCTTTTTTGCGAAACCATTTGCGCGTAAGGTGGTAAAAAAACACCAAAAGAGTCACGCGCAGGCGATTCAAATTCAGGAAAATTGGCTCAAGAATAACCTTAAAAAGGCGGAGCAAACCATCTTTGGTCAGGCCTATGAATTCGACAAAATTCGTAATTATTTAGAATACAAAATCCGTGTTCCCATCGCTGAATACGAAGATTTAAAGACTTACATCGATGAAATGGTATTGGGTTCTCCCAATATTTTATGGCCTGGAAAGCCCGCGTATTTTGCCAAAACGTCGGGTACAACCTCCGGTGCCAAATACATTCCTATTTCGAAGGAATCGATGCCTTTCCATATTTCGGGTGCGCGTGATGCCTTGTTGCATTATGTGAACTATTCTGGTAATTCTGCATTTTTAGACCAAAAATTGATTTTTTTGTCGGGCTCTCCTGCGCTTGAGACGAAACACGGAATTCCTACGGGACGCTTGTCGGGGATTGTCAATCACCACGTTCCGGGCTATTTGCGCAGCAATCAATTGCCAACGTATGAAACGAATTGCATTGAGGATTGGGAGGAGAAATTGGAGGCTATCGTGCAAGAAACCATGCAAGAGCGCATGGGCTTGATCTCCGGAATTCCACCCTGGGTTCAGATGTATTTTGATCGGCTAGAGACTTTGTCGGGCCAAAAAATTGGTGATCTATTTCCCGATTTTCAATTGTTCGTCACGGGAGGCGTGAATTTTGAGCCTTATCGCCAGAAGTTGATGGATTCGATAGGCCGTGACATTGATGTCGTAGAAACCTATCCCGCATCCGAGGGTTTCATTGCTTTTCAGGATTCGACGGGAGAGGAGGGATTGTTGTTGAATGTGGATGGCGGAATCTTTTTTGAATTTGTTCCCACAGACACCTATTTCACAGCGACGCCAAAGCGTCTGATGCTTTCAGAGGTGCAGTTGGGCGTTAATTACGCCTTACTCATGTCGACTAATGCAGGACTTTGGTCATATTCGATTGGCGATACAGTGAAGTTTGTATCATTAAATCCATTTAGGATTGTGGTGACAGGTCGGATTAAGCATTTTATTTCGGCATTTGGGGAGCATGTGATTGCAGAAGAGGCGGAACGCGCCATGGCCGAGGCCCTAAAGGCTTGTCCGGAGGCTTCGCTTGTTGAATTTACCTTAGCGCCGCAAGTAAACCCTTCGGCAGGAGAATTACCCTACCATGAATGGTTAGTTGAATTTGCCCAAGCTCCACAGGATCCCACGAAGTTCCAGGCCGTTTTAGAGGCCTCTATGAACGCCCAAAACATCTATTACAAGGATTTGATTACCGGAAAGGTTTTGCAGCCTTTAAAGTTGACGATTTTGCAACCCAATGCCTTTATTGATTACATGAAATCACAAGGAAAATTAGGGGGTCAAAATAAGGTTCCACGCTTGGCGAATGATCGGGTGATTGCGGATGGGTTAGGGAGCTAGGAGTGGTCAGCATGAAGTCCGGAGTGAAATAGTCCGGAGCAAAGAGAGAAGATAAATGTAAATATCTTATTCATAGCCCCAGACTTTAGTCTGGGGATCCCTAGGCTAAAGCCTAGGGTTATAAACCTCGGTCTTCAGTCGCTTGTCATTAGTCCGGAGGGAAATAGTCTTAAGAGAATACAGAAGGGAAATGTTAAGGTCTTATTCATAGCCCCAGACTTTAGTCTGGGGATCCCTAGGCTAAAGCCTAGGGTTATAAACCTCGGTCTTCAGTCGCTTGTCATTAGTCCGGAGGGAAATAGTCTTAAGAGAATACAGAAGGGAAATGTTAAGGTCTTATTCATAGCCCCAGACTTTAGTCTGGGGATCCCTAGGCTAAAGCCTAGGGTTATAAAGTCAGACTTCGGAATCTCTAGGTAAAAACCTAGGGTTAAAATATTAGTCTTCCGTCCAATGTCTAACGTCCAACGTCTAACGTCTATTTTTGCCACCCCGCATATTCCAAATAATTCATCGCCGTGCGCATGAATACTTCGGCGGCTTCTGGGCTAACAGGCTTGAGTAATTTCGCTGGATTTCCCGCATAAATGCTGCCGGCGGGAACACGGGTATTTTGGGTAACCACGGCACCTGCTGCGATGATCGATCCAGTTTCAATCACGGCGCCATCCATGATGATTGCACCCATACCCACGAGTACATAATCCTCAATCGTGCAACCATGAACGATCGCATTGTGCGCGATGGACACATAATTTCCGATGTGTGTTTCCGTCTTTTGGTAGGTACAGTGAATCACCGCACCGTCTTGAATGTTGCTGTAATTGCCGATGCGGATGCGGTTCACATCGCCTCGAACAACCGCGTTATACCAAACCGTACAATGCGACCCAAAAGTCACATCTCCTACGATGGTCGCATTTGCAGCCTGCCAATTCTCTTCACCAAATTGCGGGGAAACACCCTTTATCGGAACAATTAATGCCATTTTAGTATCGTTAAGCAGGCCAGTTGCCTTGTAATTTCATTACTTTTTCAATCACATCCCGCACCGCACCTTTGCCTCCACCAAACGGAGAAACATATTTGCAGGCTTGCTGAATTTCCGGAATAGCATCTGCCGGACATGTGCTTAATAATGCCGGCCGGGAAAGAATTTTTAAGTCGGGAACGTCATCGCCCATGTATAAAATTTCCGATTCGTCCAGGCCCATTTTATCCAACCAGCCCAGGTAAGTTTCTAGTTTATCTTTTCCGCCCAAGCCAAAATAAATATCCTGAAACTTGAGATTTTCGAGTCTTTTTTTGACCCCTTTATGGCCTCCGCCCGTAATCACGCACAAATTGTATTCCGCCTCACGCGCCTTTTCGATGGCATATCCGTCTCGAATGTGAAAGGTTCGGTAATGTTCCCCCGTTTCTAATACATGGACGCTGCCATCTGTCATGACGCCGTCTATATCGAATACAAAGGCTTTAATTTGGGCAAATTGTGTGAGTACGTTGGACATATCAATGGATTAGAATGGTAATTTACATAAATCTGCGGAAAGACTTGATGCGATTCGTGGTGGCTTTTTTGTATTTTTACCCCCTATGAGGCGTTTGCGTTTATTTTTCTGGGTTGGCTTACTGGCTTTTGGGCCAGTATTGGCGCATGCCCAACAAAATACTCAAGCGACGCTCGTGTCTGAATTATGCTCAAGCATCAGCCAAAGCAAGTATTCTGATGCACCCCTTGTCGTGAAACAATTGCAAAGCCTCTTGGCGCAAGACAGCCAGTCGGGATTCTTTGAGCGGGCCCAACACATGCGCACGGTGGGGTATAAAACACCTCAGTTTTCGTATTTGTTTGCTCGTACTTTTTTGCAGGCAAAGCCAAATTTACAGAAGGAATTACTAGGTGTCGCGAAAGAGCTTGCCAACCGGAAAGTAGGCAAACTCGCGATTGATTTTTACGAACAAGTGGATAGTTGGCAGTATAACCAACAACTATTACAAACAGGAAATTACGCCATCCGTGTGCAAGGAAACCTGTCGGTTCGTTGGCAGGATGTCGATAGCACGGCTGTTCCCGCCGACAACTGGGATACGCCATCATCGGATAGTCCCGCGGAAACGTGGATTCAATATCAAGCGAAAAGCCCTGGGCCGGTTTTGGTGTGGGATGAGGCATTTTTTGAATCGATCCTAAACAAGGATAGTTTACGACTATCCGCGAAACAAATTCTTTTTTCGGTTAAAGACCGCTTGTTTTTTGGCGATCATGCAAGGCTTGATCAGGGAAATTTGAACTTAAATCAATTCCAAATTAATCCGCGTAAAGGCTATTTGCTAAGCGAGGAAATGACTTGGCAAGAAGGTAAGCAAGCCATTTTGGGGGCGCTACGGATGCAATTGAAAAAGAAGGCGGGTTCTCCTGCGTTTGACATCGAATTTCGATCCAAGCAAATTGTTTCTCAAGCTATCCAAGGAAATTACTTCAAAGGATTTGGTCGACTGCTCGTACGAGGGGATCAGCGAGGGCTGATTGGATCAAAGGATAAACCCGCACGGGTAGAGATTTGGGGGCCTCTAAGGAAGTTGGGGGAAATATGGACGACGCAAGCCTTGATGCAGCCCAACGAATCTATTCAGATTAAGGAAGGGGCTTTCGTTGGTTATGTAGGCAAAAAGGATTCTTTGTACCATGGCTTTGTTACTGCCAATTGGATTCCTTCCGAAGCCGCTTGGCATTTCAAACCTACCCAGGAAGAAATACGTTTCGAGGATAGCTTTCACCAAGTTTCGATTTCGGCGGATCTAGGTGTTTTACACGGTGATACTCAAAAGATGGATTTTTTCCGCTTGTCGGGGAAAAGCCAAAACCCCGCCTGGGTGGAGTCTTTTGACTTTTTTGATGCGGGCAGATTGGATAGCCAGCAGGGCATATTAACCTATGACCCGATTCGGATTTTGTATAATCATTTAGCAATCATCAAACGAAGCCAAGCGAATTTGTTTGATATCGCGGCGGCGAATAAGAAGGATCCCCAACTATTAAAGGGAGGATTTCAGCAATTCAAGCATGCGGGTTATTTGAATTTTGACGAGTCGACTGGCGAGGTTTCCTTTACGCGTTTGGGGCGCCATTATGCGCAGGTGAAATATGCGCAAAAGGATTTTGATCGTTTTTATGTGCCTTCCTTTGGGGGAATGTTGGCCAAGGATACGGCGAATATTTCCTTGGATTTAGGCCAACAAAAACTCGTCATTCGAGGCATAAAGGAAGTGATGGTGTCGGATTCTTTGAAGGCGAATTTTATTCCTTCGGATAATCAGATTGTGTTTGGTCAAGGGCGCGATTTTGATTTCATGGGAGAAATTAAGATTGGGAATTACCGCTTCCGTGGCCAGGGATTCCGCTTTAATTTCACGGAGTATTCGATTAATCTGCCCCAAATTGATTCAATTACCTTCGTGCGAAAAGGGACAAATCGAGAACTGGGTGGGCAGTTTCGTTATGAAGCGGGGCACATTTTATTAGCTCCACCGAATAATAAATCCGGCCGACTGGGACTGGCCGCCTTTCCTAAATTGATTATTCCGAAAGGCGTTGTTTCCTATTTTGATGAACCTTGGCGTGCCTCGGGCGTATATGGTAAGAAGCATTATTTTCAAGTTCCACGCATTGAGCTAGACAGTTTGACTCAAAAGGAAATCACCTTTGAGGGAAGTTTTTATTCGGATGGTTTGTTTCCCACATTCAAGTCTTCTTTGGTATTAATGCCCGATCAAAGCTTTGGCTTCTCGTTTAATCAAAAACAGGCGCTTGCTATCTATAAATCAAAGGGAAGCTATCTATTAAAATCCCCATTATTGATGAACAAGGGAGGGTTAAGCGCTTCGGGGACCTTAAATTATTTGGCATTGCAGGCCACCCAAAAAGAGTCCCATTTTTATCCTGATTCCTTGATTGCAACAGGCTTGGAAGCTTCCATGCAAGGCAAAGGATTTCCGAATATGCAAATGGGCGAGCACCGTTTCTCTTGGATGCAGCAGCAGGATAGCCTTTGGATGCGTCCATTTAAACAGGCTATATCCCTTTACAACAAAGAAGTGCAGTTGATCGGCTCGCTGGGTATGCACCAAAAACAAGTTTTCGGTCGGGGAAATTTAACGTTACAAGACGGGGTCATGGAGTCGTCTAATTTCCGTTTTGATGCAGTAACCTGGACTGCTTCAGAAGCGAACCTGAAGATTGGCAAGCAAATGGCGCTTTTCCCGCCGGCTGTTTTCATGGATCGCGTGGCGCTGGAAGCAAATATGTCGACGCATAAAATTGTTATTCGGCCGATGAAAGGCGACATGGGTTCGGCGATTACCTTTCCTTATGTGGCCTACCAAAGTAGTCTTTCTGAGGCGACCTGGGATTTGACGAATCAACGGTTTTTGTTGGGCGGCCAACAAGGCTTTGAGCTAAAAAGTTTGGATAGCACAGGCATTGCGGGTTCTACGATTAAGGCGACAACCGCAGCGTATGACTTAAAAGCACAATATTTGGCGTTGAGTGGCGTGAAGGAAGTTGAAGTGGGCTCCGCGCTTTTGTATCCCGAAAAAGGCGTTTTGGGTATCCAAAAAGATGGCGCGTTTAAGCCTTTTTCTGGCGCCAAAGCGGTGCTGAGTGGGAAGCACCTGTTGAAAGATTTAAAAATAACAGAGGGAAATTCCGCCGGCTGGAAAGGGGAGGCCAACTATCAATTTCCGCGAAGTGATGGGGACACCGTTTCTGTAGCACTTCGAAATTTTCATTTTGAGGGCAAGAATTACATCACGGCGGATGGTCTTTTGTCTGAGAAAGTGCCCCTTCGTTTCAGCAAGCATCAGCAATTTAAAGGGGAGGTATTCTTGGATACACGCCTGCCCAATTTGAATTTTAAGGGATTTATTCGGCCGGTGATTGGTTTGCCAAATTTCCGTGCGGCTTGGATTCCGTTTGAGAATAGTAAGGGCGAGGAGCCTCATTTATTGCTGAACAAAGATGTACACGATGAGGCCGGTCGGCCGATTACCGCGGGGATTTTTATCAATGCGCAAAATCGACTGTATCCAACTTTTTTAAGTCCTCAATCGGATGATTTAGATCCTGTGTTATTTCAGGCGGAAGGGGATGTGATTGAGGCGAATGATCGCTATGAGGTCAAAGGAAAGCAGACGCAGATGCAATTGTTTATCGATAAACACCGCGTGGAGGCGGAAGGCCCCATTCAATTGTTTACAGGGAATCAGGCCATTCGGGCTTTTGGTCATTTGACCATGTCAACGGATAGTTTATTGCCGCGACTAGACACCTGGGTGAATTTACAATTTCCGTATCCTGTCAAATTGCTGAAGGTCATGGGCGATCGTATCGTTAAATATTTGTTGGACGAAGGCATCCAAAGTGAGCCGGCGGATGATCCAGAACGTCGAGATGCGTATTTAAAACGAGCCGTTCAAGTACTAGGTAAGCCGATTCAAGAAGCGATGCTGACAAAAATGGATCAGGTGCATATGGCTTTGGATAAGGTGGCCCCAGAATTTGCGAATTCGATTAACTTTTCGAATGTTGCGTGGGTTTGGTCTCCGAATACCTCTGCTTTCTATTCTACGGGGGGAATTCCATGGGTGAATGTGGGGCCGGTGGATATCAATGCAACGGTGAAAGGATACATGGAGGTGATCAAAAAACCGAGCAAAGAAGAGTTTTATGGGTATTGGGAATTGTCGGAAGATTTGTGGTATTATTTCGCCTATTTCAATGGCGAACTGGGTGTTTATTCATCGGATCCGGCCTTCCTTGCGAGTATTCGAGAAGCGGTTAAATCAGATAAAAAGGGTAAATTGGCGGTCGTAGAAGCGGCAGGAGATGAAAAAGATGCATTTCTGAAGCGCTTCTTAGCCTATTATCGGGGCACTACGCCTACGAAAAAAGTGAAAAAAGTGGCAGCGCCGGTTAAATCAACGGCGCCCGCAACGAAATCGAAAAAAGGAGGATTTTAATATGAGTCAGTCAAAGTTGGCCAAAGTATTTCATTTCATGGATACGCTCGGATTGGGTGAGCGGGACCCCTTTGGCAATCCGATTTTATTCAAGCGGATTGTGATGATGGTTTTGGGATTTATATCGTATAATCGGCTGACTGTCTACAATAAAACAAAGATTACTGGGACGGAACATCTGGAAAATTTACCCAATGAAGGCGTGCTTTTTTTACCCAATCACCAGACTTATTTCATGGATGTGGTTTGTTTATATCACATCTTTTTTTCGGTCAAATGGGGGTTTCGCAATACGCTGAATTACCCTTTTTATTTATTGGCCCCGCGCTCTAACCTCTTTTATGTTGCTGCGTCTGAAACCATGAAAAATGATGGATTATTGCCGCGTGTTTTTGCGCAAGCCGGTGCGATATTAGTGAATCGTTCTTGGCGTGCGGAGGGAGTAGATGTGAAACGCGAGGTCGATTTAGGGGCTGTGGAGAAGATAGGAAAAGGCTTGAAATTTGGCTGGGTGATTAGTTTTCCACAAGGAACGACCCGTGCTTTTGCCCCATTGCGAAAAGGAACGGCGCATTTGATCAAAGGAGAAAATCCGATTGTGGTGCCGGTGCGAATTAATGGATTCCGAAGGGCATTTGATAAGAAAGGATTATTGTGGCGTAAGCGAAATACGACTTTAACGGTCGAGTTTCGGGAGCCGATTCGCTTTGCGGCGGATGCGACAACAGAAGAGATTTTGACTCGTTTGCAGCACGAAATCGGCCTGGATCATGCTGAATAAAACGAAAGGTATTGTCATTCAATACATGAAATACAGGGAATCGTCCCTGTTGGTGACCATTTACACCGCCGAATTTGGTATCAGTTCCTATGTAGAAAATGGGGTTCGTTCTGCGAAGGCGAAACATAAAATAGCGCTGTTCCAACCGCTAACGTTGTTGGATTTAGAAGTGTATCACAAGCCCGGAAAAGGCTTGCATCGGATCTCGGAGGCCAAATGTTATTATCCGTATCGGAAGATTCCGTTTGATATTGCTTCGTCGAGCATCGCTCTATTTTTAACGGAAGTATTGAGTAAGGTGTTGCGGGAAGAGGAGGCGAATCCGGTGTTGTTTTCGTTTTTAGAGGAATCGTTTCAGATTTTGGATCAGGGTCAGGGGCATTTGGAGAATTTTCATTTGCAGTTTTTGTGGCGTTTGAGTGAGTTTTTGGGATTTCATGCGGGTCAGGTGGGTGAGTTTTTGGAACAGTTGCGTGAGGCCGGCGTTCCAGGCATGGGCGATTTAGATGCCAAAACGGTTCAGGCCCTGTTTAATGCAGATTATGGAGATGGCGTTGGAGTTAATCGGGTGCAGCGTGCGGCGATTTTACGGGCCTTGATTTATTATTATGGTTTGCATATGGAGTCGTTTGGGGAGTTGAGGTCTTTGCAGGTTTTACAAGAAGTATTGTCATGAGGACATTAACCTATCGAATTACTCCAGCGTTTCATGCGTTGGATATTGAGTTAACATGGATGCCTTCGCGGCTGGGGCCTTTGCGCTTGCATTTGCCTATTTGGCGACCGGGGCGATATCAGGTGCAGCATTTTGCGAAAAACATCGCGACCGTTACGAGTACACATGGACCGGTAGTGAAGTCGGATTTGTCCTCGTGGACGATTGAGGTGACGGATTTACGGCCGATTACGTTGAAGTATCGATATCATGCGGAACAGCCGGATGCGGGAGGATCTTGGGTGGATGAATCGATGGTTTACATCAATTTTGTGAATTGTTTATTGTTTCCACATCGGGGGGAGAACCGCGCATGTGAGGTGGAGGTTGTGTTGCCGCCGGCGGGTTTTTCGCCGGACATGCTCGTGCCTTTCGAGGGGGATTCTTCGGCGAAAATCACGCCGGCAGGGGGGTGCGAAACTTCCTGTTCCTTAAGGACTTACGGAAATAAATTTCGGGCGAAAACGTATCGCGAACTGGTCGATTCTCCCTTTTTGGCTGCGCCTCAACTCCATACACATACTTGGAAAGCCAAAGGGGTGAAATTCTATTTACAGGGTGTCGGCCCGAAGACACATTTCTCAGATCGATTGTTGAAGGCTTACCAAAAATTTGTTGGATATCAGCTTGATTACATGGGCGAATTCCCTGTTCGTGATTATCGTTTTATGTTGTGGATTTGTCCGAAGCCCTTTTATCACGGGGTAGAGCATACGAAATCCACGATGATGGTGTTAGGTCCAGAGGATCGCGATTCGTATGAAGATTTGATCGGGTTGGGTTCGCATGAATTGTACCATGTGTGGAATGTGGCGACCATCCGGCCGAAAGCTTTGTTGCCTTATGATTATACGAAGGCGGTTGTTTTCGATACGGGCTGGATTATTGAGGGTATTACGACCTATTTGGGGGATTGGTTTTTGTGGGCATCGGGCGTTGTGAATGCGGAGGAGTATGTGAATTTGTTGGCCGGCAATTTGAAATTACATTTTGAGCGGGATGGTGCTTCCAAGCAGACTTTGATTGAAAGTTCAATCGATTTATGGTTGGACGGCTATGGCGCTGCTTTGCCCGGAAAGCGCGTTTCGATTTATTTTAAGGGGGCTTTGGTTGCTTTGGGTTTGGATCTTTTGATTCGTCGGAAGTTTCAGCATGCCAAATCGCTTCGCGACGTCATGTTGTTGATGCAAAAACGCTATGGCCGATTGAAACAGGGCTATTCCCGACAGGATTTTTATTCGTTGGTCGAGGAAGTATATGAAGGATCGCTGGCCGATTTCTGGTCTATTTGGGTGGAATCAGCCGAGCCTTTACAATCAGCCATTGCGGAATTATTGGAAGGGGTGGGATTAAGGTTTGAGTCTGAAGGCATTTTAACAATTGTAGATTTTAGTCGGCTTGAAGGTTTTGGAAGGTCACAATAAGAAAGTTTATTTCGATTTGTGACACTTTTTGTTGTTTTGGTCATAACGTGAGAGTATATACGATTCATTATCTTGCCTTATGAAAAAATATGCAGCAAGACTCCGGAAGATTCGAATTTCTCACGAGTATAGCCAGGAGTATGTGGCATTGAAATTGGGTATGTCAAATTCGGCGTATTCCAAATTAGAGCAAGGCAGGACGGAAATGACCTTAACGCGTTTGGTACAGATGTCTGAAATTTTGCAATTCAATTTGTCTCAATTTTTTGATGAGGAGCCCGAAATGGAAGTTGCGGAGTCGGTCTACGCGGGCTATGGTTTTGTGACACGCGGGGAATTTATCCAGCATGTTGATAAATTACATTTATTGGAGCGACAATTAAGCAAGATCCTTTCCCAACTGCCGCAATAATTCCTACCTTTGTGCCTTAAATCATTCGATATGTTACAAAGGCCGCGTAGAAATCGTCAGAGTGCAGTCATTCGTGATATGGTGGAGGAGACTCGCCTGTCGGTGAAGGACATGTTATTTCCCTTGTTTGTTCAGTCGGGAACGGGTAAGCAAACGGCAATTGCATCCATGCCGGGAATTAATCGCTATTCTGTTGATTTGTTGTTGAAGGAAATTGATGCATGTGCCAATTTAGGCATTCGTTCGTTTGCTTTATTTCCTCAGGTGGAGGAGTCTTTCAAGGACTCAATTGCATCTGAAAGTCACCGAAAAGGCTCTTTGTATTTAGATGCTATTCATGCGGTTTCGAGCCGTTTTCCAGAGATTTCATTGTTGACCGACGTTGCCATGGACCCTTACAGTTCCGATGGTCACGACGGGATTGTGAAAGACGGTCAAATTTTAAATGATGAAACCTTGCCGGTGCTTGCCAAAATGGCGATTGCACAAGCGCAAGCTGGCTCTCGTTTGATCGGTCCGTCGGACATGATGGATGGTCGTGTCGGGTATTTGCGTGAGGCATTGGATGGCGCGGGATTCTCAAATGTGGGCATCATGGCGTACACGGCTAAATATGCCTCTGCATTTTATGGTCCGTTCCGCGATGCGCTGGAGTCGGCACCTAAATTTGGCGATAAGAAAACATATCAAATGAATCCTGCGAATCGTCGGGAAGCCTTGATTGAATTGGAATTAGATGAGGCGGAAGGAGCTGATTTCTTGATGGTCAAACCCGCTTTGGCCTATTTGGATATCATTGCTTTGTTGCGTGAAAATAGTCATTTACCTATCGCAGCTTACAACGTGTCTGGCGAATATGCCATGATTAAGGCGGCCGCTCAAAATGGCTGGTTGGACGGCGAGAAGGCGATGTTGGAAAGTTTATTATCGATTAAACGGGCGGGTGCGCAGGTGATTCTGACGTATTTTGCCAAAGAATTTGCTCAATTAAATCAAGCGTAATATGTCAACCGATCGCTACATGCAACGGGGAGTTTCGGCTTCTAAAGAAGATGTTCACAAGGCCATTGCCAACTTAGATAAAGGTTTGTTTCCACAGGCATTTTGCAAGATTTCCCCGGATATTTTGGGTGGAGATGCGGATTATTGCAACATCATGCATGCCGATGGGGCAGGGACGAAGTCGTCTTTGGCTTATTTGTATTGGAAGGAAACGGGGGATATTTCGGTTTGGAGAGGTATTGCGCAAGATGCGGTTGTGATGAACACCGATGATTTGATTTGTGTCGGTGCGACGGATCAAATGTTGCTTTCGAGTACGATTGGTCGGAACAAGAACTTGATTCCGGGCGAAGTGATCGCGGAGATTATTAATGGTACCGAAGAGGTGTTGGAGATGTTGCGGGAGAATGGTTTGGGAATTTACAGCACAGGAGGAGAGACGGCAGATGTGGGTGATTTGGTGCGGACGATTATTGTGGATAGCACGGTAATAGGTCGAATGAAGCGTTGCGATGTTATTTCGAATGGCAATATTCAGGCGGGTGATGTGATTGTTGGCCTAGCTTCAGATGGCCAAGCGACCTATGAAAGAACGTATAATGGTGGGATGGGTAGCAATGGATTGACTTCCGCACGCCATGATGTGTTGGGCAATTACCTAGCTGGAAAATATCCAGAGAGTTTTGATCCATCCGTTCCTTCGGATTTGGTTTATTCGGGATCACGCGCCTTGACGGAAGCGGTTCCGGGCACACCGTTGAATGTGGGCCAATTAATTTTATCGCCAACGCGTACCTATGCGCCCGTGATTAAGGCGATTTTGGGTGCCATGCGCGCACAGATACATGGGATGGTTCATTGTTCTGGTGGAGCTCAGACGAAAGTGATGCATTTTGTGGAGGGGGTTCATGTGATTAAGGACAATTTATTTCCGATTCCTCCGCTGTTTGATTTGATTCAAAAGGAGAGTGGAACAAGTTTCCAGGAGATGTATAAAGTGTTCAACATGGGTCACCGGATGGAGCTTTATGTGGCACCTGAGTTTGCCGAGGAGATTATCCAAATTTCGCAATCATTTGGTATTCCGGCACAGATTGTGGGACGTGTGGAGGCCGCTCCTGCGAAGAAATTGACCATAAAAAGTACTTATGGAGAATTTATTTACGAATAAGGCTTTGCTTTATAGTAAATACTTTTTATATTTGCGACCCCATTTAAAAGGCTTTGTAAAGGTAACGACCTGGCCTCGTGGGATTGTTTCACTTAAATACATATAAAATGTACGCAATCGTAGAAATTGCCGGGCAGCAATTTAAAGTAGAAAAAGACCGTACCGTATACACTCACCGTTTGGCGGGTTCGGTAGGCGCTGCACTGGTTATCGACAAGGTATTACTTGTTGACAATGACGGAAAGATTTCCGTAGGAGCACCCACAGTAGCTGGTGCGACTGTTCAAGCTAAAATCGTAGCACACGTTCGTGGCGAAAAGGTTTTAGTATTCAAAAAGAAACGTAGAAAGTCTTACCAAAAAATGAATGGACACCGTCAAGATTTGACGCAAGTGTTAATCGAAGGTATCTCAGTTAAATAATTGAACATTAGCGTTTTATACGCATAAAATAAAAAAACATGGCACATAAGAAAGGCGCCGGATCGTCGAAAAACGGGCGCGAGTCACATAGTAAACGCTTAGGCGTTAAGTTATTTGGAGGCCAAGCAGTTATCGCGGGGAACATCATTGTTCGTCAACGTGGAACAGCGCACAACCCAGGTGAAAATGTTGGTCTAGGAAAAGATCATACATTATTTGCTTTAGCGGATGGTGTCGTAGCATTCAAAAAAGGATTTAAAGGTCGTTCATTTGTGCACGTATTGCCAGCAGTGGCAGCAGCAGCACCAGCGGCTCCTGTAGCGAAGAAAGCTCCGGCGAAAAAAGCAGCTCCAGCAGTGGAAGCGGCTCCAGTAGCAGAGGTTGCGGTAGAAGCAGCTCCTAAAGCGAAAAAAGCTCCAGCAAAGAAAAAAGAAGCTGCAGCTGAGTAATCATCTGTAGAATTTTGAGAAGACCTGATACGAAAGTGTCAGGTTTTTTTTATTTTTCGAAACCTTAATGGCTGTTCGGCTGTTTAGCGACTATAACTCCACTTTATGCTTACCTCGACAGTTACCATTTATACAGAATCTACGCCCAATCCGCATTCGATGAAATTCGTTTTTAATGTGGAATTATTGCCGGAGGGCATGTCTTTCGACTATACCCAACCCGCAGATGGCTTGACCAAAGAAAAAAATTCTCCATTAGCAGTCGCATTATTTGGCTTTGAATTTGTTCGTCGGGTCTTCATTACCAACAACTTCATCACATTGACCAAAACGGAAAATGCTGCTTGGGAGGATGAATTGTTCGGGATTAAGCAATACTTAAAGAAATATTTCGCCGAGAAACAACCTGTTTTCTCTTTACCTGCCTCGGAATTTGCCGAAGAAGGGGAATCTTCAGATTCAGAAATTATCACCCAAATCAAGCAAGTTTTGGAGGAATATGTGAAACCTGCTGTAGAATCAGATGGTGGAGCGATTACTTTTCATTCATTCGATGAATCGACGGGTCAAATGAAGGTTTTGTTGCAAGGATCTTGTTCGGGTTGCCCTTCGTCTCAAATGACGCTTAAAGCGGGGATTGAGACCTTGATGACACGAATGGTGCCTGCAGTGAAAGAGGTTGTCGCAGAAGGCGTTTAAATAAGTTTATTGGACAATATAGCCCTGGCTTAATCGTTGGAGCTTGGCGTAGACGCTGCCGGGGTCGCAGACCCCGGCAGCGTCACCTTTTCACTTCCACTTCCCGGAAAAACCTTTCTGCCTAACAAACTGATTATTTCCCGCCTCCTGGCGGCGTAAAGGGCATAATGATTCTCATTGTTATCAAGTTGTTGATAAACTGCCTACCCCAATCCCATAAATTTTTCTAATTATAAAAACGAGAGAACTTCGTCCAAGTTTTCGATCTCACGAAAGTTGTCATGTTCTACCGGATGGCTCACCATCTCGTGCGCCCAGGTCGTATGAAATGGAATATGTACCCCATGTCCGCCAAGCTCTAACACCGGCAAAATGTCTGATTTTAACGAGTTGCCGATCATCATAAATTGCGCGGGAGCAATGTCTAAATGACGGATTAATTTTTGATAATCTTCGGGCTTTTTGTCCGACATGATTTCAATGTGATGGAAATATTTAGCTAAACCTGATTTCTTTAACTTTCGCTCTTGATCGAGCAAATCTCCCTTGGTAGCTACTACCAGGCGGTATTTTGTGGAAAGTGCTTCTAAGACCGCCTCGACATGTGGTAGAATTTCAATCGGTCTATCGAGTAATTCTTTCCCGATTTCCAAGATTTGTTGGGTTCCTTCGGCCGACAAATGACCATCCGTAATTCGAATAGCAGTCTCGATCATGGATAACATAAAACCTTTTACCCCATAGCCATAAAGCGCCAGGTTATCCATCTCGGTTTTGAATAATTCTTGTTGGGTTTGATGCAAAGGCAAATAGTCTTCAAACAAGGCAGCAAAGGCCTCTTCACTCTCGCGAAAATAGGGTTCATTTACCCACAAGGTGTCATCCGCGTCAAATGCGATTACCAACATATTGATATACTTTTTTCGAATATAAAGCGTTCGGGGAGTAACGCTGCCGGGGTCTGAAGACCCCGGCAGCGTTTACCCGCCAACACACCAATTAAAACGATTTTGCAATCGTGATGAAGTCCGCCGCGATCAACGAAGCACCCCCGATCAATCCGCCATCCACATCTGGACCCGCGAAAATCTCTTGTGCGTTTTTCGCATTACAAGACCCACCATATAAAATCGAGCAATCATCTGCTACGCTTGCGCCATATTTGGCAGCAATGTGAACACGCAAATGTGCATGCATTTCTTGTGCTTGACCTGCCGAAGCCGTTAAGCCCGTTCCAATCGCCCAAATAGGCTCATAGGCAATCACAACTTTAGCAAATTCCTCTGCCGATAAATGAAATAAACTAGCCGTTAATTGATCCGCTACATAAGCTAAAAATTCTCCGCCTTCACGTAATTGTAAACTCTCTCCGCAGCAGAAAATCGGTGTGATACCATTCGCTAATGCCGCATCCACTTTGGCAGCTAATTGCTCATTCGACTCCGCGAAATATTCGCGACGCTCCGAGTGACCAATCAATACGTAAGGAATCGCAGCTGATGCCAATTGCACCGCCGAAATCTCCCCCGTATACGCGCCTGATGCTTTTTCGTGGCAGTTTTGTGCCGCAACAGCTAAATTATCAATGCCCTCAACAACCTGAGAAACACCTGTCAAATACAAGGCCGGCGTCGCCATAATCACTTGTACATCTGCCGGAACCTCCGACTTCACTAATTGTGCTACTTCAGTAGCCAACACGAATGCCTCAGCAGCCGTCTTATTCATTTTCCAGTTTCCAGCAACAATTTTTTTTCTCATACGTTCATCTTATTAAGCTCCAAAAATACAATTCCTTTCCCGCTTACGAAAATCCAAGCAAAAAAATCCCAAAGATTCCGTATTTTCACAATCCATTACCTCCTTTTACCCATGATCAAACGCATTCTTCTTGCCTTGTTATTCATCGCCTCAGGCAAATCCGCATACAGCCAAACCGACCTTTTCCCCCACACCAAATCGAAATGGGTGGATTCGGTCATGAAAAGCCTAACGGTCGACCAAAAAATCGGCCAAGTGCTTATGCCGCGCGGGAACACGAATGCGACCTATGACACGGCCCGACTCTACGACATCGTACGCAATTACCACGTTGGCGGATTCGTGCTATTTGCCGGTTACCCGACGAATCAAGCGCGCTTGGTCAACAAATTACAAGCCATGTCCAAAGTACCCATGTTCATTGGCATGGATTTGGAATGGGGGCTAAACATGCGCTTGGACTCAACGGTTCGCTACCCTTACCAAATGACGCTCGGCGCGATACAAGGTAATGACGCGCTCATCGAGAAAATGGGCTTCCAAATTGCCCAACAATGCAAGCGCATGGGGGTGCATATCAATTATGCACCGGTGGTCGACGTGAATAATAATCCCAACAACCCAGTCATCAACTTCCGCTCTTTCGGGGAAAACCGCGATGCGGTTACAAATAAATCCCTTGCCTACATGCGGGGGCTTCAAAAAGGCGGAATTATCACCTCTGCCAAACATTTTCCCGGGCATGGCGACACAGGTGTCGACTCCCATTATGACATTCCGGTGTTGACGCATAGCCGCAACCGATTGGATTCTTTGGAGCTTTTTCCTTACCGCGAATTAATCAAAAAAGGCCTTCAGGGGGTCATGGTAGGTCATTTAAGCATACCTGCGCTGGACACCACAGCCATGCTCGCATCGACGATGTCGAAACCCATTGTGACAGGCTTATTGCGTGATTCACTGAAATTTGAAGGCCTCGTTTTTACCGATGCCATGGACATGAAAGGTGCCACCAAAATGTTTCCCGAAGGACAGGCGAATGTGAAAGCTTTCCTGGCCGGTAATGATATTTTAGAAACCTTTGTCGATGTTCCTGCCGCATTTAATGCGATCAAAAAAGCCTTAACGGAAGGAGAAATTACCGAAGCGGAACTTGATAAACGCGTTCGTCGCATTCTGAATGCCAAAGCTTGGGCGGGCCTTGATCACTACCAACCTACCGAAATCAAAAACTTAATCGAAGAGCTCAATCCCCTGCAGGCGGATTTACTCAAACGCACGCTCGCAGAGAAATCGGCGACGGTGTTAAAAAACCCGTTCGATTTAATTCCTTTGCGCCGTTTGGATACCTTGAAAATTGCCACGCTGGCAATCGGTAAAGCTAATTATGGGGGCGTATTTCCGACAGAATTCCAGAAGTTGGCCCAAAATTACGTCGAGATGGAGCATTTCTATTTGGATGAATTGAGCGCAGATTCGAGCATTGTCAAGGTAGAAAATGCCTTGAAAAACTACGATGTCGTCTTGATGGGTTTGCATGGAATTTCTTACCGACCGGTTAATAATTATGCGATCAAAGCCCCAATTCAAGCACTCGTTAAACGTTTTGCTACACCGAAAACGATCTTATCCTATTTCGCCAATCCATTTACCTTGAAGTCTTTTGAGAATTTAAAGAATTTGGGTGGATTGGTATTGACATATCAGGATGGGGTGGCCCAACAAGAAGCGGCGGCATCCTTGATTTTTGGCGGTATCTCGGCGGAAGGAAAAATGCCTGTTAGCGCCTCGGCAGATTATCCAGCGGGGATGGGGATTTTAACTCCGAGTTTAGGTCGTTTGCAATACAATGTGCTACCGGAGGCTGTGGGAATTTCTGGGCAATATTTGAATAAGCACGTCGATTCTTTGGCACAAAAAGCCATCGATATCAAAGGTGCTCCGGGTGTCGTGGTGTTGATTGCCAAAGAGGGCAAGGTGATTTACCACAAGGCTTTTGGTAGCCAAACCTATGAATCGAAAGAGCCGCTGAAGAAGTCGGATATCTTCGATTTGGCATCGATTACCAAAATTTCTACCTCGATTCCAGCCTTGATGAAATGGCAGGACCAAGGAAAATTCACCTTGGAAACAACGATGGGCGAACTGATTCCAGAATTCGCCCAAAGCAACAAGAAGGATTTGAAGTTTTTGGACATATTGACCCACCAAGCTCGATTGCGTGCCTGGATTCCTTTTTGGCAAGATTACATTGATAGCACCGACATGATTGTGCATAGCAAAAAGTTTAACCAGCTTTTCGCCAAAAACGGCATGCAATACTCGTTCTTAGAAAAGTATTTAACGAAGGCGGCAGGAGAAGAACGTATCAAAAAAATCATTCGTACACAGAAGAATCTTTGGGATTCCTGTGTGGACATTAAGTCGGAAGTGACGCGCTGGAAACCCAGAACGCTTTCCTACGCTTCCTCGGAAGAATATCCGATTCAAGTCGCACCGAACCTTTGGGCGCATCGTAGCATCAGTGCACAACTAACGGATGCGATTAAAAATTCGGCATTGCGGGAGAAAAAGGAATATGTGTATTCGGATTTGTCTTACTATTTATTGCCCCAAATCGCACCGCGTATCACGGGCAAAACGTGGACAAATTACCTTTCAGAGACATTTTACAAGCCTTTAGGTGCGAGCACCTTGGTGTATCAGGCCGAGAAGTATTTTCCCTTAGCGCGTATTGTTCCTACTGAATATGACTCTCTATTCCGCAAGACTTTGATTCATGGCAAAGTGCATGATGAAGGGGCTGCTTTATTGGACGGTATTAGCGGTCATGCGGGCTTGTTTGGGAATGCCAATGACCTCGCGAAATTGATGCAGATGTATTTGCAAAATGGGTATTATGGAGGCCAACAATTTATCGAGGAAAAGACGGTTAAGCAATGGACCGCTTACCCATTCTCGGTGGACGAAAATTCCCGTCGGGGAGTTGGTTTCGATAAACCAGATCGCAAGAAACCGGGTATCTCCGCGGCGGCATCAGCGAGTGCTGCAAGCTTCGGTCATTCCGGTTTTACGGGAACGTATACCTGGGTAGACCCGACGCAGGATTTGGTTTATGTATTCTTATCAAATCGCGTTTATCCAACACGAAATAATAGTAAAATATCGGATGCCAACATTCGCACGGGCATTAACGAAGTGATCTATCAGGCGATTAAAAAAGGAAATTAATGCGCATTCTCATCACCGGCGGGTCGGGTTTTATTGGGCAAGAACTACAGGCATATTTACATGCGCTGGGTCACCAAACGCGTATTTTATCTCGTCAAGGGGGTTGGGATATTGACAAAGCTTATTTAGCTCCCGATGCGCTGGATAACATCGATGCGATCGTGCATTTAGCCGGTGCTGGGATTGCCGATAAACGTTGGTCGGCGGACCGGAAAAAGGAATTAATTCATTCGCGCGTGGCCTCAACGAAGCTATTAGCTGATGCCTTAAAAACCCGAAAACACCAGGTTCACACCTTTGTATCTGCTTCTGCCATTGGTTTTTATGGCGCGGATTCTGGGGATGTACTTTGTACGGAAACAACGCCTGCTGGCCAAGATTTCTTGAGTGCTTGTACTGTAGCCTGGGAAAATGCGGTGGATGAAATTCAAGGTTTGCGCGTGGTGAAATTGCGTATCGGTTTAGTTTTGGGAGCAAATGGGGGTATATTCCCCGTATTGGCCCGACCGATTCGTTGGTTTGCGGGTGTCATTTTAGGCAAGGGTACACAAGGTCAATCTTGGATACATATTCAAGACCTGGTCAAAATGTTCGCATGTGTGTTGACGGAGGATCATGCAACAGGTGTTTATAATGCGGTGGCGCCACATCCCGTGACGCATGCAGAGATGTCAAAACAGATTGCGGCGGCCTATCACAGGCCCATTTGGTGGCCCAAAGTACCGGCATGGGCTTTGCGCTTGGTGCTGGGAGAAATGGCCGTTTTGGTTACGGGTGGAAATTTTGTTTCCTCCGAGAAAATACAAAAAGACTTACAATTTACGTTTACCTATACGCGCCTTGCGGAGGCGTTAAAACAACTCATACATGTCTAAAACGATTCTAGTTTATTGCGGCTCATCGAAAGGCCATAATCCGATTTACGAAGCAGAGGCGAAAGCATTGATGCAGGCTTTTAAGAAGTACGATTGCAAATTGATTTTTGGTGCAGGAAGTGTGGGTATCATGGGTGTTTTGGCGGATGAGTATTTACGTTTGGGCGGACATGTGATTGGGGTGATTCCTTCGTTTATGGAGCCTTGGGAGGTAAAGCACAAGGGAATTCAGGAGTGTTATGTGACGGAAACGATGCATAGTCGGAAACAGAAAATGGCCGAGTTGGCGGATGGCGTGATTGCCTTGCCTGGTGGATTCGGAACCTTAGATGAGTTGTTTGAGATGTTGACGTGGAAGCAATTGGATTTACACCAAATGCCCATTTCTGTGCTCAATACGAATGGCTATTACGATCATTTAATGGCGCAATTGCAACATATGGTGGATGAAGGATTTTTGAAATCGCCTAATTTAGAAGCTTTGCAGGTAGAGACAAATCCGGCGGTTTTGGTGGATTACATCATGGGCTACGAGCCGGAGAAAATGGAGAAAAAATGGATTTATCGCGGCTAGTTTGCGTTTTTTTATTGGTGTCTTTTATGGGTTTCGGGCAGCAAAAGCCGGAAAACCTAGGCACTGCTGTGAACTCGGAATATGCTGAACTGAATCCGGTGATGGCGCCTGATGGCAAGACGCTTTATTTCGGCCGAAAGAGTCATCCCTCCAATCGGTTTGGGACACAGGGTTCAGAGACCGTTTCGGGATCTCAGGATATTTGGTACAGCGAACGTGTGGGGGATGTTTGGAGTACGGCGCGCCGTATGCCGGATGTCTTGAATCGCGATCAATACAATACGATTTTATCGATTTCCCCGGATGGCCAAACCATGTTGTTGAAGGGGGCCTACATCAATGGGGTCTATGAATCGCGCGGTTTTTCCTTGTCCAAAAAGCAATTAAGCGGCTGGTCGATACCCGAGAAAATCAACATTCCGGGCTATGAAAAGTTGAGTCGGGGCAAGAATGAATACGCCTATTTGTCCATGGATGGCAAGGCCTTGTTATTGGCTTTTGCGGAGAAAAAGAATAGCGACCGCGATGATCTGTATGTCAGCTTATTGGGCGATTCGGGCTGGTCGAGGCCCGATAATTTGGGGGATGGCATCAATACGGAATTTTCGGAAACGACGCCATTTTTGGCGGCGGATGGTCGGACCTTGTATTTCTCGTCGGACAGACCCGGCGGTCAGGGATCCCAAGATATTTACATGACGAAGCGATTGGGGAATGGTTGGACATCTTGGCGCAAGCCTGTGAACATCGGCCCGCCGGTGAATACGAGTGCTTACGATGCCTATTATACCTTGGCTGCCAAAGGTGATTTTGCCTATTTTTTATCCACAAGCGAGTCGGGGAAAAAGGATATTTTTCGGATTGCGATTGCAGAGGAGCCTGTTGCTGAGGAAGTTGCGGAGGCGAAACCGATTATTCAGCAAGATGTGAAATCAAGTCCGCGGATTGCTTCATCGGAGAATTCGGAGGCGGTTGTTTTGCTTTCGGGGAAAGTGAGCGATGTGAAGGGGAAGGTGCCAACGGGCGCTTCGGTGAGTTATGAGGATTTGAAGACGGGCAAGATCATTGGTCAAGCGACACCGGATCCGGGCACGGGGCAATATAAATTGGTCTTGCCTTACGGCACAAATTACGGAATTACGGCGAAGGCGGACGGCTTTTTGCCGAGTTCGTTGAATTTGGATTTGAGCAAAATGCGGGGTCGTTATTTGGAATTGGATGGGCGTGATTTAGCGATGGCGCCGATTGCCAAAGGAAGTACCGTGACGGTGAACAATTTGTTTTTCGAGTTGAACAAGGCCACGTTAACGGCGGAGTCGGAGCCTGAATTAAAACGCATGGTTCAGGTGATGCTGGATAATGTTTCTTTGCGTATCGAGATTAGTGGACACACGGATAATACGGGTACCGATGTGATTAATGATGCCTTGTCGCAAGCGCGTGCGGATGCGGTGAAAATCTATTTATTGAATGCCGGCATTCCGACGGGACGCATACAGTCTAAGGGTTATGGATCTAAGAAACCGAAGGTGTCGAATGATACGGAGGAAGGTAGAGCGCAGAATAGACGGGTGGAGTTTTCGATTTTGTAGTGGACAGTCGCTAGTCACTAGTCGCTAGTCGTCAGTCCGGAGTCCGAAGGGGATATTCCCATAAAGGTTCTTTTTATAGCCCCAGACTTTAGTCTGGGGATCCCTAGGCTAAAGCCCAGGGTTATAAGTTGACAGTGGTCAGTCCGGAGTCCGAAGGGGATATTCCCATAAAGGTTTTTTTTATAGCCCCAGACTTTAGTCTGGGGGTTCCTAGGCTAAAGCCTGGGGTTATAAGTTGACAGTGGTCAGTGGACAGTTGACAGTGGACAGTCCGGAGTCAGAAGGGAGTATTTCCGAAAAGGTTCATTTTATAGCCCCAGACTTTAGTCTGGGGATCCCTAGGCTAAAGCCCAGGGTTATAAGTTGACAGTGGTCAGTGGACAGTTGACAGTGGTCAGTCCGGAGTCAGAAGGGGATATTCCCATAAAGGTTCTTTTTATAGCCCCAGACTTTAGTCTGGGGGTTCCTAGGCTAAAGCCCAGGGTTATCAATCTCAGTCGCAAGTCGTTGGTGGTCTGTCTTGAACAGAAACCTCTTCACTCTTAATTCTTACCTCTCTACTTACCTCCTCTCCATATATTCTCCTGGCGAACAGCCCATTTCCGACTGAAATGCAGAGTAAAAGCTGGAGCGGGAAGAGAATCCCGCCATTTGGCCTATTCCCTCTAAACTCAGATGAATGGCGTCTTCCGATTGCATCAGTTGTTTTGCGTATTCAATGCGCAATGAAGTCTTCAGTTTGGGAAAGCTTTGTTTATACAGGTCGCGCAGACAATAGGATATATGATGCTGGGGTGCTTTCATGGCAGCCGCTAAGTCGCTAATGGAAAATTCGGGATTTAAATACGGTTTTTCCGTTTCTAAATAGTCGCTTATTTGGTCTCTGAGTTCAAGGAAGGGATTGTCCTCCTCGTCCTCATCAATTTCGGGGAGTACTTGCTTGTTGGCCTCCGTTTTTCTAACCGTTTTCTCCGTCGGGGTATGGTAAACAGGAAATCCATAGAGAATTTGTGGAAACACGAGGAGCGATGCCGAAAGAAGCAAAAACATAATTCCACCCAGGTTATGTACGAGACTCAAAGCGCCATAGGTTTCCTTCGGTGATTTTTGAATGAAATCAGCCGTAATCAAAGCAAATGCAATAAGCAGGATGATTAAGGCAATGAAAAACATGTTCAGCCAGCGATAGGTCAATAAATACTGTTGGGTCGGAATCGATTTCTTCACCTTGGGTTTGTATTTCCAAATCTTGTAATAACTAAACAACGTGTAAATCATGAGAGACGTTACGCGCATGATGTAATTCACGGAAATGGGAAAAATGAAATTTACGCCGACGTGCTTGAGTTGGTCTAAATCGGCCAAAATCATTTTTGCATACTCTATTTTAACGTCAAAAGGGGTAAAATAATACGGGATATTACCTATAAAAACGATGATGGCTGGAATAAAATGCAGGTAATCTTTGGGGCTTAATATATAGGTATCTCGTATAATTCCGCGAATATAAAAGTAGAGTAATGGGCCCGCCAGCAACATGAAGGGCGAAAAGTGTCCATAGAATAATGCCAACATGATTGGGGAATTTCCAAACACCGAAAAGTAATGCGTAAGGCTGTACAATGAAATAATGAACAAAAACAGGCCCAAATAAATGGTATTTTTATTCTCTTTCCAGTTGAAGAATATTAAAATTAAGGAAATGAATAGGCTTAACAGCGCATTGAATAGAAACATAATTTTTAGAACAGTGGCACGCGAACAATAATAACAAAGGTATCAGAATTGCTCGAAATACCGAAAGACATGTCCGAGTTTTCAAATGTAGGACATGTGGGTGTTTGTAAAAAGGCATTTTGAAATGTAAAATATTGAGATTTGTATGGGAATAATCCAATGTTCTATTATTTACTCATGAGAATTCGATTTACGCGGCTGCTCGCTCTGATTTTTTTATTAGGGGCATTTCATCAACAAACTTTTGGTCAAACGGTAAATTACATCATCAATCCTGCCACCGACGGGGGGTTTGAGGGGAACCACGGTTGGACTTTTTTAAATGGTATTCAAGCCAATCAATGGCAAGTAGGTCCAGCGGTGAAAACCTCTGGATCGAGCGGGGCTTATGTGTCTAATAATGTCAATAGCCAGGCATTGACAAGTCCACAAGCGGGGAACTCGGTTATCTATATGTATAAAGACATTACGGTACCTACGAATGCAACATCCATACAGCTGTCATTCAAATGGAAAAATCCGGATGGATCCACATTTCCTCCAAGGGTCATGTTTTTACCTGCGAGTGATTTACAAAATTTACCAACTGCCGGTGATTTTTACCGTACGAGTGCTTCCGCTTTTACTACGTTTTTACAGAGCCAGACCAACTGGCAGACCTATACGAATAGTAATCCGTTACAGAATGACCGAGATGCAACGTATTTATCATTTGGTGGATATAACCTGAAACCGGGAACGACGTATCGTGTTGTATTTGAGTGGGCTGCGTTTGATCAGAATTATTATATTCAAAATCCACCTATTTGTACTTTGCCTACTTCGGTAGCAATTGTTCCTACCGGAAACAATGTGGTGTATGATTCGAGTAATTTGCAAACATGGTCGGCCAATACGGTCTACACCTACCATGTCAATTTAACGGGAAGCGCCGCCAATTATTTAATTGAATGGTCTTTTGATAATGCAACGATCTTGTCTGGGCAGGGGACAGCTGATGTGACGATTCGAACGAATTCTAGTATCCCAAGTGGAACCTCTTACTCGCGTGTACGTGTTTTTTGTCCGACGCCCACTTACACATTTGGCGGTTATAATGGAGGAAACCTCGGGATTGACGAGGTCGCTTTGAGTTATGTCGCGGCTCCGATTATATCTGGAATCTCCTCGAATAACGGTGCGGTAGGTAATTCGGTTACCCTAACGGGTCAATTTTTTGGGGATAACGTAGCGAATAATGTCGTGTATTTAGGAGGAGCCAAATGTACAATAACGGCTGCTACTTCAACGAGTATTACCGTGACAGTTCCTGCGCAAGCCAAATATGACTACTTCTCTGTTCTGAATACTTCAACCAATTTAATTGGGTATGCCAAGACGAAGTTTTTAAGTAAATCGGCTTCGCTCGTGAATGCCAAATATTCGAGCCTTGCAAATACCTCCTTTGCAAATCCTGTAACTTATACGATGCCTTTAGCTGTGAATCCACCTCAACGATTCGCATTAGCTGATATCGATCAAGACGGGAAAGTTGATCTAGCCTCTTATTCCGTAAATGGAGACCCTCAAGTTTTACGAAATACAGCGACATCTGGTGTCGTGAATGCGAGCACCTTTGCTTCAGTCACGGCTGTGAGTGGAGTAAAGGAGACGTATTCTCAAAATACGGCTCGATCCGTTTTGGCGGCCGACTTGAATAATGATGGAAAAATCGATTTAGCAAATAGCAATGGTGTGCAATATTCGGGTGGTTTTGCCAACATGAATACGAGCACGAGTGGTTCTGTTAGCATGTCGAATTTCACATCACTGAAGTCTTCTTCGGGAGACTATTGGGTAGATGCAGCTTTACTTCCTATTGATATCAATAACGACGGGAAAACGGATATTTTTGGTTTGCGAGGACAATCTTTCATGTCCTCTGGCATTACATACAATTCTGCATATTACCTAAGCCAAAATAATACCTCAGGGAATACCTTTTCGATTACTTCCGGTAATCCAGCGAATACCTATTGTAACTCGTGTACCGACTACCTTTATTTAGGAAATATGTCGGCCGGCGATCATGCCGACTTTGATAATGACGGAAAGGTTGACGTTGTCGCGGCAGGTAATGGGGTAAACATTTTACAAAATCAGACGCCTACAGGATCCTTAAGCTTAGCTAATTTTAAATTTGGGCGGGATATTCTTTCTTTTGTTGGCAACAATGGCCGGGCAAATGCGGTGAAGGTAGCGGATTTTGATGGGGATGGGAAACCAGATATCGTGTATACGAATAATGCAGAAAAGGCCGTTTACATTATGCCTAATACAAATTCTGTGGCCGGTTCCATGTCATTTGGAGGTATTGTTACGCTTCCAACGCCTGATTTAGAAAACACATTTCAGTTGGCAATCGGTGACATGAACGGCGACGGAAAGCCTGATATTATCGTCTCAGATTATTCATCCGCGTCTGGATTTAGCACTAAAATTGCTTATCTCGAGAATACCTCTAGTTCAGGAAATATTTCCTTTGCTTCGGAAATTGTCATGGCTTCCACAGCTAATCGCGTATATCGCCAAATGGAATTAGCAGATGTTGATGGAGACTCTAAAATTGATATTATTGCCAGTCAATTTTCGGCTGACATTGACGTTTACCGCAATATGGCCGGTGAAGCTGGTGCGATCTCTGCTGATCAAACCGTTTGTTCTGGGGCTCCCATCGCAGCTTTTAGTAGTGTTGCACCGGCGACTTTTACAGGAGGTACTTTAGTGTATAAATGGCAAAGTTCGTCGGACGGTATCACATTTACGGACATTGCATCTACTAATTCTTTAAGCTATGCATCTCCAGCGAAAACAGTAACGACTTGGTTTCGTCGCGGGGTAACAAATCCGGCTGATGCAACCGTCTACTTTACTGCACCGGTAAAAGTCACGGTAATCGCTATTCCAACAATTCAAACAACGACGCCAGGAGAACGCTGTGGTACGGGTGCCGTTGTATTGGGTGCTACTGCATCTGCAGGAAGTAGCGTAGAATGGTACCAGCTTTCCTCTGGAGGAACCGCGCTAGGAGCGGGGAATTCATTTACGACGAGTAGTATAGCATCTTCTACTAATTTCTATGCACTTGCATCATCCGATATCGCGGCTTGTAAATCGAGCCGGACAGCAGTTTTGGCTACGGTTGTTACGGCTGTCCCAACCATCACAGCGACTTCTAATTCGATTGCCGCGAATATAACGCGGTGTGATCTAGGTTCTGTGACATTATCTGCCACGCCTTCACACGCGGGCGCGGTGATTTCGTGGTTTACTACCTCAACGGGAGGAACAGCTATTGCTACGGGAACCTCTTTTCAGACGCCTTCAATTTCGCAGAATACGACCTATTACGCGGAGGTTGCTAATTGTTTTGGTATAAGTGTTAGTAGAACCGCGGTGAATGCTTATGTGATAACAACGCCATCGATTACTTCCGTTACTTCTGCTAATGCTTGTATTAATACGAATACAGTTCTTTCCGCGACAGCTAGTGCAGGTTCAACAAGTATTCGCTGGTATAGCACGGATCTTGGTGGGTCACCTATTACAACAAATGTTAGTACAACAATTTCGAATATTTCCGCGGAAACTACACGCTATGCAGCTGCTTACACAACCTTGAATAGCATCACCTGTGAGAGCAATCGAACGGCGGTCGTTGCGCGCGTAATTCCTCGACCGACTATTTCAAGTACAACACCTGCTACTTTATGCCTTTCGGGTACGGCAAGCGTATCTGCAATTCCTTCTTCTGGTGCGAGTGTTCTTTGGTATACCCAATCCAATGGGGGTTCTTCTGTTGGGACTGGAAATGCTTATCAAACACCTATCTTGGGAACGATGCCTATCGTAAGCACGACAGTAGGAACTTATTATGCGGAGGCGGTTAGTCCTGAGGGTTGTACTTCGACTGCTCGTTCGGCAGTTTTCGTTACTTGGTCGGGGCCCTACATTTCATCAACAATATCCGACGCTAACGCCGTTACAAATTTCTCCAATATTACTTTTTCAGTTAATATGGGCGGCACGAAACAAGGATATTATTGGCAACGAAGTAGTGATAATGGGCAAACGTGGACAAATATTATTGCCTCTATGGATGGGGTTACGTATTCGGGCTTTTCGGGCACGACCGGAAACAATAGTACCTTGACAATTTCAACGGCTAAGGTTCAGTTGCATAAGTTTAAATACCGACTTGTTGTTTATAACAACGCTTGTATTGCATATAGCAATGCCGCGACGCTGTTTGTAGCGGATATTTTTGGATCATGCCCGGGAGCACCCTATATCGGCATGAGCTATATGACGAATATTGGTTCGCGCGATTTTAATTTTTACATACCCGACGGTATGGGAGGCACTGAACTGTATAATTTTGGTTATAGCGATTACTATTTTACAGATAATGAGCCGTCCACGGGTTTAGGAATGGTGAATGGTGGTAGCCTTCGTGTCGATTATGATCAACCTTATTTCTTTTCATCCATATATGCGCAAGGTTTAGGTTATTATGATTACACTTCCTGGCCTTCTCCTTATGTAAATTATTCAGATGTAAATAATGTTACAGTTAAGTACAGCCTTGATATGGCTAATTGGACTACGTTACCTCAAACGTTTTCAACGTCACAATGGTCAAATTACGGGGAGACCATCAATTTTTCGTCTCCATTTTACGCAAAATATATATTACTTGAAAATTCGCAAGGTTGGGGGGATATTGGTCTTTCGGAATTCAGGGCTTTTGGGTCCACCGCTGCCGGCTTGCCCTATATTCAAGTAACGCCAACCTCACCTATTTACATCAATTCGGGTGCCTCAAATACGAATATTGAAGTGTCTCCAACACCAGGGCCAGGTCAATCATTCTCTGGTTATGATTGGAAGTTTAATGGGGCGGGAGCGTCACTGGGGACAGCAACGTCCTATACAATTAATAATTTCACGACGGCCGGAAATTATGTTTTTACAGCAACGCAATCAAATGGATGTTTGGTATCTGCGTCCATTGCCGCCAATTTAGTTGCACCGTTTTATTCATCTTTTACTGGCGCTAATGGACAGTTGCAAAATTTAGCGAATTGGAGCACAAACGCTAATGGAACAGGAGGATCGCAGCCAGCTGATTTTAATGCGGGGAAAATTTTCTTATTGGCCAACGGGTCAAGTACTTATACGTTCACAGGAAACTGGACAGTGGGGGGAAGTTTACGCCTTAACGGTAAAGTACTGACACTAGGGGCGAATACGTTAACGGCAGGACAAGTATTGGAGGGCTCAAGTACGGCTTGGGTCGAAACCAATGGTGTGGGGACCTTAACTGAAACGGTTTCAACATCACCCATTGCATTTCCTGTAGGCCGAGGTTCATATTCGCCTGTAAGTATTACAAACTTTACAGGGAGTGCCGATACCTATGCGGTTCAGGTGAGCACGGGCGTTTTATCAGCAGGCTCAACTGGGACAGCGCTTACAAACGTTGTTAACAAAACTTGGAAAATTAACAAAACGAATACGAATGTGGCAGGCTCTGGTTCAACACTTACGTTTAGTTGGCAACCTGGCGACGTCTCTGGAACACTTTCGCTTCCCGCCCTTTATTATTACAATGGTTCAGCATGGGTACAACAAACGGGAACGAATGTGAGTACAACAGCCACAAGTATTACAGTAACGGGATACCAAGGCCCCCTTTCAAATAACTTGTTCATGGTTGCAAATCCTCTACCAAGCATTACTTCGTTTACACCAACCCAATCCGGGGCAGGTTCGAATGTGGTGATTCAAGGTACAGGATTTATCACGGGGGCTACCGTAAGTTTTGGTGGAACTGCTGCAACCAATGTGGTCGTTAATAGTGCAACACAAATTACTGCAACTGTAGGCTCAGGTACTTCGGGCTCTGTTAGTGTAACGACACTCGGAGGGACAGCCACGAAGGCCGGTTATAATTTCTACAATAGTCCCGTCATTCGTTACTTTTCCCCAATCAAAGGACTTGCGGGCAATACTATAACCATTAAAGGTTCGGGATTTACAAGTGCAAGCGCGGTTTCTTTTGGTGGTGTCGTTGCTCATAGTTTTACCATCGTTGATGACAATACGATTATTGCCGTTGTAAAAAATGGGAGCTCAGGTTCGGTCCAAGTTACTACAGGTGGTGGCCAAACAAGCCTTGCTGGATTCATCTACGGGGTTGCCTATACATCGGTGGACCTTTTGGCCGGCTGGAACCAAGTTGCCACGAGCTCTGCCACTTTCCCTTATGCGGCCGCTTACACAAAAACAGGAGATGTTGCAGCTGCAAGAACTTCCTTGGCTAATATGACTGGAAATTCAGCTGTAAATAATCAATGGACCCATAGCGAAACATCCGCAAACTTAAGTATTTCAGGGACTTCTCCTTATTTAAGTTATTCCATTACAACTAATAAAGCCACGAAATTTACACGCTTTGTTTTGACAGGTTTGAATATTTCAGGAACTACAAAATTACAATTGCGATCGAGTGTGGATGCATTTGCTAGTTCTTTAGGAGAATTTACGAGTGCCGCAGGAGCAAATTTTGGTCTAACGTCTGTGAATTTAAGTAACCTCACCACGCAAGCAGCTGGGGTTACCGAGTTTAGAATCTATGCTTACAACGGAAATGGAGATTTAATCAGCTTAGCTGATGGGAATAGTTTCTCGCCAACGGATAATACGGATCCCGCGTTGGATGGTTCGTTCAATGTGATGGTCTTTGGGGCGACGAAGCCTAGTCCAACATTGGGATCGATAGCCAACATCACCAAGCGTGTGACAGATCCATTATTCTCATTACCAACGCCTACAACGAATAGTACGGGAGCATTTACCTACAGTTCAAGTAATACGAATGTGGTGACTGTTTCAAGGAATCAGGTGACACTTTTGAGTCCTGGTGTTGCCACTATTACAGCTTTACAAGCTGCTTCTGAAGAGTATGAAGAAGGGTCCACTACATTTAGTTTGTCTGTGACTAAGTTACCTACAATCCGAATGGAGAATATATCCAAACTGCTAGGGGATTCACCTCTTACTTTGACTGCCACATCCGATTCTCCAGGGGCAATCACATACTCCGGATCTGTTGCCAATGTGTTCTCTGTTAGTGGATCAACCCTGACGGTTGGGACCACAGCCGGAACAGGAACGATTACGGTTTCGCAAGCGGCAAGCGGCATTTACGAAGCGGCAACAATCACGGTACAAGTGATTATTTCCAGTTCAAGTAAATTGGCTCCTACGCTTACATGGATATCCGGAATCAACAAGACGAAGGGAATGCCCGCGTTCGCGTTATCGGTTCCAACTTCGAACAGTACGGGAGCATTTACCTACAGTTCAAGTAATACGAATGTGGCGACTGTTTCAGGTAGCACCGTAACCCTTGTAGGCGATGGCCTTAGCACGTTAACGGTGTTGCAGGCGGCCAATGGAAATTATCGGGCAGGCGCCATCAGCGCTCCTTTAGTCGTGGGTCTTTTAAGTAAGTCGAGTCCGAATTTGAGCGCCTTTGCTGACCAAACAAAGACGATTACACTCGGGACATACACGATAACTCCGCCAACGACCTTGAGTAGTGGAGCCTTTACTTATGTGAGTTCAAATCCGGCTGTGGCAACCATCTCCGGAACTACAGTAACGCTCGTTGGCCTCGGGACTAGCAGGATTACTGCTGCGCAAGATGCATCGGACAACTACAATGGGGAGATGATTGCATCTACCTTAACGGTTGTCAATCCAAATGTTCCCGTCATTACTTATTCAACTAATTTAGCGACTTGGACGCGTGGTACGACTATCCAAAATTTATTACCGACCTTAGTTTCGGGTGCTGCGCCAACAAGTTATAGCATAATGCCGCCCTTGCCATCAGGGTTTAGTTTTAATACTACGACGGGTGAAATTTCGGGATCTCCTACAATTGTTAGCACAGGAACCGACTATACGGTAACCGCTTCCAATCTTGGGGGAGAGAGTAGTTTCAACTTGAATTTAGCCGTTATTGAACCGCAGCCGACGAACTTGGTAATCTCGGTGCCGTCGATTTATTTGTTGGGTCAGGCCATTACACCTGTGACACCAACAAGCTCTGGAGGTGTTGTGTCGACTTACAGCATTAGTCCAAGTTTACCAGGCGGTTTGGTTTTTGATACAGCCACAGGTACGATTTCCGGTACGCCAACTGAATTGAAGTCGGCAACGACCTATACCATTACCGCTACAAACTCAGGAGGAACCACATCTACTACCTTCTCGTTGACTGTCAATGATGTAGCGCCGACGGGCTTAACCTATGCTTCACCAATTGTCCTCGAGCGTGGGATTACCATATCGCCGATCGGGCCAAGCACATCGGGTGGTGTAATTACTACCTATAGCATTAGCCCGACATTGCCTGCGGGATTAAGCTTTAATACATCCACAGGTGTGATTTCGGGAACGCCTACTGCCGTGACGGCTCGGACGACGTATACGATTGTGGGTTCCAACGTGACCGGTTCTTTAACAGCAACCATTGACATCTTGGTGAATGATGCGCCGCCGGTCAACTTTACCTATACGACTCCGCCAATCTATTATTTGAATACGGCGATAACACCCTTGACACCCGCAAGTAGTGGTGGCACCCCGGCAGGGTATAGCATTTCGCCAGCCTTGCCCGTGGGATTAAGTTTCAACACCGCGACCGGTGTGATTTCAGGAACACCTACGGCGATTACTGCTTCGGCTACGTATGTCGTGACGGCATTTAACTTTGTGGGTTCCGTCTCCCAAAACGTGGTGATCGAGGTGAAAGATTATGCGCCTATTAACCTGGTGTACCCTGTCGGCACACTGACCGCGACAAAAACGGTGGCGATTAGTCCGATTACGCCAACCGTTGGCGGAGGCGCTGTCATTACCTACACGGTAAGCCCAGCCTTGCCTACAGGATTGACAATTAATTCGAGCACGGGTGAGTTATCGGGTACAGCGACGGTATTAAGTCCTTCGGCGACCTATACCTTGACTGCCAATAACGGGACTGGGTTCACAACAACCACGATGCAAATTGCCGTGGTGGATGTCATTCCTTCCCAATTAAGTTATGCGACGCCAGTTGGTTTGGTACGAACCCAAGCGATGACGAGTTTAAGCCCAACGGTACAAGGTGGGACGGTTATTTCCTACAGCATTTCTCCAGCTTTACCTGCTGGATTAAGCTTCGATACGGGTACAGGTGTCATTTCAGGAACGCCTACAGCGGTTACGGCTCAAGCGACCTATACCGTAACAGCCACGAACACGGGAGGGTCAACGACCTTTGGTGCGGTGATTCGTGTCTATGAATTCAATGATCCAAACTTAGATTCAGACGGTGACGGAATCATCGATTCAGCGGATCAATGTCCTTTGTTATTTGGTACGGCCCAACTGAATGGTTGTCCGGTGGATTCCGATGGTGACGGCTATTTTGATACCGTGGATGACCGCGATGATGATAATGATGGAATTCTAGATACGGCTGAAAATGCAGCATGTAATCCAGCCAGCTCAAGTTGTGATACAGACGGTGATACCATTCCAAATCTTTTGGATTTAGATTCGGATGGCGATGGCATCAAAGACGTCATTGAAGCCGGCGGAACGGATGCCAATAACGACGGCAAGGCCGACGGAGCCATCGTGGCAAACGGAATTCCGGTCTCTGCGGCTGGCGGTTTGGCAACGATTGATACGGATTCCGATGGAACCGCGAATGCCTTTGACGCAGATTCAGATGGCGATACGGTATTAGATGCCGTAGATCAATGTCGTTTGGTCGCTGGTTCTGTGCTTTTGAATGGTTGTCCGGTGGATTCCGATGGTGACGGCGTGTTCGACACCTTGGGGGATTTGGATGATGACAATGATGGTATTTTAGATACGATTGAAAATGCGGCTTGTAATCCTTCAAGCCCGACCTGTGATACGGATGGGGATAATACGCCAAACTACTTGGATCTAGATTCCGACGGCGATGGTATCAAAGACGTGATCGAAGCGGGTGGAACGGATGCCAACAACGATGGCAAAGCGGATGGAACCGTGAATGGTTCGGGTATTCCAAGTACGGCAGGATCTGGGCTAACGCCAACGGATATTGATAGCGACGGCTTGCGTAATCCGTATGATTTGGAGAGCGATGGTGACGGTGTCTTGGATGCGACGGAAGTCAATGACAATACGAATCCGCAGAATAACTGTTCATACCTCTTGATTCACCGCACGGTTTCAACAAGCACCGCTTGGCAACAAGGGGATTGCGACGGTGACGGCGTGATTAACTTGAATGATACGAATCCACAATTGGCCATTGCGCAAAATGATTTCTTTGGTCCAGTTGTGAATGGAAATATTTCCGGAAACGTCATGGCGAATGATGATTTTGTGCCTGGCGCAAACATTAGCCTCACTCGTTTACCAGGCGGTGGCGCAGGAACGGCCACGGGTACAGTTACGCTAATCCCAACCACCGGGGTTTTGAATTACACGGCGGGATTAAACGAACCTGCGAGTGTGGTGACGATCGGTTACCAAGTGTGTAATACGACAACGAACACCTGCTCAACAGCAACGATTAGCGTTCGAATTACGCGTGACAATCCAGCGCTTTCGAACTTCCCTGCCATCACGAAAACAATCCGTGATGTGGCCTTTACGATTACGCCACCGACGAGTTCAGCGGGAACCGGTGCGATTAATTATACAAGTAGTGACCCGAATGTCGCGACGATTAGTGGCAACACGGTAACGATTGTGGGCCTAGGTACGACTACAATAACGGCAACACAAGCACAAGATAGTAATTACAATGCGGCAAGCGTTACCACGATTTTGACGGTGTTAATTGGCGATTCTGATGGTGACGGCGTACCAGATACGGACGAGCAAGCGCAAGGTACAAATCCGTATGATGCGGGTAGTTTCTTAGATACCGATGGTGATGGGGTTCCGGATTACATCGAAAACCAACAAGGTACCAACCCAAACAACGCAACAAGTTTCTTGGATGCTGATCGCGATGGAGTTCCTAATTATGTAGAGGAACGCCAAGGAACAAATCCTGCAAATATCTCAAGCTATTTAGATAGCGATGGCGATGGTGTTCC
Organism: Aquirufa regiilacus; assembly: GCF_032470275.1. Taxonomy (NCBI): domain Bacteria; kingdom Pseudomonadati; phylum Bacteroidota; class Cytophagia; order Cytophagales; family Flectobacillaceae; genus Aquirufa; species Aquirufa regiilacus. The sequence continues at coordinate 77,937 of NZ_JAVNWW010000002.1, forward strand.
GGATTATGTGGAAACACGCCAAGGGACAGATCCTCGTAACGCAGGAAGTTTCCAAGATACAGATCGTGGAGGCGTTCCGGATTACGTGGAAACACGCCAGTCGACGAATCCATTGGTCGCGCCAGACGTTGTACAAGATGCAGATGGGGATGGTATTCCGGATTACCGCGAAGGATTTGACCCGAATAACCCTGTGGCTTCCGCGGACACCGATGGCGATTCCATCCCAGATTATTTAGATAATGACGCCGATGGCGATGGTATTCCGGATGCAACCGAATTAACAAATGATACCGATGGAGATGGTGTGCCAGACTTCCAAGAGATGTTGGACGGCACGAACCCGAACAACCCAAGCAGCGTAAAAGATACGGATGGTGACGGAGTTCCCGATTTTGTGGAAATCGCACAGGGAACAGATCCATTCAATCCTACAAGCGCACGCGACAGCGATGGGGACGGCGTGCCGGATTATGTCGAGACCCAACAAGGTTCCAACCCGAATAACCCGGCCTCTACGCGGGATACGGACGGGGATGGCATTCCGGATTATGTAGAGACTCGACAAGGCTCGAATCCAAACGCCTCAGGCGATGTGGTCGCAGATAGCGACGGGGATAGTATTCCGAATTACATCGAAGGATATAATAACCAAAGTCCAAGCGCATCCCGCGATAGCGATGGCGATGGTACAGCGGATTATTTGGATCTCGATTCAGATGCGGATACGATTCCAGACATCACGGAACGTACCGTAGATTCAGATGGCGATGGTGTGATGAACTACCGCGATTTGGATAGTGATAATGATGGTATTTTAGATGCGACCGAAGGAACAGGTGATGTAGATTCGGATGGTATTTCAAATTACTTGGATTTGGATACGGATGGCGATTCGATTTTTGATGCTTGGGAGGCTCGGATTGATTACACCTACCACCGTGATTACAACGCGGATGGCCGAATCAGTTTGGCCTCTGGTGCCTTTGCCGATGTGAATACGAATGGTCTCATGGATTATTTGGAATTACGCTTAGGAGGAACGCCGATCAATGCCCAGGATACGGATGGGGATGGTATTCCCGATTTTAAAGACACCGATTCAGATGGAGATAGCATCCCAGATTATTTGGAATTAACGGAAGATGCGGATCGTGATGCTTTATCAAATTACCGAGACGATGATTCGGATGGCGATGGTGTAGGCGATAATATTGAAAAGTGGAGCGATTTAGATAATGATGCCTTGCCGAACTTCTTGGATACCGACTCCGATGGCGATGGAATTCCAGATGCTTGGGAAGGCGCGGAAAGATGCTGGACGTGTACTGACGCAGATAAGATTGATAACAATGGCGACGGTTGGGATGATCGCATTCAGTTTGGCGGATTTAAGCCAAAAGATACCGACCTCGACGGCATTTATGATTTCTTAGATACGGATAGTGATAATGATTGTATTCCTGATGCGGCAGAGGGCTTGAATGATGTGGATCATGATGACCAACTGAACTTCCGTGATGGCGATAGCGATAATGACGGAATCCCAGACGCGGTAGAAGCTGTAAGTTGTACGAATCTTGTCGATACGGATGGCGATGGTGTTCGTGATTTTGAAGATTTCGATTCGGATAATGACGGAATGTTAGATGCATATGAGGTAGGGCCAAATGGTTGGGCTCCACTCGATTTTGATCGCGATGGCAAACCCGATTACCGTGATTCGGATTCGGATAATGATGGCATTTCTGATTTAATCGAGGTGGGTACAACGCCTACAAGCCCCGTGGATACAGATGCAGACGGAACGCCAGATTACCATGATTTAGATTCAGATGGGGATTCGATCTTAGATTCCATTGAATTAAATGTTGACACCGACCAAGATGGTGTTGCGGATTTCCGTGATTTGGATTCGGATGGAGATTCGATTTTGGATTCGATTGAGAAGGCGATTGATACGGATGGGGACGGCATCCTGAACTTCCGTGATTTGGATTCGGATGGAGATTCGATTTTGGATTCGATCGAGAAAGCGATTGATACGGATGGGGATGGTAAGGCCAACTACATCGATACTGATTCGGATGGCGATGCGATTCCGGATGCGGTGGAGAAGGCGATTGATACCGATGGGGATGGCAAAGCCAATTACATTGATACCGATTCGGATGGGGATAAGATTCCAGATGCAATAGAAGCAGGTTCGAACCCGGCGACACCGGTGGATACGGATGCAGATTCGCGTCCAGATTACCTCGACTTGGATGCAGATAATGATGGTATTCCAGATACATACGAGGCGGGAACCAATCCTTTGGCACCGCTTGATACAGATCGTGATGGCATTATGAACTTCCGTGATTTAGATTCTGACGGTGATAAGATTCCAGATAAAGTGGAGGCGGGTAATTTGGTAAATGCCAATGAATCCAATGGCTACAAGGAAATCGATACGGATGGGGATGGCCAAGCCAACTACACGGATGCCGATTCAGACGGAGATGGAATTAGCGATGCCATTGAAGCGGGAGCAAATCCATTGATTCCGGTTGATACGGATCAAGATGGCAAGCAGGATTATGTGGATGTCGATTCGGACAATGACGGCGTTTCGGATAAGGATGAGGCCGGCGTTGTGAACGGAGTTCCGGCGGATACGGATAAGGATGGCATTCCGGATTATTTAGATTTGGATACAGATGGTGACGGAATTTTGGATCAAGTAGAAGATGATTTGAATTACGGTGCGATGCCTGATTGTGATCAGGATGGAATACCAAACCGTTTGGATAAAGATCAATGTGAAACCTATGCGACACAAGGATTCTCGCCAAATGGAGATGGCAAAAATGACACCTTCATCATCCCTGGAATTCTAAGCAGACAGCCAAACCGCATGACGATCATGAATCGTTCCGGCCAGGTGGTTTACGACGCAGAAAACTATAAAAATGATTGGAATGGACGTAGTGCGAATGGCCAAGAATTGCCAGACGGAACCTATTACTACGTGTTGGATTTCTTTGGTAAATATCCAACGGTGTCGACCTATGTGTACATCAATCGGTTAAAATAAGAAGATTATGAAGCGAATATATATCATGTTGTTACTTGCCGTGGGGGTTCTGCCCGCATGGGGACAAGTAGATCCGATTTACAGTTTGTACCGATTCAATCCCCAAAACATTACGCCTGCGCATGTGGGTGGTTATGAGGGGACTGAAATTACGGTGATGAATCGCCAGCAATGGATGGGCATCGAAGGAGCGCCGAAGACCATGGGAATTACGGCGAATCTGAAATGGGGCAAGCAAAAGGGCCTCGGTTTGGTGGGCCTACTGGACGAAGCGGGCCCAATGAAAACGGTGCATGTGGGGCTTGATTTTGCCTACCATGTGCGTTTGAATGAGGCTTGGTCATTTTCAGGTGGTATTCGCGGAGGCGTGGGGAATATGACCTTGAATTTTGCGGGAATCCGATTGCCACAAGCGGGGGATGAGGCCTTTGCTACCGACCGTTCGACTGGCATGCAGGTGAATACGGGCTGGGGCGTGAAGGTGTATAAGGGCGACGGATTGTTTTTTAGTATTTCGCAGCCTCGGATGTTTCGCTATGATTTCGGGACCTCCGGCTCTGCCTATAAAGACAGCCCGAGTTTCTTCGTGATGACAGGGACTAAATGGCCTGTTTCTGAGAAGGTAACCTTGTATCCGAGTACATTAATACGTTTAGCGACGGATTTACCCGTAAGCTACGATGTGAATGTGGTGGCGAATATGAATGGCAAATTGGATGCAGGCTTGAGTTATCGAGCTGGCGAAAGCATAGGCATGCGCCTAGGCGTTCAGATGTCAAAGCTTTTTTACCTCGGGTATGTATATGAATTACCGACCTCCCAAATCAGTAAAATGACGAGTCAATCACACGAGCTAGCGTTGCGCGTTCGTTTGGCGAAGAAATAGACAGTAAATTTTAGAACACAGAGTATGTAAAGTCGTGCGTTATTAACGCATGACTTTTTTGTTTCTAGGCGTTCTCGATTTGGCGAATGATCCAGCGGAACGGCATGCTCGCATATTTCCGAACGCGCAAATAGCGTTTTACCGGTGCTTTAACAGCCGGCTTAATGTAGTAGCAGCTGTATTTCTTTAGTTCTTTGTGGCCGTTTGCGATCAATGCTTGCGCATAGTAATCAAACAAACTCGCGACATCACCCTTTTCTTGGAAGGTATATCGGTCTTGGTATTTCGAAATTTCGGTTGGTTTTTCAGGTGAATAACCGGAGAAATGGAAGAAAATCAATGGGTATTTGTCATTGACCAAATAGGGCTCATTATCGTTTGTTATTTGGCGTTCATGGAGATTCCAATAGGCCATGTTGAGCCCCAGGTGTCTACTGACAAACACATCTTCGTAGAAAATGGGGGCGAAATTCACCCATAGCTGGTCGACGAACATGCCGTTTGCCAAATCGATGTAGCATTGATCAAATAGGCGATCTTTCCACCATTGTAAGAATTGGTGGGTGGTTTCGCTGCGTTTGGTCCCGATAAAGCCGAGGTTATACAAACCGGTGTTTAATAGGCCGCGTTCGTTCGGGCTGCATGCGTCGTCGGGGTAGGCCTTCAACGTATGTGGCGTCAGAAATAGGCTATGGTCTTTTAGGCCATTTTCGATTTCGGTGAGCGGCTGGTAAATGATGATGTCTGGATCAAAATAATGGACAAATTGTGCTTCTGGGTAGTTCTGGTAGACATAGTCCAAAAAGTACGGTTTTACGGCCGTATTTAGTTCGGTGATGTCATAACGTGCGCACATCTCATCGAGGTCTTCTATGCCAATTGTATGCAGTTCTACGAGGGTGTAGGGAGGCAATAGGTCCTTGTCCACCTGGGATGCATCCAGTCGGTCCACCAAACCGATTAAAAATGTATAATCGGGGTTGTGTTTCATTAGCGAATCGCCGAGCGTTTTGGCTTGGGCGAGGTAGTTAATGGAACAGATGGTGATGACGATTTTTTGCATGCTTCAGATTATCAGTTTCAAAAATACGAAATGTAAATTGAAAATCGTTAGGGCTTTGGCGCCTGGCGTGACCACGCTGCCGGGGTCAGCGACCCCGGCAGCGTTCGCCACCGCACGGGCCAGCAGGCGCCAAGCCTGCGTGACAGGGTTATTTTTTCAAACTACCGTAGATGATATTCTCAATTTTATTGCCGTAATCTGCATGTGAATTCGGCGTATGTTGCGTCATGATCAGTACAACTAATTTCTCTTTGGGATCGACAAAATAGTTGGTGCCATAATAACCTCCCCAGGCAAATGTTCCTTCGGAAACCACATTTAATTGGGCTGATTTTTTCGATGTAATGTTGAAACCTAAACCGAAATCATCATTTCCCCTGTTGATCTGCGGACTCGTCATGAGCTCAATCATTCTACGTCCTAGGATTTGTTTTCCGTTGTAAACTCCGCCGTTCAACAACATTTGCAAGAAAGTCGCGTAGTCGAAAGTTGACATGGAAAGTCCTGCGCCACCCGAAAAATAGGTGTGTGGATACAGCGGATAATTCGGATCTAAGTTACGGAACGTAGGATCCCAAGGGATGATTTGTTTGTCGGCATTCTCCGTATAGACCTTAGGCATGCGCGAAGATTTTTCCAGGGGAACCGTAAAATAGCTGTCCTTCATGCCGAGTGGCTCAAAGATATTCGCCTTGAAATAATCTTCTAATGTTTTGCCGGAGATTACTTCGACCAAGCAGCCCAATAAATCCGTATTTAAGCCGTAGGTGAACTTTTCGCCCGGTTGGTGCGCGAGTGGCAAGCGACCCAAGGATTTCATTTTGTCTAATAAAACGGCATTGAAATTCCCTAAGCCGGAAGGAATGCCCGCTTTGGCGTAGATTGCCTGCATTTTGGCAGAACCGATGGATGCGTAGTCGATGCCGGAACGGTGGCTCAACAAATCGCGAATCGTAATTTTACGCTGGGCAGGTTCGGTGGTGTAAGATGAATCCGCGGGATTGAACTCCTTTACGACGGTTTGTGTCGCAAACTCGGGGATAAAATCGCCAACGGGCTGGTCTAAACGCAATTTGCCTTGTTCGATTAATTGCATGATTGCCACACTGGTGATGGCTTTGGTTTGACTCATGATGCGGTAAATAGCCTCGTTAGTCATCGGTTTTTTATTCGCCAAATCGGCATAGCCGTTCGACTTAAAATAGACAACCGAATTGTCTTTAATGACCAAAGTTGTGGACCCGACCATCCAGTTTTTTTGAACGTATTCCTCCATCACGGTATCGATGTAGGCTAAACGTTTGTCATCCATTTGGGGATGCGATTTTTGAATGGGGGAGAGGATTTGCGCCGTTGCAGCAAAGCCGGTCAACAGAAAAAACAGAATTTTTTTCATGGATAGGTTTGATTATCCTGCAAACTACGGATTGTGTGGGGGAGATGCAAGGGAATTGAGGTAAGAGCTAAGAAGTAAGAGTTAAGAGGCGTGGAAAGTTTTGGACAGGCTCTTTGGCAAACCTTTAAGGATTGCCAAAGTTTGAGACGCTTTTTCAGCGTCGATTCCTTAGGCTATAGTCTTGGGGTATAAAAATATACTTTAGGGCCTGACGACTTGCGACTGATGTATATAACCCTAGGCTTTAGCCTAGGGATCTCCCGAGCATGTCTAGCCCCCAGACTAAAGTCTGGGGTTATAAAAACCCTCCAACGTCCAATGTCTAATGTCCAATGTCCAATAACAAAAAAACCTTCCAAGTTTCCTTAGAAGGTTTTCAGTCGATTTATGTACCTGGGATGGGAATCGAACCCATACGAGCGTTTCGGCTCACAGGATTTTAAGTCCTGCGTGTCTACCAGTTCCACCACCCAGGCAGCCCTGTAAAACTTAAAAGCACCTAGAGGTGCCTTCTCGTTTTGAGCGAAAGACGGGGTTCGAACCCGCGACCTCGACCTTGGCAAGGTCGCGCTCTACCAGCTGAGCTACTTTCGCGTTTTGTGGGTACAAAAGTAGAACCTTAAAGTTATTTATGCAAGACCTAAGGCAAAAATTCCTTAAAAAATCTTTATTTTTGTTTTTTCAAATCAACAAATGAGCATCACCAAACTAGATCAGATTGATCATAAATTATTGGAAATCCTTCAGCAAAACGCGAAGATTACCAATGCCCAATTATCCAAAGAAATTGGTTTATCGCCGGCTCCGACCTTGGAACGCGTGAAGAAATTAGAGGCTTTGGGCATCATTCAAAGCTATCATGCGCAGGTAGATCGCGATAAAATCGGTTTGGGGGTAAGCACCTTTGTAACAGTGACATTGACGGGCCACAAGAAGCAGGTAACGGAGTCTTTCGTGCGCCAAATCAACCAAATTCCCGAAGTGATCGAATGTCACCACGTAACAGGTTCGGGGGATTTTATGTTGAAAATTATCTCAAAAGATATTTCTACCTACCAAAAATTGATGTTGGAAAAAATCAACGAAATCGAAGAAGTAGCCGCTACTTCCACGATGGTGATTCTTTCTAGCTTCAAAGAAAGCAAGGTTTTACCTATTCCTTGATGCTTATAAGCGGTTCATAAACTGCGGAATCATCCGATTTTTCCATGCGGTAAACGTGCCTGCTTGAATTTCCTTGCGGGCCTCGCCAACCATCCATAGGTAAAAACGAAGATTAAACACACTCGCAATCATCGGCCCCAAAAGCTCCTCACAGCGCACCAGGTGGCGTAAATAGGCTTTGGTATATTGACCATGGATATCTTCCGCGAAGAATGGGTCGATGACTGAAAAGTCCTTTTTCCACTTTTCGTTACGGATATTGATAAAGCCCTGTGTTGTGAAAATCATCCCATTGCGGGCATTCCGTGTAGGCATTACACAATCAAACATATCGATTCCGAGCGCAATTCCTTCCAAAATATTCGCCGGCGTACCCACACCCATCAAATAACGAGGCTTGTCTTTCGGTAAAATGTCAGTCACCTCATCGGCCATTTTATACATATCTTCCACTGGCTCACCCACCGAAAGTCCACCGATTGCATTACCAAAGGCCCCTTTGGAGGCAATGTATTCCGCCGAAACTTTTCGTAAATCGGAGTAAACGCTTCCCTGAACAATCGGGAATAATGCTTGATTATAGCCGTATTTAGGGGTTGTTTCATCAAAACGGGTGATGCAACGGTCTAGCCAGCGGTGCGTCATGTCCATCGACTTGCGCGCATATTCGTAGGTACATGGGTAAGGCGTACATTCGTCAAAAGCCATCATGATATCGGCGCCAATGGTGCGCTGAATATCCATCACGCCTTCTGGGCTGAAAAAGTGTGTACTGCCGTCGATGTGCGACTTGAATTTGACGCCTTCCTCTTGGATTTTCCGACCGGTTCCTGCCAACGAATAGACTTGGTAGCCACCAGAATCGGTTAAGATGGGTTTATCCCAACCGTTGAACTTATGCAATCCGCCCGCCGCTTCGATGACATCGAGGCCGGGTCTGAGGTATAAATGGTAGGTATTCCCCAAAATGATTTGGGCATTGATGGGTTTTGATAATTCGGAAATGTGAACCGCTTTTACGGTGCCCGCGGTGCCCACCGGCATGAAAATGGGTGTTTCAATCACCCCGTGATCGGTCTCTAATTTCCCTGCCCGTGCCTTGGAATTCGGGTCTAACTTTTCAATTTCGAACTTCATGCGGCAAAGGTACGAAAATAGTCACAAGTCGCTAGTCTCTAGTCCGGAGGGAAATAGTCCGGAGTCCGGAGGGGATTAGTCCGGAGGGTTCATTTTATAACCCCAGACTTTAGTCTGGGGAGTGGTACGAAAAAAGTCACTAGTCTCTAGTCGTGAGTTTGGGGTCCGGAGGGGGTTAGTCCTGAGTCTGGAGTCCGAAGTCTGGAGGGTTCATTTTATAACCCCAGACTTTAGTCTGGGGAGATAGGCACGTTCGTGAAATCCCTAGGCTTTAGCCTAGGGTTATATATTTCCGTCCGAAGGACATCCGCACCTCTTCACTCTTCACTCTTCACTCTTACTTCTACTCCACCTTCATCACCCCATTCATAATCCGCCAGTGTCCTGGGAAGGTACATAAGAACGGATAATTTCCAGGAACGCTCGGTGCTTTGAAAACCACTTTCACGCGGCCATCCGATTCAACCAAAGGTGTAAATGCCAATACTTCTGGCATCGAAGGAATGTAGTTTTTCGCTGCGCCATCCGCCGCCGTGATCATCTTATCTGCCGCAAAACCAATTTTTTCTTGGCTTCCCAAGGCTCCTAATACCCAGTTGTGCTGCATCGCATCAACGTTTTCAAAAATTAATTCTACCGTCGCACCTGCCGGAACCTTGAATTCCGCCGGGCTGTACTTCATCGCTTCCTTGATCGTTTGAATCGTGATCTTTACTACATTGCCTTTGGCAGCGCTACTCGGAATTTCAATCTTCCAAGCATTTGCCAAACGCTCCCACATAACCAAATCTTGTGGACGAACTAATTCTGCCAAGGCCATAAAATAGGCCCTGCTTTCATCACTTAATTCCGCAGATCGCTTCACATTCCATGTGCCAGCGGCTCCTTTCAACGCGACGCCCATGGCCTCACTTTCAGGATTTCCGATCAATTGCAAATAGGTTACAACCTGGTTGCCTGTCCACTCCGTAGCTCCAGCACGGAAGATTTTTTCCACCATGTAAGTAGATAAAGTCGTCGTGTTATTGACCGTAATGGCTTGTCGGTAGGCATTGTTTCCACGATTCGATTCCGCAATTGTTGCCTTCGGATCCAAGGCAATTTCCATGGTATAGTTGCCCGCGTTTTCTGCGGTCCAACCTAAATTTCCGGTCCATGGACCATTGTTTCCTTTGATAACCGAAATCGTTTCTCCTGGTGCTATGCCATCCTTGAAGGTATACGATTCCATGTCGATCCGACTACCCATTCCCTCAATTTTAATGTTCATAGGTACCGGAATTTCTTTCGCCAATGCCTGCGTTCCGCGGTTTTTAACCCGAATAACAAAGCTTGCTCCTTCACGTAATTTGAAGTTTCCACCTTTCACTTGTACTTCTTCTACAACTAAATCGATGCCGTTGGTCGACCCATCCACCGATGGATTTTTTAAGTCTTTCGCTAATTTCTCAGCAACCGTTTGTGCCGATTTCGCTCCTTCCGCACGGATGATTCCTTCGATGCGTTTTTGGTTTGCCGACATCGCCCAAGCCGTCAAGGCATCTGGGATCCAACGGTCCTCATTTTGTTGGCTTGCTGCAATTTTTTTCATCACGGCAGCATCAATCGCCGGACTGTTTGGCATCTCACTTAATGCTAAAATGGAATTTAAAACAACCAACGAATCTCGGTCACTCAATAAACCCATGGCTAGAATCGCTTTCGCTCCCGCCTCTGTGCGAGGCAATACTTGTACCGCTTGCTTACGAACCGCCGCGCTGCGATGACGCAAGGCCTTGACAGTTACATCGAATGGCAATGCGTTTAAGCCTTCCAAGGTGCGCAAGGCATGAATCGCTCCCGGTGCTAATCCAATTTCATCCACTTTTGCCGATGAAACAAGTGCCACCAAGGCAGGAACCACATCTTTATTGCCACGCTCAACCAATAATCGCTGAGCCGTCAAGCGCCAGAATAAGTTATTATTTGATAAGGCTGCCACGCATCCTGCTGGCGTACTCAAATCCACAGGTGTATAAGCCGGTGCTTTGTTGTATCCAATGCGGTAAATACGACCATGCGTGAAGTCGCGCAAATCCGTATCATAGGCATTACCACCGCCATTTTTAAATCCTTGTGGAACCGGGTTATGCTGAATGATGTACGAATACCAGTCGGCCACCCAAACAGCTCCATCCGGACCTACTTGTGCAAATACGGGCGATACCCATTCGTCTGCTCCAGCCATTAAATTATACGCTTCTTGGTCACTGAAATCAGCGCCTTTGGCAACTTGTCGGTTCTGGTGAATTACGTGTCCCGTCGGTTCCGAAACAAAGGCGATTTGATTCCAATAGCTCTTTGGAAAGGCCCTCGCCGTGTAAAAATTATGTCCTGCTGCTGCGGTAAATCCACCAAAAACGTCCACTTGGCGTACTTTTTGCGTGATCGTCCGCATGTCTTTGTGCGTATCCGTATTTTTGGAACCGTTCAAGGACATCGGCGCATGCCAGATGTTGCGATGGGGAATGGGCATGTACCAACCGTGTGCATTGTTGGCCGTTGAACCAAACACATCTCCCGCCTCATTGAAATCAAATCCCCAGGTATTATTTGAGGTTGTCGTCATGTGCTCCATTTTCGAACCATCGGGCTTGAAACGGAAGAATGCCTGTGCAAATTGCAAGGAATCCGATCCTACTTTTCCTTTGTATCCGGAATATCCGATACAACCCCAAATCCAGTTATCAAATCCATAATGTAGATTCGATGGTCCTGCGTGCGTATCGCCTGTACCAAAACCTGTGAACAAGATCTTGCGTTCGTCGGCCTTGTCGTCGCCATTCGTATCCTTCAAGAAAATCATGTGTGGCGCCTGCGAAATAATCATCCCGCCATTCGCGAAAACCATACCGGTTGGGATACTCAAACCATCCGCCCATTTGGTAAATTTATCCGCTTTCCCGTCCTTGTTCGTGTCCTCACAAAGCAAGATGTAATCACTTCCACCCGTTTCTTTGCGTTCATTTGGATAGTCTTTGGTAATCAACACGTATAGACGACCCTTATGATCCCAAGCCATCGCAATTGGGTGCATGACATTCGGTTCTGCCGCAAATAATTGTAGGTTGAAATCAACAGGAACCTGAATGAATTTGGCTGATTCCTCCGGGCTCAGGGGCAATTGTTGCAATTGAACGCCTTCGCGTTTCTCGTAATTCGGCAAATTTGCCTCGCGGTATTTCAAGGTTGGTAAGTTGAGTGCTGCCAAAATTGCCCGCTTCTCTGGACCTACGGCATGCAAAATTCCTTGCGTAATCAAGTCTTGAAAACCGGTCGTATTCCACGTTCTTTCATCGTGGCCATAAGCCGTGTAAAATACGTTTCCTTTCCCAAAAGTGCGCGTCCACGTATAGGGTTCTGTCTTTGCGCCGGGTTTATCTTTGGCCTGCTCAGGTCCAATGATCCGACTTTGCCAAATCTGATTGTCGGGTTGTAAATAGGCGTGTAAATACGTCTCGTCCACGGTCTTAATTTGGACGTTTGTATTCGCCTCGTTTTTCACGCGGATTGAATCCATGCCATGGCGCCAAAATTGACCGCCCACCATCTTCACAAATTCCTTCGAATTACGGAAGTTGAAGGATGCACAGTGGATCGCCACCAAGCCGTGGCCGGTTGCCACATAACCCAATAACGCATTTTCCTGCGCAGCTGGAATCGAATCGTGATTCGCATAAATGATCAAGGCGTCGAACTTATTCAAGTATTGCGGATTCAAATCTTTCAACGATTCCGTATAGGTGATGTTCATTCCCTTAACTCCGACCGCCGACTGCAATGCCGGCAAGCGATCGAATGGTTTGTGGTGTCCCTTATCTCCCAAAAAGAGGAGTTCCAGTCGGCGCCCGGTCTGAGCATTCAACGTAACTTGAGACAATAAAAGGCAGGCAATCAGCAATAAACGCATGGCTTAAAATTTAGGTATTTCAATGATTTTACCGCCTTGTAGGGCAGATTCGTGGGCTAAAATGCCGACAGACGTCCAGTTGGCCGAAGCTGGTGCATTCGGGAATGGATCGCGATCTGCGGCCAAAGCTTGTAGGAATTCGTTCACCAAATGTGGGTGAGAACCGCCGTGTCCGCCCCCTTGGGTGAAGGATAAGTGCGTGTTTTCATCCTCGTCGTAGACACCTTTCGTAGTGAATTTTTGGATTTCTTCCGGTAAATAATGGGCGAAATCAGGCGTAGGAACTTTCGATGGAATTTCGGGCTCCGGTTTTTTGGCCGTGTGAACGACTAATTCTTCGCCTTCGATTAACGGCCATTCGACCGACTTTTTGGAACCGTAAACCTCGAAACTTTCGCGGTATTGACGGGCTACATCGAACAGCGAACGGTACACCATGGCACTTAAATCTGAATCACGGAATTTGATGTGGGCAGATTCCACGGCGAATGGTGAATTGTAATGTTGGATTAGCTCCTCGCGGATCGTTCCCGAACCGAAACATGACACGTATTCAGCCTCCAAACGTAATAAACCGGCTACCGGACCTACGCAGTGCGTCGCGTAATGCATGGGAGGTAAACCTGGCCAATAATCCGGCCAGCCGTCCATGTCTTGTTGGTGAGATGCCTTCAGGAACTGAATTTTCCCTAATTCGCCTTTCTCATAAAGTTCTTTGATGTATAAAAATTCGCGGGCATAGACCACGGTTTCCATCATCATGTATTTTTTCCCCATGCGTTTGCTCGCTTCCACAATTGCCTTGCATTCTTCCACGGTTGTTGCCATGGGAACCGTACAAGCCACGTGTTTTCCGGCGTTCAAAGCCTTCAAGGTTTGCTCGGCGTGTAAGTGAATGGGCGAGTTAATGTGCACCACATCGACGTTGGGGTCTTGAATCAATTTCTCAAAATCCGTGTAACGTGTTTCGATGCCGTATGCATCACCGATTGAATTGAGTTTTTTTTCGTTTCGTTGGCAAATGGCATACATATTGGCCAAAGGGTGTTTCAGATAAATCGGGATGAATTCCGCTCCAAATCCTAGGCCGACGATGGCTACGTTGTATTTTTTCATAGGTTTAGGTTATGCTTGCGATGGCTCGCTTGTTAAATCCCCTGACTAAAGTCTGGGGTTATTTTTTATTTTTTGCCCTAGGCTTTTGTGTTAAATCCCCCAGACTAAAGTCTGGGGTTATATATTTTTCTTTTGTTTGATAACCCTAGGCTTCAGCCTAGGGAATCGACGCTGAAAAAGCGTCTCAAACTTTGGCAAACCTGTAAGGATTGCCAAAGAGCAATTAGCCGATCGACATCAAATGCCGATACGACTCACGGATCAATTCCCGCTCACTCTCAAACATTTTACGCCAAATATGGGCTGCCGGTAGTTTCATCCCAAAGGATTCCACGACGATCCAGCCTTGGTAATTCAATTCATCTAATGTAAGAAGCAGTCCGCGAATATCTACCTGCCCCTGTCCTAAAATTCCGCGGGTGCTTTCGGAAATTTGGATGTGGGGTGTTTGATCGGCGATACGTTTCAATGCTTCCGAGGTGTTTTTTTCCTCGATGTTGGCATGAAAAGTATCGTACATGATGCGCACATTTGGATGGTTGATTTTTCCCACCAAGGCATATAATTCATCCGCACAGGATACCAAATAACTCTCAAAACGATTCAGGTATTCGAGGCAAATCGTGATGTTTTTTTCTGCGGCGTAGTTGGCCGCTTCCGTGACGCCATCCACAGCCCAATTGATTTCTTGTTCCGTCGCGGGCTTCCCGGTAAAGACTCCTAAAGCGGAGTGTATCGGTCCTGAAATATAGGGAGATCCCAAATATGCGGCGATGTCAATCGTAGCTTTGATGTAATCCAAACCCGCTTTTCGAACGGCAGGATCTGGTGAAATTAAGTTCTCGCTGGGCCCTGCAATACCACAGGCAAAAATTTGCAAGCCTAGTCGGTTGGCCTCGTTTTTCCAGGCCTCCCAATGCGCTAAATCCGTGTTGAATATGGGTATTTCGATCCCTTGATAGCCGGTTTCGGCGATAAAGGCTAATTCGGATAATACGTTTTGATCCATCTCCGGCCCGAAAACGAGCAGGTTCATCGCGATGGGGTGTTTCATGTTGAATAGGTTTGCGAAAGCAATATAGGAAATTTCACCTTAACCTTTGGCAATCCTCCAAGGTTTGCCAAAGGTAATTTATAACCCTAGGCTTTAGCCTAGGGGTTTCGGGGTCGTGGTTAGTCCCCAGACTAAAGTCTGGGGTTATAAAGTTTGATGCTGGGGTTAATAATCCTAGGCTTTAGCCTAGGGGTTTCGGGGTCGTGTCTAGTCCCCAGACTAAAGTCTGGGCTTACTAACCCTAGGCTTTAGCCTAGGGGAATCGACGCAGAAAAGCGTCTCAAACTTTGGCAATCCTGGAAGGTTTGCCAAAGTGCAGTTCAGTATCGCGTCTAGTCCCCAGACTAATCCCCTTCGGACTATTTCCCTCCGAACTGAACCCCTCGTGACTGACGACTAGCGACTTCGCTTCTGCAAAAACGGCTGCACCATCACCGTCAGGACCAATAGCGCGGTACCCCAATAAAATCCTGCCGACATCACTTCTTTTTGGCCAAAAATAAACACGGCTAACAGAATGCCATAAACGGGTTCTAGGGTAATCACGAGATTGATTGAAAAGACCGAAAACACCTTGTATAAATGAATCGTTTCCGTATACGCATAAACGGTACAAACGACCGCGAGAATTCCAATCCACATCCAGTCCCAATCCATGGGGATATAACCCACGCCTCCTTCTACTAATCCATAAGCCCAAACCAATCCGGTCATGACGCCCGCCGCCGCCATCTCATACGCGGTGATCAGTTTCGGGTCATGCGTATGGGTAAAGTTCCCATTGATCACCGAAAAGAGTGCTCCAAAAAATCCGGCTCCGATGCCCATCAAGAGACCCAGCCATTGGGCTTGTTGGACCGAAAAAATAATCCCCAAAGCCACAATCACGAGAACCCCTAAAAAGACCTCTTCCCAGGATATTTTGGTTTTCTTCGCGATGGGTTCCATCACGGAGGTCCAGAATGTTTGTGTGGATAATCCAGCTAAACACATGGCCACCGTGGAGACTTTGGCAGCTCCAAAAAACAACAACCAGTGGAGTGAAATGAACACGCCATTCAAGAGCCAAATGCTCAAGACCTTTTGGCTAATTCGAAACGAAGTTTTGGAATAATACAGTATCCCCACCAAACCTACGGCGGCGATCACACAGCGAAAAAATACGATGGTCAAGGCATTCGCGGATGTTGCGTTGCCTAAAATGGCGGTGAACGCATACAAGACCACAATGAAATGGATCTTCAGGTAGTCCAACAAACGTGGGGCCGACTTCATCTTAACGCGGAATGGTGTAGTATAAGCCGAGGCCTACCCCGGAAAAGACAATGTTCGGCAGCCAAACCGCCAGCATCGGGGGCATGCCACCACCTTCTGCAATTCCCTTGCTCATCATGAAAAACAAGATGTAAACAAAGGCCAAACTAAATCCTAAAGCAATCTGAAATCCCACGCCCCCGCGTGACTTCCGTGCCGACACCAAGAAGCCGATGATCGTTAAAATGATGATCGAAAACGGATTGGCAAAACGGATATACTTTTCAATTAAAAAAACCTCAATTCCATCGGCTCCTCGGGATCGAACTAAATCGATATGTCGGTTCAATTCCGGCAAGGTAAAGGTCTCGTGCAACAAATGTTTATTCTGAAAATCCTTTGGCAAGAGATTTAGGGTTGTGTCAATCTTCGTTCCAAATACAAGTCCATTTCCATTCCCCGCAAAGGTCCGAATGCGGTAATCGTGAATCGTCCATTTCTTCGCCACGGAATCCCAGGTGATACGGTCCGACATCAATTTTTGCTTGATTTCGTTGTCGGCAATGCGCTCTAAACTAAAGCGATAACCCGTATTCGAGGTATTGTCGTAGCTCTCAATATACGCATAGACATCGGGGGCGATTTTAATATGCACATCCCGCTTGTCGAAGAAATAAGTCCCATTGATGTATTCATGTTCAAAGGGAACACGAATTTTGTTGGCATTTGGAACGACCCAACCGATCATTAAAAAGGTCCCCAATGCAATGATGGAGGAGCCAATTAAATACGGGCGCATCAAACGGGTGAAGCTAACACCTGAGCTGAGAATCGCGATGATTTCGGTTTTGGCAGCCATGCTCGCCGTAAAAAATACGGTCGCGATGAAGACCATCAACGGGCTGATGTAATTTGCCCAATAGGGAATGAAATTCAAATAATAGTCGAAAATAATGGCCCGCATCGGTGCCTCTTTCCGGATAAAATCATCGATTTTCTCCGTGTAATCAATCACCATGACAATCAATACAATGAGAAAAACCGCGAAGACATAGGTCTTCAGGAATTTTTTCAGAATGTACAGATCAAGGATTTTCATTATTTGTTCGGCCGGTATTTCGCTCCGGAAAACAAATGTATGAAAATAACACGGGAGACACGGTAATTAAAAGGAACCAAAATCAAGGAAACCGTCGTGATGGGAATCACATAGCCCATCGCATCGGGATCATTAAATAAATTGAAGATAATGATTCCGCCTACCAGCATAATGCCCACGGTAAAGGCATAAGAAACATACATGGCACCGTAAAAAAAGCCGGGTTCTATCTCGTAGCGCATGCCGCACGCGGAACAATGCTCCTCCATTTGGGCAAAATTGAAAATATTCCACCACTTAAATTTAAACAATCTACCCTCATGACATTGTGGACAACGGGCGTTAATGGTGGCCTTCAATTTAGACGAATCTGACATATTTCTACTGATTTTGAGCCCCAAAGATAAAGAATATTGGAGGAATATTCGTAACAAAGGTCACGTTCCAAGGGCTTTTCGTATCTTTGTCGC
The DNA here is from genome assembly GCF_032470275.1 of Aquirufa regiilacus. NCBI lineage: Bacteria > Pseudomonadati > Bacteroidota > Cytophagia > Cytophagales > Flectobacillaceae > Aquirufa > Aquirufa regiilacus. The sequence continues at coordinate 95,604 of NZ_JAVNWW010000002.1, forward strand.
AAACTAAAACTTATCATCACATGTATTCAATTGTTTCAACCGTTCACATCGTACTTTTTGTATTCGTGTTCATTTTAGGTATCAATGTGATTGCCCGCGCCCTACGTGGTCGCTCAAATAATTCCTTGTTTACGGAATCGGATCGCAAAGCTGGATTGTTCTTTATGATTTCTTTGCACACGCAATTACTCATCGGTTTGGCTTTGTATTTCTTCTTAAGCCCTATTACGGCCGCTGCTTTCACCGATTTCGGTGCAGCTATGAAGGATCCAGCAACGCGTTTAATCGCTGTTGAACATATTTCAGTGAACATTATTGCCGTTGTTTTGGCAACTGTGAATAACGCGAAAAACAAGAAGGCAATTGCAGATGCTGCGAAGCACAAAAACGCCTTAATTTTTACCTTGGCTGCGCTCGTATTGATTTTGAGCCGCATTCCTTGGAAGCTTTTATTTTAAGATTGAATGAAGAATAAGTGCATTTTCTTAGATCGCGACGGCGTTCTGAATGTTGACCGTGTGGATTATGTCTACCGAATGGAGGAGTTTATCATTCCACCAGGCGTTGGGGAAGCATTGCGTGCCTTGAAGGATGCGGGCTATTTGTTGGTGATTATCACCAACCAAAGTGGTATCGCCAAAGGAGTTTACAAACGCGAAGATGTATACATGATTCATCAAGCGATTCAAGATGGAACGGGTGTGGAATTGGATGACATCTATTTCTGCCCTTACCACGAAAAATTTGATAGCCATTCTTTGACGCGTAAGCCCGGATCTTTAATGATCGAAAAAGCCGCCGCGAAATACGAGGTAGACATGGATGCCTCCTGGATGGTGGGCGATCATGAGCGGGATATTACCGCTGGAACCCGTGCTGGATTACGGACGATTCGTTTGGCTCCGCAAGGAACGGAAACGAAGGCCACCCATTTAGTCGATGATTTATTAGCCGCCTCAAAAATTATATTAGGATGAACAAGGTCTATTTAAGCGATGCAGGCCCCAAAGTTTCTCCTGCCATTTACGGATTTTGGCGCTGGGAAGCGGGCAAGGGCGACATGGAGAAAATTGTCAATCTTTGCTTGGAATTAGGCGTAAATACCTTCGACCACGCGGATCGCTATGGGGACTATTCCTGCGAAAAACGCTTTGGCGAAGTGCTTGCGAAACAATCGTTCAAGCGTTCCGACATCGTCTTGTTCTCTAAGTGCGGCGTGAATACGACACCTCATTACCGCGTTAACCACGTGAATACCTCGGCAGAGCACATTACGTTTTCGGTTGAAAACTCGTTGCGCAATCTGCAAACTGACTATTTGGACGTGTTTTTGTTGGACCAATTAGATCCTCTTTCGGATCTTGAAGCGACAGCATTGGCATTGGAAAAATTGAAATCGGCGGGGAAAGTGAAGAACATCGGGGTATCGAATTTCTCTGTATACCAACATCAATTGCTGGTTTCTTACTTGAACATTCCGGTCGTCTCGAATCACATCGACATGAACTTGTTGAATACCGCGGCACTCGATAACGGGGCCATCGATTACATCAAACAAAAATACATGCGCCCGTTGGCGACATCTCCTTTGGCAGGTGGACGCATTGAAAACGGCACGGATGAATTAGCGCTTAAAGTGCGTAAGAAATTATTGGAAGTGGCGGCACGTTACGACGCGAACATCGAGTCGATTGCCGTAGCCTGGTTGGTGAAATTAGGTGCATTGCCTTTAATTGGTACACTCGAAGAGAAGCGCATTCGCAACATTGTGAATTCGTTCCAAATCAATTTAAGTCACGAAGATTGGTATGAATTATACCAAGCGACGAAACCCGTTTCGTCGATACAAGATTAAGCTTAGCCCTGGGAAATCCCGGGGCTTTTTTTATGTGCTTTTCATTTGGATTTTGATGCCCAAGGGCAACATGAGGATAAAAAATGCGACATACCAAATCGGCAAACCCGCAAGCCATAAGCCTGTTCCAAGAATGAGCAAATACAACGGATAGGTGAACAATAAGGCGGCAAACAGCACCGAATCATAAAAAACGGTGTCCTTGGTTTTTTGATCGACGACCCCTTGGACCAGTCTGTAAAACGGCAAATTCAAATAATAAAACAGACTTTTTTTAATGCGTATGCGCTTCGTGGGCACATGTATTAATCGCTTCATTTGCTCGAACACGGCAGCATTGAAATCCAACCGATGTTTGGCATGTTCCAAGGCCGGCGCCTGTTCAAATTCCTCCACATGGATTTCAACAACTTTCCCAAAGGCCTTGAAATCGTTGTAAGCTATTCCAATGACATGAATCATCGGCTGTACCCCACGCAGCTGAGCAGCCTCTAAAATGCGAGTCGCTCCTTTTTTGTAGGGTTGCAATTCATGGGTCAATAAGCAAATACCCTCAATGAAAATCAAGATACCTCCGCCTTTAGCCAGCACATCGACCGAGGCATCAAAAGTACCGGCGTTTAGGTGCAAATGCTCGCGTCCCTCCCGCGCGCGGTGAATCGGAATCATCCCAATGGAACGCAATAAAAAACCAAATATGGGCTTACGAAAAACATCGCCTCTCGCCAGAAAATGCATTTTTCTAGGGTAGTAGGCGCCTAGGATAACCGCATCTAAAAAGGAGTCGGGGTGATTCGCTACGACCAACAAAGGTCCTTGTTTTGCGAGGAGGCTTTTATTGCGGATATGTACCTGTGGAGCGAAGATCCAGAGGCCGAGTCGGACAAATAATTTTAGGATGACAAGCAAAATTTCAATATTTTGAGCAAGGTTTAAAAATTATCGGATGCAAGCAAGTTTTCTCTCAATCTATCTCATGCCCATGGCCATTGCCGTGATCATGATTGGATTAGGTTTATCGCTGACACCAGCAGATTTCAAACGTATTTTTGAATATCCGAAAGCCGTATTAATCGGCTTGATCACGCAGATGCTCCTGTTACCCGCAATCTGCCTTGTCATAGCGGATTTCTTCCAGTTGGAACCCGCCTTGGCGGTCGGGCTGATGTTATTAGCCGCCGCTCCCGGCGGACCCTCTGCGAATCTGTACAGCCACATGGCGGGAGGGGATGTCGCGTTGAATGTGAGTTTAACCGCGCTGAACAGTGTGTTATCGATCTTCTCGATTGCCTGGATTGTCAATTTGTCTCTAGCCTATTTTATGCAAGCGGAGGCCTATGTGCCCATGCAATTTCAAAAAGTACTGGAGGTTTGTGCGATGATTATCACGCCTATCAGTATAGGGATGTGGATTCGCTACCGATACCCGCTTTTTGCGCAACGCATGGAAGGCAAGGTTAAATTGATTTCCGGCGTATTCCTCGCGCTGTTAATTGTCTTGGCGGGCCTGAAGGAAATCGACCATTTAATGCACGATATTCGCGCGGTGGGGGGAGCAGCTTTGTCGTTTAACTTAGCCTGTCTGCTCGTAGGATATTTTCTGCCACGCCTTTTTAGACTTCCTCCCAAACAGGCGGTGGCCATTTCGATGGAGGTCGGGATTCATAATGGGTCCTTAGCAATCTACATCGCCTTGAGTATCTTGAATAATGGCGCGATGACCATACCGGCGGTCGTTTACAGCCTAATCATGTTTATTACGGCGGCAGTTTTTGCTTTTTGGTCTCAAAAAAAGCTGGCCAACTAAGTTTTGTGTAATTTTGTGGCCATGAAAAATTTCCTTGTACTCATCGCCTTTTTGGCATCGTTTAGTGTTGCATTCGCTCAAAAAGCACCCTTACCCGTTGAAGTGATGGCCGGAAATAATCGGGCCAATTTACTGATCATTATCAATCGGCCGATTGATGCCGCGGGCAAATTCAATTTTTTCAATGTGACGGTTGGTTCGGCCGACTACCAAAATACTCCTTCCGAGACGGAAATTGTATTGAATAATTCCATCACTTATGCGCTTGGCAAAGGATTCAGTGCTGCATCGGGCTTGCAATGGCATTATAAATTGGGTTTCGTCCCTACGCTCGGGTTTCAGTTCTTGAAAGCGAGTCCGGATTATTTGATCGTTGTTTTTCCAACCTTAAATTTCAAACCGGGTCACGCCTTTGAAACGGTCGCTTTAGCAGAATTCAAACCAAAATTATCAGATAAGGTACGTTTATATACGCGTTTGCAAGGACTCTTGGTTCGCGATATCGAAGTAGGAACGCATGCGCGCAGCGGGGCAAGTTTACGCGCAGGTTTGACCTTTGATAAATTTACCGTAGGTTTAGGTTCAAATTTTGATGCTTACGGTCCCATGAAATTTGAAAAGTCAAACCACGGATTGTTTTTCCAAATGCGCTTATGATCAATAAACTAGCCATCCAATTGCGTGAAATGCAGGAATTGTCGGAGAAATGGGAACATAAAAATCCCCGTATTTCGGCGGAATCCGTAGGCTGGCACCTGCTGCATAATTTGCAGGTAATTAATGGGATGATTGCGGGCTTGGCTGCCTCAGATCCCAGTACGTATTCGCCAAAAGCTTCATTCACCAAATGGCTGATTTTGTTGACTAAAAGAATACCACGTGGCAAAGCCAAAGCACCTAAATCGGCCATGCCGAAACAAATCGATAAAGTGGAATTGGATGCGGCTTTGGATCGAGCGAGTTTGAGTATTTTGAATTTGCTGAACCAGTCGGCAAATCAATTTTTCACCCATCCGATGTTTGGCGATTTAAACACGCGGTTGACGAAACGTTTTCTGTGGATTCACACGGAACACCATCTGAAAATTGTGCGGGACATGTTAGCTGATCACAATCCCGAAGTCACTCAATAATCCAGCCAATCCATCTTGGGAAAATTTGGCTTTTTTCAATCGATTGATGGTCGGGGAAATGCGGTAATTGTAAGCATTTCGCAAGTCGGCCTTCTCCAGATTCGTCCGGTCAAAAAGCGCACCGGCTAAATCACATTCCTCAAAAATTGCCTCGCTGAAATTCGCCTCGCTGAAATCAACTTCATGTAGGGAACAAGACTGAAAAGAAGTCCCTTTTCCGTTGATTTGGTAAAAGGATGATAAATTCAACACGCAATTTTTGAAATGCACCTCGAATAAAAAGGGATTGCAGGCTTCGAAACGTAGACCTTGCATCTTGCAACGTTGGAAATATACCTTTTGAAAGGATGCCGCGCTCAATTTGACGAGACTCACATTGCAATCCTCGAACCGACAATCGACGAATTGAAAGTTTTTAAAATCCGCCGATTCAAATTGGCAATTCCGAAAGGTGCAGCCTTCGTATTCGCCTAAAGCCAAGGTGTTAATCTTTTCAAAAATTTGATCTGCGTGGTAGGGTTTTTCCATGACAACAAAATTAGCATATTTCAGAAAATTCCTTCATTTTTACAGACAAACCTATTCAATATGAAACAGACATTATTCGCTTTTGCGTTCTTGTTAACGCTCCCTGCCTTTGCACAAAAACTTTACACCTATCCTATGGGTGTGCAGGCGTATACCTTCCGGAATCATTTCCCGAAAAGCACCGAAAACACCTTGGACATTATCCAGAAAATGGGCATTACCGAATTAGAAGGGGGTGCAACCAAAGGGTATACCGAAGAGCAATTTAAGAAACTATGTTCAGATCGCGGCATTAGCATTCCTTCTACGGGTGTTGGTTTTGACGAATTAGCAAACCCTTTGGAAGCCGTTCGCAAAGCTAAAGCCTTAGGGGCCAAATTTGTGATGTGTGCTTGGATTCCGCATAAAGGGAACGATTTCACTTTGGAAGACGCGCAAAAAGCCGTAGCACTTTTCAACAGTGCGGGTAAAGTTTTCAAAGAAAATGGAATCACCTTTACTTACCACGATCATGGCTACGAATTCCATGCCTATGAGGATGGAACCTTGATGGATTACATCATCAAAAATACGAATCCGGCTTACGTTTCTTTTGAAATGGATGTCTTGTGGACGATGCACGGTGGAGGCGCTGATATGCCAGTGAAATTATTAAAAAAATACCCGAACCGCTGGAAATTGATGCACGTGAAAGACTTGCGCAAAGGGGTTCAAGGTAATTTAACGGGAGGTACTCCTGCAGAAAACGATGTTCCGGTAGGGACGGGCCAAGGAAACTGGAAGGAAATCATCACGTTGGCGAAGAAAAATGGCATCGAGCATTGCTTCATCGAGGATGAAAGTAACCAAGAACTTGAATTTGTGCCAAAGAGCATCGAGTATTTGAAGAACTTATAACGAATTCGTGTACTTTTGTTGGGTGGCTCAGTTGGGCCACCATTTTTTTTGGTCATATGAAAAACATCCTCTTCTTTTTATTGATTAGCCTAGCCGTTTTTGCGCAGGAAAAACATCGTCCACAATTGCACTTCACCCCACCGACGATGTGGATGAACGACCCGAATGGGATGTTTTACGCGAACGGAACCTATCATTTATATTATCAATACCACCCAGAAAGTACGGTTTGGGGACCGATGCACTGGGGCCATGCAACAAGTAAAGATTTGATGAAATGGGAACATCAGCCCATTGCGCTCCACCCAGATAGCCTAGGGTTGATTTTTTCTGGTTCAGCTGTCATTGATCATCAAAATACCTCCGGATTGGGTCGTAACGGAGTTGCCCCGGTCGTTGCCATTTATACCAGCCACAACATGGATTGGGAGAAAGCGGGTCGGATTGACCGGGAGAATCAAAGTATTTCTTACAGTCTAGATGGCGGTCAAACCTTCACCAAATTTGCAGGAAACCCAGTCATTAAGAATCCAGGTGTTGCCGATTTCCGTGATCCGAATGTGTCTTGGTATGCGCCGGGAAAGAAATGGATAATGGCCTTGGCGACGCAGGATCGCGAGACATTTTATTCTTCGCCCGACTTGAAAAATTGGACGAAGGAAAGTGAGTTTGGCGCTAAATTTGGAGCACATGGCGGCGTTTGGGAATGTCCAGATTTATTCCCGATGCAAGTGGATGGCAAAACGAAATGGGTCTTGATTGTGAACATTAATCCAGGTGCGCCGAATGGCGGTTCTGGTGCTCAGTATTTTGTTGGGGATTTTGACGGCCATCAATTCATCGCACAAGATGAAGAAACCCGCTGGGTGGATTATGGTCGGGATAATTATGCCGGGGTTACGTTCCACGAAACGGGAGATAAGCGAATCTTTATGGGTTGGATGTCCAACTGGGATTATGCGACCGTTGTACCTACAGGCTCTTGGCGCAGCGCGAATACCTTAGCGCGGGATTTGAAATTACTTAACCAGGATGGCAAATATTTGCTTGCTTCCACGCCGGTCGAGGCAGTTTCAAATTACGTGAATAGTACAAAAACAATCAAGTCGAATCAAGGCGTAAAAACAGCTTCGGCGTTGCAGCGCTTATCTGGCAAATTACCCGTGCAGGATTTTTCGATAACCCTTTCCAATGCGAAAGGTGAAAAAGTAATCATCGGTTTTGAAGCAGCTAGCAACCGGTATTTCGTGGATCGCGATGCATCGGGTGACCTCAGTTTCAGTACTAAATTTGCTGGCAAAGCCTATGCGCCACGTTTTTCAAAAGCGGATACCATTGACTTTAGTTTGATCACGGATGTTGCCTCGGCCGAGTTTTTTGCTGATGGGGGATTGTCGGCATTAACAACGATCTATTTTCCGTCTGAGCCGTTTAAGAACTTGAAAGTTACTGCGACAAAAGGCCTTCCATTCTTGTTGGAGGACCTAAAGCCTTCCATCTAACTATTTCAGAATCGGTTTCAGTTGTTTCAGTCGGCCGTCGATTGTTGATTCGTCGATGGTCAACCCGAGGATCTTCCCGACCATCGGATAGACATGTACATTTTCGAATGCCGGAATTTTTATGCCGGTTTTAAATGCGGGGCCCCAAGCTTGAAAACTTGCTTGCATCGCTGGAAGATGATTGTCGTAACCATGTTTACCCGGACTCGGTTTCCTTGTGCCAAAATTGAAAATGGATGGGTGATTCGGAACGAGTAAAATATCGCCCAGCCGATTGAAGTAATCGTCTGATTTCCGGTAATGCCAATGTGCCGGTGTTTCATCCAACAAATATGCCTGGAACAGATTTTGTTTGCGGAGTTCATTTAGGGCATTCGGAACAATTGCGGGTATTTTGGCAAAAACATGCACTAAGGCATCACCCGAAGGGACCTTAAAAGAAGCTGTATCCTGTAAAAGAGCAGGTTTCCGCAAGGGATGTTCGGTGTCCACCGTCGTCATGCCATGATCTGAAACAAACACGTAATTTATCGGCAATTTTAAGGGATCTAAGGCCGCTTGTAGCTTCGAAATACTTTGGTCTACAAACGTAACCGCATCTCCCACCCGTGGGTCTTCCGGACCGTATTCATGCGCATCATGGTCTACCTCAGGGAAATAAAAGGTAATCAAATGCGGACGTTTTTCAGCTGGCAAGGACAACCAATCCTTCACCGCCTGAATGCGTCGTTCGATCGAAATGCTCTCGTTGTAAGTATATAAATACGTAGGACGAATGCCTTGAATATCAGCTTCTGATGCGACCCAATAGAAACTCGCGCTCAACATGCCTTGCTTTTCAGCCAATACCCAAAGTGGCGTTCCGCCATACCATTTGCCCTCGGCCACCATCTTTTTGTTGCCCATGCTGTATTCTTGCCCCGACGCCACATCGTAAAAGCGGTTGTTAACTAAGCCGTGGTGTGACGGATATAATCCGGTGACAAGCGTATAATGGTTTGGGAAAGTCAAGGTGGGATAAGACGGGATCATCGCCTCAGCCTTAACGCCATTCGCCGCTCGGCTCTGCAGAAATTTCGCGCCATACTTGACCGAAAAGTCGGACCGAAATCCATCAGCCGAGATTAAGATAACATAAGGTTTAGCTTGTTGGGAAACCGCATTCCTTCGTTCTGCGTGGACGATTTGAGTCGTATCCTGGGCAGACACATAAACGGATAATATAGATAAGATGATGAAGTAGTAAAAACGCATAAGGATGTTTTAGCGGTTGAAATTACATAAAATATCGCTTCCAAAAGCAAAAACCCCAGGTAGCCCCAGGGTTTTGATTAGGATATGCTCACCTGTGGAATAGGGAGGCTTTGAATTTTTGCTTCCCAGAGGGCCAACTCGTCTTTCATGTCTTGCAGCGTGGGCAAGTTTAGGTTTTGGTAATAAGCGACACCACTTAAGAGGTTATCTCGGAATGTTTTGAGGTAGCGCTCTTGTTTCGTTGTCATGGACTCCACGCTTTTTTCGACCTCTTTTTTGAGGTAGTCGACGTATAGGCCTAGTTCCTTCACAAATAGGTTGGGGCGCTGTTGGGTGTTGAGAATATTCGCCCGACCGTAAATATGATCCACCATTTCTTTCAAGGAAAAGGTACCGGAGAAATAGGCTAAATTCGGTCCCGGGCATATCGCCACGGCATGCTGGTGATGTGCAGGTTTGATGTCAAAGTTTTGCAATGCTGAAGTCCCCAGTCCCGTACATAGACAGACTTTCTCGGTGATTTCGGCATAGGCCTTTTGGTATTCGTTTTCCGCTAAATCTTGCTCGGCGAGTTGTTTCAATTTTGCATGTTGGTATTTCCGTGATGCCGTACAAATGGGCTTCTCGGTAAACTCCGTATTGGTTGCCAAATATTCCAAGGTACATGGACTGCCTGGTCGGCCTTTTTCAATCCGCTCTAAACGTTGTTTTTCGGAAGAGCTTTTTCGGAAATTATTAAAAGGAACTCCTAGTGGCGAAGCGTGGCTCATATAATAATCACTTTCTTCTGCCTCTGCTAAGGCTTTTCTTGTTGCAGGGTCTACTTGCGTTGCTTCGGGAACCAGTAAAAATGGGCTACCCCAGCCCGTTCCTTGGGTTTGGTAATGTTCCTGTAATAATTCGTCTTCGGCATGCGTCCCGATTCCCCCTTGCACGGTAACGCGCATGTCGGGATATTGGAGAAATACGTTTTGGCCTTTTTCTGCTAGATTTTTTTGACACATTTCGAACAACTCGCTCATCAAGGCTTGTCGGTTGGTCTTAAATTCTTCCAAAATTGGCCCTATCAAAAGACCATCTGTTGCAAAGGCATGTCCGCCACAGTTCAAGCCCGACTCGATGCGAAACTCAGATACCCAAATCCCTTTTTTGGCTAAGATTTTTCCTTGGGTGACGGCGCTTCGGTAGTCGCTTACCTTGAGAATAATCTTCTTTTTTAGCTTGCCTGCGGTATCTGGGAAGAAATCTGGGAAAGTTTCGATGTAGCCATAGAGCATCGGATTATATCCGGCAGAAAGAATGATGGATGAACTCAAATCACTTTGTGCGTATCCTCGTAAAGCCGCCAAAGCATCCGCAAATTCCTTTTCCAATGCGTTCCCTTTTTTATCGTAATTGATTTTATTCACCTTCGACATGATGTTGACATCGATGGATCCTGCCACGACGTATTTACGCAAATTACCCTGTTTGATGAATTTTTGGCATACATCTTCCGTCGCGAGCATGTCCAAGTATTCCGCCTTTTGTGGCGCATGATCTGGCAGCAATTCGAAATAGCGGGCAATGTCGGATGCAGGTTCAAAGGCTTGGTTGCGGATCGTTGTCGTCTTGTCCTGCACAAGTGTTAGCAGTAAATTCAGGTAGGCCGTGATGCGTTTGGCACGGAAATCCGCTTCTGTTTTCGCGATGGGCGCAAAATGTAGGTTATGCTCTTTGCTGTAGGCTTCCCGCATTTCCTCTACTAAATGATCGTCCACGATGGAAACGACGGAGGAAATACCGAAGGGGCCAACCTTCACGGGTGTATCGATGGTGAAACCTAATCCCATCACGGGAATATGAAAGGTATGTGCGGCGGATTTTTGCATATTCTTGTCAAATTTTAAGAGCTACAAAGGTCGGCCGGGAATTTTGGACTAAATATGATTTTGGTCAGCAACAAAAAAAACACCCCAAGTTTGCTTGAGGTGTTTCAATTTGTCGGAATGGAATATTACTACTTATATTTCTTCGCACGGGCATCTTGAATGACGCCTTTCCAGTTCATTCCGAAGCCAAAATCATAGCGATGTCCTTCTGCATCTAAGTGACATTCCATGTCAAAAGGAACATCTTCTTTTTGTTTCTCAACCACTTGCATGCTCGCAGGCATTTGCATCGGCAATAAGGCTTGCGGTTCTGCCTTGCCTGCAAGGATGTCTAAAATCGCTTGATCCTGTACGCCGAAACTCGCTAATATCGCATCTGCTTTTCCTTCGATTTCTGCAAAAACCATTGGATTGCTTACGTTGACCGAAACAATCACTGGTTTCCCTTGCATCTTTTGACGCGTCTCTTCGATCAATTCCATGTCAGTCACATTGCGTGATTTGGCTGTTTTGCCTTTATACGAGCGATTCGTGAAATTCTCCAACGGATCTCCTCCTGCAATGCTTACCTCGCGTGCATCATGAGCCACATAGTCGCCATATTGCAAGGAAATTGGGACATAGCCATTGCCTCCTTTGGCAACATCTTCTTTCTCATAGCCAATGCTTCCTTTGGGATTTTCGATGCAGACCAATGCCAGATCTGCTTCCGCGGGATTGCCTGTCACATTGAAATATTTCTTCACCAACTCCATGTTGATCGGGAAATCATTCGATGCCGGAATCGGGAATCCCAAAAAGTGACGGGATGCTGCGATGAAACGTTTCGGAATGTAAATCGTCTTCTTGGTTTGAATAGGAAGGACATTTCCTTTGTTTTTCAAAAGCACGATCGATTGCAATTGTGCTTGGTAACCGGCTTGCATGAACTCCGGTTTTCCCACGGTAGCTTTTGTCGTGGCAGGATTTTGGTATGGATTTTCGAATAGCCCTACTTGGAAAATATTGCGCAATAAACGAACGGCTGATTGTTCCATGCGTGCACGCATGAAGGGTTCGCCATGTTCTTTCACGCCCATCGCATAGGCATCGATGATCGGCTTCATATCATTGTTTCCGCCAAATTGATCAGCTCCAGCCATTAAAATCTTGTAATGACGCTCTGCCATGTTCAAGTTTTCGACGCCCCAAACTTTGCCATCGATGAACACATCCATCGCCTTATGATCCCCGGTTACACTCCAGTCCGTACAAACCACGCCATCATATCCATATTGTTTACGTAGCAAGTCGGTCACTAAATACTTGTTGTAGTTATTAGCCACATTTTCATTCGTTTGGTTCCACGAAATCGTGTAATAGGGCATCACGGCAGCGGCTTTTTTCGTTTGCCCGGTTAATTTAAACGCTCCTTCTGTGAAGGGAATCAGATGTTCATTGAAGTTGTTGCCCGGATAAACGGCGAACTTTCCGTTAGCATAATGTGCGTCGCGGCCTGCTTCACCAGATCCGCCACCTGGCCAATGTTTGACCATGGCATTCACGCTTTGGGCTCCCCAAGTTTCATTTTGAAAACCATTGCAATAGGCTTCTGCCATGGCTGCAGATAGTTTAGAACTTTCGCCAAAGGTGCCGTCAAAGCGTAACCAGCGCGGTTCCGTGGCCATGTCTACTTGCGGCGACAAGGCCGTTGCGATACCTAACGCACGGTATTCTTGTGCGGCAACTCGACCGAATTGTTGGATCAACTCCGGTTTAAATGTAGCTGCCATGCCCAAAGAACTTGGCCACATGGAAATCAACCCACCTGCTGCAGCATTGAATTCCGCGCGCGCTTGTGTTCCGTGGCGCGGGTCTGTGCTGTTGTTTGCTGGGATACCTTTGCCCATCGATTCGCAAAATGCCTGAATTTTATTATTCCATTTGGCAGCATCTTCCGGGGAAGAGACGGTTGTCACCAATACATGACGTAGATTATCTTCTTTCAAGAATTTCTTTTGTTGGTCGGTCAGCTCACTCGCATCCATGGTCTTAGGATCGAAGGGTTTGCCGCTATAAGTTCCCGCAAAATACCCATCGGGCCTAGCTGGAATGGCTTGATGGCCGGAATACAACATAAGACCTGCAATCTCTTGCACGCTTAACTGCTTTGCCAGGTCGGCTGCACGTACGTCCACGGGTTTCCGCCAATCTTCGTAGCTGTCTAATTTTCCGTTCTTGTTTAAATCTTTGAAAGATAAGCCGTCTTTCTTGATGATTTGAATGCGGGATGTCGCAGAATATCCCAAGGTTGGTCCTTTGGATTGTTTGATTTCCACGTGTTGCGCGAAGGCAGCGGTCGAGATGGCTAAAAGGCCAAGTAGTTTTTTCATATGTTAGGGCATTTATTCCTGCAAATGTAGCAAAATGATACAATAATAAAAGGGACTATTTTAGGATAATTTTCCAGTTTTTGCTTTGAGTCACGCGTGGTTTTTCGCCATGTTTGTAATACACATTAATTCGATTATCGCCTATTTCCACATTCTCGATGTGTGCTTCTTTCCAAGTCGATGGCATGCGTGGGGCAATTGTAATTTCACGTAAATCGGCTCGAGGTTGAATCCCAAAAAACTGTTCTACGATGGGAACCGCAAAACCGAATACGTTCCATGCTTGAGTGAACATGCCAAAATCAGGAGATACTTCGTACATACTACCGGGAAGTGCATAGCTGAAAGAGCGCGTTAATTTTTGGATGTAGTCGAGCGCCTGGTCAGGCCTGCCATAGTTGTTTTCTGCTACGGCCATCACGCCGGTAGGGAGTGTCATTACCGCGCCGGTGTAGGTAAATATTTTGGGTGCTTTGTAAGCGCCGGCATCTGTACCTGCTGATGCATCTCGGTCGATTCCCGTGACAAAAAGTCCAAAGGGATTCGTGAATTTTTTCGCGGTTTCTAATGCTTTCGTTGCTTTTGCTGAATCGGCAACACCTAGTTCGAGAGGCGTATTTACGACCCAATTGTGATGCACGACGAATGGGCGTGCCTGATCGCTGGGATGTTCTGTGATGTACTTTCCTGTTTGCTTTAATTCAGCAACCGCCCAAGGCTTGTGCAGTGTATCCGCCCGAACAATCGCTTGTTTGATTAGCTCAAGAGCCTCTGGGTCCTTGCTTCGAAAGTCGGCATACGACCCAAAATCCGCATTCCAAAAGCGCTCATTAATCTGCATCTTAAGTTGTTTCGCTTGGGTTGCATACGCGTCTGATTGTTTATTTTCCCCAAGGATTTTGGCCATTTCAGCGGCATCTTGTAAGGCTTTTTGTGTATAAGACGCCACATCAATCATTTCACTGTGAAGTCCTTGAATTTCCATCATGCCGGAGCCATCCGGGAATCCGTTGTGATCTTTGTCGTTCTCGCCCAACAACCAATTCAGCCCATTTTTGATCGAAGGGAAATAAGTATTGAGTAGCTTTTTATCTCCTGTCCATTGAAAAACTTTCCAAACTAAGGAGGCAAACTGCGCTGTTTCGTTCAAATTTCCGGGATTGAAAACCGCGCCATTGGTCGAGACTTCGTGGATGACCCGACCGTTTTGATTTGCCTTTTGCGAGAGGCGATGAATCAAATCCATGGAGCTCAAAGTCAACTCTTTTTGTCCGATGGCGATGGCGCCTTGCAACGCATATTCGCTATCGGTACCAAACCACCAGGGATAATCGGGCAGTCCAGCGCTGATGCCCCGACCGATTCCCGGGACGTCGCGTGTTAGGCCATCGGTATTGTATTGCAACCAGGTATAGGCCTCTTGAATGTTTTTATCAGGGATATTGATTTTACTTTTCTGCGCTAATCCGTTCACACGGCTCCATTTTTGTTGGAATAGCTTTGCGGCATTTTGTTGGAGCTTCTCATAGGTTTTTAACGCCAAGGCCTTGGATGTTGCTGAACCCGCGATGTAAAATTGAATCGTTTTTTTGCCGCCTGCAGGAATTTCTAATGTGTAATTGATGGATTTCGCGATGCCATTTCCAGCAGAATTAAAGGGGATGGGCGCAGCTCCTGGGATACCCGCTTCGTTTGCTCCCACAATTGCAAACCAGGGATTTTTTTGGTCCTTGAAAATCCATTGCTTGTTTTCAAATACGGCATGGTCTGCATGGTCATGCATATTTGTCCGTTCGCCTAGCCATGTGGGACGTAAATCGGATTTGGCTTGGAAAACAATTGGGGTGGTGATCGTTTGTGTGCTTTTGTTTTCGATTTCAAATTCAACAACACAACCTGTTAGGCCATCGGGTACGAATTGCGTTCGCTGAATTCGGAAGTTTTTTGTTTGGTAATGATGTTGGTTGGCAATCGGGAAATTGGTAAAACTTTCCGCCTGTGTTAAATCTTGGCCATCAATAGAAACAATAAATCCGTCAAGCAGTTTAATGGGATGTGCCCAAATGCCGCCCATTTCACCGGTGATGTGCCATCCTAAATCGGGGAATTGTCCGTTTTGGTGGCCAACGAGGTATAATCGGTCGCCCGTCGTAGCAAATGGCGAAGCCAGGTAGCTTTCCTTTCCCGGGATATGAGGTAGGTTTTTGACTAAGTCCGTGATACCTTGCGCATATACGTTTGGTAGAATTAAAAAGGCAATAAAAAGCTTTCGAAAGGACAACATAGGTTCGGATAATTATGTGCCCAAATTACATTAAATTGCTGAGATGAAAATAGAAATTTGGAGTGATATCATGTGTCCGTTTTGCTACATCGGAAAACGGCATTTAGAGCAGGCCTTGGAAACCTTTTCAGGCCGCGATGCGGTGGATATTACGTGGAAAAGTTACCAATTAGACCCTACGATTCCGATGTCGTTTAAAGAACCTGTGGGTGTGTATGAATACTTGGCAGATCGGAAAGGCTGGACATTGGAGCAGTCGGAGCAGATGCACGAGCATGTCGTGGAGATGGCAGCTTCCGTCGGTTTGGAATACAATTTTGACAAGGCGGTGGTGGCTAATTCTTTGTATGCGCATCGTGTGATTCAATTGGCCAAAGAAAAAGGCTTAGACGATGCGATTGAGGAGATTTTCTTCCGAGCTTATTTTACCGATGGGAAGGATTTGGCGTCAATTGATACCTTGGTTGCCTTAGGCGAAGAAGCAGGCTTGGAGGCCTCGGAAATTCGCGCGGCGATTGACTCGGAGGAGCTCGCATACCGCGTGAGTCAGGACATTCAAGAAGGCGTAAATTTAGGGGTTCGCGGAGTACCGTTTTTTGTTTTTGACAGAAAGTATGGTATTTCAGGTGCGGAACCCATTCAAGTTTTTATCGATACATTAAACCAAACACAAAATGCAAGTTAAAGGGTATGGCGCTACGAGCGCTGAGGTGCCAGTGGCGCCGATTGTTTTTGAACGTCGGGAAGTGGGTCCGCATGATATTCAGATTGATATTGAATATTGTGGCGTATGTCACTCCGACATTCACATGGTGCGCAGTGAGTGGGGCCCGTCGATTTATCCCATCGTTCCCGGTCATGAAATCGTGGGAAAAGTTGTTGCTGTGGGTGCACATGTGACGAAGTTTAAAGTAGGCCAAACGGCGGGTGTTGGAGTTTTTGTGGATTCTTGTCGGGAATGTCCCTCTTGCCAAAAAGGTCAAGAGCAATATTGCGACGAGAACATGACAGCTACGTACAATGACTTATACCGCGATGGGAAGACGCAGACTTTTGGCGGATACTCGGCGAATTATGTGATTGATGAAAAATATGCCTTGCATGTAAATTTTGAACAAAAGGATTTGGCACGCGTGGCTCCTTTGTTGTGTGCGGGGATTACGACCTATTCGCCTTTGCGTTTTGCGGGAGTAGGCAAGGGTCATAAAGTTGCGGTGTTAGGATTGGGTGGTTTGGGTCATATGGCGGTAAAATTTGCTGCGTCTTTTGGAGCAGAGGTTACGATGTTGTCTACCTCTCCATCCAAAGAAGCGGATGCGCGTTCGTTAGGGGCGCACCATTTTGCTTTGTCCACAGACCCGAAACAAATGGAGGCCTTGAAAGGCTCATTTGATTTTATCTTAAATACAGTGGCTGCCAAACATGACTTGAACGCTTTCTGTGGTTTATTGAAGGTGGAAGGCAAAATGTTATTGGTTGGGATTCCACCCGAAGACAATACTTTTGGGGCGGCGACCTTGATTTCGAAACGTCGGAGTATCGTGGGTTCGATGATTGGGGGTATCGCAGAAACACAGGAGATGTTGGATTACTGTGCGGAGCATAATATTCTGTCGGATATCGAAATGATCTCAATGGCGGATGTGAATACGGCTTATGAGCGTGTGATCAAATCCGACGTGAAGTATCGCTTTGTGATTGACATGAAGACTTTGTAGGTTTTTTTGTTGGAAATTTTAGGCGCTGCCGAGGCTTATACCTCGGCAGCGTCACTATTTTAGGCGTTTTTAAGTAGCGGAAAAACGGGGTTTGGTCTATATGTTTTTCGGATATTTTTGGTAAATTTTAATTTCGCCAACCATCAAATTTATTCGAACATGAATCCAATTGCTTTTTCATTGGCAGCGATGTCTGCTGCAGTCCCAAACCAATCGGGTGTTTTAGCGGCGCATTTTGAGAACATTCTAGGAACGTCATTGGACGTGAAAATTTTAGCTAATTCATTTGAATTGGCCGAAAAAGCGGAGGCGAAAGTCTTGTCGGAATTCCGTCGATTACAGGCCATTTTAGGAAGTGGCGAAAATCACGAGTTTGGAAAATGGCAACAATCAAAGGGTGAAGCTATCTCGGTTTCATCGGAATTACATACGGTTTTAGGCTTATTTGATACTTGGTCTGAGGCGACAAAAGGTGCTTTGAATGCGGCTGCAGAGGAAATTCGGATCAATGGTTTTTCAGCGAAGGTAAATCAAGCGCAATGGGAATTAGGTGATGCAGCGGCTACACGATTAAGTGATGCGGAATTGCGTTTACATACGTTCACCAAAGGCTATATCATGGAACAAGTCGCGGATGCAGTCATGGCAGCGGCGGGTGTTCGCGGAATCATGTTGAATGTTGGGGGTGATATTTTGAGTAAAGGGGATTTGCATGAGGCTGTTCGGGTATCGGATCCTTTGTCGGATGCCGAAAATGGATCATCATTAAGTACGGTTTCTATCCAAAATCAAGCGATTGCAACGAGCGGCACGAGCCGTCGGGGAGCACATATTTTAGATCCACGTACGGGGGAGCTAGCCTCGGGTAGTATTTCGGCAACGGTTATTCATCCGGATGCCGTGACGGCGGGAGCTTTGGCTACGGCATTTAATGTGCTTTCGGTAGATGAGTCCAAAGCCTTGGCAGCCGAGTATCCAGGCACGGAATATCTGATTGTTGATAATTCAGGGGAGTTGGTGATGAGTGAAAACTGGTCGGGACAGTCGGTGTCTATGGACTCGCCCATTGAGATGGTTCATGTCAAAGATAAGCTTTGGACAGCGGGTCAAGAGCTCTTAATAAATGTGGAATTGGCTAATTTGGGTGGCGGTGCTCGCAGACCCTATGTTGCCATTTGGATCGAAGATGAACAACATAAGGCCGTACGCCGACTGGCATTATGGTATAGAAAGCCTCGTTGGCTACCCGATTTGCGTTCGTTCTCAGATGCGCAGCGTGAAACCCCGATCGACTTGATGTCCATTGCTTCGGCAACCCGTTCGGCGGGGAATTATTCCTTGATTTGGGATGGAAAAAATGATCAAGGGGAATATGTGGTTCAGGGAAATTATACGGTATATATTGAGGCGGCAAGGGAGCATGGATCGTACCAATTGATGAAGCAAACGATGAAGTTTGATGGGAAAGCGAAGTCGCAGGCTTTGGCTGGGAATGAGGAAGTTTCAGGGGCAAGCTTAGTTTATAAGACAAAATAGGATGAAGCGTAAATTAGCGGAGTGGTCGCGGTGGCTACATATTTATTTATCGATGTTCAGTTTCGTGATTGTGCTTTTCTTTGCTGTGACGGGCTTAACTTTGAATCATTTGGAGTGGTTTCCAGAGAAGGAAACCCTACGTGATTCGGATGGGAAATTGAATCCGACTTGGGTGAATGTGGCGGATACGGCGCAGGTGAAGAAGCTGGAAATCGTTGAGCTATTTCGTTCGGAATACCGCGTGCATGGGGTATTAAATGATTTTCGGATCGATGAGACGGAAATTTCCGTTTCGTTTCAAGGTCCAGGTTATACGGCGGATGCGTTTATAGACCGTTCAAAAGGGACCTTTCATTTGACAGAAAGATCCCTGGGTTTTATTGCTTGGATCAATGATTTGCACAAGGGCCGCGACACGGGTCAAGGCTGGAAATGGGTCATTGATTTCTCGGCCATATTCATGTCCTTGATATCCCTGACGGGCATCATTTTATTGCTCTTTTTGAAGAAAAAGCGTATTAACGGACTCATTTGGTTAGTGGCCGGACTAGCCCTCGTAGTACTTTTATACTTTTTTACGGGGCTTTAATTTCAGGCTATCCGCTGGATAAGTTGCTTTAAGCATATCCATTTGTGCCTTTGCCCAAGCAATCAGTGCGTCTTTTTCTGCTGCGCTCAAATTCGCTTTGGGGTGTAGGCCGAAATAGGTGTATGATGGCATGGGCATTTCGCCTTCTTCGACGGTTTCGATGACCTCTTCTAATTTATGATTTTGAACGGCAATCGGCATTTTGGTGAACGTCGAAAAGTTCAAATGCTCTTTTCCTTCCTCGATGTGATGATTTAGCCAGAAGCCAACAGGTTGGATATTGGAATACCAGGGATAGGTACTTTGATTCGAGTGACAATCGTTACATGCATTTGTCAACGTTTCTTGCACAGGCACAGGAATGCTGTACTTCGTCGAGATGTCGTAGGTCTTGTCGTTGCTTTCGTTTTTTTCCGGGTGAATGAATT
Organism: Aquirufa regiilacus; assembly: GCF_032470275.1. NCBI lineage: Bacteria > Pseudomonadati > Bacteroidota > Cytophagia > Cytophagales > Flectobacillaceae > Aquirufa > Aquirufa regiilacus. The sequence goes on from NZ_JAVNWW010000002.1 coordinate 115,378, forward strand.
GGATGATGGCTAATAGGGCTACCACGCCAAGGATAAGTTTTTTCATAGGGTCTTTTAGTTAACGATTGGAAAGTTATCAAATATCTTGGAATTAAATGTCTAATTTTGACCTCAGCATTTAATTAAGTGAGAATGCGTTTATTTGAGCGTTTACTTTTTCGGTATGTTTTGATTGGAGTACCCGTGCTAGTTTTTGTAGGGTGCCTGATCAGCTATGCTGTGAATGTTCCTTGGTTAGACGATTTTGAAGTAGTGCCCTTTATGCTTTTCAATTGGTTGCATGAAGCCGACTTTCAGCGAAAAATGGCCTTGTTATGGGCACCGAATAATGAACACCGGGTCGTAACATTGAAGTTGTTAGCGTTGGTTAATTATTATGTATTTGGCCAAATGAACATCAAATGGATGATTTGGCAATCGCATTTGTACCTTATCCCTTTGTTTGGGTTGATTTGGCGAATTATTCCCAAAGAAAATCGGCTTTTGTATTTTATCCCCATCCCGTTTCTGTATTTGAATTTCCAATATTTCCTTTCGTCGTTCTGGATGATTGCGGCGGTGCAGCACAATTTAGTTATTGGTTTTGGGGCGATTTCGATGTATTTATTGGGGAAATTAAATTCCCGTCGATTTGCCTTCGCCCTGGTTTTTACCTTGTTGGCCTGCCTATCCAATTCAGACGGGCTGTTTTTTATTGCGATAGGCGCTTTGGTGCTATTTTTACAGTACCGATTTAAGGAATTAGTGATCTGGTTGGGCTTGTTGATATCCGTGATTTTTGTGTTTTTTTGGAAGTATCCGAGTATGTCCTATCACGAGACGGGGATGGCTTATTTTAAATTACACCCTTTGGAGAGCGTTCAGGGCTTTTTTGTTTTCATGGGTGGCGGATTTGATTTTTGGTACCGAGAGCAATCGACGTTTCGCCACGTTGAAACCGCATTCGTTGGGGTTGTTTTGGTGGGGATTGTTGTGTGGATTTTGGTTCAATTCATTGCCCAACAAGGTTTCAGGGAGATTTTAGCCCGTTGGCGTACCCAAACACTTACCCAAGCACCTATGCTCTTCGTGTTTTCTATGCTTGTTTTTTGCTTGATGAATGCGGTAGCGATAAGTATCTTGAGGTCTTCTTTTGGGGCGTATGTTTTTTTGATTGGGAATTATAAGATTTACCCGACGTTGGCTTTGGTTTTTGTCTATTTGCTGGTGCTTTTGTCGGGAAAGATTTTTCCGGCGCGCATGGGTATCGTTTTGATTTTTAGTATTACGTTTTGGATATTTAGTATCGGGAATAGTTGGGCCGATGTCAAAGAGCGCAAGCAGATGCTGCTGCGCGATTATGCCTCCGTTCGAAATGGGGGAGTGGGTTTAGGTTTTACGACAGAACAACAATCGAGGTTTGGAGTCGCTAACGTATTGAAGTATTTTGAAACCAAAGGAATGTATAATGCGGACTAAAGGAGTTATTTTTTTGTTGCTATTGAGCTTTGGGATGCAAGCCCAAAATCATGTGGAGGAGGTGAAGGCATTTCGCGCTGCGCGAATTAATAGCCTTAAATCAGAGACAGGTTGGTTAAATTTAGCCGGACTTTTTTGGTTAAAGGAGGGAAAAAATACGTTCGGAGGAGATGAAAAGAACGATTTTGTCTTTCCATCAGACCATTCGGATCCGTTCTTGGGGGAGCTTTTGTTGAAAGACGGGAAGGTCTATTATCAAACGGTAAGTGACACCATGTTAGTTTATCAAGATGGAGTAAAAGTACCCGTCATTTCGTATCGATCATTGCGCTGGTTTATCATTAAAAGAGGCGAAAAATATGCCGTTCGCCTACGGGATTTAGAAGGGGAATATGTAAAAGCATTTAAAGGAATTGATACGTTCCCTACCGACTCCGCCTATCGGGTCGTGGCGGATTTCATTCCCACCAAAGGCAAAATGGTCACGATTATTGATGTGACGGGGAGGGCGTATGCCTTGGAATCGCCTGGCTTGTTGCGTTTTAAATTAGGGAAGTCGTTTTATGAATTGGAAACGAGTCAAGAAGGGGATAGCTTGTTTATTGTTTTTGGCGATTTGACCAATAAGCAACAGACCTACGGGGCGGGTCGATTTATCGATACGGCTTTGCCGGATGCCCAGGGGAAAGTCCTCATTGATTTTAATAAGGCCTACAATCCACCTTGCGCGTTTACACCGTTTGCTACTTGTCCTCTACCTACTGCGGCCAATAAATTAGCCGTGGAAATTAAGGCCGGAGAGCAATTTCACGGGCATTGATCGAATTTCGGTATAGGCAGTTTATCAGTTGTCTTATAAAATGATGTGTTTAGGGGAATTGCAGGGGGATAATGAAGGATTATCAGGAAACTTTTATGGGTAGGCTGTAATTTAGACGCTGCCGGGGTCGTAGACCCCGGCAGCGTCAACCCCCACCTTCATCGCAATCAGGAATGAAGGCTGTAGCGATGCATCTCATGCCCTTCTTTTTCAAAAATTTCTTCCCTAACGAAGTTTAACTTCAGCAGTAATTTGATCGAAGCCAAATTGTCGGCCCGGCAAATAGCAAGCGCGGATTTATGCGTTTTTAGTTGGTATGCCAGCCACGCTTCACTTGCTTCGAACGCATAACCGTTTCCTTCGTACTCGGGTAATAATGCATAGCCTAAATCAGGGCTTGGAAGAAAATCTCGTTGAACCCAGGTTACCACGCCTACCGGCACTTGACCAAGTTTTGTTTCAATGGCCCAATAGGTGATGTCGGGATTGCCTAGCATGTTTTGAAGGTAATCAATGGCTTGGTCTCTTGTACGGACTTTTCTGTCGCCAATGTAGCGAATAAAGCCCTGGCAGTTTATCAAGTTCATGATAAAATCGGCATCATCAAGGCTGATTGGGCGCAGCAGGAGCCGATTTGTTTGGATAATTTGCATTTATAAGGAAACTTTTATGGGTAGTCCGTAATTTAGACGCTGCCGGGGTCGCTGACCCCGGCAGCGTCAACCCCACCCTACAATTTTCTTAACACCACAGCACATCCACCTCCGCGTTGTAGTCGATAGGTTAAATTTGAGCTCTTGGAGACTAATTTTTTCTCAATCACGTACGCCTCTGGATTTTTTTCAAAATCAGCATCATCCGCATCGCGGTAAAGCATGGCCTCATAGGCCGTTCCTGGATCCAAGAAATCCAGCGAAAGCGAAACATTCCGTGCGTTTTCATCCGTAATTGACCCAATAAACCAAGTGTCCTTGTTTTTTGCCTTGCGGGCAATCGTCACATATTCCCCGGGCTCAGCGGATAAAACTTTGGTGTCATCCCAGTCGACGGCAACATCTTTGATAAACTGAAAGGCATCCAAATGCCCTTCGTAATTCTCCGGTAAATCTGCCGCCATCTGCAAGGGGCTGTAAATTGTGATATAAAGTGCGAGCTGCTTCGCCAAGGTTGACCGCACCTTCTGCGTCCGCGTCGAATCAAATTGATTTAAAGACATGTGGAACAGGCCTGGCGTGTAGTCCATTGGGCCACCCATCAAGCGCGTAAATGGCAAAATCGTCGTATGTTCCGGAACAATTCCGAGGGTTGGGGCATTGTTAAATTCGGATCCACGCGCCGCTTCCGCCGCCATCCAGTTCGGATAGGTTCGATGCAAGCCTGTCGGATGTACGGATTCATGTGAATCGACCATGAGTTTATATTGGGCAGCCTTTTCAGCCACACGATTATAATGATTCACCATCCACTGGCTATCATGATGCTCGCCACGCGGAATGATTTTACCCACATAGCCCGTTTTTACGGTATTGATTCCTTTGGAAACCATGTATTGATAGGCAGTATCCATCCGACGTTCATAGTTCGTCACTGATCCTGATGTCTCGTGGTGCATAATTAAACGTAAGCCTTTGGCTTGGGCATACTGCGTCAACGAATCAATCGCATAATCTGGATAGGGGCTCACAAAATCGAATACTTCCTCTTTCCAATTTCCAAACCAATCTTCCCAGCCCTGATTCCAGCCTTCCACCAAAACGCCATCAAAACCATGTAGAGCCGCAAAATCAATGTAGCGCTTCACATTCGCCGTATTCGCCCCGTGTTTTCCGCCTGCCAATGGCCAGTTCGCCTTTCCAATGTGCATTTCCCACCACATGCCCATGAATTTCTGTGGCTTAATCCAGGTCGAATCCCCGAATTTGGCAGGCTCATTTAAATTCAAAATCAATTTGGATTCCAAAATCTTCTCCGCCTTTTCACTCATCACCATCGTCCGCCAAGGCGTCGAAAATGGGGTTTGTAAATAGGCTTTGTTGCCTACCGCATCTGGGACAAGCGCCGACTGGAATGTCTGCGTCGCTTGATCCAAACGCAAATGCATGGCCGGATAATTGACTAAAGCTGCTTCATGAATATTCAGGTAAAATCCATTGGCAGATTTCATCATCAAGGGTGTTTGAACGATATTTTTACCCATCAGTGCCGTCACCGCGATGTCCTTTTCCTTCGCCGCTGCTGCCGTGGCATCGATTTCGCTTAACTTTGACTTACTGTACGTATATTCATTGGTCTCATAATCACCCGGAATCCAAAATGCGGTATGGTCGCCCGACATGTTGAATTGCGTCAACTCCTGGTCTACGACGAAATGCTGGAAGTTGGCCTGCACCGGAAAATGGTATCTTACTCCTACGCCATCATCAAATACGCGAAAAATTAAATCAATCAACACGCCATTGCTGGACGTATGCAAGACTAATTCATTGTATTGATTGGAAATTTCTTTGACTTCTCCCCAAATAGGTTTCCACGTTGTGGCAACGGTGGACGAATCGATTCCAGTTACGGTGAATTTCTTCAATTCCAAAGCTGGTTTTTTCAGCACAAAACCAACTGTTGAGGACGAAATAACTTCTTTCCCTTTGAGATATACTTGATAGGCCAAAGAACCATCTGGAATTTTAGAGGTGCTGAGTTGGATGGTCTTGTTGGGGGAATAAAACGTTGCGACTTGCTGGGCGGAACTAGAAAATGTGATGAATACCAGCAGTAGGCAAAACAATTGCTTTAACATTGTGTTTAATTTAGGGTTTACAAAATTAACCAAATCTTTCTGTAAGCCCAATTTTGATTTAGTTCAGTCAGTTTATCAGTTTACGTATAATTGAGTGGCTCTGAGCTGTTTTTTCGCAGATTATGTTACAATATCAAGAAACTTTTATAAAAAGCTACTAACTTAGACGCTGCCGGGGTCAAAGACCCCGGCAGCGTCAACCCCCCCCCCCAGACCTATGCTTGAAAACTTGATTCATTATTTTGACACAATCCCCAGCGCACACCGTGCCTTGATTTTAGCTGGCGGAATCGCCTTTTTTTGGTTGGTAGAAGGTGGAATACCTTTGGTTCGTTTTGGGTATAATAAATGGAAGCATGCAGGGATCAACCTGTTTTTCACCCTTACAACTATTATTATCAATTTTGCCTTTGCAACGATCATTGTCATGGGGAGCGATTGGGCTGTTCAGCAGCAATTTGGCTTATTGCCTTTAACGGGTCTTATGGGCTGGGCCCAGCTCATCTTGGGATTATTGCTTTTGGATTTGGTGGGAGCCTATTTCATCCATTGGATTGAACATAAAATCAAAGTATTGTGGAGGTTTCACATGGTGCATCATGCGGATACGATGGTGGATACGACGACGGCTAATCGCCATCACCCAGGGGAGAGTGTTTTTCGTGCCATTTTTACCTTGATGGGGGTCTTAATTTGTGGCGCTCCTATGTGGTTGGTCATGATTTACCAAAGCATGAGTGCCCTTTTATCGCAGTTTAATCATGCCAATATCCGTTTGCCAAAAGGCCTAGATAAAGCCATCTCTTTTTTCATCGTTTCGCCCGATATGCACAAGATTCACCACCATATTGAGCGTCCTCAGACCGACTCGAATTATGGGAATATCTTCTCGATTTGGGACCGCTTATTTGGGACATTTAATTATACACCCATCGAACAAATTCGTTTTGGTTTGGATGTTCTTCCGGACGAAACAACGGGGGATATGCGATTTCAATTAGGCATTCCGTTTAATCGAACGATCAAAACCGACGAGTAAATTTTTCATTTAGTGAGAGCCGTTTAATCATTTGTTTCTACGTAGCCATATTTTGAATATGTCCGACTTTTCGAAAGTAGGACATATTGAAAATCGGCGAAATCCTTTCGTGCGTTAACCTAGTAAGCATTTCCCATTTCGCACCCAAGAGATGACCCCATGTCATGTTTATTAGGGTCTTTTCTTTTTAGGTTATTTTTTACTTTTACATTCAAGTAAAACCAACGAGAGCATTTATTTGCTCCGTCTTCTAAATTATAACCAAATGATTCATCAGTCTACTCAGGCCCTACCTGAGTTGGTGTCTGTTCGCCTTTTTTCTGCGATTCCTCAGGCATCTTCTCGTATCAAACAATTCTTACGAATTACCTTAGCGAGTAAGTTCGTAATTCTATTTTCCACTTTGACGCTTTTGGCATCATTTAACTCCTACGGACAATACAATCTATCTGTTTCTTTTTCCGATGGATTTGTCGGTGATAATACGGCAAACAATAGCTCTACTACAGCAACAACATTAACTACAAAAGGGTGGTCACTAGCCCAATTTACGCAAAACTCAAGTGCCTCCATATTTACAGCACAAGGGAATGATATTATTGGAAATGTAGTCTTAAAAGATGCCTTAGGGACAATTCACACAATCCCTGGTTTCGTAAAATGGCGTTCTCCGAGTGGTAACAGTCCAAATACATTAGTTTTTTCTCCTGATGTATCAGTCTCTGCAACATTAGCGATTTTAGGTGGTGGAACTTATACAATAAATTCGACCAAATATATAGGTTTGACATTCAATGGCGAATCGGTACCAATTTCAGGAGGTGTAGTCAATGGTAATGCAGCGACAAACGGTTTATTGGACGCTTTAAATGCCTATTTAGCCGCTTCGCCAAAGTTAAGTATTAACAACGTTACGGTTAATGAGGGTGCTGGCACCGCGACTTTTACGGTAAGTTTATCCCTTAGTTATCCGTCTGCTATTACTTTAGACTATACAACGTCAAATGGATCAGCGACAAGTGGTAGTGATTATACAACGACAACTAATACATTAACTTTTCCAGCGAATACAACAACTTCTCAAACCATTACGGTCCCAATTTTGGACGATGGTACCTATGAGGCCTCAGAGTCATTCAATGTTATTCTATCGAATTCGGTGAATGCTGCGATTTCGGATAATACAGGGGTTGGAACAATTACAGACAACGATGCTCCTATAACGCCTACAGTTACTACTGCTAGTGGATTATCTACATTTTCGACTTGTTTAGGCTCCCCATCAACGGCGCAGACCTTTAGCGTTTCAGGAAGTTTGTTGACAAACGATATCGTTGTAACCGCGCCTTCGGGCTATGAAATCTCATTGTCTTCTGGTTCTGGTTATCAAACATCTTTGACATTGACTCAAGTTTCAGGTACTGTGGCTTCGACCACCATTTATGTAAGGCTGAGTAGCTCTGCATCGAATGGCGTTTCAGGAAATATTACGGTAACATCGACGGGTGCAAACACGGAAAACATTGCAACGGGATCGGCAGTTGTCAATCCTTTACCTACTGTTACAGGTTCAACAGGGAATTCTCGCACGGGTACAGGAACTGTTAACTTGTCAGGAACTGCATCATCTGGCGCTACGTTGGATTGGTATGATGCAGCAAGCGGTGGAAACTTTTTGGGTTCTGGTTCATCTTTTACTACTCCAAGCATAAGCTCAACAACAACTTATTATGCAGAAGCTCGAAATACAACAACAGGCTGTATTTCCTCTTCTAGAACAGCCGTTGTTGCAACGGTTAATCAAGCGGTCACTGATTCTGACGGTGACGGTGTATCCGACACGCAAGAAGCTTTGGACGGCACGAATCCCAACGATGGTTGCGATTATTTAGTAGCTAGCCAAGTTTTTGCTAACACATCATCAACGTGGCGCAATGCGGATTGCGATGGTGACGGTACGGCCAACGGCACGGATCCTGAGCCTTTGAATTTCTGTGTAGGTGGTACGGGTATCGTTCCTGCAAACGGTACAGCTGCCTATGATGTATTCCGTTACCAAGATTGTGATAATGATGGCATCCTAAACGGCTTGGAGTGTAGCTTAGGTGTTAATTGCCCCGACTTTGACAATGATGGTATTCCAAACTACTTGGATACAGATTCAGACAACGATGGAATCGGAGATATCACAGAAGGAAATATTGATACGGATGGCGATGGTAGCGCGAACTACATTGACTTGGATTCTGATAACGATGGTATTTTGGATAGCCGCGAAACAACACAAGATCGTGATGGAGACGGCACGCCTAACTACTTGGATTTAGATTCTGATGGGGATGGCATTTTGGATACAGTAGAAGCCACCGCTGATTACCGTGCCTTCGAAGATAGCAACGGCGACGGTGTTTGTGATCGTGGCGGTGTAACGAGCGACGGGAATTACAATGGTATCCCTGACCAATTAGAACCTGCTTACGGCGGTCGCATGTTAGAAGTACCTGATACAGACAAAGATGGCACACCTGATTTCTTGGATTTAGACGCTGATGGCGATGGTATTTTAGATAGCATCGAATTAAATGGCGATATGGATGGCGACCAGCACCCGAACTACCGCGATGGCGATAGCGACGGAGATGGCGTCTCGGATTCGGTGGAGAAATTCGGTGACATGGATACCGACGGAAAACCAAACTTCTTGGATTTAGATTCCGATGGAGACGGTTTGTCAGACCAATACGAAGGCTTGAACTTATGCTTTGATTGTGGTCGCGTTGATAACAATGATGATGGATACGATGACCGCGCCCAACAAGATTCGAAATATCCTGCGGTGGATACCGACAAGGATGGCGCATATGACTTCTTGGATTTGGATTCAGATAACGATGGTATTCCTGATGCTTTTGAAGCAGGTAACGATCCTAAGAATCCTGTGGATACCGATCAAGATGGTACACCAGACTTTAGAGATATTGACAGTGATAACGACGGCATTCCCGATGCGATCGAAGCGGGTGCAGATCCATCTGTTCCTGTGGACACTGACCAAGATGGCACGCCAGACTTTAGAGATTTAGATTCCGATAACGATGGTATCACGGATGCAATCGAAGCTGGGGCTGACCCAACCAAACCTTTGGATACGGACGGCGATGGTATCTATGACTTTAGAGAATTAGATTCAGATAACGATGGCATCTCAGATAACATCGAGAAAGGCCCTACAGCTACACCGGTTGACACGGACAAAGACGGCACGCCTGACTACCGCGATATCGATTCTGATAACGATGGCATCTTGGATAACATCGAGAAAGGACCAACAGCTACACCGGTTGACACGGATGGCGATGGAACACCTGACTTCCGAGACTTAGACTCAGACAACGATGGCATCTCGGACAACATCGAGAAAGGACCAACAGCTACACCGGTTGATACGGATGGCGATGGAATAGCCGACTTCCGCGACTTAGATTCGGATAACGATGGTATCTCGGATAACATCGAGAAAGGACCTACAGCTACACCGGTTGACACGGATGGCGATGGAATTGCCGACTTTAGAGATTTAGATTCAGATAATGATGGTATCTCGGATAATATTGAAAAAGGCCCTACCGCTAATCCAATCGATACAGATGGCGATGGCTTACCAGACTTTAGAGATTTGGATTCTGATAGCGATACGCTTTCGGATAACATCGAGAAAGGACCTACGGCAACACCTGTGGATACGGATAAGGATGGCAATGCCGACTATAGAGATTTAGATTCGGATAACGATGGTATTACGGATAAGATCGAGGCTGGCCCAGATGCGAAGAATCCTTTGGATACGGATAAGGATTTGACCTATGACTTTAGAGATATCGATTCGGATAACGATGGTATCCTGGATAAGGATGAGGACAATGTCAACATTGCTGGCTTAGCGGATTGCGACAAGGATGGTATTCCCAATCGCCTAGATCCAGACAAGTGTCCTAGCTTCATGCCACAAGGAATCTCACCAAACGGCGATGGCAAGAATGATACATTCATCATTCCAGGCATCTTGAATGCACAACCGAATACGGTGACGATTTTCAACCGTTGGGGTAACATTGTTTATGAGAAAGACAATTACCAAAACGATTGGCATGGCCAAACAGATCGCGCCTTTGATTTACTTGCAAGCGATGGCTTGCTACCTGATGGAACCTATTACTATGTAGTGGATTACAAAGGCAACAAATCAAACGTGAAGTCATTCATCTACGTAAACCGATTGGATAAATAATGATCGGCTCAAACAATAGAACAAGCAATAGCATGAAAGCAAGTATAGATTTTAATCAGAGAGTAGATCAATTTAAGTGGACCAAGAGTCTTTTGACTCTTGTTTCCCTTGTCTTGTTGACCTTATCTGCTCAAACAAGTATGGCCCAAGTGGAGTCGATGTATTCCTCTTACCGCCTAAACCCACAGATTTTATCTCCTACACATGTAGGCAGTGATTCGGTGAGTGACATTACGGTCATCAACCGCCAGCAATGGGTAGGAGTAGAAGGTGCACCGGTTACCTATGCCATTTCAGGCGACTTTAAGTTCAAGCAACAAAATGGCATTGGATTTAATGCGATGTATGACCAAGCAGGTCCCGTGAAGGTAACTGCAATCAGTGGAGATTATGCGTATCACATTAAGTTGAATGAGCAATGGCGTCTTTCAGGCGGTATTCGTGCAGGATTCTCGAACTTGAGTTTGGACTTCGCGGGTTTGGCCTTGGTACATGACGGAGATGCCTTGTTTAGCGGCAGCCGTTCTACAGGCTTGTTGTTCAACACGGGTTGGGGCTTGAAGATCAACAAAGGTGATGGCTTCTTTTTGAGCTTATCGCAACCGCGTTTATTCAAGTATGATTTAGGCAGTGGATCGTACAAGGACGTGGCCTACTTCTACACGATGGTGGGAACGAAATTGAAGTTGAATGACCAAATTAACCTATACCCATCTGCCTTATTCCGCAGCGCGAAGGATGTTCCGTTGAGCTGGGATGCGAACGTATATGCACAATTCCACAATCGCTTCGATGTGGGTTTCAACTACCGCCATCAAGACAGTTGGGGCGCACGCTTAGGCGTTCAAGCCACCAAGAAGATTTACGTAGGTTATGTCTATGAGATGCCTACCTCGGCGATGAGCAAGATGAGCTTGCAGTCACACGAGATTGCTTTGCGCTATTCATTAGTAAAATAGGTAAGAATTAAGAACGAACAGTTAAGGGGCGTAAATGGAGCAGTATTCTACTCCATTTACGCCCCTTCTTCATGCTTAACCCCAATTACGTGTACTAGCCGCGAAGTATCGCGTCTCTACAGTGTCGAATTTCCCCAGCAGCGCCCAACGTCCAATGTCCAGCGTCCAACGTCCAGCGTCATTTAGCCGCGAAGTATCGCGTCTCTACAAAACGTCCAATGTCCAACGTCCAGCGTCATTTAGCCGCGAAGTATCGCGTCTCTACAAAACGTCCAATGTCCAACGTCCAACGTCATTTAGCCGCGAAGTATCGCATCTCTACAAAACGTCCAATGTCCAGCGTCTAACGTCCAATGTCCAATGTCCAACGTCCAATGTCCAACGTCCAGCGTCCAATGTCCAACGTCTAATGTCTAACGTCTAATAAAGCTACCGGACTATCAATCTGAATATCATCCTTCAAATCTGACAGCTCACCCGTTGCTGGATTAAATGAAAATTGTTGAATCCGGTTTTCGTCTTTGCATGCCACGAAAAGCTTTTTGCCCGATGCATCAAACTGGAAATTACGGGGTACTTTTCCTACCCCAACTTCTCGGCTAAATGTCAGCTTTCCTGAAGACTCAATCTTAAAAACAACTAAGGAGTTTTGCGTTATTCTGTTTGATGCGAGTAGCCATTTCCCATCGGGGGAAATGTGGATGTCGGCACTGGCTTTGGGACCATCTCCTTTGGAGAAATCGATTGTTTCGCGTTTAACAGGCGTCCAATTCCCATCTTGCGTGGCATACACATCGACCGTTCCGCTCAATTCGCCCACGATGTACACAAATTTTTCGTCTGCCGAGAAGACAAAATGCCGCGGCCCTGTGCCGTCAGGTAATTGGGTATAATTCAGTTTTCCCTCCATGAGGCCATCAGGTCGAAGACGATAATGGTAAATTCGGTCGGCACCTAAGTCGGAAATATGAACCGCTTCTTCATCTTGCGATAAAACGACCATGTGTGCGTGCGGTGAGGATTGTTGGGGAAATTTCCCCCGACCCGAAAATGTAATTTTCTGCGCTAAGGGTGCAATTTTTCCTTGTGTCGTTTGGAAAACCGAGACACTTCCTCCCATGTAATTCGCCGTATAGATTGTCTGACTTTTCTTTCGATACGTAATGTGACATGGCGCATCGCCTTCAGTTAATTGTTGGCCCGTCTTCTCCCATTTTCCACTTTCGCTTTTCTTAAATCCATGCACAGCACCTGCATGACTCACCAGCTCTGAGACCGAATATAAGTATTGCTGGTCCGGTGTAATCAGTTGATAAGATGCTTGTGGCACTTCCATGCGCTCAAGAACCCTTTTCGTTTTCGTATCAATGAGTTCAATTCCCGGATTCCCTTGGTGGGTATAGGAACCGACTAATAGCGTATCAGCGGGTGATACGAAAAGGGAAATCAAGGAATGGATGAGCATCAACATGCGTGATTAATTTAGTGGGTATAATTGCGACAAGCTCTGAATCCAGGCTTGAAAAAGCTTATTTTCTAAGTCACAGGCCACTGCGGCATGCGTTTCCCAATCGGCCGAAAATTCTGCCAACTGCGCCTTCATCTCATTTAAGTGACCTACCTCCTCAACGATGATGGACTTCACTTGTATTTTGGATTGGATGGAAGTCAAAATATCTTGGTAAATGGGATATAATTCATCTGCCCGAACCTCAATTGCATACGTTACCAATAAGTAAGATGCCCATTTTAACTCGTATCCGCTTAATCCTAAGGTCTTTTTAATGTATTTACTCACCCATACGTCCAACATGTCTAAATAGTATTTGGATGTTTTTGGGCTGATTAACCACGCATCATCGTAATTTTCAAATCCTGTAGGCGCTAATTTCGAAATCTGTTTCTTTAAATAATAAGCGTGGCGATGTTCCTCGGCTGCGTGCTTTAGAATGAGTAAACTCACATCTGTTTTGGACTCAAATCGGGATATTTTTTTAGCCCCCGTATTTTCCATAAAGGAAAGGGTGTTGAGCCATTTGGCATGGACAATGGGGTCTTTGGTAATTTGCTCAATTAAAGGTTTTAATAATTGTGTCATGGGGGCGGATTTTAATATGCGCAAAGATAAGTTCTATGCAGGGAAATGAGAAAATAAATTAATTTTGACCTAATTAATTCCTGACGCCATGCCCATAAGTTATCAAGTAAACCCTCCGCTGGCTGCATCCGATTTTGTCGACATCCTGCGTCGGTCTACCTTGGGTGAGCGCCGACCCTTGCACGATGCTGATGCTATGGAGCAAATGTTCCGGCATGGAAATGTCTATATAGGTGCCTACGATGGAGATCAATTAGTGGGTATCGCGCGCGTGATGACCGACTTTGTTTTCACGAGTTATTTGTCTGATTTAGCTGTGGATGAAAAATACCAACAGCAAGGAATCGGAAAGCAATTGATTCGAGAGGTTCAAAAAGCAATTCCAAAAGCCAAGATTATCTTGTTAGCGGCTCCCGCCGCCGAGGGGTATTACCCCAAAATTGGCATGCAACATCATGGACATTGTTTCACGCTGGCACCTGCTGAAAACTTAGTGTAATATCGCTAAGCGTTTACTATAGCTTGTGCCTGTGTCCGATTTAAATTGTACGAAGTAATTCGCACTTCTCCATTGAGTGGCATCGAAACTTGTTTGGTAGCGTTTCTCTATGCGTTCCCGGTAAATAATTTTGCCCAACATGTCATAAACCTCCAGCGTACCGGTTGCTTGATTATCCCAATCAATGCGGATGAAATCTTCGCCGGGATTTGGCGAGCAAGTAAAATCAAAGTTCGCCTTGTCCAATACAATCACAGGGAAATTAGAAAAGGCAAACGCGCGCATGCCCATACTGTTTTTTATGTAAGGACCCGGAAAATTATATTCTCTTGATCCCGTCAGAAAATCGCGGTGATAGTCAGGCAAATAACCGATGGTGTTCCCCGAATATGCTTGGTTAAACGTGATGATAACTTCGTTGTTAACCGCCTCTATCGAACTGATATAGGGCTCAAATGACCCAATATTCGTTTTATCCCAATAGAAGTATTTCGCTAATTTGGCTTTGATTGTATTTCCTTTTCCATCTACGACGGTGGTATCTAAGGTCACGCGCATGTTTTGGCCTTCCTCAAAGACTAAGTGGATTTTATTTCGTTCTGCCTCCGACATAAAATATGCCTTTTGGATATTGGGGCTTTGAATCTCAACCGGGTACGGGCGTTTGTAAATTTGGTTCGAAATTAAACGGAATAGTTCATGGGCTGTTTGGCGATAACCCGCATTTGTGTAGTGTAGGCGATCCGATAATACACCTGCATTCCCAACGGTCGCGAAGGATTTGACATAACCGTTTCGACTAATGGCTCGTTGGTCTTCCCGCAATTGCGATGCGTTCTTGTTCGGGTATTCGTAGATTGTCAACTGTGGATTGTAGACAAATTGCGCACTTGGGAAAAAGCGTTTATACTTTTGCAACAAGCTATTGAATTTGCTGCCCCACGTATACGGAACGTTCGAGTCTGCCGCCTCTGCTTCACCTTGTCGGTAGATAATGGCTTTCACCTTCGAGAGGGTCTTCGACTTAACGGCTTTGTAATACATGATGTTTCCGCCATCGAGCGCTGTCAAATTTCCATCAAGTTGTAAATGCCAATCAATCCCACTTCCGCCTGCAGCCGAGTTGATGATGGCAATGGGTATCTGCTCCGACTGGTAAATCAAGCGAGCTAGTTCAGCGGCAAAAGGGCCTATCCGCGCACGCCCAGTCGCTAAGGACCAAAGTGTATCGGAAGGGTTGTAAGGGCCATAGTTTTCGGATCCTTGAACAAGGCCAAAGGAACGACACCATTCGCCCTGGTAGACTAAGTCATCGATTGAACCAATCCAAGCATTGGATTGTCCGGTTACATAAAATACATCCCCCGCAACCAAATTATTACGACGAACAATTAAGGTCGAATCGGCATTTTTGATTCCGTATATTTCCAAGCCATACTCCGCTAGTTCGGCTGGAATCTTTAAGGATTCCGCCAACTTGGCTATGCCATTGGCAAATTGTAGCGTTGATTTTTTATAGGTTTTAAGTATGCCATTCCGAAGCAAACGAACGGAATAAGATTGAAATTCATTGGATGTTAAGCTTCCTTCGATTGCAATTGTACCGAGATTGTCGCTTTCACGAGGATAAAGCTGATAATCTTGCGGTAGCTGGCTAAACGTAAAAGCATTAAACTTTTGGCCTAGAAGCACCTGTGTACTGAAGAAACCCAGTAACAAGACGAATGAAAATAATCGGTATTGCGTTTTTTTCAATGCTTTATCAATTGAAGCACCAATTTACAATAATTCAGGACTTTAATAAAGGCCTCTTGACCAATTAAGTGATTTTTTTAAGGTTACAAATCTGCAAATCCGTTTAAAGCATTAACTTTGGCTTTAATATCATTAAGTCAACGTATGAATGTAGTAATCTTTACGGGCGGGAATGGAAATGCGAATATCATTAAGCATTTAAAAGATATTCCCTACGTAAATTTAAGTCTTTTGATCAATGGCTACGATGATGGATTGTCCACCGGGATTATCCGCAGTGCCAATCAAGGCATGCTAGGACCATCTGATTTCCGAAAAAACTTCACCTACATCATTGACGATTTCACGGAATCCAATCGCAATGTCAAGCGCTTGTTTGAACATCGCTTATCAGAGAATGAGACGCATGATTTACTCAATTCTCCTGCCGAACTTATTGCTAAATTAGTAGGAAATCAATTCTTATTAGATGAACGAGCAGATGCCTTCATCAAGCAATATTTTGTTCTAGGTGCCAAACAATTGCTCGATTTTACGAAGCAATTTGCTGAATTACGTGGATTTAGCGTGGGCAATATCGTCATGGGGGGCTTATTCGTGGAGACCAAAGACTTTAATTTGGCCTTGCGAAACTTGACGAATCAGTTTCAGTTGACGGCTCAGCTTATCAACGTATCCACGGAAGATGATTCTAAATTAGTCGCTTTTGATGCAGACGAAAATCTGCTAAAAAATGAAGCGGACATCGTAAACTATCAAGGTGAAAAGCCCTTAAAGGCCTTTTATTTGCTTCCATTAGCGGCTTTAGTTGGCCTCGATGATTCGAAATCCTATACAATTGCTGAGATTGAAGCACTAGCAAAAGTGCCTTCTATTTCCAAAGAAGCCAAGCTTGCCTTGGAAGAAGCGGATGTCATCATTTTTGGATCTGGTACGCAATTTTCATCATTGCTTCCTTCTTATCGAATTTGCCAAAAAGCTATTTTGGCGGCACCGGGGAAGAAGGTAGCCATCGTGAATAATCAATACGATAGCGATATTCGCAACATCAGTTTTGAGCAATTCATGGATCAAATCTTGCGGGAAATTGACCCCGCACAGACTGATTTCTTTGACGCAATTCTCGTAGACCGAGAAAGCTTGATTAAGCCGAAGACCATCACACCATCGATCATTGTTCAGCGCATCGCTGACGCAAATCTGAAGCATGACGGCCAAAAACTATGGAATTGGATTTGTCGGGCCATCGATATGCAGGATGGCGTTGTCAACATCGGTGTACATTTCTATGGGAATTCGTTGGGCTTAGTGGATAAGCATTATCTGCCGGAAATCGAACGTTTAAATGCAGATACATCCCGTAAAATTCGTTTTGTTCTTGGAAAAGAAACAGCGAACGCGGCGTATCAATTGCATATTGATGCCTCCGGGAAAATTGCCTTGTTTGAGATAGACTCCTGGATTGATATTGTTCAAATGACGCAGCTAGATGGCGTGATTGGTTCACGTTTTGAATCGAGAAGGCAGCTGATTCGATCGCTTAAACATAATTTTGTTGAATCCAATCGCAACTTTGCCGTTGCCTTGGCAACTTCGTATTTTGTCAGCTTTGTTTACTTCTTGCGTTTTGGACGCATAAAGCCAGACCCATTGAGTGGGATATATTTGGTCAAAGGAAAATATGCGATTTCATATCGGAATATCTCCCATTTTTTAAAGGAAGTTAACCGCATTCCGATGGTTAAATTGGCCTCGTTACCGATTGGCTACCGCACCTTTAAAGAGTTTAATCTGTTTGCAAAAGTTGGAACCGTTTTAAAGAATTTAGTAGGTCTTTATGTGTAGCCTATTGTTTGATTTTGATGGTACGTTATTTGAAACTGATGCGGGGCATGAAGCAGCCTATTTGAAAACATTTAATGCATTTAATTTGGGCGAATGTCCTTCCTACGAAACACTCAAAGGCATTAAAACCATCGATGTTTTTGCCCGCTATCAAGGTGTTTTTTCGGATACGCCAACGCTCGCCCAATACAAATCACAGACCTATCAGGCAAATTTAGCTGAGGTAAAAACCTTAGTGGATTTGACCCTTTTGCAACAATTATCGGATAGGGGTTTTTCATTGTACATCGTCACGGGAGGAAGCCGAAAGTCCATTGATGCGCTACTCGATTTACATCAAGCACATCATTTGTTTAATGGTGTTGTGACAGCAGAAGATTATGGCGCATCTAAACCCGATCCAGAACCCTTTTTACATTGTATACGAAATTTTGACATCCAGGGTGAGGTACAAGGAATCGAAGATTCGATTCAAGGGATACAGAGTTTAAAAGCCGCGCATATTCGGGCCGTTGGGGTGCATAACCCAGCCATTGAAAGTCTTTCAGATGTTTTTTATCCCTCGATTAACACCTATTTAACGGAACTAATTCAAGCGCAATGAAACAGATATTAGCGATACCAGCAGCGGGGAAAGGAAGTCGCCTACATAGCAACGTTCCTAAGCTTTTTACGACCGTTTCAGGGACAAAAACCGTGTTTGATTTTATCCTGGAATCCCTAAATCCTGAGATTGATCTCGTGCTCCTGTTATTAAGTCCCGAAGGCAAAGTCTATTTTGATACGCATGTGGCTGCTCAAGCGCCCGCGCAGGTTCAGGTGTTAATTCAAAGCGAAGCGACGGGCATGTTTGATGCGGTTAACCAGCTCGTGTCCCATGTGCTATCGCTGTCGGAAGACTTCCGTTTGATTCTTCAATGGGGCGATCAGCCATTTTGCGACCAAGCACTTCACGATGCGATGTGGAAGGATTTGGCAAACCATGATGCGACGGTTCCCTTGGTTTGGGTCGAAAACCCCTATGTTCAATATCGCTTTTCTGAGCAAGGCCTTCAGGTGGCTGAACGCCGAGAGGAGGAAGCCGTGGACACACATGGATTTAAAGACATGGGAATTTTTGGTTTAAGCAAAAGCATCTTGGAGCAAACCTGGGCGGCTTATGCGGAGCAAGCCCAGCCAGGAAATGTGACGGGGGAAAAGAACTTTGTTAAATATATTGGTACCTTGCACCCGCAATTTAAGGTGTTTTGGCGTCTTGATCAGCCTTTTTATAAGTCGCTCGGGATCAATACCCCAGCCGAATTAGCGGAGGCAAAATTGTATGTAGAACAACGCGAACAACTAACAAAATAGTATGCTTTATTTAGTAACCGGAGGTGCTGGATTTATTGGAACACATTTGTCGAATACCCTGATTGATGCAGGACATCAAGTGCGTGTATTGGATGATATGTCATTCGGAGATGCCGAAAAGTTGCATCCCCAAGTACAACTTATCAAAGGTTCCATTCAAGATCTTTCTACCTGTGAAATAGCAGTCGAAGGAGTTGATGGAATTTTCCACATGGCTGCCTTTTCGCGCAGCGGCCCTTCTTTTGACATGCCATTCGAATGCCACGATAGCAATGTGCTCGGTACGTTAAACCTATTAGCTGCGGCAAGAAAACAGGGGGTGAAACGCGTGGTTTATTCAGGTTCATCCACTTTTTACGGGAATCACCCGGGCGTTCAAAACGAACAAGACAAAGGCGATTTCCTTAATTTTTATGGGTTAACAAAGCATATTGGTGAATTATACGTTCAGCAATATGTTCGAAATTTTGGTTTAGAGGCAAACATCTTGCGCTATTTTAATGTGTATGGTCCTGGCCAACCGACGACCGGAGCTTATGCGCTAGTCGTGGGTATTTTCCTAGACAAATACCGCAACAAACAAAGCCTCGAAATACATGGCAGCGGCGAGCAACGCCGTGATTTTATCCATGTTTTGGATGTGGTGCAGGCCAACATCAAAGCCATGGTAACGTCGCATGTAGGGGAAATATTCAATGTGGGATCAGGTATTAATTACTCAGTAAATGAGTTGGCCGACTTTTTCCCATTAGAAAAAAATCACACCGCTTCGCGTGCAGGGGATGCAAATACAACCCTCGCGGATGTGAAAAAGATTACAGAAATGTTAAGCTGGGCTCCGCAAATTACCTTGGAGGACGGAATTAAATCGATGATTCAAGCAATTGATGAAGAACTCAATTAGTATCGTAACGGCGGCATTTAATGAATGCCCGGGGATTATTTCCTTGGTCAAGAAATGGCTTGCCTATGGGGAAAATCATCCGTCCATCGAGGCTATCGAAGTGATCGTCTGTGATGACTTTAGTGCCATCGAACAATACGAGCAATTAAGAGATGCTTTTGTTGGCAATCCTCAAGTCACGATTTTACGGAACGAGCAGAATGAAGGTCCCGGATTTTCTTTTGCTCGGGCTATCTCGCAAGCCAAACATTCTTGGACATTAATTACCGATTCCGATGGGCAATTCCCCATTGAAAATTTGGATGCCATGCTGCCGGGACTGTGGTCCACAGCATCCCGAATTGCCTTTACTTACCGTACACGAAAGTTTGATAACTGGGTTAATCGTTTTGGCCAAAAAGCTTCAAACCGCTTGTGCAACTCCATTTATGGCTCTCGCTTGAACGACTTTTCATGTGCTTTTAAATTAGTCGATACCGCGCTTTTACAGGCTTTGCAATTTGATGCGCGCTACATGAATTACTCGCTTGACCATTCTGGCAAATTGCTTGAAACGGGGCTTGAATACCAAGAATTTGAGGTGACGTGTACACCGGCTCCCGCACGAAAGAGACCTTTAAAAGCTGAATATTTGCGGGCTCGAAACCGTTTCTTTTACATCACTTATTTATTTTTCAGCGTTTACCTACGCAAAAAACGCGTGATATTTTAAATAAGATGAAAAACCCTACGATTAGTCGAATTATTGGTCGCGTAATGTTCCTTGCTTGTTTTGGCTGCTGGGCTACTATGGTATTCATGATGCTCTACCTTGCCCAATTCAATACACCTAACCTCGTTGATGATTTCTGTTTTGCCTGGGTCTCCAAAGAATATGGAGTATTAGCGGGCGCCTATTATTATTACATGGGTTGGAGTGGTCGCTATTTTGGCAACATTTTGATGCATTTGACGCCCTTGTTTTTTAGCACAAGTTTTACGTTTTCAGGGATAAATACATACCTATTGTTAGTATTGGGTTTTGTAACCAACCTCTACCTCGTTCGTCGCATGACGGACTTGCCTTTTCGATCTACCCGACTTTGGGCGAGCGTCTTTTTGATTCAGGCAGCTGCGCTCTATTCCATATCGGGCATGTATCAGTGGTTTTACTGGTTTTCAGGCATCTACTACTATGCTTCCCTGCAACTGGTGATCTTGTTTTTCGTGGTTTATTTTTTCGAAAAGCCCTCGCGGCTTCGCACCGGAATACTCGCCGGATTACTGTTTTGTATCATGGGGAGTAGTGAAATCAGCATGTTGCTATTAACGGGGGTATTTTGGGGGTACCAATTGTGGAAATGGCGATTTAAAGGACCTATAAACGCGGAACTTTATTTGTTATTAGGTATTTGGCTTGTTGGCTTTTTGCTTGTGATGTTATCCCCCGGAAATCAGGTGCGGGCAGTCACAAATGTACCGCTCGCGGATGGAATTCATATTTTGTTATCCAATATCAAAGAATTAATTCGTCAGTTCTTTTCTTCGCCATTTATGTGGGCAAGCTTCCTATGGGTGCTGTTTGTGTTAGAACTTCCCAAAAGCTATGTGCGCATGTCGATCCTGGACATGCTTGCCTTGACCGCCTTATTCTTTATTTCGATTATTGTTAGCTTTATTCCCCTGTCTTTTGCGTTAGGGGAGGTGCATATACCCGAGCGAATCATTAGCTTGTTTTTATTATACATGCTGATGTTTGTCTGTTTTATTGTCTTACAACTCAAGTCGGTTTGGGGAGGCCTTCACCTCAATAGGATTTCCGTTTTGGTGTTGGTATTTATCGGTTTGGGAATCTATAAAAGCAAAAACTTCGACCTACTTAGTCACGAGATTAGCTCAGGAAATGCCCAGGCATATAGCCAAGAGTATCGGGCTCGATTTGAGCAAATCCGCTTATCCAAAACGGATAGCGTGGAAGTAGCTCCGTTGAAAAATCACTCAGCGCTTTTCTTTACGGAGGACCTCTCGACGGACCCTAAACACCTATGGTGTAAATGCGTCGCAAATTATTACGGTAAAAAAGCAGTAAATCGAAAGTAGGGATAGGCAGAAAGATTTTTTTTGGTAACTTGTTTGTTCATCAATAAAGCATACCTATGAAAATATTCTCCTACCGGAGTCTCGGGGTAATTCTTTTTTTCCTCGCTCAGGGACTTCAAGCCCAAGTAACTTTCCCCATCAATGATGTCGCAAACCCACGCGCGGGCTATTATGCCTTCGTCCATGCGACCGTTGTCAAAGATGCGAAAACAACCCTACAAAATGCGACGCTTCTTATCAAACAAGGACGCATTGAGGCTGTTGGAACATCCGTAGCCATTCCCAAAGACGCCGTTGTTATCGAATGCAAAGGCAAATTTATCTATCCAAGTTTCGTAGATGCCTTTAGCGATTATGGTATGGAAGCGGTTACCGCGAGCAATTATAGCTACCGCGCTCCTTCCCAAATGATTAGTAATACCAAGGGCCCATTCTCATGGAACCAAGCATTGAAATCGGAAGTTGAGCATGTGAAACATTTCGCTGTCAATGAATCCAAAGCGAAAGATCTTCGTAAACTAGGTTTCGGTGCGGTTTCTACCTCACAACCGGATGGAATTTCCCGCGGAACAAGTGCCTTGGTTTCTTTAGCGAAAGACCGCGAAAACATGGTCGTTTTGAAAGAAAAAACGGCGGCACATTTCTCGTTCGAAAAAGGATCTTCGACACAGGATTACCCAGGCTCTCTAATGGGTAGCGTGGCATTGCTTCGTCAGAACTTCTTAGATGCCCAATGGTATAAGTCGAAACCCGCACAAGAGGGTTTGAACTTGAGCTTAGATCGTTTCAATCAAAATGCAGGCTTACCTCAGATTTTTGCTGTTACTGAAAAGTGGAACGTGTTGCGCGCCGACAAAATCGGAGACGAATTTGGCGTTCAATACATCATCAAAGGTTCAGGTGATGAATACCAGCGCATCGATGAAATGAAAGCGACCAAAGCGGCCTTCATTTTACCGCTTGCCTTCCCGCAGACGATTGATGTCGAAGACCCGACGGATATGCGTTTTGTGAATGTTGCGGAATTGAAACATTGGGAATTAGCCCCTACGAATCCAGCAGCTTTTGAAAAGGCAAACATTTCTTTTGCCTTAACCGCGAATGGATTGAAAGACGTTACGACGTTTTTCCCAAACCTTCGTAAAGCCATTCAATATGGTTTATCAGAGCAAAAAGCGTTAGAAGCGCTAACTACTACCCCCGCACAATTATTAGGTGTTGCGGATTTAGTAGGTAGTTTAGATCAAGGTAAAGTAGCCAATTTCTTTATCTCCAATGGTCCGGTTTTTGCTGAGAAATCAGCGATCATTGAAAACTGGGTACAAGGAAGTGGCTATGCCGTTCAGACGGATTTGTGGACGAATTTAGCGGGTACATATCAGGTAACGTTAGGAGCCAATGCGGCTAAATTAGTTATTCAAGGAGAACCAGGTTCTTATAAAGCATCTCTAATGGCTAGCGATACAACGCAAGTGGATGTGACCCAAAAAGACCAATTAGTGAATCTAGGTTACACAAGCAAAGCGGATAAATCACAACGCGTTCGCTTGACGGGATCTTATGATGGTTCTAGTATTTCAGGCACAGGCCAATTAGCCTCGGGCAGTTGGATTTCTTGGAAAGCCATTCGCTCCGAAGCTGCGAAATCAGATTCTTCGATGGCTAAAGTTACAAAGCCAGAAGCAGTAGGGGATGTTGTTTTCCCTTTCAATGGTTTTGGTCAAAAGACGATTGCTAAGCAAGAGAATTTATTAATTCAGCACGCAACGGTTTGGACAAATGAAAAACAAGGGGTGTTGAAAGATGCCGACGTACTCGTTAAAGCAGGTAAAATTGTCCAAGTGGGCAAAGGATTAAAAGATCCTTCTGCTCGCATAGTAGACGGAACGGGCAAACACGTAACAGCGGGTATCATCGATGAACACTCGCACGTAGGTGCTACGGGTGGCATCAACGAATGTACACAATCGGTTACGGCGGAAGCGCGTATCGCAGATGTTATCGATCCAGATGATGTGGATATCTACCGTCAATTAAGTGGGGGTGTAACGGCAAGTCATATTCTTCACGGAAGTTGTAACGTGATCGGTGGTCAAACCCAATTGTTGAAGTTCCGTTGGGGACAAAATGCGGAGGCATTGAAATTTGCCAACTGGGATCCATTCATCAAGTTCGCTTTAGGAGAAAACGTGAAGCGTTCATGGAACACATCGAATCCTCGTTTCCCAGATACACGTATGGGTGTTGAGCAAGTATTAACGGATGCGTTTACACGTGCACGTGATTACGAAAAGCAAGGTCCAGGAAAACGTATTGATTTGGAATTAGAAACCTTATTGGAAATCTTGAACAAGAAGCGTTTCATTACGTGCCACTCGTATGTGCAAAGTGAGATTAATTCGATCTTAAAAGTGGCTGATAAATTCGGCTTCACGGTGAATACCTTGACACACATTTTGGAAGGCTATAAAGTAGCGGATAAAATGAAAGCGCACGGAGCGAATGCTTCTACGTTCGCGGATTGGTGGAATTACAAAATGGAAGTGTTGGATGCTATCCCACAAAACGCGGCAATCATGCAGGCGGTAGGCGTGAATGTAGCGATCAACTCTGATGATGCGGAAATGGCGCGTCGTTTGAACCAAGAAGCAGCTAAGTCAATCAAATATGCAGGCATGTCGGAAGAAGATGCTTTGAAAATGGTGACTTTGAATCCTGCCAAAATGTTGCACGTCGCAGATCGCGTGGGTAGCATTGCACCAGGAAAAGATGCCGATTTAGTTATTTGGTCAGATCATCCGTTAAGTATTTATGCGAAGTCGGAGAAGACCATCGTAGACGGTACCGTTGTGTTTGATCGCGCGGAAGATGCGAAACTACAAGTGGCCTTACAAACGGAAAAGCAACGCTTGATTCAAAAGATGATTGCGTCGAAAAAAGGGGGGGCTTCTACGCGTCCATCTGCTCCATCTGTGAAAAAGCAAAACATGTGTGAAGAAGATCACAACCATGATAAGAGCCTTTGGGAGCGTATCGCAAGTCGTTTTATAGATGAAGACCATATTAATGAATAAGAACATGAAAAAGCTATTAATACCTATTTTTTGCTTTTTGGGCCTATCATTGATGGCTCAAGAAACCATGCATCCGTCCCCTGCACAAACGAAGAAAATCGTGATTACAGGTGCGACATTGCACATTGGCAATGGCCAAGTCATTTCCAATGGAACCGTTGCCATCGATAAAGGCAAGTTGACGATTCTAACATCGGCTCCTGCTTTATCTGCCGATGTCGAGCACATCGATGCTTCGGGGAAACATATTTATCCGGGTGTGATTGCACCGAATACCAACTTAGGTTTGGTGGAAGTTAGCTCAACCAAATCAACGGTTGACTTCGACGAGTTAGGTGAAATGAACCCGAATATTCGTTCGATTGTTGCTTACAATACGGATAGTAAGGTGATCAATACCCTGCGCACAAATGGTGTTTTATTGGCTCAAATCGTTCCACAAGGGGGCTTGATTTCGGGTTCATCTACCATCGTTCAGCTGGATGCTTGGAACTGGGAAGATGCAGCTTATGCCTTGGATAATAGCGTACATATGACTTTCCCTGCATTGATCAATCGTCCAAATGGTGGTGGTCGTCGCGGAGGCGAATCGGATGCCGTGAAAGCTGGATTAGAGCGTATCGAATCCGCGCGTGTATTTTTCCGTGAGGCAAAAGCTTATTTGAACGAGAAGTCCCATGCTGCGATTAATTTAAAATTTGAAGCAACCAAAGGTCTTTTTGATCGGTCTAAATCCTTGTATGTACATTGTGATTTAGTGAAGGAAATGCTTACGGCGATTGATTTTGCCAAAGAGTTTAACTTCAAATTAGTCATTGCGGGCGGTACAGATAGTTGGATGATTGCAGATATTTTAGCCGCAAACCAAGTGGCTGTTATTTTGCACGAACCACATGCGCTTCCTGCTGCAGAAGATGATGCGGTAGACCAACCGTATAAAACGGGTGCCCAATTGCAAAAAGCAGGTGTGTTGTTTAGCATTTGCCAAGATTCAGGCGATGGCTATACGCAGATTCGTAACTTGCCTTTCTTGGCGGGAACGATGGCGGCTTATGGCTTAACGCGCGAAGAAGCCTTGTCGGCAATTACCTTGAACCCAGCCAAAATCTTAGGCATCGCAGATCGTACAGGAAGTTTGGAAAATGGGAAGGATGCGAATATTGTTATTTGTCAAGGGGATTTGTTAGACATGAAATCGAGTGTCGTAACGCATGCCTTTATTCAAGGCCGTGCGATTAACTTGGACAACAAGCACACGCAATTGTATAACCGCTACAAGTACAAATATAACTTGTAGACATTGTGCGTATTCTTGAGAGGGTCGGCAAAGTCATTTGCCGACCTTTTCATTTATTTAGCCTATTTTTGTTTTGTGAAACAGCGTTTGCTTCTTTTTGACACGATTCTTGATGGTCATCATCCGGAATACCTCATTCACCTGATCGGCTATTACAGCAGTCGGCCAGAAGTGGATGTCATTGTCGCAACAGGTGCGTCTTTTCAAGAAGAATTTACCAAACGCCAAAAAGCAGAGCAATTGGTCTGGGGCGATAATATCCAATTTTATTCGATTCCTGAGCACTTGATTGTCAAGGGGAATATCTTACTACGTTCACTGCGTGAATGGAACTTGATGTTGGCCATTGCCAAAGAGACCCAGGCAAATCAGGCTGTGCTCATGTACATGGATTATTTCCCTTTGGGAGCTATTATGGGAAATAAGGCAGCAGTTCCGGTGGCTGGCATTAGCTTCCGTCCTCCTCGAGAAATTCAAGGACCCTTTGATTTCGTGAAGCATAAAATGTGGCAGTCGATGTTGGCCTCCGGCCAAATAACCCGCGTTTTTTCCTTGGTACATTCCGCGGTACCCGTGTTAAATGCATTAGCTGGAGAGCGCCGGGCATTGCCTTTGGCAGATCCCGTGATTCAATTGCCCCTGAGTGCATCACAAATCGCCGATTTTCGTTTAAAACATGCGATTCCGAACGATAAAAAAGTCTATTTAAATTTCGGGCAGCTTGATCAGCGCAAGGGAATCGAGGGATTTTTGTTGGCCTGTAAGCAAAAAAGCCCAGCGGAATTAAATCAAATTTGCTTGCTTTTAGCAGGCCCTATTGAACCCGCTTATCAAGCGCATATTGAATCGCTCTTAGGGGAGTTGCCAGATTTAGAGGTCATTAAACTTTTTGATCACCTGCATTACCCGACGATTGAATTATGTTTCGAAGTTGCGGATGTCGTATTGGTGACGTACCAAGGGCATATGGGCATGAGTTCGGTGTTGATTCGTGCGGCCTTGGCAGGCAAACCCGTGATTGGAACTTCGATGGGAACGATAGGCGCGACGATCGATGCGTATCAATTAGGTCTTTCGATTGATCCTTCGAATGCTTTTGAATTCGCGCAGGCCTTAACGGGCAAGCTGAAAACAAATGCTGCTTTACAAAGCGAATTCGTTCGTCAAAATTCTGTGGAGGCGTTTACACTTACGATAGCGCAAGGTATTGAATCTTTGAGCTAAGATCCTTCAGTAAATTCTTCGTTCTTTCGGGGCGGGCATCCGTAATAAATACCTGCCCAAAATGGTCCTCGGCCATCATTTCAATTAAGCGTTGGATGCGTCGGTCGTCCAATTTATCAAAAATATCATCCAGTAATAATAGCGGTTTCCGAGGTTTAACAGCCGTTAATGCATCGAATTGTGCGAGTTTAAGCGCAACCACAAAGCTTTTAGTCTGGCCTTGCGAGCCGTATTTTTTCAAGGGATATTCATTGATTTCAAATTCGAAATCATCCCGGTGAATACCCACGGTTGTTCGCTGGGCTGCAAAATCTTGCCGCTCCGCTTGCTTTAATGCTTCATCCAATTTCCCCGCTTCAAAGGTAGATTCCATACGAATCATAACTTGTTCACGATCATCCGATAATGCCGCATAATGCGTTTGAAAACGCGGCAAAAAGTCCTTCAAGAATTCAATCCGCGCATTATTGATGGATTCGCCCAATATAACCAGGGGCTCATGGTAGCTAGCCAGCATCAAGGAGTCATGCGTCCCGCTTTCCGCAAACATTTTCAGCAAGCTGTTCCGCTGTTGGACGATGCGGTTATAGCGCATTAAATTCTCTAAAAAACTACGATCCAGTTGGGCCATCACCCCATCGAAGAATCTTCTCCGTGTATCGCTGCTGTCGCGTACCAGGTCCGTATCATGCGGATCCATGAGCACTATGGGGAAATTGCCAATGTGATCCGCCAAACGCGTGTAGGGTTTTTGGTCGCGTAACAACGCTTTTTTCTGCCCTTTCTGAACGGCGCAGGTAATTTGCGTTTCGGTTTCGGGAACATGCTCATCCTTTTGAAAGATAAAGCTGCCTTGCACCATAAAAAAGTTGTCGCCGTGTCGGATGCACAAAGGATCCGCGACACCGCGCGCGCTTTTGGTCAAAGAAAGAAAATGAATGGCATCCAGGAGATTCGTTTTACCGATTCCGTTTTCGCCCACGATGCAATTGATGTTGGGAATAAATTCAAATTGCGCCTCCTCGTAGGATTTAAACTGTTTGACCTGTAAGGATTTTAGGTACATAGGGACGAGCGTATGGGCACAACGCCGTAAAAATAAAGAATAATACGCGATTTTTTGGCTGCTTGCGTGTTTTGTTTTAATTTCGCCTTGGTTTTGACTGGGGCATTTTCCCCTGGCAACAAAAAATTTCCGATCGACAGATGGCAAAGAAAGAAACACAAGCACCTAAGTATTCCAAAGAGACATACATGTACTGGTACGAATCCATGCAATTACAACGCAAATTCGAAGAGAAGTGCGGTCAATTGTACGGAATGCAAAAAATCAAAGGTTTTTGTCACTTATACATTGGCCAGGAGGCTTGCTCTTCGGGTTCTAAATCAGCCTTACGCGAAGGCGATAAATACATTACCGCTTACCGTGACCATGGTATCCCTTTAGCTTTAGGAACATCTCCTAATGCGATTATGGCGGAATTATACGGTAAAATTACCGGTGCTTCCAAAGGAAAAGGGGGCTCGATGCACATCTTCGATAAAGAAGTGGGCTTTGTAGGAGGACACGGAATCGTAGGCGCACAAATCCCATTGGGAGCAGGTTTGGCATTTGCTGAAAAATATAAGAAAACAGGTAACGTATCGATCACTTATTTCGGTGATGGCGCGTCTCGTCAAGGAGCTTTACACGAAGCGTTCAACATGGCGATGACATGGAAATTACCTGCGATCTTCGTAGTAGAAAATAATGGGTATGCGATGGGTACTTCGGTGGCTCGCACATCGAACGTAACGGAATTATACCAATTAGGTGAGGCGTATGATATGCCATCTGAAGCGGTTGACGCGATGGATGTAGAGGCTGTTCACGAAGCAGTTTCACGTGCTGCGGCGCGTGCTCGTGCGGGTGAAGGTCCTACGTTTTTGGAATTCAGAACGTATCGTTACCGTGGGCACTCCATGTCAGATCCGCAAAAATACCGTTCTAAAGAAGAGGTTGAGGCCTACAAAGAGCGTGATCCAATTGAGCAAGTGAAGCAACGTATTTTCGAATATGGTATCGCGACACAAGCGGATTTAGATGCAATCGATGCAAAAATCAAGGTTCAAGTACAAGAATCCGTGGATTTCGCTGAGGTGTCTCCATTCCCTACGGCGGATGAGGCTTACAAAGATGTATATGTGCAAGAAGATTATCCGTTCATCACGGAGTAATCTGTTAAGCAAATAAGTGAGAGGCGCGGAATTCATTCCGCGCCTTTTTTATTACACGAGTAATTTATCGATGGCCAAAATCTCATCCCGGAATTTCGCTGCCAATGGGAAGTCCAAATCACGGGCTGCACGCTCCATCTCTTTTTGAACAGCTTCTTTCTGCTTCTTCAGTTCAGGTTTGCTCATGTAGGCCAATAATGGATCAGCCGCCTGCAAGGATTCTTTCGGCGTGATTCCGTACGATTTCATCGGTTTCGCCATGCGATCCGCAATGGACGTCTGCTCCATAATTTCATCATGACTTCGCCAAATGGTTTTTGGTGTGATGCCATGTTCCGTGTTATAGGCCGTTTGTCTTTCGCGCCGACGATTCGTTTCCGAAATAGCCCGCTCCATGGAGCCGGTCATTTTGTCCCCGTACATAATCACGCGGCCGTTTTCGTTTCGCGCTGCCCGACCGATTGTTTGAATCAACGAACGAATATCGCGCAAGAAGCCTTCTTTATCCGCATCCATAATGGCTACCAAAGAAACTTCAGGTAAGTCCAGTCCCTCTCGCAGCAAATTCACACCCACCAATACATCAATAACACCTAAACGTAATTCTCTTAATATCTCAACGCGTTCCAAGGTTTTGATTTCCGAGTGGATATAACGGCATTTAACGCCCACGCGGTCTAGGTATTTCGACATTTCCTCGGCCATCCGTTTGGTCAAGGTCGTGATTAATACACGCTCTTTTTTCTTGATGCGGTCATAGACCTCGTCGAGTAAATCGTCAATCTGGTTCTTCGTAGGTCGAACTTCGATTAATGGATCCAAAAGTCCCGTAGGGCGAATAATTTGCTCCACGACAACCCCTTCGGATTGTTTTAATTCATAGTCGGAAGGTGTCGCTGACACGTAAATCGTTTGGCCTACAATGTCTTCAAATTCCTGAAAAGTTAGCGGTCGGTTATCCATCGCGGATGGCAAACGGAAACCATATTCCACCAACGATTCTTTCCGGGAACGGTCCCCGCCGTACATCGCACGTATCTGTGGCATCGTCACGTGGCTTTCGTCCACGACCATCAGAAAATCATCAGGAAAAAAGTCTAATAAGCAGAAGGGGCGCTGACCTGGTTTCCGTTGGTCAAAATAACGAGAGTAGTTCTCGATGCCTGAGCAATAGCCCAGTTCGCGCATCATTTCCAAATCAAATTCCGTGCGTTGCTTGATGCGTTCCGCTTCTTGCAGTCGGCCGTCCTTTCCGAAATAGGAGATTTGATTCACGAGATCCGCTTGAATATCCGATATCGCATTGTTCAAGGTTTCGCGTCCTGTCACAAATAAATTCGCTGGGAAAATGGCAACCATCGTTTCTTTGGAAATTTTCTTTCCTGTCCAAGGGTCGATGCGGTGAATTTCCTCAATTTCGTCACCAAAGAAAATGACCCGATATCCGAAATCAGCATAAGCCAAAAAGATATCCACCGTGTCGCCTTTGACGCGAAATGTCCCGCGTAAGAATTCGCCTTCCGTTCTTGAATAGAGAATCTCGACGAGTCGGAAGAGGAATTGATTTCGAGAAATCGTTTCTCCTACGCCGATACGCATGATGGAGTTCTTGTATTCTTCGGGGTTTCCCATACCATAAATACAAGAAACGGAAGCGATAACGATGATATCTCGCCTACCCGACATTAGTGCTGCCGTGGTGGCGAGCCTTAATTTCTCAATCTCTTGGTTGATGGAAAGGTCCTTTTCGATGTAAGTACCTGTCGAGGCGATGAAAGCTTCCGGTTGGTAGTAATCGTAATAGGATATAAAATATTCGACGGCGTTTTCAGGAAAGAAGGATTTGAATTCGCCGTATAATTGTGCAGCAAGTGTTTTGTTATGGGATAAAATCAAGGTTGGCCGATTGACCTCTTTGATGACATTCGCGATGGTGAAGGTTTTTCCGGAACCTGTAACACCTAGGAGCGTTTGAGATCTTTCTTCCTTATGGAGGCCTTCCACCAATTCCTTGATGGCATTGGGTTGATCCCCTGTGGGTTGGTAAGATGACGCGATTTTAAATTCCATGTTCAAAAGTACATAATATTCGCTTGCAGAGAATAGGAAATGTGCGTAGAATCGGGTTATTTTTGAGGGTAAAAATTCAACAGATGATCAAGAACATTGCACTTTTAGGAATAGCCTTTTTAGGATGTGCATCCAAAGAAGCTCCAAAACCATTTTTACCGACAGAACCGATGACACCTGTTGTCCCTAAGGTATACACCTTCACCAAGGATCCGATTTGGGTGGACGAGTTTGAAACGCCAGGATTACCCAATGATAAATTTTGGTCTTACGATGTCGGGGGCTCGGGTTGGGGCAATAATGAGTTACAATATTATACGAAGGCGGATTTAGACAACGCGCACATTGAAAATGGCATTTTGACGATTGAGGCTATAAAGGAAAAAACAGGTGCGAATAATTATTCCTCAGCACGTATTGTCACAAAGGGAAAACAAGATTTCTTATATGGAAAGGTTGAGGTGCGCGCGAAGATTCCAGCGGGACGTGGAAATTGGCCTGCCATCTGGATGTTGGCAAGTCAATCGGATTACGGTTCTGTGTATTGGCCGGATAACGGTGAAATCGACATTTTGGAACATGTGGGTTATGATCCGGGCGTGATGCATTTTTCGGTTCATACCAAATCCTTCTATCATTCCATTGGAACGCAAAAAACAGCAACAACGCGGTTGGATGATTTTGATAAGGAGTTCCATGTCTATACGATGGAGTGGACGCCTCAAAGTATCAAGTCTTATATCGATGGAAAGTTATATTTTACTTTTGAGAATTCCGGTCGGGGATGGGAAGAGTGGCCCTTTGATAAGAAACAACACATCTTATTGAATCTGGCGATCGGTGGAAACTGGGGTGGCCAAAAAGGAGTAGACGACACGATATTCCCAAATAAGTTTTTGATTGATTATGTTCGAGTGTACGGATTAAACCCATAGAAATGAGATACCCAGCAGCGGCGGAGGCCTTTGATCGATTATTGTGCATCATGGATGATTTGCGGGAGAAATGCCCGTGGGACAAAAAGCAAACCTTGGATACCTTGCGTCACTTGACGATTGAGGAGACCTATGAATTATCGGATGCGATTTTGTCCAAAGACATGGCTGAAATTCGTAAAGAGGTCGGTGATGTGATGTTGCATTTGGTTTTTTACAGTAAGATTGGTTTAGAAACGGGTGATTTCGATGCGACATCGATGTTGCATGGTATTTGCGAGAAGTTGATTTCACGGCATCCGCATATTTATGGTGACGTGGTGGCGGAGACGGAGGAAGAGGTGAAGGCCAACTGGGAAGCTTTGAAATTAAAAGAAGGGAATAAGTCTGTGTTGTCCGGTGTGCCAGGTTCTTTACCCTCGCTGGTGAAGGCGATGCGGATTCAGGAAAAGGCGCGAGGTGCGGGGTTTGATTGGGAGGAGAAGGAGCAAGTTTGGGAGAAGGTAGAAGAGGAGCTAGGGGAATTCAAAGAGACTTTTGTGGGGAAAGACTTGTCGGCTACGCAAAAAGAGGAGGCGGAAGGGGAACTGGGTGATTTGATTTTCAGCTTGGTGAATTTTGCGCGCTTTATAGACATTAATCCGGATCAGGCAGTTGAACGGACAAATCGGAAATTTATTTATCGTTTTCAGCATTTAGAGCGTCGTGCGGCCGAAATGGGCAAGAATTTGCAGGATATGACACTGACGGAGATGGATATACTTTGGAACGAAGCGAAGGTGACGCTGCCAGGGTCATGACCCTGGCAGCGTCTACCGCCGAACGCAAATAAAAGTGGATTATTGCACAGAAAACTGATAAACTGTTTTCGAAGTATAGGTTTCTCCTGGACGCAATACGGTCGAAGGGAAATTCGGTTTATTAGGTGAATCTGGGTAATGCTGCGTTTCCAAGCAAAAGCCTGTACGTTTGTTGTACACGGCACCATATTTCCCAATCAAGTGCCCATCTAAATTATTTCCCGTATAGAATTGAACACCGGGTTCAGTCGTGAAAACTTCCATTACTCGTCCCGATGTAGGGTCTTCGACGCGCGCTATTTTTCCATAAGCACCAGGGGCTTTATCAAAAGCATAACAGTGGTCGTATCCGCCACCTAAGGTAATTTGCTCATCTTGGGCGTTAATATCTAAGCCGATTTTTTTAGCGGAAGTAAAATCGAAAGGCCCACCTTTCACGGATTTAACCTCGCCCGTTGGGATTAACACCTTATCGACCGGGATGAAGAAAGGAGCGTTCAACTGGATTTTATGGTCAAGCACATCGCGCTTCACATTGCCCGAAAGGTTGAAATAGGAGTGATTGCAGATATTCAGAACCGTTGCTTGGTCCGTTTTTGCCACATAATCCATCGACAAGGCATTGTCATCGCCTAAGGTATACGTTACTTGAACTTCGAGGTTACCGGGAAAACCTTCTTCGCCATCTTTGGAGAGGTAGGCAAGTGTTAGGCTTGCGCCATTTTTGGAAACGGTTCTCCATACTTGCTTGTCGAAGCCCTTCAGTCCACCATGTAAGTGCTGGCCATTGTTTTGTGCGGCTAAGGTGTAGCTTTTCCCATCCAGGCTGAATTTACCCGCGGCGATGCGGTTGCCATAGCGGCCTACGACTGCACCGAAGTAGGGGGAGTCGTTGATGTAGTCGGCTACTTGATCGAAACCTAAGACCACATCCTCCATGACCTCATTTTTATCTGGCACGATGATTTTGGTAATGATGGCACCGTAATTCATGATTTGGACCTCCATGCCTTGGGTATTTTTCAAGGTATAGAGGATAACAGGTTCGTTGGAAGTCGTTTGGCCAAAAGGCTTTTCTGAAATTAACATGTTGGTTTTGAGGGATTTAGTTTGCGCCATGCCCATAAAAAAGGAACAAGCAAAAAAGGCTGTCGCGAGTCGGAAAACGGTTTTTTTCATGGCAAATAGGTTATTGAACATCCAATTTAGAGAATTTGCTTGAAAATAAAATTATTCTTCCTATCTTTGCACCCCAATTTAAAAATTGTTTTACACTTAAATTCAGCACGTTAGCCCAGCGTGTTGATGTATCTAGGGCGATCAAATATGTCAAAAGTTAAAAAAGATTTCGACTGGGATTTAGTTGAAGGAAAAGGATTCGGCGGTAACTATACTGAGGATCAAAAAGCACAAATGGAGGCAGCTATCGAGGCTACTCTAAACTCGGTAACTGAAAAGGAAGTTGTGAAGGGGGTTGTTGTAAGCAAAACAGACCGTGAAGTAATCGTAAACATTGGATTCAAATCTGATGGTTTAGTATCTGCATCTGAATTCCGCGATATGCCGGATTTGAAAGCTGGAGATGAAGTAGAAGTTTACATTGAGAATCAAGAAGATGCAAACGGCCAATTGATTTTATCTCGCAAGTTAGCGAAGGTAATGGGCGCTTGGACGAACATTGAGAAAGCTTTGGAAGAAGATACAATCATCAATGGTTTCGTAAAACGTCGTACAAAAGGTGGTTTGATCGTGGATATTTTTGGAATCGAGGCGTTCTTGCCAGGATCTCAAATTGATGTGAAGCCAATCCGTGATTTCGATATTTTTGTTGGCAAAAATATGGAAGTTAAGGTGGTTAAGATCAACCATACAAATGACAACGTCGTTGTATCTC
The DNA here is from genome assembly GCF_032470275.1 of Aquirufa regiilacus. Classification (NCBI taxonomy): domain Bacteria; kingdom Pseudomonadati; phylum Bacteroidota; class Cytophagia; order Cytophagales; family Flectobacillaceae; genus Aquirufa; species Aquirufa regiilacus. Next base: position 150,780 of record NZ_JAVNWW010000002.1, read on the forward strand.
ACAAAGTATTGATCGAGAAAGATCTTGAGGCGCAACGTCAATTAATCTTGAACAACTTAGATAAGGGTCAAGTATTAGAAGGTGTGATCAAAAACATGACTAATTTCGGTGTGTTCATCGACTTAGGTGGTGTGGATGGTTTATTGCACATTACAGATATCTCGTGGGGACGTATCAACCACCCACAAGAGGTGTTGAAATTAGATCAAAAAATCCAAGTAGTTGTATTAGACTTTGATGAGAACAAGAAACGTATCTCATTAGGTATGAAGCAATTGCAAGCACATCCTTGGGAAGCATTAGCTACTGAGGTTGAGGTTGGATCTAAAGTAAAAGGTAAAATCGTTAACGTTGCGGATTACGGTGCTTTCTTAGAAGTATTGCCAGGCGTTGAAGGTTTGATCCACGTTTCTGAGATGTCATGGTCTCAGCACTTGCGTAACCCACAAGATTTCTTGAAAGTAGGCGATGAAATGGAAGCAGTTGTGTTGACATTAGATCGTTCTGAGCGCAAGATGTCTTTAGGTATCAAGCAATTGACTGAAGATCCTTGGAACAAAACAGATTTGTTGTCTAAATATGCAGTAGGAACGAAGCACAAAGGAACTGTTCGTAACTTGACTAACTTTGGTTTATTCCTTGAGTTAGAAGAAGGTATCGATGGTTTGGTACACGTTTCTGACTTGTCTTGGACAAAGAAAATCAAGCATCCATCTGAATTCGTTAAAGTTGGCGATTCATTAGATGTTATCGTGATTGAGTTAGACGCGGATAACCGTCGTTTGGCATTAGGTCACAAGCAATTAGAAGAGAATCCTTGGGATACATTTGAAAGTGTATTCACAGTAGGTTCAGTACATAAAGCAACTGTTATTTCGAAAAATGACAAAATGGCTACGTTGGAATTACCTTACGGTATTGAAGGTTTAGCTGCTTTGAAACAATTGACGAAAGCAGATGAGTCAGTAGCTGAAGCGGGTGAGGCATTGGATTTCGTTGTAACGGAATTCCACAAAGAAGATCGCAAGATTATTCTTTCACACACACGTACATTCTCAGGTGCGCCAGTTGAAGAAGTTAAAGTAGAGAAGAAAAAAGCAACAAAAACTACAGAGAAGACTGCAACAGTTACAGCTGAGAAGTCGACAATGGGTGATATCGGAGCTTTATCTGCTTTGAAAGAGCAAATGGAAGGTGCTGAGCGTGAGCAAGCGATCAAAAAATTAGAGAAGAAATCTAAGAAAGCAGAATAATAGTTGTTTTAAGTTTTGATCAAAAGGGGATTCGGAAACGAATCCCCTTTTTTTGTGCTATCCTGATGCAGGCCTACAGATTTGCAAAATATCAAGAAAATGATTGCTTATTTCGAGGTATTTTGACAACTTAGGGGCTTGACTGAGAACGGGCGGAATGCTCATTCGCGTCTTAGCAATCTAAATCAATTAAACTATGGGAAATAATTCACGGAGAGACTTTCTTAAAAAAGCTGGCTTAGCTGCAGGAAGCTTTTACATTGTTCCGCGGCACGTATTAGGCAAGGGCTTTACGGCTCCTTCCGACAAGTTAAACATTATGGGTATCGGAGCTGGCGGAAAAGGCCAGAGTGATATCATGAGTTCATTCAACAAAGGCAAGGAGAACATTGTTGCTTTGGTTGATGTAGATGATCGCCGTGCGGTTCAGTCGCGTAAGGATTTCCCCAAAGCGAATTATTACCGCGATTTCCGTAAGGCATTAGAAGCCGAAGGAGATAATGTTGATGCGGTTATCGTGTCAACCCCAGATCATACGCATACAACGATTGCCATGGAAGCCATGCGTCGTAAAAAACACGTTTATGTACAAAAGCCATTGACGCACGACATATATGAAGCGCGTATGATGACTGAAAAAGCCCGCGAAATGAAAGTGGTTACACAAATGGGTAACCAAGGTTCTTCCGGTGACGGCGTGCGTAAAATGATGGAGTGGTTTGATGGGGGTGTGATTGGAAAAGTATCTGAAGTATTGGTTTGGACGAATCGTCCAGTTTGGCCACAAGGTATCTCTTATCCTGCTGCAGGGCATCCGGTGCCAGCGGAATTGGATTGGGATTTGTGGTTAGGGCCATCAAAATATCGTGAATTTAATCCAGCATTTGTGCCATTCAAATGGCGTGGATGGTGGGATTATGGTACAGGAGCCTTAGGCGACATGGGATGTCACTTATTAGATCCTCCATTTAAAGTATTAGGTATTCGTGATGCCTTGAACGTCGAATGTTCGGTTGGCTCTGTATTCCTTACGGATTGGGTTCCTGAGTGGATTCCAGAAGGATGTCCTCCATCATCGATGGTGACCTTAAATTATGGCCCATCAGCGAAAAACAAATCCAATGTCAAGTTGACTTGGTTTGATGGCGGTCTTCGTGCACCTCATCCAGCGGGTATTCCAGCGACGGAGGTTATCGGCGATGCGGATGGCTCGAATGGCGTTATCTTAATTGGATCAAAAGGAATTATGACTTGCGGTACCTATGGTATCAATCCTAAAGTATATAAAAACGGAAAGCGTGTAGATGAATCTGAATTGCCAAAAGCATCGTTGCCACGTGTCATTGGTGGAGATTCAGGACACAACACGCAATGGGTTGAGGCTTGTAAAGCTGGATATGGCAATATGGAAGTAAGTTCACCTTTCGATTATGCAGGTCCATTTACGGAGTCGGTATTGATGGGTAACTTAGCGATTCGTTCGTACATGTTACGTGAAGGCGAAGGCCGGAATGCGAAGTACATTGGTCGCCAACAGCTCGAGTGGGATGCAGCGAATATGCGCATCACCAATTTCGAAGCAGCGAATCAATTCGTGAAGCGTGAATACCGCGCGGGTTGGACGATGTAATCTGTTAAAACCTGATAATTAGAAAAGACGGGGGTTCTCTCCCGTCTTTTTTTTATTTTTGTGAAAATATAAATCATGCTTCCAACTTTTCAGTCAACCATTCAGCCAGCCGAGGTATTCGCGCAAGTAGCATCTTTTATCGAGCAGGAAGGATACGAAATAGTCGCACATGATTTCGAACGTCCTTGGGGAGGGTTTTTCGTCTTGCAAGAAAGTGATGCGGCTAAATTCGCCAAACAGTTTTTCCCATCGGTTGCTTTCGATTCCATCCAAATTACCCAAAAGCTTAGTCCGAAATTCTTAGTTGTAGCTCCCAATAAGCGTTTGTCTTGGCAATATCATTTCCGCCGTGCTGAATTATGGTCGGTGACTTCCGGTCCCGTGGGTGTTGCCATTTCGGCGACCGATGAACAAACTGTTCCCGATACATATCAGGTTGACGATATCATCACCTTGCCCATCGGAACGCGTCATCGCCTGGTTGGCTTAGCGCAATGGGGAGTCGTTGCGGAGATTTGGCAGCATACAGATCTATTAAACCCGTCCGATGAATCTGACATCGTTCGTTTACAGGATGACTTCGGCCGTTCGTCGATTTAATATTCCGTTCATCTAAAAATAATGCAAGAAAACTTTGTAGTCCATAAAAGTTTCCATAGTTTTGCTTCCCGATAAATCAACGGGTTTAGCAAATGAAATCACGCATTCTAGAAAAAGGAACTCAATTATTCTTTCGTTACGGCGTCAAGTCGGTGACGATGGATGCGATTGCGGCCGAATTAGGGATTTCTAAAAAAACGATTTATCAACATTTTCCGGATAAAGAATCCATGGTTTGTGAAGTGGTAAAATCGTTCACAGAGCAGGATGCAGTAAAGTGGGAGGAACTCGATAAGCGATATTCAAATGTAATTGAGAAGATGTTTAAGTCCTTTGAAATGGTCAAAGACATGCTGATCACCATGAACCCTCGTTTGCTTTTTGAAATTCAAAAGTATTTCCCAACGGCATTTAAATTGTTCAAAAATCATGGGGAAAACTACATACACAAGAATTTGATTGCCGACTTCAAGAAGGGTGCTCAATTCGGATATTTTAGAAATGACGTTGATTTCGAATTATTAGCTCGTCTGCGTATGGCAGAGGTTGATTTAGTATTTAACCCCGACTTTTACCCCAATAATAAATTATCCTTGTATGAAACCCAGCTCACCTTGATGGACATTTTCATGCGAGGCATTTTGACCGAAAAAGGTCTAACGCTTTATAACTCTTATCAAAACAATTTAAAATCATGATCCGCCTAAGAAAAATCTACGCCGGTCTATTTTTACTTTGCTCGGTGGCAGTCAATGCACAATCTTTCAGCTTAAAAGATGCTGTGGATTATGCCATTGTACACCATGTGCAGGTGAAAAATAGCCAGATCGACTTGCAGAACGCAAGCGCAAAAATTAATGAAATTCGGGCCATTGGATTGCCGCAAGTCAATGCGGGTATATCTTATGGAAACAGTTTGATTCTTCAACGTGTGTTTATCCCTGCCAATATTTTCAATCCTGCAGCTAAACCGGGTGAGTTAATCGCGGCCAAATTTGGTGTAACGAATTCAGGAAACACGAATGTGGGTGTAAGCCAATTGCTTTTTGACGGAACGTACCTTCTTGGCTTAAAAGCTTCGGAAGTTTACAAGGATTTGTCGATGAAGACGCTAACCCAGTCGAAGCAGCAAGTTGCAGAAAACGTAACGAAGGCCTATTACGGGATCTTAGTTAACGAGAAGCGCTTGTCGATTTTGCAAGCCAATGTAGGTCGTTTGGATACTTTATTGAAAGAAACGAAGGCACTTAACGCTCAGGGATTCGTTGAGAAAATCGATGTTCAACGCTTAGAAGTTCAAGCGAACAACTTGCGTACCGAATTAGAAAACGTATACCGCTTACAAGAATTAAGCTATTCCTTGTTGAAGTTTCAAATGGGATATCCGATGGAAACACCGATTCGCTTAGCGGAAACGCTTGAGCAAATCGAGTTGAGCCACCGTTTATTGGAAGACCAAGATTTACCTTTCAATTATGGTAACCGCATCGAATATTCGATCTTGAAAACGCAAGAAAACTTAGCGGAATTAGATTTGAAAAGCATCAAAGCAGGCTATTTGCCTCGTCTTGTTGCCTCTGCGAATTACGGATACAATGCGGGTGCTAATAGTTTTGGTGATTTATTTTCGAAGTCTTGGTTTGACAATGCAACCATCGGCTTCTCGCTTCAAATCCCAATTTTCGATGGCTTTTCGAAGAAATACAAAGCAATGCAGTCGGCAAATAACCTTCAAAAAGTTCGCCAAAGCTATGATTTGTTGAAATCGTCTATCGATTTACAACGTGGCCAATCGATCATCTCCTTGAAAAATGCCTTGGAATCTTTGAAAGAACAACAAGCGAATCTTGACTTGGCCAATGAAATTTCACGTGTCACGCGTGTGAAATATACGCAAGGTGTTGGTTCGAATCTGGAAGTGCTAAACGCAGAAACTTCCATCAAGGAATCGCAAGGAAATTACTTTACTGCACTTTACAACGCCCTAATCGCGAAAGTAGAGCTTGCAAAATCAAACGGAACTCTATACTCAGAATAATACGAACATGAAAAAAATAACGATCCTCCTAAGCTCCATTATCTTATTTGCGGCATGCAATAAGTCGGTAGATAAGAAAACGGAATTGGCTACGCTAAAAGCAGATGCCAAAGAAATCAATGCGAAAATTGCTGCTTTAGAAAAAGAACTTGGCGCTGGTAAAGAGTCAAGCTCAACGAAGGTCATCGCAGTAACGGTTACACCGATTGCTCCTGTTGCTTTCAAGCATTTTGTAGAAGCGCAAGGGAATGTAGTGGCGGAAAATACCGTATTAGTTAGCCCACAAACAGGTGGAATGATTGTTTCGTTGCCGGTGGTCGCGGGCCAACAAGTTTCTAAAGGTCAATTGATTGCAACCTTGGATAACAGCATCTTAAAGGAATCCATGGAAGAGGTGAAACACCAATTGGAACTTTCGAAGACTTTGTTTGAAAAGCAAAAGACACTTTGGGACCAACAAATCGGTACGGAAGTTCAGTACTTAAGCGCGAAATCGAATAAAGAATCTTTGGAGAAGCGTTTGGTTACTTTGCGTGCACAATTAGGTTTGTCACGTGTTGTGGCACCTATCTCAGGAACCGTTGAAATCGTTCGTCAAAAAGCCGGCGAAATGGGTGCTCCAGGGATGCCAATCGTTCAAATTGTGAACTTGGGTAACTTGAAGATCTCGGCAAAAATTGCAGATGCCTATGTAGGTTCTGTGAAGCAAGGTGATCCAATCAACATCAAATTTCCAGATATCAACAAAGAAATTACAGCACGTATTTCATTGGTTTCGAAAATGGTGAATCCATTAACGCGTACGTTTGATATCGAGGCACGCATTCCAAATGCAGGTGGCGATTTGAAACCAAACCAATTGGCTGTGATCAACATCAACGATTTATCAAAAGCGAATGCCTTGGTTGTGGATGAAAACATCATTCAAAAAACAGAAAAAGGCAATTTGGTTTATGTTGCGGTCGAAGAAAATGGCAAGAAAGTAGCGAAGGCGCGTATCATCACCATCGGATTGACTTATAATGGACAGGCGGAAATCGCGACAGGTTTACAAGCAGGTGATTTAATCATTACACAAGGCTACCAAGATTTAGTAGACGGACAAGCAATTTCATTCTAAATCAAGCATGGAAAAGAATTTAAAGAACGAGCAACTGCCCGAGGGGAAAGGCTTGATTTATAACATGGTCGGCTGGTTAGGCCAAAACCGTACCACAGTTTACATTTTTACGTTTATCATTTTCGTAGCGGGATTGGGTATTTACTCTCGCCTACCGAAAGAGCAGTTCCCAGATATCGTTGTGCCGCAAATGGTTATTCAAACGGTTTATGCAGGAACAACTCCAGCGGATATTGAGAATACGATCAATAAGCCGATTGAAAAGCAATTGAAGTCGATTACCGGCATTAAAAGTGTCAAATCGAATGCATTGCAGGATATCTCGGTTATCATTGTTGAATTCAACACGGATGTTTCTGTTCCCGTTGCCAAACAACGTGTTCAAGATGCGGTGGATAAAGCCAGCAATGACTTACCAAAAGATTTAACGCGTGACCCAGCCGTGGCTGAGGTGAACTTCTCAGAGTTCCCGATTATGAACATCAACATAGCCGGTGATTATCCCTTGGATAAGTTGAAGAAATACGCAGAAGATTTACAGGATGAGATTGAGGGTATGCCCGAAATCACGCGTGTAGATATTGTTGGAGCTTTGAAACGTGAAATTCAAGTGAACTTGGATCTGTACAAGATGCAGAGTTATGGATTGACTTTTTATGACATCCAACAAGCTGTTCAAGGGGAAAACGTGAACATTTCGGGTGGTGATTTAGACGTGAATGGCGTTCGCCGTTCGTTACGTGTAGTAGGAGAATTTAAGTCGGTGGATCAATTGGCCAACTTGATGGTCGGTTCTTCGACGGGTGCACGCGTTCGCTTGAAAGATGTTGCGGATGTGCGTGATGGATTTGAAGAGAAGCAAGATTTTGCGCGTTTGGATAATAAATCAGTTATCACCTTGAATGTGATTAAGCGTAGTGGCGCGAATCTAATTAACGCGGCTGACCGCATTGAAAAGACGATTGAAGAATATCGTGAGAGTCGTTTCCCTGCAGGTTTGGTTGTCTCTGTGACGGCGGATCAGTCGGAGCGTACGCGTGGCGACCTTGCCGATTTGATCAACACGGTAATCTTAGGATTTATCTTTGTGGTTGTGGTATTGATGTTCTTCATGGGTGTGCGTGATGCGGCCTTTGTGGGTCTTTCGGTGCCTTTGTCTGCATTGTTGACATTCCTTTTTATGCCAGGCTTAGACTTTACGTTGAATACCATCGTATTGTTCGCCTTCTTATTGGGCTTGGGAATTGTGGTGGATGATGCGATTGTGGTGATTGAGAATGCCCACCGTTTGTTCAATAATTTCAAAAAATTATCAATCACGGAAGCGGTTAAATTAGCAGCATCTGAGGTATTTGTGCCAGTATTAACGGGTACATTAACGACGATTTCACCTTTCTTGCCTTTGTTATTCTGGCCAGGTATTGTGGGTGAGTTCATGAAGTTCTTACCGATTACCTTAATCATTACCTTGTTTGCTTCCTTGTTTGTTGCTTATGTGATGAACCCTGTTTTTGCGGTTTCATTTATGAAGCGCCATGATGAAGAGGTGAACGATGTGAAAGAGCCGAAGTTCGCGGATATTCGTCGGACGGTGTTTATTCTTTTAAGCTTAACCATCTTCGGATATGTGATCGGCTTTGGTTTAGGACATTTTGGTTTTGGAAACTTTGGTCTATTGGCTTTGGTATTGTATGTTTTCAACCACTTTATTGTGACTCCGAAATGGGTTGTCCCTTTCCAAGAAGAGACATTACCTGCATTTAAAAATGCGTACCGCCGAGTTATTTCGTGGGTATTGGAGGGTAAACGTTCTATCTATGCAACGCTAGGAGCCTTCGCTTTATTGGTCGCAACCATTGTATTAATGGGTATCGTGAAGCCAAAAGTTATTTTCTTCCCAGCTTCGGATCCGGATTACATTTACATCTATTCGAAACTACCGATTGGGACAGATTCGAAAGTAACAGATTCAGTAACGAAGGTTGTTGAGCAACGTGTATTTGCCTTTATCAAAAAGGAAAATGCGGGCAAGGCTGTGAACTCGGTGATTTCAAACGTGGGTAAAAATGCGGGAGATCCGATGCAACCTGATCGCGGTGCGACACCTCATAAGAGTAAGGTGACGATTGCATTTGCGCCTAAACAGGAGCGTGGAGAAATCTCTTCAGGCGAGATGTTGGAAAAGATTCAAAAAGAGTTCTTTGAAAAACCTATTCCAAGTGTGGAAATGGCGATTGAGCGTGAGGCGAAAGGGCCGCCAACAGGTAAGCCGATTTCGATTGAGATTGCTGGGGATGATTTTGCCACACTTCAATCCTTGGAGCAAAAAGTACGTAAGATTATTCAGAAGTCGGGCATTGAAGGAATTCAAGAATTGAAATCTGATTTGGTGACGAATAAACCTGAAATCATCATCGATGTAAATCGTGAGAAGGCGAGTCGGGAAGGTATTTCATCCGCACAAGTTGCGATGGCCGTTCGTACGGGATTATTCGGCGCAGAGATTTCGAAGTTCCGTGATATCAAGGACGAATACCCAATCCAATTGCGATTGAAAGGAGATTCTCGTAATCAAATCGAGAAATTATTGTCGATGAATATTACGTACCGTGACATGAACTTGGGAGGAGCCTTGCGTCAAGTACCATTGAATGCGATTGCAGATATTCGTTATGCGACTTCATTCAGTCAAATTAACCGCAAGAATCAGGAGCGTGTAGTTACCTTGGGATCCGATGTGGTTCAGGGCTACAATGCGAATGAGATTGTGGGGGAATTGGAGCAATTGTTTGAGACCATTGATATGCCACAGGGCTACAAAATCCGTATGGGTGGTGAGCAGGAGCAGCAAAAGGAATCAGGTGAGTTCTTAGGAGTCGCTTTCTTAGCAGCATTGGTTTTGATCTACTTGATCTTGGCGACGCAGTTTAATTCAGCGGTGAAGCCATTCATCATTTTCGCAACGATTTTGTTATCACTAATCGGGGTGTTCTTAGGCTTTATGGCTTTTGGCATGACCTTCTCGGTGATTATGTCCGGTGTGGGTATCATTGCCTTGGCGGGTATCGTGGTGAAAAACGGTATTTTGTTGATCGAATTCATCGAGGAACTACGTTTCAAACGTGGTTATGAGTTAAAAGAAGCCATTATTGAAGGGGGTGGAATTCGTTTGACGCCGGTATTGTTGACAGCTTCTGCTGCGGTATTGGGATTGATTCCATTGGCAGTAGGTTTGAGCATTGATTTCGTAGCGATGTTTACGGAGTTAAATCCGCATATTTTCTTTGGTTCGGAGTCGGCAGATTTCTGGGGTATTTTGGCATGGACGATCATTTTCGGATTGACGTTCTCAACGGTCTTGACCTTGGTGATTGTGCCGTGTATGTATTACATCTCGGAGCGAATCAAACAGAAGTTTTTTCCAAATCGCGTTTAAGTAATTTGGTGGTTCAAAATGTAAAAACCCTCGAACAATGTTCGGGGGTTTTTTGTTTGGGTAATCGGGACAGTCAATTTTGCCAAAAGGAAAAAATCAACTTATCTTACACGAATATTTATCAACTATGAAAAAATTATTACTCCTACTCGTTTTGCCCTTTTTAGCGCAAGCACAAGACCGCACCTACGGCAAGTTATGGGCAACCCGCTCGCAAGTTATCGCCCAAAATGGCATGGCGGCAACCTCACACCCATTGTCGACGCAAGCTGCCTTAGATGTCTTGAAAGCAGGCGGTAACGCCATTGATGCAGCGATCGCGGCGAATGCGATGGAAGGCGTCGTTGAACCTCACGTGAATGGAATCGGGGGTGATTTGTTTGCAATCGTTTGGGATGCGAAAACAAAAAAACTATACGGCTTAAATGGTTCGGGTCGTTCGCCTAAATCACTGACATTGGCCGAATTTAAAAAGCGGGGATTGACGCATATTCCGTCTACAGGGCCGCTTCCGGTTTCAGTACCCGGCGCAGTAGATGCTTGGTTTGAATTACATAAAAAATTCGGTTCCATGCCGATGAACAAGATATTAAATACGGCGGTTTACTATGCTCGAAATGGTTTCCCAGTTCACGGTGAATTTGCCGCTGCCTTAGGACGCGTCGAAGCGAATTACGGTAAATTCCCGAACGTAGCCCAACACTATTATCCTAGCGGGAAAGTACCTGCAGAGGGAGATGTTTTCAAGAATCCGAACCTTGCGAATACACTCGAGAAGATTGGTCGGGAAGGCCGCGATGCCTTTTACAAAGGCGATATGGCGCGGACGATGGATGCATTTATGAAGAAAAATGGCGGTTTTTTAAGCTATGATGACTTAGCCACGCATACGTCTACGTGGATTGATCCGGTTTCTGTGAATTACCGCGGCTACGACGTATGGGAATTACCACCGAATGGCCAAGGTATTGCAGCCTTACAGATGTTGAACATCTTAGAAGGCTATGATTTTTCAAAAATCAAGGTTGGTTCCGCGGAGCATGTCCATTTATTTACAGAGGCCAAAAAACTGGTTTTCGAAGATCGTGCGAAATATTATGCGGATCCTGAATTTGCCAAAATTCCCGTAGCAAGTCTTATTTCTGAGGAGTATGCAGCGGAACGTCGGAAATTAATCAACCCGAATCGCGCATCCAAGCATTTTGATGCCGGGAACCCTGCGTTGAAGGATGGGGATACGATTTATTTGACGGTTGCCGACAAAGACGGTAACATGGTTTCATTGATTCAAAGTAATTACCGCGGATTTGGTTCGGGGATGATGCCAGATGGATTGGGTTTTATGTTCCAAGATCGCGGGGAGATGTACAGTCTGACGGAAGGGGAGAACAATACCTATGCGCCAGGAAAACGTCCGTTTCATACGATTATTCCAGCGTTTATGACGAAAGATGGCCAGCCGATTATGAGCTTTGGTGTGATGGGTGGTGCTTTCCAACCGATGGGGCATGCACAAATTGTAATGAACGTGGTCGATTTTGGTATGAATGTGCAGGAAGCCGGTGATTTCCCTCGGATTAACCATGAAGGATCCTCAGAGCCAACGGGCGAGAAGATGGAGCCAACGGGTGGAATGATCACATTGGAATATGGTTATCCATATGAAGTGATTCGTGAGTTATTGCAAAAGGGCCACCAAGTGGGTTATTTGAATGGTATTTATGGCGGGTATCAGTGTATCAAGTGGGATCCGGTTCGCAAGGTGTACTTCGGCGCGACCGAATCACGCAAAGACGGACAGGCCGCTGGATACTAACCTCCCCCTTACCTTTGGCAATCCTCGAAGGTTTGCCAAAGGTACAGGAGAAAAACGACAAAAATGACAAGTAAACTGATATTCAAAAAGGTATTTACGGGGCATGCTTGGTTGGAGAATCAAGCCATTTCCATCGAAGATGGGCGGATCAAATCCCTCGAACAAGCGACCGACGGAATAGCGGATGGTTTCTTGGTACCGGGCTTCATCGACCTACAAGTCTATGGGGGTGGAGGAATTCTTTTTTCGAATCATCAGACGGAGGCTGCGATTCAAGCGACCTTTGATGAACATGCCAAAACGGGTACTACCGCTTTTCAAATTACTTTGAATTGCTCTCCCCAAACCAGCATGTGGGCTGCCATCGATGCCTGCAAATCTTACGCGGGTAAAGGTTTAGTTGGCTTGCATCTCGAAGGCCCCTTTTTTAATCCGGTAAAACGTGGCGCTCATCATGAGGCGTTTGTTCAGCAACCCACAATTGATTTTGTGCAAGAAATCATTGAACGGACAAATGGCCTTCCAACCTACATGACCATTGCGCCTGAGATGTTTGCCCCCGCGGTTTTAAATATTTTAAAAAACAGTCATATCATGTGCTCGATGGGGCATTCGGATGCGACGTATGAGCAAGCCCAACAGGCCGGCATTTCACGCATCACGCATTTATTTAATGCCATGTCGCAATGGCAAAGTCGGGCTTTAGGTTTGGTAGGAGCAAGTTTTCGTTCTGATGCCTGGACGAGCATCATTGCGGATGGATTGCATTGCGATTTTGAATCTTTGCGTTTAGCCAAACAGCTAAAAGGGGAGAAGCTCTTTTTAATCACAGATGCCGTGACCCACGATGAATCTGGACCCTATGTTTTTGCGAAGAACGGCGCGAGGTTTACCAATGAAACGGGTGTGCTTTCGGGGTCTGCTTTAACGATGGATGAAGCGATTCGAAATTGTGTTGTCCGTGCGGGTATTTCTAAAGAAGAGGCTATTCGTATGGCAACGGTTTATCCCGCGGAAGTAGCGAATTTAAGCGATTTAGGTAGCATAGAAACTGGTAAACGGGCATGCTTCGTGCATTTATCTGATGATTTACAAGTAAAGCAAGTTTGGTATGATGGGGAAGCTTTGATAAATTAGTACATGATTCATTTTCCTTCCAAACAAGCCCATGTCCAAACGACCATTTTTACGAAAATGTCCCAACTCGCTTTGGACGAAGGTGCATTAAATCTTTCACAGGGTTTTCCGGGTTTCGATTGTTCGGAGGAACTACAAGAACTGCTCAAGTTTTATTCCAAAGGCCATAATCAATATGCGCCGATGGCCGGTGTTCCAGCCCTAAGAAATAGTATTGCGGCTAAAACACGTGCTTTTTATGGCATTGACCTGGATGCAAATAGCGAGGTAACCGTTGTTTCTGGAGCTACAGAAGCCCTTTTTGCCGCGATTCATTGTTGCGTTTTTCCTGGTGACGAAGTCATCATGTTTGACCCTGCCTATGACGCCTATGATCCCATCGTGCGTTTGGCGGGTGGCGTTCCGGTGCACATTCAGTTAAAGGCGAGCGAAGGTTTTCGAATCGATTGGGCAGAATTGGCTCGAAAGATTAGCCCCAAAACGCGTGCAATCATGGTTAATACACCGCATAATCCGACGGGTTCTGTTTGGGCGATGGAGGATTTAGATGCTTTCGCGGAAATCGTTAAGGGTACAAATATTTTGATTGTATCCGATGAGGTGTATGAACATATCGTCTTTGACGGCGCCCAACATGCCTCCGTATTATTGCATCCGGAATTGCGTAAACGCAGTTTTGTCTGTGGGTCTTTTGGGAAAACGTATCACATTACCGGTTGGAAAATGGGCTATTGCCTCGCCCCGGAATATTTGACAAGCGAGTTTCGTAAGCTTCATCAATGGGTCACTTTTTCGAGTGCGACACCGCTGCAATATGCCTTGGCAGATTATTTAAAAGAGCCCGCGCATTACTTGGGTTTATCTGATTTTTACCAAAAGAAGCGCGACCTCTTCGCCGCTCAATTCGCGGGTAGCCGCTGGAAAGTCTTGCCAAGTGCAGGGAGTTTCTTCCAATGCCTTGATTATTCCGGTATCACTGATGAGGCGGATGTAGATTTGGCGGTCCGATTGACCAAGGAATTGAAAGTAGCATCTATTCCGGTTTCGGTGTTTTATGAAACACCTCCAACGGATCGCATTTTACGGTTTTGCTTTGCTAAAAATGACGATATGCTTCAGGAAGCCGCCCACAGGCTCGCCCAACTATAAGTGTTTCAAGGCGATGGCCTCCCCAATTTGAGTCAGGTATTGAGCCGCATTTTCCATCGCATCTTTTGAATTCATCGCGACATCCGTAATGCTATAAACATCTCGTGGGTCAAGAAACAAGGGTATTTTTTCCGGGTCTTCAAACACCCCGCAAACTAAGATGGATTGCTTTAATTGCTTGTCGGTCCGAGCTATGATGTTGGAAATCAATTTCCCCGACCAACTTTGCTGGTCTATTTTCCCCTCGCCCGTCACAATAAAGTCCGCTTTGCGTATTGCCCGATCAATATGAATCTTATTTAATAACCATTCGGCGCCGGGTTCCAGTTTCGCGCCTAAAAAATAGACAGCACCAGCCCCTAAACCTCCGGCCGCACCCGCACCGGGCATATCAGCTGGGAGCCATTTGCTTAAATTGATTAGACCTTTGTCTAATTGTTTAATTGATGTAGCGTTTGCTCCCTTTTGTTTGGCATAAACTTGTGCAGCTCCAAGAGGTCCATGTAAGGGATTGACCACATCGCTCAATACGATGAACTGTATTTGGGGATAGAGGTTTGTGCCCTTGATTTCCGTGATAAGTGATAGACTCTGCCCAATGGGTTCAAGTGCCACACCCGAGGCGTCTAAAAAAGTATAACCTAAAGCTGCCGCCATCCCAATTCCCGCATCATTCGTTGCAGAACCGCCTATCGTCAATACAATACTTGTCGCACCTGCTTCTGCCGCATGACGAATTAATTCTCCTGTCCCGTATGTACTTGTCTTTAATGGATTCTGCTCTTTTTTCAATAGCAATCCTAAACCCGATGCACGTGCCATTTCGATATAGGCTGTTTTTTGGTCGGCCAACCATAAATATGACGCTTCGATGGGGCGAAATAAAGGGTCATTCACCTGAACGGAAACCCATTGCCCCCCATGCATTTGTTGGATCACTTCCAAGGTTCCCTCCCCGCCATCGGCTAAAGGAATACATTGAATACTTGATTTTTTTCGTTTATTAAGGATACCTTTGGCAAGCGCTTCGGCTGCTTCATGGGCACTTAACGATCCTTTGAATTTGTCGGGGCAGATTAATATGTTCACTTGTGCAAGTTAGGGACATTTCTTTAATTTGTATTGCTAACCCCCAGCCATGAAATACCTTCTTTTTGTCCTCAGCGTCTTTTTAATAACGGCTTGTACGCATCAGCCTGATTTAACAGGTTTTGACGCGGAAGCGTTTAAGCAGGATCATGGTGGCTGCAACGGGCAGCGTGCTAAGCAAATCGCATGGCTCAAAGCTCACAAGATGGAATTGCGCGGGACAACTTCGAATAACATGGAGGATATACTCGGCAAACCCGATATCCAGCAGTTGGCAGATCGTAATCAAGAATACTACATTTATTTCCTGGAGCCAGGGCCACATTGCAATCAAAAAGCCTCTCAAGCGAAATCCATTGCTTTTCGTTTCAGTGCCATGGGCATCGCCACCGAAATCACCTTTCAAGACGGCATACCCCTATAAAAAAAGCCCTCAATTTTCATCAAGGGCTTCTTCATTATCTTCTTCGTTTTCCTCTCGGAATGACTTTCGAACTTCTTGCGCCACGCGGCATATCGCGTTTGCGTGAGCGGTTATTTGCATACGCACCTGCACCACGCATCCCCACCATTTCTAAATCGATGGTTCTTTTGGCCAAATTGGTATCGCGCACTTTGACTTTCACCGCATCTCCAAACGTAAATACACGTCCGTTGGATTTACCCACAATCCGGTAATTGTCTTTATCTAAATCGTAGAAATCATCATTCAAGTCCACCATGCGAACTAATCCTTCGCATGAGGTATCGCCGATTTCCACAAATAGGCCGAATTCCGTTACACCGGTAATGATGCCATCAAAGATTTGTGGCTCATGTAAACTCATGTATTCCACTTGCTTGTACTTGATCGATGCACGTTCCGCGTCCGAAGCTAATTTCTCGCGATCCGATGAATGCTTACATTGGATTTCCAAGGGCGCGCGTTCCGGAGAAACACCTCCATCTAAATAATGTTGCAATAAACGGTGTGTCATTACATCCGGGTACCGACGAATCGGGCTCGTGAAGTGCGAATAGAATGGGAATGCCAAACCAAAGTGGCCAATGGCATCCGTACTGTAACGTGCTTTGGACATGGTCCGCACGGCTAAACTCTGCAATACATGTTCCTCGCCTTTGCCTTCGATGGATTCCATCAGGGCATTGAACGATTTACTTACGTGCTTCGGTTCTGTCGTTACTTGGTAGCCAAATTTCTTCGCAAATGTTGAGAATACCTGCAATTTCTCTGGATCCGGTGCTTCGTGCACCCGGTAAACCATCGTGTTGCGCGGATCCGTTTTCTTCAGTTCATGCACATAGGTGGCCACACGTTTGTTGGCCAATAACATATATTCTTCAATCAGCTTGTGCGCATCTTTTCGCACGCGTGGATGAACGGCGATCGGCTTGCCATCCTCATCTAATTCAAAACGCACCTCGGCCGTTTCAAAATTGACAGAACCATGGGCAAAACGCGCATCACGTAATTTATGTGCCAGTTGATTTAATGACTTAATTACAGGCTCCAATGAATCTGTTACCTCTCCAGTATGTTCGATTAACTCTTGCGCTTGTTCATAGGCAAATCGACGATCAGAATGGATGACCGTTCTACCAAACCATTCTTTGACAATGACACCATTCGGGTCAAATTCAAACACGGCTGAAAACGTTAATTTATCTTCATTTGGTCGTAGTGAACACAATCCATTGGAAAGTTTTTCCGGCAACATCGGCACCACGCGGTCTACTAAATAGACAGATGTTGCGCGCTTATACGCCTCTTGATCCAATAAACTGCCGGTTTTCACATAATGGGAAACGTCGGCGATATGAACACCAATCTCTAGGTTGCCATTTTTCAAGACTTCATAGCTTAAGGCATCATCAAAATCTTTGGCATCAATGGGGTCAATCGTGAAACTCAAGACCTTCCGCATGTCGCGGCGTTTCTTAATTTCTTCTTTGGGAATTGTGGGATTGATCGAAGCAGCCATGTTTTCCACTTCCGCAGGGAATTCATATGGTAAGCCAAACTCCGCTAAAATCGAGTGCATTTCTGTCTCGTTTTCGCCTGCTTTTCCTAAAACTTTAATCACCCGACCTTCAGCTTTTTTACCGGGACTACCCCAACGGGTTACTTCGACAATCACTTTATCCAAGTGATTTGCCCCCATCACCTCTGTGCGAGGAACGTAAATATCTTCGTAAATTTTCTTTGAATCGGGAATCAAAAAGGCGTAGTGTGGTGTCACTTGAATCACCCCTACCACATCGCTCGAACCACGTTCGATGACCTCAATGACCTCTCCTTCCGGGCGGTCGTTCTTCTTCTTCTCAGAAGGTTTACGCGCTTGAACGCGAACTCGGTCACCATCTTTGGCATTATTTAAGTCGGCAGTCGCCACCCAAATATCCTTGCCTTCTCCTTCTACAACGATAAATGCAAAACGCGAATTGACATGATCCACGCGGCCTTCCACCACAAATGACTCATTGTCAAAGCGAAAATTACCATCTTCTTGGCGGATTAATCGGCCTTCCGAAGCTAAACGATTTAATACATCGCCGTAAATTTCTTTGGTTTTGCGATCGCGGATGGCGAACGCTTTATGAATTTGATTTAACGAATAAGAACGGTAGTCGTTTAATTCGAAAAAATCTATTACTTCTTGTAGGAGTCCTTGAAAAAACTTCTCCTCTTTTGGGTTCCTTCCCATAATTATTTTCTATTAGCCTGCAAGGTACATAACCTTCACAGCGTTTCAAATCTTAAAACCTTATTTGTATCTTTGCGGGATGAATCGCTCCCGCATTGCGCTATTATTATTGGTACTCCTAATTCTTTCGGGAGTGTATTATGGATACCAATCTTTCCAAACAGGTACGGAAGAAACCACATCGGCTCCTAATTTAGTTCCAAGCCCGGACTTTGCGGCGGATTCTGCCTATGCATTTATTGCCAAACAAGTTGCTTTTGGCCCGCGTGTGCCAAATTCGCCCGCTCAAAAAGCCTGTGGGGATTGGATCGTAGCGAAGATGAAATCCTACGGTTTACAAGTTTCTACGCAGCCATTTGAAGCCAATCGCTACGATGGGAAAAAGCTACAAGGCCTCAATATTATTGCATCCTTTAACCCAGCTGCAACAAAACGTATATTGATTGCCGCGCACTGGGATGCTCGCTCGATAGCGGATAAAGATTCGGTCCGTAAAAATGAGCCGATTGACGCTGCGAATGACGGTGCATCGGGTGTAGGGGTCATGATCGAATTGGCCCGTGTATTATCGGAAACCAAGGACAAGCCTGCCGTAGGTGTTGATTTTGTATTTTTTGATTTAGAAGATCACGGCGAACCGCATGACATGGAGGCGGGAAATCCGTTAAGTTGGGCTCTAGGCTCGCAATATTGGGCCGGACATTTGATGCCAGAGAATTATCGCCCGTACTACGGAATTTTATTGGATATGGTCGGTGCCAAAGGTGCCGTATTCCCGCACGAAGGTTCTTCGATGCAATATGCGCCAGGTTTAGTGCGTTCCATCTGGGCAACAGCCGCCGATTTAGGTTATGGGGCTCAGTTCATGGATGCGGATGCATTCGGAATTTCAGATGACCATACGGCTGTGAATGAAATTGCTAAAATTCAGATGATCGACATCATCGATTTGCGTCCTGTGAATGGCGGATTTGATTTTGGATCCTACCACCACACCCATCAAGATAATTTATCGAACATCGACAAATCCACGTTGAAAGCCGTGGGCCAAACCCTTTTACAAGTTTTATACCGAGAATAATGGAAGAATTATTGCAAGTACATTTGAATGATACGCACGTAGCTTTAGGTGCGAAAATGGTTCCTTTCGCGGGATATAACATGCCTGTGCTTTACACAAACCTGATCGAAGAGCACAATTGTGTGCGGAACGGTGTGGGTGTTTTCGATGTAAGTCACATGGGTGAATTCTTCTTAAAAGGGGAGAAGGCTTTGGATTTGATTCAATATGTTACATCGAATGATGCCGCTAAATTAGTGGATGGCAAAGTTCAATATTCGTGTTTACCAAACGCAACGGGCGGTATTGTGGATGATTTATTGGTCTACAAAATTCGCGATAACGAATATTTATTGGTTGTGAATGCGTCCAACATCGACAAAGACTGGAACTGGATTTCTTCACACAATACCTTCGGGGTTGAGATGACGAATGCAAGTTCAGCGTATTCGTTGTTTGCCGTTCAAGGTCCTAAGGCAGCGGGTGTTTTACAAACATTAACGGCAGTTGATTTGTCGGCGATGCCCTATTATACCTTCAAAATAGGCTCTATGGCAGGCTTTGACGATGTAATTATTTCCAATACAGGTTATACGGGAGCTGGTGGATTTGAGATTTACGTGAAGAATGAAAATGCATTGGCCATGTGGAATGCCATTTTTGCGGCGGGAGCTTCGGAAGGCATTCAGCCGATCGGTTTGGGAGCGCGCGATACATTACGTACCGAAAAAGGGTATTGTTTATATGGCCATGACATCGATGATACGACTTCGCCCATTGAGGCAGGTTTAGGTTGGATCACATCCTTCAATAAAGATTTCATTATGAAAGACCACCATGCCGCAATCAAAGCTGCAGGTCCTTCGAAAAAATTAGTAGGCTTTGAGATGATTGATCGTGGGATTCCACGCCAACATTATCCCATTTTAAATGCTGCGGGTGAGGTGATCGGAGAGGTTACTTCGGGTACCCAATCGCCGACACTTTCAAAAGGTATTGGGATGGGTTATGTGTCTACAGCACATGTAGGTTCTGAGATTTTTATTTCCATTCGCGAGAAGGCAGTAAAAGCGGAAATCGTAAAAATGCCATTTCTATAACATGCAGAAAATAGACGTTTGTTTATCGCCTGATTTAATTCACCTCTATGACTTAGCTGGGAAAGCGGTCGTGGTTGTGGATATTTTTCGTGCCACATCGTGTATGGTTACTGCTTTCGCACACGGTGCTGTCGAAATTATTCCCGTGGAAGATGTGGACGTTTGCGCGAGTCATCGGGAACAAGGCTATTTGATTTCAGCAGAACGCAATGGCGTGACTCCAGCGGGTTTTGATTTTGATAATTCGCCTTTTTCCTATCAGGTAGATCGCGTAAAAGGTGCTAAAATATGTGTCACCACCACGAATGGGACGGTTGCCTTGCGCCGGTCGGTTCAGGCAGCTCAGGTATATGTGGGGGCATTTTTAAATATTTCTTCCGTTGTTCGAGCACTAAAAGCTTGGTCGGGAGATGCCATCGTCGTTTGCGCGGGTTGGAAAGGGAAGCCCAACTTAGAAGATACCTTATTCGCTGGTGCGGTTATTGATGAATTGGTAGGCCAATATACAGTCGCAGATGACGCGGCTTTGATGGCTTGGAAACAATACAATTTAGCTTCAAGTGATTTGATTACCGCTGTGAAGCATTCATCCCACGTCAATCGTTTATTGGGTTTAGGGATCGAAAAAGATATTACTTTTTGCTTAGAGCGCGATCGTTATGACGTGTTGCCGCACCTGCAAGGAGATAAATTAGTATTATGAAATTATATAGCACCCAACACGAAAGTGCCGATGTAGATTTGCAGGAGGCGATTTTTAGAGGTTTGCCACCGGATAACGGTCTGTACATGCCCTATGAAATCCCATCCATGCCGGCATCTTTTTTCGAATCCATCCACACACTTTCTTTGCCTGAAATTGCGAAGGCCGTGTGCAAAAATCTCTTGGGAGATGATTTGACGGATTCAGAAATTGATGGCATCATTGATTCTTCGATGACCTTTGAGGCACCCGTGGTTTCCTTGGAGGAAAATGTAGGTGTGTTGGAATTGTTCCATGGTCCATCCATGGCATTTAAAGATTTTGGTGCGCGTTTTATGGCGGCCATCATGTCGCATTATTTGGTAAAGGCCAAACGTGAAATCCGTATTTTAGTTGCCACTTCAGGCGATACGGGTGGTGCGGTTGCGCAAGGGTTTTACAATACCCCTGGGATTTCAGTGACGATTTTATACCCGACGGGCAAGGTTTCCGATATCCAGGAGAAGCAATTGACGACCTTAGGTGGTAATGTGACGGCTTTGGAGATTGATGGGACCTTTGATGATTGCCAACGATTAGTGAAGCAAGCCTTTTTGGATGAAGAATTACGTGCAGCGTTTAATTTAGCCTCTGCGAATTCCATCAATATCGCGCGTCTGATCCCGCAATCCTTTTATTATTTCGCAGCCTATGCGGTATTGCGCAGGCAAGGTGTTACAAAGCCTGTGGTATTCAGTGTTCCGTCTGGGAACTTTGGGAATTTAAGTGCAGGATTAATGGCTTACCAAATGGGCTTACCTATTCAGGCTTTCGTTGCGGCTTGCAATGCAAATCATCCGGTACCCGATTATTTGGCAAGTGGAAATTACAATCCCAAGCCATCTGTTGAAACCATTTCCAATGCCATGGATGTAGGCGCTCCATCCAATTTTATTCGGATGCGTTTACTGGCCGGCGATGCGATTGAGCAGGTGCGTAAAATTGTCAAGGGTTACGATACAAGCGACGAAAAGACCAAGGAAATTATGTTGGACGTTTACCAACGGACCGGCTATGTGATGTGTCCGCATACAGCAGTAGCTTATGATGGCTTGACTCAATATGCCTTGGATAATCCAGGGGAATATTATGGTGTATTGTTGTCGACGGCGCATTATGCGAAATTCTTGCCTACGGTGGAGTCAACGTTAGGAACGAAAGTAGTGGTTCCGGCGCGTTTGGCAGCGCTATTAGACAAACAAAAAAAGTCGATCCCCATGGGAACCGACTTTGAAGGATTCAAAAAGTATTTGTTGTTATAAAAGCGCCTTGAATTTATCTTGATCAAGGTAAGCCTGAATCAATACGAGTACTACAACTGGAATTCCAACGCCCATAGAACCAGCAATGTAAATATCGAACAATAAGATATTCACAGCGATAGGAGCTAGGATTAGTAGGGCTTTTGCACGGTGCGCAGGGAATAAAATCAACGCACCTCCAATGATTTCTAAAACTTTAATTACTGCTAAATAGCCGGTTCCTCCGAATAAACTCATGAATTCAGGGGCTCTGCCTGGCATGGGTTGATCTGCACCAACATGTAAAAAATAGGTAACTCCACCTGCTATGAAGAGTAGGCCGAGTAAAACGGCTGGTACGTGTTTAAGTAGTTTCATGTGTTTGAGTTTTTTGGTTTAATTTTTCGAAATAAGGATAATCTTTTTAGAATTCCAATTTATTTAATGCTTCCCAAGTAAGCTGTTACGCTCTTGCCATTAGCCTGTTGCGTAAAAAGCCAGAGGTTTTTTTGCGTGAGGTTTGTGAGTTGAAGCGAGTTAATATGTACCAAGCGAGGTTTATTTTCTTGATCTCTTACGAATGCAATGAGAAGCGTCGAATCCGGATGTGTTATGGATTGAATAGATAACCAGCGCTGATCTTCTTTGGATTTTTTTTCGGGTAACGCATTGAATTTCAGTGTTATTTGACCGTTTCTGTTTTCGATGGAATAGTCTTTAAGGGCTTTGTATTCCAACGGAATAGCTAGTTTGCATGGCAGCAAGTCTGACGAATCAACCTTGAAATAATTGGCGTGCATCAGCGCGCTAATTTGATTGGAGGCAGCCGGATAACTCAATAGGCTTGCGTGTTGGTAGGCATTCGTCAAGTCGGCGCGAAGTCGATTGTGAAAAGCATCTTGGCCTTTGGTAAAATAGTAAAAGGAACCCGTGAAATATAGGCAAATGGTCAATCCAATGAGCTTACGGCGGACGCTTGATTTATTAAAGAGCGGTATACCCAATAGATAAGTGCCTATTAGGGCAAAACTTGAATAGCTATGAAAACGTTCAGATAAAATGAGGGTGGAAATGGAAGAGCCTTGACTCCGACCGACGCAGATCATGGCCCCCGTTGCTAACACGTGTAGCCAAAGGATGATGGGCATTTCCAAATGCTTGTTTTTCCGGACAAAAATGATGCTAAGCACGAATAACAGGGCCCCTACGAGTGCATTTATTTGGATTTTGAAACTGTCGGAAATGGGCCATGCCGCATTCCCTAGAAAAGTCAATAGAGCAATGGGTGCTTGAAAAAGGATATTTAAAATCGAATTAGATGCTCCAGGTTGGGGATGTTGCGCAAGGAAATATGCAAAAATACCTAAGCCAAGGACAGCCATAAAAGCCACAATCTTTCTTAACGGATGTTTCGTTAGCAACATATACACGGCCAAAATAGGCAACATCGCCCAGCCTTCTGTCGAAACCAGGGGGTAAAATGCTACGGCTAAAAGTAGTGTCTTGGGGTGTTTTCGAGTAGCGGTTGCGTAAGCGATAAAGGTTAAAAATAGCAATGAACCGGAATGCTGCAATACTCCAATTAATTGGTAATTATCAATACTCGCGGAAGGGGCAAAAAGGATACACATGATTCCCGCAAAATGCCAGATTCCATGAAGTTGATTTTTGAGATACTTGAAGAATAGAAAACTGATTCCTCCTAATAAAACCAAATTCGCAGCGACTATGGTGTATTTAATCTGAAGGCTTCCGATCACCCAGTAGCTCAACAAGGCAAATACTTTTCCGAAAAATAGGAGATGTATTTGATTGTGTGGTTTGAAAAGAAAGGCAAGCATTTGGGTCCAAGAGTCCTTTTGTGCATGTTCAATCAATTCAAAAAAAAGAAAATCATCACCCCAGGATGGGAAATTGACGATTGTCTGATTCAATAAATAGAAATGTAAAACAATGGGAATTGCAGCGAAACAAAGGAATAAATTGATCCTCGATCGGTTCATGTTAGGCCTCCCTTTTCAAATAATCATTACGCGATAAATACTTTTCGATAATGACATAGAGTAAGATGAAAAGATAACGGCTACCCATTTCTTTAATCTTGAGATTCGATTCGCCAGCCTTCCGATTTCGCCATGAGTTTGGCAATACGCCATATGAAAATCCGCGAATGATGGCTTTCAGCGGTAGCTCAATGGTTAAGTTGAAATGTGCGGAAAGGAAGGGTTTTAAGCCTTGAATAGTCGTTTTTTTGTATAATTTGAACGCGTTCGTCGAGTCGTTATACGACATGCCAAGCAATAGTCGAATCAAAGTATTCGCAAATCGATTAATCAAATATTTGTGTTTGGGATAATCATACGTTGCTCCGCCACGAATGAATCGCGAACCGAAAACGCAGTCTAAATTTTCCGCAACCATTTTCCGGTAGAAGGCAACTAAATCAGCGGGGTCATCCGATAAATCGGACATCATAATGGCCACACAATCGCCTTGAAAACGCTCTAATCCATAACGAATGGCATAGCCAAAACCGTTCGGACCCTGATTGGTGTGCACAACTAAGGTCGGGATGGTTTCTTGAATTGTTGTCAGTAAGCCGAGTGTATTATCCTTTGAATTATCGTTGACTACGACGATTTCGTGGTCAATTTGTTCTTCCTGTAATTTGGCATAAAGTGTCCGTAAGGTTTCCTCGATGGATCCTTCTTCATTATAGGCAGGTAGAACGATGCTTAATTTCATTAGGCTAATATGGCTTTTAGAGAGGCTTCATCAGCAATGAACCAGTCATGGACTTCTTGAAGTAGGGTAGGAACCGTGATTTCAGGTTTCCAACCACTGAACTCTGTAATTTTGCTGTTATCTGTAATATAGATAGGTAAATCTCCAGGTCTATTTTCCAGCGAAGAACCCATTTCAATTGTATTCCCCGTGATTTGCGTACATAAATCGGTCAATTCAGCTAATGAAACAGTGTTTTCAAGTCCTCCACCTACGTTGAAAATTTGACCTTTTTGAAGTCCCAAATTCGCAATTTGCCATTGAACCAAACGGAATAAATCACGTACATGCAATACGTCGCGCGCTTGTTGGCCTAATCCGCCATAACCAATATACCCTAATCGGCCTTTCCAGAAATGTTTAGCCATCCAAAGCACGATGACACCTTGGTCAATTTTACCCATTTGGTAGGGGCCACTTAATACACCACAACGGTTAATAACAGCTGGCAAGCCGAAATTATGGGCAAATTCTTGAATGAAATATTCGGATGCTAATTTGGTCGCTCCGTATAAAGAACGTAAGCCTTCCAAGGGATAGTTTTCCGCAATACCTTGCTCCGACAAGCCTTTCAATGCTTGATCATTGGAAAGATTAAAGCGCTTCGGAGATGCGACTAATTTTGCTTCAGCAAGCGTATCGTAGGGATAAACGCGGGATGTCGATAGGAAAATGATCGCAGCTTGATGCTTTTTGGCAAAATAGAGCGTGTTGATTGTCCCGTTTAAGTTGGTGTCAATTAAGTTTTCCAACTCGCCTGGCACTTTTCCAGCTAATACGGAAGGTTCCGCTGCGGCATCAATAACAATGTCTACGGCTGGAATGCGGTCGAAATCCGTCTTCACGCGGACATCACCGTGCACAAATTGTCCACCCGCTGCAAGCACCTTTTGTAAGTTAACTTCCGAGCCTCTTCGTGATAAGTTATCTAAACAATACACTTCGGAATCCGTGTAGTATTGTTTGAATAATACGGCTAGGTTTGATCCTACGAAGCCACAACCTCCTGTTATTAATATTTTCATGCTTCCATGTAACGGTTGTAGATGTCAACAAAAACATCTTCCAATGATTTCGTGATGTCCCAATTTGGGTAATGCGCCTTCATTTTGCGCAAATCACTGTAGTAGCAAATGTGGTCACCGATACGGTTTTGGTCCACATATTTATATTTCATTGGCTTGCCTGAAATCTTTGCGATCAAGTCAAATGCCTCTAAAATCGAAACAGAATTGTCTTTTCCACCTCCAATGTTGTACACCTCAGCAACGCGAGGCGCTTTGATGAATTCCTCGATGAAACGCGCTACATCGTATGAGTGAATGTTGTCGCGAACTTGCTTGCCTTTGTATCCAAAAACGCTGTATTCGCGTTCTTCAATGTTACATTTAATCAAGTAACTCAAGAATCCGTGCAATTCCACGCCTGCGTGATTCGGTCCTGTTAAACATCCCCCACGCAAACAAGCGGTAGGCATATTGAAGTAACGACCGTATTCCTGAACGGAAATATCTGCGGATACTTTGGATGCGCCAAACAACGAGTGCTTCGATTGGTCAATGCTGAAATGCTCAGCGATTCCATGTTCGTATGCTGCATCATCATAATCAAAGCGAGTCTCTAACTCCTTCATTTTGATGTTGTTAGGAGCATCGCCGTATACTTTATTGGTCGACAAATGTACGAAAGGTACTTCTGTCGAATAACGACGAAGGGATTCTAATAAATTGAATGTCCCTACGGCATTGGTATCAAAATCTTCAAAGGGAATCGAAGCGGCACGGTCATGGCTAGGCTGAGCTGCCGTATGAACGATTGCATCGGGTTTGATTTGAGGAATAATGTCTAAAATGGCTTGGCGATCACGAATGTCAATGTTCGTGTACAATTTGTATTGACTGCCATATTTTGCCAATCGATCTTTGTTGGAAGAATTATCCCCTTGTAATCCAAAGAATATAGCACGCTGGTTGTTGTCAATCCCGTGTACTTCCCATCCTTTTTCTAAGAAATATTCACTTACTTCTGAGCCTATAAGACCCATCGAACCTGTTACGATTAATTTTTTTGACATCTCAAATTGATTTAAAAGACAAAGGTAACAAAAATGTCAATTTTTACCATCTATTGTGCCATATCTAATATGCGCAATTGCAGTTTTCGGTCACCTCGGAATTCGTTAATGTCCAAATGATAAACGATTTTCACGGGCAATTGCTTTTCATAGGCATCTACCAATCCTTCGTAATAGTCTGCCCGAATTCCGAATCCGACAGCCTCCCAAGCAAGACCATTAGGTTGATCTGAAATGACAATTTTCAAATGTTCCTCCTTCATGATCAAGGGTGCCTTGCACAGGTAGACACTTGAACTCAAGAAATTAGGTAGCATGTTCGCCGGCCCGTAGGGCGATAGGCGACAAAGCATTTTATCGTAAAAGGGTAAACTCAATGCTTGCAAGGGAATTTCCATGTCGACAGTCAAGTCGGCCTTTTGTTCCCCCTCTGGTGTTCCCGCTTTCACTAAGCCCTCGAATCGTTCGATGAATGCAGGTAAATCCTCTTTCGTCAAATGCAAGCCTGCGGCATGGGTATGGCCTCCAAACTGCGTCAATAAATCCGCACATTGTTCCAAGGCATGATGTATGTCAAAACCCTTCACCGAACGTGCAGACCCAACCACCTGGCCGTGTGATTCGGTGAGAATAATCGTAGGGCGGTAATAGAATTCCTGAATTTTACTCGCAACAATGCCGACGACACCTTTATGCCAACCGGGCTGAAAAAGGACCGTACTATTCGCGTTTTGTAGAAAATCATTTCCCTCAAATAATTGCAAGGCTTGTTGGACAATCTCTTTTTCCACCACTCGGCGATCCAAATTTTGTTGGATAACCGCTTCCGCCATCATGCCCGCTTCGGTTTCATCAACCGCTAAAAGCAATTTAACGGCACCATGTGCATGATCCATGCGTCCCGCGGCATTGATGATGGGGGAGATGGAAAATACGATATCGGATATTTGAATCGGCGCTTTTTTGCCTGCTTTTTGAAGGAGATAGCCTAAGCCCGGACTTGGATTTGTACCGAGTTTTTGTAAACCAAAATAAGCTAATACGCGGTTTTCATCGATGATGGGAACCATGTCGGCCGCTATAGAGGCTGCCAACAAATCGATGCGATCCATGAGCGGTTCCATGTCCAAATCATTTTCTTGGATGAAACCTTGTAATAATTTGAACCCAACCCCACAGCCGGTAAGTTCTTTGAATGGGTAAGCACAATCTTTGCGTTTCGGGTCAAGCACCGCATAGGCTTCGGGTAGGGTTGCTTCCGGAAGGTGGTGATCACAAACGATGAAGTCGATGCCGTTTTCGTTGCACCAAAGAACACGTTCATGTGCCTTGATTCCGCAGTCTAAGGAAATAATTAAGGTATATCCATTGTCGGCCGCATATTGAACCCCGGCTTGAGAGACTCCGTAACCCTCTGCGTAGCGATCGGGAATGTAATAATCGCAATCCGCACCCAATTCCAGGGTTAAGTAACTGTAGACGAGTGCGACGGAAGTTGTTCCGTCAACATCATAATCGCCATAGATTAAGATTTTTTCGCCAAATTCCAGCGCCTGATTCAGTCGGGCTACCGCCTTATCCATGTCTTTCATTAAGAACGGATCATACAATTGTTCCCAGGTAGGAACCATGAATGTTTTGGCGGCGGATACGGTTTTGAGGTTGCGGGAAACGAGCAAACGCAAAAAGTAGGGGTTGATGTTGGCTTGGAATTCTTCTCCCAGGGCGCTTACGGCTTGGGGATTCGGCTCAGGTACATATATCCAGTTTTTTTTCGCTTGCAGCATGTTGGTTTTTTATTGGCAATTTGCATTCGCTAAGGTGCTTATGCAAGGGGTTTAAAAGATTATCAGGAAACTTTTAGGACAAAATGGGAACTTGCGTGGGGGTAGACGCTGCCGGGGTCGCAGACCCCGGCAGCGTCACTCCGCTCAATGCTTAATCCCTTCACGCTTCGCCACCTTATAAAAGGTCAATAGCACGACGTAAACGTCGAAAATGAGCGATTTTTTATCAAGATATTCATAATCTAGTTGCACCTTTTTTGAAAGTTCTATTTCATCCCGACCGTTTACTTGGGCCCAACCCGTAAGACCGGGTTTTAATGCATGAATTCCTTTTTCGGTACGAGCCTCGATTAAATCTTCTTGGTTCGACAAGGCGGGCCGGGGACCTACCACCGACATATCTCCACGCAGAATACACCACAATTGTGGCAATTCATCTAAGCTGCTTTTACGTAAAAATGAGCCGATGGGTGTTAAATAAGCATCCGGATTCCCCAATAAATGCGTGGGGAGCGTGGGTGTTTCGACTTGCATGGTCCGAAACTTTGGCATATTGAATAATGCATTATGCTGACCGACACGTTTTGACCAATATACAATGGGGCCTTTTGAGCTGAACCAAACAGCCATGGCGACGAGCAACATGGGAATTGCAAAAAGGAAACCCGCAACGATGACAACGATTAGATCGAAAAGTCTTTTCATGCACCCAGAATAGCCTGATTTAAATCTTCCCACAAATCTTCTACATGTTCCAACCCGATGGATAAACGCAATAAATTACCCGGTGTGGTACTTCCAGGACCTTCGATCGACTTGCGATGCTCAACCAAACTTTCCACACCACCTAGACTAGTTGCTTGTTGGAATAATTGTAATCGATTCGCCACCTTTCTTGCCTTTGCTTCATCACCTTTGATCTGAATAGCAATCATTCCACTTTGGCCATTTGGCATTTGTTTGATGGCTAAAGCATAATTGGGATTTGAGGGCAAACCCGGGTAGTGAACTTGTTCAATACCTGCATGATTTTCCAAACGAGTCGCTAATTCCAGCGCATTTTTGCTGTGCTCGCGCATGCGCAGAGGCAAGGTTTTGAGGCCTCGGGCTAATAAATAACAATCCAACGGATTCTGCGTCGCACCCATCAGAATTTGGACACGCTTGACGCGCTCCGACCAAGCAGAAGCTTCTTTAAAAATAACCGCCCCGCCTAAGACATCCGAGTGTCCACCGATGTATTTTGTCGTGGCATGCATGACGATATCCGCCCCCAATTGAATGGGATTCTGTAAAATGGGGCTTGTCAGTGTGTTATCTACGCCTACCAATATATTGTGTGCATGTGCAATCTTGCAAATGGCCTCGATATCACTTAGTGTCAATAAAGGGTTTGCGGGCGTTTCGACCCAGATCAATTTCGTTTCCGGTCGGATAGCTGCTTCAACCGCGGCTAAGTCGGTCATGTCCACTTGTGAAACCTGTAAACCCCAAGGGCCCATGATTTCTTCCGCTAATTTATAGCTGGCGTAATATCCAACCGTTGGCATTAACACATGATCGCCAGATTTCATGCATTGGAAAACAGCTGAAACCGCTGCCAACCCCGAGCCGAAAACAAAGGCAACTTCCCCACCCTCTAATTGGGCGAGGCCTTTTTCTAATACATCCCGATTCGGATTTGAATTACGAGAATACATATGCCCTTTGGGATAAGAACCATCTTCAGAACGTTCAAACGTCGTAGTCAAAAATACCGGAGGCGCAATCGATGCGGCCGTCTCATCCTGCAAATGGGTTGCATGAATCGCTAAGGTTTCTTTTCTCATGCTTATTTCTTTTTTAACTCGAAGTTCTTGCCCAAATACAAACGACGCACTTGTTCGTCATCCGCAAGTTCCTGAGGAGTTCCCGCTTTCAAAATCTTACCCTCAAAAAGCAAATAGGCGCGATCCGTAATGGACAAGGTTTCATCTACATTGTGATCGGTGATTAAGATACCGATGTTGCGGTATTTTAATTTGGCAACTATACTTTGTATTTCTTCGACCGCAATAGGATCGACACCCGCGAAGGGTTCATCCAATAGAATAAATTTGGGGTCCACGGCTAGCGCACGTGCGATTTCGGTCCGTCGGCGCTCTCCGCCTGACAGGACTTGGCCTAGGCTTTTGCGAACATGTGTCAACGAAAATTCTTCCAAAAGGCTTTCCGTTTTTTCTTTTTGTTCGGCTTTGGATAAATCCGTCAATTCGAGAACGGCTAATATATTTTCTTCTACGGTCAACGTACGAAATACGGATGCTTCCTGCGCTAAATAACCGACTCCCAGGCGCGCGCGCTTGTACATAGGTAAATCGGTCACATCGAGGTCATCTAAAAACACTTTGCCTTCATTGGGCTTTACGAGGCCTGTGGCGATGTAAAAAGAAGTTGTTTTTCCGGCACCATTGGGGCCTAATAATCCAACAATTTCCCCCTGGGCTACCTGGTAGGAAATATGGTCATTAACCACACGTTGGCCGTATTTTTTAACCAGATTTTCGGTTCGTAAGATCATATATAGAGGCCTGCAATCTTAGGCTGATTTTAAAATTACAAAATCCCACGGATAATAGTAGAAGTAAGACCATATTTCGTTCGGCCGATGTGGGCACATACCTTATTTGAAATATTTTTAGGGCCAAATTGGGATTAAAAAAAAACTTTCCTATTTTTGCAGTCCCATATCCATGGGATCAACGAGGTGGATTAGCTCAGTTGGTAGAGCATCGGACTGAAAATCCGTGTGTCCCCGGTTCGAGTCCGGGATCTACCACCACGTTAGAAATTAAAAGCCCTTCTTTTTGAAGGGCTTTTTTTTGTTTTGGTCTCAAACGTATATTCCCTGATAGTTTTTAGTTGGTTTTCTGCTAAATTACATGCCTAAACCTATTAAAATGAGTCAACTAAGTCGCAGAACGCTGCTCAAAGCATCCGGTATTGCCGCGGGAATGTCTTCACTTTCACTTGATAGTACCGTAGCCGCAAAAAAATCCTACAAACCCGAACTTTCCCTGAACATGAGTACCATCATGGGTCAGAAACTAGGGTATATCAAAGAAATTGAAATCGCTGCAGCTGCCGGCTTTCGTTCATGCGAAATTTGGATGCCTACCTTAGAAGCGTATCTAAAAACGGGAGGAACACTGAAAGATGCGCGTAAACGCGCGGATGATTTAGGCATGAAAATCCAAAATTGCATCGGTTTTGCCCAATGGATTGTGGACGATGAAAAAGTTCGTGCCCAAGGACTCGAACAAATGAAGCGCGAAATGGATATGTTGGCCCAATTAGGCTGCCCCCGCACCGCGGCTCCTCCGATGGGCGCAACCAAAGAAGCGGGATTGGATTTGCACAAAGCCGCTGAACGCTACCGGGTCATTCTTGAATTAGGGGCACAAATGGGCGTCAAACCTATTCTTGAAATGTGGGGCCATTCGAAAAACCTTAGCAAGGTTTCCGAGGTGCTTTTCGTTGCCGCCGAATCGGGACATCCTGATGCCCGATTATTACTCGATGTTTTTCATATTTATAAAGGCGAATCCTCTGTCGATTCCCTGCATGTTGTTGGGCCTGATGCCGTTGAAGTATTTCACGTGAATGATTATGTGAAGTCGATTGCCCCTGGACAAATTACCGATGGTGATCGCATTTATGCCGGGGACGGAGAAGCTCCTATCGCCCAAATCTTGAAGACCTTACAACCTGAGGTAATTTCATTGGAATTATTTAATAAAACATTCTATACCCAAGATCCGCTGATCGTAGCCAAAAATGGCCTGGCAAAAATGCAACGTATATTGTTGTAGGTGGGTGGTGACCCTGCCGGGGTCAACGACCCCGGCAGGGTTATAAAAAAATAAAAAATTCACAGCAAAACCTAGTAAAAAACTGATGAAAAATATCTGCTTCTTGATTCTTTTTAGCTCCCCTTTGTTCGCGCAGCAAAACCTCAAACTTTGGTACGATAAACCCGCAACCTATTTCGAAGAAACACTCGTCCTGGGAAATGGTATCCAAGGCGCAACGGTCTTTGGCGGAACGAAAACCGATCAAATTTATTTGAACGATCTTACCCTTTGGTCTGGGGAACCGATGAACCCGCGCATGAATCCCGAAGCGTATAAACACCTCCCTAGCGTACGCGAAGCCCTCAAGGCAGAAAATTACAAAGCCGCTGATTCCCTCGTCAAAAAAATTCAAGGGAAATTTTCCGAATCCTATGCGCCGCTCGGGACGATGTACATCGACTTCCCCGAGAAAAACATTAGCCAATATTACCGCGAACTTGACCTCAATCAAGCCATCGCCAAAGTCCAATATCGCGCGGACGGCAATCTCATTAAACGACAGTATTTGGTTTCGCATCCTGATAAAGTATTTGCCATCCACATCAGCAGCGAACAAAAAGGCGCTTTGTCCTTTGCGATTCGGATGGATTCTAAATTGAAATTCCAAGTACACTCCACGACCAATCATTTACATATGCAGGGAACAGCACCCGTTCGTGCTGATCCGAATTATGTCAGGAAAGAAGGAAATCCCATTATGTTTTTGGCTGATAAAGGCACGCGCTTTTCCACCGATATTTTACTGCAATCCACAGATGGGAAAGTTACGCGTACCGACT
Organism: Aquirufa regiilacus; assembly: GCF_032470275.1. Lineage (NCBI taxonomy): Bacteria > Pseudomonadati > Bacteroidota > Cytophagia > Cytophagales > Flectobacillaceae > Aquirufa > Aquirufa regiilacus. Next base: position 184,213 of record NZ_JAVNWW010000002.1, read on the forward strand.
CATCCATTGTCTTGACAAACGGAACCGAGGCTGTCATCCTCGTATCCATGGCAACCAGTTTTAATGGCTTCGACAAAAGCCCATCTCGTGAAGGTAAAAACGACGATTCGCTCGCTCAAAAACAATTGCAAGACGCTAGTCTGATCCCACTAAAATCGCTTTATGCGCACCATTTGAAAGATTATCAGAAATTCTACCAACGGGTTTCGCTGACTTTGGGCGGGAAAAATGCCCCTGAATTGCCTACCGACGAGCGTTTACGTCGTTATGCGATGGGAGAGTCTGACCCTTATTTGGAGGCACTTTATTTTCAGTATGGCCGCTATTTATTAATCAGCAGCTCGCGAACTTCGCGTGTTCCCGCGAACCTTCAAGGGCTGTGGAATCCACACATCCGACCGCCTTGGAGCAGTAATTATACCATGAACATCAATGCCGAGGAGAATTACTGGTTGGCCGAAAACACCAACCTCTCCGAAATGCATCAACCTTTCCTAGGCTTCCTCGAAAACCTGGAAAAAACAGGTCGTATCAGTGCACAAACCTTTTATAATGCTCCCGGCTGGGTCACGCATCACAATTCCGACATCTGGGCCATGACGAATCCCGTGGGCGATTTCGGGAATGGAGAGCCGAGTTGGGCCAACTGGCCTATGGGTGCAACCTGGGCATCTACGCATCTTTGGGAACATTATCAGTTTACGCAAGACAAGGCATTCTTGAAAGACAAGGCCTATCCACTGATGAAAGGGGCAGCGGAGTTTTGTTTGGCCTTTATGATTAAAGATCAAAAAGGTAATTTAATTACCTCGCCATCTACTTCGCCAGAAAATAAGTTTATTACCCCGACAGGTTATATTGGATCAACGTTATACGGTGGAACCGCAGATTTGGCGATGATTCGTGAATTGTTTTTGGATATTCTTGCGGCACAAGACGTATTGAAAAATGATCCAGCTTTCACGGCTCAAGTAAAAGATGCGCTTGCAAAATTATACCCTTACCAAGTAGGGAAAGAAGGTAATTTACAAGAATGGTACCACGATTGGCCGGATCAAGATCCCAAGCACCGCCACCAAAGTCATTTGTATGGACTATTCCCAGGTAACCATTTGACCGTCGAGGAAACGCCTACATTGACGAATGCCGCGAAGAAAACCTTGGAGATCAAAGGGGATGAAACGACCGGTTGGTCCAAAGGGTGGCGAATCAACTTATGGGCACGCCTCAAGGATGGAGATCATGCCTATAAAATGTACCGCGAATTGTTGAAATACGTTGAACCCGATGGCGTGAAAGTCAATTATCAGCGCGGAGGCGGGACCTATCCAAATTTATTTGACGCGCATCCTCCTTTCCAAATTGATGGCAATTTCGGGGGTGCTGCGGCTGTGGCTGAAATGCTCGTACAATCTACCGCTACCAAAATTTACTTGCTTCCTGCATTACCGAAAGCTTGGGATTCAGGAGAAGTCAAAGGTTTGAAAACGCGCGGAGGCTACACGCTCAACATGACTTGGTCGAAAGGGAAAGTGCAAAACTATACACTCGTGAAACAAGGCGGCGGAACTGTTGATGTGTATATCAATGGCGTGTGGAAAAAGGTGAGCGTCCAGTAAAATTTATAAATGGATACTAATAATCGAATTCTATCACTCGATGTCTTTCGGGGAATCACGGTCATGATGATGACGATTGTCAACAATCCGGGCGATTGGGGCCATATTTATGCGCCGCTAGAACATGCAGCGTGGAATGGTTGTACGCCAACAGACCTTGTTTTTCCGTTCTTTTTGTTCATCGTGGGTGTGTCTGTTTCGCTAAATGCCGGACAAATCGTTCCTGTGACTAAAATTATTTCACGGACCTTGAGTCTTTTACTACTGGGTTGGTTTTTAAGTTTTTTCGCTAAAATACATGTGGGGGATTGTACCGGTGTGTCCTTGTTGATCGTTCGTTTAGCGGCCACAGGTCTCGTTGCGGTAATTTTCTTCACGGATTATGCACGTAAATTATATGTCCTGTTTGCGCTTTTCATCCTGGCATTAGTTCTTGCTTTTGGTGGATTTGACGATTTCGCAAATGTTCGATTGCCCGGAGTGCTTCCTCGCATTGCGCTTGTTTATGCGGTATTGGCGAGCCTTCAAGGTCGAGTTGCCGCACGTGGATTGGTATTCATATCCTTGCTCTTTTTGATTAGCTATTGGGCCATTATGAACTATGTTCCTGTTCCCGGTATCGGCGCTGCGAACTTACATGAGGGAACGAATTTGGCGGCTTATGTCGATAACTATTTGCTGCCGGGACATTTATGGTCGGTAACCAAAACCTGGGATCCCGAAGGAATTTTAAGTACGATTCCTGCTTTTGCTACGGGTATCATGGGTATGTTGGCAGGACTGTATTTTCGTTCGCAAACACGACTACTAGCGATGGCAGGGCTTTTTTGTATTGTTTTAGGTGCTGTGTGGGACCTTTACTTCCCAATCAATAAAGCACTTTGGACGAGCTCTTTTGTATTATATACCGCCGGTTGGGCCATCGTTTTGTTATGTCTATTATATTGGCTTGTCGATGTCCAACAATTTAAGGCTTGGACGAAACCCTTCGTTATTTTTGGCGTAAACCCCATGTTGGTCTTCTTCTTTTCAGGCATCATTCCACGCGCGTTGAACATGGTCGAAATTGAAGGAACTGGGCTATCAGCTTTTCTACAGGACTTTCTGTTTGCCTCGAGAATTTCGGATCCTTATCTGGCTTCTTTAGCAGGGGCGCTCTGCTATTTACTGATTTGGTATGTGATATTGCAGTTCTTTTACCAGAGCGGTCGGGTTTTTAAGGTTTAAACAATCTTTTATTTTCTAGGTTACTCATTTATGAAATGTTACACGCCTTTGGATTTGCAAGCGATGGACCGATACCATCGCGCTAATTTTGTCAACTGCCTAAGTGGATTTAAGCCATCGACCTTGATCGTTACGCAAGATCCAGCTGGCTTGTCGAATGTGGCTCTTTTTACGAATATTGTGCATTTGGGGGCTGATCCAACGTTAATTGGGTTTATTAATCGCCCCAAAGAGGCCACTCCGCATACCTTGAAGAATATTGAGTCAACCGGTTTTTTCACGATGAATCATGTCGCAATGGGTCAAATCGAGGCGGCGCATCAAACCAGTGCCAAATATCCGGATGGCGTATCTGAATTCGACCATGTGGAACTGAATGAGCTTGTAAGACCTGAATTTACGATTCCATTTGTAGATGGAAGTCCTGTCCAATTGGGCATGAAATTAGTTGATATTATGCCCATTAAGCACAATGGAACCTATTTGGTGATTGGAGAATTAGTTTGTGCCTTTTTAGAAAAATCGAATGTGGCTGCAGATGGCTTTATCGATTTGGCGGAGGCGGGTTCCTTATCGACCTTGGGCTTACAAGGTTATTACCAACCGAAATTCGTACAAAAATTAGGTTATGCGCGCCCAACCGTTTAAAATTTCCTATTTTAGGTTCTTGAACCTAGCATAATATGGAAATGAAAATTGATTTTATTCATCGGATCCAGCACATTGGTATCCCGGCGCACGACCTAGAAGTATCGATTCCCTTTTATGAGCGGCTTGGATTTGAGAATGTGATGGAGGCCCCATTTGAATTTGATGGCGGTTATGGCACCTGTGTCATGATGAAAAATCACGAGGTTATTGTGGAATTATACCAAATGCCTGCGAAGCAATTAGCCGAAATTAAATCGCGGTCGAACGGGCATGTGGATCATTTTGCGATCGATGTCGCCGATGTGGATCATGCGTTTGAGACCTTGAAAAAAGCAGGTTTCGAGATCCTCGAATCTACACCAACCTTATTGCAATTTTGGAAAAATGGAACCCGTTTTTTCAACGTAAAGGGCCCATCGGGCGAAATCATCGAATTTAATCAAATCCTATAATGCGGGCAGCTTATTTAACGGGGCCCAAAGTCATCGACTTTCGCGAGGAGGCAATTCCAGCGCCTGGTCCGGGCGAGTTACGCATCCGTTTAATGGAAGTAGGGATTTGCGGTTCAGACGTGCATTATTTTGGTGGGCATCGACCTTTGTCGGGCCCAACGATTATCGGCCATGAAGGCTGGGGCTACATCGATGCTGTAGGTGAAGGAGTTCAGCGGGTAATTGGTGATCGAGTAGTGGTGGATCCCAACGCACCTTGTGGAAAGTGCATCTATTGCGAACGCGGCCAAGCTACAGTTTGTCCGAATAAACGAACCATTGGATTAAATGCGCCGGGTTGTTTTGCGGAGTATGTTCTGATTCCGGCTGATTTTGCACACACGCTACCTGAGTCAATTTCTGCCGCGGATGCTGTGACGATTGAACCTACGGCTGTTGCTTTTCATGCGCTCAAACATGCCTCCTTGCAAGCTGGAGATGCGATTTATGTCTTAGGCCTAGGGGCCATCGGCATGTTGATTACCCATTTAGCGATTCGTCGGGGCATCATCGTTTATGTAGGCGAATTGAATGCGACGCTCTTAGAGAAAGCAGTTTCCATGGGAGCCCGTACGGGTGACTGGCTGTTGGCAGATATTCGCGTGGCCTTTGAATGCACCGGTTCCGCGGCGGCAACCACAGCCTTGTGTGCGGATGTTCCAAGGGGCGCCAGTATCGTTTTATTGGGTTTGTCGGAAAAGCAGGCAAGCTTTACTCCCTTGGATTTGGTTCGTCGGGGTATCTCCATCCGCGGTTCATTGATTTATGATCATCCGGAAGATTTTCAATCGGTGATTCAAATGATCGCCAATGGGCAAATCAATCCTGGCCAAATCATTTCCAAATATATTCCTTTATCGGATTTGGAAGCGGGTTTAATTGCTGCTTCGAGTGGTCATCCGGGAAAAATTGTTGTTCAAATCCAATGAAAAATTCGATGTCTTGGCTCCAAATCGGAGTAGTAGCTTTATGTTTTTTGCTCAATTTCAATGATGGCATCGATGTGCTACTCGTGTCCTTTACAGGCGCTGAAATCATGAAGGAATTTGGTCTTTCCAATGCGGAATTAGGCTATATTTTTAGTTCCGGCTTAGGCGGTATGACGGCCGGATGTTTTGTATTAGCTCCTTTTGGGGACCGAGTTGGGCGAAGGAAGATTTTCTTAATTTCCTTATTGCTCATTAGCGCTGGCATGTTATCGGTATATTTCGCTACGAGTTATGGTTTATTACTGGTTTTTCGTGCCCTAACGGGACTCGGAATCGGTGGTATTTTGCCTAATCTAGCAACAGTAGCATCGGAATTTTCCACGGATAAAACACGCGATTTCAATGTCGGCATCGTGCAAGGTGGCTGGCCATTAGGCGCGATATTGACTGGGTTTGCTAGTGCTTGGATTGTGCCTGAATTGGGTTGGCGATTTGCCTATTTAGCTGCAGGGATTTTCTCTTTCACCATGTTGGTGGGCGTATATTTCGTCCTTCCTGAATCGCCGGCCTATTTAAATCGGGATAAATTGCTCGTCAAGCGTTCATCCTGGCGCGACTTGTTTGTGCCTGAATTCCGACAATCCACTATTTATTTATGGCTGGCCACTTTCTTTGGGTTTATTACCTTGTATACGGTGTTGAGCTGGGTCCCCATCCTCGCCAAACAAACGGGTATGCCCTTTGAATTAGCTACGTACATTGGTACTGCCATGAATTTAGGCGCCTTCACCGGTGTATTTGTCATGGGTCTTTTGATTGGTCGGATTGGCATTAAACGTGTGATTTTGATTTATGTTTTACTCGCGTTTGTTTTGCTGAATTTATATGGAAACCTTGATCAGGATTTCTTGCTCAAGTTTGCTTTGACCTTCGGCATTGGCTTTTTTGTGCAGGGGGGATTCAATTCCATGTACCCTGCTTCGACAAGAATTTACCCTTCAGAAATTCGCTCCACAGGCGTGGGATTAGCGATGGGTATGGGGCGCTTTGGCGCTATTTTAGGGCCGAGTCTTTTCGGTTTAATGGCTGATTCGGGCGCTTCAATCTCGATGCGTTTTGTGATCTTCTCGCTGCCAATCGTATTGGCTGCCTTATTTATCAATCGGATTAAATCCCCGAATTTGTTGTAGAGATGCGATACTTCTTGGGGCGGACTCCCAGACCTCAGCCTGCGAATAACTCTCGCGTCCAACGTCCAAAATTAATCCATCAATGCCCGCCCTTTGGTCTCCGGTAAATAAATCATCCCGATAATCACCGTCAAGGCTGAAAGCGCAATCGGATAGAAGATTCCTGAGAAATTCGAATGGGTCACGGCGCCGAGCCAAGTCGCCACAAAGGGTGCGCATCCGCCAAAGATACCATTGGCAAAGTGATAGGGAACAGACAGCGAAGTATAGCGAATTTTGGTCGGGAATAATTCCACTAAAAACGCCGCGATGGGGCCGTAGGCCATAGATGCAAAGGTTACCAAACAAGTACAAATGAAGGCTAACTCAACTTTCCCTTTCATCGTTAATTGGTATGCGTCATTCACCAAAGTTCCTTCTTGATCGACGATCTCCGACATCCACGCAAACAGCGGATAATAGAAAATGGCAGCGAGGGCCATGCCGCCCAACATGATTTTCTTGCGACCCACACGATCCGATAAGCTACCAAAAACGACGAATAAAGGCGTTCCCACGACCAAGGACGCGGCTATGATCAAATTGGTCGTTGTAAAATCAACCTTGAGAATCTTGTTGATAAATATTTGTGCATAAAACTGTCCCGTGTGCCACACAACCCCTTGCCCCACAATCGCTCCAAACATTGCGATCAACATCAATCGGCGATTTGCTTTCGAAGCAAAAGCCTCTTTTAAGGGGTTTTCGGATAGTCGGCCTTCTTGCTTTAATTTTGAGAAAAGCGGTGACTCATGCATGTTTCTTCGAATGAAGTAGGAAACGATGACAAGAATTCCAGATAAAGCAAAGGGCACACGCCAGCCCCAATCTTTGAAAACAGCATCGCCCATCAGGTTTTGGCAAACCAAAATCACGACAATGGAGACAAAAAATCCAAGCGTTGCAGTCGTTTGTATGTAAGCGGTGTATTTCCCACGCTGGGCATCCGGTGCATATTCGGCTACGTAGGTAGCGGCACCCCCATATTCACCCCCTAATGCGAGCCCTTGAATGATACGTAAAAGCAATAAAATGGCTGGAGCAACGAGGCCAATTTCACTGTAGGATGGAATTAAAGCAATGGCAAAAGTAGAGCCACCCATCAGGAGCAAGGTTAATAAAAAGGTATACTTGCGACCAATTTTATCACCTAATCTACCAAACAATATTCCGCCAAAAGGGCGCGCTACAAAGCCGGCGCCGAATGCCGCCAATGTGGATAGAAAAGCAGCCGTAGGGTCGTCTTTTGGAAAAAATGAAAGCGAAATGATGGCTGATAAACTCCCGAAAATGTAGAAGTCATACCATTCGATGACCGTCCCCACGGAGGAGGCAATGATGACTTGCCAAAGTTTCTTTACTGGGATTTTATTGTTGTCGAAAATAGGAGAAGCGTCTTGCATGAGTAATTTTTAGCTGATAGGCTGCCGGGGTATATAAACCTGCAGTAGCGGTACAAAAAACAAAAAAATCTCCCAAAAATCCTATCTACTTCCTGATAAACCTATTCAAAAAAATGATAATTTGCTGATTCTAAACCTACACTTATGAAGAAAATTACCCTATTACTCGCCCTTTTTGCCAGTTTTCAGGCGATAGGCCAACAACAATACACTCCCTCAGAAGCGAATTTAGCCGAACGCCAAGCTTTTCAAGATCGGAAATATGGCATGTTCATTCACTGGGGATTGTCCAGTATCCTAGGCGATGGCGAGTGGGTGATGAATAACAAAGGCATTTCTAAAAATGATTATGGCCGCTTAATGCCTGCTTTTGATCCAAGCAAATTCAACGCAGATGCTTGGGTTAGTATCGCTAAAAATGCCGGAATGAAATACATCATCTTCATTACGCGCCACCACGATAGTTTTTCGAATTGGGATACTCAACAAGCCGATTGGAAAATTACGAATACCCCATTTCACCGCGATGCGCTCAAAGAGTTAGCGGAAGCCTGCAAAAAACAGGATATGAAATTGGGACTCTATTATTCTACCCTAGACTGGTACCGCGATGATTATCCTTTTGAGACAGGTCGTACCGGCCAAAAAAGCGGTCGCAAGGGTAAAGGAGATTACGCTTCCTACCTGAAGTTTATGAAGGCTCAATTAACGGAATTGTTGACCAATTATGGGGAGATTCATAACATTTGGTTTGATGGACATTGGGATCAAACAAATACTGAAGGAAGTGCCGATCGTAAATCGCGCATCGACTGGAAATACGATGAAATTTACAGCTTGATTCATCAATTGCAGCCCGCTTGTTTAATTGGGAATAACCACCATTTGGATCCAATTCCTGGGGAGGACTTCCAAATGTTTGAGCGCGATTTGCCTGGAGAGAATCATTCGGGACTAAGTTTCCAGCAGGCTTCTGCATTGCCTTTAGAAACGTGTGAAACCATCAATGGAGCCTGGGGATATAACATCACAGACCGTAAATTTAAAACACCCAAGCAAATTATTCATTTGTTAGTCGGCGCAGCTGGACGTAACGCAAACTTATTATTAAACGTAGGTCCGATGCCCACGGGGGAAATTCAACCGGAGTTTACGGATTCTTTGGCAGTAGCCGGTCGCTGGCTGAAAGGGCACGGCGAATCTGTATACGGTACGCGCGGTGGACCCTTGAGTCCACAAACCTGGGGCGTAACGACCCAAACCGATACCCATGTGTATGTGCATTTATTAAAGCGTCCACAGGATGAAACAATTTATATACCAGGTAGTTATAAAAAAGGTCCCGTGGGAATGTTAGGGGAAACCCAGACCTTGGTAGGTAGCGTAGAAAAAAATGGCGTCCACATCGATGTCAAAAATCTACCTCCCTATCGCATAGATTTGGTTTTAAAGTTAGAAAAAGCCAAATAATTCCTTGAAAAACGAAGATTCTGATTAATTTTGTGACTTGCCTAAAATGAGAAATTTGGGCAGCCGACCTGAACAATTTAACAATAAAACTATGCTTAACAGAAGAGATGCTGTCTCGAGAATAGCGATGCTCGTTGGAGGTGTTTTTAGTGCCCCTACCTTGTTTGCTATGGAGGCAAAAAAAGCAGGTATTGTCGCGGAAGCGGGTACCTTCACGTTGACAGAAAGCCAGCGCAAAATCGTTGCAGCTGTGGCTGAACACATTATTCCAAAAACCTCAACAGCGGGAGCGATTGAAGCAGGAGTTCCTCCTTTCATCGAAATGATGTTGAACGATTGCTATAAAAAACCGGAGCATGTTAGTTTCAAAAAGGGTGTCGATAATTTGGCCAAAGCGAAGTTTTTAGATCAATCGCATGATGGGCAAGTTGCGATGTTGACTTTGTTAGAAGCCGATACGAAAGAGTTAATGAAATCGTATTCTGCTAGCAAAGTGAAAGTGGGAGATAACGTAGATAAAGATGTATTAGAAGGTGCTGGTGGCGTTCCATTCTGGCGTGTCATGAAGGAATTGACTTTGTTAGGATACTATACATCTGAAAAAGGCATCGAAGGTTCTTTCGAGTACCATCCCGTTCCAGGTAAGTTTGAAGTAATTTCGAACATGAAGCCTGACCAAAAATCATTTGTTTATTAATCCCAAATCATACGAGAAATGAATCTTAATATAGATGCAATCAAGAGCCAAACGTTTGACGCTATCGTCATTGGATCCGGTATTTCGGGTGGTTGGGCTGCAAAAGAATTAACTGAAAAAGGCTTGAAAGTTGCCGTGATGGAACGTGGTCGTGAGATCAAACACATCGAAGGTTACGAAACAGCGATGAAAAATCCATGGGAATTCGACCACCGCGGTCGGCCAACAAACATGGCTGCTGAAGAATATTGGGCAGGAATGCGCACAGGTTATACGCCTGCTGAAGAGCATCGCTACTTGTTCGAAAACGACAAGCAAAACCCTTACATTGAGAAAAAAGGTGGATTCGACTGGATTCGTGCTTACCATACGGGAGGTAAATCGTTATTATGGGGTCGTCAAACCTACCGTTGGAATCGCGAAGATTTCTTAGCGAATGAAAAAGAAGGTATCGGAACGCCTTGGCCAATCGGCTACGATGATTTGGCTCCTTGGTATTCATACGTAGAGAAATTTGCGGGTATCTCAGGTCAAGCGGAAGGATTAGATGTATTGCCTGATTCGGACTTCTTACCAGCCATGCAAATGACTGCTCCGGAGGTTCACTTCAAAAATGCCGTAGATAAGAAATTAGGTCGTCCGGTGACAGTGGGTCGCGTAGCGCACTTGACAAAACCAGGAAAACAACATACTGACTTAGGTCGTTCTTCTTGTAATTATCGCAATAAATGTATGCGTGGATGTCCATATGGAGCTTATTTTAGCTCATTGTCGGCAACCTTGCCGGCAGCGCAACGGACAAATCGTTTGACGATGATTCACAATGCAATTGTTGCGGAGATCATCTACGATGAGAAATCACAAAAAGCCAAAGGTGTTCGCGTGATTGATCAAAATACCATGGAGTCCAAAGAATATTTTGCGAAGATCATTTTTGTGAACGCAGGTGCGATTGGATCGACTTCGATTATGATGAACTCGAAATCAAACCGTTACCAAAATGGTTTGGGTAATGATTCCGATCAATTAGGCCGTAACATCATGGACCACCATTTAGGGGTAGGTGCTTCGGCAACGGTAGAAGGTTTCGAAAAAGATTATATGTTCGGAAATCGGCCGAACGGTTTATACATTCCGCGTTACCGCAACTGGGGTAAAGATAAGCGTGGTTACACACGTGGTTTCGGTTACCAAGGTGGTGCAAGCCGCGAAGGTTGGGGTCGTGGTGTTGGTCAAGATGGCTTCGGCGCTCAATTCAAAGAAAGCTTAACACATCCAGGTCAATGGACTGTTGGATTCGGTGGTTTTGGTGAGATTTTACCAGATCCAAATAACCGATTCACGTTAAGTGATCAGAAAGATAAGTGGGGCTTACCAGTACTTTCATTCGAAGCGAATTTCGGAGAGAATGAAATGAAAATGCGTCAAGATATGATGAACGATGCAGCTGAAATGTTAGAGGCATCAGGTTTCAAAAACATCAATGCGTACAACAGTCAAACAACGCATATCGGTTTAGGTATTCACGAAATGGGTACTGCTCGCATGGGAACTTCTGTAAAGAACTCCATCGTTAACAAGCATAACCAAGTTCACGAAGTGAAAAACGTATTCATGACGGACGGTGCTGTGATGGCATCTGCTTCTTGTGTGAATCCTTCCTTAACGTATATGGCCATGACAGCTCGTGCTGCCGACTTCGCCGTGCGTGAATTGAAAAAAGGAAATCTATAAGATTATTCATTATTGCTTCAAAGCCCGAGGAAAACCTCGGGCTTTTTTGTTTGTCAAACTTTCTCCAAAAGAAATTTCATTTCTAATTTGTCAAATAATGTGCATTTTCAAGCCAAAATGATTCGCAAAAATGATAATTCAAGAAATATCTGAGCGAAAGCATTGCAAATGTTCTTTCAATTTTAAATATTCCTGCATGAAAAATTCACCTAACCCTAATCATCATGAAAACAAAACACCTTTTTTCAGTCCTCCTGATTAAGTCCCGACAATCTAAACGTATGACGCAACAGCAAGTTGCTTCTGCCGTGGGAGTTAGTCAAAGTGCTTACAACTATTGGGAATCCGGGAAACATTATCCAAATGCACAAAAACTATACAATCTAACCCGTGTGCTGAGTATTCCAATCGACGAAATGATTGGTGTCTAAGCTCGCTAAATCCTTGACGTTTTCCAGCGTCAAGGATTTTTTTTACCTTTAAGCTATGTTGATTTCCCGCATCCATTTTTTCTTGATTGCTAGCTGCTTACTTGTTGCATGCAAACCTAGTGTCGAAGAACGTGTAAAACCGGTCTTTTATCCCTGGGAAAAATACCTCACCGCACAGATTGATTCACTGGCCAAACATCCAGAGGCTGTTCATAAAACCATTTTGTTAGCTGGTAAAAAAGAGGAAAAACAACTAAAAGAGATGGATTGGAAGCAGGAATGGGCGATGTTTTTGCATGCCGACTTGAACAAGCCTGCAGCTGCGACAAGTTATGATAATCTATCCGAGGATGGATTTGTTTGGTATTCGTTGAAGGCGAATGAAAGCTTACCTGTGAAGAAATTGTACATTCAATTGGATGCCTTGGATCGACCTGCCAAAGTTGAAATAGAAATTGAGGAAAAGAATTTCCTTTTCGAAACGCATAAGAAATTGCACATGAATTTTGCCGATGGGCGCGTTCAGACCTATTCGATCGAGGGATCCCAACAAATGCGCTGGATGTCACCCACGCATTATTCACTCATGGGCGTTTTACTCCCCAAATAAGCCACTGGATAAATAGCGATCCCCGCGGTCGCAAATGATGCAGACAATGAGTCCTTCTTCTATTTCGTGCGCTAGTCGGACACTCGCCGCCACACCGCCGCCGCTACTCATTCCTCCAAAAACACCTTCTACTTTCGCCATCCGACGAGTCATTTCCGTCGCCTCTTCCTCCGAAATATCCATGATGCGATCGACGCGTTCGGGTTGGTAGATTTTCGGTCGGTAAGCTTCCGGCCATCTCCGAATTCCGGGAATTTTAGAGCCCTCCGTAGGTTGACAGCCCACAATCTGGATTGCTGGATTTTGCTCTTTCAAGTACATGGAAGTCCCCATGATGGTTCCCGTTGTACCCATTGAGCTGACAAAATGAGTGACTTTCCCTTCCGTATCCCGGTAAATTTCGGGCCCAGTCGTTTTGTAATGCGCCAAATAATTATCGGGGTTTTCAAATTGATTTAACAAAACAAATTGACCCGATGCAGCTTTTTCCACCACGTAATCACGCGCGGATTCAATACTTTCCGTTAGGGTTACTTTGGCCCCAAACGCTTCCATCGTCAACACACGCTCTCTCGTAGAGTTCGATGGCATCGCTAATTCGATTTCTAAATCATATAGGCGGGCAATCATCGCCAAAGCAATCCCGGTATTACCCGAAGTCGCCTCGATTAATTTCATGCCCGGTTTTATATCGCCACGTTGCAAGGCCGACTCAATCATGTTTTTGGCTGCACGATCTTTGACAGACCCACCGGGGTTATTGCCTTCCAACTTACCCAAAATTCGAACCTTTGGGTTGTTGTGTAGTTTATTTAAATCAACGAGGGGCGTATTGCCCACTAAATCCAATAAAGCAGCCATCTTATTCTTGAATGATTTTTTGATTTTCTTGATGATAGATTTTTGTGTTGGGTGCCACACTGCGTGTCAACCAGACATTCCCACCAATCGTGGAATTTGCGCCTACAATCGTGTCGCCACCGAGAATGGTCGCTCCCGAATAAATGACAACGCCATCTTCGATGCTTGGATGCCGTTTTGTCGACGCCATCGATTTATCCACCGAAAGTGCTCCTAGCGTAACACCTTGATAGATTTTTACTCGTTTCCCAATCACACAAGTTTCGCCAATCACAATACCTGTTCCATGGTCCATGAAAAAATATTGGTCAATCTGTGCTCCTGGATGAATATCAATCCCCGTTTTGGAATGGGCATATTCAGTTAATATGCGGGGAATTAGCGGTACATTTTCTGCATGCAGACCATGTGCCAACCGATAGAATGCTAAGGCGTAAAATCCAGGATAGGTTCGAATGACTTCATAATCCGTCGTTGCAGCCGGGTCTCCATTGACCATGGCTTCTACATCCGTTAGGAGTAATTGATATATACCGGGAATTCTATCCATGTACCTCGATGTAATGTTTTGCGGCGTGTCGACTAATTTGTCGGCCATGTCATGCAATAAACTTTCTAGCCCATTTTCAATCGATTCCCAAACTAAGCGCAAGTCGTCTAGCTGGACAATTTGTTTCCTTGCCTGCTCAGGGAAAAGCGTCAGCACGATTTTTGTGAAGAGTTTTTTTATGTCGGAGGTTGCCGGAAATGCTTCGGTGTTCACGTGGCGGTCTAGTAGTTCCGATAAGAATTTTTCAGGTAACATAGGCATTATGAAAATTGGGTTTGACAAAGGGGATGCGCCATGACAACATCCGTTTGTAAGCTAGTTTCCAATGTATTGATGACAATTTCTTGTATTTGTTCAGGTAATCTTTTTTGCAAGCCATGCACATAGGCCTTGTCATAATAATGCAAGGTAATCGCGGCCACTTGTGTAAAATCGTCTATTTCTAACGCGTCTAACGCATTTTTGTATAAATCTCCGCCTAAGCGTTTTTTGATTTTTCCTACGGCATGTGCGAGCGCCTCTTTGGGATAATGGGCATAAACCTCAACCAAATGGGGCAATCGATATTCCGCCGCAATGTCTAAGAATAAAATCGGCGCGGCACGAAGCTGCGAATACAATCCCAGGGGCATATATACTTGCCCGATGTGCCTACTTTCATCTTCAATCCAAATGGGCTTGCTGTAGTCCATCCCTCGAAGTTGCGCAACCACTTCATTTTCAAAATGTTCGCTCGTAGGCTGTGGGGCTAAACCAAAATGTCCGAAAACGGATCCTCGGTGGTGCGCTACACCCTCCAAGTCAATTACCTGCGCACCTCTTTTCTGCATTTCAAGTAATATATCCGTCTTACCACTGCCTGTTTTGCCACCCAAAACCACAAAGGGTATTTTTCGGTCGAACTCAGCCAACACATAATTACGGTAGGCTTTGTATCCTCCTACTAATATTTTGACTTGCAAACCTGCTGTTTCAAATAACCAGGACATGCTACCGGAACGCATACCGCCTCGCCAGCAATGTACAAGTACCGTGTTGTCCACGGCCAACTTCTTTGCCATTTTCACCCATGCGGCAAGTTTGGGGCCTACGATCTCAAGACCTAATTCAATCGCTTCGTCTTTCCCGATTTGCTTATATGTGGTTCCGACCCGGGCGCGTTCCGCATCATCAAAAATGGGAAAACTTACTGCTCCAGGAATATGTGCCCGTAGGTATTCTCCCGGCGAGCGAACATCCAAGATGGGATAATGGGTCGCAGCATCTAAAAATGCCTCAGGACTTAGTTTTTCAGGCATCTTTTTCGGGTAAATACATGACAAATAATTCGAATGTAAGCGGGTCTAATTCTGCAAGCAAATCTGCGAGTAATGTTGGATAATTCAACAAGAATTCGAGGAAGTTGGTATGCCGCTCTTGCCAATTCCCATCTGGGAAAAGTTTCTGTTTGATCGCTTGAATTTGACCTAGTCCTACCGCTTGGTTACGTTCTTCTGCTTTACGCATCTTCTTGGTCAAGCGCTCAAGCCCTTTTTGCCAGCGCGTTTCTTCTGCCAACACGGAAGCCTCTAGGGTTTCGTCTATCGCCTGTGCTTTTTGGGCAATTTTAGACATTAATGTTGAGAGGCGCTCTTGTTCATTGCCTAGATCTAAAGCATGTTTGGTGTTTTTATCAACAAATTGTTGGCGAAGCACCCGCTCATCTTGGAAAATATCTGGAATGCTTAATTCCAATTTTTCAAGTTTAGCAGCCTCCAAGGGAGGAATCATCACCCCGAAATTACGCGGAAGCAAAATAGGGAATGGGACTTGGTGTAAATCGAAAATTCCTTTTAATTGAAACCAATAGGCCACTTCCGCCGCACCGCCTAAATAGGCTAAATTGGGTAGGATTGTTTCCTGGTAGATGGGTCGTATGGCTACATTCGGGCTAAATCGCTCGGGATGCGCTACGATTTCTGCCTTTAATTCTTCTTCACTAAATCGGATAGCTTGATTGAGTACTTTATATACATCACCTTGTTTCTCGATGCGCTCCCGCACACCATCGAGCATGTAGAAGAAATTGATTTCACGTGCGTAAATTTGTGGACTGTAACCCAAATTTGTTAAAATATCATTACTGGCATTTACACAGGCAAGATGCTTATTTTCTAGCAAATCAGCCTGCATCACCGGGATGAAGCTTCTTTTTAGGCGGGCATCATCGGCATCCAAACAAACTAAGCCTTCCTGCCCAAAAAGGGTATGCATGTACGAACGAACAGCTGCTGAAAGGTTTTTG
The DNA here is from genome assembly GCF_032470275.1 of Aquirufa regiilacus. Lineage (NCBI taxonomy): Bacteria > Pseudomonadati > Bacteroidota > Cytophagia > Cytophagales > Flectobacillaceae > Aquirufa > Aquirufa regiilacus. The sequence goes on from NZ_JAVNWW010000002.1 coordinate 200,399, forward strand.
GCTCCTGCGTAACATTCTTTGAAAACAGGGATGTCACTGGGTAATTCCGCCCAAATGCTACTCAATCCTGCGATATCAAAGCGTCCAACGGGTCCTTTTTGATCCGTATCCCATTGTATTTTCTTGCCAAATAAGTGGAAATGATTGATTTCATCCCAGTCATGGTCCTCTGATGCCATCCAATAGACCGGAACAAAATGATAGGCCGGATAGGCTTTTTTCAGTTGTCTCGCCAAATTAATCGTTGAAACAATCTTAAAAATCACATACAAAGGCCCTGTAAATAAGTTGAGCTGATGGCCCGTGGTGACCGTAAATGTGTTGGGTTCCGCTAAACTTGCAATTTGTGGCGCATCGTCAAATCCTTGATATTGATCTTGTAAAACCTCAACAAGCAAAGTTCTATTAACTGATTTTTTCGAATCGATTTGTGCCTGAAAGGAAGTGATGTTCGGCGCGTTGCCATACAAGGGTTTTAATGCCTGATCACCTGCTAAATAGTTTTTTAGTAGTTTGCCGAAGCCATTTATTTGATCGAGCGGATATGTTTTTGTTTGCATTGGCCTTATATGTTGGACACCATTCAGTAAAAACCCAATAGATTTCCGGAAAGTTCGAACGAAATTAAATATATTTAAGCGAAATTTGTGGTTCTATACCAATCGAATGAGATTTTTAATTCCCCTTTTATTCTTCATGGGCAGTTTTGTAGGCTTTGCGCAGCAAACGCCTCAGTTTACGCAGTTTATGATGAATAAATATGTTTATAATCCTGCCTTTGCGGGTTTTGAAGATTATGTTGACATCAAATCGGGGTTTCGTACGCAATGGACCGGTATAAATACTTCGAATAGAACCGCTTACCTAACCGCAAATTTGGCTTTGGATAAATCGGATCGGACGTCCAATGGCCGTACTCCTTTCATGTCGAAAACGATTCGCCGGAACTTTTCTCCCACCTACATTCGTCAAAAAACTAAGCGGAGTGGTTTTCATCAGGGCATTGGAATTCAAGCTTATTCGGATCAAATAGGTGGATTAACGAGTAATTCCATTGCAGGAACCTATGCCTATCACCTTTCGGTGGGCGGTGAAAATAAGGTTGCTGTGGGTGCCACAGCGGGTTATTATTTCCGAACACTTAACATGTCGGGTTTCAACGTCAAAGATCCCGGTGACCCATTTATTATGTACCAAGATCAAAACTTGCCTTCTTTGACCCCGAGCGGTCAAGTGTCAGGAGGACAATCCTTGGTCAATGTAGGGGCGTTATTTTACAATCGAAATTTTTATATTGGTCTATCTGCTAACCAGTTGATATTTGATAGCTTCAGTTATCTGCGAACAAGCAATGGTTCAGACACACTGACGCGTAAAACATTTTACCCTGACGATGCGGATGCCTACAAGGTCTTTAATCAAGCGCTTTTGTTAGGAACGACCAGCCCCAATATCTTCTTGCAAACGGGAATGGAATTTAAGTCGGGCGAATTTTGGACTTATTCGCCATCCCTTTTAATCAAATACATGAAGGGTGTATCGTGGGGGGCAGAAGCAAATATGCGTGTAACATTCAATGAAGCGATTTGGACGGGGGCAACTTACCGACATAAAGAGGCAATTGGATTCATGTTTGGTATGCACTTGAGTCAGCAGATCAACTTAACCTATTCCTACGAAACGCATATAAATGGGCCTATGCAAGCATCATTGGGTTCACATGAATTAGTGTTAGCCTTGAAGTTCAGAAATAAGGTTTACAGCGTAGATCCTGCCTATTAATTCTTTTTGTAGCGCTGATAAGCACTTTCCGGAACAGGACTTTCGATGTCCTTCAATTCTTGAACCGGTTTTTCCCAGTTGAGGTATCCTCTTCTCCAAGCAAATGCAAGTCCTAAGCTTAGAATCCCAACAAACAAAAACATCTCCCACAAGGCATAGGTGGACCATGCGGGAATCGCTCGTAATGACTTTTGGCTAAAAACTACTGCCCAAGGAAATAGGAAAACTAATTCGACCTCGAATAACACAAATAGTAATGCAACTACATAAAAACGAGGGTTAAAGCGGGTATTGGCATTCCCAATCGGCTCTTCTCCGGATTCGTATGTACTCAGTTTTTCCTCATTGGGACGATTAGGTCGTATGAAACGAGCAATCGTTAGTATCAAACCTAAAAAGGCGATACCTGCTAAAAGGAAAGCTGCAACATATCCAAATTGTTCGATCATTTGCGTAATTTCAAATAACCCTTAATGAGGGTAAATGTCGTAATCCCAAGGAAAAATATAATGATGTATTGCACGTAATTGATAATCCACGGGAAATACTGGCCCATGTAGTAACCACCGGCAACTAAAATGCCTACCCACATAGCGCCTCCTACGATATTCAATAAAATAAAGCTATACCATGTCATGTGGCTTATACCCGCTAATATGGGCGTGAATGTGCGTACGACGGGTAAAAATCGGCTGATGACCAATGCCATAAAACCGTATTTTTCGAAAAATTCACGCGTAGAATCCAGGTGTTTCTTTTTGAAAAATAAGCTATCGGGCCTTCGTTGCAAGGATTTTCCAAAGAATCTCCCAACGAGATATCCGAGCAAAGACCCGAGGACTGCGGCTAGGAATATACTTAGTAAAATGGTGGTTAATGGTTCTTTCAAAACCCCAGTTCCCCCAAAAACGCCAGTAAGAAATAAGAGATAGTCGCCGGGTAAGAAAAAGGCAAAAAACAAGCCGTTTTCAGCGAATACGATGCAGGTGATAACAAAAAGGCCGGAGCGGATGATTGTTTCTGAATCAGTTAATTGATGCCACAAAAGATTTATTTCATCCATAATTTTTTCCCTTCATTGAAGGGTTTGGCCTTATTCTCAAAGTTTAAATAAATTGAGCCCATAAATATCCAATAAATTTCGAATTTTTTCTACATTTGGGAGATGAAAAATGTAATCGCTTTTTTCTTGTTCATGCTTTTCTTCTCTGGGAGCCTTATTCCTAAAGTTGGATTGGAACAATCATTTAAAGCGAATGAGTTGCTCAAGCATTTTCAAGATCACAAAAAAATCGCTGGTGCAACATTCCGCTTTGTTGACTTTCTTTGGTTGCATTATGCGGCTGATTCAAAACATACCAAAACCACTAAGCACCCAAGTTTGCCTCATTTTGATTTCTCTGGCGTTGCCGGATTCGTGCTTCCCGTGTTTCAATTACTCTTATTAATCCCGATAACGTTTTTGATGCTTCGTCGCTTACGAACGTTTTGGGAAAATCAGTACCAATTTTCATTGGAACGTGTATTAATTGCGCCGCCCCGGGCTTAAGAAGATTGTCATTCAATTTTCTTACGTAATTACATACTATGATTAATTCCATTATTTCATTCAGTATCCGCAACAAATTAGTTGTAGGATTATTTGTCTTAGGACTCGTTTTTTGGGGAGGATATTCCCTAAGCAAACTGCCTATTGACGCCCTTCCTGATATTACTTCGAATCAGGTACAAGTCATCACGCAATCTCCAGCGCTTGCCGCTTCCGAGGTAGAGAAATTTATCACCTACCCCTTGGAGATATCGTTGCGAACCATTCCGAATGTCAAAGGAATCCGGTCCGTTTCGAGGATGGGACTTTCCATTATCACGGTCGTTTTTGATGATGCTGTCGCGATGGATGTGGCACGCCAACAAGTTTCTGAGAAACTCAAAGGGGCTGAGCCCTATCTTTTGCGTGGTGCAGGCGTTCCTGAGATGGCACCCATTACCACGGGACTCGGAGAGTTTTTTCAATATACGCTGGAGGTTGATCCCGCATTCAAAGACCAATATTCCCTGGCGGATTTACGCACCTACCAAGATTGGATTGTAAAACGCCAATTATTGGGAATTCCGGGTGTTGTTGAGGTGTCGTCCTTTGGGGGGCATTTAAAAGAATATGAAGTAGCGGTAAATCCTGAGCGGCTTCGTGCAATGCACGTGACAGTGAATCAGATTTTTACGGCACTGGAAAACAATAACTCAAATTCTGGTGGTAGTTACTTAGAAAAGGGAACCGATGTCTATTTCATTCGGACGGAAGGGATGCTCTCGAGTCTATCGGATGTGGAAAACGTTGTCGTTGACCAGCGAGGTCCTTCGGGAACTCCTATCCTTGTAAAGGATGTTGCGACCGTCCAGTTTGGTAAGGCCGTACGTTATGGAGCCATGACGCGGAACGGCGAAGGAGAGGTTGTAGGAGCGGTGATGTTATTGCTCAAGGGGGCAAGTGCGAACGAAGTTGTTCAAGACGTCAAGCTTCGCATGGAGGAAATTCAAAAAACGATGCCGCAAGGGATTAAAATTGTTCCTTTCTTGGATCGAAGTGTATTGATCGGCAAGGCAATCTCCACCGTTGAGAAGAATCTAATCGAAGGGGGCTTAATCGTCGTATTCATTCTTGTGTTGCTTTTGGGGAATCTCCGGGCAGGGCTAATTGTCGCATCCGTGATCCCTTTATGTTTATTATTCGCCTTTGCGATGATGCATATTTTCGGTGTTTCTGCCAACTTGATGAGCTTGGGAGCCATTGATTTTGGATTGATTGTGGACGGCGCCGTCATTATCGTCGAGTCCATTATTCATCGACTCCATGCGCATAAAAAAGGGGAAGTCCTTTCCCAACATGAAATGGATGAAGAGGTAGGAATTTCTGCCAAAGCGATATTTCAGTCGGCAGCATTCGGAGTCATCATCATCTTGATCGTATATTTCCCAATCATGGCACTTGGTGGGATCGAAGGGAAAATGTTCCGTCCCATGGCTCAAACTGTGAGTTTTGCTATCGTGGGCGCCTTGATTCTTTCCTTGACCTATGTTCCGATGGCCTCTGCGTTATTTTTGAGCAAGAAAATAGACCACAAGGTAACCATCGCTGATCGAATCATGAATACGATGTTTAGCCGCTATAAACCGATGGTGGATTGGGCATTTCGTAAGCCTAAGGTTGTGATCATCGCCTCATCCCTATTATTGGTGGGGAGTGTAGGCCTTTTTACCACCTTGGGTGGCGAATTTATTCCAGAATTGAATGAAGGAGATTTTGCAGTGGAGGTTGTACTTCCAACCAATGCCTCGTTGAGCCAAAGTATTCACGTGAACACCGAAGCGCAAAAGCTTTTGATGAAGCAATTTCCGGATGAAATCAAGCAAGTCGTCTCTCGGATTGGTGCTTCGGAGATTCCCACAGATCCCATGGGGATTAATGCTTGTGATTTGTTAATCATTCTGAAAGAACCGAAGGATTGGAAAAAAGCGGACAGCATGGAAGATCTGGAGTCCCAAATGGATGAGGCATTGAACGCATTTCCAGAAGTTAATTTCGAGTTTACCCAACCGATTCAAATGCGATTCAATGAATTAATTGCAGGGGTTAAATCGGATATCGCCATCAAGATTTTTGGGGAAGACTTAGGTTTGTTATTTGAGCATGCGACGGATGCGGCACGTCATATTCGCAAGGTGGAAGGTGTGGGGGATATTAAAGTCCAACAAATCGATGGAATCCCTCAACTGGTTGTGAAATTCAATCGGGCTAAATTGGCTCAATATGGACTAAACGTTCAGGCCATAAACCAATTGGTTAAAACGACATTTGCAGGGGAAACCGCAGGAATCGTCATGGAAGGTGAAAAGCGCTTCGATTTGGTTGTCCGCATGGATTCATTGCACCGACAAGACATTCAGAATTTACGTGAATTGTACATTGAATTACCTAATGGGGGGCAAATTCCATTGCAGGAAGTGGCTGAAGTTGATTTCGAAAATGCGCCGGTGGAAGTTTCGCGGGATGATACACATCGCAGAATTACGATCGGAATCAATGTGCGAAATCGAGATGTCGAAAGTGTCGTAGCGGATATACAAAAAGTGATGAAAGAAAAAGTGGTTTTGCCTGCGGGTTATTATGTAAGCTACGGAGGTACATTTGAAAATTTACAGGCGGCAAAATCTCGGCTTGCGCTGGTTGTACCGATTGCCTTAGTGTTGATTTTTGTTTTACTCTTTTTCACTTTCCAATCCTTCTTGGAGGCGTCCATCATTTACTTGGCAATTCCGTTGTCGGCGATTGGTGGAATTTGGGCCTTGTGGTTGCGTGGAATGCCGTTCTCGGTTTCCGCCGGGATTGGTTTTATTGCCTTGTTTGGTGTCGCGGTATTGAATGGAATTGTGTTACTGTCGTTCTTTAAGCAATTGGCCAATGAGGGACTTTCTGTAGAGGAACGACTACAAAAAGGCTTAGCCTTGCGTTTTAGGCCCGTTATCATGACAGCGGCTGTTGCCTCTTTAGGTTTCTTGCCCATGGCATTAAGCACTTCGCCGGGGGCTGAGGTACAAAGACCTTTGGCAACGGTTGTCATCGGAGGATTGATAACAGCTACCTTCTTGACCTTGGTTGTGATTCCTGTTGTTTATTCGATTTTGATGAGTAGAAAAGAAAGAAAGGCGGGCAAAAATGCCTTACTGATTTTACTTATTTTGGGTCTAGGTTTGACAAGTGTTCAAGCCCAAACTCCTAAATTAAGTTTGAATCAATGTGTTGCTGAGGCGCTTCAAAAGAATAGTTTAATCCGTTCGGGCGGCTTGGAAATACAAACGGCAGACGCTCTTATTGCAACCGGACGTGAATTACCGAAAGGGACGCTCGATTTTCAATATGGGAAAACCCAAACCTACTTTAGTCAGGATTATACCATCATGGCGAATCAAAGTATTCCTTGGCCGACCTTGTTGAAAGCCCAAGTGAAAGCCTTGAGTTCTCAGAAAATGCTCGCTGAAAAACGCTTAGCCATGACCAAAAGTCTTGTGGCAGCGAGTGTTAAGTGGTACTATTATCAATTGTTGGTCCAACAAAAACAGGCCACTTTTTTAAAGCAGCAAGATAGTTTATACGTCCAAATGCGGCGCGCAGCTAGCTTGAAATACAAGGAAGGGGAGACCGGGAAACTTGAATTTGTTGCTGCGGAGGCGCGTTTGCGTGAATTTCAGCAAAAGCAAGCGGCATTGAGTTTGGACATCAAGGCCACGTATGCGCAGCTTTCGTATTGGACGAATCATCCCACGCCTTTTGAAATTCAAGGCGATGAGGCAATCACGATGAATCTTCAAAAGGGCAAGGATATCGCCTCGATGCCTGCCATTCAATTGTTTGATGAACAAATCCAACATGGTAAATTATTGACCGATGTGGAACGACAAAAGCTATTGCCCGACATTCGGGTAGGTGCCGTGACGCAGAGTATTGAAAACAATACAGGCCAAAATTTTATCCAAGCAGGGATTTCCATTCCGATCTTTGCCAAAGCACAAAAGGCGCGGATTAAAGCTGCCGAAAGCAATGAATTGTTCTTAGCGAGTCAAAAAGAACAAGGGATTGCACAGCTCAGTGCCGAATTGTCAAGTCAATTTGCGCTATTAGAAAAGCATTTGAACGGGATTAATTATTACCAACAAACCGGATTGGCACAGGCAGCCTGGTTGGAATTAACAGCCTTGAAGAGTTATCAGCAAGGAGAAATTGAATATGTGGAGATGTTGCAGAATACGCAACAGGCTTGGCAAATTCGCGAACAATATTTACAAGAGGTATTGGCTTATAATCAGTCAATCGTACAAATTGAAACCATTTTAGGAAATGAATAAGTTAATCATATTATCGATAGCCATTTTATTGGCTAGCTGTGGAAAAGAAACCAGGACAGAAACGGCTGTTATTCAATCAGAAATCAAACTGACGGCAGAACAAAAGAAAAACGCAGGAATTGAATTCGGGAATTTGGAGGAGAAATCGATGGCAGAAAGTGTTTTCTGTACGGGATTAGTTGATGTTCCGCCTATTTCCATGGCTTCTGTTTCGATGCCCATCGCTGGATACATCAAATCGACGATGGAAATATTGCCTGGAAAACAGGTTTCAAAAGGGCAGGTGTTAGCAACGATTACGAGCATGGAGTTTATTCAAATGCAGCAAGAATATTTGCAAGCCCAAAGTCAAATGAGTTTGTTGACGAATGAGCGTTCACGCCAACAAGTATTACAACAAGAGGAAGTGGGTTCAAAGAAGAAGTTTCAACAAGCGGAGGCGGAGTTAGGTAATCTACAAGCGGTTTCGCGCGCTTTAGCCATGAAATTGGAAATTTTAGGTTGTAATATGAAGTCCTTAGCGGAGGGGAACATGAGTGCTACCTTGTCGTTGAAATCACCGATTGATGGTTTTATTCAGGATCAATCGTTGGCGATTGGGAAATACATCACCCCAACGGACGTGCTTGTTAAAGTAGTAGGTGTCGCGCACAAGCATGTTGAACTGAAAGTTTTCGAGCGGGATTTAGCCAAATTAAAGATAGGTCAAACGATACATTTTGAGGGAGATGGCAACAAGTCTCAAGGAAAGGTGTTTTTAGTGGGGCAACAGGTGGATATGGAAACGCGGTTAACCCCTATTCATGGTCATTTTAGTATTGAAGCGGATGAGAAAAAATTTACCGTAGGGCAATTCATTAATGCAAGTATCCAAGTGGGTGAGCAAAAAGTGTTAAGTATTCCACAAGCAGGTTTAGCGCGCGTAGGGAAGGGTGGTTATATCTACGTGGAGAAAGCGGATGGTTCTATGGCACAAATTCCGGTGGAGGTTCGCAGTGCCGACATGGAGTGGGTGGGGATTCGACCAACCAAAGAGATGCCCGCTGGAAAAGTTGTTATCCGTGGTGCTTCGGCTTTGGAGGCTATTTTTGCAAAGGACTAAGGCAACAGGCCCGACCAGGTTTGAAATGCTTTCCAGCTTTCCGGTAATTTGACTTCTTGGTCAAATAGCCCAAAAATCGTCGAGCCGGAACCGCTCATGGCTGCATATTGTGCACCCATAGCATAAAGTTCATTTTTAATTTCCGCTAATTGCGGGTAAGCAGGGAAGAGGCTATTTTCAAAATCATTGGAAATGGTCTCTTTCCATGTTTCTAGGGGTTTTGCAAATTGCTTTTCCCAGTTTTTACGTGCTTTTTTCGGCTTTACTCCCGCATAGGCTTCTTGTGTTGATATACCAAAATTAGGATATACCATGACCAAGAATTTGCCTGTTAACGAAAGGTCCAATGGAGTTAACACGTCACCTTTTTCTGTTCCTATTTGTGCTTGGTTGAAAAGGAAAAATGCACAATCGCTTCCTAGCTTTTGGGCGAAAGGAATCAAATCTTCATTTGTCAAGGGTAATTTGAACATGTCGCGCAATCCCATGAGCGTGTATGCCGCATCAGATGACCCACCTCCTAAGCCTGCTCCCATAGGGATGACTTTATGAAGATGGATATGAACCGGGGCTATATTGAAAGCCTCCTTTAACAACATAAATGCGCGGTAACATAAATTAGTTTCCAAGGCGCCTGAAATCGCGAGTCCTGAAGTGCTAAATTCGAAAGTATCATGCGGGGTAATTTCTAAGATATCCGACCAGGGAACGGGATAGAAACACGTAGATAGATTGTGAAATCCATCCGATCTTTTTTCGGTAATGTAAAGACCCAAGTTTATTTTGGCGTTTGGAAATAAGATCATGTTTAGTCTTCTAAGGTGTTACTGATTCCAAGGATTTTTAGCAGCAGGTTGATGAAGAAAAGGAAAAAAGCCAATTGGAAAAATACGGGTGCGGCTGATTTATGTTCCACTTCCCGAATGAATAATTTTCGGGATTTCTCCATGACATCAATTTCTTTAAAGATAGCCTGAAGGGTTTGCTTGTCGGTGGCACGATAGAATCGACCATTCGAATGTTCTGCAATCATGCGCAAGGTGCTCTCGTCAACGGGGTCAAGGCTGGCCTTTGGACTGCCAACGGCAATGGTATATACGTTTATTTTGAAAGTCTTAGCTAATTCGGCAGAGGTTAATGGATCTAAATTTCCAGCGGTATTATTCCCATCACTGATGAGGATGATAATTTTTTTAGGATTTGCTTCTTCGCGAATCTGGTTGATGCACATGCCTAATGCATCACCTAAAGCAGTACCCTCCTCAGTGACTTGTTGCTGAGATAAAGAACGAAGTGAAAATGACAAAAAGCTACTATCTGAGGTAATTGGGCTGGCCAGATAGGGTGCTCCGGCAAAGGCCACAAGGGCTATTTGATCAAATTTTCGGCCCGCGATAAAGGCTTGTGCTGTTTGTTTTGCGATGGCTAAACGGGATGGCCGGACATCTTTGCTCAACATAGATGATGACACATCAAGCCCCAAGGCAATATCGACACCTTCTTGCTGTACCCGGGTGTGGAATGCCGATTTATAGGGATCTGCCAATGCGACGATGAGTGAAATCATGCAAAGACTTAGAACGGTATCTGGCAAAAATGTTAATATACGCGTTAACTTATGTTGTTTAAATGGAGTTTTGAAGGATAATACAACACGTGATTGATTCTTTCTTTTCACAAGAAGACGAATCAGAATAATGATAATGGGTAAGGGAATAAGGTATAGAAACAGCGAATTTTCCCAGGAATAAGAAAAAATGGATTTTACTTGATGCCAAGAATAGAAGATGTTGAATTTCATGATCGCTTGACTTCTTGATTAATTTTCGCTCGTTCTTGTAAATAAACAGTTTCGGCAATTTCGAGTAATACTTTAATAGCTTCAAGCGTCCGTGTGGAAAAGTTTCCCCCATAGATGGCGGAATCCACCTCTTGTAATGTTTTTTCCAGGCGTTTATCAGGTAAATTGTCCACCATTTCTGTGGTGGTGAACGTGGCAAACGGGATGTTGGTAAGGCGTTCTAGATAGTTTTTCCATAAAGCTGCTGCGTTCTCTAGGTTTTGTAAGCCCTTAGGTGAATTTGAAATATTACGCATCAGCCGTTGATACGCGCGTTTGAATTCTAAATTTTTACGCCAAAGCAGGTAAAGCCTTAGCCCTTGGCGAATCCGATTACCTAACAACCAATACACCAGCCCAAGTACGATAAGCACGCTGACAGCTCCTAAAGTCAAATTTCTTAAATCAGGTTTTGGCTTCAATGGACTGACGGGAATGGATTGAATCAATGAATCGATTTTTACATCCTTTGCATGGGGCATCAATCGTTTCAGGTAAACGGTGTCTTGGGTAGGAGAAACGACAGTGCAATCTAATTCGGTTTGAATCGCAACGGGGATTCGTAACGTTTGAAAATCCTGAATCGAAAACTGCCTGAATGTGTAGACTGCCGAATCTATGCTTACATTATTCCCATCTGTTTTCGTAGGGAAATAATCTTTTTTGATTGGTTTAAATACGCCGTATGCTTGATTGATGCTAGGGAAAAAGATTTCTTGTTGGGGAGTATGTGATACGCGCAACACATAATGAATGTCCTGCCCAATTTTGGCTGAATCCTCCAAAAAACGTCCGAATACACGAATTTCTTGTTCCTGTCGCATCATTTTCGAACATTAAAAAGTTTCACCAGGGCCGGAACAAAGTCTTCCCCTGCCGGGATACTTACATAGTCGGCCTGCCATTGCTTGCACTGGTTTTTTAATGCTGCGTATTCCTTAGCATTATCAAGCAATTGCTCGCGGAATGAGCTTGCAGAGGTATTCACCCAAGTAGTTTGTCGGCGCTCCGGATCATAAACAGGGATAATGCCCATTTTAGGCAATGCAGATTCCATGTTGTCTTGCAGATGAACCACAACTAAATCGTGTTTCTGCGCTAATGCCCGCAATAAATCTTGGTAATGATCATCAATAAAGTCTGATAGGACAAATACGAGACTTTTGCGTTTTAAGGCTTGTAGCGTAAATTTTAGTCCTGCTTTTAAATCGGTCCCTGAACCCTCAGGGTCTAATCTGAAAATTTCGGAAATCGTTTTGTATCCATGTTTTTTGCCTGCCCCGGGTGCAATGAATTTTTCGTTTTGATCTGAATATGCACAAAACCCGATGTGGCCTGCTTCTTGCATGGCGGAGAATGCGAGTACTCCAGCAACTTCTTTTAAGGTTGTTAGCTTGCTCTTATTTCGTTTGCCGACTAGCTGGGAGGCGCTGACGTCCAATAAAAAGAATACAGTTTGTTCTTTTTCTTCTTTAAAAAGCTTGACGAAGGTTCCGTGTCCTTTCGCGGTCGTGTTCCAGTCGATGTGGCGAACGTCATCTCCATAATGGTATTGCCTAAGGTCACTAAATTCCAATCCTGACCCCTTGAAAATAGAGGAAAAGTTGCCGTGCATTTGGGTGTTTATCGCCTTACGAATGCGAATTTCCAATTGCACAATATGAGAAAGGAATGATCGAATATCCACTTCTTTTTGCTGAAATTTAGCCTTAGAATCTTGCTAAATTACCGATTTTTTGAGCACTTTGGATGAAAAGCGAGAAAAGCTTTCTAATTTGTATCAAATTTGGTTTATGCGATTTTATATCATTATTCTCTTATTGGCCTGTTGGGCATGCTCGGATTCGAAGCCTTCGAATCGACTTCCAGAGAACCAAATGGCCGAAATTTTGGCGGATATTCATTTGGATGAGGGGAAAATTAGCGCATTGAATATTGTCAGTGCAGATACCTCTGTTATTCTCTATAACCAGCTGGAGCGTGCCACCCTGAAGCGGCACGGTGTTGATTCTACAAGCTTTGCAAAAAGCTTTGCTTCTTATGTTCAAGAGCCTCAGGATTTTATTGATTTATATAAACGCGTTAATGCGGCTTTAGCAAAAAAACAGCTGTTGAAGAAATAAGATGAAAAGTTTACTCTGTTTATTTTTACTTAGTACATCCATTATGGCCCAAACACCCTTTATTCAAGGTCACCGCGGTTGTCGGGGCTTATATCCCGAGAATTCATTACCTGCTTTCGAACATGCCTTGGAATTGGGTGTTCGCGTATTGGAAATGGATGTCGTATTATCGGCGGATGGTCAAGTGGTGGTGAGCCATGAACCTTACATGAATGCGCGTTATGCCAGTCATCCTGCTGGGGAGGCTGTCGTTAGATCCGAAGAGTCGTCGTTGAACCTATACCAAATGTCTTATGCGGAAATCAAACGTTTTGACGTGGGGAAGCGCGGGAATAGCTTGTTTCTGGAACAGAAAGCGGTACCTACTTATAAGCCTTTGCTAGCCGAAGTTCTTGCGCTAGGCGAAGCTTTTCGTAAGCGAACGGGTGAGGCGGTATATTATAACATTGAGATTAAGTCGGAGCCAGCGGAATATGGCAAGTCTCAGCCTGCTGATGTCGCCGAGTTTTCGAAGGCGGTTTATGCCGTGATCGATAAGCAGGTGGAATGGCCTTTTGTTATATTGCAGAGTTTTGATTTTGCGGTTTTGAAGTACTGGCATCAGGTCTGGGGATGCGTCATTTTGTCGGCCTTAGTCGAAAAAGAATCGCCCGTTTACGTGCTGGAAACATTAGGATTTACGCCGGCTATTTTTAGTTCGAGTTATCAATATTTGACAGCTGAAATGGTTCAATTTTGTCATTCGAATGGGATGCGGGTGATTCCATGGACGATTAATACCACAGCCCAAATGAAGCAATTTATCGCTTTGGGGGTTGATGGCATCATCACAGATTATCCAAATCGCGCGCCCAAGATTCATTAATTATGTCCTTGTTCAATGAGACTTTATTGTGGTTTATGAAGCGGCGCATGCCGCGGATAGAGGCCATTTATGAGCGACCATTGGATTTGCAATACGAGGGACTGACTCGATTAATTACGGATGCACGGGACACAGAGTGGGGTAAAAAATATGGCTATGCGGATTTTAGCTCCTATGCTACCTATCGTGAGCGTGTTCCCATTTCGACCTATGAGGAGTTGTTTCCTTACATCGAACGGATGATGCAAGGGGAACAACAGGTGCTATGGCCTTCGCCGATTAATTGGTTTTCCAAATCGTCGGGAACAACGAATGCTCGTAGCAAGTTTATTCCGGTTTCTAAGGAGTCGCTTGAAGAATGCCACATGATGGGTGGCAAGGACATGATTACGTTGTTGATTCAAAATAAGCCTGAAACGAAGGTATTTGAGGGGAAAGGCTTGTCGATTGGCGGAAGTTTAACATCTCATTCGATGAATTCGAGTATGTTGATGGGCGATGTTTCTGCCGTGGTGATGAAGAATTTGCCTATTTGGGCGCAAATGATCCGGACGCCATCCTTGGATGTAGCGTTGATGGGTGACTGGGATCAGAAGATTGAGAAGATGGCTTTGGAGACGTCCCAGGAAAATGTGACAAGTATATTGGGCGTTCCTACGTGGACCTTGGTGTTGATTGAAAAAATATTGGAATTGACGGGTAAGCAATCCATTCTAGAGGTTTGGCCGAATTTTGAATTTTTGGTACATGGAGCGGTGGCCTTTGGCCCCTATCGGGAATTGTTTCAAACGCATATATTTCCGTCTTCGGAGGTTCGTTTTTTAGAAATATATAATGCTTCAGAGGGATTTTTCGGGATACAAGATGATTTGAATCGCCCGGACGAGATGCTGTTGATGTTGGATTACGGTATTTTTTATGAGTTCATTCCGATGGGCGAAAAGGGGGAGGAGCATGATTCGATTGTGCCACTGGAACAGGTTGAGTTATGCGTGAATTATGCGGTGGTGATTTCAACTAATTCGGGCCTATGGAGGTATAAGATTGGGGATACGGTTCGATTTACTTCCTTGAGTCCTTATCGCGTGAAAATTTCGGGCAGGACAAAACATTTTATTAATGCGTTTGGCGAGGAGTTGATTATCGAAAATGCGGAACAAGCTGTCGCGGCTGCTTGTCGGGCGACGGATGCTGAAATCAAGGATTATACGGCGGCACCGGCCTATATGGATGGAGGTAAACGAGGAAGTCACGAATGGGTGATTGAATTTTCGCGTGCGCCAAAAGATTTACGTACCTTTGCAACTGTGTTGGACGAAACCCTTCGTTCGAATAATTCGGATTATGATGCGAAGCGTTCGTATGATTTGGTTTTGGGTCCCCCAAAGATACATGAAGCGCCAGCGGATACATTTTATGGCTGGATGCGGAGTCGAGGGAAATTAGGGGGACAGCATAAAGTACCGCGATTGAGTAATCATCGCGAATTTTTGGAAGGAGTTTTGGCTCATATAAATCAATAACATGGCTTTAAAAGAAACAATTGAGGCAGGCATCAAAGATGCTATGCGTGCAAAAGATGCGGATCGTTTACGTGCTTTACGTGCGATCAAATCGATGATATTATTGGAAGAGACTTCGGGCTCAAATGCAGATGGACTTTCGGCAGATGCGGAAATGAAGATATTGATGAAGGCTGCCAAGCAACGAAAAGATTCGTTGGATGTGTATGTGACGCAAAACCGTCCGGATTTAGCAGAAAAGGAGCAGGCGGAGTTGTTGATTATCGAGGAGTTTTTGCCAAAGCAATTGTCTGAGGAGGAATTAACGACACGTATTGCTGAAATCATTGCAGCCGTGGGTGCCACAAGTCCTGCCGATATGGGTAAGGTGATGGGTGCTGCTTCGAAGCAATTAGCGGGTTTGGCAGATGGAAAGGCGATTTCGGTTAAGGTAGGTGAATTATTGAAAAAATAGATGGAATTGACGAAACGGGCGATACGGAATTTGAGTTTGGAAGCGTTGAAGCAGGAAATGGTTCAACATGGGGAGCCTGCGTTTCGTGCCAAACAGGTTTATGAGTGGATTTGGAAGAAGTCGGTGCGTTCGTTTGAAGCCATGGCGAACATTCCAAAAACCACGCGTGAATGGTTGGAAACGGAGTTTGATTTACAATGTGTGACCACTGCGGAGATGCAGGTAAGTACGGATCGGACGATTAAGTCCAGCTTCGCCTTGCATGATGCGCATTTGATTGAGGGAGTTTTAATCCCGACGCGTGAGCGCATGACGGCTTGCGTTTCATCGCAGGTAGGATGTTCGTTGACCTGTAGTTTTTGTGCGACAGGTTACATGGATCGCAAACGGAATTTGGAGGCCTTTGAGATTTACGATCAGGTCGTGTTGATTCGTGATCAGGCACAGGAGAAATACGGGATACCTTTGACCAATATCGTTTATATGGGGATGGGGGAACCTTTGTTGAATTATGCCAATGTATTGCAGTCGATTGAAATGATTACTTCTCCGGAAGGATTGGGAATGGCATCTCGTCGGATCACGGTTTCAACGGCCGGCATTGCCAAGATGATCAAGAAGTTGGGCGATGATCAGGTGAAATTTAATTTGGCTTTGTCCTTGCATGCGGCAAATGATGAGAAGCGTAATCGCATCATGCCGATTAATGAGTCGAATACCTTGGAGGCGCTTTCGGAAGCGTTGCGGTATTTTTACGAGAAGACGGAGAATGATATTACGTTAGAGTATATCATGTTTAATAAGTTCAATGATTCGGTGGAGGATGCGAAGGAATTATATGAATTCGCGCGTCAATTGCCTTGTAAGATTAATATCATTGAATACAATCCGATCAAGCAGGCCGATTTTGTGAATGCGGAGGCGGATGCTTTGGCGAAGTTTACGGCGTTTTTGGAGAGTAAGAAGATGATCGTGAATGTTCGTCGTTCAAGAGGCAAGGATATCGATGCGGCCTGCGGACAGTTGGCCGGCAAAAAATAAGCCATGAATGAGCTTTTTCCCATATTTTTAAAGTTGGACCGCTTGAACACGCTTGTCGTGGGGGGCGGGAACGTAGCCTTGGAAAAGGCGTCGGCATTGTTGCGTAATTCACCTGGAGCAAGTTTGACTTTGGTGGCGCCGATGTTCCGTGAGGATACGCTTGTTTATTTAAAGGATTTTCCGCAGGTTATTTTGTGTGAGCGGGGTTTTGAATTTTCGGATTTAGAAGGAAGGGATTTAGTAATCTGCGCTACGGATAATCGGGAATTGCATGTGGGCATTAAGGAGGTATGTGCGGAACGTCATTTATTGTGTAACGTAGCGGATACGCCTGACTTATGTGATTTTTATTTGGGATCGATTGTTCAGAAGGGCGATTTGAAGATTGCGATATCGACGAATGGGAAGTCGCCCACCTTGGCGAAGCGAATTCGGGCATTTTTGGAAGATGTGATTCCGGAGGAGATACAAGAGGGTCTGGAGGGGATGGAAGCCGTTCGCAAAACTTTGAAAGGAGACTTTCAGGCGAAGATTAAGGCGTTGAATGAGCTGACGAAGGATTTAGTTTTTCGAAAGTAGCTTTTTCGCTCTCTTAACCTTTGGCAATCCTCCTCAGGTTTGCCAAAGGTAGTGGGAGGATTCGACAATTCGATTGATCTCGCGTAGATTATCAATTCTCTGATAATCTGCATTTATTCTTTTATTTAATAGTGAACTGTGTCTAGATTAGCGAAAATCTAATCACTATACATATGTCACATCTAGCTCATTATTTGACTCGATTTCAGTCGGGGAACTACTATCACATTTACAATCGGGGTGTTGATCGAAAACTGATTTATAGGACTCGGTCAAATCATTTATATTTTATGCGCCTTTGGCAGCGCTATATGGAGGGCTATTTGGATGTTATATCTTATAGCCTAAATGCCAATCATTTTCATTTTCTGGTTCGTGTGCGGCATTTTGAAGCGTCTCAATTGGGTGATAAGACCGAACATGAACTCGTTGCGAATCGTTTAAAGATGTTGTTTCGGACGTATGCGCTTGCCTTCAATCGAAATCATGGGCGAACTGGATCTTTATTTGATGGCCCTTATAAACGGGTTTTGGTAGAGGACAGTCGGAATTTGTCTTATTTAGTTCAATACATCCATGTCAATCCGGAGAAGAATAATCTAGTATTGGATTTTAGGACTTGGGATTGGAGTTCCTATAAGTTTATATTATCGCCCAGGAAATCTATTGTTGATCGCAAGTTTGTCTTGGAGTGGTTTGGTGGGATCAAGGAATTTGTTTTGTTTCATTCAATAGATAATCAAGAAGTTGATATTTCTCCTATGTTGTCGGATGACGAATAACAATTTTATTTTTGCCCAACTACCTTTGGCAAACCTGAGGAGGATTGCCAAAGGTTAAGGAGGGTGGGGGAACAAAAAAAAGGCTGCAAAAGCAGCCTTTTCAAAATAGTATCATTGGAGACTATAAGTATTGATTCGCGTTTGTTGCGTTCAAATCTTCGAAAGCTGTTTTTAAACGAGCTACCAATGTTTCTTCGCCTTTACGTAACCAAACACGTGGGTCATAATACTTCTTGTTTGGAGAATCGTCGCCTGTAGGGTTTCCGATTTGACCTTGCAAGTAAGCCTCGTTTGCTTTGTAGAATCCTAAGATACCTTCCCAGAATGCCCATTGTGTATCTGTATCGATGTTCATTTTGATGGCACCGTAAGATAAAGCTTCGCGAATTTCCTCACGAGAAGAACCTGAGCCACCGTGGAATACGAAGTTGATAGGTTTTTCTGCCGTAAGGCTATATTTTTCTTTGATGAATTCTTGAGAGTTTTTCAAGATAACAGGTTGTAATTTTACGTTACCTGGCTTGTAAACACCGTGTACGTTTCCGAAGGCAGCAGCAATCGTGAAACGATGTGAGATTTTGCTCAATACTTCATAAGCATAAGCAACTTCTTCGGGTTGCGTATATAATTTAGATGAGTCAACGTCTGAGTTATCAACACCGTCTTCTTCACCACCTGTAACACCTAATTCGATTTCAAGTGTCATGCCCATTTTAGACATGCGCTCAAGGTACTTAGCACAGATTTCTAAGTTTTCTTCCAAAGGCTCTTCCGACAAATCAATCATGTGAGAAGAGAATAATGGTTGGCCAGTTTCCGCGAAGAATTTTTCACCTGCGTCTAATAGACCGTCGATCCAAGGTAAAAGTTTTTTAGCACAGTGGTCCGTGTGTAATACAACTTGAACGCCATAGGCTTTTGCCATTTGGTGAACGTGGTAAGCACCTGAGATTGAACCCGCGATTGCTGCAGCTTGATTTTCATTTGAAAGGGTTTTTCCTGCGTAGAAAATACCGCCACCATTTGAAAATTGAATGATTACTGGAGAGTTAACAGCTTTAGCAGCTTCTAAAACAGCATTTACTGTATCTGTACCGGTAACGTTTACTGCTGGAAGAGCAAATTGATTTGCTTTAGCGATTTCAAATAGCTCTTGAACCGCGTCTCCATGCAATACACCTTTTTGAGTGGATAAACTTGACATAATGATTTTTTTTCTTGGGAAATAAATATAAAGTACCTGATTTTCAGCAAGTAACAGCCAAAAATACTAAAATAAGTTCAATTTCAAGGCATAAAAATGAGAAAAATACAATTTTAGTCGCTAGTCACTAGTCGCTAGTCACTAGTCGCTAGTCGTCCGTCGTCAGATGCCAGTGATCAGTAGTCAGTCCGGAGTCCGAAGGGAGATAGTCTGTCGTCAGATGCCAGTGATCAGTAGTCAGTCCGGAGTCCGAAGGGAGATAGTCTGTCGTCAGTTGCTAGTGATCAGTAGTTAGTCCGGAGTCCGAAGGGAGATAGTCTGTCGTCAGTTGCTAGTGATCAGTAGTTAGTCCGAAGTCCGAAGGGAGATAGTCCGTCGTCAGATGCCAGTGATCAGTAGTCAGTCCGGAGTCCGAAGGGAGATAGTCTGTCGTCAGTTGCTAGTGATCAGTAGTTAGTCCGGAGTCGGATGGGAGATAGTCTGTCGTCAGTTGCCAGTGATCAGTAGTTAGTCCGAAGTCCGAAGGGAGATAGTCCGTCGTCAGTTGCCAGTGATCAGTAGTTAGTCCGGAGTCGGAAGGGAGATAGTCCGTCAGTTGCTAGTGATCAGTAGTTAGTCCGGAGTCCGAAGGGAGATAGTCCGTCGTCAGTTGCCAGCGATCAGTAGTTAGTCCGGAGTCCGAAGGGAGATAGTCCGTCGTCAGTTGCCAGTGATCAGTAGTTAGTCCGGAGTCAGAAGTGAGATAGTTCTGAATCAGTAGTCCTAAGCCCGTGGTTAGTCAGAAGGAAATTGTACGGGGTCTTTTGCGACGAAACTTATATATAATGTTTAATAGTTGTCAGCTCTTTTGGGTACCGAACTCCCTCCAGACTTCGGACTATTTCCCTTCGGACTGCCGACTAGTGACTAGCGACTTTCACCTAATTCCCTGATTTTCAAAATATTTTTACTCAACCTCTTGCACGTATTATTTTTTTCTGTACCTTTGCACTCCCGTTCGACAAACGCAGTTTTCAATTCCGAAAGAGGTTGGCAGAACTTCTCGAATTTATTTTAAACACAAAAATGCGGGTCGAAACAGGGTTTAAATTGAGGTAAGCTCGATTTTTGTGTCAGAACTGGTATTGGTTAGTACAAGTTGAATGCCCAACGTATTAATTGAATATTAAGCTACACAGAGTGATTTTCACTGTTATCCACAGTGACTCCACTTTGTCGCCTTGTACCAATTCTGCTTTTTATTTAATGTGGTTCCTATATCGTTGCGAAACGATTTTGAATAAAAGTCTTACAACAAGCCTCGATCGCCTTGTAAGCATATTTTTTAATAAATATAAAATACTATGTCTGGAATTATTGGTAAAAAAATCGGAATGACCAGCCTATACATGGAAGACGGAAGATCTGTCGCATGTACGCTGATTGAAGCCGGACCTTGCGTGGTAACGCAGGTAAAAACCGTTGAGAAAGAAGGCTATAATGCCGTTCAAATCGGTTATGGTGAGAAGAAGGATAAGCACACAACAAAATCTTTGTTGGGTCACTTCAAAAAAGCTAACACCACTCCTAAGAAAAAACTTGTTGAGTTTCGCACGTTTGAGCAGCCTTTATCATTAGGGGATGTTTTAACGGTTGAGATGTTAGAGGTAGAATCGTTTGTTGACGTTGTAGGTACTTCTAAAGGTAAGGGTTTCCAAGGTGTTGTAAAGCGTCACGGATTTGCCGGAGTAGGTGGACAAACACACGGTCAACATAACCGTGGTCGTCACCCAGGTTCGATCGGTGCGTGTTCATTCCCATCTCGTGTATTCAAAGGTTTGCGTATGGCAGGTCGTACAGGTGGTAATCGTGTAAAGGTTCAAAACTTACAGGTTTTGAAAGTTTATCCAGAGAAAAACCTTTTGGTTGTATCGGGATCGGTACCAGGAGCAAAGAACTCATACGTAATCATTGAAAATTAAAATTCGGGCATAGCCTATAGACATTCTGAAGTATGGAATTATCAGTATATAACATCGCAGGAAAAGATACCGGAAAGAAAGTAACCCTTTCTGACGAGGTCTTTGGAATTGTTCCAAACGAGCATGTGGTTTACTTAGATGTGAAGCAATATTTAGCTAACCAACGTCAAGGAACTCACAAAGCGAAGGAACGTGCAGAAGTTTCGCGTTCGACGCGTAAGATTAAGAAACAAAAGGGTACAGGTGGCGCACGTGCGGGTTCTATGAAATCGCCGTTGATGAAAGGTGGGGGTCGTATTTTCGGTCCACGTCCACGTGATTACCATTTCAAATTGAATAAGAAAGTTAAATCTTTGGCTCGCCAGTCGGCATTAGCAGCTAAAGCACAATCTGGCGATATCGCTGTTTTGGATACTGTATCATTTGATGCACCAAAAACAAAGGCATATTTAGCTATGTTGAAAGCTCTTTCTTTGGATACGACAAAATCGTTGTTGATCACGAATGAAGTAGACAAGAACGTTGTATTGTCGGGCCGTAACGTACCGAGAACAAAGGTATCGAATGCGTCAGATATAAATACATATGATTTGGTTAATGCATCGAAATTGTTAATTACAGTGGATGCGATCCAAAAAATTGAGTCAACATTTAGTAAATAATTTACGGGACTTCGGTTCTGTGTAAACGAAATAAACAATGGGCATTATTAAACGTCCGGCCTTGACTGAAAAGTCGCAAGCCATGCAAGAAAAAGGCAAATACGTGTTTGTAGTTGAATTGACAGCAAACAAGATTGAAATTGCCAAGGAGGTTAAAAAAATGTACGGAGTTGATGTACAAGATGTACAAACAATGCGTCAAATTGGAAAAGTTAAGTCCAAGAGCACACGTACAAAGGTTACTTCAGGGCGCACGTCAACTTACAAGAAGGCGATCGTTACAGTAGCAGCGGGAGAGGTAATTGACTTCTACCAAGGAATTTAATAAAAATAATTAAGGGGGTTCATCCCGATAAATTGAACTAATTAAATGGCAGCAATTAAAAAAATTAAACCAACAACTCCAGGACAGCGTCATCGCATTGCGCCGACGTTCGAGGAGATTACTACGGACAAACCGTATAAGCCCCTTTTGGAGCCTATCAAGCGTACCGGTGGTCGTAATGCTGATGGTCGTCGCTCGATGCGTTACATCGGTGGTGGTCACAAGCGTCGTTACCGTGTGATTGATTTCGCTCGTCAAAAGTTTGATGTACCTGCAACTGTATTAACAGTTGAGTACGATCCAAACCGTACGTCACGTATCGCTTTGATCGAATATACAGATGGTGTAAAGACATATATCTTAGCTCCAGCTGGTATTCAAGTAGGTCAAACGGTTATTTCAGGTGATTCAGTAGCTCCGGAAGTAGGTAATACATTGCCTTTGGCAAATATCCCTTTGGGTACATTAGTTCACGCGATTGAGTTGCAACCAGGTAGAGGAGCTGAAATGGTTCGTTCTGCAGGTACATATGCTCAGTTATTAGCGCGTGATGGAAAATATGCTACGTTGAAGTTACCTTCAGGTGAGATGCGTATGGTATTGGCTCGTTGTCTTGCGACAATCGGAACGGTATCAAACTCGGATCACATGAACGTGAACTTAGGAAAAGCAGGTCGTCATCGTTGGTTGGGTCGTCGTCCACGTGTTCGTGGTGTTGTTATGAACCCAGTTGATCACCCAATGGGTGGTGGTGAGGGTCGTTCTTCAGGAGGTCACCCACGTTCACGTACTGGTTTATTGGCTAAGGGTAAGAAAACTCGTAATCCAAAGAAAAACACTAATCGTCTTATCATCAGTAGAAGAAAAAAATAGTAGATGGCACGTTCACTAAAAAAAGGTCCTTACATTGATTACCGCCTTGATAACAAGGTTCAAGTTATGAATGATTCTGGCAAGAAGTCAGTAATCAAAACTTGGTCAAGACGTTCAATGATTTCTCCAGATTTCGTTGGTCACACATTCGCGGTTCACAATGGGAATAAGTTTATTCCGGTTTATGTAACTGAGAACATGGTAGGTCACAAGTTGGGTGAATTTTCACCAACGCGTAACTTCCGTGGTCACATTGCGAAGAAAGACAAAGGTAAAAAGTAAAAAGGGTGACCTTCGGGTCCTGTAATCAGATATTGTAAAATGGAAGCAATTGCTAAATTAAGAAATGTTCCTACGTCACCTCAGAAGATGCGTATTGTCGCAGATATGGTACGTGGACAGAAAGTATCCAAAGCATTGGGTATCTTGAAATTTGAGCCCAAAGTTGGTGCGAAGGCTATTGAGAAATTGTTGCTCTCAGCCGTTTCTAACTGGCAAAACAAGCATGTGGATGCTAAAATTGAGGAGGCTGACTTGTTCATCAAGACGATCTTCGTCGATGGAGGTGCTTCAATCAAGCGTTTACGTCCAGCTCCGCAAGGACGTGGTCACCGCATCTTGAAGCGTTCAAATCACATTACCCTCGTAGTAGCTTCTTCGGCAGCTCCTATCTTGGAAGAAACAACAGCAGAATAATTAACTATTAGATAAAACAAGAAATGGGACAAAAAATTAACCCCGTTGGATTAAGATTAGGTATCGTAAGAGGTTGGGATTCTAACTGGTACGGCGGCAAAACCTTTGCTGATAAACTAGTTGAAGACGAGAAAATCAGAAAATATGTAGCTGCTCGTATTCCAAAAGGATCTATCTCTAAAGTTATTATTGAGCGTACCTTAAAGCGCATCACGTTAACAATCAATACGGCTCGTGCTGGTGTTGTTATTGGAAAGCAAGGTGCTGAGGTAGACAAGGTAAAAGAAGAGTTAAAAGCCATCACTGGTAAGGATGTTCAAATCAACATCTTTGAAATTAAGCGTCCTGAGATTGATGCTAAATTAATCGGTGAAGCCATTGCTCAACAATTACAAGCTCGTATTTCATTCCGTCGTGCGATGAAACAAGCTATTGCTTCGGCAATGCGTGTGGGTGCACAAGGAATCAAATTAAAATTATCAGGTCGTTTAGGTGGTGCTGAGATGGCACGTTCTGAAGGATACAAGGAGGGTCGTATTCCGCTTCATACGCTTCGTGCGGATGTAGATTATGCAATCTCTGAAGCGTTAACTGTTTACGGAAAGATCGGTATTAAGGTATGGGTATTCCGTGGTGAGGTTTTCGGTAAGCCAGATTTGTCGCCAAACGCGAACATGGGCTTGCAGTCTACAGCAGCAGATTCTCGCCCAGGTGACCGTGGTGGTCGTCCAGGTGACCGTGGTGGTCGCGGACGTCGTCCAGATGGTGATCAAGGTGGAGATCGTAACAAGGCAGGTGGTCCAGGTGCCGGTGGTCGTGGACGTGGTGGAAAACGCTAATTGCCTAAAATAAATCAAGAAATAGATATTAGACTTTTAAGAAGATGTTACAACCAAAAAGAACCAAATTTCGTAAGTCCCAAAAAGGCCGCGTAAGAGGTGTTGCCACACGTGGGCACGAAATTGATTTTGGATCATTCGCTATTAAATCGTTAGAGCCAGGTCGTGTTACAGCACGTCAGATTGAGGCTGCTCGTATTTCGGTTACTCGTGCTATGAAGCGTGAAGGCCAAGTTTGGATCCGTATTTTCCCTGACAAAGTAATTACGAAAAAACCTGCAGAGGTTCGTATGGGTAAGGGAAAGGGAGCTCCAGAGTATTGGGTAGCTAACGTTCGTCCAGGAACTATTTTGTTTGAATCGGCGGGTGTACCTTTAGCAATTGCTCAAGAAGCATTGCGTTTGGCAGCTCAAAAATTGCCGATGCGCACGAAGTTTGTCGTACGTAGAGATTATTCAGAATAGGTTTTAGGCCTGATGGTTTAAACATCCAAATAGCATTGTTATGAAAAACGCAGAAATAAATAAATTAGGAGTAGACGAATTGAAGAAAGCCATTGCGGCTGAGCAAGAGAACTTGACTCGTTTGAAATTAGCGCACGCTATTTCACCGATCGAGAATCCAATGCGTATTCGCGAAACTCGTCGTGTGATTGCTAAGTTAGAGACAGCTCTTACAAAAGCATCAAACGCATAAGTAAAAATTAATTTTAATAGATTGTGTCCACATACGGCTCACGATCAATTGTTTAACAAGTTAACAAACCAACGATGGAACAGAGAAATCTAAGAAAGGTAAGGATTGGGAAAGTAGTTAGTGATAAGATGGATAAGTCAATCACATTAACTGTTGACCGTAAGGTAAAACACCCCTTGTACGGAAAGTTCGTACAGAAGACTACAAAATTGATGGCACATGATGAGAATAATGATTGTGGTATCGGTGATACAGTGAAAGTGATGGAAACACGTCCTCTTTCAAAAAATAAGCGTTGGAGATTAGTCGAAATTATCGCTAAAGCGAAATAAGGCTCTCTTGTTATTCAATTTTAAAATTTAAAGATCAAAGATAATGTTACAGCAGGAATCAAGATTGGGTGTAGCGGATAATTCTGGAGCAAAAGAAGTTTTGGTAATTCGCGTGTTAGGCGGTACTGGTAAGAGATACGCTTCTATTGGCGATAAGATTGTCGTTTCAGTTAAATCAGCTCTTTCTTCATCTAATATGAAAAAAGGTACGGTTTCTCGTGCGGTGGTTGTTCGCACGAAAAAAGAAATTCGTCGTAAGGATGGTACATATATTCGTTTTGAAGATAACGCAGCTGTGTTATTGAACGCGAATGATGAGCCAAGAGGAACTCGTATTTTCGGGCCAGTTGCTCGTGAATTGCGTGAGGCAGGTTTTATGAAAATCGTTTCCTTAGCCCCTGAAGTTTTATAAGATCGATGACATATTGGGTTAACCAATAGAAAGAATCATACAATGGAAAAGAAAATTATCAAGCAAACAAAATTGCACATCAAAAAAGGTGATACAGTGATGGTTATCGCTGGTAACGCAAAAGGTAAAACGGGTGTTATCCAAGAAGTAATCACAGAAAAATCACGTGCAATCGTGGAAGGTGCTAACCTTCAAACAAAACACGTTAAGCCTTCAGCGAGCAATCCTCAAGGTGGTATCGAGAAGCGTGAAGGTTCAATCCATATCTCTAACCTAATGGTTGTTGAAAATGGAAAGGCAGTTCGCACAGGACGTAAGCTAAACGAGAAAGGTAAATTACAACGTTACTCAAAAGCAACGGGCAAGTTTATCGCATAATTAGAATGTAAAACGTGGGTCGGAAATCCACAAAATATAAGAACATGGCAGTACCTAGATTAAAAGAGCGTTATCTGAAAGAGGTTGTACCTGGCTTGAAAACTAAGTTTGAGTACAAATCAGTAATGCAAGTTCCTAAGATTACTAAAATCGTAATCAACAAGGGTGTTGGAGCGGCAGTATCCGACAAAAAATTAGTAGACGTTGCAGTGGAAGAAATTACACAAATCGCTGGTCAAAAAGCGGTTGCGACAATCTCTAAGAAAGCGATCTCCAACTTTAAATTGCGTGAGAACATGCCTATCGGTGTGAAAGTAACGTTACGTGGTGATCGTATGTATGAGTTCTTGGATCGTTTAACTACGGTTTCTTTGGCTCGTGTACGTGACTTCAAAGGTGTTTCAGAGAAAGGTTTCGATGGCCGTGGTAATTATACTTTAGGTGTAAAGGAACAAATCATCTTCCCTGAGATTTCAATTGATAAAGTTTCTAAAATCTCCGGTATGGATATCACGTTTGTGACGACTGCACCAACGGACGAAGAGGCTTACGCTTTACTAGCAGCAATTGGAATGCCTTTTTCAAATATTAAAAAATAATTGCCGCAAGGCTTCATAACCCCTTTAAAATTTTTACAAAATGGCTAAAGAGTCAGTAAAAGCAAGAGAAAGAAAACGCGAAGCAGCAGTTGCGAAATATGCAGCTAAGCGTGCCGCTTTGAAAGCAGCTGGAGATTACTTAGGTTTAGATAAATTGCCTAAAAATGCTTCTCCAGTGCGTTTACACAACCGTTGTAAACTAACAGGTCGTCCTCGTGGATACATGCGTAAGTTCGGAATTAGCCGTGTTACGTTCCGTGAAATGGCTTCAAACGGATTGATTCCAGGTGTGACTAAGTCAAGCTGGTAAGATAAAATTTGATTAATTAAATTCATTTCTGTAATTTTGCATCCCGGTTTTTCGGAGTGCGGCAAATTTAAAAACAATGACAGATCCAATAGCAGACTATTTAACCCGATTGAGAAACGCGCTTAAGGCACGCCATAGGGTAGTTGAAATTCCTGCTTCCAACATTAAAAAGGAAATCACGAAAGTGCTTTTTGATAAAGGATACATTTCAAACTATAAGTTCGATGATTCTTCCGTACAAGGAACAATCAAGATTGCTTTGAAATACAACTCAGTAACGAAGCAACCCGCTATCGTTAACTTGACTCGTATCTCGAAACCAGGTCTTCGTAAATACAATGGTGCTGAAGAGTTGCCACGCGTATTGAACGGCTTAGGTATCGCTATCTTATCTACTTCAAAAGGAGTAATTACAGATAAGGAAGCTCGTACACTTCACGTAGGTGGAGAAGTACTTTGCTACGTATATTAATTGTTTCACGCTGAAAGGGGGCAACTCGTAATTTAAGCTAATATTTATTTTATGTCTAGAATTGGAAAGAAGATTATCACATTACCTGCTGGAGTTTCAGTAGAAGTTAGTGCTGGTAATTTGGTAACAGTGAAAGGTCCTAAAGGAACTTTGTCACAACAAATTGATCAAGATATCATCGTTAATATTGAGGATGGTGTGTTGACAGTAGCTCGTCCAACTGAGCAAAAGCGTCACAAAGCAATGCACGGTTTATATCGTTCATTAATCAACAACATGGTTGTAGGTGTAAGTGAAGGCTATAAGAAAGATTTAGAGATTATCGGGGTTGGTTACAAAGCCGCTAATCAAGGAAATATTTTGGAATTAAGCTTGGGATATTCTCACGCTATTTTCATGTCGATCCCTGCTGAAATTAAGGTAGCAACGGCGATGGAAAAAGGTAAAAACCCAATGGTTGTTTTAGAAGGTATCGACAAGCAATTGATCGGTCAAGTAGCTGCTAAAATCAAATCATTACGTCCAGTTGAGCCATACAAAGGTAAAGGTGTTCGTTTCTTGGGTGAGCAAGTACGTCGTAAAGCTGGTAAAGCAGGCGGTAAGAAATAAATTATAAGCGTGGGCCGGAAATCCACACAAACAAGTTAAACAATGGCAACAACAAAAGAATTACGCAGAACCCGCATTAAGCGTGCGATTCGTGCTAAGATAGCTGGATCAGCTGAGCGTCCTCGCTTAACAGTTTATCGTTCTAACACAGCAGTTTATGCGCAGTTAGTAGACGATTTGGCTGGTAAAACATTGTTCTCTGCGACTTCTTACAAGAAGGACAAAGTAAACAATAACATCGAAGCTGCGAAAACAGTAGGTTTGGCAATCGCGAAAGCGGCAGCTGCTGCTGGAATTACGAAAGTAGTTTTCGATCGTAACGGTTATTTATATCACGGAAGAATTAAATCATTAGCTGAAGGCGCTCGCGAGGGTGGCTTACAATTTTAATAAGATATGTCGCATTTACAAGCAAAACCAATTAAGGTTAACGAGGGTGAGTTGAAGGAGAAGGTAGTAGCCATCAACCGTGTTGCCAAAGTGGTAAAAGGGGGTCGTCGTTTTAGTTTTTCTGCTATCGTAGTAGTAGGAGATGGTAACGGGGTCGTTGGATACGGTTTAGGAAAAGCAAACGAGGTTACTGATGCAATCACAAAAGGTATCGAAGATGCAAAGAAGAATTTGTTCCAAATTCCTTTGTTGAAGAAAACGGTTCCTCACGAGCAATTAGGTAAATTCTCCGGTGGTTTCGTTTTAGTTAAGCCAGCTGCTCCAGGTACAGGATTGATCGCCGGTGGTGCGATGCGTGCTGTATTGGAATCTGCAGGTATCCACGATGTCCTAGCAAAATCAAAAGGTTCTTCTAACCCACACAACGTGGTTAAAGCAACAATTGATGCATTAGTTAAGATGCGTGCACCACATACTGTTGCATTCCAACGTGGAATTTCAGTAGCGAAAGTATTTAATGGATAATCCGAGCGCTTCAAGCCTCACTAATAGAACAGAAGATGTCTAAAGTTAAAATTACTCAAGTTAAGAGTGCAATTAAACGCCCAGAAGTACAAAAACGTACAATCCAAGCGTTAGGATTAGGAAAGATCCGTAAATCCGTAGAACATGAATTAAATCCAGCTATTGCAGGTATGATTCGTGCGGTAGGTCACTTGATCGTTGTCGAAAATATTTAATAAACACGCGAGTTGCCAGCAATGGCAGCGTTAAGCCCCAATTACAATGAAATTATCATCGTTAAAGCCTGCTGAAGGCTCAGTAAAAGTAAGAAAAAGAGTAGGTCGTGGTCAAGGTTCTGGTTTAGGTGGAACTTCTGCTCGTGGTCACAAAGGAGCTCAGTCTCGTTCAGGTTACTCACGTAAGCGTGGATTTGAAGGTGGTCAAATGCCTATCCAACGTCGTGTTCCTAAGTTCGGTTTCAAGAACATCAATCGTGTAGAATACAAAGCAATCAACTTGGATACGTTACAAGCATTAGCTGACGCAACAGGTTCGAAAGTAATCACATTTGAAACTCTTTACAGCAATGGTTTAGTATCTAAGTCTGACTTAGTGAAAATCCTTAGCCGTGGAGCCGTTACTACTGCGTTAGAAGTAACTGTTAAAGGTTTCTCAGGTGCTGCTAAAGCTGCTATCGAAGCTGCTGGCGGTAAAGCAATTGTTGGTTAATCCTCTATTCTAATCGAATGAACAAGTTAATAACAACTTTCAAGCATATTTTCGCAATTGAAGAATTGAGAGGACGTATCATTAATACGCTTCTCTTCATTGCTTTCTTCCGTTTGGGATCTTTTATCGTTTTACCTGGTGTAGATGCGACTAAATTGTCTCAAGGTGGAGATGGTGGTTTATTCGGCTTGTTGAATATGTTCTCTGGTGGTGCCTTGAGCAACGCCTCTGTTTTTGCATTAGGTATCATGCCATACATTTCGGCATCTATCGCAATTCAGTTATTGACTATCGCCCTTCCGTATTTCCAAAAAATGCAGAAAGACGGCGAATCTGGTCGTAAAAAATTGAACCAAATCACCCGTATCCTTACAATCTTCGTTACCGCGGCACAAGGTTTTACTTATTTGCAAGTAACAATTCCAACAGAAGCAATCATGGTTGATCCTTGGTTCTTCCGTCTTTATGGAGTTGCTATCTTAGTAGGTGGTACTATGTTGTGTATGTGGTTAGGAGAGAAAATTACGGATAAAGGTATCGGTAACGGTATCTCGATGTTGATCATGATCGGTATCGTATCTCGTTTCCCTTCTTCTTTATTACAAGAAGCCGGCTCACGTGGTATGTCAGGAGCCTTGTTATTTATCATTGAAGTTATCGCATTATTCTTTGTCGTAATGGGTGCTGTAATGGTAACGCAAGCGGTTCGTCGTATTCCTGTTCAATATGCAAAGCAAGTTGTAGGTGCTAAGACAACAGCTGCTGCCGTAGGTGGTGAGCGTCAATACATTCCGATGAAGTTAAACGCATCTGGTGTTATGCCAATCATCTTCGCTCAAGCGTTAATGTTTATTCCTGGTTTAGTTGCTCAATCTTTTGCTGAGAAATCAGAATTTGCGGCTTCGGTAGCTCAATCGTTTGGTGACTTTACTACATGGCAATACAATGCATTATTTGCATTCTTAATCATTGTCTTTACATTCTTTTACACAGCTATCTCCATCAACCCAACGCAAATTTCAGATGATATGAAGCGTGGTGGTGGTTTCGTACCCGGTGTTAAGCCAGGCGAGGAGACAGCTGGTTTTATTGCGAGCATTTTAGATCGTATCACATTGCCAGGTGCAATTATGTTATCGATCATTGCGATTCTTCCTGCGATTGCCAACTTGTTTGGCGTGACACGTGGGTTTGCTTCCTTCTTTGGTGGTACATCTTTGTTGATCTTAGTAGGTGTCGTATTAGATACATTGCAACAAGTTGAAAGTTACTTGTTGATGCGTAAGTATGAAGGTTTAATGCAGTCGGGACGTGTGAAAGGACGTTCAGAAGTGATCGGTCGATAGGGATGATTTACCTAAAGACACCCGAAGAGATGGCCATCATTCAAGCGAATGGCGAGATTTTAGGGAAGTGTCATGCGGAAGTAGCGAAGGCGATTCAGCCGGGTGTTACAACCTTAGCATTAGACAAAATTGCTTATGAGTTTATTAAGGATAATGGGGCACACCCGTCCTTCTTAAACTACCAAGTAGGAAATAAGAAGTATGCTTATTCACTATGTATTTCGGTAAATGATGTGGTTGTTCACGGTTTACCAGGAGCGTTAGTCTTACAAGAAGGCGATATTATCTCCATTGATGCAGGTGTTTATAAGAATAAGTTTCATGCCGATAGCGCCTATACGTACGGAATAGGAAATGTAGGAGCTGAGGTACAGAAATTAATGCAAGTGACAAAAGAGTCCTTGTATTTGGGTTTGAATCAAGCCCAAGCAGGTAAGCGAGTAGGTGATGTGGGTAACGCAGTGCAAGTGTATACGGAATCACTGGGTTATGGAGTTGTTCGGGAGTTAGTAGGTCATGGTGTAGGTAAAAGTCTACATGAAAGTCCAGAAGTTCCCAACTACGGTCGCCGCGGAGACGGTGCTAAATTGAAAGAAGGAATGGTCATTGCGATCGAACCGATGATCAACTTAGGGAAACGCCAGATTTCGGTTGACAAAGATGGATGGACGATTCGGACGATAGACCGTAAGGCAAGCGCCCATTTTGAGCATACAGTAGGAGTTACTGCTGCAGGCCCAAAAGCATTGACAACATTTGCTTACATAGAAGAAGTACTAAAAACCTCAACAGTATTGTTGAATATTTAAAAATATTATGGCTAAACAATCTTCGATCGAAGTAGACGGAATTATTTTGGAAGCTCTTTCGAACGCCATGTTTCGAGTAGAATTAGAAAATACACATCAAGTGATTGCTCACATTTCGGGCAAGATGCGTATGAACTACATTAAGATTCTACCGGGTGATAAGGTTAAGTTGGAGATGTCTCCATATGATTTGAGTAAAGCTAGAATTGTTTATCGTTACAAGTAAAAATAGGGTTTGACCCATAAAATTAAATAAAATGAAAGTTAAAGCATCTATTAAAAAGCGTAGTGCGGACTGCAAAGTGATTCGTCGTCACGGTAAGCTTTACGTTATTAACAAGAAGAATCCGAAGTTCAAACAAAGACAAGGATAATTCAAACTAAATTGATTAATCACAACAATTAATTACCTATATGGCTCGTATTGCAGGGGTTGATATTCCCGACAAAAAAAGAGGAGAGATTGCATTGACTTATATTTTTGGTATTGGTCGCAGCACTGCTCAAAAGATTTTAACGAAGGCAGCAGTTTCTTTTGATAAGAAAGCTGGTGAGTGGAACGACACGGAAGCTAACGCTATTCGTGCGATCATCGCAGCAGAATTCAAAACAGAAGGTCAGCTGAAGTCTGAAGTTCAATTGAACATCAAGCGTTTGATGGACATCGGTTGTTACCGTGGATTGCGTCACCGTAAAGGTCTTCCAGTACGTGGTCAACGCACGAAGAACAACTCACGTACTCGTAAGGGACGTCGTAAGACAGTTGCTAACAAGAAAAAAGTAACTAAATAATAAGTAGAGGAAATACCTCACACCCAATTTTATTTATCAAATAGTATGGCACAAGCAAAAAGAAAAGATAAAGCGAAGAAAAGGGTTGTTGTAGTTGAGCAAGTTGGTCAAGTACACATCAAAGCTTCCTTTAACAACATCATTATCTCCATTACAAACTCAGCAGGTCAAGTGATCTCTTGGGCATCAGCAGGAAAGATGGGTTTCCGTGGTTCTAAGAAAAACACTCCTTATGCAGCCCAAATGGCAGCATCGAACTGTGCAGCAGTAGCTGTAGAGGCTGGAATGAAGAAAGCGGAAGTTTTTGTAAAGGGACCGGGAGCTGGACGTGAGTCTGCAATCCGTACCATCCAAAACTCAGGTATCGAAGTATCACTTATCCGTGATATCACTCCAATGCCTCACAATGGATGTCGTCCTCCAAAACGTCGTCGCGTTTAATAATTTTTATGCAGGGGTAATTAGTAATTATTTTCCCCCGCTTTTTTTCACAATTTAATTACTTCACTGCACATAAGAGGTGCATTGACTTTTAACACAAAATGGCTAGATACACAGGTCCAAAATCCAAGATTGCGCGTCGTTTCGGCGAGCCAATTTTAGGTCCGAGCAAAGCATTAGCTCGTAAAAATTATGCTCCAGGTATGCACGGTAAAGGGAAACGTTCAAAGGTTTCTGAATATGCTGTTCAATTAAAGGAGAAGCAAAAAGTTAAATATACGTACGGTATCTTAGAACGTCAGTTCGAGAACCTATTCCACAAAGCCGCTGTAAAAGAGGGTATCACAGGTGAGAACTTGTTAAAATTGTGTGAAGCACGTTTAGATAATACAGTATATCGTTTGGGAATTGCACCGACTCGTCGTGCTGCACGCCAATTGGTTATCCACAAACACATCATTGTAGACGGTGAAGTAGTAAATGTGCCATCTTACTCTTTGCGCGCAGGTCAATTGATCGGTGTTCGTGAGAAATCAAAATCGTTAGAAGTTGTGACTAACTCATTGGCTGGACGTTCTCCAAAACGTTACAACTGGTTAGAGTGGTCTGAAAGTGATATGGTTGGTAAATTCTTGGCTTACCCAGAAAGAGATCAAATCACAGAGAATTTCAACGAGCAAGCGATTGTCGAGTTGTACTCTAAATAATCCCTAGGGTTATTTTTTAACATTAACAGTACCAATAACGTTTTTTCAGTATCATTTTAAGCTACGAAATATGTCAATATTAGCATTCCAAATGCCCGAAAAAGTTGTGATGGAGAAAGCCGATGACTTTCACGGGTTATTTGAGTTCAAGCCACTCGAAAAAGGTTACGGTGTTACCATTGGTAACGCGCTTCGTAGAATCTTGCTTTCTTCTTTAGAGGGATATGCAATCACGAGCGTTAAGATTTCTGGTGTACTTCACGAGTTTTCTGCTATCGAAGGTGTACATGAAGATGTATCTGAAATCATCTTAAACTTGAAAAAAGTTCGCTTCAAAAAAGCGCAAGAGATTTTAGACAACAAGGTGACATTAAAAGTAAAAGGCCAAACAGCCATTACTGCTGGTGACATCGCAAAATTCACACCTTATTTCACAATTTTAAATCCTGATTTAGTGATCTGCCACCTTGATTCTTCGAAAGAAGTTGAGGTTGAATTAATCATCGAAAAAGGTCGTGGTTATGTACCCGCTGATGAGCCTCGCGCAAACGAGCTTCCTTTCGGTCACATTGCTATCGATTCCATCTACACGCCAATCAAGAATGTTAAATTTAGCATCGAAAATACACGTGTAGAACAAAAAACTGATTACGAGAAATTAGTTCTTGATATCGAAACGGATGGTTCTATCCACCCAGAAGATGCATTGAAAGGTGCTGCGTATATCTTGATCCAACACTTTATGTTGTTCTCTGATCAAACAATGACGTTCGAAACACCAAAAGCGGAAGAAGACAATGTTGTTGATGAGGAAATGCTTCACATGCGCAAGTTATTGAAGACTTCATTAGCTGACCTAGACCTTTCTGTTCGTGCTTACAACTGCTTAAAATCAGCAGACGTTCGTACACTTGGAGAATTAGCGAAATTAGAGATTTCAGATATGATGAAATTCCGTAACTTTGGTAAGAAGTCTTTGACCGAGTTAGAACAATTGATCGAAGAAAAAGGTCTTACGTTCGGAATGGATGTATCTAAATATCGTTTAGACGAAGATTAATTAATTATAAAAAAGTAATAGGTGGTTTACAGGTCGTAAACTAACCGCAGCTCGAAAGAGCTTTTAACTTACGAAATACAACAATGAGACACGGTAAAAAATTCAATCACTTAGGAAGAACAGCTTCCCACAGAGCAGCCTTATTATCTAATATGGCCTCTTCGTTAATCTTGCACAAACGTATCGAAACAACTGTTGCGAAAGCAAAAGAATTGCGTAAATACATTGAGCCAATGGTTACGAAATCAAAAACAGATAGCACGAACAATCGTCGTGTGGTTTTCTCTTATTTACAAAATAAAGATGCCATTAAAGAATTGTTTAGCATCGTTTCTGAAAAAGTTGCGAACCGTCCAGGTGGTTATACACGTATTATCAAATTAGGTAATCGTCTTGGTGATAACGCAGAAATGTGCTTCATTGAATTAGTTGACTTCAACGAAACAATGTTAGCTGCTTCTGCAGAGAAAGCTGGTAAGACTCGTCGTAGTCGCCGTGCTGGAGCTAAGAAGGAAGAAACAGTAGCAGCTGCTCCAGTTGCTGAAGTTCCTTCTGCTGAAGTTGTTGAAGATGCTCCTGAAGCACCTGCAACGGAGGAGCCTACTGAAGAAAAAGGAGAAGACGCTTAAGATTCTTTTCTTATATTTTTTTGAAGGGCTTCAACGTATAGTTGAAGCCCTTTTTTTAGGATTTTTACATTTTTGATTAATATTTATGAAAGTTTCAGAGTCAACACCTGCAGTACTCTTACTTCAAGATGGAACCTTATTTCACGGTAAAGCCCTAGGTAAAATCGGAACCCATGGTGGCGAGATTTGCTTTAATACCGGAATGACGGGATACCAAGAAATTTATACCGATCCTTCCTATAGTGGCCAAGTAATTATTAATACCACAGCGCACATTGGTAATTATGGCGTTATCAGCCAAGATGAGGCCGAATCAAATCAAGTACAAATTGCAGGTATGGTTTGTAATGAATTTGCAAGTTTGCACTCGCGTGCTACAGCGGATGGTTCATTGCAGGATTATTTAGCTGATGCGGGTATCGTAGGTATTTCGGGTATTGATACGCGCGCCTTAGTACGTCATATTCGTACGCAGGGTGTTATGAATTGCTTGATTTCTTCAGAGATTTCGGATATCGCTACCTTGCAGGCTGAATTAGCGAAGATTCCTTCGATGGAAGGACTTGAACTATCTTCGCAGGTATGTACAAAGCAAGCTTATTTCATGGGTAATCCTACGGCCACCTATAAAATTGCTGTTTTGGATCTTGGTGTTAAGAAAAGCATCTTGACGAATTTCACTGATCGCGATTGTTACTTACAGGTATTTCCTGCTAAAACTCCTTTCGCGGAAATTGCTGCTTGGAATCCTGATGGATACTTTGTTTCGAATGGACCTGGTGATCCGTCAACGATGCCTTACGCAGTTGAAACGGTTTCCCAATTCCTTGCGTCAGATAAACCGGTATTCGGAATTTGCCTTGGACATCAAATTTTAGCCCAAGTATGTGGCTTGTCTACCTATAAAATGCATAATGGTCACCGCGGGTTAAATCATCCGGTTAAAAACCTCGTAACGGGACTTTCTGAAATCACTTCCCAGAATCATGGTTTTGCCGTGAAAATGGACGAGTTGAAGTCCTCAGAAAAAGCGGAATTGACGCATATCAACCTGAATGACCAAACAGTAGAAGGACTTCGTGTCAAAGGTCGTAAGGCTTTCTCGGTACAACATCACCCAGAGGCATCCCCTGGACCGCATGATTCTCGCTACT
Source organism: Aquirufa regiilacus (assembly GCF_032470275.1). Classification (NCBI taxonomy): domain Bacteria; kingdom Pseudomonadati; phylum Bacteroidota; class Cytophagia; order Cytophagales; family Flectobacillaceae; genus Aquirufa; species Aquirufa regiilacus. The sequence continues at coordinate 237,320 of NZ_JAVNWW010000002.1, forward strand.
TATTTGATCAGTTTGTTGATTTATTGAAGTAGAAACTGATAAAACGAAAGCCCATCCGTATGGTTGGGCTTTTTTATGCGTTAAAAACACTAGCTTTGGCAATCCTCCAAGGTTTGCCAAAGCTAACTACCGATTTGTAAACCCAAACAAGGCATTCTCCTTAATCATGGCTGCCACCGAACTTGGGACCAATTTCTCCCATTCTCCCGGACCTTGCTGAATCATATCCAATACCTTGTCGGTACGAATGTTCATCAGTTTCTCGTCGGATTTTTTGATGTCGACCAACTTTGTATTATCCATTAAATACTGATATAAACCTTTCAGGTGTGGTTCAGGTTTAAAGGATTTCAAATTCAAGACAGAACCTTGATCATCAATCGTAGGGTACAAGTATAATTTGATATTATGACCAAATAGATTCGCAAAGGCACTCAATATGCCACCTTCAAGATGCGTGTAATGCTTCTCCTCAAAGATGTATTCAAGGTTGGGCATCCCCATGATTAATGCCATTTTTAGTTTCGAGAACTGACTTAAGAAGGCAACCAATTTGAAATATTCATGAAAATTGGAAATCAAAACGGTTTGGCCTAACGAACATAGGATGTCTACGCGGTCAAGAAAATCCTTCTCATTGATGTTATGTGTTCCATCTTCCAAACTCCGCAACGTTAATTCCGATAATACACAAACCTTATCATCATCGACATCTGCCTCTTGCTCAAACTGCGATTGCCCCTTCTTCAACATGTCTAAAAAGATGTTGGTAACCGGTCTAAACCGTCCGCGTATCGCTACGATATGTTTCTTCGCTAAGGCATCATAAGGCTGCATGACAGTGCCATCCGGTCCAAATACAGCCGCTTGTGTGTAACCATGTTTGACTAAATACAAAGACATCAAGCGATTATCGACCTCTTTGAAATCCGCACCTTCAAAACGAATCATATCGATTTCAATCCGATCACGAGACAAATCATCTAATAGCGAAAGCAATAGTTTCTCTGGATCTTCATGATAGAAATAGCAACCATAAAGTAAGTTTACGCCGATAATCCCAAGTGCTTGTTGTTGTAAAATATTGTCATTGTCCAACATATTCACGTGGATGACAACATTATTTACAGGGCCATTAGGCCGTAATTGAAAGCGTAGTCCAATCCAGCCATGCGCATCATTTGTCTTCTGATAATTTAATGCGGAAACGGTATCGGCAAAGGCAAAGAACCTTTTTTCGGCGGCACTTTCCGTCAAACGAACTTGAAGTAATTTATATTCCCGGTTTAACATTTTCATTAAACGCGGCTCACAAACATATTTGCCAGATTCTTCCTCACCATAAATGGCATCAGAAAAGGCCATGTCATAGGCTGAGATGGTTTTGGCGATGGTGCCAGATGCTCCTCCTGCTTTAAAAAAATTAGCTGCTACTTCTTGGCCCGCACCGATTTCGGCAAAGGAGCCGTAAATGCTACGATCTAAATTGATCTTTAGTGCTTTTTGTTTCGTTCCAATGGATTTCAATGCTGTGGTCATCGACGAATAGGTTTGTTGTTGAATTGCTTAGGCAACAGCAAGTTAAAAAATATTCGCGTGCAATGGTAGCAGTTCTTGAAAAAATCCTAAAATAGGTCGCGGTGTAATTCCTTGTAATACATCGTTAAGCCCGCCATCGGTCCTTCGCTGATAATCCCGACACGCAATTGTTTTGACTTCAATACGCGTTGCAAGATATCGGCATAATAAAATGCGACCGACCCCGTAACGTGTATGGGAACTTCCGTTGCCTGTGGGTATTTCAATAAGTATAAATCACAGAATGATTGAAAGGATTTTTCAATCAATTGATAGCAGAATGGATGTTTCCGGTGGTCAAATAGGAATTTAGAAAATGATGCAAACCACCGATTTGGGAATTCGCCCTTGTATGCATGCTGAAGTATTGTTAATCGGTCAAGTTCGCCGAAGCGTTTGGTAAATGTCAACTGTAAATCGGCGGGTAATTCATGATGCAAATACGCCAATACAAGGCTTTTTCCAAGATGACCTCCACTTCCTTCATCACCTAGCCAAAATCCAAGTGGGGGAACTTGATGTTGAATTTCTCCTTGCTCAAAATAGCCTGAATTAGAACCTGTGCCTAATATGCAAGCGATACCCGGCGCCTTCCCGCACAACGATAGACCTGCCGCGATTAAATCATTTTGAATGCTTAGTTCAGCATTCCCAATCACCGGCAATAAAACTTCCCGGATGACATCTTTTTTTGATTCATCTGTAATTCCGGTGCCAAAATAGTAGACAAACCGAAGCGTCATTCCCTTGATTTTTTGAAGGACTTCGTGCTGGGCGTCGCAAATTTGTTTAGCTGTTTGGTAATATGGATTTATGCCTGCCGATTGAAAACTTTCAAAAGCTTCATTTGCCTGCGTGATATAACGCCAAGCCGTTTTGGTAGATCCACTTTCTATGAGTAGTATCATTGTAACAGTCCTATCGGGGTGAATTTTTCGAATACTTTTTCACTATGTGGCGCATCGGCTAATTCCGATGTGAGGTCTTGACCAGCCCAATGTTCATAGTGTTTCCCATTCTTCCATAATTTGGAATTTGTCATGTCGTAAATGTATCCACGAAATGCCACCCAAATCTCGGGACGGTCCTGCCCATTTCGGAGCGCTAATTGAGATCGGGTATAGGAATGTAATGCTTCTGACAAGTCCAATATTATTATTTTACGAAGCTAAATAAAAAGGATTAAAGACCGTTTTATTACCAAAGATTTTTAATTTTACATCTACGAAAAACGGATGTATTTTATGAAAATCTTTCAAGGTCTACTCATTTGTTTGTTAAGTGTACAATTGCTCTCTTGTGGTTCATCTGCAGGTTCCGATCCGGCACCAACACCTCAGCCAACAGTTTCACAATTAGTTAGTAAGTCTTGGAGTGTGAGTGCAGCCTCATGGGACGGTGTGACGCAATATTCCAAAGGAGCAACGAGCAATTTGGTTTCGGGATATTCTCAATTCAAACTGGATTTGACAAGTTCAACTTCAGCTTCGTTAACGGAGTTTGACGGGCGTAAATTTACAGGGACTTACACCTTGTCAGTCGATAATAAAAAAATTACCTTAAATGGCTTAACGAGTTCAGAGGGAGCACCTTCAGGGACAAACGGAACCTTGGAATTTAATATCGTAGGGACACCATCGGCGTCTGCTTTGAGCTTAGAAACAAGCTCGACCTACATCAAAGCCAGCAATAAAAAAGTTAGCTTAGCTTTAGTAAACCCATAATCAACGAGACATTGTGTAAGCCGTCCCCCGTGGCGGCTTTTTTTATTATATGGAAAACAGAACAGAAATAGGCACCTTAGGTGAATTTGGATTGATCAAGCGTTTGGCGACTCCTTTTGCCCAACAGCAGGGTTGGACAAAATTAGGTATTGGTGACGATGCGGCGCTTTTGGATGCGTCAAATCAATTGACCGTTACCTCAACCGAATTGTTGATTGAAGGGGTCCATTTTGACCTATCCTACACGCCATTGCAACATTTAGGCTATAAAATCGTGACACTCGCTGTGTCGGATATTGCCGCAATGAATGCCATTCCTACGCAGGTGTTAATCGGAATCGGTTTAAGCAATCGTTTTTCCGTTGAGGCTGTGGACGAATTATATGCAGGCATCAAAAGTGCTTGTGAAGATTATCAAATCGACCTAGTGGGCGGAGATACAACGGCATCTCCACAAGGATTAATTGTTTCCGTTACAGCAAACGGGGTAGTAGATTCGACTCAAGTCGTTACACGTTCGAATGCGAAACCAAACGACGTTATCTGTGTCAGTGGGGATTTCGGAGGAGCCTTGATGGGGCTTCAATCCTTAGAACGCGAAAAACAAGTGTTTCTGGCAAATCCAGATATGCAACCCGAGTTGGATAACAAGAGTTATGTGGTGTTGCGTCAATTAAAACCCTCCGCACGCTTTGATATCATTCATGAATTACGCGAATTAGGCGTTGTGCCTACATCGATGATCGATAGTTCGGATGGCTTAGCGGCAGAAATCTTACATCTCTGTGAGGCTTCAGGAACTGGCGCGCGGATCTTTGAAAAGAACATACCGATTGATGACGAGACGTATTTGGCCGCTACGGAGTTTAATTTAAGCCCCTTGACCGCAGCATTAAATGGAGGCGAAGATTATGAATTAGTCTTTACCGTTTCGCAAGCGGACTTTGATAAGGTAGAGAAAATAGCAGATGTGACCGCGATTGGTTACATGACAGACCTGAAAAACGAAAAGGTCATGGTCATGAAATCCGACCAGATTGTCAATTTGACTGCTCCCGGATTTAACTAAATTCCCATGTCTGTAGCCATCATGCAACCTTATTTCTTCCCTTACTTGGGCTACTTTCAGTTGGTCCAAGCCGCGGATGATTTTGTGTTTTATGATGACGTCATGTTCATCAAAAAAGGCTGGATCAATCGGAATCGAATTCTCATGCAAGGCAAAGAATTCTTGTTCACGATTCCGCTTGAAAAACAAAGTCAAAATAAGACGATTCGCGAATCAACCGTAGCCTGGGGGCCAGAATTTCCGGGAAAGTTTATCGTGCAATTGGAATCAGCCTATAAAAAAGCTCCGCAATTCAATCAAGTTATGCCTTTGATTCGGGCTCTTTTTGCTGAGCAGCCTGAGAGTATGGCAGAACTCGCTGGGAAAAGTATTGAGCTTGTATGGCAATATTTAGGCTTGGAAAAACGTTTTCACTACAGCTCTGAGTTAGCTGATAACCAAGCTGACGGAAGAGCTGAGCGTTTAATTCACATAACGAAAAGTTTAGGCTCATCGCAATACATCAATGCCCTAAACGGCCAAAGTCTCTACGAAAAGGATTTCTTTGCCTCGCATGGGATTGAATTGTTTTTCATTAAGCCTTCGCTTCAGCCCTATAGCCAAGGGAAGTTAGCAAGCTTTGAGCCTGGACTTTCGATGATCGATGTCCTGATGTGGAATGAGCCAGCAGTCATTGTGGCGATGTTGAAGAACTTCAGCTTGGAATAATTGGCCATTTGCTAAGTATCTCGTCGTTCGAATTGCTTTATTTGTAAATTTGTATGCAGTTTTAATCGTTGGAGCAATTAATGACACAATCCCTTTTCATTCGTAGGTATTCGAATCGCTTTCTTTCAAGATGGCTCGTACTTGCTATTGATTTGCTGATTGTCATGTTTTCTTTTTCGCTTTCTTCCCTCTTGCGGATGAATTTTCATTATGGCGAAATCGATTTATATAGTTTCCAATTTCATTTTGTATTCTTATTTGTTATTCGATTGTCTGTGTTTCTGTGGTTTAAGTCTTACACAGGAATTATTCGACATACGAGTATTGAAGATGCTGTGTTAATTTTAAAGGCGGTATTCACCGGAACAGCCATTGCAGGGTTGTTTTCATTGAGTCTTCGATACTATTCAGGAATTAATACCTTGTTGTATGTTCCTCTTTCCATTTTAGCGATTGATTTTTTCATCTGTTTATTTCTGATGGTTTCCCTTCGCTTTTTTGTGAAGTCTTTTTACGAGTCGTTTATTAATGAATTTAAGCCAGCTGTGGGTGTACTGATTTACGGCGCAGGTTATTCGGGGATGTTAACGAAAAACGTCATCCAAAACGACCGGGGTGTAAATTATCAAGTACTTGGTTTTATTGATGATAATGCTGCCAAAATTGATAAGACGATCGAGGGAATCCGAGTTTTTAGTTTGTCCGAAGCCATGGAAAAATTCGTAGACCACTATGATGGACTACAAGTCATTATGGCCATTAATAACATTGGCCTTCAAGCAAAACGTAAGATTTCGGATGTATTTCTAGATCGGGGTGTTGTGGTGAAAATCCTTCCTCCTGTAGATAAATGGGTTAATGGTGAGTTTGCATTGAATCAAATTCACAATGTCAAAATTGAAGATTTGTTGGGGCGCGAAGAAATTCAAATGAACAACAAACAAATCAGCCAAGAAATCAATTCAAAATCTGTCTTAGTGACGGGTGCCGCGGGTTCGATTGGAAGTGAAATCGTTCGGCAATTGGTGGCTTATTTTCCCGCCAAAATCATTTTGATTGATCAGTCGGAATCGGGCTTGTTCGATTTGGAATACGAGCTGTCGAGTGTTATTCCTGTTAATACAGAGTTGGTCGTGAAGGTCGCCGATGTAACCGATAAAAACCGTTTATCTGTCATATTCAAGGCGCATAAGCCTGCTTTTGTCTTTCATGCTGCGGCCTATAAGCATGTGCCCTTGATGGAGAAAAATCCCTATGAGGCCGTTAAGGTCAATATAATGGGTACACAAATTTTAGCCGACCTATCAGCAGAACATGGTGTCGAGAAGTTCGTGATGGTCTCTACAGACAAAGCCGTTAATCCAACCAATGTGATGGGTGCAACCAAGCGTTTTGCCGAGATGTATACGCAATCGTTGAATGACGTAACAGGGATTCGGACAAAATTTATTGCCACACGTTTTGGCAATGTATTGGGTTCAAGTGGCTCCGTTATCCCCTTGTTTAAAAAGCAGATTGAGCGTGGTGGCCCTGTAACTGTTACCCATCCTGAAATAACGCGCTACTTCATGACCATTCCAGAAGCCTGCGAACTCGTGTTGGAAGCCGCAACCATGGGTGTAGGAGGTGAAGTTTTTGTCTTTGACATGGGAGAGTCAGTGAAAATTGTCAACCTAGCTAAAAAAATGATTACGCTGAGTGGACTACGCGTGGAACGTGATATTGAAATTAAATATACGGGACTTCGCCCTGGAGAAAAGTTGTATGAGGAGTTATTGAACACCGATGAAAATACGCTGCCTACGCATCATCCTAAGATTTTGATTGCGAAAGTAAATGCCCCTTCTTATGCTTTCATGGAAACCCAGATGCAGGCAATCTGTCAATTATTGAGCGCCGGCGACAACAATAACCTCGTGTCGAAAATCAAAGAAGTGATTCCCGAATACATTTCGAATAACTCCGAGTTTGAAAAGCTAGATTTGAAGGCTGTTTCGATGAAGCGTTCTCCATCAACGAAGTAGGGCTTTCGCGATTCGAATGGCCACCCATGTTGCGATGGGTGCAGCAACAATATCCAAACTATAATGTACATGCTGAATTAGCAGCAAGATTACCAGCACGCTTGTCAAAGCAATGGCTATTTTTCGCTCCTTTGCCTGAGGTAAGAAATAACAGACAAATACCATGGTTGCCGTATGTCCGGAGAAGAACAAGTCTTTTGTTATCGCCAGATTCTCTCCATAGATAAACAATTCCGCAATGGGGTCATGTAAATCAACTAAGCCCTCTGGTGGGTTGAGCGCTACCCAATAGATACTGGCAAACCGCATGATCGTTTCTACATTAAACGCCCACGCAAACCACAGGAAATGTTTAGGCTGACGAATGATTCGTGCGATCAGGTAGACCACGCTGAAGTAGATAATCGCAAAAATGGGAATGGAGACATTTTTTGCTGGGATGTTTGCTAAAACGATATCCTGCATCACGATACCTTCCCGCTGTTGAATCCATTGGAAATAATCGTCGGCCTTCCAGGGGAAGATCGCAAATACAGCGATAGCCAGTATCAATTGCCAACGAAATCGGCTATCTTGCCAAGCGGCAGTCCAATTTTGTTCGATGGATTGTTCAAAACCTTTCATGTATTTTTTTCGTTATACCCTTGAAAACGGAGCGCAAAACTACGCTAAATTTAAAATGAAATGAATAAGCTGCTTAAAAATATTGCTCTAATTGGACTTATTTCCATCACGCTCGCTCATATATCATGCGGAAGTTCTTCAAAACCAAGCGCATCATCATCAAACTTGAATACAACTAAAATGGATACAATTACGTTCGGCGCAGGGTGCTTTTGGTGTGTAGAGGCTGTCTATCAGCGTTTAAAAGGCGTTCATTCGGTTACTTCCGGTTATATGGGAGGAAAATTAAAAAATCCCACGTACCGTGAAGTATGTTCGGGTTTAACAGGCCATGCAGAGGTATGCCAAATCACCTACGATCCCCAAGTAATCTCTTTTCAAACTCTCCTAGAGGTATTTTGGCAAACGCATGATCCTACAACCTTAAACCGTCAAGGTGCGGATGTGGGGACTCAATATCGTTCAGCGATTTTCGCACACTCGGCCGAGCAATTACGCTCAGCGCAGGAGTGGAAATCAGACCTTAATGCAAAACAGGTATTCCCGAATCCCATCGTAACACAAATTGTAGAGGCCTCCGATTTTTATCCCGCGGAAGATTATCATCAAGATTACTACAAATTAAATGGGGCTGAGCCTTATTGCCAGATTGTCATTAAGCCCAAAATGGACAAATTCCTGAAGGTCTTTAAGGATAAATTGAATTAAAATCCGCCTTTGTCGTAGAAGCTTCTCCGACGAGATATTTTTAAATCTTGCAGTAAACTGGATTTTACGCGCAGGTCAAATGAGTAATTACTCGCCCGGCCGTAAAACGGACTCGCAATAGGCGTCCAATTGAAATTCATTTCCCAGCAATGCAAATCACGGTGTACGGACATATTCGTATAGGTCAAGCCGCTGTACTTGAAGTCGTAGCCTGAACTCACGGAAAACTTCCATTTTTCACTAATGCTTAGGTCGCCTTGGAATGTTAATCCACTAATTTTTTGTGGATCCGCTAAGCCCATCCGATTATAGCTAAACTGATAGGAGAACGAAAAAGTCCAAGGCACATTCCAGTCGACATAATCATCCATGTTCCGGTTGATTTGTTTCAGCTGGGCATCTGAGCCCATGTCACTTGTCTTCGTCTTCTTCGCTGTGCTAGGGGCGAAACGGCGGCCTACCGACAAATTAAAAGATTGTAATCTCCCAAGTCCTTCTCCTTTACTAAACATGTACTCGTTGGTCCTGCGGCCCATATCAAAGAATGCATTGTCTTGCACATACGAATACGGGTCAATGCTACCACCTATGTTAATGTCAAATTCTTTAACACGCGAATTGGCGTTAAAGCCAATGTTTGATAATGGGTACTCTTTGGCTAATAAATTATAACTCCCGTTGATTCCAAAATTGTCAATCAAACTGATTTTTTCATTCTGCTTGGTCGCTGTATCGGACTTGGTTTTTAGTTTCGCCTCGAGCGTATTTTGTATCCCAAAACTTATCGCGCCAGATGCACCACCGTATGACAAAATACGTGGGTCGAAGGTGCTTAGTCGGCGAATATCCCCCACTTGCTCCACACCATCTGCATTAATAAATTTCCGGTTATTGATTCGCACATCCTGGAAATATCCGTAAGCTGGATCCGAATAATCGGGGGTATAACTTACACTGATGGATGGAACAATGGTGTGCCTTAATGCTTCCAGGCGCCCTTTCTTAAATCGTGCCGTCCCAAATAAACGGGTGTTCATGCTGGCCGAAAACGAGATCTGCGAATTGAATTTGGGAAGCCCACCTACCGTATCGATACGTACTGTGGAGTCCGACTTCATGTAGGTATATTTGTAGGAACGGGTGTACATATTTCCCGACCAAGAAATACCCGGTGTGATGTTGACGTAGCGATTTAACTTAATGTTTGGTAAGGAAATCGGTAAGCTATAATTGAATTTCGTCTGTGCCTTTTCCCAAAGCATCGGAATCGTGCTGGCATTCACAGCTACTACCCCCGGAGGAAGGTCATCCGCATTGGTTGGGATAAATGGTTTTTGAATGATGCCCCGCTGACTATTGGTCTCACGTGGATATACATCAAATTCATAGCGCGTATAGGGATCTGCAATTTGATTGGTCATCGAGATTCCGCCTGAAAAATCAAGTCCTACTCGGAATTGATCCATGAATCGGTCTCCTACGCTTGATTTACGCTTAAACGGCTGAAATTGATTTAATCCTACGCTGAACTCTGTTCCCGCATCAAAAATACGTGTTGTTGTATTTTGATTGATACGCAAGCTGATGCTGCTTCGAAAGATTTGGCCTACATTCTTCGTGTATTGAACGGAGGACCCAATGGTATTGGATAGATACTGTTGGGTATTGAAATTGTTGTATTGATTATACGAATTGGAAGCGACGTTCACGGACGCAGAGAAACTGGAATTACCCAAACTTCGTGGCGTATGTGACCATTGCAAAGCGAAGTCGGTTCGTTTTGTCGGGTTAAATTCGTCCCCATTCGAGTTTCGATTGAATGCTAGGTTAAAGCTTCCTGCGTAACGATAGCGCTTGTTGTATTGCGAATTAGCTCCTAATCCCCAGCCCCCTTTGGAATAAATCTGTCCCGTAAATCGAATCCCAATATGTTCACTCGCGGCCCAGTAATAGCCGCCTTCACGTAAATAAAATCCTCTTCCAGAGGGCTCTTCCCCATAGGTAGGCACGAGAATTCCTGATTTCCCAGCTTCTTTGGGTTGCGAATAAGGAAAGAAACCGAAAGGTAAACCGATGGGTAGGGGAATGTCATTTAACTCGAAATGAAAAGGACCCGAAATGATTTCTTTCTTGCCCACCACTTTGATTTTGCTCGCTTTAATGTGAAAGTGTGGATGACTTAAATTACAGGTCGTATAAATAGCGTTTCGGATGTATAAATTGTCTTCTTCGTCTTTTTTGACCGTCTTTCCCTGTACGAATCCTTCTCCTTGTTGGGTGACAATTCCTTTAATGGCTGCTCGCTTCGTCTTGAAATTATAACGAATTTCGTCGGAATCATATTTGTCGCCCCCTTGTGTAAATACGGGTAATCCTTCCATTTTATGTGATGTGGAATCGTATTGACCAATGGCGTAAACTTCATTTTTCTCCCAATCCAAGCGGATGTAACTGGATTCAAGGCTAATTTCGCCATATTTTACTTTGGCATTTCCGTAGAGGTGAACGACCTGTTTGGTGGCATCCAACACGGTTGAGTCCGTTGCTGAATAAAATACCGTTGTTTGTAGGTCCTGCTTAGCAAGGCTATCAGATTTAACGAGGTTCTTTTGCGTAGAATCCGCCAAGATTACCCGCTGCGCATGCAACGTCGGTAGGACGCACAATAGGCCGAAGCATAGTAAAAGGTAATATGTGGATTTCTTTATCAAATGGAATTTAAAAATTATATTTGTCCTCTGTAATGAATTTGCAAAATTACATCATTGCGTGGTACCTAAGTGTAATAATCTAAAAATAATGTTTTCATCCATCCGAGTTATTTTTGTTATTGGGCTTGCGTTGTCAATTATCTCGGCGACCATGCCGACGGTTGAGCCCACTCGAACAGTTAAAAAGAATCTCATCAAAACGGTATGTCTCGATGCGGGACATGGGGGCAAGGATCCAGGCTGTTTAGGGCCTTCGGGAGCGAGAGAAGGGAAAGTTACCTTGAAAATCATTTTGGAATTAGGCAAACGTTTGAAGGCGGAATACCCTGATATGAAGGTGATTTACACTCGTGAGACGGACGAATTCATCGAATTATTTGAGCGTGCTGATATCGCTAATCGGAACAAAGCGGATTTGTTTATTTCCGTGCATTGCAACGCTGCGCTCAATAAATCAGCCTACGGAACAGAGACATATACGATGGGTCTCCACAAAACAGATGGGAATTTGAACGTAGCCAAACGAGAAAACTCCGTAATCTTACAAGAGAAGGATTATCAAACCTCCTACAACGGTTTTGACCCAAGCTCTCCTTTAGCTCATATCATGATGGCTAATTACCAAAGCGCCTTCATGGCCAATTCGGTTAAGTTTGCATCACATGTGGAAGATGAGTTTTCCAAAACATTCAAGCGGAAGAGTTTTGGAGTTAAGCAAGCGGGCTTTTTGGTTATTTGGCGTACGGCGATGCCCAGTGTGTTGGTTGAAACGGGATTCTTAACCAATCCGACCGAAGAAGAATATTTGAATTCTGAAAAAGGCCAGGCCGAAGTTGCTGATGCCATTACGACGGCTTTCAAAAAGTATAAAGACGAAATCGAAAAATAAACCCATTATGTTTCAAAGCAACGAATTGAAGGTTGGTTTTTTGGCATTATTAGCCTTCCTGATCCTGTATTTTGGGTTTAACTTCCTGAAAGGAAATGATGTTTTTTCATCTTCCAATATCTACTACGTTACCTACCACAATGTTGATGGTTTGACATCTTCAAATCAAGTTCTTTTGAATGGTATCGAAGTAGGGAAGGTTAAAAAAGTAGAGTTGCTCCCTGAGGACGGTAATAAAATCAAGGTGACTTTGCGGATTACTAAAGATTTAATCCTTCCAGATAAAACGCTTATCGTATTGTCAGATGGAGCTTTATTGGGCGGAAAAGTAATGCGTTTGGAATTATTGGGCAAAGGATCGTTGCCGTCAGAAAGTGTTATACAAGGCACGACGGAAAAAGGCTTATCTGCTTTGTTAAAAGAGCGTGCATTGCCCGTTCTTTCTAATGCAGATTCATTGCTCGTTTCATTTCGTAAAATCAGTGTTAAGTTCGAGCATACAGGGACTCATTTAAATGAATTGATTAAGAATTCGAATTCCGCGGTCACGAACATTAATGGTTCCGTGACGGAGCTCGTAAGTGATAACAAGGCGAATGTGAAACAAATCACAGCGAATATGAAATCCCTATCGCAAAGCTTGACGGAAACAGAAAAGCAACTAAAACCTTTGTTGGTGAAGTTCAACACGGTCGCTGATTCTTTGCAAGCTGTTCGCATTGGTCAAACCTTACAAGAAGCTGGAAAGGCGATTCATTCGCTTCAAAAAATCGTTACTAAATTAGAGCAAGGACAAGGAAGCGCGGGGAAATTGTTGACCAATGACTCCCTTTACAATGGATTAAATAAGTCTTTGTTGGATTTAGATAAGCTATTGATCGACTTCCGTACGCAGCCGAAGCGCTATATTCATTTCTCTGTTTTCGGTAAAAAAGACTTGAAAGCAGTTTCGCAATAATAAAACCCATCGCATGGCGACTAAGCAATTAACGATTTCGGCAGATGTCGAGATAACGGATATTTTAATGGCAGAGCTGGGTGAGATCGGTTTTGATATTTTTGAAGATACCGATTCGGGAATCAATGCCTATTGTCCCATGGAGGTATATGATGCCGCAGCAGCTCATACGATCATAGAGCGGTATCGTTTTTTAGGGTCGATTGATGTTGTGGAGGCGGAAATAGAAAAGCAAAATTGGAACGCGGTGTGGGAAAATAATTATGATCCCATTCGTATTTCAGATCAAGTCAATATTCGTGCGAGTTTTCATGCGCCGGATCCTACCGTGGCCATGGATATTGTGATTAATCCCAAAATGTCTTTCGGAACAGGGCATCATGAAACAACAACTTTGATGGTGCAAGCAATGTTTGAGATTTCGTTGGAAGGGAAATCGGTCTTGGATGTTGGGACGGGAACAGGCATTTTAGCCTTCATTGCGCTGAAATTAGGCGCATCTCGTGTACATGGCTTTGACATCGATCCTTGGTCTGTGGAGAACTCAATTGAGAATGCCGCGCTGAATGCTTGCGAGTCCGCAACCTTTCAAGAAGGAACCATACGAAATGAACCATTAACCATCTATGACGTCGTAATCGCCAATATTAATCGGAATATCTTATTAGACGAAATAGCCGAGTATGCCTTACGCTTAGCGTCAGGGGGCTACTTGTTATTGAGTGGATTTTACGCGGAGGATATTCCGCATTTAACGGATGCGGCCAAACCTTTAGGGCTACAATTAGAGGCCGAAACGAATCTGCGTAATTGGGCTTGTCTCCGCCTTCGTAAGAACTAAACGTTTATTTTCTTCATTTTAGGTGTTAATTCGTGAAAAAACCTTATTTTTGAAGGTTTTACTCATAGAACTCGCGAAATCGAGTTGTTATTAGCTACATGAAGATCTCTCCAAACAAACCTTTTCAGGTTGTTTATTCCTTATTGTCTCACGAATGCCTCGGTTATTTGTTCGAGGTTTTTGTTGTTCAATTGAATGACAAAGGGCAATTGACTTGGGAGTATCAAACATTAACAACACGTAATTTTCATGAGTTTGCACATGGCTTGGATGAGCGAGATGAGGCAGCAGTGAAATTGGTTGAGGGCATGAAGCCTGCCGCGATTTTCGAAAAGTTCAATACCTCCAAGCGTAAAACGATGGAGGAGTTCTTCTTGAAAACCTTTGATGTAGAAAAAGGGGAGAAGGAGATTCAGGAAGCCGTTCATGCCGTAGTTGAAAAACGCCGTGCACAGATTTTCGAATTGATTTGTCCTGATAAGACGCTTTTCATCATGGGAAATGATGGTAATCCGATGCGTCAAACTGTCGAGATTCAAGCCGAAGCGGTCGAGGTGCTTTTCCATTTTATGCGGAACGAGGAGAATACGCATTACTTCCCAACCCTAAAATACAAAGGCAATAAGCTTGAATTCCAATACAAAGACGCACTCATTCTGTGTGATGAACCCGCGTGGATGTTGCTGAATCAGAAGCTTTACCATTTCAAACCTCAGTTAGAGGGGAAGAAATTGCGTGCCTTTTTGAATAAAAAATTCGTGGTCATTCCACGAAACATGGAGGAAGATTACTTCCGTAAGTTCGTTAAAGCCATGGTGGCACGTTATCCTGTGCATGCCAAAGGATTTGAAATCACGAATACGGAGAAAAATTGCCAGTATTTGTTGTCTTATGGTCCGATAACCCCAAAGCTAGATGAAGATGAAAAGGTTTCATCCAAAAAAGCCTTGGAAGCTGCGGATAAGTGGCAATTTGTACTTTCCTTTCAATACGGAAATAACCGCTTCCCTTGGGATGGGTTGTCGGCGGAAGCTAACGTCCTTTTCGAAAAGAAGGGGGACAGTTATGCCTTCCAAAAAATCATGCGTTCACTGACGAAGGAGAAGCGTGCTTTTCAAGCGTTGAAGACAATGGGTTTACCCATGGAGGCTGATGGCCGTGCCACGATTTCGCGTTCTGATGCGGTTCAATGGCTCACTGCGCATAAACAAGATTTAGATCAGGGAGCTTTCTCTGTCCAGTTTAAAGGGGACGGATCTGCACCGCGGTATTTCTTAGGAAAGCCTGAAATAAAGATTCGTATTGGTGAAAAACTGGATTGGTTCGATGTGCAGGCGGTGATTTCGTTTGGTACATTCCAAATTCCTTTCTTGAAAATTCGCCAATTGATTTTACAGAAAAAGAAAGAATTCCATCTTCCTGATGGGTCCATTGCCATCATCCCAGATAACTGGTTCCACGATTACCAAGATCTTTTCTATTTCTCCGAAACTCGCCCAGGTGAAGAAGGAGTCTTCTTAAGACGCCAACACTTTCAATTGATTCAGGAGTGGGAAAATCAGGAATTAGTTAAAACCAATTTGCGTACCAAAACGCTGAATGATCTTAAACTCGAAACCAAAGAATTCCCCGTTCCGAAAAATTTCAAAGGGACTTTGCGTCCTTACCAGTTGGAAGGTTATCGCTGGATGCGAACGCGTCAAGCAGCGGGCCTAGGAGCTTGTTTAGCGGACGATATGGGTCTTGGTAAAACTGTTCAGACGCTTTGCCTATTACAGAGCTTAAAAGAGCAGGGCGAGACCTTGCCATCTTTATTAGTCATGCCGACCTCCTTGTTGTATAACTGGGAGATGGAGGCGAAAAAGTTCACGCCTCAATTGCGTGTATTGTTATACAGCGGGCCGCAGCGTGAGAAATTACAAGCGCAAATCGGTAAAGTTGATTTGATCCTTTGTTCCTTTGGAATGGTTCGTTCAGATATCGATTGGTTCGAGAAACAAGCCTTTAGTTATGTGATTTTAGATGAGTCGCAGGCAATCAAGAATCCATTAGCCAATATCACAAAGGCCGTTCAAAAATTGAATGCGAAGTTCCGTTTGGTTATGACGGGTACGCCGCTGGAAAACTCTACCATGGACTTGTGGTCACAAATGAATTTTGTGAATACGGGTTTACTTGGAACGCAGCGTTATTTCAAAGATCACTTCCAAATTCCTATCGAGAAGAAAGCGGATGGAGATCAGAAAAAGCGTCTTTACTTCTTAATCAAGCCCTATTTATTGCGTCGTGAAAAAAGACAAGTGGCGGCGGATTTACCTGAAAAAATGGAGTCCATCACTTATTGTTCGATGTCCGATGAACAGGAACGTTTATACGATAAAACGAAGTCCTTCTACCGGGATGTCTTATTGAAACAAATCAAGGATGAAGGTTTACAGAAATCGAGATTCTCTGTCTTGCAAGGTTTGACTAAATTACGGCAGTTGGCAAACCATCCCGCCCTTTGTGAAGAGGGTTACGAAGGTGATTCCGGTAAAATGGAGGCTGTTTTAGAGAAATTGGAAACGGTACTTGAACAACATCACAAGGTCTTAATATTTAGCCAGTTTGTTCAACATTTGGGCTTGATTCGTAAGGCCTTGGATGAACGCGGAATTGATTATGCTTATCTGGATGGAAGTACATCTGATCGTAAAGGACAGGTGGAAAGTTTCCAAAAGGATGATGGGCAGTCGGTATTCTTAATTTCCTTGAAAGCGGGTGGTGTCGGCTTGAATTTAACGGCAGCGGATTACGTCTTTTTGTTGGATCCGTGGTGGAATCCGGCAGCGGAGGCGCAGGCCATTGACCGGGCACACCGGATTGGTCAAAAGAAAACCGTGTTTACCTATAAGTTCATTTCCAAAGAGACCGTTGAAGAGAAAATTCTATCCTTGCAACAGCGTAAATTAGACCTAGCTAATGAATTAGTTACGTCAGATGAAAGTATCCTGCGTAATTTAAGTGAAGACGAAGTCTTGGATTTATTAAGCTAATTTGACTAAGATATTCTTAGCCACTTCATGGCTAATGAATGCAGCAGGGGCATTATCAATCGATACGGAAATCGAACGATCAAACGCGTTAACCTCCTGTACATATAATGCGGAGCCAAGACTCAATTGCATTTTGGTCAATAGTTGAAGAAATACTGCCGAATCCTTCGCCACACCCATCAGCACGCAACGCTTTCCCGCTTTAATATCCGAAAGATGTAAATAGCCTAATTCAGGCATTACCCCATTTTTGGTTGGAATCGGATCGCCGTGCGGATCAGTTTTGGGGTATTCTAGAAAGGCATCTAATTTTTCGATAAGGGAATCAGATTCGATGTGTTCGAGTTGTTCTGCAATTTCGTGTACTTCGTCCCAGTTAAAGCCCATTTTTTCAACGAGAAAAACCTCCCAAAGGCGATGTTTACGGACAATTCCCAGCGCAATTTTTTCTCCCTCAGGACTCAAGCGAACACCTTGGTATTTCTGATAATGAACCCAGCCTTTTTCAGCAAGCTTGCGCAACATATCGGTTACCGAAGCGGCCTTGGTTTGGGTTAGTTCGGCAACAGCATTGGTCGAGATATCATCATCATGCCCTTCCGAAAGACGGTAAATGATTTTTAAATAATTTTCCTCTGCAAATGATGTTGACATCTTGTGACATTTTGAATTCAAAAGTAAGAATTTATTTGTGTTAATTTATTTTTTAGGCTCAACTAAAAAATATTTTTGAATCATCATAATTCTTGTATATTTGGGTGTTAATCTCAATTCGATGTCCCAACATTGGCGTAAATCTCATCAGGAAAATTCACTTAGCGAGGTGTTTGCTTCCATTCCAATTCCGAAAGGAGGGGGTTTCTGGCGAAACCTGCGGGCATTCATTGGCCCTGGTTTTATGGTGGCTGTGGGTTATATGGATCCGGGGAATTGGGCGACTGATCTCGCTGGGGGTGCGCAATTTGGGTATACATTATTATCTGTCATTCTCATTTCGAGCCTTTTTGCCATTCTATTGCAACATTTAGCCTTGAAGCTGGGCGTTGCAACGGGCCGCGATTTGGCGCAAGCCTGCGGAGATTCTTTTTCGAAACCCGTAGCCTATTTTCTTTGGATAATCTGTGAGTTGGCCATTGCTGCCTGCGATCTAGCCGAGGTAATCGGCTCGGCACTTGCGCTCCATTTACTCTTTAATATCCCTATTTTGGCGGGTATTCTCATCACCATATTGGATGTTTTCCTGATTCTTTACTTTCAGAATCGTGGATTTAGGGTGCTTGAGTCCATTGTTATGGCCTTGCTAGCCGTTATTACCCTTTGCTTTGGCTATGAAATGTGGGTGGCCGAACCTGTCGTTTCGCAAGTATTACACGGCTTGGTTCCGAGTACGAGTATCATCATGGATGAGCATCAATTGTACGTGGCAATCGGGATTTTAGGTGCTACGGTGATGCCACATAATTTGTATTTGCATTCAAGTATTGTACAAACACGTGCCTTTGAGCAGAATGACATAGACCGTACAAAAGCAATTAAATATGCGACGTGGGACTCCACGATTTCCTTAAGCTTTGCCTTCTTTATTAATGCGAGTATCTTGATTTTGGCCGCTGCGGCTTTTCATTGGAATGGCCGGAAAGATGTGGCTGATATACAAGATGCTTTTTTATTGCTTGATCCTGTTATGGGAACAAAATGGGCCAGTATTTTATTTGCTGTCGCCCTATTAGCCTCGGGCCAAAATGCCACGGTTACAGGTACGCTCGCTGGCCAAATCGTCATGGAAGGCTTTATCGATTTGAAATTGAAACCTTACCTTCGCCGACTTATTACCCGGCTGATTGCCATCGTGCCTGCTTTTTTTGTTACCTGGCTCTGGGGGGAATCGCATATCAATGAGTTGTTGATCCTTTCTCAGGTAATCCTTTCGATGCAATTGAGCTTTGCTGTAATTCCGTTGGTTTGGTTTACAAGTGATGCAAAACGGATGGGGAAATTTGTTAATCCAACTTGGATGACTTGGTTTGCTTGGTCCGTTTCAGCCATTATCCTCTCGTTGAACTGCTATTTATTAGGCCAAATTTTCTTTGCCTAATTGAATTCTCCAGCTGTTATTAGAACCTACGCTGTATTTCTTTGCATAGCTTTCATCGATATGTGGGGCTGCAATTCCGGAATCTAATGCTTCGTTGGATTCAATGTGAATGATTTCTTGAACTTCTATTTCCTGCATAAAAGTTTCAATGGTTCTTGCCCCGCCTTCGATCAAAATGGATTGGATGGAATTTTCTTGGCAATAGGTCATGAACGTTTTTAAATAGTCTACTGATCCTAACGCAATCCACTGTTTATTTCCTACTGATTTGGTCACCGAATAGGTGAAAATGTATGTTGGGAATTCATCTTGTAACAAGACTAAGTTGTCATCCATGCGTGCTTGAGGATCTAGGACGAATCGTAGGGGCGAGTTCCCTGGCCATGAACGCGTTGTTAGGCTTGGATTGTCCGCATTTGCGGTATTCACGCCTACCAATATGGCCTGATGTTCTGCGCGTAAGCGATGTACGAGTTGGTGACTTATCGCATTTGAAAACACCTGTGCATGTCCATTTGAATGTGCGATAAACTGGTCAGCGGAAGATGCGTACTTGACCGTAATGTAGGATCTTTGATTTCGATGATAATAGAAAAAGCGCCGATTAATCAGTTCTCCTTTTTCCGACAAGACACCTATTTGCACGTCTATTCCTGCCGCTTGTAATTTGGCGACTCCTTGACCCGCTACCAGTGGATTAGGGTCTAAATTACAGATGACAACCCGTTGAACTTGGTGCTTAATGAGGAGGTTTGCGCAGGGAGGTGTTTTGCCCGTATGGCTGCAAGGTTCTAGGCTTACATAAGCCGTTGACCCGCTCGCATCTTGTATGCCCTCAAATGCCCGAACTTCCGCATGGGGTCCACCATAGTGGGC
Source organism: Aquirufa regiilacus (assembly GCF_032470275.1). NCBI lineage: Bacteria > Pseudomonadati > Bacteroidota > Cytophagia > Cytophagales > Flectobacillaceae > Aquirufa > Aquirufa regiilacus. The sequence goes on from NZ_JAVNWW010000002.1 coordinate 257,160, forward strand.
ATGATACCCTTCCCCTAACATAATCCCATCCCGAACAACGACACAACCTACCCAAGGATTAGGAACAACAAAGCCTCCACCCAGTTGTGCCAGGTCGAGGGCTCGTTGCATCCAAATTTCATCAGTCAACATGTGTCTTTTTTAGATTACGCGACATGTAGCTATATATCGCAGGGATGACATAGAGCGTTAATGTTGTGGAGAATAACATACCTCCCACAACAGCGATACCCATGGAAACACGGCTCGTTGAGCCCGATCCTAGTGCTAAGGCAATCGGTAAAATACCTAAAATCGTACACAAGGATGTCATGATAATCGGTCTAAAACGAGCTGTTGCGGCTGATTTTACGGCTTCTAGTTTTGACAACCCTGTTTCTTTCTTTTGGTTGGCAAATTCGACAATTAGGATACCATTTTTGGTTACGAGTCCAATCAATACAATGATCCCGATTTGCGAGAAAATGTTTAAGGTTTGGCTAAAATCCCATAAAGATAATAGGGCCCCTGCCACTGCCAAAGGCACCGTAAATAAGATAATAAAGGGATCAATAAAGCTCTCAAATTGCGCGGAAAGAATTAAGTAAATCAATAAGATCGCCAAGGCAAATGCGAATAATAAAGAAGAACTGGATTCTTTAAATTGTTTACTTTGGCCATCATAAGCGGTAGAGAATGTTTCATCAAAGGTCTCTTTCGCTAATTTATCCATTTCATCCAAGGCTTCTCCCAAAGTAACTCCCTTTGCCATCTGAGCCGTTACGGTTGCCGCTGAATAGCGGTTGAAACGGAATAATTGCGGCGGTGTACTTTGCTCCGTAATCTTAACCATGTTGTCTAATTGGATTAAATCGCCACGGTTGTTTTTAACATAAAGGGATTTTAAGTCATTCACATCATTACGAAGAGAGCGATTGATTTGACCAATGACCTGGTATTGCTTACCATCCATAATGAAGTACCCGAAACGTCTACCTGAAAGACCCAACTGCAGGGTTTGCGCAACATCCTGAATGGATACGCCAAGGTTCTGTGCTTTTGCGCGATCAATTTCCAAACGCAATTCCGGCTTCGTGAATTTTAAATTGATATCAGAAACCTCGAATTTTGGCGAATCACGCACTTTTGCCATAAACTGCGGCATCATTTTCTTTAATTTTTCGAAGTTGGGGGCCTGGATAACAAAGGCGACAGGCAAACCACCGCCACCGCGCTGACCCGTTTGTAAAGTAGGCTCCTGAATCACAATTGATTTCGCCCCAGAGAATTTTTTGACCTTCGGTTGAAGCGCATCCACAATGGCTTGTTGGCTCCTGCGCGTATTCGAATCACTCAATAATACGCGAATCATTCCTGAGTTCGAACCTGCATTCCCAAAGCCTGGGGATGTAATCGTGTAAATCGCACTTCGTTCCGCCGCGGGAATATCTTTCATGATGAATTCGGTGAATTCATCCGTAAAATTTAACATGTAATCGAAGGTTGCGCCTTCCGGTGCGGTCGCACTAATTCGCAATTGGCCTCGGTCTTCCAGTGGCGCTAATTCCGACGGGATTGCACCCGTTTTGAATAAACCATAAATCACTCCCACAAGGCTAATCATAATGACCCAGGCAACCCAACGAATTTTCAAGAAGGATTGCAACGAATTTTCATAGGCACTAGTTAACCAAACGAAAAAGGGTTCTGTTACATTGTAAAACCAAGGCTTCGAATGTCCCCCTTTAAGAAGTTTCGAACTCAACATAGGAGTTAGCGTCAGCGATACAAAGGCTGAGATGATAACAGAACCTGCCACCACAATTCCGAATTCACGGAATAATTGCCCGGTGATGCCTTGCAAGAAAATGACAGGTAAAAATACCGCCGCAAGTGTAACAGTCGTTGAAATAACAGCAAAGTAGATTTCTTTTGATCCTGCCAAAGCTGCTTCCCAGGGTGTAAGACCCTCTTCGATTTTGGTATAGATATTTTCTAGTACAACAATGGCATCATCCACGACTAGGCCAATGGAGAGGACAATTCCCAACAAGGTTAATACGTTGATGGAGAATCCCGCCAAATACATAAAGAAGAACACGCCAATCAAGGAAACAGGAATTGCTGTTAAGGGAATGATGGTAGAACGCCAATCACGCAAGAACAAGAAGATGACAATCGTTACCAATAATATGGCAGTTAAGATTGTTTCCTCAACTTCTTCAATGGATTTGCGAACGTATTTTGTGTTATCAAATCCTTCTTTCAGGATAACATCACCAGGAATTGTCGACTGAATTTGTACTAATTTTTTATGAATTTGATCGACAATCTCTATTTGGTTAGATCCCGGTTGAGGAACTACCGCGATGGAAATCATCGGAACCATGTCACGCTTAAAGAACGTTTTTTCGTTTTCTGGTGCGAGCTCTGCATTACCTACATCTGAAAATTTAACTGAGCGGTCGCCCTCTTCGCGGATAATTAAGTTATTAAAGTCCTCTACCGAAGTCATACGCCCTTGCGTACGAACTGTCAATTCGGTGTTATTTCCTTCAATACTTCCGGATGGCAACTCGATGTTTTGTTTCGTTAACGCATTAACGATGTCAGGTGCCGTTAATCGGAAGGATGCCAAACGCTCTGGGTCAATGTGCAATCGCATTGCATATTTCTTCTCGCCCCACATTTGCACGGAACTGACACCTGGAATGGTTTGAAGCTTTTCCTTCACATTTCGTGTTGCGATTTCATTTAAGCTCAACAAATCACGTGTGTTGGAATAGATGTTCAAGTTATAGATTGGGTTGGAGTCTGCATCAGCCTTGGAAACGACCGGCGGATCTACATCTTTGGGCAATAAGGCCATGGAGCGTGAAACGCGGTCACGTACGTCATTCGCCGCATCTTCAATGTTGACTGCTAAATCAAATTCAACGGTGATGTTCGAACGACCATCCCGACTCGAGCTTGAAAGCGTTTTAATTCCCGCGATGCCGTTGATGGATTCCTCGAGTGGCTCGGTAATCTGCGATTCGATGATGTCAGCGTTAGCACCCGTATAACTTGTTTGGACGGTAACGACGGGTGGGTCAACCGACGGGTATTCGCGAATTCCTAGGTAGGAGTAGCCAATTAAACCAAATACGATAATCGTCACGGACATGACAATGGAAAGTACGGGTCGTTTAATGCTGATGTCTGATAAGGATGCCATAGGTTGAATAGGTTTAGGCCAATTGCGTTGCTGGAATTGGTATTAATTTACTTAGTTGGTGCCAAACGGTTTCCAATGGAATTTCAGCCGACGAACCATCTGGATTATGGTAAATCATCGCGCGACCTTGTTCGTAGGATCCTGAGTAAGGCATGTGGTTTTTAAAGTTTTTATATTCGCCGAGCAATAGCAGGCCCGGAATTTCAAAGGCATTTGCCATGTGCGCGGGACCCGAATCGATGCCGATAAATAACTGAGCACCTGAAATGATGTGAGCCATGTCAACCACACTTGTCTTCCCAACCATCGAGATGAATTTCGGATCTGAAAGAGTTAAGCCTTCTGAAGCGCCTACTTCCACAATCGAAATGCCATAGGTTTCTAGCGCTTGATTAATCAGGGCTATCCAATGTTGATCTTGCCATTCACGGTCGGCGCCATTCGATTTCCGATGAATTACCCAATATTTCGAGGGTAAGTCAAACTTCTTAGCATGATCTAAATATAGTTTTGGCTGCTTTGAATCTAAATAGGGGATATCGCACAGGTCGTAAATTCCCTTCAAGAGATTACCCCGCTGGTAATAATTGTATTTGTTTAACCCTATTTTTTCTGCCTGCGCATTGAACAATACGCGATTAAAATAAGGGTCAAATCGCAAATCATTCATGTGTAAATTATAGAAATGCGAGAATGGGGAACGCTTGCTTAACCACGTGCTAGCCAAAACTGAATTTTCTGTCAATACCTGGTCAAGGTGTGGATGATTTTCCAAAAGGCCTTTGTACAAATCTTTTACAATCCACACGATTCGCGCGTTTGGATGTTTTGTCCGTAGCGCATCGATAATGGGCTCTGCAGCAACAATATCACCCAAGTGTTCGGCTAGTAATATGCCGACAACAGGTTTAGAAATACGAGCAAGGCGTATGCTAAGGTAAAGTTGGGCATAGGAAATACACGCCGAAAACCAATAGCTTAGTTTTCGAAATTTGTATTCCCATAAGGACCGACTCGCATAGATGGACGCCATAAATCCTTTATTCTACAACTTCTTTGATTTCCACTTCACCGTCTGGTTTAACTTGGATAACCCCATTGGTAATAAGGGTGTCGCCGATGGATAGTCCAGATAAAATCTCAACATTCTTCTCGCCGCGATTACCAAGTTTCACTTTCACCGGAACCGATTTTCCTTGCTTCACGATAAATACTTTGTTTCCAGATGCCTCAGGAATGACAGCTTCTGTGGGGATAAGAATTGCGCTCCCCTTCGATTTTAAAATCAAATTAACTTTAGCAAAAGCCCCTGGAACTAATTGGTTGCCTGGATTTGCTGCTAGAGCACGGATTTGCAATGTTCTCGTTAATGGATCAATTTTCGGGTCAATCGCATATACTTTACCTATAAAGGTTTTGTCTTCATTTTCAGTTTGAAACTCAACGGTGCTTCCTTTACGGATTGCCGTCGCATATTTTGCCGGAATGGAGAATTCAATCTTGGCCGGGTTTGTATTTGTTAAGGTTGCGATTTTCGTCGTTGGGGAAATATAACTTCCTAAGCTAACATAGCGGAAACCAATGGTTCCTGCGAATGGAGCTTTCACGGTTGTCTTGATGATTTGAGCTCTCAAATCTTCGATGTCCGCCTCGATGGTATTGACTGAATTTACTGCAATGTCATATTCTCGTTGCGAGATGGCCTCTTTTTGTAATAAGATTTTTTGACGCGCTTCATTGTCTTCTGCTAGCTTTTTGTTGAAGCCTAATTTGCGCAAACGTGCTTGTAAATCATCATCATTAATGCGGAAAAGGACGGTTCCTTTCTGTACCACATCGCCTTCCTTGATATTCAATAGAATGATCCGGCCTGCGATTTCAGAACGAACCTCAACTTCTTCGTTGGCCAAAATACTTCCCGTCGAATTCACCATGTCATCTAGGCGCGTTGATTTAACGACAGAGACAACAACAGCTGTTTTTCCGCCACCTTTTCCTCCTGGGCCGCCTTTCTCCTTTTTGGCATCCTCCTCAGGATTTTTTGAAATAGCTTGTTTGATTTTCGGGTAAAATGCGAGTCCAAGGATTAAGGCAATGGATGCAAGCGAGACGATGGTTTTGGTTACTTTATTCATAGTTTTTATAGTCGGTTTAGGAGGAAAGTCAAATTACCTATTTTCCTACGATTGGCTGTCCTAAATTGTAGGTTTATTGGGCTGTTTTATTGGTTAACCAGGGTAAAATTTGTTCGTTTTGAATTTGATTCATCACAAAGTGGCTCTGGGCATTTCCGATATTTTTGATGCTAGCTAATTTATGCAAGATAAAATTGCGGTATTCATCCATATCTGAAACGACAATCTTTAAAAGAAAGTCACTGTGTCCGGAGACGCAATAGCATTCTTGGACTTCTATGAGCGACATGACATCGGTTTCGAATTGATTTAAATATTCCGCGGCATGTTCTTTGAGTGAAATATCACAGAAAACGGTTAAGGATTTGCCGAGTTTATTCGGGTTGATTGTAGCTTTGTACCCGGTAATGACACCTTCTTTTTCCATGCGCTTAATTCGCTCATGAACGGGGGTTGCACTTAATCCAAGCCTGGAGGCCATTTCCTTATTGGACATGAATGCGTCTTCATGCAAGAAGGCTAGAATTTGCTTATCAATATCGTCAATTTTGGCCATCGTTTGCTGTGGTTTCAATGATGGACGCGCCTGCTGAAATGATTCCCTTCAGCGTATCTGTCCGCATGTATTGTTCCAAGCTAACTTGGTGCTTGCCTAATCGGGTGAAGTGCAGCCCTTTGAAAATCGTATATTGATGGCTGTACATATCGCCTAATCCGCTTCCTTTCGGTTTTCCTGTCTTTGCGTCATACAGAAATGCCTCCGCAAAAGCACGTTTAATGACTTTCCCTTCTGGATTGACGACTTTAGGAACGAAATACAAATTGTAATACGGGTATTCGATTGACTGCCGCAATGCAACCCGAACATCGTATGCTTTACTTGTATCAGTCACCTGAAAATCAATGACGATTTTGTTTTTTTGTAGCCAACCGTGTTCCGACAAGGAGACGGTTTGGTCAACCAAGGTGTCGTTTTGGCAAGCAAAAGCGAACAAGACCATCATGAAAAGGATAATGCGCTTTATATACATAGCTTATTGAGCTGCAGGGGCCTCAGAAGAACCTCCCTCACGCGGTGGGCGTGGTTTGAATTTCTTCTTAAACTTCTTTTTAAACGGTTTCGGTGTTGCGTTTTCTCCGTCTACACCGGGTGCTACGCCTTCTGGCTTAGGTACTTGTTCCGGTCTAGGTTTACGTTCCTGTTGTGGTCTTGGTCCTCGGTTTGCATCACCTTCATTTCCGGGCGTTGCGGGTTTTGGCCCACGATTATCTGGTCGAGGTCCGCGTGGATTATCGCGACCTTCAGGTCTCGGTCCACGGTTTGCATCACCTTCATTTCCGGGTGTTGCGGGTTTTGGCCCACGATTCTCTGGTCGAGGTCCGCGTGGATTATCGCGACCATCTGGTCTCGGTCCACGGTTTTCACGTGGTCCACGGTTTTCGAAACGGTCACGGCCTCCTCGGTTATTCCCTGGTTTGTTGGCCGGTTTCTTTCCACCATATTTCTTGTCCATACGCTCCAAATCAGAATTTAATTCGGAAAGTGATGGCTTTTCAACTACTGGTGCATCTGGATTTAAATCCGAGAAGGATTCTGGAATAATTCCTTGTTTATTTAACTCAATAATTTCAGCTACACGGTCACAGCTTACGGGTATCCAAATCGCTTCTTCACCCACAATACCAAACCACATCATGCGTTTGAAAATGTCAGTCTTCTGAAGAATCGCGTCGCCTTTCTTCGTTTTTAGTCGGCCTTCGATCGTCGGGATGCCTTTTAGGGCATCCATATACGTTTCTAATTCATAGTTTAAGCAGCATTTCAATCGACCACATTGGCCACTTAATTTGACTGGGTTCAACGATAAATTTTGATAACGTGCAGCAGATGTGGTTACGTTTTTGAAATCCGTTAACCAAGTAGAACAACATAATTCGCGTCCACAAACTCCGATTCCACCTAAACGACCTGCTTCTTGACGCAAGGAAATTTGCTTCATTTCCACACGCACTTTGAACTCAGTCGCTAAAAGTTTGATCAATTCACGAAAATCAACGCGGTCATCTGACGAATAGTAAAAAACAGCCTTTGTTCCATCTGATTGAAACTCCACATCAGATAATTTCATATTAAGCTTTAAATCACCAATGATTTGACGTCCACGATACATGGTCGGCATATCGCGTGCAATCATTTGCTCATGCTTTTCTAAGTCTTTATCTGTCGCAATGCGAACGATGGACTTTAAATTGTCATCATCCTTGATGCTCTTTTTTAATAATTGCAAGCGGACCAATTCGCCTTGAAGCGAGACTACCCCTAGGTGAATACCTGTGCTCGATTCAATCATCACAGCATCACCTGTGTGTAGTTCAAGTTTATTTGAGTTGCGGAAGTATTCTTTACGTCCACCCTTGAATTTGATTTCAACGACGTGGAAACGCTGGAATTGTGGCACATCCAAGTCGGAAAGCCAATCAAAGACATTCATTTTGTTGCAGCCACCTGAGCCACAACCTCCGTTGCTTTGACATCCTGCCACTTCGCCCGTTACGCTTTTGGATCCACAAGATCCTGTTGAACACGATTTACATGCCATAATATATGCTTGATTGGCAAATTATCCTTTATACCGGAGAACGTCTAAGCCAATATCTCTTCTAAAATTTTTACCTTCGAACTGGATCGCAAGCGCTGCCTTTTGAGACTTTTGAATTGCTCTTTCCAGGGTATTCGAAGTTCCTGTTAATGCGATCACTCGACCGCCACTTGTTACCAATTGACCTGCTTCTTCACGCGTCCCAGCTTGGAAAATGTGCGCCTCAGTCACCTGATCTAATCCCGTAATGACATCCCCTTTTCGGTAATCTTCCGGGTAACCACCTGCGACAACCATCGTTGTCACAGCATATTGTTCAGAGATTTCAATTTTTTCTTTGTCCAATGTGCCTTTGGCAGCCGCAAGAAGCAAAGATAAGAAATCTGATTCGATTCTAGGTAACACAACTTCCGTTTCAGGGTCTCCCATACGGGCATTGTATTCAATGACATATGGTTCTCCCTCATGGTTCATTAAACCGATGAAGATAAATCCTTGGTATTTAATTCCATCAGCCTTTAGTCCGGCTAATGTCGGTTTAATCACCTTGCTATCCACATGTTCCATAAAGGATGCCGTCGCGAATGGGACAGGGGAAACAGCCCCCATACCGCCCGTATTCAGTCCTTCATCGTTGTCGCCAATACGCTTATAATCTTTTGCCTCTGGCAAGACAACATAGTTTTCACCATCTGTTAATACGAAAACAGATAGTTCTATTCCGCGTAAAAATTGTTCAATCACGACCTTGTCTGACGCCGCACCAAATTTCGAGTCCAAAAGCATTTCCCGTAAGGATGCCTTCGCTTCTTCCAACGTTAATGCGATGATCACGCCTTTTCCTGCTGCTAAGCCATCTGCCTTCAAGACAATGGGTAAGGATTGTGTGTCTAAATAGGCTAATCCTGCTTCAATGCTCTCCTTCGTAAAGGTTTGCGATGCCGCCGTCGGTACTCCATGGCGATGCATGAAGTTTTTAGAGAAATCTTTACTTCCTTCTAATTGTGCTCCTTCCGCTCCAGGACCGACGATTCCTACATGCTTTAAATCATCTTGTGACTCAATGTAATCTCGAACACCTTTGACCAAGGGCTCCTCTGGCCCAACAACGACTAAATCAATTTGATGTTCCCGAATGGCTTGTGTTATTCCGGCTAAATCAGCTACTCCGATGGCTAAATTCGTACCTATACGCGCTGTCCCAGGATTACCTGGGGCAATAAATAAACTACTTAGTTGTGGGCTTTGAGCTATTTTCCATGCAAAAGCATGTTCACGACCCCCAGACCCGATAATTAATACATTCATCTGTTTTATTAATTGGCTAATTCACTCAAAAACTTAATGCGCATTAAACGCAACTCTTCCTCACTTACATCCTCAATGTTACATTCATCTAAGGCCTGTGCAATGTTGTCGGTATCTGCCGACATAAAATAATCGAAGATTTCTTCCTGCTTATCCGGTTCGATTACTTGGTTAATAAAGTAATCTAAATTCAATTTAGTTCCCGAATAACAGATCGTTTCGATTTCCTCGATCAACTCGGTCATCGATAATTCTTTCTGCTCTGCAATTAAGTCTAAATCGATTTTACGGTCCACTTGCTGGATAATGTAAATCTTGATTTTAGATTTATTGACAGTTGATTTAACTACGACTTCCTTCGCTGTCTCAATCTCATTTTCTTCTACATATCGAATAATTACATCCAAGAATTGCTTCCCAAACTTGACTACTTTTCCCATCCCCACGCCATTGATCTGCGCCATTTCTTCTTGCGTAGTCGGGTAGGTGGTTGCCATTTCTTCCAACGATGGATCCTGAAAAATGACATAAGGAGGAAGGTTTTTCTCCTTGGCTACCTTTTTACGCAGGTTTTTTAAGATTTCAAATAATGCATCATCGTAAGCTTTCGCTCCAATTGCCGCATTTTCTTCATCATTTTCTGCCGTAATAGCTTCCTGCTCGTAATCGTGGTCACGCGAGAAGGTTAACGGATGCGAGTCTTTTAAAAAAGCCTCTCCTTTTTCACTCAAATGTAGAACACCGTAATTTTCGATGTCTTTTGTCAATAAATCATAAATCAGCACCTGCTTGATGAAAGATATCCAAGGTGATTTTTCATCCTCCGGATTTACTTCTTTCTTCTTTTTACGCAGCTTCTGCTTTTTAGGTGCTTGCTCTTCGCCATCTGTGTCATCATCATCCTCGTCATCATCCTCATCTTCATCTGAAATCGCCCAAGAAATGGTTTTCCCTTTGCCGAATACCGAGAGCTTTTCATGTTCATAGCTTTGCGTGTATTGGTTGGTTTTGCCTTCCAAAACATCTGCAATATGCTCTGCATCGAATTTTTCGCCGGTTTGTTTGACCGCTTCTAATACCAAAGAAACCTCTTGCTCGGCTTTATAGGTAGCCGTTGGATGCATACAATTGTCGCAAAAGCCACAGTTGTCTGCCATATGCTCGCCAAAATAGCTTAATAATTGCTTTCTTCGGCACACACCCAAATTCGCATAATAGACCATTTCGCTCAATAAAATCTTCGCGTTTTCCTTCTCAGAAACGGCTTTATCTTTATTGAACTTGTCTAATTTTAAAATATCATCGTAGGTGTAGAACAAGATGCAGGTTCCATCCAAGCCATCACGGCCAGCACGCCCTGTTTCTTGATAATAGCCTTCCAGGGATTTGGGTGCATCGTAGTGAATAACAAAACGAACGTCTGGTTTGTCAATGCCCATCCCAAACGCAATGGTCGCAACCATGACCTCAACCTCCTCATTCAAAAACGCCTCTTGGTTCGACATGCGTATTTGTGGATCGAGTCCTGCATGATAGGGAAGGGCTTTAATGCCATTGACCCCTAAAAGTTCTGAAACTTCCTCTACGCGTTTTCTACTTAAGCAATAAATAATCCCCGCCTTGCCTGTGTGGCTTTTTATGTAGCGAATCAATTGCTTGTCTATATCTTTCTTTGAACGGATCTCGTAATACAAATTCTTCCGATTGAAGGAAGATTTGAAAACGGTCGCGTCTTCTAAGTTTAATGTCTTCTGAATATCCTGCTGCACTTTCGGTGTTGCAGTCGCTGTTAAGGCGATGATCGGCAATTTGGCATCAATCGATTCGATGATGTTGCGAATTTTACGGTACTCAGGACGGAAATCATGTCCCCATTCGGAGATACAGTGTGCCTCATCGATGGCTACGAACGATATATTTGCTTGCTGTAAGAAATTAAGATTCTCTTGTTTATTCAGTGACTCAGGAGCGATGTAGAGTAATTTAACGCTTCCGCTAATTACCTCGGCTTTCACGCGATTAATTTCCGCCCGACTCAACGAAGAGTTTAAAAACTGTGCATTGATGCCAAAAGCTAGCATTTGGTCCACCTGATTCTTCATTAATGCAATTAATGGCGAAATCACAATGGCTGTCCCAGGCATCACAATCGCAGGTAATTGATAACAAAGCGATTTGCCGGCACCGGTCGGCATTAATACGAAACTATTACGGCCATCAATCGTATTCCGAATGATTGCTTCTTGCTCACCCCTGAACTGGCTAAAGCCAAAGGTTTTTTTGAGCTGTTCCTTCAATACCTCACTAGAAATGGAAGTCGGCATAATTTATATCGTGGCGTAAGTGTTTCAGTTATTGCATAAGAATTGGTTATCTTTGTCGGTCCCCAAATTCTTACTAACATTGAAATTAAGCAAAAATATCCAAAGCACAGCAAAAAAAGTTTTAAGCCAAGAAGCTGAGGCTATTCTTCGTGTAAGCGATGGAATTGATTCCGAATTCGAAGCTTGTGTCGAACATTTATTGGCAAGCAAAGGTCGCATCGTCTTTACCGGTATCGGGAAGTCGGCGATTATCGCCCAAAAGATTGTGGCAACGATGAACTCGACAGGAACGCCCGCATTGTTTATGCATGCAGCGGATGCTATTCACGGAGATTTAGGTATGATTCAAGACGGAGATGCCGTGATTTGTATTTCCAAATCAGGGGACACACCGGAGATTAAAGTTTTGGTTCCGCTGATCAAGCGAACAGGGGTTACCTTGATTGCGATGGTTTCGAATAAACAGTCCTATTTAGGCCAACAAGCGGATTTTATCTTGCATGCGTTGGCAGAACAAGAGGCGGATTTGATGAATTTAGCGCCTACAACATCTACCACGGTTGCGTTAGCGCTCGGTGATGCATTAGCGGTTTGTTTGTTGGAGTGCAAAGGTTTCACAGCCCAGGATTTTGCGAAATACCACCCTGGTGGAGCCTTAGGCAAACGCATGTACTTGAAAGTAAGTGATATTTACCCCCAACACGATTTTCCAGTCATCACACCTGCCGCAAGTATTCAAGAGGCTATTCACGAAATCAGTTCGAAGCGCTTAGGTGCCACGGCGATTGTAGGGGAAAATAATCAACTTGTTGGTATTATTACCGATGGAGATGTTCGTCGGATGTTGGAGCAGCATTCGAATTGGTCAGAAATTCAATTGGCCGACATGATGAATCGCACGCCGAAAACAATCGAGGCAGATGCTTTTGCCACGGAGGCTTTGGCCATCATGCAATCTTTGAATATTACCCAATTGGTCGTGACGGAAAATAAAAAGGCCGTGGGATTTGTTCATCTCCACGACCTTTTAAAAGAGGGAATCGTTTAAAATTAGCGCATGCGGTTCGACGACTGCACTAACATCTCGTCTTTACGTACCAAACGATTTGCTATCATATTGGCCAATAATGCCACAACCATCGCATAGAATCCGTAGCCGTATTTTCCTTGTGCCTCCGGTTCGAATGTCGGCATTGCTTCTTTGAAAATCACCCAGAAGGCATAGCCCATTGCGCCAGCGAGCAACAGAGAATTAATTAGTCCAAGCATCATTTGACGAATACGATTTTTGAAAGAAAAAATCGTTACCAATGTGACGATGGTCGACAAGGTCAATAATATCGTGATGGCAATCGCGCTTGAGGAAGTCGTCTTGCCTCCAGCTGATAGCGTCCATTCATTGAAAAATAATTCAGCTCTTTGTCCAGCTTGGCCTACTTTAGCCCAAATGCTCCAACCTAATGTGACAAGGCAATTGGCAATAATAACAAGCGTTAAGAAGATTGTTTGTGGTCTTTGAATCATGGTTATAAAATTTTCATGCGAAATTAAGCATTTTCTTGAAAAAGCTTGACGGCAATTTTTGCAGAACTCAAGCAAAGTGGAATTCCGCCACCCGGATGAACACTCCCCCCAATCCAATACATGTTTTTAATCGCAGCACGGTAATTAGGATGTCGCAAGAACGCGGCAAATTTATTATTGGAAGAGTTGCCATACAGAGCGCCTCCAGCCGATGAAGTTCGGGATTCAATGCGCCGCGGATCTAAATAATCTTCCACGACGATATGGTCTTCCAAATTAATTCCAAGTACCCGATTGATTTTTTGGATGACATTTGTTCGACATGATTGTATGAGGGAATCCCAATCTTGGCCCGAATTTGCAGGGGCATTGATCAACACAAACCAGTTTTCACAACCATCTGGCGCATCCTCTTTTGCCACTTTGCTTGAGATATGTATGTAGACAGTAGGGTCATCAAACAGATTTTCCTGCTTGAATATGGCCTCAAATTCAGCCCGATAATCCTTCGAAAAAAAGATGTTATGAACGCCTAATTCCTCAAATACGCGATTGATTCCCCAATAAAAAATGATCCCCGAGCTTGACTTAGGTTGGTTGAGTAAATGGCTTGGCCGAAGGTTTTCGGGCAATAACTGCTTATAACTCGGCCGAATGTCTGCATTACTTGCTACGATATCAAAATCATAGACCCCCATTTTAGTTTGAATGCCGTTTGCGACATTGCCATGTGTGCGAATTTTCTCCACGGCTTCGTTCAAGCGGAACTGAACTCCTAGTTCCTGTGCTAATCGAACTAAAGCATTCGGGATTTCAATCATGCCTCCTTTCGGAAAATAGGCGCCTAGATTATATTCTAAATGTGGAATGATGGAAAGCGTTGCCGGCGTTTGATAGGGGTCAGAGCCGTTGTAGGTGGCATATCGATCGAACAATTGCACCGTTTTCGGGTTTTTGAACTTCGATTTGTGCGCCTGATGCATGGTCTGAAACAACCCGAGTTTATGCAAATTGGCATAGCCATGCAGCGCTTTTTTACTTGTCCAGGTGCTCAATTTATGCAAGGAATCATCCAGGAATAAATCGCTTACGATGTTGTATTTCTCGCCTGCCTCTTTAATGTAACGGTAAATTGTGGCTGCATCCTCTTGTAATGCCTCAGCCATCAAAGAGGCTGTTTCGCCCGGATCCTCAAGTGTTTTTAAGCGTGTTTGGTCATCCCAAAAATAACTGCAAATCTCAGGTAAGCGTTCGTAATTAAAATAGTCTCGGGGATTTTTTCCGGCAAGTTGGAATAATTCATCCACTAATTGCGGCATCGTAAATAAGGAAGGGCCTGTGTCGAAGCGGTAACCTTGCATTGCCAAAAGGCCCAACTTTCCGCCAGGACGTTCATTCGCTTCGAAGACCGTCACCGCATGCCCCATTATTTGCATGCGAATCGCGAATGCAATTCCTCCTATACCTGATCCGACAATTCCGACTGTTGACATGCTGATTTAATTTCCCGTGAAATTAACTAAATAAGAATAAACAGGTAAATGTTTTACACTACATACTCTTTTCCGTAATTTTGCACGAATTTTTATAATAAACTATGTTACGTACACACACGAACGGCGAATTGAGAATGGAGCACGTGGGCCAAACAGTCACATTATGTGGTTGGGTTCAAAAAACACGTGATAAGGGAGGCATGTTATGGATCGACTTACGCGATCGTTATGGCATTACCCAATTAATGTTGGAGGAAGGGAAATCAGATCCGTCGGCCTTGACTTTAGCCCGTGGCTTGGGTCGGGAGTTTGTTGTCGCAGCAGAAGGCGTGGTTGTGGAGCGTTTGGCGAAGAATGATAAATTGCCAACAGGCGATATCGAGATTAAGGTGACGAATTTACGCATCTTAAATCCAGCGAAATTGCCACCATTTTTAATTGAAGATGAAACGGATGGAGGTGACGATATTCGCATGAAATATCGCTATTTGGACTTGCGTCGCAACCCGATTCGCGAGAGTCTACGTTTGCGTCATCAAGTAGGACGTGAGGTTCGTAATTATTTGGATAAGCAAGATTTTATTGAGGTGGAGACACCTGTATTGATTAAGTCTACGCCGGAAGGGGCACGTGATTTCGTCGTGCCATCTCGGATGAATCCAGGTGAATTTTATGCTTTGCCGCAATCGCCGCAAACCTTTAAGCAATTGTTGATGGTTTCGGGATTTGATCGTTACTACCAAATTGTGAAATGTTTCCGGGACGAAGATTTGCGTGCTGATCGTCAGCCTGAGTTTACGCAAATTGACTGTGAAATGTCATTTGTGGAGCAGGAAGATATTCTGAATATGTTTGAAGGTTTGATTCGTCACTTGTTTTTGTCGGTCAAAAAATTGGACATTGGTCAGGTTTCGCGCATGACTTATGCGGATGCGATGAAATATTACGGTTCGGATAAGCCGGATATTCGTTTCGACATGAAGTTTGTGGAGTTGAAAGGAGAGGGCGTAGATTTGACTTCGGGTAAAGATTTTCAAGTATTTGATTCCGCGAATACCGTCGTGGGTATTTGTGTAAAAGGAGCTGCGGAGTATACGCGTAAACAATTGGATGAGTTGACGGACTTTGTTCGTCGTCCACAGATTGGTGCCAAAGGGTTGATTTATGCACGTGTTCAGCTGGACGGTGTTGTGAAATCATCCGTTGATAAATTTTATTCGGAGGCTGATTTAGCTGCGTGGGCTTCGGCTTTCCAAGCGGAGGCTGGCGATTTAATTTTGGTGTTGTCAGGCGATGGAGACAAAGTGCGTAAGCAATTGAATGAACTTCGTCTTGAAATGGGAACGCGCATGGGATTGCGTGACCCGAACAATTATAAAGTTCATTGGGTTGTTGATTTCCCTTTGTTGGAGTACGGCGAGGAAGAGGACCGTTGGTTCGCGATGCACCATCCTTTTACAAGTCCAAAGCCAGAAGATATCGCCTTGATGGAAGCCGGGGAATTTGGTAAAGTTCGTGCGAATGCGTACGATTTAGTCGTGAATGGCGTGGAAGTGGGCGGAGGCTCGATTCGTATCTTCCAAAAAGATTTACAATCGAAAATGTTCCAAGTACTCGGATTTACTGAGGAGGAGGCAAAAGCCCAATTCGGGTTCTTGTTAGACGCATTCGAATATGGTGCGCCGCCACATGGTGGGTTGGCATTTGGTTTCGACCGTCTTTGCTCGTTGTTCGGAGGAACAGAGTCAATTCGTGATTACATCGCATTCCCTAAAAACAATGCGGGTCGTGACGTGATGATTGATTCACCATCTCCATTGGCGCAAGACCAATTGGATGAGTTGAAAATTAAAACGAATTTATAAGTTTTCTGAGGCGTTTAGCCGTTTTTTCCCGCTAGCTTTGGCAAACCTTGAAGGATTGCCAAAGCTTAAGTGGGAGGAATCATTAAAAGTCGTAATGAAAGACGGGACTCGTCCATTCACCCGCATTGATATTCAATACTTCTTTAATATGTCCATGGTGGATATCGAAAACCCAGCCATGTAGATGTGGAAATTGGCGTTTTTGCCAAGCTTTCTGAACAATAGTCGTTTTCGCTAGATTTTGAATTTGTTCAGTCACATTGAGTTCGACAAGTCTGTCAAACCGTTTTTCCTCATTGTCGATTTCGTGTAACTCTTTAAAGTGTTTTTCATACACTTCTTTAATGTTCCGTAACCATTTGTTGATCAAACCAAAGTCATGGTTGGTCATCGCCGCCTTAACCCCGCCGCAATTGTAGTGTCCGCAAACAATAATATGCTTGACTTCTAACACCTCGACAGCATACTGCAATACCGACAATAAATTGATATCCGTGTGAACAACCATGTTGGCCACATTGCGGTGTACAAAAATATCACCTGGATCCGCGTGCGTTATTTCTTCGGCGGGTACCCGGCTATCCGCACAACCGATCCAAAGAAACAAGGGGTTTTGGTCTTTTGATAAGTTATCAAAATAGGTAGCATCTAACTCGAGGCGTTCTGCAGCCCAAGCTTTATTGCTTAGTAAGAGTTTTTTATATTCTTTCATGTTATTTTTTCTTTAAGTCGGCATCTATGCCTCTTGCTTTCGCAGTAGATAGGAAATCGTTGATGAGCTCATTGACATCATGGTCAATAAAGTGAACTTTTGAGATATCAATATACACTTCGCTTCCTTCAGGGATTTTTCGTAAGGCTTCCTGTATGGCCATTTTGTGTAGGAATGTAACGTCTTTTTGGAATTTGATTAATACCTCATTTCCATTGATAAACACGGTGAAAACAGCGGAGTAATTCGTTATGATGACGAACACCAAACCTACTGCGGTTCCAACAAAAATACCCCACAATAAATCAACGCTGACAACAACAATGATAGTAACAAAAAAGGGAACATACTGTTTCCAACCTTCCTTGATAATTTTTTTGAATTGGTCAGGGTGCGCTAATTTATATCCTGTGTAAAGTAAAATACTTGCCAAGCAAGCTAAGGGAATTTTGTTCAAGTATAAAGGCAGTAATAAAATTGCTACCAAAAGGAGTAAGCCATGCATAAAGCCTGACATTCTTGATTTACCGCCCGCATAAATGTTGGTCGATGACCGAACGATCACGGAGGTAATAGGGAGCCCTCCAATTAGGCCACTGGTTACATTTCCGATTCCTTGCGCAAGTAATTCACGGTCTGGGGATGAAATACGTTTAAGCGGATCTAGGGAATCCGTTGCTTCGAGCGATAAGAGTGATTCCAATGAAGCAACAATAGCCAATGTAAATGCAATTTGCCAAATTTTTGGATTGGATATGAATGACCAATCGGGTGTTACGATGCTCGCAGCAATAGCGCCGATATCACTAAAAATGGGAAGGTTTACCATGTGGTCTTTTGAATCTCCTAAGTAAAGACTCGGGAAATACAGGCCAAACAGGATGTTTAACAAGACGCCCATCAATACCACAAACAAAGATGCAGGCAGTGCATTTAATAGTTTAACGGTCTTCCCCAAAGCGGTCCAGGCAAATAATAATACCAACCCTGCCAGGGAAATTATGATTGCCCCCATCTTGAATTCCGCAATGGATGCGAGAATTTCGGAAAATGTATTTTTCCCATCTGATTGGTCGAATTCAAATTCACCAATAAAATCGAGGTCATCTCCCAGCGCATGGGGAATCTGTTTTAAGATGATAACTACACCAATAGCGACCAACATGCCCCGGATGACAGAGCTCGGAAAAAAACCACCAATCTTACCTAGTTTCAACAAACCCAAGATGATTTGGATGATTCCAGCTAAAATGACAGCGACCAAAAAGCCGTTAAAAGATCCAAGGCTTGAGATGGCTTGTGCGACGATAATGGTTAAGCCCGCCGCAGGACCACTGACCGATAATTCAGAGCCCGATAGTAAGGAAACAAGTAAGCCACCCACAATGCCAGCCATGAGGCCCGCCATGAGTGGAGCGCCTGAAGCCAGGGCAATGCCCAGGCAGAGCGGTAATGCGACTAAAAATACGGCTATGCCCGATTTCCAATCATTAGTAATGAAAGATTTTATATACGTTTGAGTATTCATCATGAGATTTTAATGCGTGATTTAAATGAATTAAAACATGCATTTTATCAGGAGGACTCAATATTGGGGGTAAATAAGCTGGACTTAATTCGCCAACATACATGATATGTTTTTTTTGAGATGTGCTAAAGTTGTTTTCTGCATGAGTGCTATAAATTTTCAGCAGATCTAAAGGATTAAATTCGTCATCCGAGTCATCTGAATCGGATTTGGAATCTTCCTCCTCGGCAAAAGTACGTTCAGCCGCTTGGGCATTGGTGTTACCATGCTCGCTTCGCGTATGTAGGACAAACCCATCCATCGGGTTGCTGTAAAGCATCTGAGGAGTTGTCTGCTGGCCCCCCAAAAGTATGTTAAGCAAGAAAAATAGAGTCTTGATCATTCGCCTAACTTATTTTGTAGCTGGAAAATTATCTTTCCTTGTGCATCTCGTTCTTGAACTAATTCGGGTTCTTGATTATCAAACTTGTCCTTTCCATAGCGCCATTCCTTTTTCAGTCGGCCGCCCGAACCAAATTCATAATATTCTCGCCATCTGCCTACACGTACATTGTCGTCAAGAACACCTTCTTCTTTGACATTCCCACCTGCATAAAAAGCACGATATTGTCCGCGAATTTTTCCGAAAACGACAGGGATAATTTCTTTGATTTTCTTTTGTTCTGCATCGTAATAACTGATGTTTGATTCCACCGGAAATCCGCGATAATAATATTGTTTGTTTACTAATTCTCCCTCAGGTCCATACGTTTCCCAGCGGCCGTCTTTGGCCCCCATGAAGAAAAAACCTTGTTCACTTATATTTTGATTTACAACCCGACTAAAAGGTCCATGGCATATTTGTGCTGATTTGTTGTCCTTCAGCGCGCCTGTTACGATGCGTGATTGCGCGGGGTCAAACCACCAAATTTCAGCTACATAGGGGCTTACGGCCTCATCCTCTACATATTTGACCACATTGATTTCTTCTAAGGTATTTCGAGCACCGCTGCCATAATTGCCTAAGCGACGTTCTGTTTTTATGCCTGAATATTCATCTTTCGGAGGAGATTTTTTGGCAGCTCTTCGTGCGAGCATACTCGCTTTGATCCCCAGGTTTTTAATGCCTAAATCTTCTATGATGGCCCTACTTTCTGATTTGATCTTTTTTGCGCCCTCCAATTGCTCCTCAAGGCCCGTGCTTAAACGCCCACCCAAAAATCCTTTTTGTGAACTGGTGTCCGTCAAAGGCTTATGGGAGGAAATCACGGCTTGCGTTTGGCCGTAGCTGGTTAATGCTGCTAGGGAAATGCAAAATAAAATGAGGACCTTGATTTTCATGGCTTCTAAGAACGCTATGCGTTCAAAAAAATTTCCCAAAAATAGGAATTTAAATGATTAGCTTGGGTAGTTTATGTATTTTTGCAAGGTTTTTTACGAGTTAAATCTTTCAGATCATTCAATCATTGAAAAAGGAAGCTAAAATATATGTAGCAGGACACCGAGGTATGGTGGGCTCTGCCATTGTCCGACAATTGAAATTAAATGGATTTCAGGACATTGTCGTACGCACATCCAAGGAGTTGGATTTACGAAACCAACAAGCGGTGTTGGATTTTTTCCAACAAGAAAAGCCGGAATATGTGTTTTTAGCTGCGGCGAAAGTAGGCGGAATCATTGCCAATAACACGTACCGGGCAGACTTTTTATATGAAAACCTGGCGATTCAGAATCATGTCATTCATGCGGCTTACTTAAATCAAGTAACGAAATTAATGTTCTTGGGGTCCTCATGTATCTATCCGAAAATGGCTTCTCAGCCATTGAAAGAGTCCTATTTGTTAACGGGTGTTTTAGAACCGACGAATGAACCTTATGCAATCGCTAAAATAGCAGGCATTAAAATGTGTGAGGCCTATCGTGCACAATATGGCTGTGATTTTATTTCGGTGATGCCTACCAACTTGTATGGCCCGAATGATAATTATGATTTGCAAAATTCCCACGTGTTGCCTGCAATGATTCGTAAGTTTCATGAAGCGAAGGCGCGTGGTGACCAAGCCATGGAATTGTGGGGGACGGGTTCACCCATGCGCGAATTTCTTTATGCCGATGACCTAGCTGAAGCCTGCTTATTCCTGATGGAAAATTACAGCGACGAAGAACTTGTTAATATCGGTACGGGTGTCGATGTGACCATCAAAGAACTGGCAGAAACGATTAAACAAATTGTTGGCTTTGAAGGCGAAATTCGTTGGGATGTTTCAAAGCCCGATGGAACCCCGCGTAAATTAATGGATGTTTCGAAACTACATCAATTAGGTTGGAAACACCACATCGAATTAAAGGATGGGATTCAGTTAGCCTACCAAGACTTTTTACAAAACATCGCTTTGCGTAAATAATGGGAAAAGCTACCTGGTTTAGTACGTGGTTTGATTCCCCTTATTATCACCTCTTGTATGCAAGTCGGGATGAGCAAGAAGCCAAACATTTTATCGAAGCCTTGCAAGCGCATTTGAAAATTGCAACAGGGGCCTTCGTTCTAGATGCCGCTTGTGGCAAAGGCCGTCATGCCAAAATGCTTCAGCGCCATGGGATGGAGGTAGAAGGATTTGATTTGTCCCCTAGCAGTATTGCGGAGGCGAATCGTTTGGCAAATAAACATTTACATTTCTTTGTTCACGATCTTCGGGAACCACTTCCTAAGCAAGCCCAGTACGATGTCGTATTTAATTTCTTTACGAGTTTCGGGTATTTTGATGCGCCTGAAGATAATGCTCGTGCGTTTCAAACATTTGCAGGAGGCCTAAAAAAAGATGGGATTTTGGTCATGGATTTTCTAAATCCAACCTACATTCGAACGAATTTAGTCCCAGAAGAAACCGTTAAACGCGGTTCCATCTTATTCCACATCAAACGATGGGAAGCAGGAGGTTATCTCTATAAATCGATTGATTTTGAAGATCAAGGGCAATCCTTTGCCTTTCAAGAGAAAGTCGAATTGATCTCCCAAGCTGATTTTTTAAAGTACGCAGAACAGGCAGGCTTGACTTTTTTAAATTTGGCAGGCGACTATACTTTAGCTAAGTTTGACGAACAAACATCCCCGAGAATGATCTTTTTCTGGGAAAAGAAATAAGACCTATGCAATCTTTTCGTGCACTCGTAACGGAAATCAGTTCAGACGGCAAAGCCTCTACGGAACTACAAAATTTGCCGTCAACTTTTTTGCCAACTTCTGAAGTGCTGATTAAAGTCGAATATTCATCCTTGAATTACAAAGACGCTTTGTCGGCCAGCGGCCATAAAGGAATCACACGCAACTTTCCTCATATTCCGGGTATCGATGCCGCTGGAGTTGTCGTCTCTGACATCAGTGGCGCTTTCAAACCTGGCATGCGCGTGTTGGTGACAGGGTTCGATATGGGCATGAATGCACACGGTGGCCTATCGGAATATATTGCTGTGCCTGCCAACTGGGTTGTTGAAATCCCCAATGATTTATCTACTCGCGTCGCGATGCAGTGGGGGACCGCAGGCTTAACGGCCGCCATGGCGGTAGATGCATTGGTTGCTAATCAAGTTACTTCCGATAAGGGTGACGTATTCGTGACGGGTGCCAGCGGAGGCGTGGGAATGATTGGGATTCGCTTGTTGAGTCATTTAGGCTATTCGGTCGTTGCACTGAGCGGCAAGCCTGAGCTAGCGGAAACGTTGAAGGTATTAGGGGCCTCCCGAGTGATTGCTCGACAGGATTTCGCTGAGGAACCTGTTCGTGCATTATATGCGATGGAATATGCGGGGGCGATTGACACGCTTGGAGGGGATTACCTTGTTCAAGTAGTCAAGCGATTGAAATTCGGTGGTGCTGTTGCTGTTTGTGGAATGGCGTCGGGCGTTGAATTGCCTATGCAAGTGTACCCCTTTATTTTGCGCGGGGCGCGGATGCTAGGAATTTATTCGGCGGACTCTCCACTTGCCTATAAACAACAATTATGGGCTAAAATAGCAGAAGATTGGTCATTGAACTTGGCGGATTTTTGTCAAGAAATTACACTTGAACAGGCTCCTAGCGTATTGTCGTCCATGCTAGCAGGGACAAGTAGCGGTCGTTATCTTGTTAAAATTTGACAAATTTGATGCCTTTTTGATTCGTTAATTCCGGAAATGCGATGAGGTAATTTCCAAGCGCTAAGTCGCGAATATCAACCCGGATTTTATGGTTCTCGCTCACAAGGCTTACTTCTCGAATAAGCTGTCCTGAATTCGTATACAATTGGATTGTAATTTCTTTTGTAGGTAGGAGATGTTCAGGTAGTCCTATGACAATTTCATTTTGCGCTGGGTTAGGGAAAGCAGTCATTTGGGTGAAGGGATTCTGCTCGTCGGAAGCCAAAATACTTACATTGTAATTGTCAGATTCCACCGCGCAACCGTTTATATCGATTACTTTAATGGTATAGCTGCCCGATTCCTTAGGGGAAAAGTCGGCTGTGGTCGCCCCGGGAATACTTACCCCATTCAAATACCATTGTGGATTTGTCCCTCCAATCGTTTTTAAAATACCATTTGAGAAGGTTAAGGAAGGTGCGACGGGCTTTGAATAAATCAGATTGAATGTTGTGCTTACACTCGTGCAGTTACTCAAATTACTCGCTTGTGCTTGATATTGCCCCGTTTTGTTCGCCCTAAAGCTTGTCTGAGTAGCTCCGGAAATGGGGGTCCCATTCAGTAACCACTGAATACTTGTATTTTCACTTGCTTCGGCTGTAAGATCTTTTACCTCATTTGGGCAAATCGTAAGGGTACCTACAGGATTTATATTAATACTCGGATTTGGACTTGTGGATACGACAACTTGATTTCTTGGTGTAGGACATCCAATCGATCGAAACTTCATATCATAAAAATAATAGTAGCCGCTTGTTATCGGCGAGCCATTAAACTTTGCGCCGGTTAACGTGAGTATGTTCGGTATGGTATAAGGATAGCCAATGTTTGTAGGAGCATTTATCGTATCAGCAAGACTCTTATTGCTCCGGAAAATACTTGCCCCATTCGAACAGGATTGAGACAAAAGATAGCTTCCAGCCTTCGGAAAGGAAAGGTTCAAATAAACAACTTGACCCGGGTCATCTTTGTCATCCGTCAGTTGGCCATCTTTCGTCCGCGTTAAATTACTTTGTGTCCGAGTAGCAACGACATCTTTTGTGACTGTACCTACGAGCTCCCCTGTATCTTTGTTAAATACACTGAAGGTTATTGTTCCCGACGTGCCTACATAAATACGGGCGCTTTCCAAAACGATGGGGCTTTTGACTTCAATGATGGGTTCAGGACCGAAATTGTTGTAATATGTCCCTGTGCCAAATTCCGACTTACCACTTGGTTTTAAGTTGCCTGAAAAATCAGCTTGTGCGACGCTGTATTTGTCGGAAGCAGGAAGGCTAATGCGTGCGCCAGCCCCAACAAGCGTATTATTTGTATACCACAAGGAGGCGTCATTTGAGGAGCTTAAATTAACCAATGTTCCTGGAACGCATTGGGTACCCGTCGCAATTGGAGCTTTGGGTGTTTCAATAAATTTTTCAACCACTATCCGATTGTTTAGACCAAATTGGTCGCCGGCTAGTTGGTGGCTAAGTTCGAATGTGTAGGTTTTTCCTGCCTCAATGTTCAAATTCCCTTGTAAAGCAACTTCTTGTTCACTGCCAGGATTGATTTTCTCCATCGTAGCAGTCAGCTGCGTGACAAATAGAGCATTAGCATAGATATCGACCTTTACAGGAAGTTTTGCTTGGGTTTTACTCCCCACATTTTTCAATCGCACTAATAAGGTTACATTGCCAGTTTGCTGACAGAAATTCCCCGTTGTTGTGTTGACCCCAATGGCTGCAATGTCATTTGATGCTTGCAATAGGAGAATTGTTGCGTCCAAGCTGTTGCCGCTCGGAAAGATTCCGCAAGTAGAATTGATGGGTTCGTAGGAAGAAATGACGCGTAATTTGTACCGATTGCCTATTTTTGTGCTCGCCGGGGGTGTTATTTGTAGGCTGTAGGTGTTACCCGTAATATTGGTGGATGCGTTAATTAGTTCGTCGGCATCCTCGAAATCTCCATCTTGATTCCAGTCAACCACGGTACGGATGTTTTTGGCATTTGCATTGCTGAAATCAACGCTGATGTTTTTTCTTTCTCCAATTTCGATCGATAGCGCAACGCCACTGCTATCTATTGTATTCGCGATGGATTTATTGTCGGCTTGTAATTTTGCAATTAAAGCGATTTTGCTTGTTGGGCTTACACTGCAATAACTTGTTCCTCCGATCCCGGAAAGAATGAGTGAAAAGTCTTGTTGGCCATTTTTTAATGTGCCTTTGTGGTTAACCGTTAGCGTATAGGTTTCGCCGGGTACGGTATTTAGGATGCTTATTTTTTCAACATTGTCAAGCATGTTTACCCCTGTTTGTGCGAGCGAACTTGGGTTCTCCGGGTCCAGGGTAAATGGAAGATATGTCCCTTTGCTATCCTGTATTTTGATGTCTAAATCGTTGATGAGTCGAGGGCTTCTGCTATTTAAACTGCTGGCTATCAGTGGTAAAACATTGCCTTCTGGGTCGGTCCAGCATATTGTCGCACTTACATTTGTCGCACCTGACGCAACGATTTTTTCTGTGTAAATGGCCCCGCTGCTAAGACTCAACTCGCGAATGGCCTGCGTTTTATCTTTGTTTTGAATGATTGAAGCCGCATTTTCTGCGTTTAACAGGCCCCAGCCACTTTGATAATCGGGGCCAACGGGTCCAAAATCCATCGCGCTATGAATGACCAAGCCCTTTAGTGTAGCCGCGCGCATGAATTTCCCCGTATTGAGTCGACTGTACAATTGCTGTAGTAAAAATAAGGAACCCGCTACTTGTGGCGAGGACATGGATGTTCCATTCAAGCTTGTGTAGGATCCATTCGATGCGTTGCTGGTGGAAAGGATATCTGTTCCTACGCCCATGATGTCGGGTTTAATTCGGCCGTCGTCGGTGGGGCCCCAACTAGAGAAATCGCTCATTCGGATTTCGGATGGAAGGTTTGGCGTTTGTTGGATGGATTCAATTGCCCCTACGGTTAGGATATTTTTAGCCGTTCCTGTAGTCGAAATGATATCGTATGCGTCGTTTGTTGTCCGGATAATGTTACTGGAGTCTTTGGTATTTTTCAATAAATAATACTCGCCTTTGGCGAAGTCGGGCCCATTTTCAGAGCGACTATTTCCAGCCGACTTTGTGATTAAATAGTAAGGGGCGTTATAGGCAATTCGGTCAAGGGACTGTGCATTGCTGTCATAAAAGCCAAATTTGTAGTCTTCGAGTGAACTTATGGCATCGTTGCCCCACCATTGCCATTTGCGTTTCGTGGAATCATAGACCCAGCCTGCCTGGTAACCATAAGAGTGGTTACTAACAAGTAGATTGGGCGATGCGGCACTTATTTCGGAGTTGTCATTGTTGTAATCCCAAACCTTTAGATCCGCGCCAAATGCCATCCCGCGAGCCGTCGCAATGACGCCACTGGCAACCATCGTTCCCGCCACGTGCGTTGCATGCAGGTCGGGAGAAAGCGATGTTTCTTGTAATTTAACCCTTCCTGAGAATTCTTGGTGTGTAGCCATGACACCGCCTCCATCCCAAATGGCTAGTTTTCCCGCGAGTGTATCTGATTTTCCGTTGAGTGAAAGACCTAGATTTCCACCGCTGTACAATTGATCGGTACGGGTTATTTGGCCTGATCGCCGATTGGATTCCGTTCCTAAATACAAGGGTTCCCCGAGCTCATTGATGTATTGTAAATAGATTTTTTTCTCGCCTATTTGATCGATGCGCTTGATCCCTTTTTCCTCGGCAAGTGTAATGCTTTTGGAGTGCCTCATGCCTTCTTGAAGGCTAAATTGGGTGGCCTTTTCCTGGATTTGACTTTTGGCTTCTTGTCGATAAATTTCCCGCTGTGCATGGATGTTTGGAGCAAATGCCCAAACGAAAAGTAATGTCAAAAAAAGGGAATAATGACGCATGCCTAAGATTGGAAAGCACTAATTTAATCTTTTTCCTTTAATTCCACATGAAAGGTTTTTCGGTGGATTTCGGTAGGCCCTAAGCTCAGGACCGCCTTTCGATGTTCTAAGGTTGGATAGCCTGCATTTCGCTCCCAACCATAGCCAGGGTATTGTTCCGCTGCTTTTTGCATCCATTCATCTCGAAAGGTTTTTGCTAAAATAGAGGCAGCGGCAATCGAAAAATATTTGGAATCTCCTTTGACGATACAGGTATGTTGGATAAAAGGGTAGCTAATAAAGCGATTTCCATCAACCAATAAATGATCTGGCGGGGTGCGAAGTTTGTCGACAGCTTGATGCATTGCCATCACGCTGGCCTTGTAAATGTTTATCTGATCAATGGTCGCATGATCCACTTCGGCAATCGCATAGTCGATCGCATAATTTTTCACGACATCGATGAGTTGTTTGCGTTGCTTTGCATTCAATTGCTTCGAATCCGTCAATAATTTATCGTGAAAATCTTTTGGTAAAATAACGGCTGCGGCAACTACGGGACCCGCTAAACAACCACGTCCTGCTTCATCAAGGCCTGCTTCAATCCCCTCGGATTGGAAATAGGGTAACAATGCAGATTTGATAAGTGACATAATTAGGGCCGAACGATAAAATTTGTTGGTGTTTCCACAAATATGGCTTAAAATTGCTAATTATTTTCAAAGATTCCACCTATGAACAAGCACCTCGTTTTCGCTTTTTTGTGTCTTTGCCTTTTGGCAAACTCTGTGTCTGCTCAAAAAAATCGTTCGAAAAAGATCTTCCATTTCGAAGCTAAGTCGGCAAGATTCAATGGAGACGGCGTTGGTGGAGAAACCTATTTTTTCAAACCGGCCTTTGAAATAGGTTTTGGGTTGAAGTATCCGCTGACTTCGCGGGTTAGTTTCAATCCAGAATTAACCTTGGCTCAAAAAGGTTTTCACGGAAAAACGAATTACTCAGATTCAACTTATACAGAACGGAATTTGTCCTTAAACTACTTGGATATTAGCCCCAATTTTGAACTGAAGCTGGGCTCTGTTTCGGAATATGCCAATGGCTTTTCTGTTTGGGGAGGTCCCTACATGGGAATCGGATTGTGGGACAATGCGACTTATGATATCCGTACCGCAAATCCATTAAAGCCAGGAATATATGTATTGACCTCGACAGAAGGCGAAAGCTTTTCGCGCGATATTCGCCGACTTGACATGGGCTTTAAAGTGGGGATCGGCATTGTTTCCCAAAATTTTGTTTCCGTAGGCTTGACTTATCAGGCCGGTCTCATGAATATTGCGACGAATTCCAAGTCATTGTATAATCAATCACTTGGATTTTACATGCGTGTGTTCTTTGACGATGTGCTCTAATTTATCGGTTAAATAGTAATCGTTCTCCCTTTTTGCTCAGATCAAATTGTCCATTCGCATAAGCTAAATGCCCCGAAACAAAGGTGTGTGTGATGCTATGCGGAAAGGTGTGGCCTTCTAAAGGTGACCATGCACATTGATATTGCAAGGACGATTTTGTTACCTCATGGGATTGCTTTAAATCCACAATGGCCAAGTCAGCCCAATATCCTTCACGGATGTATCCACGGTCCTGAATTTGAAAACATTCCGCCAGATTGTGAGCCGTTTTTTCGGCGATTTGAGTCAAGCTTAAAACGCCTTCAAGGCTCATTTCTAATAACATCAACATAGGATGCTGTACCAACGGAAGGCCAGATGGTGATTTCCAATAGCCTTGTTGTTTTTCCTCCCACGTATGCGGCGCATGATCCGTAGCAATGACATCAATCGCTCCTGTTTGAAGCGCTTGTCGAATCGCCGTTCGGTGTCTCGCGTCTTTGATTGCTGGATTGCATTTGATTTGATTGCCTAAATTTTCATAGCTCGACGCATCAAACCACAAATGGTGCACGCAGGCCTCAGCCGTAATGCGTTTATCTTTTACGGCCTTTCCTGTTTCGAATAAGGCTAATTCCTCTTCGGTGCTGATGTGTAAAATATGCAAACGCGTGTTTGATTTTTTCGCCAAATCAATCGCCATCGAGGATGACAAATAACAAGCCTCTTCATTACGTATCAACGGATGAATAAAAGCTGGCGCATCTTCCGTTGGGTATTTTTCTCTAAATAATTCCAAACGCGCACGAACTGTTGACTCGTCTTCACAATGCGTTGCAATTAATAATTCGCTAGAACGGAAAAGTGTTTCTAGGGTTTTGGTGTTGTCGACCAACATGTTTCCTGTGCTGGAGCCCATGAAGATTTTAATCCCGCAGACATTGTTTTTATTCGTCTTCAAGACCTCTTCTAAATTATCATTCGCCGCTCCCATGAAAAAGGAATAATTGGCTAAGGAGTTTTCGTGGGCAATGTGGTATTTGTCGGAAAGTAAATCTTGTGTCAGCGCATTGGGTACCGTATTCGGCATTTCCATGAAACTTGTGACACCGCCGGCAACAGCCGCCCGCGCTTCGCTAGCAATCGTTGCCTTATGGGTTAATCCAGGTTCTCTAAAATGGACTTGATCATCAATCATACCGGGAAAAACATGTTTGCCCCCTAAGTCGATCACCTGCTCATTTCCTTCAGGGCTTATGCTCGTGCCAATTTTTTCAATACGCCCGTTTTTTATGCGAATATCCCCTGAAGTGATTGTGCCTTCATTGACGATTTGACCATTTTTCAATAAATATGCCGACATATTATTCCTGATTTATTTGTATGATTTTGAACTCGGTCCGACGATTCTGCTGATGCATTTCCTCTGGGCAATCCACGCCGTCTGAACATTCGTTGATTAATTGGCTTTCACCATAGCCTTTTGGCTTAATTCGGTCTTTCGCAATACCGCGTTGAATGATGTATTTTACCGCTGATTCAGCTCGGCGTTGCGAAAGCTTTTGGTTGTATGCTGCCGTTGCACGGGCATCCGTATGCGCTCCCAACTCTAAATTTACCTGTGGATTATCTTGCAGGAAATTGACAATTTTATCTAATTCAATCGTTGCGTCTTGACGAATATCGGCTTTGTCCAAATCGTAGTAAATGGAGTTTAATTGGTAGAACTGACTAATCTCTTTCCCGATCTCCGGCTGGTCCATCACGATTTTAAACGTAAATGTCGTATCCGTGAGTTCCTTCTTTAACAAGGCTTGTGGTATTTCTCGGCCCTCTAGGGAGAAGCTTGAGCGCGCGGAAATATATCCGTCTTTTTCAAGTTTAAATTGAATTTCATCGCCGGAGTTTAGACTCAATGCGTCGATTTTACCCGATTTATCACTAGTGAAAACCTCGCTGGTCTCGCCATTTCTTCGTGTGCTTACTTGTACGCCAGGAATAGCTTTGCCGTCGGGCTGTACAACTTGTACGGCTAGGGCATAATTAACTGTTTTTAAGACCTGGTTTGTTGTGGAATTGGTGCTGTCGTTTGACCACCAGTGCTCTTCAGCTCCGCTGGATTTGAAAAAGTAAATGTCATCATCGCCTTTGCCACCCGGTCGGTTAGAGCTGATGTAGCCCGAAAGCGGATCGGATAAGTTGATGGCAAAATCATCGCCAATGGAATTCATGGGTACACCTAAGTGCTCGATGCTGATTTCGTTGTCGTTTCGACTAGCTACATACAGGTCTAGCCCTCCAATGCTCGGATGTCCGTCAGAAGAAAAATAGAGTTTCCCGTTTTCACTCACGAAAGGGAAAATTTCATCACCTGGTGTATTGATGATGGATCCGAGGTTTATCGGCCTCCCGAAGCGTCCCGAATTATCTATAGGCACGCGGTATAAATCGAGTCCACCTTTTCCGCCTCGGCGATTCGAGCTAAAATAGAGTGTTCGATCGTCATAGGAAAAGCTAGGACTGCCGTCCCATGCGATGGAGTCGGAAATGGCTAGGCGCTCTGGTTCCGACCAATCATTTCCATTTTTTTTCGAAATGTATAAATCTACATCTGGCGAAGGGTCCTTGCTTTTTCCGGTATTGCCGCGGGCAAAAACAACGGTTGTGCCGTCATGCGAAAATGCCGGTGTACCATCGTTCGCGTTCTCTTTATAGAGTTGGGCACTAAATAAATGCGGCGTGGTGATTTCGTTTTCTTTCAACAATGGAGCACTATAAAGTCCCAAAAATGGAAGTCCATTGTTTTTGTAGATTAAGGGTTTGCTTGAACTAGTGAAGAGCAATTCATTCCCGATTTTTTGCGCGGCAAATTCCGTTTTGGGCGTATTGCCCATTAAGGGAAAAAGGGCAACTGGACTTTGTTTTTGAACAAGGGTTGGGATTTTATCCAAATTCTCTAATTCAATTTCAGCCTTGATTTGGTAAAAACGATTGGGTTTGCTTTGCAAAAATTTGGTCAATGCTGCTTTGCATTGGGGATAATCGCCTAAGGACTTCGCAGCTAGAGCGATGTGATAGTTGATTAATACATCCTCGACACCTTGCGTTTGGGCTTTTTGATAATAGGGGAGGGCTAAACCTATTCGGTTGGAGAGTCGGTAAGATTCCGCCACATAATAGGCGCTTTTGTCGCCGGCAAGTTGCTGGTCTACCAAAGGCTTTAGCGCTTGAATGGCCCATTCGTATTCGCCTCGTTCAAAATATTTCAAGCCTTTTTTGCTTGTTTGGCGTGTAGGATTGCAGCCAAATAACGTAACGATTACGATGAAAAAAGCGAGTAAACGGGCGAATTGAGTGGATTTTGCTAGCATGGTCCTTAAAGATCTTTCAAATGTAATAAGCTATGCTCGTTTTTTTGATGTACCTTTGCATAAATTATCAATCAGTCAAGGAAATAAATCTTTGACAAATCCAGCAGTGATGTTGCATATTTTATGAGAAAAAGAATTCAGAAAGACGACAATCGTCGTTCAGATGCGCCCCGTAGTAATTCGGGTGGTCGCTCAACAGCAAGAAATTTCAGTGATCGTTCTTCAGGGCCTAACCGGGCTGCTGCAGGAGACCGTAAGCCTTATGAAGGCGGTGATCGTCCATACACACCACGTGCACCTCGTGAAGGTGGCGAGCGCCGTCCATACAATCGTGAAGGATCGAGTGATCGCCCTTACACGCCGCGTGCACCTCGTGAGGGTGGTGAACGTCGTCCTTTCAATCGTGAAGGTTCAGGTGATCGTCCTTATACGCCACGCGCACCGCGCGAGGGTGGCGAACGCCGTCCATACAACCGTGAAGGATCGAGTGATCGCCCTTACACGCCGCGTGCACCTCGTGAAGATGGTGAGCGCCGTCCGTACAACCGTGAGGGATCGAGTGATCGTCCTTACACGCCGCGTGCACCTCGTGAAGATGGTGAGCGTCGTCCATACAACCGTGAAGGATCGAGTGATCGTCCATATACACCGCGTGCACCTCGTGAAGATGGTGAACGCCGTCCATACAACCGTGAAGGATCGAGTGATCGCCCTTACACGCCGCGTGCACCTCGTGAAGATGGTGAGCGCCGTCCGTACAACCGTGAGGGATCGAGTGATCGTCCTTACACGCCGCGTGC
>NZ_JAVNWW010000002.1:289527-356487 GCF_032470275.1 Aquirufa regiilacus
GCACCTCGTGAAGATGGTGAAGCGCCTCGCGCACCTTTTAGAAGAGCGGGCGGTGATTTTACCCCTCGCCCTGCGCGCGAAGAATCTCCTCGCAATTTTGAGCCTCGTGAAGAACGTAAGTTTACGCCAAGAGATGATGACCGTGGAAATTCATCGAAATTTTCGAAACGCGATACATTTAAACCGCGTAACCGACATGATCAGGCACCTGCCTTTACTCCTGCGTATAAATTAGATCGTTACAAGGAAACAGCGCCTGCCAAAATTCAAAAGAAAATTGCGCAGATTGAGCGTCGTGGAGATGATGTTCGCTTAAATCGTTTCATCGCGAATGCGGGTATCTGCTCGCGTCGAGATGCGGATAAATTAATTGAAGCTGGAGAAATCAAAGTAAATAACAAAGTTGTGACAGAAATGGGTTACCAAGTTGGGCCCACAGATGTTGTTAAATATGGTAATCGCCGCTTGAATCGTGAGAAACCAGCCTATGTCTTATTAAATAAGCCTAAAGATTTCTTAACAACAACGGAAGATCCTCAAGATCGTAAAACTGTCATGGAATTAGTGAAAAATGCGGGTGAATCTCGTATTTATCCCGTTGGACGTTTAGACCGAAATACAACGGGCTTAATTTTATTGACAAACGATGGCGAATTAGCGGATAAGTTGACGCACCCATCGAATGAAATTGAGAAAATTTATCAAGCGGAATTGGATAAGCCATTGACCGACGAGGACTTTGAAAAGATCGTTGCGGGCTTAAAGTTGGAAGATGGTGAAATTAAAGTAGATGATTTGGCCAAAGTTACGCCGGATGGCTATGTAATCGGTGTTAAAATTCACTCGGGTAAAAACCGCATCGTGCGTCGTATATTTGAGCATTTAGGTTATGAGGTGACTAAACTGGATCGAACAACCTTTGCCGGTTTGACCAAAAAAGATTTACCACGTGGAAGTTGGCGTTACCTAACGGAGCGCGAGTTAGTCAAGTTGAAATACTTGTTGTAACGATTAGCAAAAGAAAAGGCCCAGCGAAAACTGGGCCTTTTTTATGTATTAAGCGAAATGACTTAGATATTCATCAAGGATTCGCGACGTCTCATTTTACCCGCTGGTATACCAAACATCATTTTAAAACGACGGCAGAAATAAGCGGTGTCTTTGTAGCCAACTTCCGAACCGATTGCGCGAATCGATTTCTTCGTTGTACGTAATAAACCTACGGCTGCTTCCATCCGTTGGTATTCGATGTAATCTTGTGGATTAATACCTGTCAACATTTTGAAGTATTGACCCACGTAATCTTCGGATACATTCGCCACGTTGGCAAGCACTTTGTTTGATAAATCGCCACCGATATGGTCTTTGATGTAAGCGAAAATATCAATTAAACGTGGGTCTTTGAAATAGGTACTGTTGGTCGCTAATTGCTCAACGAATAAACGGTTTTGGATGATGTAACGAATGACCTCGATAACGATTTCTTCCGTTTTGATCTTGATGATGCGGCCTTTGCCAATCTCATCCGACATGTCTTCCAATAAAATTTCTTTGATCGTCTGCGCTAGTTTTTCGTCCTTTTTAATAAGGAAAGGAGGAATATCTAGGGAAGTAAAGAAGTTAACCGAGTCAAAGACTTTCGCCTCAAAGGCCACCATGCCGAACGAATTGTCATGGCTACCGATGTTTTGCGAATCCATGTTCAAGTCGAAGTACAATTCGCGATGCGTCATGAACTCTTCGTTGTTGACAGCTTTTGGTTTTTCTGCGTTTCCGTAAGTTACGCTCACCATTTTACCACCAGGGATAAAAAGCATATCACCTTCTTCTACCGGAGTATCTTCTTCGCCAAAAGAAACTTCGCCTTTGTACAATATCAAGAGCGAATTTTCCACATCGTAATAATTCTTAATACGAATAGGTTGTAATATTCTTATGTTTCGTGCTTTGATGAATTTGACCCCAAGGGATTCAATGATCTTGTTGTAATCTTCCATTTTATTGCTGATTATCCACCGACAAACACGGTTTTAACTTTTTAATTTGGACAAAACTAATAAATCAGATAATAATTCCAAATTATTTTATATTAATTTTTGTCCATTTGTTTAAATGTGTCGACCAGCATTAATTGTAATATACCTATAAATCCCGCTGGCGGGGTGGTGTCGGATTGAATTTCTGTGCTATTCTGTTTTTTATAATTATTTTTAGGGGGAACAGAAATTTGATATAAAATAAATAATTAGGTCATTTTTTATCTGTAAATTTGTTTTCTAGAGCATGTATAGCTTTATCATTTCCCCTATTTGAAACACCATGGGACTATTTAACTTCCTGACCAAGGACATCGCCATTGATTTAGGTACAGCGAATACCTTAATTATTCACAAAAATCAAGTTGTTGTTGACGAACCGTCGATTATTGCTTTAGACCGTAACACAAATAAAGTGTTAGCCGTGGGTCGACAAGCCATGATGATGCATGAGAAGACAAATGATAATATCAAGACAATTCGTCCTTTGAAAGATGGGGTAATCGCCGACTTTACCGCTGCCGAATTAATGTTGCGCGGATTAATCAAAATGTTGGATCGCGGAAATTCATTTTTCTCTCCAGCACTTCGCATGGTGATTTGTATTCCTTCTGGGATTACGGAGGTTGAGAAACGTGCGGTAAAGGATTCAGCTGAGCACGCAGGTGCTCGTGAGGTTTACATGGTGCATGAGCCTATCGCAGCAGCGATTGGTATTGGTATCGACATTGAGCAGCCCAATGGTTCATTAGTTGTTGATATTGGAGGAGGTACAACTGAAGTGGCTATTATCTCATTAAGCGGTATCGTCGTTGAAAACTCGATTCGTGTTGCAGGAGATGAATTTACACGTGACATCAAAGATTATTTATTACGCGAACACAAATTGGTGATCGGGGAGCGCTCAGCAGAGCAAATCAAAATCCAAGTAGGTGCTGCCTTGCCAGAACTAGAAAATCCACCAGCAGATTTTGAAATTCGCGGTCGTGATCAAATGACGGGTATCCCGAAAGAAATCTTGATTAATTATTCTGAAATCGCATACGCATTGGATTCTTCTATCACGAAGATTGAGGTTGCCATCATGGAAACCCTTCAACGTGCTCCGGCCGAACTTTCCGGTGACATTTTCCACAACGGTATTCATTTAGCCGGTGGTGGTGCGATGTTGCATGGTCTAGATAAGCGTATTGAGAAGAAAACGCAATTGAAAGTTCACGTGGCAGATGATCCATTGAAAGCTGTGGTTCGTGGTACAGGTGAAATCTTGAAAAACCTAGAGAAATACAAGCCTGTTTTAATAACCTAGTTTTCAATCGAGATAACTCATGATTCAATTGTTCCAATTTTTAGCGCGTCAAAGGGTTATCCTTTTGCTTTTGTTGCTAGAATTGGTCAATATTTGGGCTGTGTTTAAATACAATGCGTATCAGCATTCCCTCTATTTTAATACGACCAATCAGTGGGCGGCCTCCATTTTGGCTACCACCCAGGAGGTAAAAACGTATCATCAACTCCGCATCGTGAATGGTACGCTCGCACAAGAAAATGCGCAACTACGTTCGGAATTGTTGCGTTTAAAGAGTCAGCAACAACCCCTTACAAAATTTCCCTATTACGTAAGTGAGGCGATGTTGAATCGCTATCAAGCCGTAGCCAGTCGGGTAATCGATCAATCCACACGCATGTCGCAGAATTATTTGACAATCGACAAAGGTCGGTCTGATGGAATTTTGCCTGGGATGGCCGTGATTTCCTCGACAGGTATTGTGGGGAAGGTTATGTCTTGTACGGATAATTTGGCTTTGGTCGTTTCGGTGTTACATACAAGCAATTCGGTTTCTGCCAAATTAAAACGCAGCGGTGAGTTAGGCTACATCAAGTGGCCGGGTTATCAAAGCGAAGTTGCCGACATGATGGATGTGTCCAAATATAAAAAGGTTGTCAAGGGCGATACAGTCGTTACCTCGGATTATAATGCCGTTTTTCCGCCAAATATCCCGATTGGAATCGTTGCCAAGGTGGGCCTCGAAAAGGATGATACCTTCCATGATATTAAAGTCATGCTGTTCACGCAGTTTGCTACTTTGCAATATGTGTATGTGATTAAGAATCGTTTGGCAGGCCAGCAGGCACAATTAGAAACGACTAAACCGAAATCAGAATAAGATGAACTTCACATTTAATTATAAATGGTTTTTCTCGGTTGTTTTTGCCATCGCCATTCAGGTGTTGTTTTTGCGTGATATTGCCATTGCCAACGTGGCATTTTGTTTTATATACACGTGGTTTTTGGTAAAAGCTCCCATGCAAACAAATCCGCTGTTGCTGCTTTTAGGCGCAATGTCGGTCGGTTGGTTAATTGATATTTTTTATAATACACATGGGATGCATGCCTTTGCCTGTGTTCTTGTTGCATGGCTCCGTCCTGTATATTTTCGAATTCTTACGCCGGCTAACGGCTATGATGAACGTTCAAGTATTTCGTTAGCTGAAATGAAATGGCTTTGGTTCTTTCCGTATTTGTTCCTTGTGTTGATGTCACACCATTTGCTGCTTTTTACCCTAGAAGCAGGGGATTGGACATTGATCGGCTACAGTGTTTTGAAAGCATTGTCTTCAACATTATTAGGAATGGCCGTATTTGGCATTCTAGAGTTTTTCAACCGACCTGAATAGGTCTTTTTGGCAGATTTATTTTTGGTCTTAGATTTGTAGGCAGTAGCTCGCACATATCATATGCGATGTGCTTAATTGCCTAACATGGAAATACCTACACAATCGGTTTCGTCGCCTAAAGCAAATGCGCAAGCACTATTTGAGAAAGAATTTATGCCGCACCTCGATGCGATGTATAATTTCGCACTCCGTTTAACGAATGATGAGGATGATGCACAGGATCTTGTTCAAGATACGTGCATGAAAGCATTTCGTTTCATTGATTCTTTCGAGCCCGGTACCTATGCCAAAGCCTGGTTATTTCGAATTCTGAAAAATAATTTCATTAATGATTACCGGAAAAAATCCCGCGGACCCGCGAAAGTGGAGTTCGAATGGGTCGAGCAGTCGTTTTCGGGTGATGAAGATCAGGAGCCTGCCTCGCACGCAGATTTGCATGCGGAAACGGTCAACGAGATGCTTGGGGATGAAATTACGGCAGCGATTCAAGCTTTGCCCGTGGACTTTCGTATGATTATTATTCTCTGTGATTTGGAAGAATTTAGTTACGAGGAGATGGCTCGTATTTTAGATATCCCGATTGGGACAGTGCGTTCACGACTGCATCGTGCCCGTGCGATCTTAAAAGAGAGCTTAGCCACCTATGCGAAAAGTAAGGGGTATCACTGACAATGTGTCACTTCTTGAAAATGAACTTTTTACCCTTTCCTCGTTGTTAAAAAATTAGTGCATTAAGCATGTAAACTCATGAAAAAGACTTGTACCCATCAGCCTGATTGTTTAAGGTTAATTCAACGCATCATTGACCGCGAAGCTACACCTGAAGAGGAGGCAACATTTCTGGCAAATAAAGATCAGTGCCTGCCTTGCCAAGAGGGCTTTGAGCTTGAGCAGTCTTTGCGCAACGCGATTAAATCGAATTGTTCGACTAAGTGTCCAGAAGCACTTTTTGCACGCATCAAAGCAAAACTTTTTGTCGTTTTAATCCTTATTTCCATTCTTATTCCGTTATTTTGCTAGCTAATTAAATCAAGCAGCACTTGGAAGGTAAACTCATTATTTTTTCTGCTCCATCCGGATCCGGCAAAACAACTATCGTAAAAGAATTATTGGCGAATAACCCGAATTTGGGTTTTTCAATATCTGCTTGCACACGCGACAAACGCGGGCGCGCAGAGGCAAATGGACAAGATTATTATTTCATGACGCCTGATGAGTTTCGTGTCAAAATTGATGAGGATGCTTTTGTCGAGTGGGAGGAAGTTTATCCGGGCGCTTATTATGGTACCTTAAAATCTGAAATTGAACGTATTTGGGCATCTGGCAAGCATGTGATTTTTGATGTAGATGTGAAAGGCGGCCTAGCATTGAAAAACTATTACAAGGAGCGTGCATTGGCCATTTTTGTCAAAGTACCTACGCTCGAAATGCTCGAGGATCGTCTTCGTGCGCGCGGCACCGAAACGGAAGAATCCCTTTCGAAACGTATCTTCAAAATGAAGTTTGAATGGGCATTCCAAGATAAATTTGATGTGATTCTTGTGAATGACCAATTGGAAGTTGCGGTTAAAGAGGCGCAAGACTTATTTGACAATTTTACGCGCTAACATGAAAATCGGCCTATTTTTCGGATCGTTTAATCCCATTCATCATGGCCACCTCATGATTGCTCAAGCGGTATTAAATCAAACGGACGTTGACCAAATTTGGTTTGTCGTTTCTCCCCAAAATCCACATAAACAGAGTAAAACGCTCTTGCACGAATTCGACCGATTGGATTTGGTGGATCGTGCCATTGCCGATAATTATCAATTCAAAAGTTCGGACATTGAGTTTCATCTAAGCAAACCATCTTATACAATTCATACGCTTACCCACCTGACGGAGAAATTTCCAAATGATTCTTTCCGATTAATCTTAGGAGGAGACAACCTCGAACAGTTCAAAAGTTGGAAGAATTATAATCAGATTCTTGATTATTTTGGGCTCTATGTTTATCCGCGTGGCGAACTAACCCAATGTCATTTATGGCAACATCCACAGGTTACCCGCATTGAGGCGCCTTTATTGCAGATCTCAGCCACCTACATTCGTCAATGTGTCCAACATGGGCAATCGATAAAATATCTAGTTCCTGATAGCGTAGAGGAACGAATCCAATCGAAAAAATTCTACATTTAGGCCTTATCGCCTAACATGTGTTTTCCTTTTTTAGCCCTTTCCCATTTTTACGTATTTTAGGTCTCTGGGTCATCGGACTATTGATCTCGCCGCTCGGTTTAATTCTGTTAGTACCTGTTTTATGGCTTGCGTCACCTACCCGCAGATCGATCTGCGGACTTCTGCTCATCGGTTTAGCAGTTGCGCGTATTTCGCAACTATCCGCTGAATTCGCTCATCATTTGCCCAAACACGATGCGTTTGTATTTCAAGTGAATCAAACACCGGTTCACGGTCCGTCGGCTTGGAAAATTCAAGCCAAAATCATCTCCGTGCGTCACGGGAAACAGTGGGAGCGTGTTCATGCCTTGGCTAATTTGTTTATTCCTGTCAAGGGTGCAGCGCCTCGCTTTGGTCAGGTATTTCACGTCTATGGATCATTAAAGCCTATTAGTGAACCCTTGTTGCCGGGTGCCTTTGACTGGAGACATTATTATGCTTTGCAAGGAATTTACTCCGCTGCGTTTGTGCCTATCCAGGGCTTGAAGTTGCTGAAAGATGCAAGTGCGACTCCTTCCATATTTGAGCGCATGCGGGCGCAAGCAAGTAGCTATTTGCACCAAGCATTACCTAATGGTGTTCATCGGAACGTGGCTGATGCGATGTTTTTGGGTATGGGAAGTACCATCGATTTTGAGACACGCCAATCTTATGCGGCCTTAGGGGCAATTCATATTTTGTCGGTATCTGGCATGCATGTAGGTTTACTTTATCTTGGTTTACAATTTCTATTGGGTTTTTTACTTCGATTCCGACCTTGGGGTCCTCGATTTTATTTTGGGCTCATTATGTTGGTGCTTTGGTCTTATGCCGCCCTGTCTGGATTTTCTGCTCCGGTATTGCGATCCGCTTGGATGTTTTCGGTGTTGTTGTTTGCACAAATTTTCCGACTCCGAACGCACCCCGTGAATGTTTGGGCATTTTCGGGTTTTGTGTTGCTCGTGATTCAGCCGATGGATCTTTTTCAGGTTGGCTTTCAGTTGTCTTATGCGGCGGTGCTGGGACTTATCTTATTCCAAAGGCCCCTCGTAAATATGTGGTCGCCGAACTATTGGCTCATCAAACAAAGCTGGGAACTGACCTGTGTTGCTATTAGTGCTCAAGTGTTAACTTGGCCTCTCATCATCTATTACTTTCATCAGTTTCCTAATCCGCTGTATTTCTTTTTGCTTAATCCTTTGTTGGTTTTGCTTTCTACACTCACCTTGGGCGTTGGCTTTATCTTTCTGATTTTAGCTCCCATGATGAGCTATTTCCCGATGGCTTTTTCGTCGCTGGGACATTTGGTTTTACTCAGTTTCGAACTCCTGCACGGTTTGATGTTTGCCACAACGGATCGTTTTCAGACGGTTATTTCATTTATTCGGCTTAATCTCGTTGAACTAGCAGCCTATTATGGGGGCCTTGGATTGTTATGGCACTGGTGGGCCTGTCGGAAAGTATGGGGATTGAATCTTTCGGCCTTTCTCTTAGCAGGAATTTTGATCCATCGGATGGGAGAACCTTTGCATCGTGAGGCCTACTTAAGCATCGCGGATAAACAAGTGGTCTTTCTTTCTACGCAAGGGTTTCGTGGACAAAGCAATGGTGGTGCAAGTCAAGCATGGCTGCAGTCCAATGCGGGAGCCTGGTGGGCAAATAATCAGGTAGTTGATACGTTGACACGCAGGTGGCCGAACGGTAGTTTTCTGTGGGAATATCAAGGAATGGAATTTGTATACCTAACAAAGCCGGGTGTTCATCGAAATGCCAACAATAGTCATCTAATACTAAGCGCAGAATTAGACTTGCGAGATCCGCGTTTTTTGAAATCGTGGCAGGGTTCAACCTGGTATTTTATTCGTAAGCCGAGTGTGTATCGATTGAGTAAATTAAAGCCTTTTTGGCCTAAAAAAGTATATTATTTAGCAGAGCAGGCCGCAGTTCATTTTCCATAAAAAAAGGCTGCCCGTTGAGGCAGCCTTCTAGAATTAGCTTGGTTTCTTCTCGTTACGCTTACGCTCGTTTGGATCTAACCAAATTTTACGCATACGCAATGATTTTGGAGTGATTTCTAAGTATTCATCCTTTTGGATAAATTCCATACACTCTTCTAATGAGAAGTTTAATTTCGGAGCAATTTTGGTATTCGAATCCGTACCTGACGCACGCATATTCGTTAATTGCTTCGCAGCTTGAAGGTTCACCTCGATGTCGTTTTGGCGATTGTGCTCACCTACAACCATCCCTGTGTAAACTTCTTCACCTGGATCGATGAAGAACACCCCTCTGTCTTGTAATTTATCGATTGCATAAGGAATCGCAGGACCTGTATTCATCGAGATCAATGATCCGTTGATACGACCTGGAATAGCTCCTTTGAATTCTTCGTAAGCAATGAAACGGTGTGCCATGATTGCCTCACCAAATGTAGCCGTTAACACTTTCGAACGTAAACCAATCAACCCACGTGATGGAATGTTGAATTCTAAGTGTTGCAAGTCACCTT
This sequence comes from Aquirufa regiilacus, assembly GCF_032470275.1. Classification (NCBI taxonomy): domain Bacteria; kingdom Pseudomonadati; phylum Bacteroidota; class Cytophagia; order Cytophagales; family Flectobacillaceae; genus Aquirufa; species Aquirufa regiilacus. The sequence goes on from NZ_JAVNWW010000002.1 coordinate 298,951, forward strand.
TCGGTTCCATAATCAATAATTCACCTTTTCCTTGTGTTGCTAATTCGATTACTTTACCAGCAACTTCAGCAGGAACGTCTACAACTAAAGATTCAATTGGCTCTAAACGTTCGCCGTTTGGACCTTCTTTGAAGATTACTTGTGGCTGACCTACTTGTAATTCGTATCCTTCGCGACGCATGGTCTCGATCAATACCGACAAGTGAAGAATACCACGTCCAAATACCAAGAATTTATCTTCGCTTTCTGTTGTAACAACTTTCAAGGCTAAGTTCTTCTCAGTCTCTTTGAACAGACGATCACGGATGTGACGAGATGTCACTAATTTACCTTCTTTACCAAAGAATGGCGAGTTGTTAATCGTGAACAACATGTTCATCGTAGGCTCATCGATCGCAATACGCTCCAACGCCTCTGGATTTTCTGCATCAGCGATTGTATCACCGATTTCGAAATCTTCGATACCTGTTACTGCACAAATCTCACCACATTCTACTTTTTCTACTTTTACCTTACCAAGGCCTTCAAATACTTGAAGTTCTTTGATACGCATTTTTTTCGTTGTGCCGTCCGCTTTACAAAGGGAGATTTGCATTCCTTCTGTCAGCGTTCCACGCTCTAAACGTCCGATCGCGATACGACCTACGAATGAAGAGTAGTCCAAAGACGTAATCTGCATTTGTGGAGTTCCTTCTTGAACTTTAGATGCTGGAATGTGCTCGATAATCGCATCCAACAATGGGATGATGTTATCCGTAGGTTTTTTCCAATCTGTACTCATCCATCCTTGCTTCGATGAACCGTAGATACAAGGGAAGTCTAATTGATCTTCTGTTGCTTCTAAGTTGAACATCAAATCGAATACACTTTCGTGTACCTCGTCAGGACGACAGTTTTCTTTATCTACTTTGTTTACAATTACAATCGGCTTTAAACCCAAAGCAATGGCTTTTGAAAGTACGAAACGTGTTTGAGGCATAGGGCCTTCAAATGCATCTACCAACAAAATTACACCATCCGCCATACGTAGAACGCGTTCTACCTCACCGCCAAAGTCGGCGTGACCAGGTGTATCGATAATGTTGATTTTTACTCCATTGTAACGAACAGATACGTTTTTCGACGTAATCGTAATCCCTCTTTCTCTCTCTAAGTCGTTATTGTCAAGGATCAAATCTCCAAATTCTTGATTTTCTCTAAAAATTTTGGATGCGTGGATGATTTTGTCAACTAGGGTCGTTTTACCGTGGTCAACGTGGGCAATAATGGCAATGTTGCGAATGCTTTGCATAAAAATGTATTCGTTGAATGAAACGAAATTCCTTTAATTGGGAAATTCAAGGTGCAAAGGTAGGGATTATTTCTTTGAAAAGTGCTAATTGATTAAAAATCAGCAGTTGGTAATTTAATCAGTCAGGGCCTTCGATGCCTTGACGTGTGCTTTAGCGCCTAATTGATCAGCTATTTTTTGTGCAATTCCATTGGAATCTATTCCGCAAAGTGCATATAATTCACTTTGTTCCCCATGTTCCACAATGTGATCTGGGATTCCCAAACGAATCATGTTGGCCTGATACTGGTGATCTACCATGAATTCTGCGATGGCCGAACCGAACCCACCTACGATGGATGCATCTTCTACCGTTAAGATTGTATTAAATTTGCGGAAGATTTCATGCAATAGCTTTTCATCCAAGGGTTTCGAGAAACGCATGTCATATAAAGCGGCATCAATTCCTTGACTCGCCAATAGTTCTACGGCCTTAATCGCTTCATTGCCAATGTGTCCTAAGCTTAAAATGGCCACATCTTTTCCCCTGTTAAGTTCGATGCCTGTTCCAATTTCAATTTCCTCGAAATTCGTCCGCCACGCAGGCATGACACCTTGACCTCTTGGATAGCGAATGCTGATTGCTTCGCCACGTTCTTTGAATTTATCCAAAGATGCCGTATACATAATGTTTCTTAACTCTTGCTCATTCCGTGGTGCTGCAACAATCATATTGGGAACACAGCGCATCATCGCGATGTCGAGGTTACCATGGTGTGTCGGCCCATCGGCTCCTGCTAAACCTGCACGGTCTAAGCAGAAAATAACGGGTAACTTTTGCAAACACACATCGTGAACGACTTGGTCGTACCCACGCTGCATGAAAGAACTGTAGATATTACAGAAAACAGTTAATCCCTGTGTGGCTAATCCTGCAGAGAATGTCACCGCATGTTGTTCGGCTATTCCTACATCAAACGCACGATCGGGCATCGCTGCCATCATAATATTCAGGGAAGAACCGGATGGCATTGCTGGGGTAATCCCCATGATTTTGGGATTTTGCTCGGCAAGCTCTAACAACGTGTGTCCGAAAACTTCTTGGTATTTAGGTGCTTGCGGATTATCGTAGGTTTTCTTTTCAATCTCGCCGGTTAGCTTATCAAATTTGCCTGGCGCGTGCCAAAGTGTTTGATCTTTTTCCGCGAGTGAGTAGCCTTTTCCTTTGGTTGTGACACAATGCAAGATTTTGGGTCCTGGAATATCTTTTAAATCGCGTAATACTGTGGCAAGGTATTCGACATCATGTCCATCGATTGGACCGAAATAGCGCAAATTGAATGATTCAAATAAGTTACTTTGTTTGAGTAAAGTAGCCTTCAAACCATTCTCGATTTTGGACACGATTTCTTGTGCCGACTTCCCAAATCGAGACATTTTGCCTAATAAATTCCAAACATCATCCTTCACCTTATTGTAGGTATGGGATGTTGTGATATCGGTTAGGTATTCTTTTAATGCGCCTACATTCGGGTCGATTGCCATGCAGTTATCATTCAGAATGATAATCATGTTGTTTGGAATATCCCCAGCGTGGTTCATCGCCTCAAAGGCCATACCTGCTGTCATGGATCCATCTCCTATCACCGCGATGTGCTGACGATCAAATTCTTTTTTGTAGCGTGACGCAACAGCCATACCCAATGCTGCCGAAATCGAGGTAGATGAGTGCCCTACCCCAAATGTGTCATATTCGCTTTCAGATCTTTTGGGGAAACCACTAATTCCACCCAATAATCGATTCGTATGAAACACGCCTTGTCGGCCTGTTAAGATCTTATGTCCATATGCCTGATGCCCAACATCCCAGACCAATTGGTCATAAGGGGTATTAAATACATAATGCAAGGCCACAGTTAGTTCGGTCACACCCAAAGAGGCTCCGAAGTGTCCACCATTGACAGAAACATGGTCAATGATGTATTGACGCAATTCCTCGCAAACAGCGGGAAGCTGATTGGCTGGTAACTTTCGCAAATCGGCAGGAGCCTGAATCTTGCTTAGTAAGGGGCCGGCAGGGAATTGAGTTGACACAAATAATTTATTCAAGTGAAAGAAAAACTCTACAAAGGTAAAAATGTTTTTGACGCTTACTCATTTTTTTGACTCGCCTTGAATAATCGTCGCTTTTCAGATTTGCTTAGGCTGTCGTATCCCGACTTCGATATTTTGTCCAAAATCTGATTCAGTTCTTCTTCATCGATGTTTTCGGCTTGTTTTCTAGGCTTTTTTTTACGCGTTAAATCGGCATGAATAAAGGGACTATCTTTTTTTCTTAATGGGTCCCAGCGAATCGGATGTTCATGTAAGTAACCCATGCAAAAACCCACAAGTGCGCCACCTAAATGTGCGATTTGTCCGCCTGCATTCGTCCCCACAGTCTCTAAGAGGGACCAAATTAAATAAAAGCCTGCAATATATTTGATGCGTACGGGCCCAATGAAAACCAAATGGACTTCAAAGTTCGGTCGGAGGGTGGCAGCGGCCAAAACAATGGCGAACACGCCTCCGGATGCGCCTAACAAATAACTTCCATTTTGGCGCTCGAAATAGGGAATGAAGTTATAGGCTAAGATAAAAGCTATTGCACCCATAATGCCTCCGTAAAAGAAGGTCTGTACACTTTTATTGTTCCCTACGACCTCTTGTAAAATCTTTCCAAACCAATACAAGAACATCATGTTGAATGCCAAATGAAAGATTTCCACATGCACAAAAAAGTAGCTAACAAAGCGCCATGGATGAAGAAGATTGGCCTTGATGTCAGCGGATAGCGTTAGTTGCTCCAAAAGCGATTCATAAACCCATGCTTTTCCGCTGATTATCATCGCAATTCGAATCAGCATCAGCACAAGAAAAAGCAAACAATTCACCACGATGATTTTCAACAATCCCTCACCGGGCTGCTGTACTAAGCGCTGAAAGTCTAGCCAAAATCCGCGCATATCAATAGAATTGATTGCGTTTTGTCTTCCATACCATCAATAAAATAACAGCAAATACCATCCCGCCGATGTGGGCAAAGTGCGCAACATTGTCGCCTTGGTATTGTTGAATTCCTTGGTACATCTCGTATAATCCATAACCGCTCACAAAGTATTTTGCTTTGATGGGAATGGGGAATGGGAATAAATACATCTCAGAATTCGGGAATAAATAGCCGAATGCCATCAGAATGCCAAAAATCGCACCGGATGCCCCTGCTAATTGGCTACGATTCACATATTCTGCATAGTTTTCGCGCGCCCAATCCAGGTTAACATTCCCGTCAGGTAATGCGATTACTTGATAGTGTTGTGCATAATCATATAAATGCATGGAACTTGGGTCGCTTAAAACGATTTCTGTCGCCCGACGAAAATCCGCAAAATCGATAAAATGCTGAATGCCCATGTAAAGCAAACCAGCACCGATGCCACAAAAGAAATAGAAAAACAAAAAGCGTTGGGCACCCCAGATGCGTTCTAGCAATGATCCAAACATGTATAAGCCAAACATGTTACCCAATAAATGCATAAAACTCGCATGGACAAACATGTAGCTAACGACCTGGTAAACATGGAAATCCTTCGCCTGAAAATAGTGTAGGCTCAATAAATCCTGAGGCAAAAATCCGCCAAGAACATAGACAGCGATGTTAATGAAGATTAAATTTCGAACGGTAGGAGATAGATTTCTAAACATAATTTTATTCTTCGTAAGCCCAATCAATGCGCGTTTTCATATCCTTAACCAATAGCCCCATCGCTTTGAAACTAGCGCGAATTTCATCTACTTTATCATATTCCCGCTTCTCTTTGAAGGAGGCATATAATGCTAACATTCCGTTGATCAATGCTTCTTGATTTGCCGGAAATTCCTCGCGAAGTCCCAAGACTTGCTCCAAGAAGTTGATGTAATTTGTCTTCATGCGATCAAAAACATCTTGTCCTAACTGCGCAAATGTTAGTTGGCCCGTATGCAACTGATTAATCTTTTTTAATAACGTAAACAAGTGCGAAATTGTTACAGCTGTATTTAAATCATCGTTCATTCCATCGTAGCAGCCTTGAATCGCAGCATCGATTTCCGCTATTTGCTCGGCATCGATTGCCTGGGAATTATCTGCTTCAAATTCCATGCCTTTGATGATGCGTAAGCCATTCGCGATCCGCTTGTATCCTTTTTGAGCAGCTTTTAAGGCTTCGTTCGAGAAGTCTAATGTACTGCGGTATTGCGATTGTAACATGAAAAAACGAACTGTCATCGGGCTATAAGCTTGCTCCAATAAGGGGTGAGCTCCAGCGATTAATTCGCTTGGTAAAAAGGAGTTTCCGAGGGATTTACTCATCTTTTGGCCATTCACAGTCAACATATTGGTGTGCATCCAATAGCGGACAGGCGCTCGTCCATGTGCTGCTTTTGCCTGGGCAATTTCGCATTCATGGTGTGGGAATTTTAAGTCCATGCCACCGCCGTGAATATCAAATGTATCGCCTAAATATTTATGGCTCATGCAAGTACATTCCAGATGCCAACCCGGGAAACCATCTCCCCAAGGAGAAGGCCAGCGCATGATATGTTCAGGGGAAGCTTTTTTCCAAAGCGCAAAATCCAATGGGCTGCGTTTTTCGCCTACGCCATCCAAGTCGCGTGTTTCCGTCAATAAATCATCTAAAACGCGGCCTGATAAATGTCCATAGTCTCCACCTTGTTTGTTATAGGTTTCGATATCGAAATAGATCGAACCATTGGATTCGTAGGCTAAGCCCTTATCCAATAAAATTTTTGTGGTTTCAATTTGCTCGACTATGTGACCGGTGGCTGTAGGTTCAATGCTCGGAGGTAACAAATTAAATTGTGTCAAAACATCATGGAAGTCATTCGTATAACGCTGAACAATTTCCATGGGTTCTAATTTCTCCAACTTGGCCATTTTGCCAATCTTGTCTTCTCCTTCGTCTCCATCACCCACCAAATGTCCTACATCCGTAATGTTACGAACATAGCGAACTTGATATCCAATGAATTTCAAATAGCGATGTAGAATGTCAAACGATGTAAAAGTTCTCAGATTCCCTAGGTGGACAAAATTATAGACCGTCGGCCCGCAGACATAGAGCCCAACATGGGGTGCGTTAATTGGGCTAAATACTTCTTTTTCTCGGCTGAGTGTATTGTATATTTTTAACGGCTGCATGAATCCTAGGTGCTTTTGTAGAGTCCTTTAAAAAGGAATTAAAATTACGCCGATTCTTTTAATTCACCAAACTTAGCATTTTGACAATTTGAAACGATTCTTTTCAGATTGTGTTATCTTTGTGTGTTTTTTGAAAATCCTATATACATGTTGCTGAAGGAAGTAGGCGAAGACAAATCGCTTCAACGTATTTTTTTACAATTCCCCGTTCGTTTATATGCATCGGATTCCAATTGGATTCGACCATTAGACACGGATGTCGCGCATGTATTTGATCCCAAGAAAAACGGACATTTTAAGCAAGGAGAGGCAATCCGTTGGATATTATTTGATGATGCCGGTGTTGCGATAGGCCGAGTAGCTGCTTTTTATGAGCCGAGCAAGGATGAGGTTCCCGTGGGTGGTATGGGCTTTTTTGAGTGTATCGAGGATGAAAAGGCCGCTTTTTTGCTCTTTGACGCTTGTAAGGCTTGGTTGATTTCGAAGGGTATGCAAGGAATGGATGGGCCGATCAATTTCGGGGAGCGTGATAGCTTTTGGGGATTGATGGTCAAAGGTTGGGAGTATGAACCTACCTACAAAATGCCTTGGACGAAAGCCTATTACATTGACTTTTTTGAAAAATACGGGTTCCAGGATTATTTCCAACAATACGTGTATGTCTCATCCATAACGGGTGCGAACGTCACGCCCGCGATTGAAGAAAAAGCAAACCGCATTTACCAGAATCCGGAATATGTATTTAGGCACATCGAAAAGTCGAATTTGTCAAAATATGCGGAGGATTTTAAGGTTATTTTTAATGCGGCTTGGGCAAAGTTTCCCGGTGTAAAGGAAATGAGTTCAGAACAAGCGCAACGTTTGGTTAAGACCATGAAACCCATCATTGATGAACAATTGTTGTGGTTTGCCTATACGCAAACGGGAGAACCCGTTGCTTTTTTTATTGTAATCCCTGACCTCAACCAAATTATTAAACACCTGAATGGGCGTTTAAATTGGTGGGGTATGATTAAGTTTTTATTATTGAAAATGCGCGGCGCTTTGACACGTGCTTGTGGGGTGATTTTTGGTGTTGTGCCTGATCATCAAGGCAAGGGGGTTGAATCAGCTATCGCTTTACGTTTCCGGACTGCTGCCCGTGAAAATCCATTCTATCCCTATGAGACAATGGATATGAATTGGGTCGGTGATTTTAATCCGAAAATGCTTCGTTTTGTTTCCCAACTCGGTGCGACGAACGAAAAAACCTACATTACTTATCGTTTATTTTTTAATCCTGATCAGCCATTTAGTCGTTGTCCTAAGGTTGGTTAAAACCATTTATATGAGCTTATTAACAATTGGAACGGTTGCGTTCGATGCATTAGAAACTCCTTACGGAAAAACCGATAAAATTATCGGAGGGTCTTGTACCTATATTGCTTTATCATCTGCTTTTTTCTTGCCGCGTGTGAATGTGGTTGCGGTTGTCGGGGATGATTTTCCGCAGGCCTACATGGATACATTAACGTCAAAAGGCATCAATTTGGATGGCCTTCAAATCAAGCAAGGGGAAAAGTCCTTTTTCTGGGCTGGCAAATACCATAACAACATGAATTCACGCGACACCTTGGTGACAGATTTGAACGTGTTGGCTGATTTTAAACCTGCTATTCCTGCCTCTTACCAAGATTGTGATTATTTGATGTTGGGGAACCTAACGCCGCAAGTTCAGATCGAAGCGATCGAAGGTTTGGCGAAGCGTCCCAAATTAATCGTGATGGATACCATGAATTTCTGGATGGATGTTGCGATGGACGATTTGAAACGTGTGTTGAAAATGGTCGATGTGCTTTGTATCAATGATGAGGAGGCGCGTCAATTGTCCGAACAATATTCCTTGCGTACAGCTGCCAAATTGATCATGGCGATGGGCCCCAAGACCTTAATCATCAAGAAAGGGGAGCATGGAGCTTTGTTATTCCAAGGTGAAAACATGTTCTATTGCCCAGCCTTGCCTTTGGAAGAAGTATTCGACCCAACAGGTGCTGGCGATACGTTCGTTGGAGGATTCATCGGTTATTTAGCAAAAACAGACGATATCTCCTTCGAGAATATGCGTAAAGCGATCGTTTATGGTTCCGCGATGGCTTCTTTCTGTGTAGAGAAGTTTGGTACGGAGCGTTTGCTTGAAATTACCGATCAAGATTTAGAGGGTCGTGTAAATCAATTCCGGGAATTGGCTCGTTTCTAGCGGCCTCCCACAATAACTTCATGTAGATTTGTTGGGTCTAGGTATTTATTAGCTAGTTCCAACAAATCTTCAGAAGTACAAGTGAGAATTTGCGCTTGAAATTGATCATAAAAGTCCAAGGGTAAGTTTTCCATTTGAATGACCTTGATCTTTTCGGCAATATCAAATGCTTGTGTAAGTTCACCCGTAAAACTTCCCATCAGGTAGTTTTTGACTAGTTCGAGCTCTTCTTGGCCAACTTTCTCGACTTGAAGTCTGCGCATTTCTTTGCGAATTTCATCACAAGTTTCTGCTACATTTTCATTTGCAACATCCGTGCCTACAACCCAGTAGCCTGCGCGTAACATGGGAACAATCGATGAGGAAATGCCATAGGTAAATCCTTTCTCTTCTCGGATGTTTTTTTGCAGTCGCGATCCGAAAAACCCACCAAATAAGGTATTCAAAACGCTAAACTTAAAGTAGTCTGGATTATTCCTTGTCATCGAGCGTTTCCCCAAACGGATGGTTGATTGAAGTGCTTGATCGCGAAACTCTTGTGTGGCTTTGGGTATGTCCTGGCTTGTTGTAAGCGCATGAGCCGGTTTATTGGGATTCGTCTTGAGTTGTTCAAAAGTGTTTCGAACAGCATCGAGTTCATCTTGGCTAATTTTTCCAGATAGGAAGATCTGTGGCATATTACCCAGCCAGTATGCTTGATGAAAATTTGTTAGGTCCTTTTGTTGGATGGATTCAATGCTGGACTGCGTAGAAATACGGCCGTATGGATCTCCCTCAAAAAGCTGTTGGCGTAATAATTGACTCGCTGAAAAAGCTGTTTTTTGCCAATTTAATTTATTCTTCTGTACCTCGATGGCGATTTCTTTCTCAAATTCATCCGTAGGGAAGCTAGCTTCCTGAATGATTTCCAGGACATAGGGCAAGAGGGATTTTAGATGTTTACTAAGTCCGTATAAGACAAAGGTTGCATGATCTAAACTCGTTTGTACATCCCAAAAGGCGCCATAGAAATCAAATAGCTGATGGATTGCTGTCGCGTCCCGTTGCTTTGTTCCGCGTTTCATCAAAGAACTTGTTAGGCTCGCGATTCCAGCCTTTTCAGTCGCACTGGCTCCCGCCGCTACCGTAAATTCCAGTTTGAAGACAGCTTGTTCACCCAGCGACAAGGATTGCATCTCGATGCCATTGGATAAGCGCGTCGTCGTGATGGCAGGGAATTTGATAAGTTCAATCGGATAAGCGGCCGGGGCAAGGGTTCTATTCAGCATATAATAGGTCTATAAAACAAATGACATTCCGGTGGGAATGTCATTTGTCAAACAAGAAATTTGTTTAATTATCTTTTACCGTTGTCGTTGTTGATTGCTGCCAACAAAGTCACGCGTAATGTATTAGCTAATGGGCTACTTGTACCTGTAGGAACTAAGTAAGCAAAATCAAAACCATATTTTTGGTCTAATTTAAATCCAACACCCATTGTGAAGTATTTACGATTTCCTTTCATTTCGCTTTCGTTGAAATAACCACCGCGGATAGCAAATGTGTTGTTGAATAAGTATTCAGCACCTAATGAAGCTGTTACTTCTTTCAACTCTTCGCCAAATCCATCTGGAGCATCAAATAATGATCCGAAGATACCGCCAATTGCTGAAGTTGTTGTAGGGTCTGTACCTACTTTGTTTCCATTTGCGTCAATTGATTGAGGTGTAGGAACCATCAATTTGTTGAAATCTAATGTAAACGTCAATTTGTTTTTGTCATCGATATCTTTCACTGCAGCAACACCCGCACGTAAGTTCGTAGGGATGAAGTTTTTCTCTGCGCCACCGTAAGATACCTTACCCGAAATGTTCGAAAGAACTAAACCATAGGTGTATTTCCAGTTCTTCTCAGAGTTTGTATTCCAGTATAGCGCGATGTCAGCTGCAACTGTTTGTGCAGGCTTCATAGCTACCCCTGTTCCAGAAGTACCTTGGTAGTTTCCTAATAAATTTGAGTTGATGTATTTCAAGTTAACACCTAACGAAAGGCTGTTAGAAAGCTTTCTAGCATGCGTTAAAGACAATGCATATTCTTTCGAGTTGAAATTCCCTGCACTCGTTCCATTAGCCAAAGTAGCTTGAAAAAGCCCTTGGTCGAAATAGTTGATAGAAAAACCGAATGCTTGATCTTTGGCTGTTTTCTTGTAACCTGCGATGTTATACAAAGCCATATCGTTCACAAGATTACGTAACCAAGGCGTATATGAAATGGCAAATCCTAAATCTTTTTCTGCGCCAGCTAATTTTGCTGGATTCCAATAAATCGCATTGACATCGGATGAAATAGCAACACCTGCATCTCCCATGGCTGCTGAACGAGCATCTGGAGCTACATTTAAAAACAACATCGTTGGTGTTGGAATTCTGCCTGAATTTAATTGTCCAGAAACCAATGTTTGGCCATAAGCTACTGTCGCGAAGCAAACAGTTAATGCTGTAAATAGCGCTTTGTGGAAAATTGAGTAATTCTTTGTCATTGTATATTAATTATAAGAGAGTCTTTCTGTTCAAAAATAGCTAAAGTCAAAAATAGGCAATTTTTAGGATATTGAATGTGGGATATGCAAAAAAAATATGAAAACTTATTTTAGGGTACTTGTTTTTATGCGGAACGTTTTATTTTCATTTGTTAAGGTGTCGCTCAATTGAATTTGTATAACCATGGGCGAACTAAATTGACTATACTCATCTGCCTGCCAGTCAAATACAATCTTCCCCTTATTTTCTTCATGGTAGCTACTTAAGCCTTTCTTGGTCATTATTAATCGCCCTAACAGATCATACACTCGAATTTCATAGGGCATTAAATTCCAGGGTTTTTCCTGATCGAAAACAAAGTGGAATGTTGGCCCTAATGGGTTCGGGTAAATATAACCGCCTAAAGATGCCTCTTCGGATTGTTTTACTTGGAAACTTAACGAGGCTTCGCTGTAATTATTGTAGATGTCCCAACAAAATGCTTGAATTTTGTGTGATCCCGGTACCAACGATTTCAATTGGATATTAATATCGCCATGTTTGGGATTGCTTAAGCTCGGAGTAAATCGACTGGCAAGTTCGATACGGACGCTGTCATCCAATACGAGGCTAGCTATTTTACCTGTTTCATTTTGCCAAACTAATCCGGAGCTATCTGCTACCGAAATGACTAGCCTTGGATTAGTATTCGTAGCCCTTAAATCCTCCTCCGGAAATTCAAGTCGTATGAATGGGGCAACATTTTCTGCTGTTTGCTTATTCTTCCATGGACCCAAATGAATAGCTGCGGCTTGCTTTTCTGGAGATTCTACTGTCCATGCCTGAAGCTGATATTTTTCTCCGGCTGATAAACTCGGCATATTTTTGATGCTGATCTTCATGGCGTTACGCATGCTTGAGCCTGCTGATTTCCAAACAATGGGACTCATTTTTTCGTATTGAAAGGCTGTGTTTTTTGTTCCTAATGTCTTTTGTGCTTCACTCATGCGGTAAAGTGCCACATGCACATTACTCTCTTTATTCGGCAAGCCTGAAAGGTTAATTTCCTGCTTCGTGGTGTCAATTGTCATTTGCAAACCTTGGGTTGTCCAAGGTAGGGCGAGGGTAGGGTCACCGATTAATTGAATATTTCGATTAATGGTACCCGATTGGCTCCCGTTTTTTGCATCGCGGAATAAATCGCCTAAGCGATAGGTCGCATTTTCTTTATTCGCAATCATCGCTTGGTAAAATGCTTGGCCAAAGAGGTAGTTACTACTTTGGAATACGGGTCTTGTCGTACTAATCAATGCAATAGCTCCTCCTTGATCAGACAATAAACTCACTTCCCCGCCTGAAAGGATGTTGGGGTCATCAAATCGTCCAAATTGGCATGTTGCAGTAAGTAAAATGGGTAAATGATTACTGTTTTTAAGTTTTACAAGGTCGTTTGTTGTCAGGATTTTCTCGTCGGTCCAGCCGCTTTCCGATCCATGTCCCATGAAATGAATAAAATCCGCATTTTCCTCAAATAGTTTTATCACAGCTTGCGTTCCAGCAGGACTTGAATAGGTCCCGTTGAACGATTGCATCGGATATTGATCCAAATAAACCTTCTCTTGCCGCAAAGGTAAAAGTGCTTTTTGTAGCGTGTTTGAAAAGTCTTCTGCATCCTGCATGTGAATGTTGGAATCACCATCATCAGCTACCCAAGCAAATCGTGGCGTGCTTTCGAGTGGTTTTGATTCGAAGTCTGCTAATTTATTGATAAACATGAGGGCTTCTTGCGGACTCTTGGCTGGAATTCGACCAATTGCCACTTGTAAAGGTGCATTTTCTTTCCAGGTGCCTGCTGTTTCTGATAGAATTCCGTAATAATCGTCACTTGCATAACTCAACAGGGGATGCATAGATTCTTCACTTTGATATGTTGGTATGAAGCAAGATTTTTCCAAAGCCGTAGAAACGACATTTTGACCTTTGTAGTCGATGGATGCATCACCCAACAAAATCACATATTTTAATTGGGAACCCGGTTTTTGAAACTGATACCGGATGAAATTACGTAATGCGGTAACATCTTGTTTTCCACCGCTGAAATCATGGTAGATGGCCTGGGTCGTGATATTTTTCGAAACGATTTTTCGTTGAGCGGTTTTGTAGCTTGCTAAGGTACGCGCCGCTGTTTCAAGGATAGGACTTGATATGATGACTAATTCTGTATCTGCCGGGAGCTCAAATGAATTTTGATTAGTTAGGAATCCACAAAAGTTGGGTTCGTTGGCTTTCTCTAAATTGGCGATGGCCAAGCGACTATTGGGGCGAAACAAATAACTAAACCCTGTATTTTTTGCCAGTTTTTGCCAAGTTGAACCGCCATTATTGATCCAGATTTGTTGGCTTGATCGTACATTCGCAACATTGATATGAAGTAGAGAGTCCGACGTATTCGGTAGCAAATAGAGCGGGTTTTCAGCATTTCCATCGAAGCTTTTGGGATACATGAGGCTGATGTAATCCAGATATCCCGAGCCTCCTGTACTTTGAAAATTGATGGGCCAATTCCACGAATTGTTGTTTAATACCGGTTTAATCCAGGTGTTGAACTCTTCACTTGTTGCCTTTTGGTCGTAACGGCCTCCCGGTATGGGTAACATTGCGATGGACTTGGAAAGAATCGGGATTGAAAAGCTGCTCGGCGAAACGCTTCCGGAGTATAATTTGATTTTCAAATAGGCCTCTTGCCCCACCAAGTAGTCGGCCAGCGTGTATTGAATGATTTTAGTAGAATTGCCGTAAAATGCATCGCCTAGCCAAGTTTGGCCTGATTGAATGAGATTATAGGTTTCCGGTTCATAATGTTTTAATCCCCATGCATAGGGTAAATAAGACGCGCTTGAGCGCGTGTTTTCAATCTCTTTGATTGGATTTGTTTGGGGGGCATCGATTTGGACGAAATAAAATGTCGAATCGCTATAAAGGTTGGTTTCTTGTTCCCAAGTTGTCTTTTGTCGAAGCGTATGGGGGGAATCTCCCCAAAAAAGTACGCTCCACGTATTGTTCGTGCCGGACTGATAATAGGCAGGGATGGGCTTCAGCATTCCATTTTGGTAGGAATCAGCAGGGTTTAACATGCCTGAATGGGCTGAATAGATGCTGATTTTATTGGGCCCGCTGTTTGTAATGTTATGCTTAGCTAGCCAAGCTTGATTTATTTGGTAGAACCCCGACTGAGTTACAGCTAATTTAATCCATTTGCCTTGCGTGAGCGGGGAACTCGTTTGCGCATAGACGTGTACGGCAAACACAAAAAACACCAACAAAAGTAGGATTGAATTAAGTTGATGCTTCGCTTGTTTGTACTTGTGCATTTTTAGCGACGAGGTATAATTTGCCAGTGTTTACTTCTTGGCAAATGTAGCGGGTTCTGCGTAGTTTCCCTTTCTGCAGGAGGAGGTTTTTTAATTTGAACTTTGTTCCTTCAGGGAGCTTGAATAGCAAGATGGCTGCATCTTCCTCCGTGGGTACATCAAACTTTTTCAATGTTTCCACCAAAGGCGTGAATCCATTGGATGTGGCAACCGGATTTTTCAAATAGGCTCTTAGTACATCGATTAAATCCTCAGGTAACAATTCCGGGTCTAATAGCGGATCAAATAATTCGAGAAATGCATCTTTCCATTCCTGCCCATGTGGATTTACCTTATTCTTGAATTTAAGGTAGGTTACAAGATGAGCCACCTCATGCAAATACGTAACCAGAAATGCATAGGGATTTAAATTGTTATTGACTGTAATTTGATATCCTTTGTCGGGAGCATACCGAAAATCCCCCAATTTGGAATCTCGTTTTTTTGAGACGATAAAGTCAAATTGATGTTCGTCCCATAGATTAAAGCAGTATTCTGCCACTTTTGGAGGAAAGTGGTCCAGGAAGGATGTTATTTTTCTGCTTTTGTTCATTTAGGGGCATAAAAAAAGTCCTTCGCATGCGAAGGACTTTTTTGTGAGACTGGCTAAAATTATTTAGCAGCAGCAGTGTCAGCAGCAGCTGTATCAGCAGCAGCAGTATCAACTGGTGCAGCAGCAGCTGTATCAGCAGCAACTGAATCAGCAGCAGCCTCAGTTTTTTTCTCACCACAAGATGCTAAAGTTACCATACCAGCAACGAAAGCTAAAGCGAATACTTTTTTCATTTTTGTAATATTTTAAGGTTTGAGTTACAAAACTACGTGATATATTTTTAATTGCAAACAATCCGTTAAAAATTTTAAGAATTTTTTAAGAATTGGGGAACATTTTAGTGAAAATGCGCCCTATGGCGCTTATTGGCCATGTGAATTCTTAAGAAAATTAAGATTAATCTAATACCTATGCGTGATGATTAGCGAATTCTATTTAATTAAATCCTTGAAACGGTCATAAAAACCACTACTCTTGAAGGTAAAAGTTTTGTGTAAAACATAGTTTGAGACAAAACTGAATCCCATGCCATTCAGTGTGGTACTGATCTGAGTAACGTTCACTTTTTTAAATGAATAAGGGATTTGTATGAATAAATCGTTGTATTCCGCCTGAATGAAGTGGTAGGGAAGTATGCTAAATCCCCAAGTCACAAATCCGGAAAATGTAGCCACCATCATGAATTTGATCATTTCTCGACGTGTCTGTTGTGACTGACGCGCATTGAATGCAAATAATTTGGTCAGGATAAATCCGGCAATTAACGAAATGAAATAGGCTGGGAGTATCGTCGATTCGTACGCTAAATGAAACCAATCTTTCAGCAAGGCACCTGCCAACAATTGAATCAGTGCACCCGTTCCTGCAATCAGGAAATAGGCGATTAAATCTTTGCGATTAAAGAGTTCTGACTTTTTCTTCAATTAAAAAAGGCTTTTAACGAGGTTCGGGAACAAGCCTAATACCAATGTCCCCAAGGTTGTTAAACCTAATGCCACTTGGTAGAGTGTGCTTATTTCTATTTTTTGAATATCTCCTTGTTTGAAGTATACAGCTATGATTCCTTTGAAATAGTAATATATACCTACCGCCGACATCAATATGGCCAAGATGATTGGATAAACGATGTTGCGATTAAATGTATCTGTAAAGACAAAGAATTTCCCCCAAAACCCAGCTGTTAATGGAATCCCTGCTAATGATAATAAGGATACTGTAAAGCAGAATGCTAAAAATGGATTCTGCTTCGCTAAGCCTTCAAAGGATTGGAAATTTGCAGGCTTTTCTGTTCTACCTGTTTGATATTCAGAAACCAATTTAAATACAGCAAAAGCCGTTAAGGTTGCCAAGGTATAAGCCAACGAATAAAACAAAATGCTTGATGTGGAGCTGGCTTGTCTTGCCGCAACAGTCAACAACATATATCCGGCATGTGAAATACTTGAATATGCCAACATACGTTTGATGCTTTGTTGGTACACTGCGGTCACATTTCCAATTACCAAGGTTAACATGGAGATGAAATAAAGCGGCATCACCCACGTCGAATACAATCCACTAAATACCCCGGCAAAAATGTGATAAATAGCAGCAAAACCAGCCGTTTTCACGACAGTCGACATGAACATCGTAAAGATGGTAGGCGCGCCATCATATACATCGGGTGTCCAGAAATGGAAGGGTGCAGCAGATACTTTGAAAAGCATACCGACCAGCATTAATAAAACACCTGCATAGAGGAATGATGGCATGGATTCAGGTGCCGTGCTCGCAATAACATTTGTTAGGTTTGAAATATAGAATGTGCGCGTTGCACCATATACCAATGTCATCCCAAACAATAAAATTCCGGTAGCAAATGACCCCATCAAGAAATACTTAATTGCCGCTTCATTGGAACGTAAGTTACGCTTGTCTGAACCTGTCAATACATACATGGCAACGGAAAGAATCTCAAGACCTACGAATAACATCATTAGGTGGTCAAACGACACCATGATAATCGCTCCTACAGTAGAGAAGAGCATGATGGCATAGTATTCTGCTGGATGCGTATGCTCATCATCCTGGCCGAAGGCATTCGAAAATGCTACCACAAAAAATGCAGCTAGCTGAATGATGATACTGAAGTTGATCGACGTATTGTTGGTGCGGAACATATTGCCAAACCATAAAAACTCATGATTCCAATCTGTCAACGTGATGCCAATTCCGATTGCAAGGAAAAGCATGGTGATTTGTTGGATCATTTTACGCGATAACCAAAACCCTAAAAATAGGTTACTGATTCCAAATAATGATAAAGCAATGATAGCTGTCATAATTCTGCTTTGCTGTTGTTAAATTTCCGCTTAGTTTAATAATGCGACAAGTTTTTCTACACTTGCTGCACTAAAGGATAATACAAATTGAGGGAATAAGCCGCCCAAAATTACCAAGAGGATTAGGGGTATTAATACTAATTTTTCTCCTAACACTAAATCTTCGAAGTCCTTTGTTACTTTGGATACATTGCCAAAGATTGATTTTTGAATCAAACGTAAGGTATAAACGGCACCCAAAATAATGGTGATTCCAGAAATGATACCTAAATACATCTCTTGGTCGAATACGCTTTTTAGTAATAAAAACTCACCAATGAACCCATTTGTTAGAGGTAAGGCTACCGAACCTAAACTTAATACGATAAACGCAACCGTTAATACATAAGATGATTGGGTAATGCCACCTAATTGAGCTAATTCACGCGTTTTAGTCCGACGTTCAATAACCTCAATCACAAAGAAAAGGCCTACCAAATTGATACCGTGTGATAGCATTTGGTAAAGGGCTCCTTGAATACCGTCAACACTTTGTGTCATGATACCTGCAGCCATTAGGCCAACGTGTGCAAAGGATGAATAAGCAAGAAGGCGTTTTGCATCTTTTTGTTGGATCGCAATCACCGAACCGTAAATAATTCCAATGATTGATAAAATCGATACAGTCAATCCCCATTGTGCAATTCCCAAAGGAAACATCGGGATGACTAAACGAATCATACCATACGTACCCATTTTCAACATGATCCCACCTAATAACATACTTCCTTGTACAGGTGATGTTGTGTAGGTGTCGGGTTGCCAAGTATGAAATGGAAACACCGGCATTTTGATTGCGAATGCAATGAAGAATGCTAAAAATAAGAAGCCTTGGTGTTCTGCACTTAGGTTACGTGCAGTCAAGTAAAGCGTTTCAATGTCTGCGGAATGCGTTTCTCCGGGTGTACGTAAATACACATAGATTAAGGCAATTAGTAAAAATAGAGACCCGAACAAGGTGTAAACGAAAAATTTGAATGTAATCGCTGTTCTGTTTTCCCCTCCATATTGCGCAGCAAGGAAGTAAATCGGCAATAAAGACGCCTCAAAAAAGAAATAAAACAAGAAAGCATCTTTAGCTAAAAATGCACCCAATAAAGCGGTTTGCATCGCAAGGATCAATCCTAAATAAGATGCGTTTTCTGACTTATCCGAATTGTTTGTTGAGCCAATAATAAACGGAACTAACAAGCCTGTTAAGCCGATCAGAATTCCGTTGATGCCATCGATCCAAAGGGTAAAGCTGATGCCCGCCTCTGGAATCCATGCTTGACTAAATTGCAAGCCGGCAGATTCAGCAGGACATAACGCATAAGCAATTGCGATGGCCTCAAGGATGGAGCCTGCTAGCGCGATTGCAAATGGTTTGCTTGGTTTTGCTAGCATTAAGCCAGCACCCATTACCAATGGAAATAAAAGTATAAATAGTAATAACATACCTTTTTGTTCTATTTTAAATTACAAAATCCACGTGCGTAAACTCACAGCGAGAATAACAGCAATGGAAATGACCATGATGAAAATATAGTAACCAACATTCCCTGTTTGAATGCGGCGGAACTCCGTAGAAGCATACGTGACAATTCGACCTACGCCTTCTACAATCAAATCAATTACTAAGAATTCTACGACTTGGAAACAGAAATTACCCAAAATGGTCATTGGTTTCACGATGATCATATCATATAATTCATCGATGTAGAATTTATTGTAAATCACTTTTTGGATGCCCGTAATAGATTCGTCAGAGGCCGGTACAGATTTTTGTACACCAAATAAATAGATCGCGAAAAATGCTGGTAAAAATGCAGCTAATAAAGGAGCTCCCATTTCTAAGCTTAGGAATGAAACTTCAGCTGCTTCACCTGTTGCGGGCAAAATAGGTGCTAGCCAATGTGCCAAGAATTCATTGCCTCTTGCAAAGTGTGGTAAATTAATCAAGCCACCGATTACAGATAAAAGGGCTAAAACGATCAATGGGAAAGTCATAGACAATGGGGATTCATGTAGATGATGTGCTTGCGCCTCGGTTCCTCTGAAATCACCAAAGAAGGTTAAAATAAATACACGGAACATGTAAAAGGACGTTAGGGCTGAGCCTACGATCGCTAAACACCACATGGCAAAATCATGGTGATATAAATGTGCCAAAATTTCATCTTTCGAGAAGAATCCTGCAAATGGAGGAATACCTGCAATCGCAATGGTACCTAATAAAAAGGTGATGTAAGTAATAGGCATTTTGGATTTCAACCCACCCATCTTGCGAATATCTTGTTCATCTGACATGGCATGAATCACAGAACCTGCACCCAAGAATAAAAGCGCCTTAAAGAATGCATGTGTCATAACATGGAAGAATGATGCCGTGTAAGCGGATGCACCTAAGCCCATGAACATATACCCTAGTTGTGAGACTGTCGAATAAGCCAACACTTTCTTAATATCATTTTGGAAAAGACCAATGGCAGCACCTAATAAAGCCGTTGCCAAACCGATCCAGCCTACAAAATGCAATACCTCAGGACTTAATTCGAAAATCACATTAGCACGAATCACCATATAAATACCAGCAGTTACCATCGTTGCCGCGTGAATCAAAGCAGAAACAGGAGTCGGGCCTGCCATCGCGTCCGGTAACCAAGTAAATAAAGGGATTTGGGCTGATTTACCCATCGCACCAATAAACAAACAAAAGGCGATTAAGCCTACGTTCTCAGGTACATTACCTGAAGCAATTTCCTGGAAAATAACCTGGTAATTTGTTGTGTTAAAGTTTTGAATCAACAAAAATATACCCACTAAAAACCCTAAGTCACCAATTCTGTTCATGATGAAAGCCTTGCGGGCTGCATCTCCATAACTGTTTTTCTGATTCCAGAAACCGATCAAAAGGTAAGAGCATAGACCTACGCCTTCCCAGCCAATAAACAATACGGTGAAGTTGGCACCTAATACCAAAATCAACATAAAGAATATGAAGAGATTTAAAAAGGCAAAAAACTTGCCAAAACCTGCGTCGTGTGCCATGTAACCCATGGAATACACATGGATCAACGTTCCTACCCCTGTGATAATTAAAAGCATTAAGAGGGATAATTGGTCAACCTGGAATTCAAAAGGTATCGATAAGGTTCCCACCTTAATCCATTCTGCTAGGGTATAAATTTGTGCTTGGCCATCAAAGTTTAAAAACAATTGAAGCGATAGAGCAAAAGCCACCAAGGGTGGAATGGTGCCGATAATACCCGCGACTGTTTTGCTCAGTTTAGGGAATGCTAAACCATTAATGGCAAAGCCAAGAAACGGTAACAAGGGAATTAAATAGAATAAAGACATAGGAATTCTGATGGATTGTGGCGCTTAATTAGTTTTTGATTTTATTAAGTACGCCAATATCAATACTTTGAATATTGCGGTAAATCATCACGATGATGGCTAGACCCACAGCTACTTCTGCTGCAGCGACTGCCATGATGAAAAATACAAAAATCTGTCCAGCAGGATCAGCATAATACGATGAGAAAGCGGCCAACAATAAGTTGACGGCATTTAACATGAGTTCAACGGCCATAAACACGATAATCGCATTGCGACGTGTCAAAACCCCTAAAATTCCGATACAAAAAAGTGCAGAACTAAATAAAATGTAATGCGTGAGCGGAATCGTACGTAATACTTCTGGAATCGATTGCATAGTTATAAATTGGAATGCATTTATGCGAGGCAAAAATACGAATTAAACTGAATTTTTAAGCCCCTAGCGTTGAAAACCTTGTAATTTAATTTCGGTTAATTTACGTTTCGTGTCCATCGGAAAATCTCCCTTCATCATCCAGTCATAGTAGGATGGGTCTGATTTTAATACTTCTAAAACGGGCCGACCGATGTGCTTACCGAAGTTAAACACCGCAACTTTATCTTTGTTATAAACCATGCGGTTTGCAAAGTCAATCGAGTTGGACGCACTCAATTCATGTAATTTGTTGACATCATTCTGGATAGGGAAGTATTCTTTGCCTTCTGCATCCTTCAGCGCAGTTTCCGCATAGCGTTTTACTTGTGCGTTCAAAACCTCCAAGGTTGCTAACACGTCGGCTTCCGCACCATGAGCTCCCACCAATTCTTTGTCACAGTAAAAACGATAGGCAGCGGTTAAATTACGCGGTTCCATCATGTGGAATATACGTTGAGCATCTACCAATTTTCTGTTTTTCATGTCGAAATCAACTTCAGCACGAAAAAACTCTTCCACGAGCATGGGCACATCAAAGCGATTCGAATTAAACCCTGCCAAATCGCAACCATCCAAAAAGCCTGCCAAGGATTTTGCCACTTGCTTGAAGTTGGGCTCCTCCGCCACATCGGCATCATAAATGCCATGTACCAAAGATGCTTCCAAAGGAATCGGGATACCTGGATTAACTCGACGCGTCTTAATATCAACTGTGCCGTCTATATTGGCCTTTGCAATAGATATTTCAACGATGCGATCTTTATTCACCTGAATACCGGTGGTTTCTAAATCGAAAAAAGCTAAGGGTTTTTTTAATTGTAATTGGTGCTCCATGGCTTGTCTAAAATTAATAGGGACAAAGGTAGCTTATTATTACCTTTGTTCGATGAAATTTAGTCCAAAAGCCATTTTTTTTGATTGGGATCACACCCTTTGGGATCACGATCTCAATGCCAACGAAGTAATTCAGGAATTATTAGCAGAATTAAGCCTTTTGGATGCTATTTCACATAGCTCAGCCGTGATTTGGAAAGAGTTCCAACGAATTAATGATGCCTTGTGGGATGATTACCAACATGGTCGAATTGATCAAAAAACATTGCGTGATACGCGTTTTGTGCGTTTTTTTGAGGTATTGGGAATTCAAGGGGATGCTAATTTGTTTTCTGACTTGTATCTTGAGCGAACTCCTCGAAAAACCAACCTAATCCCTGATGCCTTTCAGGTCATCGAAACACTTTCGACCAAATACCCCCTGTATATATTAACGAATGGATTTGACGATATCCAGCATGTGAAAATATCAGGTGTGGGCATGACCCATTTTTTTGAACGTATTATTACCTCCGAAGTAGCTGGGTGTAAAAAGCCTGCCGCACAATTTTTTGAATTCGCTCTTAATATGGCGAATTGTTTGCCTTCAGAAGTCGTGATGGTAGGCGATCATCCCATCATCGATGTACAGGCTGCAGAAGCGCTTGGGATAACGGCTGTTCATTTAAATTTTCGGGCGGAAGAGGTTAACGCAAAAATTCAAATTGCTCAGTTGGCGGAATTGCTTGATTTATTCGAATAAGGACAATTGGTTGTCATTCGATTTGCGATCAAAAATCTTTTTGTCGCGAATGAATTTTTTATTCTCTTCTAGGAAGGCTTGAAATTGCTCGATTTGCGCATAAAGCGGGCTGAAATCGTATTGATTTAAATTATACGTTTCCTTGTAAACTGCTTTAAAATCGGTAATCACATAGTCTAATTGTTCAATGCCCAATTTTTGTAATCCGAGCAGATAAAGGTTTTGGTGATTTTTTGCGAACCTGCCTGGCTCATAAAAGGATGTACTTTTTAAATCAAAGGCTACTTGATCGCCCACACCGTCCACATAACCGTAGATTAACGCATTTTTATAGCGGGACTCCACATAATATTGCGTTTTATATTTTTCTGGAATCAATGCTCGGGCTTGATCAATAATTCCTTCCGCGAATAATTCCTCGTCTTCCCCTAAAATAACGGCACGCTCAAAATCCATGCCTTTTTGTTGGGCTTTGGTCGTTGGCTTTTTTACCCGATTAATCCGTTCGATCATTTCGATTTCATCTACAATGATTTTGCCAGCGGAATCGCGGGATTGCTGCAGATAAAGCGAAAAAGAATTCAGCAGGGTAGGGTATAAGCGGTATAGCATGCGTAGGGAATTATCCGATTTGTAAGCGAGTGACTACTTCACCTTCAATTAAATGCTTTTGTGTAAGTTCTTTAACATCTTCCAATTGCACATTGCCGTAGAAAACGCCTTCTGGGTAGACCACCATTGCGGGTCCTTTTCCACAAAAATCAAGGCAGCCCGCACGTTGAATGCGAATTTTTGCGGGGTTTCCTGCTTCTGCATAAGCGGCTTTAAAAGCCTCTACTAACTGCATTCCGTGACCAGAGCCACAACATTTTTTGGGGGCATCTTTGTCGTTGGTACAAATGAACACATGTTTTTCGAAGTGCATATTAAGCTGGATTTAGTTCTAGTACGATTGGGCAATGGTCTGAATGCATGGCATCAGGTAATATGTAAGCATTGGCAATACGATCTTTTAGCGTTTCGCTCGCCATGTGGTAATCAATCCGCCATCCCAAGTTTTTTCCTCGTGCACCCGCACGGTAACTCCACCACGAATAAGCATGTGCTTGTTCCGGATTGATGTGACGGAAGGTATCTACAAAACCATTTTGTACAAATGATTCCATCCATTCCCTTTCTTCGGGAAGGAATCCTGAACTATTGGCATTTCCTTTCGGATTATGAATGTCAATGGCACGGTGGCAAATGTTGTAATCGCCTGAAATGATTAAATTTGGGATTTCTTGACGAAGGGCTTGAATATAATCCTGGAAGTCCGTTAGCCATTCCATTTTGAATGCTTGGCGCTCGTCTCCGCTCGAACCGGATGGCATGTACACGCTCATGACCGAGAAATTGTCGAAATCCAATCGGATGACACGTCCTTCAAAATCATATTTTTCTATTCCGCAGCCTATTTCAGTATGTTTAGGCTGTAATTTTGTGAATACGGCTACTCCGGAATAACCTTTTTTTTGTGCTGAATGCCAATGAACCGAATAGCCTAATTGTTCAATTTCGTTTGTGTCGACTTGGTCAAATTCCGCTTTTAACTCTTGAATGCAAATAACATCTGCTTGTTGGTCCGCGAGCCATTGTACAAAACCTTTTTGAATAGCGGCACGAATTCCATTGACATTATAACTGATGATTTTAAGCATATTCTTAGAAAACTTCGGTTTCAAAATAGTGGATAATATGTGCCTTTAGAAGAATGTCTTGTTCTTTAAAATTAAGAGATGGGGCGGGTGTTACCAAGTTCCAATGCGGCCAACCTGCTTCATCGAGTCCTTCGAGCTCGTAAAAGCCACTGAAGCTTAAGACCTTGCAAGTCGCAATATGCATTAAATCCTGCTTTTCCTCTTTGGTAAATACACGATGCCCAATACCTAATTCTTGAACGCCTATCAGGAACAAGATAGACTCTAAATCACTGGGGCGTTTGTTGAATTGTTTTTCGAAAAAATCAAGGACATTTTCCCAGGCGGCTTGAACGACTTCCGGTTCAAATTCGATCATTTCCATTAAGGCTGTAAGTTAACTTTGAATTTTGCGGCACCTAAAATTGCTTGCTGGCCAGCGGGATTGTTTCCAATTAACACTAAATCACCTGCAATCACATTGTTTGAATAGGTTGTAATGTTAACCCGACCTACGCCATTGGCAATCCCTGCGCCATTTGGGCGAGTTGCTTCGTAAAAGTTATTTTTTTCTTGGTAGTCGTTGATATCTTTAATGAGGTTCCCTATGTTCGAGGAGGAGCCATCACCCGGAATAAAATAGGTGCCTTCGCCCTTAAAATTCTTAATTTGGGTATAAACCGTTTCCGAATCGTTTAGACTGGTGGCCGTAATTTCTAAAATTTGTTCTTCACCCAAGCGCGAAATATTAGCTGTAATTTTGGTTGTATTAATCGTATGGGCAGGTTGTTTGTCAAACTCAATAGATCCGCTAAAATAACCTGATTGCTTAGGTGCGTCACTGTAGGAATGCTCAACGTTAATTAAAACGGCAAAAATGAAAAGCCCAAAGTATAAAAAGTTGATAGGATTTCGGAATAACGAAACCAATCCACTACTCAAAGGATTGGATAGAACAGAACGCCAAAATCGAAACTTGCCAGTAGTAGACTTGTTCATTTTTTCGTATTGGGTTGTTGATTTCGTTGAAAATTCAAATGTAAAATTAACATAAACAATTCATTCCTACACAACATCTACCTAAATCAATTATTTAATGGTAATTGTTTGCTTGATGCTTGATTCCAAATTCCGTTTTGTAATTTTGAAAACACTTAAATCTATTAAGCGTTTATTACTAGATTTGTATCGTCTAAATCATTCAAATGAAGTCTTTTTCCATCCCAAGTTTGTTTAGTAGTTCTTTGATTGGATCCATCAAAGAAGAAAGACGCTTACATGATAAATTAAAGAAAGACTACCGTCCTTCTCATTTTAATTTTGGAACCGTAGAAGTGTATTTGTCGCGTCATTTTGGCTTTTGTTATGGCGTGGAAAATGCGGTTGAGACAGCTTACCGAATTATTGAGGAAAATCCCGGAAAGAAAATCTATTTACTTTCTGAGATGATTCATAATCCTGCTGTTAACGCAGATTTGTTGGATCGAGGCGTATCCTTTATTCAAGATACACGGGGTGTTCAAATTGTACCTTGGGACAATTTGCACGCCTCAGACATAGTCATCGTGCCCGCTTTTGGTACGACGTTGGAGATTCAAGCGAAATTAGCCTCCATTGGAATCGATACATACGCATACGATACCACTTGCCCTTTTGTGGAGAAGGTTTGGAATCGCGCAAGTGCCATTGGACAAAAATCTTATTCCGTTATCGTGCATGGGAAGCCAAGCCACGAAGAGACGAAGGCTACTTTTTCACATTCGCAGTCGGTGACTCCTACGTTGGTGATTAAGGATTTCCAACAAGCCCAACAATTAGCACCTTACATTCGCAAAGAAAAGTCGGCAGATGATTTTTTCGATGAGTTTGAAGGGCAGTTTTCCAAAGGATTTAATCCTGAAACCGATTTGGAGCGCATTGGTGTTGTGAATCAAACCACCATGCTAGCGACCGACACGCAAGAAATTGTTGATTATTTACGCGAAGTAATCATAGAATTTTATCAATTGCGGCCTGAACAAATCACAGAGCATTTTGCAGATACCCGGGATACACTTTGCTACGCAACAAACGATAATCAGAGTGCCACCTATGGCTTACTAAAAGAGGAGGCCGATTTCGCGATTGTTGCTGGAGGGTACAACTCATCCAATACGGCACATTTGGTCGATTTGTGTGCCGAAAAGTTACCTACTTATTTCATTAAGTCGGCGGACAATTTAGTTAGCATTTCGGAAATTTGGCATTACAATAATCGTCGGAAAGAAGAAGTGCAATCTTTCGATTACATACCTAACAATCAGCCTGTTAAAATTTTATTGACATGTGGCGCTTCTTGTCCTGACGCGGTTATGGAGGAAATTTTGCGCAAGCTTGTGGCATTTTTTCCTGGATCAACCGATCCGGATATGGTCATTCAACAATGGATTGCTGATCGCAACTAATAGCTCGAAAGGATTTTGGTCACGGCTGGCAAATACCCTTCGCCAAATAAATTCACGTGGACCATCAACGGGTATAGATTATACAAAGGAATACGTTGGTGAAAGTCTTTTTCAATCGGAAAAGTGCGGTGGTATGCTTCGTAGAATTCCGTAGGAAATCCACCAAACATCGTTGTAAAAGCTAATTCAGCTTCCCGAAGTCCAAAATAGCAACATGGGTCTACCAAGGTAATTTCTCCTTGGGCATTTACCATCGCATTTCCTGACCATAAATCGCCATGCAATAGCGCTGATGATTCATTCGGAATTAGTTGAGGTAATTTTTCGTACAGCCCATTGAATTTCTCTTCCATTTCAGCCGAAATTTTTCGGTTATATATGGCTGTGTCCACTTGTTTTTTTAATCGATTTTGGATGAAAAATTGCACGCCATCTGCTTGCCAAGTGTTTTCTTGTTTGGCCGCACCTAAATAATTGTCATAGTTGAGGCCATGTCCTTTCGCTGCGTGTTGCTGGTGTAAATGGGCTAACTTTCCTCCGAAATCTGACCAATAATGGGTTGATTTTTCTGCGGATTGGATGCAATCCATCATCAAGTATTCCTTTTCATCTAAGGTTCCGACCCCTAAAACACTTGGAACATTAATAGTCCCTGTTTTTTGGATGAGTTGAAGGTTTTTGGCTTCAGCTTCAAAAAGTCCTTGATGTTCCCTTTGCGTCCATTTAATGAAATATTCGGAAATCCCCGTTTTTACGCGGACGGCTAGATTGAAGTTTCCGCCATAAAAAAACTGAAGATCATCAATGGTAGCGCCTGCACCTATATGCTTTGTTAAAATCGCAGAAATGAATTGGTATTGTTCTTGAGATTGTTGGGACATACGAATCAGCTAAAGCGCAAATTTAGGAAAAGGGTGGAACTATTTTGCTTTTTTATAAATGGGAACGGTACTGCATGGCTCGCCAAAAAAGATACTTCGAGCGATTGGTCGTAGGCGATTGGTTAACGTGACATAGGCATCTAGCGGAACCGCTTCCTTGGAACATCCTTTGATAACGATTTTCCCATCTTCAAATTCAGCTAAATCCATGTGCTGAATCACTTGGTCAAACAAGGTTTTTTCTAAATCGGCTAAGTTTCCAAACACAATCGTCGCCGCGTGATTTGTTAAACTTGAACTGACCAACATATATGCCCATGTTGGAATAATAGCATCTTCTGAACAGGCGATGGCCACGTGTTTTCCGTCGTATTGTGCCCAATCATGCGTTTGAATAAACGTGCGAAAATCTTTTTCGCGAAGCGCCAATCCCATATATAATTGAGGAGCGATATCGAAGAATACGCGCTCGCCTGCTGGGCGTAAGCTTTCTAAGTCGATTTGGATAAGACCACTTTGTTTGACTTTGTTGACAATATCTTCCATGCTTACAAGGATTTAATTTTGGGTTTTGTTCCCATGAATTCTTTCAAATACGCGGGCTCAGCAAGCACAAGAGATGCAAATGCTTGGTTGGCAAACTGCTCTGCCGCGTCTTTTCCCATAAACTGGGCGTGCGGGAAGGGGTGTTCCGCAGAAAAAGTGATCTGTCGATTCTCACATGCTGCTTGCCACTTTAATGCTCCGTTACCAAAAGCAATTGTCGGCTGTTTTAGCGTTTCAAATGAGTTTGATTCCAAGATGACTGGACTCGTATCTGAAATTGCTTTTTTACTTTGTCCATCAAAAACTGCCGCATAAACTTCCATGCGCCTTGCGTCCAACATCGGTAATAACAAGGTGTTTGCCGGTAAATTTTCCCAAGCATTCGCCATCACTTTTAGTGTATTGAGGGTAATGAGGGGGATATCTAATCCAAAGCACAATCCTTTGGCTGTGGCTAAGCCAATACGCAAACCCGTATAGGAACCAGGGCCATTTGAAACGGCAATGGCATCGATTTGTTGCAAAGAAACCCCCGCATCTGCACAAACGGATTCAATTAAACGTGTTAGTTTTCTCCCGTGTCCTCCTTCTTCCTGGGTTTCTCGAGAGTCCAATAATTCGCCAGAACGGTGTAGGGCAACCGAACACAATGGTGTGGAAGTTTCAATGCTTAAAATCAAACTCATGGTTTCTCTTGACGGCTTAAAAGAGTTGCAAATTTAGTTGGTTTGCCTAATAAATCGATGGCAGATAATATGCTGGGATCTTTTCGAGTCGACCAGGTATTTAAACCCTTTTGCCAATAGTAATGCATAATCATTTCTTGTTCCAACAAGGGTGTGATTTCCATCGCGTGAAGCTTTAGCTCCCTTGTAAGATTCGTTTTCCAGTGGGTCGTTTGGCTGTGTAATAGCTGCTGGAATTCGGCATATTCTGCTTGGTCACGCGTTTGCTCCAATAATTTCTTGACCTGGTTTTCCACCGGGGCTTCGTAGCTAAAATGGGATTTCGCCAACCAGGCATTAAATTGTTCTAAGATATCTGCGTCAACTGCGAAGCTTTCAGCGCGGGCAATGTTACTGTGAGCGCCATGAAATTCACTTGCAAATAGAAAGAGCATATCCTTCGCTAGCAGGGCTTGCGCAAATGCAGATAGTGGCTTTTTTTGAATGAGTTGGTCTGGCAATATACCGCCGCCGTCAACAACTTTTCGTCCATTTTGCGTGTAAAAAACTTTGGCAGCAGAATCCTGGAATGCCTTCGCTGTGCCATCCGCATTTTTGTTTTTATAATCCAAGGCTTGAATACAACGTCCACTTGGGATGTAATATTTTGCTGTGGTAATTTTCATTTTAGTTCGATAGGGCAAGTCACGGGTAACCTGGACTAGGCCCTTGCCGAAACTCTTTTGACCCATAATGACAGCTCGGTCATAATCTTGTAGAACACCCGCTACAATTTCTGCGGCGGAGGCGGTCCGGTTGTTGATGAGCACAACCATGGGCGTTTCGGTGTCTATTGCTTGATTGAGTGCTTGGTAGCTTTTGTTCCACTCTTCAACTTTCCCGCGTGTTTCAACAATTTTTGCTCCCTTAGGAATGAATAAATTGCAGATGTCAATCGCTTGGGTTAATAACCCACCAGGATTGTTACGCAGATCCAAAATCAATTTTTGCATGCCTTGTTTTTTCAACTCAATCAAGGCTGTTTTCACCTCTTTAGTTGCGGATGCATTGAAGTCTTCCAATAAAATGTAACCGATACCCGGACGAACGATCGCAGCATTTACTACATTTTTGATTTGTACCGTTTCGCGTTTAATGGCGAAAGGTTTTGGGATACTTTGCCCTACCTGCAATACTTCGAGTTGTACGGTGGAACCGGCACTTCCTTTCATCAGAATCGCGGGATCGGTCTCTGGGCTGTCACTCAATAGGGTTCCATTGATTCGGACAATTTGATCGCCAATTCCAAGCCCTGCCAGATGCGCTGGACTATTTTCCTCAATAAAACTGATGCGTTGACTTTGATTGATTTCGGATAAAATGATGCCAATGCCCTGATATTTACCCGTGGTCATTTGGAGAAATTCATCGATTTCATTCTCTGGGTAATACACGGTGTAGGGGTCAAAGCTCTTTAGAAGTGCCTCAATGGATGTTTCGATTGATTTTTTTGGGTCAACTTCATCGACATAATAGGTACTTAATTCCTTGAATACCGTCGCATAGATATCGAGGTTTTTAGCAATTTCGAAAAATCGATCGCCAGGTTTTGTGAATGAGAGGAGTGAGCCGCCAACGAGCAAAATGCCGAGTAGATACTTCTTGGTCGGATTGAGTTTTATTCGCATGATGCTGGCAAACTAAGTTCTTTTAAAATTCCGATGACCCTTTTTTCGATTTTAGCGTAAGGTTCAATCACAGAACCAATATAAACAAAACCTAGGTAATCTGGCAATTTTTGAAATTCAGGTCCGACGAAATGTGGCTTGTTTAACCTGTAGGCCTCACGAATACGTCGCTTCAAGAGATTGCGATCAACCGCTTTCTTGAATTTACGCTTGGGAACCGAGATGATTATTTGTGGTGCGGGGAGATTTGTGGCCGAATTGGTCTTATACAAAACTCGAAAAGGATAGACAAAACGTTGAGAAACGCTTGTGCTATCCTTTTGGAATAACGAATCGATTACCTTAATTTGAGTTAATCGTTCGGATTTAGGGAAACTGAAATTCATGGCATAATTACTTATAGGATAAGTAAACGGCCTAAATCAGCTTGAACTAAATTATGGCTTATTTACCTCTTTTCTCGTCAGAAACAGACAACTTATGGCGACCTTTCGCTCGACGTGCTGTTAACACACGACGACCGTTTGCAGTAGACATACGCTCACGGAATCCGTGCTTGTTCTTTCTTTTACGTACTGAGGGTTGGAATGTTCTTTTCATTGCTTTATTAATTAAAATCCGATTTAGAATCGAATTGGGTTTGCAAAGGTACGGAAAAATATATTTTTGTCAAGTCTTCGAAGAAAAAAATATTATAATGTTCGAAATATGCAATGGAAGGGAATTTTATATCTTTGGTTTTTAATCCCAACAAGTGAAAGTATCCATCATTACTGTATGTTTCAATGCTGCCGCTACGCTCAAGCAGACCATCGAGAGTGTGCTTGCGCAAGATTATGCTGATATCGAATACTGGGTGATTGACGGAGGGTCCTCGGACGGTACGCAGGAACTGCTCGCTTCCTATGGATCTCGCATACATTACATTTCTGAGCCTGACAAAGGGATTTACGATGCATTTAATAAGGGCTTAGCTCGGGTTACCGGGGATATTGTGGGAGTGATTGGTGCGGATGATTTTTATCCCTCCACGGATGTTATTCATTCAGTGGTTGAGGCATTTGAGCGTCAGGATGTTGATTCTATTTATGGGGATCTTCAGTTTATCGATCCTGTAAGTTTAAAGGTCGTTCGTAAATGGAAAGCAGGGAACTATAAGCGCTCAAGTTGGTTGTTGGGATGGATGCCACCGCATCCTACTTTTTATGTGAAGCGCAAGGTTTACGAGGAGTTTGGTCATTTCAAGACGCACTATACTTGTGCGGGGGATTATGAATTTATGCTTCGTGTCTTATATAAACATTCAATTTCAGTCGCTTATCTACCTAAGTTATTAATGACGATGCGCACGGGGGGGACGAGTACTGCTTCATGGAAGCATCGGTGGCGAGCCAACTTAGAAGATCGAAAGGCGTGGCGTGAGAATGGCCTAAAGCCTTATTTAATTACGGTTTCGCTGAAGCCTCTGCGGAAGATTATTCAGTTGTTATCATAAAAAAAACCTCTTCGATTGCTCGGAGAGGTTTTTCTTTTGTGTTTGAAACCGAAAGTTAAACTTTGATTTCAACATCAACACCTGATGGTAATTCTAATTTCATCAAAGCATCTACAGTTTTTGCAGAAGAAGAGAAAATGTCAATTAGACGCTTGTACGTACATAATTGGAATTGCTCACGTGCTTTCTTGTTCACGTGTGGTGAACGTAAAACTGTGAATTTCTCAACTTTAGTTGGTAATGGAATTGGACCAGATACAACTGCTCCTGTAGCTTTAACCGCTTTAACGATTTTTTCAGCTGATTTGTCAACCAATGTATGGTCAAACGACTTCAACTTGATGCGAATTTTTTGATTCATCTTGTTTGGTTCATTAGGTGAATACATGTCGAAAGAACCATTGACTCCGCCATGTATGTATTTTTGGTCTGCAAAACTACGCGATAATTATCTGATACACAAGTGCTCAATCGAAATTTTGTCGGCGAATAGCTTCTGCCTTTGCCTTATTCAACGTCGCTTGGTTAGCTAAGTAGATGCTTGGGTTTCGTATATTTAATTGTTGGGCAGCTTCGTTACCATACGTGATTTCCCCTATTTGGTACGCCTGCATCGCAAAAATCAAGTAATAAACGGGTATGCCCTCATTCCATTGGAGTGCAGCCAAAGCGGCGTCATAGGCCATTTTTTCTTGCTTGTATTGATTCAAAATCGGGAAGGCTTGTTGGAGCACATCCACCTGGAAAGGATGTTGCTCGATAGCTTTTTTAGCCTCTTGAAGTGTCTGTATTGGTTGAATAGATTGGGGTTTCAATAAACTTGTTTTCCAAAAGCTCAACATGTTTTGAAGTCCTGTGGCTTGCGTAGCCGTGTCTTTTTTGATCAGCAGGTCGATTTTTTGTAATGCCTGTAAGGGTTTTCCATGGTGATAATCTTGCCAAGCATGCAACAAGCTTTGCTCGGGGAAGGCTGCTTCTGTCAAAGGATTTTTAGCCCATTGGCTTAGCGGATGTTCAGGCGCTTGGTTTTTAGCATACATCTGGTAATTGTATACATAGGCCCATTGGCGTAAGTCAATTCCGGGACTTTGCGCGATAGCGGGGGCTGCGATTGGCGTGGATTTGCCTGTTTTTAGTGCAATGGCTAGGCTGTTTGCAGCAACAGCCGGGTCGGATTCTACGCTGTTAGCAACGGGTGTTTTTTGGCTGTAAAGAAGGTTTCCTGTGCTAATAGGGCTGTTGGGGTCAAGCTCAAAGGCCTTTTCGTAGTAGTACGTCGCCGAATCCAAGCTTTTTAGGGTTTCAAATTGTTTCGCTAAAGCTGTTGTAATTTCCACCGAAGATGGAAATTGTGCTTGTGCTTTTTGAAGCAAAAATAATGCCTCAAAAGCATGGTCATTGGTATGGTAAATAGTAGCCAGAGCCAGGTAGGCTCGCTCGCTGGCATGTTTTTGTAAACTCGTTGCTAAATAGTAGGCTGCGGATTCATTGTCATTCGCTTGTAAGGCGATGGCAGCTAGACTCAAATTGCTTTTCGCATTCAACTTACTATGCAGCATGGCCTGTTGGTAGGCAAATTCGGCCGACTTTCGATTTTCGGCATGCATGGATATGTCCCCACGCTCATTGTAGAAAGCTGCTTGAAATTGATGGACGACGCTAGCATTTTTTGCGTAAACCCATGCGGAACCCATAATAAATACACCTACATAGAGTAAGCGCAAATCTAGGTGAGGAGCTTTGTGGACGATTTTGTAAACGGGAAGGTTTTGTTTGATTGGCGTTCTGAAATTGCTAATGATGAATAATGGAAATAGCAGAAGCATGACGCTTTGGCAAATAAGCGTCCAATGTACAAAGGCACTAATTCCAGGATCATTTCCGCTGATAAAAAAATACAAGATTGTACTTAGGCCAAATAGGTTGATTCCCCAGCGGAGTAAAGCATTCAATTGACCCGCTTGGAATGAATAGGCTAACCAAGCAATTTGACCAAAAAGGAATCCGGGAATGGCATATTTGATATCCCAGCTCAAGAATTCCTTGCCGTAAGTAAGCAGGAGATTTACAAATGAAAAGCCAAAGAAGATGATCCAATTTCGGCTACTTTGTTTGAATTCACTGCTGTCGCCAACTTGAAAAAGCAATCGAGGAATGGCTGCGGATAGCAATACGCCGATTGTGATTAGGCTTATGATGCCAAGGCTGTTAAGTTGATCGATGAAAACCCAACGGATTTCTGCTATGGAACGGTGTGTGTTCGTCCAAAAGATGAGGCCCGCCCACACGATAAAACCGCCGAAAAAGTAATTTCTTGGGATTTGAGCCCATTTTTTGAGTCCGATTAGACAAAGTGTTAGGGCGATGAACGATGAGCCTATATAAAGGTAAATAGGCCAAATGCGTTGTTCTGCGGCGGCCGTCATGTAGGATTGTCGGACGAAATAAATGACACCTTCTAATTTTGTGCTGCCATTATCGTCGATCACCGCCCGATCGGGTATGATTTCACTGATGGCATGTAGGCTGATGGGTGAATATGGGAAAAATAACCACAATGCTGTGCATATCAGGCAAAGAGTGCCAACGAAAGCAGAAAAGGCAAAAGGGGTTTTGGGCATTAAGTCTTTGTTTTTTTCGAAAGCCAATTTCTGCATAAACTTTAATTCATTCAAAGAATCGGGCCGATTTTGTTAAAAAAAAGGAGAAAAATACAATCTTCATTTTTGTTTATTGGAAATTCCGAACTAATTTTGCAGTCCGAATGGATATCTCATTTTTATAAATTTAATTTTCAAATGGCAAACGCAGTTAATAAAGGGAGAGTTGCTCAAGTAATTGGGCCCGTAGTCGATGTGAGCTTCGAAGGAGAAGGATCACATTTACCAGCGATTTTAAACGCTCTTTCTGTTACCAAATCAAATGGTCAGGAACTTGTTTTAGAAGTTCAACAACATTTAGGAGAGGATCGTGTAAGAACGATTGCGATGGAGGGAACAGAAGGTCTTCAAAGAGGTCAAGAGGTAATTGACAAAGGAACTCCGATGACCATGCCAACAGGTGAAGGTATCAAAGGACGTTTGTTTAACGTAGTTGGGGATGCTATTGATGGTATTTCACAACCAAAATCAGATAAGGGAATGCCGATTCACCGTGCAGCACCGAAGTTTGATGAGTTGGCAACGACAACAGAAGTATTATTTACAGGAATTAAAGTAATTGACTTATTAGCTCCTTACGTAAAAGGGGGTAAAATTGGTTTGTTCGGTGGTGCCGGTGTAGGTAAAACCGTATTGATCATGGAGTTGATTAACAATATCGCAAAAGCTTACGAAGGTTTATCTGTTTTTGCAGGTGTAGGTGAGCGTACGCGTGAAGGAAATGACTTGTTGCGTGAGATGATTGAGTCTGGCGTAATTAAATATGGTGAAGAATTTAAGCATTCGATGGAAGCTGGTGAGTGGGATCTTTCGAAAGTAGATCAAACGGAATTAGCGAAGTCTCAAGCTACTTTGGTGTTCGGTCAAATGAATGAGCCTCCTGGAGCACGTGCTCGTGTAGCTTTGTCAGGTTTGACAGTTGCGGAGCACTTCCGTGATGGTGATGGCGAAGGTCAAGGACGTGATATCCTTTTCTTTATCGATAACATCTTCCGTTTTACACAAGCGGGTTCTGAGGTATCTGCCCTTTTAGGTCGTATGCCATCAGCGGTAGGTTACCAACCAACATTGGCGACTGAGATGGGAGCGATGCAAGAGCGTATCACTTCGACCAAGCGTGGTTCGATTACTTCGGTACAAGCGGTTTACGTACCTGCCGATGACTTAACGGATCCAGCACCGGCAACAACGTTTGCTCACTTAGATGCAACAACGGTATTGTCTCGTAAAATTGCTGAGTTAGGTATCTATCCAGCGGTGGATCCATTGGATTCATCATCTCGTATTCTATCTGCTGAAGTATTAGGTGATTCTCACTACGATACAGCGCAACGTGTGAAGGAGATTTTACAACGTTACAAAGAATTACAAGATATCATCGCGATCTTAGGTTTGGATGAATTATCAGAAGAAGATAAATTGGTTGTATCACGCGCACGTCGTGTTCAACGTTTCTTATCTCAACCATTCTTTGTGGCTGAACAATTTACAGGCTTGAAAGGCGTTCTAGTAGATATCAACGACACAATCAAAGGATTCAATGCAATCATTGATGGTGGATATGACCACTTGCCTGAGGCGGCTTTCAACTTAGTTGGAACCATCGAAGATGCAGTAGTTAAAGGAGAGAAATTACTAGCAGAAGCTGCTAAATAAGAAAAACATATGTTTGTAGAAATTATTACACCCGATCGTAAAGTTTTCTCTGGAGAGGCCTCTGTGGTGACTTTACCTGGCGTGGATGGTTCTTTTCAGATTTTGAATGATCACGCGGCCTTGGTAAGTACTTTGGAAAAAGGAACATTATCTGCCGACAACGAGGTCTTTCAAATTGAAGGAGGAGTCGTTGAAGTGTTAAACAATAAAGTGTTAATTCTTGCTGAAGGCGTCAACTAATTCTATGAAAAAGCTCGTTTTATTATTGCTAAGCGTTATTTTATTGAGCTCATGCTCAGAAAAGACGCAATTGACAGGTTCGTTGATGACATTAATCAAAGAAAATCAATTGCCCTTGGATAAGATTCAGTTTTACAATGACAATGCGTTGTTTTTAGAAAGAGAATTGAATGCGTCTGATGCGAATGTCAAATCGGGTAAAATTACCATTGTTAATGGCAAGTCTATTAACCGTGTTAGTTTGGAACAAGAGACACCGGGTGTTTTGGTGAAAGAGACCAAAGATCAGCTGTTGATTTCCTTTGAAGCAGGCGCAGGCGAAGAAAAAAGTTTGCACTTTGCCCCTGTTTTGGGTGAGCGTGGCGAATACTATTATCAGCTTGTTGACGAATCAGGAAGTCCAACTTTCTCTCGTTTGATGTATGATGGCAATAAATATTTGCTCTACAACAAAAAGAAAGTACGTTTATTGATTATGAAGTCGTCATTCTCAGGCTTGAAAGTAAGCAGCAAGCGGATGCGAGGGAATCGAATCAAATAATCAGACTTTTATAGAAAATTGAAAATAGGATGCTTGCATCCTATTTTTTTTTGTTTCAAATTTACGAAGGTATGCCTGCATACCTTAAGCCCTATGAAAGCAGAAAAAACCGTTGACTTCCAGATTAAATCTAGTTGGTATGCGATTAGTCGCATGTACAATACCTATTCCGCGCAATTTGATATGACAATGGCCATTGGCTATGTGTTGTTACACATTGATAAGGAAGGGACTTCGGCTACCAAAATTGCTCCTGCCTTGGGACTAGAATCTCGAAGTTTAACACGCATGTTAAAAACCCTTGAAGATAAGAAGTGGATTCGTCGTGAAGCTAATTATGCGGATAAACGGGTCGTAAAGATTTTTTTAACGGACCTGGGTAAGCAGAAGCGTGATCAGGCGAAGCAAGGGGTTTTGGTATTTAATGATTTGATTTATCAGCGAATAGGTGAGGAAAAGTTAGCCGATTTTTTCGAGGTTATCGGGTCGATTAATAAAATTTTAGACGAAGAGTCTGATACCATATTTGAATCAGTTTCAAACAAATTAAAGCAATAGCCATGAGTAGTTCAAATGCATTTAAAGGTGGAGAGTTTTTAAATCGTGCCTTATCGCCATCGGAAATTTTTATTCCAGAGGATTTTACAGAAGAGCAACGGATGATTAGCCAGACTTGCTTGGATTTCATTCGTACAGAAGTGCATCCCATCTTAGATGAGATTGACTTTGCCAAGGACGCTTCCGTGATGGTGGGTTTGATGGACAAAGCTGGGGAATTAGGATTATTAGGGACTTCTGTTCCTGAGGAATTTGGTGGCTTTGGGATGGATTTTAACACATCGATGTTGGTTGCGGAGGCATGTGGAGGAGGTCACTCTTTTGCGGTAGCTTTATCGGCCCATACAGGTATCGGAACGTTACCTATCGTCTACTATGGCACAGAGGAGCAAAAGAAGGCCTACTTGCCAAAACTTGCATCCGGCAAGTGGAAAGCTGCCTACTGTTTAACGGAGCCTGATTCAGGTTCGGATGCAAATGCGGCTAAAACGAAAGCAAAATTGAACGCAGCGGGGACACATTATGTGTTGAACGGGCAGAAGATGTGGATTACGAATGGAGGCTTCGCGGATTTGTTTATTGTATTTGCCAAAATTGACGACGATAAAAACCTGACTGCCTTTCTCGTGGAAAAGTCCTTTGCTGGGATAAGCATGAACGAAGAGGAGCATAAGATGGGCATTAAAGGGAGTTCTACTCGGCAAATTTTCTTTACAGATTGTGAGGTGCCTATCGAGAACCTATTGTTTAAACGTGAAGGGGGATTTAAGATTGCGGTTAATATTTTGAATATCGGTCGGATAAAATTAGCCGCTGCGGTGATCGGAGGAGCGAAAGGGATTATTAATTTAGCGACAAATTATTCGAATGAGCGAAAGCAGTTTGGGAAGTCTATTCATGAATTTGGAGCGATACAAGCGAAACTTGCTAACATGGTTGTTCGGACTTTTGCGTCTGAGTCTGCATGTTATCGGGCTGGTCAAAACATTGATGAATCAATTGCTAGTTTGAAGGCATCAGGAATGGCAGATGCAGAATCTAAGTTGAAGGGTGTTGAGCAATTTGCAATTGAGTGCGCCATTTTAAAAGTGCATGGTTCTGAGGTATTGGATTATGTCGCTGATGAAGGAGTTCAAATTTATGGCGGGATGGGATTCTCTGCGGAGGCACCGATGGATCGGTCGTATCGGGATTCTCGGATTAATCGAATTTTTGAAGGGACCAACGAAATTAATCGTTTATTGGCTATAGGTACCGTTTTAAAACGTGCCATGAAGGGTGAAATTGAACTAATGCCCGCGGCTATGGCAGTTGGGAAGGAAATATTGGGTGTACCAGATTTCTCAACGGATGTGCCAGATGGCTTTTTTGGCAAAGAATACAAAGTAATTGCCAATGCGAAGAAGGCTATCTTAATGACGGCGGGTGCTGCGATTCAGAAGTTTACGACAGAGATTGAGCACCAACAAGAAATTCTCATGGGGATTTCTGATATGATGATTGAAGTATATGTTGCAGAATCAGCCTTGGTGCGTGTGGACAAGTTGATGTTGAGAGACGGGGAGGAAAAGCATCATATTGCGCGGGAATGCGCCCTCGTATACTTGCATGAAGCGATGGATAAAATTGCAAATTCAGGTAAAGAAGTTATTATGGGCTTTGCAAAAGGAGATGAATTAAATGTCTTATTGTTGGGCTTAAAGCGATTCACAAAAATAGATGCGAAGAATTTAATTGACGCAAGGCGTCAAATTGCGCAAGCCGCTATTACAAAAAATGGGTATATTTTTTAAATTTTTCGTTATTCAGGACAAAATATCTATTTTTGATTTTTACTTTTGTTAAAATACTTATTTACCATATTCCTTTAATTATACGTTTATGAAAAAATTAATTTGGGTACTGGCGATATTGCCATTTTTGTTTACCTCTTGTGCGAGCAAGAAAAAGATGACAGAATTGCAATCGCGTTTAACGGAATTGCAAGCTAGTAGTGATCAAGCTGTCGCACGTGCGAAATCTGATTTGGCTGATTGTCAATCATTAACAGCAAGTTTACAAGGTGAAGTTAAGAAGCGCGATGCGGATTTAGATGCTAAAAATGGCCAATTAAAGTCCTTGCAAGAGCAATTGGATTACATGAAGAAAACGAATACAAATTTGTTGGATCGTTTATCTGACTTATCTGTTATTAATAAATCAGGTGCTGAAAGTATCCGTAAATCATTGGATGCTTTGAATGAGCAAGGGAAATACATCAAAGATTTGAACTCTTCTATTCAAAAGAAAGATTCAGTTAATTTATCTTTAGTGATGAACTTGAAGCGTTCATTGGCTGATGTGAATGATGAAGATGTATCTATCGAGGTGAAAAAAGGGGTAGTTTATATCTCTATTTCAGACAAATTGATGTTTGCTTCTGGATCAGCTCGAGTTAATACGAAGGCTGAGGCTGTTTTAGCTAAAGTTGCTAAGGTAGTTAATGATCACAAAGGTTTGGATATCTTGGTTGAAGGACACACAGATGCCATGCCTATCTCTACGCCAGAATTTAAGGATAACTGGGATTTAAGTGCGATGCGTGCAACAGCAGTTGTTCGTGTATTACAAACGAAGTTTGGCGTTGATCCTGAGCGTATGACTGCAGGTGGTCGTGGTGAATTTGAACCACAGTCAGGAAACAATAGCCGTGCGGGACGTAAGCAAAACCGTCGTACGGAAATTATCGTAACACCTAAATTGGATCAATTCTTTGATTTGTTGGCTGCTCCAGCTGGTAAATAATCAATTGATTACGCATAATGAAAAGGGCTTCCATTTGGAAGCCCTTTTTTTATAAACTCTTTTTTACGATTTCTCGTTTTCTCCTTGATACGGGTAATTCGGTTCCGTCAGCTAATTGAAGTGTATTGTCCCCACTCAGCTTGTTGAGCGCGAGTTGTTTTTTGTTGATTAAGTAAGACTTATGGATACGTAAAAAAGGGTGAAGTCTTAATTGGGATTCGAATTTCTTAAGCGTTTTGGCCATGGTAATTGGTCCAGCAGACTTTCGGTAGATGACGCTATAATTACTTTTCCCTTCGATGTATAAGACATCTGAAATTTCACAGGTTTGTAGGTCAGGTAGTTTTAGTGTTGTTTTCATTAGCCGTTCGTAATCAATT
Organism: Aquirufa regiilacus; assembly: GCF_032470275.1. Classification (NCBI taxonomy): domain Bacteria; kingdom Pseudomonadati; phylum Bacteroidota; class Cytophagia; order Cytophagales; family Flectobacillaceae; genus Aquirufa; species Aquirufa regiilacus. Next base: position 340,046 of record NZ_JAVNWW010000002.1, read on the forward strand.
CCATACAAACCTATGAAATTGATTGGCCTACCTAAAGAAAGATTTATTAAGTGGTCGTGTTTTTTTAATTGGGGTCGAGTTAGCCTTTAATTGATGACTCGGAAATCAGATAGCTTGAAAGTAGCTGGATGCTAAAGTGGCGGTTGTAAATAAAAACAAAAAGACAAGCCTTTCGACTTGTCTTTTTTCTAGTAGCGGGGGCCAGACTCGAACTGACGACCTTTGGGTTATGAGCCCAACGAGCTACCAACTGCTCCACCCCGCGATATATTGGAGTGCAAATATGCAGGGTTTTTTCGGGAAAAACAAGTATCTTTGTTAAATTATTCACAATATCCCATTCGGGGAATTTATTATTTGACATGGCCCAGCAGCATAAAGCAGGTTTTATAAGTATCATCGGCAAACCCAATGTGGGCAAGAGTACGCTGATGAACGCTTTGGTTGGTGAGCGCCTTTCAATCGTAAGTTCAAAAGCGCAAACAACACGCCATCGTATTTTAGGTATGTTGAATGGAGAATACCAAGGCGATGAATATCAAATCATCTATTCGGATACACCAGGCGTTTTAATGCCAAAATATGAATTGCATAAGTCCATGATGGCTTTTGTTAAGAATTCATTGGAAGATGCTGATGTGGTTTTATATGTGACAGACGTATTTGATACCTACGAAGATTTGGAGTTCCTAACAAATTGGAAGGATAATACAGCAACACCCATCGTTGTATTGTTGAATAAAATTGATTTGGTGACAGAAGAGAAGCTCCAAGCCTGCATGGAATACTGGCAAGGTATTTTCCCAGGAAAGCCTATTTTGCCTATATCTGCGCAAGAGCATGTGCATTTGGATCAAATCTTTAAGCACATTGTGGAGAATTTGCCTGTTCATCCTCCTTTTTTCGATAAAGATGAATTAACAGATAAAACCGAACGGTTCTTTGCTGCAGAGATTATTCGAGAGAAGATATTTTTGAATTATAAAAAGGAGATTCCTTATTCTTGTGAAGTTGTGGTGACATCCTTTAAAGATGAGCCCACTATTTTGCGAATTGCCTCCGAAATTTACGTAGAACGGGTTTCTCAACGGGCTATTATTATTGGGCATAAAGGTGAGAGTATAAAGAAAGTAGGGATTCAGGCACGTGCCGATTTGGAAGCTTTCTTTGGTAAAAAAGTTTTTTTAGAGCAGTTTGTGAAGGTAGAGCCAGATTGGCGTGCAAAAGCAGATAAATTGCGATCATTCGGGTATTCACCCGATTAATTTATAGGACAGATGTCAAATATTGTAGCCATTGTAGGCCGCCCAAACGTGGGCAAATCAACGTTGTTCAACCGTTTAATTGAACAGAAAAAAGCCATCATGGATAACATGTCTGGCGTTACGCGTGACAGACATTACGGTTATGGTCAGTGGACCGGCAAATTCTTCTCTGTTATTGATACAGGGGGATATGTACATGGTTCCGAAGATATTTTTGAAGGAGCGATTCGTGAACAAGTTGAATTAGCGATTGAAGAATCGGCTGTTCTACTATTTGTCGTGGATTGTACGACTGGATTAACCGATTTAGATAAGGACTTTGCTAATGTTTTACGCCGCTCTAAAAAGCCCGTAATCCTAGTGGCGAATAAAGCCGATACCAATGAAAAAGCAATGGCTGCTGCCGAGTTTTATGAATTGGGCTTAGGTGAACCCTATCCAATTGCAGCGGAAAGTGGTAGTGGTACGGGGGATATGCTGGATGTGATGATTTCCCATTTCAAAGATGAAGGAATCGAAAATCCAGAGGCAGGTGTACCACGTGTAGCAATCCTTGGCCGACCGAATGTAGGTAAATCATCTTTTTTGAATGCTTTGTTGGGCCGCGATCGTTCTATCGTAACTGATATGGCGGGAACCACACGTGATGCCATTCAAAATCGCTACACGTTATATGGTAAGGATTTTATCATTACCGATACGGCTGGTATCCGTAGAAAGGCACGTATAGACGATAACATTGAATATTATTCTGTTTTACGTTCTATTAAAGCCTTAGAAGAATGCGACATTGCCATTATTCTAATTGATGCGACTACGATTGATCCATTAACAGGACTTGAGGCTCAAGATATGAATATCGTGAGTATGGCTGATAAGGCAAAGAAAGGGATTGTATTGATGGTAAATAAGTGGGATTTAGTTGCCAAGGATACGAATACTGCAATTCAGTTGGAGAAAGCGATTAAAGACCGCATGGCGCCGTTGAATTATATGCCCGTAATCTTTACTTCGGTGATGGAGAAAAAGCGTATTTTCCAGGTTTTGGAGATGATGCTTGAAGTCTATGAGAATCGTTCTCAAAAGATTTCTACGTCGAAGTTGAACGATGTGATGTTGGAGGTAATCCAAAATTATCCGCCACCTGCATGGAAAGGAAAATACATTAAGATTAAATACTGTACACAGGTATCTACGCCTTATCCTACGTTCATTTTCTTCTGTAATCTACCTCAGTATATTAAAGAGAGTTACGAGCGTTATATGGAGAATCAAATGCGTAAGAATTTCAAATTAGAAGGGACGCCTATTTCGTTATTCTTTAGAAAGAAATAGGTTAGTGATGGACGAAAGGCTGATGTAACCTAATTGGCCTTTCGCTCCTATACCCCAAATGGTGTCACCTACTTGTATGATGTTGTGATACGTGCTGTTTCCTAAACTTCTCCATCGTTTCGTTTGTGGATGGTACGCAGCACTTTGGCTTGGGCCCGATATAATCCAATAGGGTTTCGCCCAAATCACTTTTTCCATGTAAAATTTGGGTGTGTCTTGTATTATTTCCCAATGCTTCCCTCCATCGATTGTGGTAATGATTGGAACCGAAAGCTCGTTTAACTTACGGTAATCTCCTCCAACTGCCCAAAATTCATTTTTGTTTTTCGAGCCGATTGAAAAATAGCCTTTTGCTTCGCCTGATGCAATACCTGGATTATTCGTTTTCCAAGTGTTTTTAGAGATGTTGTAAGTGTAAATTTTGACCGAATCTGCACCGCCCCCCACAAAAATTAGTTGGCCTTTTGCTTGTAACATGCTAGACCCACTCGCAGCGAAAAAAGCTTCATTTGTTTGTAATTCAGGAGTGGAAGAGGCGTCTAGCTCTACAAATCTAATTTTCTTATATGAAAAAAGCGTGAGTCTTTGTTTAATCGGGTCCGATAAAAGCCATGCTCGTTTGTTTGCTGTGTCCCAATGCAGGCAATCGAAGAAATAGCCAGGTTCATTTTTTTTGAAAATTTCATTCCATTTTTTCCCAGCATCCATCGTTCGGAAGATGACAGCTTTTCCTTCATCGGATAGTCCTGCACTCATCAGCATGATTTCTTTATCATTTATGATGGCAAGGTCCCTGAAATCGAGTTTTTCTGTATGGGGAATTTGTTGGAATGTCCACGTTTTTCCAGCATCCTTAGAGTGTCCTACTGTTCCTTGAGTTCCACTGACCCATATATGCCGCCCACGCGATTTTAATGCCCGGAATGACGCAGTGCTTGGTATTTCCACCTTTGTCCACTGGGATAGGCAAGGAATGCTTATGAGCAACAGTATGTACCGAAAATAGTTCATCATAAAAAAAGCCGATCGTTTCGGATCGGCTTGATTTAAAAGTGTTTGTTCTTATTTATTTACAATGACCTTGCCAACGAACGATTTGCCGCCATCAGCCTTGATTTGTAAAATATAGATTCCATTTGCTAATCCACTCACTTCTAAGATTGAAGTTCCGTCTGTGTTAGCAATTTTACCTGCGTATACTGGACGACCTACCATATCATAAAGTGTGATTTCGCCATTAGTCCAATCTTCTAAGATTTGAATTTGAACCTTAGCTGTTAAATCAGAGCTAGATGCTGCTGTAATTGGGTTTGGATAAACCGCTACACCTGAATAATCTGGATCAACTGTGTACGTGTATTTAACTGCATCAGTAATACAAGTTAATGGAGTGCCGTCGACTGTATATAAATATTTACGAGCAACTGTATAATCGCCTGCCGTTTTAACTTTAGAAATGTATGTTTTCGGAGTCAATAATGCTGAGCCGAATTTCCAAACGTACTCACCAGCTCCTGTTGCGTTAACCGAAGCAGCAGAAGGGAAGTTTGTTGCTTTTAATGTATAAACGCCTTCTTTAACAATCTTCGTATCAGATGCTAACGCTGGATTAGGTTGAGCTACTACTTTGATAATATTCGAATTCAATGAAATACAACCATTGATATCACGTGCAGTCGCTGTGTACGTTCCGCTTGTTTTAACATCCGCTAATACCTTTCCTTCAAATTTTGTGCTCCAAATAACATCGTTTGTTGAAGTTGCTACTAAGCTCACTGTATTGATTGTACCAGTTTCTGACTTAACACAGAAATAAGGTGAAGCAGCATTAACGGTTGCGATTGATGGTGCAGCTGGCAATGGCAAAACTGTGATGACAACTGGGCTTGATGCTAATGAATAACAACCGTCTGTATTAATTAGACGTACTGTATAGCTACCATCTTTATTGATGCTCGCCGACTTGCCTGTTGCATTATTGCTCCATTCGTATTTAGTTGTTTCTCCATCAGGAAGATCAGATGATTCTAGTACAGCTTCAATTGGAGTTCCGAAACACCAGCCTAATTTTGTTTTAGCTGTGATACTTGGAGTAACAGGACGTTCATAGTTTGTAACCGCAACAGCGTCAGAAAGAGCTGAATTACATCCGTAGTTAGTCGTATACGAAACTTGTACGGAAATGTTTGTATTTGCCTTGATTGTAGATAAATTTCCTAAGCTAGTCTGTTCAGTACCGTTCACATACCATTTGAATGATGTTGGGACTGTCGGTTTAGCAGGCATCAAGTATCCTTCTTGCTTGATTAGGCTAGTAGAGTCAACATTCAATGTTGTCACACCTTCTAAACAATATTTATTGTTTCCTAAAATGACAGGTTTGTCTAATCCTACTTTATTGATGTTAAAGACATTCGAATCTGAGAATCCACATACTCCTGGACCACCTTTCGACCAAACTCGAACAAAATAGTTTCCTGATCCTGTTGCACTCAATACACCTGTATTGTTGACAGTTACTGCTGAGTTGTTATAGAAAAATTGGTATGACATCTTTCCATCATATGCAGCAGACATAACAGGCTTCAGATCGATAGCTGTTCCATTACAAATTTCTGTCCAATCTCCACCACCTAAAGCAGCTGATGAAGAAAGTCTTAAATTTCTTGGCGGGTAAAATTCTTTACCTATGAATAAACCTCCTCCAAGTTGAGACTCCGGATATACCGTTACGACGGCATTGTTGCTGTCTTGATAAAGACCATTGAATTTACATTTAGCTAAATATGTTCCTTCGGCATAGTCACCGCTTAAGGTCAAAATACCATCAAATTCAGCCCAGACTACTTCAGTAGCTCCACCAGGCTTAGTCCATTCAACCTCATCATAGCAACCTTCAGCTTTCAATCGTACAACGGCATCTGTAGGGTTTTCGATGTAAGCACATGTGCGACTATCCACAGTAACTTGTCTTGCCGATTCGTTTACATTTGTAGGTAACATGAATATTTGAACCGTTGCCTTAGGATCAGAGGATGCAGTTGCTCCAACACACTGAACGGTATATTGGTATTGACTCTTAGGGTCGGGTTGCCAAGGGGCATTACTATCCCCACTGCCCAATACTACTGTTGATACAGTGTCCGTGCTACTCGAACCATAGCTTAGATCCCAACTTGTTGCCATGTCTGATGTTTGACCTGCCGCATTACTTGCCGACCAATCATATCCTGAGGCACAGCCCGAAACCTTAAAGAAAACAGAATAAGTGTTGATTCCATTCATTTTGACGTTTGAGGCGCCATTAATGAGGGGTGTCGTCTGTGAAAATGCGAATACACTAACAAATGTCAGGGCAATCGAGAGGGAAAATTTGAATAATTTATTCATTATGATAAGGAATAATTGAGTAGATGTTCTGGTTAAAAACTATTGGTTACTTTTTCAAATGCCAAGTTAAAAATTATTTTTTAAATTAAATAGAAAAATTATTATTTGGTAGCTATTGGGCATTTTTTTAGTAACGTGATATCTTGTATTTTAGTGTACACCGTAGCTAAAATATGTTTATTTTTGTCGCTACAATTTACATTCAAGTAAACCAATCGCGTTCATGGAAGAATCCAAATCCAAATCTTTGAATTTTTTAGAAGAAATCGTTCAAGCAGACCTTGCTGCAGGCAAATATCCACAGGGGATTTTTACTCGGTTCCCTCCTGAACCTAATGGCTACTTACACATTGGTCATGCGAAAAGTATTTGCTTGAATTTTGGATTAGCTCAAAAGTTTGGAGGAAAAACGAATTTGCGTTTCGATGATACAAATCCCATGACTGAAGAAACGGAATACGTGGATTCAATCAAGTCGGATGTTGCTTGGTTAGGGTTTGAATGGGAAAATGAACTTTATGCCTCAAATTATTTCGAGCAAATCTATCAATTTGCCGTTTCATTAATTAAAAAAGGCCTAGCCTATGTGGACGATTCCTCTGCTGAGGATATTGCCGCACTGAAGGGTACTCCCACGACTCCCGGAACAAACAGTCCATATCGTGACCGTTCCGTAGATGAAAATTTAGCGCTTTTTGCTGCGATGCGCAATGGTGAATTTCCTGATGGTGCTAAAGTGTTGCGCGCCAAAATTGACATGGCGCACCCCAACATGCACATGCGCGATCCTTTAATGTATCGCATCCGCCATGTGCCTCATCACCGGACAGGTAATCAATGGTGTATCTATCCCATGTATGATTTTGCTCACGGGCAAAGTGATTCGATGGAAGGTATCACGCACTCGATCTGTACATTGGAATTTGATGTGCATCGCCCTTTGTATGATTGGTTTATCAATAAATTGGAAATTTTTACCTCGCATCAGTATGAGTTTGCGCGCTTAAATCTTTCCCATACCGTGATGAGTAAGCGTAAATTGCTTCAAATGGTCAATGAGAAAGTTGTGTCGGGTTGGGATGATCCACGTATGCCAACTATTTCTGCGCTTCGTCGAAGAGGTTACACTGCTGCATCCATTCGCAATTTCTGTGAGCGTATCGGCGTTGCTAAACGGGACAACTTGATTGACATCAGTTTGCTAGAATTCTGTATTCGTGAAGATTTGAACAAGATTGCCGACCGCGTCATGGCTGTCATGGATCCCGTGAAACTGATTATTTCGAATTATCCAGAAGGACAAACGGAGGATTTATTGGTTGAAAATAATCCAGAAGACCTTGTAACTGGAAAAAGAATCGTGCCTTTCTCTCGTGAGTTATACATTGAACGTGAGGACTTTATGGTAGAGCCTCCTAAGAAATTTTTCCGTTTAGGTCCAGGATTACAGGTCCGTCTGAAAGGAGCTTATATTATTACGTGTGATCATTTCGAATTGAATTCCGACGGCTCTGTCAAAGAAATTCATGCCTCTTATATTCCTGAAAGTAAATCAGGGCAAGACACTTCTGGAATTCATGTGAAGGGAACAATTCATTGGGTATCGATTCCACATGCTGTTCAAGCGGAAGTTAGACTTTTTGATCGACTATTAATTGTGGAAGACGCGTCGGAGTTAGGCGATGATTTTGTTAAATTCGTTAATCCAGAATCATTACAGATTATCGAAAATGCGTTTGTAGAGCCTAGTTTAGCAGAAGCGAAGATCGGCGAAGCTGTTCAATTTATTCGCAAAGGATACTATTGCTTAGATCGTGATTCGAAACCAGGCCATCTCGTATTTAACCGCACGGTAACCTTGAAGGATACCTGGGCAAAAGAACAAAAAAAATAATTATTTTTTGGCGAAAAGGGAATCGACAAAGGTTGTTTTGTTGAAAACTTGCAAGTCGGAGACTTTTTCGCCAACTCCAATATATTTCACCGGAATCTTGAATTGATCCGAAATTCCAATCACAACACCCCCTTTAGCGGTACCATCCAACTTGGTGATGGCCAAGGCAGTTACTTCAGTCGCTTTGGTAAATTCTTGTGCCTGAATGAATGCATTTTGGCCAGTGGAACCATCCAATACCAACAATACTTCATGCGGAGCTTCTGGAATGAATTTTTGAACAACACGTTTCATTTTAGACAATTCTGTCATCAAATTTACCTTCGTGTGTAAACGTCCTGCTGTGTCAATGATGACGATATCTGCCTGCATTTCTACCGCTTTTTTTACCGTATCAAACGCCACTGCAGCCGGATCCGTATTCATTCCATGGTCAATCACCGGAATGCCTACGCGCTCCCCCCAAAGTTTTAATTGATCCACCGCCGCTGCACGGAATGTGTCCGCGGCGCCCAGGACAACCTTTAGGCCATTTTGATGAAATTGAGACGCTAATTTTCCGATGGTCGTAGTTTTACCGACTCCGTTAACTCCCACCACCATGATCACATAGGGCTTTTGTTTCGGCTCAGCAAAAGCATTTTCAATGTCGTACGATTTATTTTCATCGAGCAATGCAGCCACTTCTTCGCGCAATACTTGATCTAACTCTTCCGTGGAAACAAATTTGTCGCGCTCAACGCGGCGCTCGATTCGCTCAATGATTTTAAGCGTGGTAGCAACGCCTACGTCCGAGGTTAATAAGATCTCCTCAAGCTCATCTAATACATCGTCGTCTACTTTGGATTTTCCCAAAACCGCACGACCCATTTTGGAAATAAACCCATCTTTGGTTTTTTCCAAGCCTTTTTCTAAGGCCTGCTCGAGGTCTGCTTGCTCTTCTGGAGCTGGTTTTTTCTTGAGAAAATCAAATAATCCCATTCGATTGTACGTCTTTTATGAGTTGAAGGTAAACAAAAAAAAGTCCCCGAAAAAGGGACTTCAATATGCTAGCGATAAATTACCGACGAAAAAACTAGTTTTTCAATGCAGCGTTAACCTCATCTTGAAGAATGATTTCTTCTTTGAAGGTATAAGCTCCTGTCGTTGGGTTTTTAACCGCCTTGATGATTTTAGCGTATTTTACACCGCCTTCTTTCTTTAGTGTTGCAACTACTTTCTTAGCCATGATTCGTGGGTATTAAACCTTATTTAATTTCTTTGTGTAGAGTAACTTTCTTCAATACTGGGTTGTATTTCTTCAACTCAATACGAGCAGTTGTGTTTTTACGGTTCTTCGTCGTGATGTAACGTGACATCCCTGGTAGACCCGACTCTTTGTGCTCTGTACATTCCAAAATTACTTGGATGCGATTTCCTTTCTTTGCCATAATTGTAAAATCTGTTTACGCCTCGATTCGAAACGGAATGCAAAGGTATAAGAAATATTTTTTTTGCCAAATAGTTTTGCCAAAATATCTGATAAATAATTGATAATCTTCGCCTACTCAACTTCCGAGGCTTTTAAATGTGAGATACTTTCTACATTTTTGTTCAATGAATTCCATTCAATACGAATTTCTTCCCCATAATTTTCAAGATTCCGACCCGAATCAGTATCAGCTCGCTGATCTGAAATCGGAGGAAATGTTGATTTCGCTCGGCCCACAGCACCCATCTACACATGGTGTTTTGCGCCTGGAAGTCATCTCGGACGGAGAATTGGTCGTAGATGTAGTCCCGCATTTGGGTTATTTACATCGTTGTTTCGAAAAACACGCCGAAGCACTTCCCTTTAATCAAATCATTCCCTACGTAGACCGTCTTGATTACATGGCCTCCATGAATTCAGAGCATGCCTATGTCATGGGAATTGAGAAAATGCTTGGAATATCGGGGACGCTTCCCAAACGGATTGAATACATTCGGGTTTTGGTTGCTGAATTAAACCGAATTGCATCTCATTTTGTGGCAATAGGAACCTATGGATTAGACATCGGAGCATATACCCCTTTTTTATGGTTAATGCGCGATCGGGAACATATTCAACGTCTGTTGGAATGGCTTTCGGGAGCTCGAATGCTCTATAATTACGTCTGGGTAGGTGGTTTGTTCTATGACCTTCCTGTTGGTTTCGAAGAGCGTACAGCGGAATTAGTCCCTGTCATCAAAAATACAATTGCTGAGGTTCAAAAAATCGTTGAAGAAAATTCGATTTTTATTAAGCGTACAGCTAATATCGGCGTATTGCCTTTAAATCTAGCAATAAATTATGGCTGCACAGGCCCTGTATTACGCGGTTCAGGTTTAGCGTTTGACTTACGAAAAGTAGATGCCTATTCCGTTTATCCGGAATTGGAATTTGATGTTCCAGTAGGGGAAGGGTTAAAAGGCCAAACGGGTGATTGTTGGGATCGAAATCACGTGCGTGTACTCGAATGCATTGAATCGCTTCGAATCATCGAACAATGCTTGTCGGCATTAACGGGCGAACATGCACGAACGAAGGCATTTGACCCACAAGAATTTGTTCCCAAGAAAATTAGACCTGTTGCTCAAGATATTTATGCCCGAGCAGAAAACCCTAAGGGAGAATTAGGGTTTTACATTCGTGCCGATGGCAAATCGGATATCCCGTCACGTGTGAAAGTGCGCGCATGCTCCTTTCATCATTTGTCGGTGATTCCGGATTTAGCTAGAGGTGCTTATTTGGCCGACTTAGTGGCTATCATTGGATCCATGGATTTAGTCATGGGCGAAGTAGATCGATAATTATGATACAAGAATTTTTGCCCGCGCTTGAAGCCGAAATTAAACAACAATCCTTGGGAGATTCTCCACAAGAGTTGTATGATCCTATTCGCTATTTGATGCAATTGGGCGGCAAGCGGATTCGTCCCGTGCTTTGTTTATTGTCCTATTCCTTGTTTAAAGCAGATTGGAAAAAGGTCGTTCCTACGGCTCTTTCAATCGAGATTTTTCACAATTTCACCCTGATGCATGATGACATCATGGATAAGGCTCCTTTACGTCGTGGAAAGCAAACGGTGCATGAAAAGTGGAATGATAATATCGCGATTTTATCGGGAGATGTCATGCTCGTAAATGCCTATCAATACTTGAATCAATGTCAGCATTTGTCATTAGGGGAATACCAACATTTGATTACGCGGTTTAACCGGACGGCAGCGGAGGTGTGTGAAGGCCAGCAAATGGACATGAATTTCGAAAGTCGATCTACCGTTACGGTGGATGAATACATCGAAATGATCCGTTTGAAAACATCCGTATTGATTGGTTTATCGATGGAGATGGGGGGTATTTTGGCTGGAGTTGACACTGCTAAAGCAAAAATTCTTTATGAAATTGGCGAATGCATCGGTTTAGGTTTTCAATTAAAAGATGATTTGCTCGATGTTTACGGCGATCCTGAGAAATTCGGGAAACAAGTTGGAGGCGATATTTTGGCCAATAAGAAAACGTATTTATTGATTCGTGCCCTTGAAACAGCACAAGGGGAGGCGCTTGATACCTTGAATCACTGGTTAGCGGCAAACAATCCGAACCCAGTTGAAAAAGTGGCAGCAATTACTCAGCTTTATACAGATCTGGGGATACGCAATGAGACCGAGGCAAAAATTAATCAGTATTTTGATCAAGCCTTTCAGGCGATAGACCAACTAAACCTGCAAACAGCACAGCAAGAGGCCTTAGGGAAATTCTTAGCGGGGTTGGTTGATCGGGAAGTTTAATGTAGTTTTGTAGGCTAAATTTTAATGGGCATCGCCCACATTCGATGGGGAATACAAATTCACTCAGTTTCATGTTGATGGCCATTACGGTCGCGATTTCGCTCCTTGCTTGGCAAAAGCCAGCCTGGTTAGATGCGATGACAATGTCTCCCTATCGAATCAATAAAAAACAAGAATATTGGCGGTTTTTGACTTCTGGTTTTATACATGCCGACTTCACCCATTTGTTCTTTAATTTATTCTCCTTTTACTTTTTTGGGACACAATTGGAGTATATCTTCTCCATTATTTTTCCGGGGAATGGAGGCTATGTCTATGTGGTATTTTATTTGCTTGCCATTTTGGTGGCGGATTTACCTACCTATTTCAAACAGCGAAATAATTCTTATTTTAACTCTTTGGGTGCTTCAGGTGCCGTTTCTGCGGTTATTTTTGCGGGAATTATGTTTTTCCCCACAGAGAAAATATATCTCTTCGGGGTTCTTGGGATCCCTGGATTTATCTATGCTGGCTTATTTACCTGGTATTCCATTGCGATGGACCGAAAGGGGCGAGACTATGTTAATCATTCCGCACATTTATATGGGGGGCTTTTTGGTGTGCTGTTTATCACATTGACCCGCCCTTCCACCTGGATTGAGTTTATTCAACAAATAATGGCGATGCTCGGATGAAAAGAATAGCGATTTTAGGTTCGACGGGTTCCATCGGAACGCAAGCGTTGGATGTTGTGATGCAACATTCGGATGCCTTCTCGGTATCGGTGTTAACCGCACAATCGAATGCAGATTTATTGGTCGAGCAAGCCTTGCAATTTAATCCTAGCCATGTGGTCATTGGGGATGAGCTAAAATATGCCTTTGTGAAGAAAGCCCTTTCGGGTACTTCTATACAGGTACTTGCCGGTGCGGATGCCTTGCAAGAAGTCGTTTGTTTAGACAATGTCGATATAGTTTTGACGGCTTTAGTAGGTTATGCGGGTTTGCTGCCTACGGTGAAGGCGATCAAAGCAGGGAAGCCGATTGCGCTGGCCAACAAGGAAACGCTTGTGGTAGCAGGTTCTTTGATTATGCCTTTGGCGCGCGAAATGGGAGTTCCTATTTTGCCAGTGGATTCAGAACATTCGGCAATATTTCAATGCCTCATGGGCGAGTCACATAACCCCATTGAGAAAGTTATTTTAACCGCATCTGGTGGACCCTTTCGAGGGAAGAAACGAGCGGATTTGGAACAAGTAACTCGGGCTCAAGCTTTAAAACACCCGAATTGGTCGATGGGAGCAAAGATTACGATCGACTCGGCTAGTTTAATGAACAAGGGCTTAGAGGTTATTGAGGCGGCTTGGTTGTTTGATGTGAAAGCCTCTCAAATTGATGTGGTGGTACATCCTCAATCCATTGTGCATTCCTTGGTTCAGTTTGAAGATGGGTCTATTAAAGCCCAGCTTGGTTTACCTGATATGAAATTACCCATTCAATTTGCTTTAGGTTATCCCAAACGCATGCAGGCCGATTTTCCTCGATTTGATTTTAGGAATTTCGCCTCACTGACTTTTGAGCAACCGGATTTGGAAACATTCCGAAACTTAGGTTTGGCTTTTCAAGCCTTAGATCAAGGGGGTAATATGCCTTGTATCTTAAATGCTGCGAATGAAGTAGCGGTAGCGGCCTTTTTAAAAGATGAAATTGGCTTTTTAGAAATGTCTGATTTACTTGCCGATTGCATGGCTAAGGGAACTTTTTTGCTCAATCCAAGCTTAGAGGACTATATTACAACAGATAAATTAACGAGAGAAATGGCCCAATTATGGGTTAAACAACAAAATAAATAAGGTATGGAAGGTTTGATTATGGCAGGACAGCTAATCTTGGGGCTGTCGATTTTAGTAACATTACATGAGTTTGGGCACTTCATCACAGCCAAATGGTTTAAGATGCGCGTGGAAAAATTTTATCTGTTTTTCGACTTTTTATTCCCGATTCCAACGGTTTTAAACTTCGCGATTTTTAAGAAAAAAGTGGGCGATACGGAATATGGTTTAGGTTGGTTTCCCCTCGGTGGTTATGTGTCAATAGCAGGTATGATTGATGAAACGCAAGATGCTGCAACTTTAGCGAAAGAACCTGAGCCTTGGGAGTTTCGTGCGAAACCCGCCTACCAACGACTTATCGTGATGTTAGGTGGCGTTATCGTCAATATCATTACAGGCGTTGTTATTTTTGTTGCCTTGACTTTCTCCAATGGAAACAACTTTATTTCGAAGGATGAGTTGAATAAGAACGGCATTGTCGCTTTGGAATTAGGTAAACAAATTGGTTTAAAAACAGGAGATAAGGTTGTCAAAGTCAATGGGGCTGATTATACATCATTGGCTGATTTACGCACGTCGGATGTCTTGTTGGGCGAAAATTCATCTTACACCGTCTTGCGTGATGGTCAAGAAATTGAAGTCAAAATTCCATCCAATTTCATCGAGAAATTAAGTGATAAAAAGGCGGCTTTCATCGAACCGATGGCTGCGTTTAAAGTGGCTGAAGTTGCAGCGCCAGAAGAACCCGGGAGTCAAGATGGCGAGTTATTGCCAGCGTTTTCAGCAGGCTTAAAAGCGGGTGATTACATTACAGCGGTGAATGGACAAACGATTCAATTCTACCATGAGATCAAGGAAGTTTTAGGGAAAGAAGCGGGTAAGCCTATTAAATTAGCCATTAACCGCCAAGGTAAATCGGATACCTTATCCATGGTGGTTTCAAAAAGTGGACAAATTGGGTTTCTTCCTGAATTGTTGATCAAAACAACACACGAAGACTATACGTTTGCTCAGTCATTGAGTATTGGGACAGGCCGCGCATTCTCAGTCATTTCGGATAATGTTCGTGGGTTCAAAAAGATTGCAACGGGCGATGTGTCAGCATCAAAAGCCTTGAGTGGACCTATCGGAATTGCTCAGATGTTTGGGGGTGTATGGGATTGGAATCGTTTTTGGATGTTGACAGGCTTATTGTCCATGGCATTAGCTTTCATGAATATTCTGCCTATTCCTGCTTTGGATGGTGGACACGCGATTTTCTTGCTTTACGAAATGATAACAGGTAAGCCGGCATCGGAAAAAGTATTGGAGCGGGCCCAACAAGTAGGCATGATTATTTTGCTTGCTTTAATGGCTTACACATTTGGGAACGATCTAGTTAAAGCATTTTTCTAGCATTGAAAAAAGGGCTTATCTTATTGTTTTTCATGACTTTTCCACTCTTCGGAAACGTACATCCTTTCCACTCAAGTGTGGGCGAGTGTGTTTATAACCCCAAAGAAAAAGTCTGGGAAATCAGTATTCGTTTATTTCAAGATGACTTGGAGCAAGGTCTTGTACCAACCCCTAATTACTTGGACACATTTGTTGAAAGAGTTGTGTAATAATTGTTTGTTTTTGGGTTTAAATTTTGTCTAAAGTATTTATAATTTTGATTTAAATCATCCACATTTTCGTTTTGGTTTTCGGATAAATTTTGTTCGAGACGTTTTTGGTTCGTGATGTGGATATTTTGTTCCCATTTTTCAATGGGTGTCATTTTGATTGCTTTGTGGAATCTTCGGGTGTTATACCAGATGGTGTGTGCGAATATTGTTTGTTTTGCATCATAAAACCCCGTGAATTCGTAACGTTCGATTACTTCCCGCTGAATGATGGAATGAAAGGCTTCGATGTAGGAATTTTCTTCCGGTGTTGCGATGTGAGTGAACTCTTGATTGGCTTCCGCTGTGCGAAGGTATTGCTTTACGTTGTTGGCGATAAATTGAGATCCATTGTCATTTCGAATGGTTACTCCTTTGATTCCGTATTCGTTGTTTATTCGTCTAAATGCATTGATGACATCAATTTGTTTGATGCTTTTTTGAAATATCTGATCCACGATTTTACGAGAAAAGACATCGATGATTGTTAGCAAGTAAAAGTTTCTTTTTTCGCCGTGTACATAGACGTATTTAATGTCTAGGCATAGGTATTCCATTGGATAGGAAGCCTGAATCTTACGGTGCTGGACAAACTTGCGTTTGCCGCTGGTTCGTATCACTTTACCCAAAAGCAGGTTGTGTTCGTCCATTAATCGGTAAACTTTTTTCTTGTTAATGTAATAATCAAGCTTGCGTAATTCCCCTGTTACATTTTCATACCCGTAGCAGCAAAATTCTTGCGAGAGGATGTCTTTAATTTGCTCGATAACGATCTGATTTTCGACCTTCTCTCCATCTTGTTTCCACGTATGAGAACTGGCTTTAACGCCCGGTTTTCCACCTGTAGACTTATAATAGTAAACGCTGGAAGGAAGGTTAGACCAAGATAAAAGCATACGTGTAGGAGCCTGTTGAATGTATTGTGAGACGATCATCTTCTTGTCTTGGTTAGCACAGGGCTTTTTTTTAAAAGCTCTGATTTGAATTCTATCTCCAATGCTTGTCGAGCGATAATTCGTTTCAATCGTTCGTTTTCTTCTTCCAAAGCTCTAAGCTCTGGATCTATTCGCTTATAGGCAGACTTTAACCCTTCAACTCCTTTGGAAAGGTATTTAGTCCTCCACTTAGCATATAGACTAGGTGATAAATGATACTTCCGACAAGTAACAACATTGCCTTCTCGCTGTCCTTCTTGAAGAATAGCTAAGCGATCCTCCGGACTGAAAATTCTTCTTTCTCTTTTCATAGTTCCCTAATTTAATTGGTTCTAAACTCTTTTTAAAATTTAGTCCAGTCTATTAGGGGGTTAGTACA
>NZ_JAVNWW010000003.1:0-173558 GCF_032470275.1 Aquirufa regiilacus
TGTACTAACCCCCTAATAGACTGGACTAAATTTTAAAAAGAGTTTAGAACCAATTAAATTAGGGAACTATGAAAAGAGAAAGAAGAATTTTCAGTCCGGAGGATCGCTTAGCTATTCTTCAAGAAGGACAGCGAGAAGGCAATGTTGTTACTTGTCGGAAGTATCATTTATCACCTAGTCTATATGCTAAGTGGAGGACTAAATACCTTTCCAAAGGAGTTGAAGGGTTAAAGTCTGCCTATAAGCGAATAGATCCAGAGCTTAGAGCTTTGGAAGAAGAAAACGAACGATTGAAACGAATTATCGCTCGACAAGCATTGGAGATAGAATTCAAATCAGAGCTTTTAAAAAAAAGCCCTGTGCTAACCAAGACAAGAAGATGATCGTCTCACAATACATTCAACAGGCTCCTACACGTATGCTTTTATCTTGGTCTAACCTTCCTTCCAGCGTTTACTATTATAAGTCTACAGGTGGAAAACCGGGCGTTAAAGCCAGTTCTCATACGTGGAAACAAGATGGAGAGAAGGTCGAAAATCAGATCGTTATCGAGCAAATTAAAGACATCCTCTCGCAAGAATTTTGCTGCTACGGGTATGAAAATGTAACAGGGGAATTACGCAAGCTTGATTATTACATTAACAAGAAAAAAGTTTACCGATTAATGGACGAACACAACCTGCTTTTGGGTAAAGTGATACGAACCAGCGGCAAACGCAAGTTTGTCCAGCACCGTAAGATTCAGGCTTCCTATCCAATGGAATACCTATGCCTAGACATTAAATACGTCTATGTACACGGCGAAAAAAGAAACTTTTACTTGCTAACAATCATCGATGTCTTTTCTCGTAAAATCGTGGATCAGATATTTCAAAAAAGCATCAAACAAATTGATGTCATCAATGCATTTAGACGAATAAACAACGAATACGGAATCAAAGGAGTAACCATTCGAAATGACAATGGATCTCAATTTATCGCCAACAACGTAAAGCAATACCTTCGCACAGCGGAAGCCAATCAAGAGTTCACTCACATCGCAACACCGGAAGAAAATTCCTACATCGAAGCCTTTCATTCCATCATTCAGCGGGAAGTAATCGAACGTTACGAATTCACGGGGTTTTATGATGCAAAACAAACAATATTCGCACACACCATCTGGTATAACACCCGAAGATTCCACAAAGCAATCAAAATGACACCCATTGAAAAATGGGAACAAAATATCCACATCACGAACCAAAAACGTCTCGAACAAAATTTATCCGAAAACCAAAACGAAAATGTGGATGATTTAAATCAAAATTATAAATACTTTAGACAAAATTTAAACCCAAAAACAAACAATTATTACACAACTCTTTCAACAAATGTGTCCAAGTAATTAGGGGTTGGTACAAGATGCCTATGGCCTAGTCAACGTGAATATTGGAAATGGCAATACAACAGCCACGCAAAGCATGAGCACGGCGGGCAAATACACGAAATTTGATGCTGTCATCTGGGATGCAAATCCAAAGAAACTGAAAGTGGACGTGAGCTTTGACCAAGGCAAAACATTCACACAGGTTAGCACGCAGACCCTGAATTATTCAGCCTATGCCTTGTATGCGGAAAGTGTCGACTACCAAAATGTTCGCTCCGCTCCCACGAAATTATCTCAATTCACGGATGATATTCAAGTGGTTTCCAAAAAGGACTTAGACCCGATCAAAGCGGATATCCTCAAAAACAAACAGGATATTCAAGGAATCCAATCGGCCAATTTACAAACCACTTCACAGGTAGCTGTGATTAACCAATCGATCACCGATATCAATGTCATGAACGATGTACAAAATCGTCGTTTAGACCAATTAGTCACGCAAGCGAATGAGGTGAATGGGGTCATCACGAATTTGAATTTCACCTACGAAAGGTTGCAAAACAAATCGCCGGATACAAACCTAGGTGGTACCAATGCAAGGGATGGACTTTATCCAAGCCAACGCGCCGTGAAAGCTTATGTAGATGCACAAACAACACCGAATGCCACAACAAGCATTGCAGGTAAACTTATTTTGGCAGGAGATTTATCCGGAACATTCTTTGCTCCTACGGTTCCCGCTTTGATCACCAAAGAGAACACCGCCAACAAAAGTACCGCCGCGAATCTAGGGTCAACCAATCCCAGTGATGTATTATTCCCGACTCAAAAAGCGGTCAAAACCTACATAGACGCCCAAACTACGCCGGAAGCAACAACCTTGATCCAAGGAAAAGTGCAGTTGGCAGGCGATCTAGCTGGAACCGCCTCCGCTCCCACCGTACCCGCTTTGGCATTAAAGGAAAACCTGACGAACAAATCAGACAATTTGAACTTAGGCAACAGTACAACACTTTATCCTACGCAAAATGCGGTTAAGACCTACGTGGACGCACAAACAACTCCGGAGGCAACAACCTTGATCCAAGGAAAAGTACAGTTAGCGGGAGATCTTTCTGGAACCGCTTCCGCACCTACTGTACCGGCTTTGGTATTAAAAGAAAATCTAGCGAACAAATCTATTGCAACAAATCTAGGCGCCTTAGCAGCCAGCGACACCTTATATCCCTCACAAAAGGCGGTAAAGACCTACATCGATGCGCAAACAACACCGAACGCAACGACCAATGTATTGGGTAAAATCCAATTAGCCGGAGACCTTTCCGGCACGGCCACATCGCCTAGCGTTCCGGGCTTAGCGCTGAAAGAAAATGTAGTGAACCGCAGTACGGCTACCAACTTAGGGGCGACTGCACCGAGTGATACCTTGTATCCAACGCAACGGGCTGTCAAAACCTACATCGACGCGCAAACGACGGCAGATGCCACAACAACGACCTTAGGAAAAATTCAATTAGCAGGAGATTTAACAGGAACGGCTGCCGCTCCCCGACTAGCTACTAATGCGGTGAAATTTTCGAATTTGGCAGATAGCACGGTGACGACAACGAAGATTGTGGATGGGAATATCACCGATGCGAAAATCGCTTCGATGCAAGCGAGCAAGTTGACAGGCAATATCTCCGTAGCCAACGGCGGTACGGGCGTGAGTACACTGACTGGTATGGTTCGTGGAAATGGAACAGGCGCATTCAGCCAAGCGAGCTATGGCAGCTTTTATGATTTAAGTAATCAAATCGCCGCGGTAGCTGATTCAGCCGTGGCCATGAAACTAAGTAATACGGATTTTGCATCCGGGATTTCGGTGCAGAATGATTCGCAGTTGCGGTTTATCAATGAAGGGATTTATAACATTCAATTCTCGGCCCAACTGGATCGCTCGGCGGGAACAGCTGCTCAACTAGTCAAAATCTGGTTGCGGAAGAATGGCGTGAATGTACCCGCGAGTGCAACGGAGGTTGTTATATCCGGTGGATTAAATACCGCTGCGACAGTCGCATCATGGAACTTCTTTCAAAATCTAGCCGCTGGTGATCAGGTAGAATTAATGTGGAGCGTAACAAACCCACAAGTCTACATCGCCTTTAAAGCAGCGACCACCAGTCCAAGCAGGCCATCGGTACCTTCGCTCATTGTGACAGTGAATCAAGTATTTTAAAGAGAAGCCCGCAGCAAGCGGGCTTTTTTTATGCCAAAGCTTTCAGTGCCCGAACCAGCTGGTCGAGTTCTGCGGTAAACGGGAATCCAACAGAAACATACGTCCAACTACTCATCGGACTCGCGCCCGTTGTAATTTTGTGGGATAATACCTCTTTGCTACATCTCGCTAATCCCAAGCACAAAAGTGCCCATGTTAATTTT
This sequence comes from Aquirufa regiilacus, assembly GCF_032470275.1. Taxonomy (NCBI): domain Bacteria; kingdom Pseudomonadati; phylum Bacteroidota; class Cytophagia; order Cytophagales; family Flectobacillaceae; genus Aquirufa; species Aquirufa regiilacus. The sequence goes on from NZ_JAVNWW010000003.1 coordinate 3,791, forward strand.
CTCATTCATTTAATGCTTTAACCAATTTGATAGATTGTGATTTGCCAGTCACGAGGGAAACCACCTTCATCACATAATTTCCGGCCGCAAGGTAAGACAAATCAACAAGCTCGTCATTCCCAACATTTGATTTACTCCAAACAATAGCGCCTTTGATATCCGTTAATTCCGCTGTAACCAGCGTACCAAAATCGGCCGGGTAACTGATTTTTAGACTTGACACAAAAGGATTGGGAGAAAGCATCAGCGGACTATCTTCCTTCTCCGTAGCCAGTACAATCTCACAGCCACTCGCATCAATCTTTGCACCTGAAACCGTGTTTGGACACTTATCCAATGCATTTTTCACCCCATCCCCATCATCGTCTGGACGTTTGTCCAAACTTTTATCCTTAATAATCAAGAGGTAATTTTCCCTGCCCTTCACACTGGGATCTAAATCTAAATTAACCGAAGGCTGAATTACCTCCAATGCTCCATCGCCATCTAAATCTGCGTAATCATAGGCATGTCGGCCTAAGTTATTCGCCAAAGGACCATAGTTTTTATCGGCCGTCGTAAACAACGAAATGTAATTAGGCTTCGATTTATGTTCAAACTTTTTGGTCGATGGATTAAAAGCAAAATATTGAAAATCAGCTGAATTATTCCAAAGGTATTTCGGCTCCAAGGTATTAACATAGGGAACTAAATCCAGGTTCCCATCTTGATCCAAATCGATGAAATACATGCCACTCTCATTCGTAAACCACTTAGCCAAATTCTTCTGATCCGGTATGAATTTTGCTGTCGTATTACTTAGCACACCTTTCGTATTGGTATAAACGACCACTTGGTTATGCGGTTCAATCAGCGCTAACTTCGCTGGCTGAAAATCCAAACTTCCTAAACCCGAGTACTGATTCGTCAGGTAACAAATAAACTCCGGATTACCGTCGCCATCCAAATCTTGCTTCTTGAACGCACGCATACTCTGATTCCCCGGGTTGATGGGATCTTTGGCATCATAAACCAAATCCAACGCTTTAGGATTCTGAAAATCGAATCGCCCACCGCCCAAATTATCAAATTGGTATAAAAAAAACTGCTTCGAATCACGCTTCTTCCCAACGCCCAGAAGTTCAACTTTACCATCTAAATTCAAATCATCCAGAATCAATCGACCTTCCGGAATCGTGATATCTGTGGGATATCTCGTCAATTTAAAATCCCCTTTCCCATCATTCAACATGATTGAAAAACTTCTTCCGTTCCGCGAATCAGCCATTTGAACCAAATCGACATCACCATCTTGATCAATATCTACAGATCCAATCGACTGAATGGAGTCAAAAATATTAGTCGGATCCTTTGCCCGTTCTGCCGAAATATCGATTTTGTTCACTTCATCAATTAGGTACGTTTGATCTTTGATGGTATAATAGCGGTTCAGCTTAAATTCCGAAACACTGTAATCCCGATCTACCCGATGATTATTGTTTTTTTCTAACCAAAATTGAAGATTAGGGTAATTCTGAGGACCTCCCATATCCCAATGGTAGCTTTCCCCTCCAGGAAAAATCTCCATTTTCCCATCTTTATCCACATCCAATAAGTCATAATTTTGGATGCCGTGAAAAATACTATAATCCAAGTAATTCGGATTGCGGTACACCTCAAAACTAAAATTTCCCTTATTTTTCAGATACAAGGGAACAGAAGTATGTCCCATCGCGATGGGTGTTTTAACACCATCAATATAGGTACTTGAATGAATGATATCCATCTTCCCGTCTTGGTTATAATCCAATAGAATTGTCCCTCGATCAAAAGGCGGATGAAATTCCTCCAAGCCATTCACGATGCGCCCGTTTTCATTTTCAAAAGCAAAAGGATTCTTAATCGCATAAATATCAACAGTCTCCGTACTTTTTACTTTGACAGGATTAACCAAATAAGTATTAACGACATCACACACATCACCAATACCGTCCTTGTCGGCATCCGCCTGATCCGGATTGTAATTCTTCGGGCAATTATCTGCATCATCCAACACACCATCTTTATCGACATCGCTTAGGTTCAACTCGACAATATCGATGTTATGATCCATGCGAATTTGCATGATTTCATAAATACCATCACCATTAAAATCGTATGGCATTTTAAATCCTTTCCAGTATCCCCCTTGGTCAAAAAACTCACTCGATTGGTCATTCGTAGGGAATACGACGGAGCGTTTAACCATTTTCTTGCCATTATTGATGAAAATAAAATACCCCCATTGGTCATTTTTCTTTTCATACCAACCGTTTTGCGGGACGATATCGACCAAGCCATCATTGTTCACATCGACCAAATGGATTCCATTGGCATGCGAATTTGTATTATCATAATTCAATCGATTATCGAACCATTGGGCAGAAATCTCCTCCCCTTTTAGGTTATAGATGCCTATTTTATTCGGCCGATTTTCCCCTTGCTTGTTGTTACCCCACTCTTGCGTAATCAGCTCTACCGTACCATCCTTGTCTAAATCAACGAAATAGGTACTCCAATCGTTGGTAATTCCATACGGAAATTCCCGTTGTAAAGTCCCGAAATCCTGGGCGCCATTCGGATCAAAAGCGCGCGTCAAATCATTCTTTCGGATCTGATATTGCTGCACAACATATTGATTATCAGACACATTCCAAGACGTAAAAGGAACAATAGAATTCGTGCTTTTATCCCAAACCTGCTCGTAATGCATCAAGAAATAAAAATCCTTGTTATCGACCACCTTGCCTCGGAAGGGTGCTGCTTCCAATTGATTACAACAAAAGCCAATTGGATTCGCATTCGGATATAAAAACTCCCGTTTCCATTGGTTATTGGCATCCAGCTCATAGGAATAAAACAAATCAAACAGGCCAGGCTTCCGTTGATACACATCATTCCCAAATTGACCTCCGATATGCCCAAAAATCACATTCGGGATACCATCCCGGTCTACGTCCAAAATGATGGGCTCTTTTTGATTCAAATAATCTCCATTGTTCAAGTCGCCTTGAAAATAGTCATCCGCTTTGACATAGGTAAATCCAGTCCCCGTATTGATTAGGTAGTTATCCGGATAATTATTCTTCCCGCCGATGAAATTTGCGGGTTGATTACCCGCCTTGCCATGGTAGTTTTGCGTGAATTGGTAAATATCCCGCTTGCCATCGCCGTTGAAGTCGGCCGACAAGCCCGTCACAAACCCGAAATCGGAATTTTGTTTGACACGGTAATTCACGTCCTCTACCAATTGCAATTTCCCATTGACCGTTTTCTGAACAAACAAGGCACTTATGTGGGCCTTTTCCGGATTTCCTGCATAATTGACAAATAAATCTTTCTTGCCATCGCCGGTAAAATCTTCGAATTCTAAGTAACGGGAAACGTGAAAACGATCCGTTAGCCCAAGATCACTGAGCAATTTGGGCGTACTCGCATCAAAAGCCAGTACATTTTTATTAACTGATTTTACGCGGATGTCCTGCGCACGACTCGTAAAGCACACAAAGGCGCTCAAAATAAGGAGTACTTGTATTTTCATAAATTAGTAGAATATTACGTATTCAAAATACTTTTTTTCTAGCGAGAAACCCGTGCATAATTCCGTTATTCACGTTATTGTACACATTTGACCGCGCAATAGACATGATATTTTCATCGAATTTCTTAATTTGCAGCATAACATGATTAGCGTGACCCAACTAGTTCGAAACATCATTCTATTTACTTGCATTTGCCTGAGCTTGACCAGCCATGCATTTGATTATTACATGGATTGGCTTCCTGCGCATGCTACATTGCGCTATCGGATTAATTTTAGCACACATAAATTAGAAAAAGAAATCAGTACGGATCAATGGGAAATCCAAGGTGATGTAATCATGGATGAACAAGAACTAATGCCTTTATCGGCTAAGAGTGCGCACCCTGATTTTTTCATTCTTCCAAATCAAAAAATTCGCTTTACCATTCAAGGAACGGGCTTAGTCTATGACTTTGATTTGCGGACATCCGTCTTTAAGCGCATCGATCGCACAATCCACAGTGGATATAATTTTAGCGCAACACATTTTTATCGGAATGATGTTTTGTACTCCGTAGGAGGCGAAGGATTTTGGAATTACAACAAACACATCACCTATTTTGACGATAAAACAACGAAAGAATGGGAAATTTTACGCCCTAAAAATAAGGGTCCCGAGATGATGTCTGATGGATTCCAAGGCTATTCAAAACAGGATGACGCCTTTTATTCAGGTGGCTCAAATAATAAAAACTATTTAGAGGATGAAAAAATCGAATATTCGAAGGTATTCCAACGCTTTAATTTCAAAAATAAAACCTGGGAAGTTTTAGGGAATATTTCAGATAAAATTCCATTAGTTGAGCACCGTATAATTTATTGGAATGGAACCCATTTTGTTCAAATGGCGCGTGATCGTATCTACATCATCGATCCAATGAAAAATGAAATACATCAGTACAAAGACAACGGCACCTATTTTGAAGGAGGTAGCAGCTATTACATCAGCGATGACACCATCAAATATTTTCATTATGCCGACCGAGGTCCACTTCAAATCATACCCGTTAATAGCCTTCTGAAAAAATCAACGTACCTAGGCAAGTTTTACCAGGTAGACTATACGAAATATTTTTTAGGTGGGATCATTGCATGTATAACACTTGTTTTAGGGGTTTGGATTTATCATAAAAAACGCAAAATTGAACCTACCTTCGATCCGTTGGAGCGTAAATTACTACAGGCACTATTGGCCGCGGGAGAAAATTACATCCCCACGAATGAACTGAATGACATCTTAGATTGCGGAACAAAATCCCAGGAGAACCAGCGACGCATTCGCTTCATGACCATCAAACAGGTGAATGAGAAGTTGGCCTTCTACTATAACATCAACAACGCCATCGAACGCACTGCCTCGACAGAAGATAAGCGTTTGATCACCTACCGCCTGAAAAAGGGCGTGCGAGAAAAGATCAAGGCAATCCTATAACATGACATGCATCACGTTTTGCGTGATCGCTGTTCGTTACATTTGGGTTCACAAAACAACGATCAGCATGGAAACCTTAGCAATTTTCGTAGAAAACATCAAGTGTGGCGGCTGCATGAGTGGCATCAAAAAGGCTATTTTAGAATTCCCGGGTGTACAATCCGTGGACATCAACCTCGAAGAGGAGAAAATCACGATTCAGGGTGAGCAATTAGACAAGGAATCCTATGTCAAGAAAATGGATGGCATGGGATACCCGGAAAAAGGACATAATACATTCCTGAAAGAAGCCAAATCCTATGTGAGCTGCGCGATAGGGAAAGTGACGGCTTAGGATAAAATGACGGCCAACTGGGAGGTAAATTCCTCCCAAGAGGCATCGTCCAGTACAAACGAGTGATCCGTATTCAATGGAATGATGTGAACATAGGAAGCCATGGGAATACTACTGATTTTCTCAGGAGCCCCATACGCATCTCGAATTCCTTGAAAAACATACATCGCCTGCCGCATCCTTGGCAAATACTTTACACGGTAGCTTTGCATCCCAAACACAGGATGAATAAATGGATATCCTAAGGCAATAACCGCTTTCACGGGAAACTCCATGGCTAAACGCGAGGCAACCAGAGCTCCGGCAGAACGACCCAAAATATATAGGTCTACCTGATCCCAATCCAATTGCTGCAAGGTAGGACGCAGCTGCCAAATGCGTCTCTCTATCTTCACTTTACCTAAATAACGTTCAAGAGGGGTAAGAAGCCGGTGAAGCGCAGTTCTCAAAATATTGAAAACACCAAAATATTTGAGAAAATGCACGAGTTGCGGGGAGCGTGCTTCGATGGGCATTTCACTCGAATTTTCCATGACCGACAAATCAAAGGATTTAACATAAGCCATTAATTGGGCATGAAATAACGCATCCGCAGATCGATTTTCGCGCCCACAAATTAGCATGACTTTTCGCTTCATCGCACAAAAAAAAGCCTCAACGAAAATCATCAAGGCTTTATCATAATCCTAGTTCTAAAAATACATTTTACTAAACAAGTGTTCAGAGAGATTTACTTTTTCATCACAATGATAATACGTATGAATCATATAAATAGGTCAACTTAGGTTTTAACATACAAAAATCCCATTCAAAAGAAAAGAATGGGATTTAACAATACATATTCTACTAATGACTTCTATTCGCGAACTAATGTAAAAGGGACGTCAAACCACTCTTCTTCAATGATACCTACAAATATCCCTGTGATTGTATATTTTATATCGATTCGGATGTCTTCGCCAATAAATCGGATTATTAGGAATGCTTCATCTTCAAAAACAGTCGATATTTGATAATTCATCAATCGTTCCATTAACTCTTGCTTGGAATATTGATTCAAATACCCCAGATAAGCAAACTGGCTAAAACCTCCCATTTTATTATTATTTAATTTGATAACGAGCTGATACCATAAATCCTAGACTAGCAGCTAACATTTCTCCTTGGTCGTAAGACACATGAAAAGAGTAGGTTAATCGTTCATTTTGGATACGATTTACGCGTAGACTGTATGACTGCTGCTGAAAAGTAGGTACAGGATTACGAGAAGGCCTTAAATGTGTTTGAATAGATCGAGACCCCCGAAATACCCAATCAAAATCCTCCGTAATATGCCCACGCATTCCCAAATAAATGACATTAACAGCATTGTAAGTGAATTGATTTCCACCCTGTATTGTCTTCGTATCCCGCATAATTAATGGGGTTCCTATTTCATCTGCCTGGTACCACCAGCCGGTAGAACGAGCGCCATTATACATGTATTCGATTTTTTCCCCATTGTGTGTGTCAACGGTGTTGAACAATTTTGCAATCCAAGACCGATAAAGACCTTGATTGCCTGTATAAAGATGTTCAACCAAAACACCTTCAATTAAATGTTGACCATCCAATCGAACGGATAGTCCTGTCAATCCATCATCAGCAGGAGTCAAATTAAACGCTGCACCTTGTTCATAGGCCGTCTGTTTATAAAATAGAACCCGCCCCCAATGTGTTTTGTATTCCGCAGCAATGTCAAAAGATCCCAAATGATTCCCATATTGATTATCTGTGTCGTCCGAAGTCGTATTGGGGTCCATCGCGACCCAATGCTTATTTTTTAATACTGTGACCACATAGAAATAGGTATTCAAACTACTAGGATACACATTAATCGCACGTTTTGTCGTGAGTGGAACAATCCGGTTTCCGCCCCATTGCACCTGGTGATTTAAGCCTCCGAATAAATTTAAACGGGAATCTGGCCGACCGATACGCCCGTATAAACTCTTCTGATGCAACATCACATTTTCCAAGGGTCCCCGGTTGTCAAAGTATCCATGTGCATAGCTCATCTTCAAACCGATCCACTGATTGAAAATATTGAGGTAACCCGGGGTGCCCAATTGGATTTTAGGCATGGGCAAAGCATTCCCAGACCAGGCATAAAACCCGGATGTCAAGGTCGTATCTCCTAAGCCATAAACTTCTTTCTTTCGTCCAGCCCACAGCTCCCATCCACCTCGCCGACCACTGATATAGGCTTCTGTAAGGAATAAAGTATTTTGCGATCCTACCCAAGTATTTACCTCTAGGCCATATTTCCAGTCATAGCGCCTCAAGGGATTGTAAGTTCGTGATAAAGAAATTTTTGTTCCCAATCCAGGATTTTCTAAAGGGACTGAACCGTATTGCAAACTACGCATCCAAAATGGAGTACTCTTTGAATCCGAAGCTAATGCTTTCAATTCAACATCAATGTGGTCATTCGTATCCACAGGAGCAGAAAAAATAAAAAGTAAGAAGGTTAATATCATGATTGAGTTTCCTTTTTAATCGTTGAGTAATGCGTTCGTTCCTCCGAAATTTGTGTACTTAATAATTGATTCAATTGCTCCAATCGTTCAATGCGATTCGTTTGTACTTGATTTCGTTTACTTAACGTGTACAATTCTTTGATAAGTAGAAAGGACGTAAACGAAATACCAGCTAATAAGCCGGAAGCGAAGTAGATATACATCATGGCATAAAAAAATTATGATTAATAGGCATTTTCATCCCCTACAAAGAGGAAGTAGATTGTTAAAAAACAAATCTTTAAATCTTGGATTATATTCCAATTTTCTATGTATTCAATGTCTTTTTGTATACGCGCTTGTAGGATTTCTTGGCCATCTACCTCGCCACGTAATCCACTGATTTGGGCAAGTCCTGTAATACCAGGCTTAACAAAATGACGAAAGGTAAATCCCTCCACTAGGCGCTGGTAAGTCTCTGAATGATAAAGCATGTGCGGCCGTGGACCTACCACACTCATATCCCCGAGTAGCACATTTATAAACTGCGGAAACTCATCCAAACTCGTCTTCCGAATAAATGCACCTATCCGCGTCAGTCGCACATCATCCTTCACGGCTTGCACACGATCGCTTGCATCATTCACCCGCATCGACCGGAACTTATAACACCAAAAAACCTTATTTCCACGGCCTGTCCGTTGTTGTTTGAAAATTACAGGCCCCTTGCTTTGCAGCTTGATGATCACCGCGAGAATCGGATATAACCAGGACAAAACGAACACGATGACCACTGCGCTAAAAACGATATCAAATCCTCGTTTGATCATCCGATTAGCTAAGGTATCAAGCGGTTTCACCCGATGCGTGATGAAATGAATCCCTAGCTCCTGCTGAACAGGGTAAGCCCAGCGCCGCTGATCCATAGCGGAAGGAACAATATTCAATCGAACAAACTTCTTCTCCGCCTCTTGAAACAGATAGTTTAAATCATGAATGTAATGGGTAGGGACGCAAACAAAGAGTTCCCGGATGTTTACTTCTTGAGCATAATCAATCGCGCGCAACACCTGTATGTACAGAGGCAAGACATCTTCAGATCTACTTAAGACCTTTTCCTCGTTGATAATACCCGCAAATTTTCGCCCATGGTATTGCATCTCAAAACGGGAGGCCAGCTGAATAGCATCCAGATTCAATCCATAAATACCAATCCGATTAAAATGATTCGAGCGATTTTCGATAATGTAATCAATCCGAAGAAGTAAAAATCGAACAGCAAAAATGAAGAAAAACAACAAGCCGACCTTGATAAAAATAACTTGCTCAAAGTAAAAATGCCCGGTATTCCATTTTAAAAAAAAGGCAACGACCAGTTGTTGGACCACAAGGGCTCGCCAGGACTGGCGTAAAAGCACATCGAGTTTATATTCCACATAAGCCCGATAAACACCCAAATAGAGGGATAACATAACCCATATAGAGACATTAATCCCCAAATTATGGTAAACAAGAAAACGCGGGCCACTTGGAAAATAAACTTGAAATAAGTCCACTAGAAAATAGGTTAACCCAAAACAAAATGTATCTGCTAGTAGTAGCAGGATAGCTCCCAAGAAACGTTGACCGGATCGCATTAAGCGTGCGTACTGAAAATAGAATTATTTTTAAATGGATATTCCGCAATCATTTGGGAAACAACGGGATCCGAAGCCATACGTTGCAAACCCGCGATGTGGTTCGCATGATGTGCATCTGTTCCGGCAAAGTCATACAAGCCCTCGCGTAGATAAGTGTGGGCAACCTGCATGACTTCTTTTCCATAATAGCCCCCCAGGGAAAGTAAATTCAATTGAAATAAAATCCCCGTGGCACGGATACGTTCCAGCATCACAGCTGGCTTGATGTAGGCATAACGTTCCGGATGTGCCAAAATAGGGATATAGCCCACTTTTCGTAATGCAAATAAGGAATCATGCCAGTGATAAGGCAATTCCATGTAAGGAAACTCAACCAATACATAGCGATGATTAGGTCGATTAGGCAAGCACAATAGTCCCGAGGGAATGATACGATCAAAATAATCGTCCAACATGTATTCCGAAGCAAATCCCTTGAGATTGACCTTTTCAGGAATCGTAGATGACTGAACCAAATCAAAAGCCGCTCCAATACTCGCAGGACTATTCAGGTAAATCCCCGCGGCCGTATGTGGCGTTGCGATAATTTCTTGAAAACCTAAGTCAGCTAAACCTTTTAATAAGAAGGCGCTTTGGTCTAGGTTTTGGGCCCCATCGTCGATGCCGGGAAGGACGTGATTATGGATATCCACGTGGATTCCCCAGGGAACGAGCGGAATAGGTTCTTTTTTACGATAAAGCCAGGAGAACATGATTTGAATTAGGTATTACCTATGAGAATTGTAATAAAATAGCTTTAATACTGAATATTAGTATCAAAAAAGCACAACGCTAATTGAAGCAATTCGTCTTAGAGTCTGTTGATCTAATCAAGAGGTACATTTGCCTTCCAATTAAATTTTGTTTTTATTGAATAGTTAATATTTCAAGCAGTATCCCAAGCTAAAACACAACGATTATGTATTCCACCCTTCATTTAGTTCATTCAAAATACCCGATAAGAGCAACCACATGCCGCGAATGCAAATGTTAGATATAACAGACTAAGCTAAATAGTAAAGAGTGAACTATAATTAGCAAACGGCAATATTCAGTCAGAAGAACATTGAAATAACCTAACCTTTTTTTACTATAATGAGGCCATTTAACCAAGAGAAATAGACACTTTGTAGCTTAAAATTAATATATGCAATAACGTTTGAACAATATTGGATTGATAAAGTCAATGCTTTCGAATTGCGCAAAATTAAAATGACATCCCACGAAAAACACCTATTAAAATCATGCCAAATGAAAGGTAGCATGGCATTTAGAGTTTCCGAAATACAAAAACTTAGTTCAAATTATGAGGAAAGTCTAGAAAGTATTTACATACTTATTAGCAATTTAATTCACAATATATAGATATAAATATTTTAAAATACATTAAAATGAAACACGATAATATATACCAATTAAAAATATTTATTTAAATGGATCTGTATATAAACCTAGCTTCTGTTTTAAGATGAGGTAAAAAAAAGGAAAATCATCAATTAAATAACGCTTCCATAAACGTCTAGGCTCACTCATCAACCTGTAAAGCCATTCTAAATAAAATTTTTGAATTATTTTGGGAGCCCTTTTTATATTACCAGCCTCAAAATCAATTGTAGCGCCTAATGCCATAAATATATCAATATTTGACATTTCAGATTTGTATTTCATAATCCACTTTTCTTGCTTAGGCGCACCAACACCCACAACTAAAACATTGGCACCAGATTTATTTACAATATCAATAATTTTAGAACATTCATTCTCATTCTTTTCAAACCCGAATGAAGGAGAATGAGCTCCAATAACGATTTTCCAACCAACTTTTTCATTAATGTTCTGCATCGCAACTTTTCCAACCCCAGGTGCTGCGCCTAATAGAAATATACTAATATTTTTATTCGCATTATGGAAGTTATAAAATGCAGGTAAGAATGAAGATCCAGGTATCACTTCTTTAAAACCTTTACCTAAGAATTTAGCTGCAAGGTTAACTATTCGACTATCACAAACTACCCAATCAGCAGTTTTATAGCAACATAAAAAATCGTAATCTTTTTGAAGCGTTACCAAGTGATCAACGTTAGGGGTAAATAATACTCCCTTTTTAAGTTGGTGCAATAATTCATTTAAAGTAAGAGAACTAATCTCAATGTTGAAAAGCTGAACTTTATCCATTATTTACTTAGCTATAATGCGAACCAATAAGAATAATCCAATGAATATTTAATATCAGTGGATCTAGCTTTTATATACCTAGCAGGGTTCCCTCCAACTATAGAATGAGGTAAAACATCTTTAGTTACAACACTACCAGCTAAAATAATTGCCCCCTCATGTATTGTAACGCCTGGCATAATCAAGCAATTGGAAAAAATAAAAACATTATCTTCAATAAATACAGGAGCTCCTTTTGTTTTAAAAAGTGGATCATCTATGTCATGACCTAACGTATAAATTTTGGTATCATGCGCTATTCCTACATTATTCCCAATATTAATACCTCTTCTATTGTCTAGGTAACAGCCAAAATTTATAGTAGAATTTTTCCCCATTGAAAAATTGCCAACATGGAAAAACTTAACATTACGATGTATAAAAGAATGCTTATTTACCTTTATACCAAATAATTTTAAATAGAATGACCTTAACGAAACCGGAAAAAAGTTAATGGTTGTATTTAAAAATTGTACAATTAAAAACTTTAATTGAAGCAAAATTTTGATTTTCATATTTTTATTTTTGATTGATTACCCTTTCGAATAGGTTCAACCAAAGATTATATATTTTATCTACAGAGAATCTTTTACTTGTATGGATTGCATTTTTAGCCATCTCTTGCAAGAGATTTTGATGTTTCATTACTTTTTCCAAATTTTCGGCCATTAATTTAGAATTAAATCCATTCTCATCAGGACTCACTATAATTCCATCAAATTCTGATCTTATTATATCATAAACGGCAGGATAACTTCCATAAACTATAGGAACTACTCCAAAATGCATACATTCTGCAATTACCAAAGGAAAGCCCTCATATTCTGATGTAAGAAGAAGAATTGAGGATCGTTTATAATATTCCTTGGGATTCTGGAATCCTTCAATCGTAACATTCCTCAAATTCAAATCTTTTATTTGACTTATTATATTTGATTTTTCTGGGCCATCACCAATTAAAGTTAATTTCCAATCAGGATTGTTTGATTCAATTAAGCCCCATGATTCAATTATCCTACTAACTCTTTTTTGATTGTGATCTAAACGTCCAACATAAATTACCTCTCTCCGTTTTTCCGATTCACTATAGTTAAAGTTCTTATCATCAATCGTAATTGGATTTGTAATTACTTCAAGTTTATTACAATGTTTTAAATTGATGAATTTTTTAAAAATGGGAATAAAACTTTGAGATAGTAAAATATAAGCATCACTTCTAAAATATACATAATGCATGCTTTTAGCAGTTATAAATTGAATCGCTTTTTTTTTAATTTTCAATAAATACTTGTTAAAACCTCTTGAATTGGCAATAGAAGTTTTAACTTTTACAAGTCTATCGTTATTATTTGGAACATTATGCTGAACAGAAATGTACTTGACTGATGTCCCCTTTTTTGCATTAAATGCTAGAAGAGTTGGTTCAAATGGAAGTCCCCACTGATTTATAATAATATCAATATTATTCTCAATGATAATATCTTTTAATTTTAAAACATTACTTTCTGAATATAGGGGTAAATCAAGTACGTGAATTACAATTCCCTTATTCAACTCATTAGTAAGTAATTCAGGAGGTTTTTCAAAAGCAACAAAAGTTACTTTATGTCCTTCGTCATAAAACTTATTTGCTAGAATTTGGCTTACAACTTCAACACCTCCTATTGCGTAGTTTTTCATTAAAAATAGGATGCGCATATTCTGTTTGTAAATAAAAAATCGAATCGAATTACAGATTTAAAACTAAATAACGATAAAGTATACCTATTTAAGTTAGTGAGCCATCCAATTTGATTAGTTATTGTATTAACTTGATATTTTATAAATAATTCTATTTTTAAAGTCACGTAAAAGTCCATAAAATAGGCATAAAATAGGAAAAGTAACTGAATTGTTTTTCTTGCATATTTTCCACCATTCAATACTTGTTGAGTAATTGTTTGAGCTGACACCTCCTAAACTAAATTTAGAAATACAGGCTTGAATCTGCTTAAACTTATAATTTTGTAAATAAGCACGTTGGATCAAATCAAAATCAGCTGCTAATTTGAAAGTTATATCAAAACAATCAAGGGCTACTATTACATTTCTTTTCATAATTAAACACTGATGATTTCCAAAAACTTTGAATCTGACTACTTTATAATCTAGTGCATACAAATTAGTCTCTTTTCCTTCAGGGGACACAACCGTATAGTTTCCATATACAATATCATAACCTTCCGAATTTTGTATTAGGGTTTCTATAGCATTGGGTTCTAACTCATCATCTGCTCCCAAAAAATAAACCCATTCTCCATTTGCATATTGAATACCTTTATTCATTGCATCAAATATTCCTTTATCTTTTTCAGAAATATAGAATAAATTGTCAAATTTTTTCAGAACATTAAGAGTACTATCTTTTGATAGGCCATCAATTATCAAAAGTTCTATATTTTGATAAGTTTGATTTTTGACACTATTAATTGCTTTATAAATAGTTCTGTCTGCATTAAGGGTTACTATAATGACTGAAACTAAATTTTTCATATTATAATTAAAATGGAAAATTTTTAATTTTTAATCTGAAAAATAAAATGGCTTTACAAATCTTAAAAAAAATGGCCTGCTTGTATTTTCTAAAAAAATCAACTGGATAATCATATAATTCAAAAGATATAATATCTAACTCATCTTTTAAAGACTCAATTTCTTTTCGAGAACCAAAAACACTAAAAATTTTAGACCCATGCCGAAATGATCTTAACCATCTAAATTTCATTATATTGGGATGAAAATTTAAACAAAAATTACCATAAGTTTCAAACTCACTAAATCCTTGAATAACTTCTGGATCTGTTGCATAAATACATTTTTCAAACCATTTTTCATTCGAGCTATATTTATAAAAACTGCTTTGCTCAATATTTAATAGCATTGATTTCATTATTTCAGTATCAATAATCATATGTTCTGATATAAATGAATGCGTGGCAATTATAGGTAATTTCAACAGACGTTCAATCGTTTCAAAATAAGGTTTATGATTTTCTGATTTAGGCAAAATATTATATTTGTCACCGTCGATAAAAGTCAGAGGATTTAATGCAACTGTATCAGAGTCCCAAATTAAATAGCATTTTTTAGCATATTGGGATTGAGAAAAAGCCAACTTAAGTAATTGTTGAAAGTACCAACCATAAGCCTTATCATTATGACAATGATTATTTAACGCCTCTTTAATTACTGACATATTAAGACCATCAATTAATTTGTTCTCATCAATAAGAACAATTGACTTTTGCAATTGTATATATTTGAA
The DNA here is from genome assembly GCF_032470275.1 of Aquirufa regiilacus. Taxonomy (NCBI): domain Bacteria; kingdom Pseudomonadati; phylum Bacteroidota; class Cytophagia; order Cytophagales; family Flectobacillaceae; genus Aquirufa; species Aquirufa regiilacus. Next base: position 18,853 of record NZ_JAVNWW010000003.1, read on the forward strand.
GTTCCTTGGGTCTGTAATTATATAAATAGTTGATGGAGAAAGATTCTTGAATATGAAATAAAAATTTTTATTTAAAAAATAGCAATCTTTAAGTGAAACGCATATGACAATGTCAATTGAATTATTCATTTTCATCTATTTTATTCCTTAGAACTTCAAGATACTTTTTTCCAAATTTCAAATCTGGCTCCAAGTAGTTGCCTTCTGCCCATTCATTCCAAGCTTTAATAAATAAAAACTGCTCGCCTTCTCTATCTTTTAATTGCTTCAAAACGCCATCTAATAATTTCCCCCACAATGTTGGTGTAGAATTGTGAAGAATTGTTGCTGCCCTATGGCTTCTGGGTGAATGATCGTAATTAGGTACAATACAAGGAAAAACATTAGTATTCTTGTTTGTTTCCTCCAAAACATGTTTTAAGTATTTCTTATATGAAATAATGTGTGGCCATTTGAATATGCGCTTCAAAACCCCCAAATAGAAATATTTGAAAAAATTATTATTTATATTTTTGGAAGAACCAACATATTCTACAATACTAGAATCATACTTATATTCAAATGGCTTATTTGCATTTTTATGTTGGGAATTAAAGGCTATAAAATGAATCCCATCTAGCCCATTCTCTTTAGCTAATTGATTCCAAACGTCTATAAAAATATTTACATCTGGTAAAGAGTATGGCTCATATAGCCCAAAAATAGGTTTATTATTGATTCTAATATATCTATCATCCAAAAAGAATTTCAACACTTTTCGAAAATGATTTTTATAGTCACCTATTCCTGGATATGTTTGCCTAAGAAGTAGTTTATCTTTGCCTTTTACTCCTTTTGAGTTCCAATTTTTTGCGTACCATGAATGATTTGCCCAACATAGTGCAAATGGCAATGTTATATTTTTATTTTCAAACATTTGTTCGATTGGCATTTGCATCATTTGCTTGCCTTCACCTAACCAATAATGCCAATAAATAAAACCATCAATTCCATATTCTCCAGCCATTATAGCTTGTTGTTCTTGAACTTCTTGCAATCTTAGATCATAAAAACCAAGATCTCCTGGAATTCGGGGTTGATAGTGTGTTGGAAAAAGTGGCTTTGCTTTTGATACATTTGTCCATTCAGTAAAACCTTTTCCCCACCAAAAGTCATTCTCTACAATTGGATGAAATTGCGGTAAATAAAATGCAAATACTCGTACTTTTTTAAAATTAGTTTCCAAAGCTACTTTAAACTTTAATAAATTAAATTATTCCGAAATCAATTCTTTTTTTTTTAAAAAATCTACATTATTATTTCTTACTGTAGTTTCAATCAATACAAAACAAAATGCTTGCAAAGCTAAATTACCCGCTCTAAGAATTTCGATTGTTGTAAATGATATTATAAGAATATACATAAACCAAACACCTAGGTACAAGTGCTCTTTTTTTGTTTTAATTCGATATGCTTTTATTGAATAAAATATTGATGTCAAAACCGGTATAATCCCAATTACCCAACTCATACTTAATAACCCCCAGTCGACCCAAGTTAGTCCTTGAGAAAGCAAAGAATCCATATATTTACCATAAGAACTCGCTTTGATATTATTCTCTTTATCGCCTCTTTGGGGCAGACCTGAACCTAACAGATATTCAGAATTACTTTTAAAATGCTCTGTCATGTAATAATTTAATTGCAACAACCTAACGTAATCATTATTGCTGAGGTTATCAGTTTTTTGTCTTTCAGACATAGAATTTAATTTATTAGAAACGACTTCCAAATTGAGTACAAATAGGGAAAATATGGATATCAAGATGGAATAAATTAGTAGACGACGATTAAATCCAATTATTTTAATTACAATTATTGAAGTCATTAAAACAATCCCTAGTAGCATTGTTCTAAAACCCATGAGCAAAATTGACAGTAATGTTGCTAACAACAGTAATAAAAAAAATAATCTATTTTTTTTATTTATCAATATTTTATTTAAACTATAAAAATATCCTAGTGAAGCTAGGCCCTGCCCTACTAAACGAACTCTAACATCATTAGCCTCATACTCTTGATCATTATATATGAAAACCATGCTTGGATAAACAGAATATTGATAAAAATATGCGACGCAAAAAAGTACAACTAAAATCACTAATACCCTTTCCATTGCAACTGCAGGAAGATTAAAAGCTTTTATCAAAAAATAAAATGTTAAAGCATATAGATAATTATATTGCCAGAATGATTCCATTAGTGTTTGATTCCTGAAATAATAACATGAAAGCATGCTAATGAAAAGACCAATAATAAATAAAATTATGTATCCTTTGAAAATACTTGGTCGTTTGTAATCAAAAAAAATAAATGGTAATCCCAAAAAACAAATAGCCTTAGCACCTTTACTCTCCCCCCCAAAAAAGTCCAACATTATTAGAATAATGACCAAAAGAAAATAAACTTTAACTCTATTATTAAATAATTTATTATTCAAACTGTCATAAAAAAATATACTAAAGAAAACTACTAATACAAACTGCATGAATTATAAAAAGTGAATAAGGATAAATTAAAAATTTGCATCTTTTTAATTAAATTATAATCTGAAATTACTTGAGAAATTTGATCACTTTGGCCGGTACTCCACCAACAACAACATTTTGAGGAATATCTTTTGTAACAACAGTATTTGCTGCAACAATAACACCGTCACCAATTTCAACTCCCGGCATGATACTAACTTTATCACCAATCCAAACATTATTTCCAATTAATATTGGACCTTTTGAGTACAAACTCCGTCTACATGGCATAATTTTAGATTCCTCAAGTAGAGAAGCTCCATGAGAATTATCTGTGATTGTAACCCTTCTTCCTATTAATACCCCATTTCCAATTTTAATAGAATTTATTGAAGTAATAAGACAATATTCTCCGATCGAACAATTATCACCAATTTTAATCGAAGAAGTACCTTTTTTACTGTTATCAGAATCCCAAAAGGTTATTACTCCATGTCTTCCTATACTAGTATTATCTCCAATTTCAATATATTGCCCGCCTTTCAAAAAGCAATCTTTTCCTATTAACGATTTTTCTCCAATTTGGAAAATATTATTACTTAACCACAATGTGTAAAAACGATCAATTCGGCCGCTCAATTTTCGACTGTAATTATAACTGTAAATAATATGCAAAACTTCAAATATAAACTTTATTAACTTAGAGTTAGTCAACATGTGATTTTTAGTGTATAAAATTAATTATTAAGTAATTTTTCATAAAATCTTTCAATATTGGTAACATGTTTCTCAATTGAATATTTATTAATAACTGTTTGATATGCGACACTTGTAATTTTATGATAATCCACGTCAGAAAGCCTAATAACTCTTTCTAAATTATATAAAAGTTCAAAATCTGTATTAAACCTGAAGCCTATTTCCATTCCATTTCTTTCGAATCCAATATCAAACTGTTCCTTGGTTCCAGCTGTATTTTTCCCAATTACTAAGCAATGATTATACATTCCTTCGACAGTAATAAAACCGAAACCTTCAAAACGACTAGGCACAATTAGAGCGACAGCCTCTTCCATTAATTTGTCTACATCATCGCGTTGACCTAATAACAAAACCCTCTTTTCCAATTTTAATGCAGCAATTAATAGACTGCATTCTTGTATATACTTTTCATCCCCACTCCCTGCAAATAGTAATTGATAATCATTATTTTTAGAAGCAAATTCTCCAAATACTCTCAATAATTTTTTTACTCCTTTTGCTTCCTCAATTCGTCCTACGAACAAAAAAAAGTTGCTTTTTTTAGGTACTATAGTATGTTCTCGATTAGCTACAACACCATCATAAATTATTTGATCTTTATTTTTGTCTAAATGCCAGTAATCAAATATATCTTGAGTAATACTTATTGAAAAATTATTAGGATGTCGATTTTTTTTAAAAAAATCGCTCTTGGAAGGGAAAAAACGAATATCAAAATCTAAATCCTGATATTCTCTAAGGTGCCAAACATGCTTTATTCTCAATTTAAGTGCCACTTTAAATCCAATATCTAATGGCCCCACATTTGTGTGTATAATGTCTGGGTTAATTTTTTTTGATACTTTTAATAGATACTTGTAAGCAATAAAATTCGAATATATTAACTTCAATAACCTGTATAAAAATTTAACTTTTGAACCTAAAGATTTGAATGGTGGATAAGCAGTTAAGTAATAAGTTGGCAAATAAATACATTTCACACCAAGATTTTCAACTTTTTTCGAGAAAGAACCTTTTTGAGGAAATATTAAAATGATCTCATGTTTATCACACAAGCCTTGAATAAGATTATATAAAGCTGTTGATGCTCCTCCAGGACCGCCACAGCTAGCAACATATAAAATTTTCATTTCAAACTATCAGACAAATAATTGATAGATGCTTGTTTAATTCTCTCTCTCTTTTCGTCCACTTTTGACCAATCAATGGGTTTGTAAACAACTTCGTCATTGTATGATATTGCTCTATCACTCAAATTCAACGATTTCAATAGCGATATGCTCCTTGAATCTTTTCCATCTCCCATTAAAATAGAGTAAAAAGGAACTTTGAATAAAGTTGAAAAAACAGTCCCATGAAAAGATGAACACAAAACAAAACTTGCGTATTTGAACAGGCCAAGATACTCGCTTGGAGAAGCACTTCTACAAAATGAGCTATTCTTAGTATCAATTCTAGCGGAAAGATAGACTATCTCCAAATTTAATTTTTCAGCAACCTTTTTAGCTAAAACTTCATTTTTGCTATTATTTCGCACTTGGTATAATAGCAGGTAAGGTTTTGATGATAAAGGTCTAACAGCAATTTTATTCCACAAGTTAATATCTGTTAGAAGTGTAGGATCTGCGACAACATTAATATTTCTACTTGTAAGTGGTTGCAAATGTTCTTTGAGGCTATCTTCTCTAACACCAATAGAATCAAAATTATTTAATAATCTTGCAATTAAAGACTTTTCTTTTTCTGACATATTGGGGACTTCCATGCTCGCAGCATAACTTACTATTTTTATTTTAGTATTTTTATTTTTAAAATTTGCCCAATAATATTCATCAAAGCCACCGGTTAGGTCGTAATTCCATACTTGATCGCTTCCAACTATAATTGCGTCATAATTATCCTCTAAAGAGTCAAAAGCTATATTTGAATCTATGGATAAATTAGATTTTATAAATAGGTTAAAAAAAACACTTCTTTTATATCTATACCACAAGAGATATAATTCAGGAAAAAATCTCAGACCTTTGCCTATAAAAAATTGACGCAAATTGACAATTTTATAAGCCCCCATTATTTCTTTATTTATGTGATCTATAAATTTGACATCATGTCCTAATTCTTTAAGTACTTCTTGTAATGCATATGCTTGCAAAACTGCACCATAATTATGTGCCCTATGGAAAGTTAATATTCCTATTTTCATGTAATTACTTAATCGTATTTTTTGTTAGGAGTTCATACCTATATGAAGAAGCTATTTTGAAATCTACAGGAGGAATACCACAAGATACCATTGCAATAAATACCTCTGACTCTTTTACATCACAAACTACTCTAAGCTTTAAATCTTTTTCCAACGAATTACTGCAGTTGAGTATACAAGCTCCAATTTTGTAATAATGCAAAGCATAAAGCAAATTCATCGCATACATTCCGCCATCTATAAAAACTTGATTTCTTTCTGCGACACTTGAAAACACACTAATCTCTGATGTGATTATTATTAATTTGTTAGTTAAATGTCCAAAACCCCTATTTCCACCTTGGATAGTTAGTATAGAATTTATATGTATTTTGTCTTCAAAAACATATGTCCTCCAGCTTTGTCTATTACAGGCAGAGGGGGTTGTTCTCGCCAAATCCAATGCGGACAATATTGCTTTCATTGGGACATTTTCATTCGTATAATTTCGTAAACTTGATCTAGATTTAGCAAATTGTGGAAACTCGGACTCAACGTATTTGAAATAATCATTTGCTGTTATTTCCTTCTGCTTACTTATCGGAATCCCACTTACTAAATTTTTCAATTTTTGAATTGATACAACTACTGAATCTTCTAAATTAAAATTCTGCTGTTCATGGAATTGTTCGTACTCCCAAATTACTCCAACAGCATGTCGTAGTTGTTCTTCCTCTTCTCCAAATAATTGTATGTATTGCATGCAATTATCCACTAAACTTAAAAGTAAATCTTTTCCAAAGCCTAATCTTGGATCTGGCATGGTTAAACCTTTTTCAATCACGTGATATTCTCGTACTATTTTACCTATTAATTGCTGAGCTGAATTAGTTCCAAATGAATCTGAATATTTTAAATATCTTTTCATATCAAACTCATAGGCTTTTTTAAAGTTTCTTTGAAGAATAAATTGTACTTTTTTTTGTTTTACATATTCAAATACTCTAACAGGTAAAATCAATTTAATTATTCTAACGAACTTCATATTGATTTTTTAATTGATTCTAATAAAAAAGATTTTTCATTTTTCGTAAGAGCAAGCAGATAGATTGTTGTAATTGACGTGATTAATCCTATAACAGATACTACTAAAAAGTTAGTAAAATTTTCTTTCAAATTCTGAGAAAGGATGAAAGTTGGAATATAAGCTACAATTGTAACAATTACGGAAGGTAAAATTACATGCAAAATAAAACTCGAAATAGGAAATTCAATCATTTTATTGAGCATTACCAAACGTAAAACCAAGGAAAACATAGAATTTAAAATCGCTAAGTAAAATACGATTTGCACAGGGTAACCCATTTCTAAAAATAAATATGCTAAAGGCAGATTTAAAAGCATCATTCCTCCCACAACTGACTGATAATTTCTTATTTTTCCTGTAGCTTGAGCAGCTGTTTGCAAAGAGTAGGAAAAGGATTCTATTAATGCAGACACAATATTAAGTCTAGTAAACATCACCACATTTTCCGGAACTATTTTGAGCCACAATGCGATTATGAAATGTGTTTTCAATAAAACCGGCATAGTCAACAAAAAAAGCAACAAAAATGAAAATTTAGAGCTTTGAAAAACCAATTTCAGCATTTTTTCATTTTCTCCATCAGCATAAAATTTAGTGATCTGGGGTCGAGCTGCTAACATAAAATTTTGAACAAATTGATTAATCGAACTGTTCACTTGATAGGCAATTCCACGTGCCGTATTTACAATTGGTCCAAAAAACATATTCAAAATAATATTTATTCCATTATTATTAAACACGCCTGCTAGGGCTCCAAACAAATTCCAACCAGAATAAGATGCAATTTCTTTGAATAGATTTGTATTCCAATACAAGCTAAAATTACATTCTTGAAATTTACGCTTACAGTACGACCGATAAATCAAAGTAACTATAGTAGTTACCCCAAAAACAAGTATTGAATACAATTTCAATTTATCTAATGAGAATACTAGTAATAGAAAAACAACAAATAACTTTAGCAATACCTCCAGAATGCTTACCCAAGCATAAACATTCATTCGTTCATGTGCAATAATTGCTGCATCATATGGTATGGTGAACATTGTCATCATAAACGAAAAGATAGAAAATTGATATATCCAATTGGCTGCTTCAATTCTCGCAACAGGAATTGTCATTTGAGTATTCAAGAACCAAAGACCAACAGTCTCAGACAACAATAATATCACGATTGCAATCAAAATATAGATATTCATTGTCATACTAAATATCATTTTTAGTTGCTCATAATTTTTTCTTCCCAGCTCAAATGCAAAAAAACGCTGAGAAGCAGAAGCCATTGTTCCACTTAAAAAAGAGAACATAGTCACAACTCCACCAACAACATTATATATACCATAATCAACAACACCTAATGTATTAAGAACAACCCTTACTGTATATAGTGATACTGCCATTGTCAGTAACATTCTAAAATAAAGTAATAAAGTGTTTTTCGCTATTCGCTTATTGTTTGCTGAATTGGACATTATTTCTCTTGGCTCATTTAGTTTTTTGTGCTTTTTAGAAAAAAAGAATCTAATTCCATAAAAATCTAATCTACCAGAGTTGATTTCTCGATTGCTAAACGCTCATAAACCTCTTTAACAGCTTGGCTCTGGTACCGCGGCACAACTAAGATGGTATCCTCGGTCTCCACGACAATCAAATTATCAACACCAATTATCTCAACATGCTTTTTCGTTTGACTAATCACAAAATTTGAATTTGCCACTTCATCTTTCGAAACCATTCGATCTTGATAATCCCACATGGCATCAAAAGACCCCAAATCTGACCACGCCATTTCGGCCGCAACAACTTGCAAGCGTCTACTCTTTTCCATGACAGCATAATCAACACTTTTAGATGGGATTTGCTTCATGTATGCCGCTGGAATAATGTGATCTATTTGTTTATTCCAGGCTTCTTTGGATGCATGCAAGATTTCCGGCTCATAGGTCTCTAATTCAGACAAAAAGACACCCACCTGAAAACAAAATATTCCCGCATTCCACAAATAGTCACCAGATTCAATAAAATGGGAGGCCGTTTCCAATGTTGGCTTCTCTCGAAAGGAAAGTACATCATTACCCTTGTATTGAATATATCCATAGCCCGTTTCCGGGTAATTAGGTTGAACGCCAATCGTAACGATAAAACCCTTGCATGCCAACTGGTAGGCCTTGCTTACCGCCTGAAGGTAAGCTTTCTCATCCCCGATCATATGATCGGATGGACAAACCAAAACGATATCCGTTGGATTTAGCCCCAGACAAGCTAAACAAATCGCTGCCGCCGTATTTCTAGGTTCAGTCTCCGTAACAAAAGACACCTGATCCATACCTTTAGAATCAAAAATTTGTTTTGATAAATGCTTGGTGGATTGATTGCCAACAACAAGGGTTCGATTTGTCAATGCTTGATTCCTTTCAACAGTAAGCTCAAATAAAGATTTACCCTCGAAAAGTGTAAGATATTGCTTAGGACAAGATTTCCTAGATAAGGGCCATAAACGACTACCTATTCCACCCGACAACAAAATGTTAATAATTTCCAACTTAAGAATTTTTTGAACGAGTTAATTTTGACCAAAGAGATCGCTTCTTGCCTTTATCCTCTGCGTAATAGCCGTACCCATATCCATATCCATATCCATATCCATATCCATAACCGTACCCATAACCATAACCTGTACCATACATCTTCATGCCTCTTGGCTTTAATCCATTATAAATCAAATTCAGCTTATTGAATTTATTGGAGACAAATAATTGCTGGATGAAATCCAAGTAGTTTTTGGTCGTGTAATTATGGCGCAACACATACATCGTTGCCTGCGCATGATGTGCGAGTACTTGCGAATCCGTCACGAGGGAAATTGGCGCGGTGTCCATCACGATGTAATCAAAGCGAACTTTAAGTTCTTCCATCATGGCTTGGAAAGCATCTGAACCTAATAATTCAGTAGGATTGGGGGGAATGGCACCGGCTGAAATCAAGAATAAATTTTCAGACTGTGGTACCGCTTGAATAATATCATCTAATGAGGCCAAATCAATCAAGTAATCTGTCACACCGCTCCCTTTCGCCAAGCCGAAATATTGACGTACTTTGGGTTTCCGTAAATCCAATTCCATAATCAAGACCGAACGACCCGTCAGCGCGATGGTCGCCGCTAAGTTTCCTGAAACGAAGGACTTTCCCTCTCCGGAGATGGATGATGTCACCTGAATCACATTGCCCTTTTCTTGATTCAATCCCAGATAAGCCAGGTTCGTTCGTAACATCCGGAATTGCTCCGCTAAAATCGTTCGCTTTCCTGCCTTCACCACGATGTGTTCCTCAGAATCTCCCTGTGCTAATTCACCCAAAATAGGCGCCTTCACCCGGCGCTCGATGTCCCCGCGGAACAAAACTGTTGGATTATAGGTCTCCTTGAATAATACATACAAGACGCCTAATCCAATACCAAGTGCCAGGCCAATCAAGTAAATAATATTTCGTTGGGGTTTGATGGGTGCAGGGCTGAAAACAGCAGGTTCCACGACCCGACTGTCCGCAATGGCCGAAGCAGAAGACAAGGCTGACTCTTCACGTTTCTGCAACAGAAAAATATAAATAGTATTCTTGATGGTTTGCTGACGACTAATCTCCACCAAGGCCTTTTCTTTAGACGGAATATCTACGAGCATGGCATTGCTTTCCTTGAGCTTTTTCTGCAAGTTGGCCTGCGCTGTCTTCAGATTCACTCGAATACTACCAATATTCTCTAATATAGAGGGTTTTAGCGCCGCGATCTCTTCGCGCAGCTGCGCCTGCAAATCCGACTGACCACCCGTTACCTTAGAAATACGAGATAATTGTAATTCTGCCTCATATAATTTGCCTAATAATTGTACTAGCGTGGCATCGTTTATGCCCATTAAGGATGGAACGACAGCCGAACTTGGCTTTTTAGCAGTAACATATTGTTCGATATCCTTTAAAACAGAAAGCTGAATACCAATTTCAGATAGCTTTTGATCATGTTCCTTAACAGATTCTAGAAAAAGTTTTCCTTGTTCACTTATATTGACAATTCCCTCGCGCGTCTTGTAATCTTTAATATTCTCCTCTACATGTTGCAATTCATCCGATACAATACCTAAACGTTGCTCAACAAACCTCAACGTATTTTTTGCAACTAAATTTTTATCCTCAATGGCAAATTCATCATATACCTTAAACAATTGATTGATCACATCGCGCCCTTTGTGTGGCACAATCGTCTCCATACTCAGATAAATAACGGTAGACTTTTTCGTACTCGCCTCCGCCTTTAAACTTGTCAAAAATTGCGCCGCCACATCTGCCACCGCATGCGTTTTAAGTAAAATCGTATAGGGCTTCGGCAAATCCTTTGCCGGAACAAAGGAAGGATTCAGCGAAACGTAATAATATTGTCCATTTAAATAGAGGCGTGAGCCTAGTGGATAAGATTTACCTTGTATGGAGAAACGTTTTTGTTGGAAATCAACATCGACAGGAATAGATACTGACATGCTTTGCACCGAATCCTTTTGCATCGCGACCAATTGAAGTGGTGCTTGCTCGCCATATAATTCACGATCCAATACATTCCCAATATGCGTTTGTGTCGTATATAGGTTTAAGTCACGAACGACTTGTTCCATTAAAGGAGCCGATTGAATAATTTCAATTTCGTTGTCAACGACCTTCTTATCCCCAAAAATATCCAAGGCATCCAACATTTGAGCTGCACCTGCCCCATTCTTATCATCCTTTACGAGCAATTTGGCATTTACCTGATATACCGGCGGAGTGTAACGCAGGTAAAAGAAAGAACCCAAGACACTTAAGAGGACAGTTAAGACAAATACAGGCCAAAAAGGCAGATAGGTCTGTGCAATTTGGGTAAATAAATTGCCGTCCTGTGATTGATTCAAATCGAATGAATCATCAAATTCTGATTGCATGAAATACTATTTAAAGAAGTTGTTGACTACGAGTACAAGCAAGGTCGCACTGCTGATGATGGCCGGTAGATACACCGACGTTTCGCTGCCTAAGTAGGATTTCGCTTTGTTGGGCTCTACATAAACCACATCATTGCTTTGAAGATAAAAATGCTGGGATTGAAATAGCTCCATCTTGTTTAAATTGACACGATGAAATTCTTTCTTTCCTTCATTTTCATGTATAACGAGAACATTGTTTCGATTTCCATAGGCGGTTAAATCCCCAGCCATGCCTAACGCTTCCAGCACAGAAATACGTTCATTGGAGACATTGAAGGTCGATGGACGTACTACCTCCCCCAGAACGGTCACGCGGTAATTCATAAAACGGATACTGATTACAGGATCCTTTAAATAAGGAATAAGTGCAATTTGTAGCGCTTGCGTCAGTTCCGATTTTGTCATTCCTTTTACGGTCAGTTTTCCAATTTTAGGTAATTGTATACTACCTTGATTATCAACGAGTAAGCCAGGCGTTACCGATTGTGTCATGAAGTTGGCCCCCGCCGCATTGTTGGCCGGCACCGCATTAACACTATTAAACAACGCGGAACTTTGGGGATCAGAACTACTGACACCAATGAATAAAATATCTCCGATTTGAATGCTCGGCTCGTAAGAATGTTGAGCCAGTGTGAGGGTAGTGTCTTGTTGGCCTTTAAAATAAGCCAACTCGCGATTAATACCACAGGATCCTAAAAACAATGCGATGGACGCAAGTAGGATTAAGCTTTTGTATTGCATAAAAATTGTTTAGTAGAACACAGCTTCGCTACCTTGAGTCACATGAACATACTACACACAGGAAGTAATGAATGACAAAAGGAATTCAGAAACACAAAACAACTTAATCTGAATTCAGATATGCATCAAAAACGGTTTTAACACAAAAATCAATAAGTAGGTTATTATCAGCAAGATGACCGTTAAATAAATTCATTTTTGTTATAACACATTTAACATAATGTGGCAAATATGACATACTATATTTAGTGATATAACCTATCTGTTCTAACATTTATAAAAACGTTATGGTAATCATTTCAGGCATCTTTCTTGCGTTAACGCTAGGCGTCACTATTGGACTTAATTTCAAGCGTATTCAAATTCACCCGAGGCAAAAAAATCTAACACCAGAAACAAATATTAAGGTTTCAGGGGAGCAAAAACATACGTTAATTCCATATTTGGACACCCTGGAAATTCGATTTATAAAACGAATATTAAGTCAAGAAGATAAACTATTATCAGTAAATGAGGCCAATGAAATATTACGCATTGAGCGATTGTCCAAAGAAAATCAACGACAGCGCAGACACATTTTTCTTAAAGAGCTCAACTTGAAATTAAAAATGATTTATCAAGTACCTGAATGCATCGAGCGGAAATCGACGGAATTAGATAGGCGATCAAAATATTACAGTCTACATGAACAAATCAGCAAAGAATCTATTGAAGAAATGCTGATAGAGGAAAATAGCAAATAGCTTTTAAATACCGTTAACTAAGCTAAAACAAATTAAGATGATTGCTATTAACCTAATTCACTCATTTACAGCGAAAAGTAAAACCTGTTATTCTATTTACAATGTCACAAATATGCCATTGTAAGCCTTATATTCCCATGTCAAATTTGCGGCATGGAATCAAGCAAAAAAGAGATTAGCAGAAAAGTAGGAGCCAATATTCGAGTAATTCGATTGGCTAAGGGCTTGACCATCGAGAAACTCGCTGCCGATGCGAACATGGAATATACACAGCTGAGTAGGATAGAGCTTGGACAAATAAATACCAGTTTATTTCAAGTTTACAAAATTGCACAAGCGCTCGATATCAAGATGTGTGAATTATTCCAAAACATCTAAAAAAAACCTCCCTGAATCTCAAGGAGGTTTTAAATAATCCTAGTTCTAATTTTTTCTATGCGGCAACCGGGAAATGCGAGCATTCATCCAACTGCGTACACCGAAATTTTATCTCGCAATTTACAAAATTCTAATCCGTTCTTCGCTGACATCCATCAGGATAATTTCTATAAATTAATTTTTTATCCTTAATATTACCGCAAATTGTCCTTGACTCAGGTCAAAGATTCAATGCATAAGCTTAGTTCTATAAACATTCTCCATTGGCTTTTTATTGCCTTCTTTTTTGTTTCCTGCAAAAACGAACTCTACCACGTTCGAGCGATTCATTACTTTTAGTAATATCTCTTTGGCAATCCTTTCTGGTTTGCCAAAGTTTGAGACGTCTTTCTGCGTCGTTTCCTTATGCTAAAGCCTACTCTTTGGCAATCCTTACAGGTTTGCCAAAGTTTGAGACGCTTTTCGCGTCGATTCCCCCAAGACTTACCTCCACTTAAAAAAAGGAGACACGATCACATCATGTCTCCTTTTCTGATAACTATGCGCGAGAAATCGCTTCTCTACGGGAAAACTAATTCGCCGTTAATTCAAACAGCTCCTTATCCAATTGCGGTTTCACCACACAGGCATTATCCAAATGCATGGTCGGCGTAGCACTCGCATTGTAAGCAGGCCACGTAGGCAAACCTTTGTGATTTGGATTACCTACACGCGCAAAATTGATCCACGCTTGGCTGACTTTGTCGGCCAACACATAAGCTTCTTTACCCCCACCCGTCATGTTTTCACAACGCGCAATGTTATTAAAGCAAAATGGCAATTCGAAACAGTGCATCGATTTATACTTGCCATCCATCACGGGCGATTGCCAAGTGAACAAATACATAAATACCGGCGCTGCATTCAAGGCCGACTTCATATTCGCTTGAACCACCGCACCAGGACGGAAACGCGTATCCACATCCATTAAATCAGATGGCTTCGTATCCGCAGGATAAGCTTTCTTCACCGCAGCTTTAAATGCCTCCGCTTTGTCACCATAGGTCTTTTTGATATAAGCCTCTACTTCCTCAGCACTTGCATTCGACATGTTGGTCATCAATGACGGCATGAATTCATTCTTCACGGTACCAATCATCAAAGGAACGTCCTTCGACAATTTCATCGCCTCATCCGAGAACAATTGGTAAGGCAATAATTCGCTGTCGATGCTTGGGCCCCAACTTAAGCCAAAACCCACAACCGGTTTGCCAGCTGCTTTCATTTGAGCGGCAACCGTTTGCAATGCTTTATTTCCTGCATTTGCCAAAGTCGCAAAGGGTAATTTTTGTAAGGAATCAACTTTCTCGGCAGGGATATTCAAGGCCTTCAACACCTCAGCGGTAATCGCTTGTGTTGTTGACTTTTCCAACATTGTTCCACGGAATGCACCACTTTGGTTGATCGCTTTGTGAAACAAACCTTTGGCAGATGGCATAGCCATCAAGGTATTCACCTTCGCGCCACCACCCGATTGACCGAAAATCGTCACGTTGTTCGGGTCTCCACCGAACTGACTGATATTCGCCTTCACCCATTCCAAAGCCGCCTTCATGTCCATCACGGAATTATTCGCCGAATACTTATACTTTTCGCCATAAGCTGACAAATCCAAGTAACCCAAAATATTCAACCGGTGATTGATCGATACCACAACCACATCCCCTTTTTTCGCTAAATTTTCGCCATCGTAGGACTTCAACTCCTCCGCAGAACCTGCCGTAAATCCACCTCCGTGAATCCAGAACATCACGGGACGCTTCTTCCCATCCTTAATCCCGGGCGTCCAAACGTTGACACGCATACAATCTTCATTCGTATAGCCCCATGAGTGATCAAAAACGAATTCCGATTCGTCTTGTACCTGCGTCGTAGGATTCATTAGTGGTGCCACAGGACCATAGGTCAAGGAACTTCTAACATTCGTCCATGCTTTTGGCTTATGAGGAGCCTCAAAACGATTTGCCTCCGCATAGGGAATTCCCTTGTAGGTATAAATACCTCCATGTACATAGCCACGAACTTGACCGGATTCTGTAGGCACAACGGCCACATCTTTACTTAACGTAATCTGCGCCTGCGCAGCCCACGAGCCCATTAGGCAAACGCCCAAGGCTAAGAATAACTTTTTCATTTTTGATAGGTTTAGCTATTGTAGTAATTTGATACAATAATAAGCTTTTTTTCCGAATTCCCTCCTCTCTTTGGCAATCCTTTCTGGTTTGCCAAAGTTTGAGACGCTTTTCTGCGTCGATTCCCTAGGCTAAAGCATCCTCTTTGGCAATCCTTCAAGGTTTGCCAAAGTTTGAGACGCTTTTCGCGTCGATTCCCTAGGTTAAAGCCTAGGGTTATCATCACGCTTAATTATAACCCCAGACTTTAGTCTGGGGATTACAGACTTTAGTCTGCGGCTCGTCCGAAGCAAACCCCACAGAAACCCCTAGGCTAAAGCCTAGGGTTATCATCACGCATACTTTATAACCCCAGACTTTAGTCTGGGGATTACAGACTTTAGTCTGCGGCTCGTCCGAAGGAAACCCCACAGGAACCCCTAGGCTAAAGCCTAGGGTTATTAAAAATTTTATACCTTTACAAACCTATAAATTACGACCATGAAAAAAAGAATACTCCTATTTGCATTCCTAACCATCAGTGCCATCTCAATCATGTCACTGCGCAAAAGCCCTGCTAAACAAGTCGCTATCGACGGACCCGCAGAGAAAACCTACACCCAATATTGTGCCTCTTGCCACGGCGAGAAAGTGGAAGCTTTCGTTGACCGTCAATGGAAACACGGCAATAAAAAAGAACAAATCATCGCCAGCATTTCTGGCGGCTATCCAGAATTAGGCATGCCTACCTGGAAAGAAGTCCTAACGGCACAAGAAATCGAGAAATTAGCTGATTTAATCGTTGAGAATTTAGCGGGCGTGGAGCAATATAAATTTGCCAACAAGCCTTCGAGCAACATCTTCAAATCGGATGGCATGACGATTCAATTAGACACGATCGTGACAGGTTTGGACAGCCCATGGGGTTTTGCTCAATTACCAAACCTCGATTATTTAATCACAGATCGTGCTGGTAAATTGTATTTGGTCGACCAAAAACAAAACAAAACAGTCATTACTGGAACTCCTGCCGTGATGGCTAAGGGTCAAGGAGGTTTATTGGACATCACCCTGCACCCCGCATACGAACAAAACGGATGGGTTTACATGTCTTATTCCAAATTCAGAATAGAAGCTGGACAAACAGAAACTACAACGGCCATCGTACGAGGTAAAATCAAAAACAACCAGTGGGTTGAATCACAAGAAATTTTTGAGGCGAAACCTTACACAAAAACCTTCCACCACTTTGGATCTCGTTTGGCATTCGATAAAAAAGGATTCCTGTTCTTCAGTGTAGGCGAACGCGGCATGGAAAAAGTATTCCCACAGGCTTTGGATAATGACAATGGAAAAATTCACCGCATCAAAGACGATGGCAGCATTCCAGCAGATAATCCTTTCGCCAAAAGCGCACATCCTTCGGTTTATACGTATGGCCAACGAAACCCTCAAGGCTTAACGCTAAACCCAAGCACAGGGGCTATTTGGGAAACAGAACACGGTCCACGCGGTGGCGATGAAATCAATATCATCCAAGCAGGTAAAAACTACGGTTGGCCTGTGATTTCCTATGGCATCAACTACGATGGCAAACCCATCACAGCGATCTCGAAGAAAGACGGCATGGAACAACCTATCTCGTATTGGATTCCTTCCATTGCACCTTCGGGATTGACTTTCGTGGTAGGCGATAAATATCCGGCTTGGAAAGGTAACTTGATGGTGGGTTCGTTGCGTTTCAACTACCTAAACCGTTGCGTCATCAAAGACAACAAAGTCATCAAACAAGAAAAGGTATTAGTCAACCTAGGTCGCATGCGAAATGTGAAACAAGGCTCAGACGGATATTTATACGTGGGGACAGAAAACCCGGGTATGGTCTTCCGATTAAGACCTTTATAACTCTTCAAAAAAAGCCTGATTCGTTCAGGCTTTTTTTTTGGCCACTCATCCTAATCTTGTTGGCCATGCAACGCATTCGTCGGAAATTGCATCTCGTATTTTTCATTAATTAATTATTCAATCCGCCTACATGCGTTTCATACTTTTATTCTTACTCATTTCCAGTACCGCTTTTGCACAAAATTCCTTGCAATTTCACTTGCAGGATAACAACAGGCAGCCTCTCCCCTTTTCAACGGCCATCCTAAAGAAATTGCCGGATTCAACGCTCTACAAAGGCTTTTTGACCGACGAGAATGGCTTGGGCAAAATCAATAAAATCCCCGCGGGCAACTATGTCCTACAAGTTCAATCCACAGGTTTTGCGAGCAAAAAACTGAGCTTACCCAGCATTACAGAAACATCCCAAATCGACCTAGGCATCATAAGCCTCTCGCCATTGACCAAAGAATTAGCAGAGGTCGAAGTACGTGCCACAAAACCACTCATCGAAAAAAAACTGGATAAGACCATCGTCAATGTGGAGAACTCCGCCATGGCTGCGGGAAATACAACCATGGAAGTATTGGAGCGTTCTCCAGGGGTCATCGTCGACAAAGACGGCAATATTTCCCTGCGTGGTAAATCAGGCGCGAAGGTCATGATCGATGGAAAAATCTCTTATTTGACCGGAACGGATTTGGCCAATTATTTACGCAATCTTCCCGCCGACCAAATTTCTACCTTGGAAATTATGACCAATCCTTCGTCGCGTTATGACGCCGCAGGAACCGGTGGAATTATCAATATCCGATTGAAGAAGAATGCGAACATCGGCATGAACGGTTCCGCGAATGCCACCTTAGCGCAAGCCTATTTCCTACGTCAAGCCTTAGGAGCTAACCTGAATTACCGAAATAACGGTTGGAACTGGTTCGGTAACGCCTCCGTGGGCCAGCGACCAAACATGGAACGCAACTATTTATTGCGCAGATTCACGGCCCAACAAGAGAACTGGGAACAAAGTTTTCGCTATGCCAACCAAAACAAAAATGCGCAAGTTAAAGGCGGTGTCGATTGGTATTATTCACCCAAAACGACCTTTGGCATATTACTTTCCGGAGGATACAATTACAACAGTCTAAACGACGGGCTGAACCAAACGGTTCAGATGAACAGTCAAAATGAAGTCTTGTCACGCCTCGACACCTACAACTCTTTGGAAAACCCTTTCTTCAATTATGCTGCCAATTTCAATTTCAAACATACCTATGACTCCACTGGGCGTGAATTAACGATTGACCTGGATCACGCGCGGTTTGTGGATGAGAGTCAAAACAACTACCGCTCACGCTATGTAAACGCACTTTTTCTACCCGTAATGCCGGACTCATTATTGCGCACCAATTCCGCATCGTTCATCAACCAATATTCCCTAAAGTCGGACTATGTCATCCCATCTTTTTTAAAGGCTAAGTGGAGCATGGGTATGAAATCCTCGTGGGTACAAACCGACAACGATTTGCAGTTCCGATCGAAATCGGCACAAGCGGCCTACTATAATTTCTTAACGGGCCAAAGTAATCGCTTTGTCTATACCGAACAAATCCACGCCTTATACCTGAATACCGAAAGGGCGATTGGGAAATGGAGTTACCAAATTGGGCTTCGTGGCGAATGGACCCTTGCGGATGGAACCTCATCCGCCTACACGGGTGAAGCCGACATGACCTTCCACCGGGATTATTTGCAGATTTTCCCGAGTGCCTTCTTACAGTATGAAGCCTCAAAAAAGCATACTTTGGGCATGAATTACAGCAGACGGATCGACCGACCGGGTTATTCCGATCTAAATCCCTTTGTCTTCTTCTTAGATAATTATACCTACAATGTGGGGAATCCGATGTTGATGCCCCAACTCACCAATTCATTCGAATTGAGTCACACCTACATGGGTGGAATTTCAACTACGTTGGGCTATAGCCACACGGATCAGGTGATTACCCAACTTTTGAAGCAAGAAGCCGAGACGCGCAAGACCTTTCAGACGACGGCAAATATGGCGCAGCGCGTTACCTATAGCCTAGGAATCTCCCTACCGATCCCGATCAAGAATTGGTGGACAAGCAACACGGATATCTTTATAAATCGGGCGGAATTGACAGGAAATATTTCGACCGCGAACATCAACACGGCGGGAAACATGTTCTACGTTTCCTCGAATCACACCTTTACGCTTCCCAAAGACTACAAAATTGAATTTGGTGGAAATTACTTTACGGGTGGACTCGAAGGCGCCTTTTTATTCGGTGCTGGAGGATCTTTGAATATGGGAATTCAAAAAACCATCATGAAGAAACGTGCGACCATCCGATTGAATGCACAAGACATATTGTACACATCGAACCCACCGGTAACCATTAAATATGCGGATTTGGATGTATTGGTTCGCCCGAAAAACGATTCACGCGTTGTCCGTTTGAACTTCACTTACCGATTTGGAAATGCTGCCATTAAAGGTGCTCGTCAACGTTCCACGGGATTGGACTCCGAAAAAGGACGTGTCAAAGGAGCGAATTAATCCTCCTCACCGGCTTCGTCTTCGTTGACCGCTTTCCGATTTTTAAGACCCGAATTTTTCTTCGAGCTGAGTTTAAACGCAAGACCGATGTAGAAAATTCGGGTTTCTTTTTTCTTTTTCAGATCATTGACAAAACCAAAAGGCCGCGAATCATAAACCGTCTGTTGCGTATTAAACACATCATTCAAGCGGGCATTCAATACCCAGGATTTCCATTCTTGCTTGAAACCCAAGTCCACGGTATAAAACCCTTGAATAATACCTAAGGGATGAATTTGGGCCGATTGATAAATGGCGCTCAACTGCACAGATGCCTGCGGTGTGAGATTCCAAATTTGGCTTAAACGACCATTCCAACTCCAGCGATTCAAATTCAAGGATTGTTCCTGCACCTGACCTTGCAGATCCGTTTGGTACAAGGAGCTCGTCACATTCACCTTCCAATTTTTCATCGGACTGATCGATGTAATGTTTTCCAGTCCCCAAGTCTCCGAATGCGAGATGTTCTCAAAGCGTGTCAACGTCGTGTCACCTTCCATCAAGGTTCTTACGCGACCCACCAATTGATTAACCCGACGGTAAAAAACCTGATTCGTCGTATGCAAAGTCCCTACATCCAAAGAATGTTCTAGCTCGAGTAAATACGTTCGCTCCGGCTGCAACATCGGGTTACCTGATTGCAAATTCAAGGGATCCGCGAAGGAAATAAACGGATTCAAGGCCTTAAACGATGGCCGATTAACCCGAGAACTAAGGCGCAAACCCAGCTGCTGGTTTTTCGTCAATTCCTTTTCCAATGAAAACGAGGGAAATAGCTGCACATAATTCAAATTAGCCTGCGTTGCCTCGGCACGCAAACCACCTTGAAAATCCCAGTTTTTACCTGCGTAGCGGGCAGCGCCATAAATCGCATGAATACGTTCCACATAGGTAAATGCATTGCTTCGTTTGGTATCTAACTCCCATGTTCCCTTCAATTTTTCATAGCGAAAATCCGTGTCAAAGAAGCGTTCTGTCACCTTAAATCCATAATCGAGGCGCAGTTTCTTGGACCATTGAGTTTCCCAGTCTCCTTGCAAAAGCAAGGTGTAATTCGAACTAAGCGCAGAAGATTGTTCAATCCGATTAGGAAAATTCGTGTTGGGGATATCGAAGCCATCATAGAAATAGCGCTGCGTGAAATCGTTTTGATCTGAACCTATGTTTCGAATCCATAAAAAATCAAGGTGAGCCGTTGTCTTTTGTTTAGCAATTGTTCCCAAGGAAATCAACACATCCATACCTCGATCATCACCACGCTTATCGGCATCACGTATGTAATAGCGATCCGCCGAACGAATAAATTGGGACAAATTTTGCCTGACTTCATTGTTATGATCTTTCGAATACCGCGTGATTAACTGCGTGCCTAAACTCCAGCGGGGATTCAAGCGATATTCGAGTTGGCTTTGCAAGGCATGGTTATAATCCCGATTCACCTCAAAGGTTTCTTGTTGGATTTGGGCTAAGCCATAGAGGCTCGAATTCTCCCGATAAAGTTGTTGGTAATTATCCCGTATGGACTGTTTGAAATTATAATCAAACGCATAGGTCAAACGTTTATAACCATTGCCATAGCGGGTCGAAAAGGCCAATTGGTCATGCGTTCCCCATTGCATATTTGCCTGCGCTTGCTTGAAACCTTTGCCTTTTTTCAAGACAATATTCAAGATTCCGGAGCTCCCTTCCGCCGAATATTTTGCCCCTGGGGAGGAAATAATTTCGATGTAATCGATGCGATCAGCCGGAAATAAACTCAGCGCATTCGCTCTGGAAGAGGCCAAAATACCCGAAGGTTTTCCATCAAAATAGATGGTGAGGCTTTGGCTACCGCGGTATTGAATGGTTCCATCACCCGCTACATAAATGGAAGGAATGTTGGCGAGCACATCCTGTAAGTTTCCGCCTAAATTGGTCAGATTCGCACTCGGATAAAAGACTTGCTTTCCGTATTCCGGCCTACTGGCCTTTACCTCAACATTGCTGAGCGTATCAACCTGTGCCGAAACATGGAGCGAAACGAGGAAAAAAAAGAGTAAGCTAAGCTTCCGCATCAGCCGAAAAGGTTTCATTATCCTTGGAATAATAATAAGCCTTTAATTGAGCAACGCCTCGTTGGTAATCTACCTTCACCACCTGCACCCGGTGAATCGGCTGGCCTGTTTTTTCAATCAGATCCTGAAGTAACAGGGCCTTTTGATCCGGTTTGACAAGAGCAAGGTTTTCGTAGGTTAATACCTGAAAGTTCTCGTGTGTTAGCGTTAAGAATCGGCCTAACAAAAAGGTCACGCCTACTAGCAGAGAATTAGCTAAAATCAACATGGCATAATTCTCGAGTGACGCGATGGAATTGATGATACCTAGCGTGACAACGAGGAAAAAATAACCCATTTCCCCGATCGGCACGGTAACTGTCCGGTAGCGAAACATGGAGAACATGGCAAAAAGACCAAAGGCAAATCCAAACTTCAAGTCGGCCGCTGCCAACAAAAAACAAAGCACAAATAAGATGGAATTGAATAGAAAAAAGGTAAATACGAAGTCCTTATTCTTGTATTGCGGGTAATATATGAATCGGATGACCAAAAAGGTAAAAAACAAATTGATCAAAAACCGGAGTGCAAAAAGCTCAATCATGTAAGTTAAATTTTTCAAATGTACGGAAATAATTAACCGCTTCGTAATCCGTCCAGCGCATAAAATTTAATCGTCGAAATCAAGGCATTGATGGGCCCGCGCTCCTAAGCCGTCGATAATGATGAATGTCATTCGAAACACGCGAAGAATTATCCTGATAAAAACTTAAATTGCATCTACATAACCCTGAAGAAATATGCAATCGAAAATGAAACGAAATGAATTCCTGAAATCCATGGGATTAAAGGGAGCATCCTTATTAGCTGTTTATTGTGGTGCAAGCGCGTTAAGTTCTTGCCAAAATGAGGCTTTAACGCCGGCATCCGCGGTTGATTTTAGCTTAGATCTTTCCAATGCATCGTATGCTGCTTTGAACACCGTAGGCAAATATGTCATTTACAATCAGATTGTAATTGCACGTGTTTCATCCACGAGTTTTGCTGCTGTTACCCAAATATGTACACACGAGGGAAAAGCACAGGTGATTTACAATGGAAGTAAATTCTATTGCAATGCGCATGGAGCAACGTTCAGTACGACAGGAGCGGCATTATCCGTGACAAGCAAGGCCTTAACGACGTATCAAACCGCTCTAACGGGCACAACACTCCGGATATATGCGTAACCTATTCATAGCATGTGTTCTTTTTTTGGGATCTATTCCGCTTCGTGCACAGGATGACCTGATGGCCATGTTGGAAAAAGAGGATGCCAAACAAACGAATTACACCTTGGCGACTTTCAAAGCCTCCCGACTGATCAATGGTCAGACGGTCGAGACGATTGCCAAACAACACCTCAACTTCTGGATTTCGCATCGTTTTGGGGCGATTAATTCGGGCTTTATCGATAATTTTTTGGGGTTGGATGAGGCACGGATTCGACTTGGTTTGGAATACGCGATTACGGATCGCTTGCTTATAGGAGCGGGTCGTTCTACCATCGAGAAAACCTATGATAGCTATGTCAAATACAAATTAATTCGTCAATCCAATAAGATGCCCGTCACGGTGACGGCGTATGGGAGCATCGCGAGTAATACGATGAAAACGGGCTACACGATGGAATCTGGTACGGTGATGCGGTTCAACAACAATTTACAGCGGCAGACATTTATGGGCCAATTATTAATTGCTCGGAAGTTTTCGGATAAATTATCTGTGCAGTTGATGCCAACCCTCTTCCACAACAACCTTGCCGAAAATATCTACATGGAAAACACGCAGGCAGCAATGGGATTTGGAGGACGTTATAAATTGAGCAATCGACTGAGCGTGTCGGCGGAGTATTATTATAATTTAATCGAAAAAGAGGAATACGAAGAAGCTGCAGGCCAAAAATACCCTTACCACAATTCATTGGCGATTGGATTCGACATTGAAACCGGCGGGCACGTGTTCCAGTTGCATGTGACAAATTCACGTGGCATGATTGAGAAACATTTTATCGGCCAAACGATCGGTACCTGGCAAAACGGGGATCTTTTTTATGGCTTCAACATGGCGAGAACCTTTAGCTTCGAACCCAAAATCAAAAAATAATGCGCAATCTTTTCATATTAGCACTTTGCCTGGTTGGATTATCAGCAAACGCCCAATTATACGCCACCCAAACGGGTGAAGTATCCTTTTTTTCCAAGACTCCGATGGAGGATATCGATGCCGTCAACAAACAAGTGGGTAGCATTATTAATTCAGCGACAAATGAGGTAGCTGTTCAGATGCGTGTAACAAATTTCATCTTCCCGAATAAGTTGATGCAAGAGCATTTCAACGAGAACTATTTGGAGACAGATAAATTTCCTTCAGCGACTTTTAAAGGGAAAATCAAAGAGAGCGTTGACCTCAAAACGCCCGGAACCTATGCGGTAACTGCGGCAGGAACAGCGAACATTCATGGAATTTCAAGACCCGTGGAATTAAAAGGAAGCATCGTTTCAAACGGCAAGACCTTACAGCTAACCTGCACCTTTGATATTCGTTTAGATGAATACAAGATTGATATCCCCAAAATTGTCTTTGCCAAAATTGCAGAAGTGGTGAAGGTAAAAGGCTCCTTTCAGTATAACCAACGCTAGATGAAACGATTCGTATTTTTCGGAATGTGTCTATCGCTTTGGGCGTGTTTGGAAGACAAGAACATCGAGATTATCCCACAAGAAAACAAGGTCGATTCTGTTGTCACCGAGGTACCTAGCACGAATAGCACCTGTGATACGATGGCGATATCTTTTGACAAGTCGGTTTGGCCTATATTGAACACCAACTGCGTTTCTTGCCATAATGCAAGCAATCCATCCGCGGGCGTGGATCTTTCTACCTATGCCAAGATTCAAACCTATGTCAAAAATGGTAAACTGTACGGATCCATCACACACGCCCTAGGTTATAAACCCATGCCCTCGGCAACAAGTAAATTAAGTAGCTGCGACATCACGATCGTTCGAAAATGGATACGCGGATCCGCGCCGAGTGGAAATATTTTGGTGGATCTTAACCCAGCCAATCCCGTGAACCCAGTCGTAGATGTGCCGGTCACTAAACCGCCGATTACTGTTAATTGCAGCCCTGATACGGTTTATTTCCAACAAAAAATATTACCCTTGTTGGTCTCCAACTGCGCCATGAGCGGTTGTCACGATGCCATTTCAAAGAAAGATGGGGTTATATTGACGGATTATGCCAACATCATGCGCGAAGTCAAAATCACGAATCCGGCGGGAAGTGATTTATATAAATCCCTGATTGAAACGGGTGAGGACCGGATGCCGCCGGCAGGTCCGCTTTCGACCGAAAACATTTCGAACGTGTTAACTTGGATTAAGCAGGGAGCGAAAAACAATTCATGTGATGCTTCAGCAAGTAATTGCGTGACGACAAATGTCAGCTTCAAAAATGTTATTCAACCGTTGTTGGCCACCAACTGCACGGGTTGCCACAGTGGGACACGCCCATCGGGGAGCATTGATTTGACGACCCATGCGAATGTGCAGAAATATGCAGCTAATGGTCAATTGTATGGTTCCATTGTGCATCAAACAGGCTATAAACCGATGCCCTCGGCGAGTGTTATATTGAGTACGTGTGAAATAGACCAAGTAAAATCTTGGATCACGGCGGGGTCATTAAATAATTAACACATGCAAAACTTGATACAGGACTCAACTGTCGAATGGACTGATTTAGGTGCAGGAATTAAACGAAAAATCATGGCCTATAATGATAGCATGATGCTGGTGAAAGTGGCTTTTGAGTCGGGGGCTGTAGGTGTTTTACACCAGCATCCCCATACGCAGGCATCTTATGTTTCCAAAGGTGTATTTGATATTAGTATTGATGGTGTAACAACGCGTTTACATGCGGGAGATGTCTATTTTGTTCCCTCCGAATTAATTCACGGTGCAGTTTGTATTGAATCCGGTGAATTAGTTGATGTTTTCAGCCCGATGCGCGAAGATTTCGTGTGATTTGTAGCAGGGTGATAGGTAGATAGGGTGATAGGTCGGCAGGGTGTCCACCCAAAAAACTGATTTTTCAGTTAATTTCATTGGCTTAAACTCCCCTTTTCGCAATTTATCAAGAAATCGATATACGTTTTCATATAGTGGACCGTTGACTAACGCTGCCGGGGTCTGAAGACCCCGGCAGCGTTTACCCCGGCTATACGTTAATCGAATCGTAAACGACAACTTTCTTCCATAAGTGTGAATTGTTTTTCACGAATTCCAAGTGAATCGGATGATCCTGATAGACTTTTTGACCAGCCTCATCATCGAAAAACATGAGTTCTGAGACATCCCAAGAAGTATCTACGACATCGCGCTTTTCAGTAGAAGCGAGCGTACCAATGTGAATCTGTTTGATTGTAGGGATCCCTTTCAAGGTTTTTAATCCCGCAATTAATTGCTTTTTATCCGCTTCTGAATTGGGGTTGTTCAACCAGAAAAACACGTGATGCAATAAAGGTTTTTCGGCAGAAGTTTGGGAACCTACGAGACCCACAAGAGGCGTTGCAGCTAAAAATGTTCTTCTTTTCATAATTTAATAGGCTATCTTTAAAATTGAATCAGCAAGAAACAAAGACTTGCAGATTTTTAAAAGCATTTATCTATCAAAATTATCCCCATGAACTACAAAGAAGTTCAAGATTCTGAGACCACCTATACCGAGTTAATGATTCCCTCTTATGCCAATTTTGGCGGGAAGGTACACGGAGGAATTATACTATCCTTATTGGATAAAGTTGCCTACATCTGTGCGTCCAAGCACAGCCATCAATACTGTGTGACTGTTTCCGTGGAAGGAGTCGAATTCAAAAGTCCGGTTGAAGTGGGTGATTTGGTAGAGATTAAGGCATCCGTTAATTATGTGGGTCGGACCACGATGATCGTAGGCATGCGTGTCGAGTCATTTAACCCGCGCGATGGCATTGTCCGACATACAAACTCCTGTTATTTCACCATGGCGGCGAAAGATGAACATGGAAATCTAACCGAGGTGCCAGGCCTGAAATTAACGACCGAAACGCAGGTGAGACGTTTTTGTGAGGGCAAGATTATTCGAAAATTGTCGCAAGAGAAACGTGAAATCTTGAAATCCGATTTGGCCTTAGCCGAAATGAAAGAACAATGTGCGCAGGAACGCTGTTCGATCACCATCTAATTCAAGTAAATTTTGATGCGCTTGGTCTTTAGCTGTTATAAACCGATAACAAGCTATGAGTCAAGTACATGAATCCTCTCGCAGAACCTTTCTAAAGAATGCGGCATTATTAACATCAGCGGCGGCATTTCCCGCTTTCATCTCCAAAAATTCAGGCGACAAAGTCAATTTGGCCTGCATCGGAATAGGAAACCAAGGGGGATTGGATGTCATGTCCTTATACAATACCGGTCTTTGTAATATTGTCGCGCTTTGCGATGTGGACATGGGGGCACCCCAAACCTTGAAGGTTTTGGAAAAATTCCCAGACGTACCCCGTTTTCAAGATTTCCGACAATTATTTGATAAAATGGGCAATCAATTCGAGGCCGTTTCGATTGGAGTGCCGGATCATTCCCACTTCCCTATTACGATGATGGCCTTGAGCATGGGTAAACACGTGTTTGTGGAGAAACCGATGGCGCGTACCTTCCATGAGGTTGAATTGATGATGGCTGCTGCACGTAAACATCCTAATTTGGTTACCCAAATGGGAAATCAAGGTCACTCGGAAGCCAATTATTTCCAATTTAAAGCTTGGAAAGAAGCGGGCATCATTAAAGATGTGACAGCGATGACAGCCCACATGAATTCCCCACGTCGTTGGCATAGTTGGGACCCCAACATCAAAAAATTCCCAGCGGCGGAATCGATTCCAAGCACCTTGGATTGGGACATTTGGCAAGGTGTCGTTTCGCCCCAACATGATTACCAAAAAGATTTCGTTAATGGGCAATGGCGCTGCTGGTTTGACTATGGCTTAGGCGCTTTGGGAGACTGGGGAGCACATATCATGGACACGGCACATGAATTTTTAGAACTGGGATTACCTACGGAAATTAATATGTTGCGAGCAGATGGACACAATGACTTCTTTTATCCGATGTCGTCGACAATTCAGTTTAAATTCCCATCACGCAAAAATATGCCAGCGATGGATATCACTTGGTATGATGGAGTCAATAATATTCCTCCGGTTCCGGCTAATTATGGCACTACGGAATTAGATCCAAACATTCCCGCGGCGAGTAATGGTAAAATCCAACCCGCAAAATTGAATCCCGGTAAAATCATTTACAGCAAAGACTTAACATTCAAGGGTGGATCACATGGATCAACACTTTCGATTTTAGGCGATGCCGGCAAGGATCTTAAATTACCAGATGTTCCCAAAAGCCCATCGAACCATTATGCAAACTTCTTGAAGGCCTGCATGGGTCAAGAGAAGACTAGATCTCCCTTCGCGATTGCTGGACCATTGAGTCAAGTATTCTCATTAGGTGTATTGGCGCAAAAATTGAATACGAAGCTCGTTTTTGATCGAGAGACTAAATTGATTACCAATAATAAATTGGCGAACCAATTATTAGTTGGCCCCTCACCTCGTAAAGGTTGGGAGCAATACTACAAGATCTAACGTTTATAGATATTCGGATAAAACCTCAAGTTTCCTTGATCGTCAAAATCCACGAGGCTATACCAGATAACCAGTGGAATATTGCGTTGAATGGTCAAGTAGGTTTGGGGTTTATCTGAATAAGCCGCTTGCGCATCGAGCGTATCGATGGCTGTGGAGTTCGGTTTCAACAACCAAGAACCAAGTGTCAAGGGTTTTTCCAAGCGGATACAGCTGTGGCTGTAGAAGCGTTTTTCTTTTGCAAACAATTTCTTTTCCGATGTATCATGGAGATACATCTTGAATGGATTATCAAATTGAATTTTCAAAATCCCTAAGGTGTTCCATTTGCCGGTTCTTTGGCGCATAGAATATGGGAAATAATTGGCGTTTAAGCGATGCCATGGAACTTTCTCGGGATCAACCTTTCGATTTTGTTGGTCAAATATCTCCAAATGACTCGCATAAAAATAGCGGATATTTTTCCGGATTTCAGGAACGAGCTCCTCTACACTGATGCTGCGAGGTACACTCCAATGCGGTGTGATAATGAGGTTTTTAATTTTGCTCGACAAGGTTTTACTTGGTCTACTCGGTTTGCCTAATACGACCTTCATTTGCAATACCTGTTTGTGGGATTCGAAGGCTTTGAGTTGGGTCGAGGGGATGTTGACCAAAACGAGTGAACGGTTAGCACGTACAGCGGCGAGCCAGCGATATTCGTTGGCCGCTTTAGCTAACAACTGCTTTTTCTCGGGGCTGTATTGGGAGGAATCTTGTAATACGTGAAGTATTTTTCGTACTTCATTCTCTTCATTAATTAGACGATTAGCTAATTCTTTAATCTTGAGTGTATTCCACAATTCGCCATAGCGTTTTTCGTATGCCTCGCGGGACAGTTTGAAATCATAGCCTTGAAAGCGAAGATTAGGTGCTTGCTTCCCAAACTTCAAGTCCAGCATGAATTGTTGGACTGCTTTTTTGGCTGCACTGCTATCGTTTGGGGGATATTGATAATCTTTTGAACGCAAACCAAGCGATTCGGCTTGTTGCATCAAGGAGTCGAGGGGACTCTGCGCGTGCAACGACGTGCTGATCAATAAAAATAAACAAATGATGTATTTCAATGTATCTGGGCTCGCTTCTTAACCTTTGGCAATCCTCCAAGGTTTGCCAAAGGTAGTGTTTTTGAAGGAGAGTTTTAGGGCATAAAACAGATTATCAATTAGCTGATCTTAAAAATCAGTTGGTGTCATTTCAACATCCCATAAAAAACCTAGCTTTGGCAAACCTTGGAGGATTGCCAAAGCTTAAGGACGGCGAGCGAGTTTTGTTTTTTCTTTATCTCGCGTAACCGAAAGAATATATCCAATACTAATCATCGTGAAGATCAGCGAGGTACCTCCTGCAGAAACCAAGGGTATCGGTTGGCCCGTGACAGGAATTGCACCTACGGCAACGAACATGTTTAAGAATGCTTGGCTGACGATGGAGAAGGTAAGGCCGGCCGATATAAGTCCTCCGAGGGGCTTAGCGCTGTAGGAGATGGCAAGTGCCCCACGCCAAAACAGCCACATAAACATGGCAGGCAGCAAAATACCAGCAATAAGTCCCCATTCCTCCACGATGATTGCATAGACAAAATCGGACTCAGCCTGCGATAAATGAAAACGAAATTGGCTATTCCCCGGACCTTTGGGCTGCATTCCACCCGAGGCAATGGCATAAAGGCTTTGTTTTAACTGAAAATTCGAACCTTGATCAGCGATTTCAATTTCCTCTTTGCTTTGTCGGCCCATCATCCGATTCATATAGACTTCCACACGATTAATAATGGTCGCAGACCTTTGGCCTACCCCAGAAAAAATCAGCGTAACGGCGAGGACGGCAAAAATGCTAAAGACCAAAGTGATCGTCCTCCCGGGTACTCGCCCAAAAATCATTAAAACGATGGAGGTACCAAAGACGATGACACTGGTAGAAAAGTTGGACAAGAATATCAAAAAACAAGTTCCGCCAATCTTGAGACATATCGCTACGAGCACGGATGGGTTGTAGGCATCCGGATCGGCTTGTCTGGCAGCAAACATCTTCGACAACGAAATGGTCAAACACAATTTGGCCATATCTGAAGGCATAAAACTTAGCGGGCCGACCTGCAACCACCGGCTGGCACCTCCTGCTTCTCGACCATAGACATACGCTAATCCAATCAATAGCCAGGACCCAAAGAGAGCCATATCGACGTATTTTGTAGATTTCAAGTAATCCATACGTGAAAAAATCCCCATGGCGTAAAATCCACCGACCAAAATAAGTAGCGATTTAAATAGGTGTTGGAGCGGAATAAGCGGGCCATCCATGGTCAAACGACCTTTGGCGGAAAATTGGACAACCACCCCAATGATGCTTAAAAATATGACAATTAATAAGATGTGGATATCCCCTTCAAAGTGTTTTTTGATACGTTCTGAAATAGTGCTCATGGATTTTTTTTGCGAATGTAAAGCTGCAAAATCCTTACATGAAACGGGTTAGTTACCCAAAAATAGAGTGACACTTTTAAGCTGAAATACGCGCAATCGAACCTGTCAAATCATTGATTACCAAGACACTGCTGCCATTTCAAAATGACAATTTACAAAAATCGACACCTGTCAGTTGTATTCGAAACCTGACTAATTTTACCCCATGGCAATCGAACTCGAATTTATCAATTTAGTGGTACGCAAAAGTACCTTGGTGTCAAAATACCAGGGAGGCATCGAACAATTCAAGAAAGACCTTCCGAATCAATCACTGCGTGAAGATGAGGAACTGGTCCGATTTGGCTGCATGAATTGGCATGACTTGGAACATTTCACCGACATCATTGTAGGAAAAGGCTTGGAATACAAAGATCAAGAAACGAAAGACTTTGTGGTAATTAGCTCTTTGCAGGGAGCTCTGTGGGAGGTCGATTGGATTCAATTTTCTAAAAATACGTGTTTCGCCGTTCCCCTCACTTAACCTTTGGCAATCCTTCTCAGGTTTGCCAAAGGTAGTTCTGAAAATGGAATTTAATTGATTTGAAAAGTTGATTATCAATAACCTGATTTTGATTATCAGTTTTACGATCGTTATTTAAACGTGCTCCAACTACCTTTGGCAATCCTCCTCAGGTTTGCCAAAGGTAAAAAGGAATGCCATGCGACCTAATAACACAGGGTTCATGACAAATCAGTACAATTTTATTAACTTGTCTCCAATTAAATGAGCCATTTGGAAATACTTGCGCCCGTGTTCGGCATCTTCACATCGTTTATCCTGTTGTACTACCTCAGTTCCTTAAACAGGTCTAACATCTTTTTAGCACTCTTTTTCTTGTGCTGCAACCTCGTTGTGATGGTCTATTTCGGCTTGCATTACAGTAAAATGGAATTTTGGGAAGGCATTTGCTTTGTGCATTTCTTGCCCCTCTCCTTCTTACTAGGCCCAACCCTGTTCTATTACGTTAAACACACCGTTTCAGAAAATAAATCGTTTAGCTGGACAGATGCTTTACATTTAATCCCCGCCATTTTTGTTGGCTTTGCTACCTTGCCCTTCACCCTATTGCCTTTGGAAGTTAAAACCCAAATGGCCCATCAAATCGTCAATTTCACAGAAGATTATAGCTTAAACTTCAATTGGGTTACCTTTGAGCAATTACTCTATGGCCGGTCCATTCATGTGATCTTGTACGCCTGCTTGTCGGTCGGTTATTTCTTCTGGAACAAACAAATGCTATTGAAAAAATATGGCAGCATTCCGAGTAACCACCCGATTATCCAACGGTGGTTTTTCACACTAATCACCTTACAAGTCATCATTGCTTCCACCAGTTTGGGGCACATGATTACTTTGTACTTTAAACCCGTGTATTTTCTAGGCATCTCATCCCTAAGCATATTTAGCGAGGAACATTTCTTTCGCATTTGCGGAGGTGGATTTTTCATCCAAAACTTCTTCTTATTTCTATTCCCCAATATCCTTTACGGAAACATTTCCTATTCGCTTGATTTGGATTCTGCGTCCACTTTCCAGAAAATCAAATCCAGTTTTGCCAAACAAGTCAAAGCCCTTGAAAACACATCTGAATTTGAGTTGCAATTAGTTCAATACCTCACAGATGCCCCCTTCATCAAAAAGGATTTCACTTTATCTCAAATGTCTTTTGACCTGAAAATTCCGGAACGAAATCTGTCGGCATACTTCAATAACGATTTGAATAAAACATTTGGGGAATGGAAAAATGACCAACGAATTGAATATGTCGTCAAATTAATTGAAGAAGGTCACGCCAAAGTCTATACGATTGAGGCGCTTTCCGCAGAAGCAGGATTTCAATCAAGATCCAAATTCATTGACGCATTCAAGAGTAGACAAGGCGTCACACCTTCTGCCTTCATTAAATCAAAAAAGCCCTCTACTAACTAGCAAAGGGCTTTCTGCATTACCTACTTCATCTAATATTAAGGTTGGATCCCGAGTTGTTTGAAAAACGCTAGGTTATCGAAGAAATCTTGCTCTTCCGTAATTTTACCACCGATGATGGTTGCAATCGTACAACCAATCACATCCACAGATTTTCCAGTCGCGGGAATACCAAAAAAGTTCCCTGTATGTTTTCCTTTAAATTGCCAGTATTTAACAAGCTTGTTTCCGGAAGCAAATGTTTCTTTGATGATGAATTCGCGGTCTGAAAAGCCGGTTACATAATTGTCATAATAGGCTTTGGCAGCTGCCTTCCCCTTGGTTTCTGGGACCGTATGCAAAACCACATTTTCTGCATAAGCGGTATCCAAAATATTGGTACGTCCTTCGTTGATGGCTACCTCCCAAACGCGCGAATAAAACGCGATATTTTCAGCAGCGATTTTTTCATTTTGTTCACTTTGTGTCGTACAAGAAAACAATGTTCCTGCCGTAACTAAAAGCATTAAGATTTTTTTCATTTCGTTTTATTGGTTAATGATCAAAAGTAGCCATTACCTACCCAGTACTTACCCAATCACGCATCTAATCTGTTCCCAAAAATGCAAAAGGGGACAAAGTGCCCATCCAAATTATTCGATTAGAGAATCAATCTTACTTTCTTGCTTATACAATTTTAAAAATCAAAAAACACATGAAAAAAATCGTACTCTTGGGTGCATTTGTTGCATCTGCATTGATGGTGAATGCACAAACAGTTGGAAAAGTTTTCGTAGGAGAAAACGAAGGAAAAGGCTTCCAACTAGGCTCTGATAAAAGCATGAATACCGTATTAGAAGCTACAAAAGCTTATAACGCTGTAAACCACGAAGCGGAAATCGCACTTTGGTCAGCCGAAATGGTTAAAAAAGATGGCGAAAATCACAAAAAAAGCATGGCATCGTTGACATCAGTGACCAACAAACCAATGGCCATGTTACCAATTAAAATTCAAGGATCAAATAATGAAATCGTAATGGTTCAATCTACGGAGGAGCGCGTTTTCAAAAATGGATCAAAGCAAAATTTAAATTTATTTGAATTGTTTTTCATCGACAAGGCAGGTAAAATTGAAAACTTCCAACAATACGTTAACATACCAGCTACAAATGAATATGGTAAAACTTCGGGAGGTAAATACATCTCAAGTAAACCAGGATCAGAAGCAGATGGTAGATCTTTACAATTTTCAAACCGTGGTGAAGTCGCTGCGATCGAAAATTTAGCGAAGGCATGGAACGCGATGGATGTGAAAGCTTTTGCTGACATTATTGCAGATGAAGTAAGCATTGAAGCTTATAACGGAACAAAATCTAAATTAACAAAAGCAATGCTTCCTGCGGAGTTCGCTCAATACAAATCATTGGATTGGAAACCAGGCTTAATTCTTCCTTTTAAATTGACAAATACAGACCCAGCGTCTGGCATTTTGGTATACTCATCAGAGAAGCGCGTCTTGAAAGACGGTACTGTTTGGGATAAAGAATTGGTGGAATTATTTGGCTTCAACTTAGCAGGCAAAATTGATTCGATTACCCAATTTGCAAGAGAAAAAACAAAAAAATAAATTGATTTAGTCCGTGTGCATATCGCACACGGACAATTTTTTAAACCCAAATAACCATGAAAAAACTTACCTTATTATTCCTTGCAATCTTTGCAATCACAGCGAGCACATTCGCACAAAACAAACCCATTTACATCAACATCGCATTTCACAAATTGAAGCCTGGCCACACAATTGACGAGGCAATGGCACTCGAAAAGCGTTGGAAAGTTATTCAAGAAAAACGTAAAGCAGCCGGATTGATTACAGGCTGGGCTGCTTATAAGATTTTAAATGAATACAAATCGGAGTCTGTTGATTACGATTATGTATCTATGAATGCATCGTATGACTTGAATAAAATCACGGAATATCCGATGGATATGTTTAATGCGCTAGTTAAGGAAGATCCAAACATGTATACAATTCTTGAAGAGACCGATAAAGTTCAATCTGTTATGCGTAATAAAATCACAAAAGCTATCGAATACACAGGTAGCTCAAATGATATGAATTCAGTGGTTTTAATGGAAACCATGAAAACAACGACAACAAACTATTTTGCCTACATCGATTTCGAAAAGCAAGTAAAGGCCATTCACATGGATCGTATTAAGGCGGGAAATATTCAAGAATGGGCATTTTGGCAACATTTGGCACCTATGTCGGATGATGGTCCTGGCCAATTCACTACAATTACATTCTTCAAAGACTTATCTAAGCTTGATGAAGATTCTAGCCCATCATACATCAATGGTGCGAAGAAATACATGAATTTGACGGTAGACCAATACCTTAAAAAAGCGGATTCATTACGTAAAATCAACCAATCCGTATTATTAAAATACGCAGTAGGTACATTCAACTAGTTCTAATATCAGGCCAACTCATTGAGTTGGCCTTTTTTTTTAAATCCCCACAAATCATGAAAAAATTAATGCTAATCGCTTGCGTAATCGCAGGTGGAATGATGTCTTGCTCGAAGCAAGAAAGTGCAATGCCTGAAGGGGCTGTCGGCTATGTCATAGACAAATCTGAAAACATTGAATTAACGAAGAAATCCATGCAGGCGCTAAGTGATGGAGATTCAGCAACATACCGAGCAACTTATTCAGAAGACGCTGTCTTTTATGACAATGCAGATACCATTACGTTGGACCAAAACGTAGCTATGTTTGCCAACATGAAAGCCAAAGGCATCACCATGAAATTAGATAAAATCGGAGAAATCACCGAAACGATTTACAATAAGCCGGGCTATTTTGATGCCGACCACTTCGTATATGCATACGCTTGGTTTACTATGACCCGAGGAGACAAATCGGTGAAAGTTATCATCCACTCCGTTGATGGAATAAAGGACGGCAAGCAAGTGGTTGAATGGTTGCGATATGACACGAAAAAGATTAGCGAAATCATGCAATAATTCTATTACCCCCCCCACTTAACCTTTGGCAATCCTCATCAGGTTTGCCAAAGGTAGTTGAAAAAGGAGGACAAACGTCTTCCTTTTTTTATAAAATCAGTATCTTGATTAACCAAAATTACGCCATCCGATGAAACACATTATTTACCTCGCCGTTGCACTCATTTCCTTCGGCAGTTTCGCACAAAACTTGCCCGCGGGAGACCCGGCCCAACTCGGTTTATCGAAAGAAGGTCTTGCGCGCGTTGATGCCTTCATGGTAAAGGAATCAGAAAATCAACACATTCCTGGGTCGATCGGCATGATTGTCCGCCATGGAAAAGTTGCTTATAAAAAAGCCTTTGGCAAAGCGAATCTTGAGACGGGTGAAGCGATGCGCACCGACCATCTGTTTCGGATGGCCAGTATGACTAAAATTATTACCGGAGTTGCGGGTCTTAAATTATTCGAAAGAGGATTATTTACGATGGATACGCCGCTGGAGACAATATTGCCTGAGTTTGCCAACATGCAAGTTTTGGTCGGATATGATACACTGAAACATCAATTCATCACGCGTCCTGCCAAAAATAAAATCTTAATGAAGCACGTATTTACACATACGTCGGGCATTGCCTATCCTCCCTTCTCAAGCCTAGGCCGCGAAGGGTATTTAAATGCGGGCGTTACGATTGCTTTTCCAAAGGGTGACACCAAACTCACACTCGCTGACATCATTCACAGCACGGCAAAATTACCACTAGTACACGAACCTGGTGAAAGTTGGACCTACGGCATGAACCTCGAGGTTTTAGGTCGCGTAATTGAAGTATTGGATGGCCGCACGTTCGCCGACTTCCTGCGCCAAGAGATCTTTACACCTTTAAAAATGACACGGACATTTGTGGGTGTTACGCCAAACGAATGGAATAACATGTCACAAGTATATACACAAGACAAGTCGGGAAAAAAGAGCGTCTACACGGATGAGGTAGGCAAGAAATTATTAGGGTTTTCAGCGGACATGTCGATGGACTACTATAAAAATACAAATACATCATTGGCCATGGGTGGAACGGACGTCGTTAGCAATGTAGACGATTATGCCCGTTTCTTCCAAATGTTATTGAATTACGGTCAGTTAGATGGGGCACAAATTTTGAGCAAAAAGACGGTCGAAATGATCGAAAAACCGCTATTCGACGTACATACCAATGACGGAGTCGCGATGGGCGTAACCGGGCGTTCACAATTCAAAGCAGGCGTTACGGTTTACGTATATCCAGAAGAGCAAGCCAAGTTTGAAACCATTTCAGCAGGTTCGTATTTCTGGAAAGGCTATTTTGGTACCCAATATTGGATCGATAGAAAGGAAGATATGTTTGCTTTGATTTTCTTCCAGCTCGCTCCGGAGCCTACCAATTTTAATGAAAAATTCAGACACCTTGTATGGGGAAGTATTGCTAAATAACAAAATCATGAAAAAACTAGTCGCGCTATTATTCACTCTCGTTGCTCTACAAGCAACTGCCCAAACGGCACAACCCGCCACCCTTCACGGCGCTGTAGCTTATGACATTCCCTCGAAATTCATCAAGAGCAACATTCGGGTTTCCGTTTCTGTACCGATGGGTTACGATCCTAAAGCTGACACAAAATACCCTGTGCTGTATGTTTTAGATGGCTTCTATTCTTTCCCCTTGATGCACGAAATGCACAAGATGATGGCTGGAGAAATCGAACCAGCTATTATCGTAGGGATTGGTGACGATCGCATAAGTCTGCCCGAATGGATCATTCAACGCTACCCGATCTTGAGTTTTGACAATGTAGCCTATGAAGATTCTTTCCAAGTGGCCATGGCATTACGTGGCGCTCCGGTGAAATTGCATTCTGGAGATGGCGCTTTGTATTACGATGCGATCAAAAAAGAGGTCATCCCTTTCATCGAGGCGAATTACAAAACTTCTACTGACCGCGGTTTAACGGGGCACTCGTTAAGTTCCTTGTTTGCTAGCCATGTCTTATTTAAAGATCCAGGTTATTTCTCCAAAGTAGGTATCAACAGCGCTCCCCTATTCGTCAATGACGATGAAACGATGCGTTTAGAGAAAGAATTTTATGCTTCGAAAAAATCCTTACAAGGGAAAATATTCATTTCTGCTTCCTCGTTAGAAGGCAAAAACCTTTTCGAGAAAAGAGCTTTGAATTTAGCCAATGCCTTGAAAAGCAGAAACTATCTGGGGCTAACGGTAAAACACCATGTGTTCCAAGATGAAAGTCACGTATCTGAAATAGGCGCCCTAACCGGCAAAATTCTCTATTTCTTCTATGGTCTCCCCGTCGATCGAACACTGGGAAAAGGCCATAAGGCAGACAAATAAATTAAAAGGCTCACCATCATTGGACTGAACCCCAAAAGTTTGACAAAGTTAGTAATTAATTATTAATGTGATGAGCTCGGTATTGCACCGGGCTCATTCCGTTTAAATTCAGTTTGATTCTTTCATAGTTGTAGTATTTGATATATTCATTGATTTCTTTTTTAGCTGTTTTATTGACTCATATTTGTTTAGGTAAAATAGTTCTGATTTTAATGTTCCAAAGAAGTTTTCCATGACTGCATTGTCCAAGCAGTTTCCTTTTCTAGACATTCTTTGTGGGATTCCATTGTCTCTCAAAACAGCTTGATACTGCTTCATTGGGTATTGCCAGCCTTGTTCACTTACGGCTTACGCTTTTTGTCTGCTTGAACTAAGGCTTGAAGCTTTTTTAGCAAGTCATTTTCAGCCCTTAGGTATTCATTTTCCTTAAGTAATTCTTCTTCTCTTGTTAGAGGCTTCTGGGCTTTCTTTACGTTGGGTTTGATGGAATTTGACATCTTAGCTGGTCGTCCTTTAGGTTTAGAATTCAAGCCCGCTACACCCTCTATTTCATATACCTATTCCCATTTGATAATTGTCGACTCACTTGGGATATTGAATCGTGCGCAGGCTTCCCGTAAAGATAGAAATTCCTTTTTAATAGACTGAAGCACCATGAGCTTAAAAGATGGCGTGTAGAATTGGTATTTTCTTTCTTTCAGCCCATCCTTGCCATATCGTTCATAGAAACGATACCAAAGGCGTAAATTAGTGATGTTAACTCCTTTTTTTTGAGCAACTGCTCGTATCGAGCAGTTGTCTTTGACTACAGCTTCAACACATTGAAGCCTAAACTTGTAATCATACTTGTTTCTTTTGTTCATAAAAATGCCCCCAATAAGTGTCTAACTTTTTGGGGGCAGTCTACATCCGGTGAGCCTTTTTTTATTTAATCGCGTTCTCTATCGCCAGCACTTTCTTAGCCTGTTCGTAGTATTTGCTTTCAACTAAAATATAGTCTGTATCAAAGGTGCTGATGGAAAACAGCGGAATTTGATTATCTGCTAAAGTCTTCGACAAAGCAGCCAAAATACCCGTCAACGAAAAATCGAGCGGACCTTCTACTTTGAAAACCTTCCAATTTTCAGCCTTCTTAATTCCTGCCGGTGCATAGCGCTGATCGACCACGATCGATAACTCGTCACTCGTTTTTGCGATGGAATAAAAGCTACCCTGATAAGCCCATTCTGGAACTTTGGCATCGGGCGCTAGCCGACAAACCGCATAGGTATCTGGCATGAGGGATAAAGTTAGATTCCGCTTCTGCGCTAGACTTAGAAAACTGATGGATAATAACGCTGCTGATAGCACAAGCGTGCTTTTGATTTTTGACATGAATTTTTATTTAGTGCTCCCCCGCTTAACCTTTGGCAATCCTCCTCAGGTTTGCCAAAGGTAGTTGAAAAAAGGAGACCGAAATCCCCCTTTTTTACGATTATCAACTACTTGATTTTTTTTATTTTTTCTGCGCTTCCGAATAAATATACTGTTGAATATTTTTCACTTGTTGGGCCGTAAAACGATTCCCAAAATTCGGCATACCCTTTGGCAAGAAAATCCCCTTACGAACGATATCATCAATCATATTCATGATTTCAGGTTTCGAATAAGTCAGATTAGGAATAGAACCACCCCCTCGCAAATCATGACAACCACCACAATTAACCGTAAATAACTTAGCCCCTTCCGCCAATTGTTCAGATGTAGCCATTACGGCAACATTCAATTTAGACTTTGGTTCTGCAGGAATGAGCGCCGGCATTTTACCCTTGCCCCCAATCTTAAACGTAAAGATGCGACCCGGCTGTATCGTTTCCGTATACTTACTCCATAAACCCATAACACCACCCCAGCCCACGGCAACGGTCACATATTGCACGCCATCAACTAAATAGGTAACTGGAGGTGCAATAATTCCAGATTTCAAATCAGCCTCCCATACCTTTTTACCCGTTTTAGCGTCAATAGCTGAGAATTTACCTTGTGCATTTCCTTGGAAAACTAAATCCGAAGTAGTCAAAACACCCGCATCCCAGATCGAAGCACCTGCTGAACGCCATACCTCTTTTCCCACAACCGGATCCCATGCAATAAGACGGCCCTCCATTTTATGGGCTTTGGGATCATCAATAGTCTTCTTCGTTTCATCAGGGTTCGATCCTGTGTTCCATGTCAACGGATCATATTTAAAATCAGGACGGTTTCCATGCGGATAAGACATTTCACGCGAAGGAATATAAACCAATTTCGTCACAGGATTATAGGCCATTGCCTGCCAGTTATGCCCACCGATGGGTGATGGAGAAACCAATTTGTTGAATTTCTCATAGCGACTGTTTGGCGTCTCTACCGGTCTACCCGTTTTTAAATCCACGTGCGTTGCCCAGTTGACATAGGTATAGGCATCCGCCTTTAACAATTCCCCTGTTTCACGATCCAACACATAGAAGAATCCGTTCTTTGGCGCCTGCATAATCACCTTACGATCTTTTCCTCCAATTTTCATGTCGGCCAAAATCATTTGTTGGACAGCCGTATAATCCCACGTCTCGCCCGGTGTCGTTTGGTAATGCCATTTATATTCACCAGTCTTCACATCCACCGCCACAATCGACGACAAAAACAAATTATCTCCACCACCTGGACTCCGAATTTCCCGATTCCATGGCGAACCATTTCCGGTACCTATGTAGACTAATCCCAACGCGGGATCATAGGCAAAACCATCCCAGGCCGTACCGCCACCACCAATTTTCCACCATTCCCCTTTCCAGGTTTTGGCAGCATCTTCCATGGCTTTCGACTCAAAACCCTTCTTAGGGTCGCCCGGTACCGTCCAAAAACGCCAAGCTTCCTTGCCATCTTCTGCATCGTAAGCAGACACATAACCGCGAACACCTAAGTCGGCACCTGAATTACCAATAATTACCTTTCCATCATACACTCGAGGTGCTCCTGTAATCGTATAGGCACGCGCGGTATCGACCGTAATCACCGACCAGTT
The DNA here is from genome assembly GCF_032470275.1 of Aquirufa regiilacus. Lineage (NCBI taxonomy): Bacteria > Pseudomonadati > Bacteroidota > Cytophagia > Cytophagales > Flectobacillaceae > Aquirufa > Aquirufa regiilacus. The sequence goes on from NZ_JAVNWW010000003.1 coordinate 60,518, forward strand.
CAATTTTCCGGTACTCGCTTTGATAGATACCAAACGACCATCTAACGTCCCCGCAAAAATATTGCCTTTGTACATCGCGATACCCCGATTGACAACGTCACAACAAGCCTTCAAACCTGTTTGCTTGGGTACCTCTGGATCATAGGTCCAAAGAATCTTGCCCGAACGGGTGTCGAGTGCATAAATCACCGACCACGGTCCACTCAAAAACATGATACCATCCACAACAAGCGGAGTTGCCTCAATTCCCCGATTAGTTCCTAAGTCGGTAGACCACGCCAAAGACAATTGACTCACATTATCCTTGTTGATCTGCGTCAACGGACTAAAACGATCTTCCTTGTAATTCAATCCATACGATGTCCAGTCACCCGGAGCATCTTGCGCATTCGTTAATGCATCGTCATCGATCGCCGAGGTCACATCGTCAATATGAGCTTCCGACCCTTTGGGAGCATCCTTTTTTTGACATCCAGTCAAAGCAGACGCCATTGCAAGCACAAAAATTAGTTTTTTAAGCATGGTTTAGAAGAATTTGGCATGTTTCTCTATTTTCCGATAAGGGGATTTCAAGAAATCTAGCACGATGGAATTGAAAATATCTTTGTAATATATGGGGGTGGAATGACCCGAATTTGGCAAAATCCAAAGATAGGATTTCGGAATTAGCTCCGCAATTTCAAGGGTATGTCGGGGAACGATCACATCATGATCACCTCCAATCACGAGCGTTGGGCATTGAATTTTAGCTAAAACAGAAGGTCGGATTTGCGGTTGAACTTGCATCATGTGATGTAGCTTTATCAATCGTTTGTTTTCCAAACTCGCGGGTAAATGCGACAAACTATCGACGTAATGATTTTCGTTTTCAACCACCCAAGGATCTACACTAACACCGGCATCTGGCGTTAAATTTGCTCCTGTAATGGCAAGCTTTTTAACCTTTTTCGGGTGCCGACTCGCTAATAACAGTCCATTGATACCACCATCACTCCAACCGATAACCTGGGCGGAATCAATTTTTAAATGGTCTAATAATCCCGCAAAATCATCCGCCATCATTTCATAGCTCAGAGAATCTTTCGTGTCAATTGATTTCCCGTGCGAACGGTTATCAGCAATGATTACGCGGTAATGCTGACTAAAAAAGGGAATTTGATTGGTAAAGTCGGCGATCGAACCACTATTCCCATGAATCAACAACAACGGCTCCCCAGAACCATAGGATTCATAATACATGTTGAAACCACGAATGGTAGCATATTTCCCAACTTGGGGATTTTGGCCAAAAGGTTTTTGGGCTAAAACAGAAGTTGCGAATAGTAAAAAACAGATTGATAATTTCATATAGTCAAATAGGTCATTTGAAAGTAAATTAACCAATTTTCTGGAATACAAGATGTTCCAAAAAGCGTATTTAGGAACAATTCGTTCGCTAAAATCATGCGAAATATGCCATAAAACCCGATATTGAGACAATGAAAAAAATTATATGCCTTTTGTGTCTATTGAGCCTAGGAGCTTCTGCACAAGAACCGTTGACAAACCCAAACGCCACGGGATACGTGGTCAAATCAAAGATTAATCCAATGTCGTATCATTTGGGTGTGTCGCTTCCCAACAATTACGACACCAAAAAACAATATCCCGTTTATTATGTTTTGGATGGTTTTTATTCAGCTGAAATTGCGCATGGGGCACACAAAACATTGAAATTTTACAACGAAATCGAAGATATTATTGTCGTAACCATTGCAGGGAATGAACAAAACAATTCCACGGCTTGGTTTGCAAACCGTTGGCCTGATTTAACATTCTCACCCAACCCTTCGGACGACAGTTCAGCAGCTATTTCGTGGAAAATTCCGGCACCTGGCTTAAAATCAGGAGGTGGCGAACGTTTCTTACAGGTTTTGACGAAGGAGATATTTCCGTTTATCGAACAGCGCTATTCAACGAATGGACATCGTGGGATTTCGGGCCATTCTTTGGGGGGATTATTTACGGGCAATGTATTATTTCACTCGCCGGAGTTATTTGATCGTTATGGCATCAACAGTCCTTCCTTTCTTGATTGGAACAAGAACGACATTCTCCTCGCGGAAAAGAAGTTTTCAGAGACACACAAGAGCCTACCGGTTAAGGTATTCTTATCTTTTGGTGGCTTAGAAGGTGCTGATAATATTGAAAACTTGCGCGAAATTGAGCGCTTAATGAAAGCCCATTATGCGGACATTGTCACGAATTATGTTGTTTTCGAAAACGAAACACACGCCTCGGTCGCATCAGCGATGATCAGTCGGTCCATGCGGTATTTGTATGCCAGACCGCGGAAAAAATAACCCCACTTAACCTTTGGCAATCCTCCTCAGGTTTGCCAAAGGTAGTTCTGAAATGGGGAATAAAATGGCATGTAATGATGATTATCAATAAACTGAATGCGATTATCAGTTTTACGATCGTTATTTAAACATGCTCCAACTACCTTTGGCAATCCTCAAACCAGGTTTGCCAAAGGTAAAGGGAGAAAGTTCTTACCAGCCATACGTCAAAGTTAGGCTATAATTTCGAGGGGTGATTGGATTCACCGAATTATCATCGTGCACATTGTAATTAATCACATCGCCCAGATTAGCCATTCTAGCGCGTAAAGACATCTTTTTATAGGTATACCCGGCAGTTAAGTCCGCCTGTAAATAGGCAGGCAATGCAATGAGTCGATAGGCGTCGTTGGCCACCAACACGCGCGTCGACCGACCGGCAAATCGTTCCCCGATGTAAACCGTCGTCAGACCCACTTGTAATCCCTGATGCCGAAATTGAATTCCGACATTTGCCGTGTGGCGCGGGTTATATTTCAGCAAACTGCCTTCGATGTAGGTATTGCTTTTGACATACTTCGTCTCATTGAAACTATAACCACCCGAAAAACTAAATCCAGCCACGGGCTTCGACATCAAGTCCAATTCAATCCCCTCGCTCTGAACGGAACCGGCCATTTCTTTGACATAAGAATAGGTCGTGGCATTGACCAATGAATTTTGGGCCAAATTATTATTCAAAATCCGATAGGCCGTCACATTCACCGAAACTAAACCATCCCAAATGTCATTCTTCACCCCTACCTCGTATTGATCAATCAACGAAGGAGGCAAGGCCTGGTTGTTGATATCCACACCCGTATTCAAGGTAAATGAATTCGAGTAACTCGCAAAAAACGCATGATTTAAGCTAGGCTTATATACGATTCCCAAACGGGGTGAAAATGCACCATCAAAATTAGATGAGGATGTCGTTTTCTTTGTCGTATAGTTATAAACGTCACTGAGTGTTTGTTGGTAAGAATAGCGAATCCCCGCCAACACCTTCCACTGCTCATTGAGGTGTATCAAATCCTGCGCATATATACCAAAGCGGCGAATCGGGGCCATGGTTTTCGTCAAAGGTGTCATGGCCGGTTGGTCATTACGAGCTGACGATAACGCATTGCTATATACGTTGACCGTATCGTAGCGATTAAACTGATTATAGGCATAGGTATCCGTGTCATAAAAATCGGAATCCACGCCTAGCAAGACTTGATGTTTCATGCCCGCAACCTTCAACGATCCAATGAAATCCAATTGGCTAATCCCGTAGCGCTCCTCGACTTCCGACTTCTGTAAATTGCGAATCCATTGCCCATCCGACGTGATTAAGGAACCTGCATTGGGACGCGTGTTTGAAAATAAATTACTACTGTTTTGGCGCAGGCCGCTCATCCATTTAACCGTCCATCGCTCGTTTATTTGATGTGTCAATGTGGCGTTCAGGCTACTTTGCGCCGACTTGATGTTTGACCAAGCAACACCCAAAAATCGCTCGCGAGGGATGTCAACAATTTGGTAATTAATGATTCCCGCACCAAAATCAGGCGTTCTTTGGTCGGCCAAATAATCCCCTTCCAAAATCAATTCCGTCTTTTTACTTAGCTTAAACAAGATCGATGGATTCACATAAACGCGTTCAGAAGAAACTCCTACCCGAAAACTATTGGCCTGCTCGGCACTCGCGTTCAAGCGGACGGCGATGTTTTGGGAAAGGCCGCCATATACGTCGACCGAAGGCTTGTACATGCCCCATGAACCCGTACGTAGACTTATCTCACCGCCGAAATTAAATTTAGGTTTCTTCGTCACCAAATTTAACACACCCCCAGCGGCCACATTTCCATACAGAATCGCAGCACTACCTTTCAGAATCTCCACTTTCTCCACACCACTCAGTTCCGAAATCATACCATTCGCGTAACGCATTCCATTCTTAAAGGTATTTGAGCTAGCCATCGAAAAACCACGCGCAGCAATCTCCTCTTGGTAGCCACCCGTAGCACCGAAAATATAAACCCCATTCGTGTTCATCAACACATCACTCATGCGGTTTACTTGTTGGGCCTCCAACAAACTTTTATCCAGCGTCACGACACTTTGGGGCAAATCCATGGGTTTGATAAGCAATTTCCCGATGGTAATCGGCTTTTCGTTCTGACTGACATAGCCTACGACAACAATTTCTTTCAAATCATTGCTGGCCTCAACCAATTCCAAATCCAAATGAAGTGTTTTATCTGCAACCAGATTTACTTTTTCTTGCAAGGTTTTGTAACCGACAAATGAAGCTTGCAAGGTGTACATACCCGGCTTCAAACCTTGAAAAGTGAATTTTCCTTCGGCATCCGATGGTTTTCCGCGCTTTAACTCGATTAACCGAACAGAAACACCAGGAACGACCTGCTGTTTGGCATCTCGTACAACACCTTCAAAAGAAGCCTGCTGCCCATAAACCACTGTAAACGAACACATTAGTAAAATTATTAGGCGTATCATATACTTATATTTGTTTAGACTAATTATAAATAGAGTCCAAAACTAAATCGCACACGCCGCAATTGCAAGCTTATTTAGAATTATTTTAAATAAGTGGGGATAAAAAAGAAATCACCCCGCTTTACCTTTGGCAATCCTCCAAGGTTTGCCAAAGGTAGTCGCAAGGAATCAATTAAATGTGTAATGAAAAAAGGTTATCAAGTTACTGATGATAATTATCAATTGAGAAATATGTGAAATTAGAATTCCGCACTACCTTTGGCAAACCTTGGAGGATTGCCAAAGGTTAAGCTATGAAGAACAAATACCTCGTATCGATTATCTTATTGACTTTTTTCGTCATCTCGTTCATTTCGAATATCATCGGGCCTATTATCCCCGACTTGATTCGGACCTTTCATCTGAGCCTTACCTTAGTTTCACTCCTCCCCTTTGCCTTCTTCATTGCCTATGGCGTGACGTCCATTCCGGCAGGAATTTTACTCGAAACATTCCATGAGAAAAAAGTGATGTTGATGGCTTTTGGCCTAGCAACTTTAGGGTCCCTGCTCATCGTTTTGTCGCCGCATTACCTAACTGCCTTATTATCTCTTTTCCTCATCGGCAGTGGCATGGCGATGTTGCAAGTCGTTATCAATCCGCTGCTAAGAACCGCAGGTGGCGAAGAAAACTATGCGAATTATTCGGTTTGGGCGCAGTTAATCTTTGGCTTCGCCTCGTTTTTAAGCCCGATGGTTTATCAATATTTCATTGGCATAAACCTACCCTGGCTTAGTTTGTACATCCTTTTTATTGGCATTTCGGCGGTCATGATGCTCGTAACAGTTAGCACCCCATTTCCCAAAGTCGAATTAGCCCACGACGAGAAACCGGGTGCCATTGCCATCCACCTCGAACTCTTCAAAAACAAACAAGTGATTTTGTACTTCTTAGCCATGCTCTGCTATGTAGGCACCGAACAGGGAATCGCGACATGGATATCGCAATTTCTCCAAACCTACCATGGATTAAATCCGCAGATTGATGGCGCCAATACGATCGCCTATTACTGGGGTCTGATGACCGCCGGAGGTATCTTAGGCATTGTTTTATTGAAATTATTGGACAGCCGAATTGTACTGGTGGCCTTCACCTTTCTAGCTATGATAGCGCTCGCTTTTGCGCTCTACGGCAACGCCACCATAGCACTAATCGCTTTCCCGTTAATTGGATTTTTTGCCTCCGTTATGTACCCGATTATCTTCTCATTGGCCCTAAATTCAGTCTCCGAACACCATGGATCCTTCGCCGGCATCATCGTTACCGGCATCGTGGGTGGCGCCATTTTCCCCTTCATCGTGGGTGGTATTGGTGATATTTTTGGCCTAAAAACAGGCATGAGCATCCTGTTTTTAAGCATGGGCTATATTTTTAGTATTGGTTTTTGGGCCAAACCTTTGGTTTCCAATAAGCGTATCTTCGATTAAAGTACCAAATCACCCCATCCTTGTCGGTAGGTTCTCCGCAGAAACTGATTCGCCGGTTCGTAATTCGTGACACGCATATTGGCCCCATCCCATTTCAACGCCTTGTAGCGTCCGCTATAGGAATAGCCTTCCATGGCACCATAGACGGGATCCATCTTTTTGACCTTTTCGCGGATGTTGAAACTCCTCAACAATAAATTACCCAATAACACGGTTTCCGTCAAGGGTCCGCCATAGCCTTCAAAAGGAGAACTCACCTCCATATTTCCATAACCCGCGATACTCGCATCAATCCACTGCCACCAGTGTCCATCCATGCCGCCTTTCACCCGGGCATATTTTTGCGGGATGTGACTCGCCGCCTCTTGCAATTCCTTCGAAAACAAGCGGGGATGTGAACCACCCCAGCCACAGGCAATGACGCCTTTGGTACCTACAAATAAAGTAGAACCCTCAAAATCATTTTCACCCGGATAATCCCCAAGCGCGTCATTCATATTCACGTCGGGTGCCAAAGCCTGTAAACGCTCCGGCGTAATCCCGCCATCCATCCAATACAAATCCAAATCCTTGCCATTGTTCATCGTAAACCGATATTTCAAGGAACTCGAAATAGGTCCACTTTCCGGATAGGCCGACTCCTTAAATACGCCACTGTAGGTCGTGGAAGCACTCCCCGACACCTCATGCGGATAACCCAAATTCAATAACTTAAACGGAGGTCCCATGATGTGGCATCCCATATCACCCAAGGCTCCCGTACCGAATTCCCACCAGCCACGCCAGTTGAAGGGCACAAGATTCTCAATGTAATTGGTTTTGGGGGCGGTTCCCAACCATAAATCCCAGTTTAATTCTTTCGGAATCCGACTCGGGGTTTTCGGCCAGGCAATGCCTTGTGGCCACACGGGACGGTCGGTCCAACAATAGACTTTGGAAATCTCGCCAATCAAATCCGCTTCGATCCATTCGCGCATGGTTTGCATGCCCTCACAAGAAGCGCCTTGATCACCCATTTGAGTAACGACCTTGTATTTTGAAGCGGCTTGCGTGATGATGCGCGCCTCGTGAATGTCATGGGTCAAAGGCTTCTGCAAATACAGATGCTTTTTCATCTGCATCGCGCGAAGACCCACTAAAGCATGATTATGATCCGGAATCGCGACGGTTACCGCATCGAAATGCTGGCCCTCTTTGTCGAAAAGCTCCCGCCAATCTTCGTAAAACTTCGCCTTCGGAAATTGCTTGCGTTTTGGAGCGGCTTGTCGCTGATCCACATCGCATAGAAAACCGATAGTCGAATTGTTATTGGGTGTTTTGGCTAAATGCTGAATGTCATTATCCCCCTCGCCTCCACAGCCGATGGCCGCGATGACCAATTTATCACTAGGTGCGACAAATCCCTTACCCCCTAAAACATGTCGGGGAACGATAAAAAAACCCGCAGAAGCGAAGGTACTTTTCTTTATAAATTCGGAACGTTTCATTTTTTCAAGGGTCTAACAGAAACTTCTTTAAAATACACCACATCTTCATCGCCGTGGTTTTGTAAACCAAAATACCCGGAATTCGGTCGGCGACCTGGGAAAGGTTCAAAATCAAATTTACGCGCCGGAACCGGTTCGCCTTCGCGGTAATCGGTTACAAGCTGATCGTTCAAGTACACAATCGTACGCGGACCATCCAAGGTGATCAATAAGGTATTCCATTCAGGACCCGGTTTTCCCGGCTTGCTTTTGGGTTTTGTAAATGCATAGAGCGTACCGCTGATGTGGTATTCGTCTTCGTTGGACGTTTCCGGATGGTTGTCAATTTGCACCTCATAGCCGTAAAATACGGGCATCCATTCTTCCTTAGGTTCCGCTGGCACACGAATGAATACGCCTGAATTGCTATTGAAATTTTGCATTTTGTAGACGACACGGATTTGGCAATTGCCTAATTTTCCACCCGTCCAATACAAGAGTCCCATGCCACCTTTGCTGGCTAATAAGCCATTCTCAACGAAACGGGAGCCTCCGCCTACGTGTTTCCAACCGGTCAAATCTTTGCCGTTGAACAAGGGTTTCCAAGTTTGTGCATGCAGGTTGAAGCTCAGCAAAAACCACAGGATCATTAAATAGTTATTTTTCATTTTGGTCAACTTGATGGATAAATTCAATTACTCCTTTCATATAGACTTGTTGGTCATCCCACATCGCCAAATGGCTTCCGTTCGGGCAGTACAAATAAGAACCCTTTTGGACCATTTTACTTTGTTCCTCCATGGCTTTAGGATCCATCGTATCGTATTTCGCGCCAATCATCAAGGTAGGCACTGAGATTTCTTTCAAGCGATTTTTGATATCCCATTTCGCCAATAAACCTGAAATCCCAAACTCGGACGGCCCTTGCATTTGGGTATAAATAAGTCCATTCGCATGTTTCAACGAACGATTCAGCGCATCAGGCCACTCCTGCAAGCGGCAAATGTGTTCGTGGTAAAAATTCGGAATCAGTAATTCCATGTAGCGCGGATTGGCGAAATCTTTTTTGGCCTCAATCGCACGAAGCTCCTTTAGCACGGTAGGATTCATTTGTTTGGCCAACACCTCATCCGCGTATTTCCCGTATTCGGTTGCGCTGGCAACCATGTTGGAGACCAACAAGCCCTTCATATTTTTCTGGTATTTCAGCGCATATTCCATGCCGAGGATGCCACCCCAGGAATTTCCTAAAATGTAGAAATTTGAGGCATCTGCCCCGATGGCCTTGCGAACTTGTTCGACCTCTTCGACGAAACGCTCGTTGGTCCATAAAGTCGTGTCGCTTGGCTGGTCACTGTAATAGGACCCCAGCTGGTCGTATTCGTAAAACTCAAAACCCTCCCGCTGGAAGAAAGTCTCGAAACATTCCATGTATTCATGCGTCATGGCGGGTCCGCCATGGAGCAATAAGATTTTGATTTTGGGATTATTGCCAAATCGTTTGGTCCAGACCTTGAACGTGCCTTTCGGGGTTTGAATGGGAATCATGCGGACCCCGGCTGCTTCGAGGGTATCAGCATAATTGAAATAGGAGGAAAGATTTGTTTCGCTCGTTGTGCAGGATTGCAAAGTCCAAAGAATGGCAAATAGCAGGAATATTTTTTTCATAGCGATGGGTTTAATTTCAGAAATATACAAAAAAACCTTCTCCCCCACTTAACCTTTGGCAATCCTTGAAGGTTTGCCAAAGGTAGTTTTTTCCAAGGAGAATTCTGGGGTCAACAAAATCAGCTTGTTGATAATCTTTATCAGTTGGCGGATGCGAAAACAATCGGCTACGAGCTACCTTTGGCAAACCTTGGAGGATTGCCAAAGGTTAAGGTGGTTTTTGTTTTAAAAGCTTTTGGAGTACTTTTGACGTCGATGAGCACAAAAAATCCCAAGGTATTTTTCATTACCCCACCATTTACCCAATTAAATACGCCCTACCCTGCGACGGCCTATTTAAAGGGGTTTTTGAATACCCTTGGATTGGAATCGCATCAGGCCGATTTAGGTTTGGAAGTCATCCTCCAATTGTTTTCGAAAGCAGGGCTCAAGCAATTATTTGCCAACATTGAGGCATCGGGCAAAAAACTGAATGAAAATGGGCAGCGAATGTTAAGACTCCAACAGTCCTATCTCCGTACCATCGACCCGGTTATATCCTTTTTACACGATAAAAACCCAACACTCGCACATGTCATAGCCGAACAAAATTACTTGCCAGAAGCGTCGCGTTTCCAACAAGTCACGGATTTAGAATGGGCATTTGGCAGCATGGGTGTACGCGATAAAGCGAGGCATTTGGCCACCTTGTACTTAGAAGATATTTCCGATTTAATCATTGATGCCGTGGATCCGCATTTTGGATTTAGTCGGTATGCGGAGCGGCTCGGTAGATCCGCCTCGAGTTTCCATGAATTAAACGTGGCATTAGAAGCTCCACTAACGTACATCGATGAAATATTGGTGGAAATATTGTCGGCTAAAATTCAGAGCGAAAAACCTGATTTGGTAGCCATTACGGCTCCCTTCCCGGGCAATTTATACAGTGCGTTGCGCTGTGGGCAGTGGATCAAAAAACACCATCCCCAGATCAAAGTCGCCTTTGGTGGCGGATATGCGAATACCGAATTGCGTTCGTTACAAGAACCTCGTGTGTTTGAATTTGTCGACTTCATCACGTTAGATGATGGCGAAACGCCCTTGATGAATCTGTTAGAACATTTGCGAGGCGAACGGGAATTAAGCGATTTGAAACGCACGTTTTGTTGCATCGATGGGCAAGTAACCTACTTGAATGGCTCCAAAGATTCAGACGTCAAACAGAAAGACGTAGGCGTTCCGGATTACACGGATTTGCCTTTGGACAAGTATTTATCGGTCATCGAAATCGCGAATCCGATGCATCGCTTGTGGAGTGATGGTCGGTGGAACAAACTGACGCTGGCCCATGGTTGCTACTGGGGCAAATGCACGTTCTGTGACATTTCATTATCATATATCAAAGACTATGAGGCTGCGACCGCACCGATGCTGGTCGACCGCATCGAGGCGATGATTGCCCAAACCGGCAACAATGGTTTTCATTTTGTGGATGAGGCCGCGCCGCCGGCTTTGATGCGCGATGTGGCGTTGGAAATTATCCGAAGGGATTTGACGGTGGTGTGGTGGACGAATATTCGTTTTGAGAAGAGTTTTACGAAGGATTTATGCCAATTACTCGTTCGATCAGGCTGTATTGCCGTTTCGGGCGGATTGGAAGTTGCTTCGGATCGGTTGCTAACCTTAATTGACAAGGGTGTCACCGTTTCCCAAGTCGCCCAGGTTGCGGATCATTTTACGCAGGCGGGGATTTTGGTCCATGCCTATTTGATGTACGGATTTCCGACGCAGACCGCGCAAGAGACCGTAGATTCATTGGAAGTGGTACGCCAACTCGTCGAAAATCAGGTGATACACTCGGGTTTTTGGCATCAATTTGCTTTGACGGCACATAGTCCGGTGGGGTTGAATCCGGATGCCTATCACATAAAAATATTGAATCCGGAACCGGGCAGCTTTGCGAATAACGATTTGGAACATGCAGATCCGCAGGGGACGGATCATGCGCAGTTTAGCGAAGGGTTGAAAAAGTCCTTGTTTAATTACATGCATGGCATCGGGTTGGACATGCCGCTGCAGGAATGGTTTGAATTCAAGGTTCCACGGACACAAATTCCGAAAAATTACATCGCGCGCATATTGACGCAGCAAGATGAAAAAATACCAAAGGCAAATGCCAAAATTTGTTGGCTCGGTCTCGTCCCCACATTGGGCAAGGTTTCTCCTGGTAAAACGGCTTTGTGCCTGAGCATGGGTCGGGAGGAAGTTGAATTGTTGGTACCTGAGGCATTGGGTACTTGGCTCGTTGACATATTGGCCCGCATATCGCTGGGCCCTGATAAGACCTGGACGTTTGATGAATTCCAAAAGGCATATAGCCAGTCGGGCCTTGGTAATTTTGAGCAATTCTGGCAGGGGGACATCGTCGAAGAATTGCGGGAAATAGGCTTGTTGGTGGTGTAACTAGATTATCAGAAAACTGATTTAATTAATCAATTTTAACTTGATAAAAGTCGCTGCATCGAACTACCTTTGGCAAACCTGAGGAGGATTGCCAAAGGTTAAGGGGGAGGTGGCAAAAAAAAGACCACATCCGTGGCCTTTTCGATATCAAGAGTAGACAATTAATTATAGAACCAAAGTAAGCTTTACTTTTTTGCTGCTTGCTTTCACGTAAGTACCTGTGGTTTCAAGCGATAAACTCGTTGCTGAGGGTGCAGATAGGACCGTAAATTCCAACACACCATTCGTTCCGGAGGGAGCACCTTCCGTACTTGTCAAACCGGATAAAGTCAATTTCTTGGCATCACTCGATAAGCTATACGTCCCAGTAAATTTCTTTCCATCAAATTCCGTTAAACTCACCGCCGTACTGCTCGATAAATCCAAGCGAAATTGGCTGTAACCCGCCACGATATTGGCAGAAGAAGATTTGTCAAATTGCGTCGTGCCGTCCCATTGAACAACACTGGCCGACCACACTTTTTTCACTAATTCAGCGGCCGTGGGTGCAGGCGCTACGGGCGTGGGTGCCGGGTCCGCCGACTTGCTGCAAGAAAATACAAGAAGCGCGAGCGCTACGATGAGGATGTTTTTCATATTCGAAACATTTACGATTCAATGATACAATAATCTTGTCGCGTCCCCAAAGAATTCTTATTTAACGGCCGAAATCTCCCGAGGTTTAGCAAACAAATAATTGTAATTTGGCGGGAAGAAAACATGCCCCCCCATGAAAAAGCTGATCGTTCTTATATTGATATTGCTTCCGTGTTTGGCGATTGCACAAGATTCCACTTTCGTGCGCGTCGAGCTAAAACAAGGTTCGCCTGTGGAGGGTGTCTTAAAAAACCAAAACGACAAGAGCATCAGTCTTGAAATTCCCGGCACCGGGCTTTTGACCATTCCCTGGGAAAGTGTACAGGCCGTTGTCCGTTTAGCCAAAGATGAAATTCCAGGCCAGGGAGGGCGCTGGGCGAATCCGCATCCCAACCGCTATTTCTTCGGTCCATCGGCGATTCCATTAAAAAAGAGGGATAAGTATTACCAAAACGCATACTTTCTTCTGAATTCCATTCAAATAGGCCTGAACGATCATCTTTCCGTGGGAGGCGGTGTGCTTGTGCCATTCGCTTTATTTTTAACGCCAAAAATTGGCTATAAAGTTGCTCCAAAACTTCACCTCGGAGGTGGGGTACTATTCGCAAGCTCCTTGATTCGCGATTTAAATTTTGGTGTGGGCGCACTGTATGGCTCTGCGACCTATGGCACGAATGAACATAATGTAACCCTGAATCTCGGATTGGGGGCCATCAGAGAAAATACTGGCATGGGAACTTCGGACTATCGTTGGAATTTTTCTAATAAACCCATGCTGACGCTTTCGGGCATGACGCGTATATCGAACCGCGTGATGTTGATGACGGAGAATTGGATTTTCAATGTAACGACTGTCAACTACGATGATGGCACGCAGGGATTTGTGAGTCGGGTATCGAATTACGAGGGAATCTTTTCGGCAGGGGTTCGGATATTAGGCAGAAAATCGGCGTTTGATGCGGGATTTTTGACACCGACCGGAGCACAGGCCGCTATACCTTATTTGGCCTATAACCTACGTTTCTAATCTCCCCCCCTTTAAGCTTTGGCAATCCTTCAAGGTTTGCCAAAGCTAGTGGACTTTTAGGAATTTTAAGTTAAATCAAAATCAGGAAGTTGATTTTTTTAATCAGTTTATAAGTCCATCAACGAATTGATAAGCACTACCTTTGGCAAACCTTGAAGGATTGCCAAAGGTTAAGTGGGGGGAAATTCAAAAATTTTCCCGTTCTTGTGGTCCTAAACCCCAACAACATGGCAAAAGGCATGAATTCCAAGAAGGCGGAGAAGAAGGAACCCGCGAAGACTCCCAAGGAGAAAAAGTTAGAAAAGAAAGACAAGAAACCAGGTTATCAATAGATTCCTGGTTTTTTTATGCCTAACAAAAGGCCCTCAAGACCTGAGCAAAAACCGGATCTGCTTTAGGAATTCTTCCAAACAGCACCATGCAGGATTTCAATTTGAGGGCATCTATTTGCCCTAAGATCTGTTCGATGGGCTTATCCGCATGGGTCAATAAAACTTTCGAGATTTTAATCAGTCGGAACCCTAGAACAGGATGTGCCAAATAGGCCTCCGCCTCTTCCTGCCCGCTGATTCCATAAAAGGTCGCATTATGAGACGTACCCAAACCCTTCATCTGCGGAAAAATAAACCACATCCAATGGCTCATTTTCCTGCCTTTTTGAATCTCCCGCAGCGCCTGTTCATAGGTATCTTCTTGCGCGAAGAGAAAGCGGTTTAGGTTATAGCAATCCATGGCTATTTTATCAATTAACTGTTCAAAATTTCAGGCTAAACGCTGTACCTTTGGCAAACCTCAAAGGATTGCCAAAGGTAATTCACCAAAACGAATATTGCCTTTGGCTAATTTGTTGATGCGGTGATTAAGGGATTCAAATGGGTCAAATTCATCAATCGTCCATTTCCCTTTTTTAAAGCGAAAGCTGTAGACGACCCGTTCCTCATAGGATTTCAAATTATTAATAACAATTTCCATGCGATCCCCAGCCTTGGGCTTGATCGGGATATCGAACGCATCAGATTCATTTAAACGTTCGGCCAATTTAATTTCGTTTGCCTTAAAATCAGAAACAAAATATTCAAATGGGGTTCTTGGCATACCCATGTAAACCTCCTCCTTCATCTCCCCCACGCGGTAATACAACCAATAATGTGGGAGTTTGGAGTAATGCCCTTGGGTGCAGGTGCAAAACTTGATTTGGTCGGTGATTTCACACATACTTATACAATAACAAATTCTTTTGAATCAAGGCGGTAAGCGACTAGGTGACCATCTTTGGCAACGCTATAATCCAAACAAATGGATTTCGCTAAAGCGTCCGTGGGTTTGCCCTTCAACCAATAATGACCAAAAAATACCGATTTATCTGCGTCATAGCGGTGAAGTGCAGCATGTATCGATTCATCCAAGACCAAATCGCCAAACTCCTCCCCGATTCCCAAGAAGACGTCCTTATGTAATTTGCGGTCTTCAACAGGTTGGAACCATTTGATCCGTGCGCTTTTACGTGTCGTTCCATCTTTATCGACGAACTCCTGCCCTGCTGGCAAATCAAATTCCTTGCCTTTCAATAACTCTTCCAAGACCTCGTAGACAGGAGATTTTTTGGCAGCATATTGTGCCAATACCATTTCGGAAATACGTTTTTGGCCTTGGATAAATTCGTATATGGAATTGGTTTCAAGCCAGTTGATGTGCGTATCATCCCAACAAGCATGCACGGCCCGGAAATCATCCTGTTCTAAATAGAGCGGCAGGGTATGAAACCAGGGCAAATACACTTGTTCCCATTCCTGTGTATAATTCCGAAACTGGCGTAGGGTTTCGATGTGTTGGTCTATTTCAACGACCGTATGCTTCCGATAAAAACCACCCCTCTCCTTGTCTTTCGTATGAAAACAAATCGCATTGAATTCATGGTTCCCCATGATCGCCCGCGCATGACCGGCATCACACATCGCCTTAACGATTTGCAGGGTTTCCCGAATTTTAGGACCTCGATCAATGTAATCACCCAAGAAAACTAATTTCCGTTTTGCGGGATGTTGGTACACACCCCCTTCTTTCACATAGCCCATGATTGCCAAAATCTCCTCGAGCTTGTCGGCATGGCCATGAATATCTCCAATCAAATCAACCATAAATAAATCTTAATAGGTAAATGTATCAAAGGGGATTCCCTCCTTCGTTAAGTATTTCTTAAACAGGGTATAGCCTGAATTATTCGAAAACATAGGGGCCAAAGCCTGTAGCAATGCCTCCTTATCGCCGGGCGCAATGCCATGCAGAGTATAGAGTGCTGCCAAATCTTTGGCGAGCACGGTTGCCGTATATTCATATTCGGAACTACCCCAATGTTCATCCACCGTGGTTCCCAAATCATGCCCGTCAAATTTTAGATCTTCGCCCTCGAAACCGAGGTTCATGTAAACACGCACATCCGCACGCTTGATAATCAATAGTTCGATGCTCGGATTCATATCGTTTGAATTTTACCGTATACATCAATTTACAAAATTTTGGGAAATTTAGAAATCCGCCGACTCTATTTGTCGGGATTTCAGTGACAAAAACAACTAGACTTTCGGAATAAAGAAACCCTTAATCATATCGAGATTCCTAATACAAACCTGAATGTGATTCTTTTTATGAAATCCCGCACCTGGAAATGCAGGACCACCTTCCGTAAATATTCCTCGAACAGTATCAAAATTACCAATACTTGAAAAGCCTGTCGAAATTCGTTGAAAATGACTCTCTGAAGCAATTTTAAAATGATAATACTCAATAACAGAACAATCTAATCTTCTAATTAGCTTGTCTTGGTGCAGGTCATTTTGAACTTGTTCATTTATCGGCAATTCAATTTTCAAATCAATAAAGTCACGCCGCATTTGATAAAAATGTTGCTCAATTGAATCAATAAATTCACTATCCGTAAAATCTAAACAATTTGATAAGGTATAAATAACTCCAACTACGGATGGCTTTTCGATTTCATTACGCCTAAATTTAACTTCTGCCCATCTCTTCGCACGCAAGAGATTATTTTCCCAAACATAAAATCCATTTCCCAGCCAATCATAGGGCTTTTGAGATTTTTTAACCTGATGGGGCAAAGCAATTAATATATCCCTTACAGATTCATCGCAACCATGGAATCCGATTTGAAGGTTGTGGCGGAAATTATACATTATTTATTCGTCCGCTTAAATTTTTGTAATTCCTTATACGGTTCCGTGAAATCCCCCTTCGTGTCTAATATCCCCGCACCTACAAAATCCGCTAAAATTTCCGCTTTTGTTCTTTTTTGTGCCTTCAACTTTTTGGCCAAAAGATTCAATGACTCAATTTGTTGTGTATAAAAGTCCATGCCCCTTGATTTAATACCCAAACTTACGCGAAATACACACATCTGCTTATTCGAAAACAGGGTAATTTATGCACAATTTGACCTAATCAATCCGCTCCCCATGCACCCCCGCATAGGCAATAAACGTCGCATAGCTCGTGGGATCCTCCGACAAATGATCATCAAAAGCCACATCCGGTCGTAAGCGAACCGCCTCCTGGTAATCCCGCAATGCGCCCGAAAAATCGCGTAAGTGGATCTTCGCCACCGTCCGACAAAAATAGGCCCAGGCCCGACCGTCCGACAGGGCTATGCTATGATCCAAATCCCGTAAGGCCCCTCGGAAATCACCGGCATTGTCTTTGGCCATCCCGCGTAAATAATAGGACAGCCCGATCATATCCGCATCCGCTTTTTGCGCCTCTACTTGTGCGATAATCCGTGTCCGTTCTTTGATCTCAGCAGCATACTGTTCTTCTTGGGCATAAACATCCGCCACCAACACCCGCGCGACGATATCCGTGGAATCCCTATCCAAGACTGCCTGATACTCCTTCATCGCCTGCGGATAACGCTTTTGGCGTGCATACACGCGCCCCGCATATTCATATGCCTCGGAACGCGGGGATTTGGCAAACTTTAATACCCGTATTTGAGCCAAACAAGCCGCATCCTGCTTCTTTTCAAAATAGACCTGCATTAACGCAAGCGTAAATTCCTCCGGAACATTTTTCTTCCACCGCGCCTGGGCCTGGTCTAAGTAAGACAAGGCCTCATCATACAGTTCTTCCCGCAGGTAACAATCCCCTAGGCCAAAATACCCCCGCGCATCGCTACGATCCATCCCGATGGCCCGATTGAAATAGGCTTTGGCCTTTTCGTAATCCTCATTTTCCAAATAGCCCCTCCCCACCCCCACACAGGTCTTCACCGCAGGATGCATGGCAAAGGCTTTTTCGTAGTCATGCAAGGCATCATTTTCCAAAGACAGGGCCGCATTGCACTCCGCCCGCGCGTAATAAGCATCCCAACGGGTCGTATCACGTTGGATCCAAAGACTCAAAGCCTCTTTGGCTTTTTCGTATTTCTTGTCGGCCAACAACTCTTTCCCCCATTCCAGCGTCGACGGCCGACAGCCCATGCAGGCCAACAATCCTATTACCCAAACGATCTTATGCATATTCCTTCCTTAATTCACTGCAAGAAAGTGAATTACAAAACCTGCCAAAAACCGCGCATGAAATTTCAGTGACAAAATTCACTTGCACGATAAGGCTAGGGAAAGATTAAGGCCATCAAATGAATCGTACTTTTGTAAAGTAAAAACTTCGCCAAATCTTATTATCAATTTCCATGTCATATCTAAACGATTTCTTAAACACACTAATGAACGATGACATCCAAATCATCCATCTCAAAAACAAACTTTTGAAAATCGAAAATCCTCGAATTATCAAATGTAATACCTGGGATGAATGTTGGGAAAGTGTTGATAATTTGGGATTAAAAAATAGACGAATATTCAGTATGACACACCAAAATTTCGAACTATATGACGCCCATGAAATGTATTTGAGTGATACCAATGTCAAAACCATGAAATTACACACAGGGATTGATCCATCGAAAAAAGAACAATTCAGTGAAATTTTGGAATCAATTAATCACATGGTTTTTTTATTGGATACACGGGATCTTATGAAAGAAAGGGATGAGCCAGGACAAATCAACAATAATGAATATTCTTCTACGATTTATAAATCACAAACAAAATCAAATCTTGAAAGTGATTTTAAAGTAAAAGGGATTACAATCATTATCTATTAAAATGACACCTTCAAACTAATTAAAAGAAGTTTACACGACCTCAATTCTTCGGTATTGATAGCAGTAATTTGATTCTGTTGTTTGAACTAATTGCCATTTACTGAAAAGATTTTCAATTCTTGAATCTGCAACTGAGAAATCTCTCAATTCGCGCATTCTTTTGTGAAACTCTTCCTCTTGTTTTTCTATCTCCATTAATTTTTCATGGATACGCCTTAAATGAACTTGTGAGTCAACAGTTCGATCATCGAAGGACCTATTTCTAGATCTTGTAAACGAATATGGGTTGAATCGAATAAAATTCTCAATATGACGTTTCTTTGTTTCAAACGTATAATCAACCCAGATTTCATTAATACCTAATACATCTAGATGTAAATAAATATAGTCCATTTTAACCCGGCTAGTTCCAAGAGAAGCTCCGCCGTCATTAACATGTACTAAAAAATCTATACGAATCTCATCGAATAGTAAATAGTCAAAGAAAAAGTTTGTGTTTTCAATTGATATATAGATCAATGGAATAATTCTTTCTTCAACTTTCACCTTAATCAAGAATGCCTTCAACTTATTGACTTCGGTTTCACCACATTCTAAAATTTCTTCATTGGGATTCCAAAGATTTAGCTTCAATTCTAAAGGCCAATACCAAAGAATTTCTGATTTAATATAGGTATGATGCCCCTTAAATTCTCCTTGCTCAAAAATAGGGTTTGGCTCCCCATAAAAGGAATTATCCAAAGTCATCATATCATTGAACACATATAGAATTGGTGCATTATCTGATATATGGACCAAAGGCCTAAAGTCATTACCCGCTGAAGGATACCAACAAGTTTTAAATTCAGAAACCAATTCAGGAAAATGATATTGAATTAATTTTTGAGATGAATCACTAAACAATTCAAGAATAGAGTTTTTCATTTTAATATGTGGGCTTTCAAATTCGAATTTAAATTATCTTGATCGTATGTAAATAAGTTTACCCAAGCCGTGTTTCGCAATTTCATCGAAAACATCCCCACGAAAAGAACTTACATGCCGTTTATTTTTGGCGATAACATCGTCTTGTTTCTTGATTTGCTTTTTTGCAGCTTCTTTCCGCTCAAGTGCCCGAATTTCGCCCAACCTCTTTTAAAAAAATGGAATTAATTTTTGATGCTCTGAATCACTAAACTTTGTCTTACCTTTTAGGCTAATATCTTTTTTAGCACTTAATGCCGCCAATTCTATTTTCGTAATATTCAATTTGGTACATAAGTTTTCAAAGTTTGCAGGAAATGTTGTCTCATAAGAAATTTGAATTAGCGGCCTTTGAATTTTTCTTCTGGGAACGCTAACTTCTGGACTCTGAAATTTCTTGGGTGGCTTATTTTTAATTTTTGGAACTGGGGGTACCTGGCGTTGTTCTGGGTGTTCTTGAAGAATATTGAATTTTAACAACTCCAATGCCAACAAGGAATTAGCTTTTTTGCGTAAGTCCTTGTCTACATATCGCTCAGTAATTAATTGCTTAAGATGATCTAACTCATCAGAGTCAAATCTATCTCTCTTGAAAAAAGCATGAATTTCCGGGTAACTATTTAGCAAATGCATAAAAATGAATGAACGGAGGTAAATTGAACGACAAATTACATATCAACTTTTTAGTTACGAAGATTAAACCACTACAATAAAGCGATTTATAAAATAAGCCCAAAAACTAGAATTAAATTTCAATGACAAAATCAAATTAGTTTTTAACATCAATACTTGAAACTTAATCAACCTACCATTCTCTATCAATTGTCTCTACTACAGATAACATTACATCTATAATATCTTCATTTTGCGAGAGCTCTTCATTTAACAACTCACCAATTCGAGGGTAAAATTCATACTTTACGGAATAATTGAGTTGCGCACTTTTTATGGAAGCAAGTTCTTCTACTAGCCAGCTAAGTGCGCCAGCATGGATAGAATAAACTACAACATCCCCGTGATGAAATGACCTATCGGGCTCATCAGTTACAATCAAATTTGCTCCACCAAAATGTTGATGTTCAGCAGGGAATTGGCCCTTATTAATTTTTGAGATTAATTCTTCATATTCATTTTTTGCACTTGGTTCATTTGTCATAGTTACTGGGTTTTCTGATTTAATAATTTAGAAAAATACGATTCACTTAAATAAACTTTGGCACACAAAAGATGGTCTAAATATTCTTTAGAGGGCAATATCCCATCCTTAATTTTATCTCTATGAGCAACATATACATATGCAAGAACTTCAATTCCATCTATTTCAACATTCATTAATTTTCGAATATAATCTTTAGATCTTACCCCTTCATATCGGTCTAACTTTTCAAGAAATGTTGAATTACTTGGATCAAATTCATATAAAAGCCCTTCAACATGCGAATATCTATTTAGCATCACATTTGCCGCACCACTTTCATCAGATTTTAATTTATTGAATTTCAATTCATAATCTTTCAATAGCGCTTTTCCAGCAAGGCGCACAATATTTTGTCCTACCCGTTCCTCTAGTCTTGTAAGGTTCATATTAGATCCATAAGCGAAGTAATAAACAGAGCAATTAAGTAATATTTGCTTGACTTTTCGAAGACAATTAACCCAAATAATATCTTCCCATTCAGCTTGAATTAGTTCCTGCTTATAATTAAGCAAGACTTGTTTGAGTGAATCTAGAAATTCATTTGCATTGATTACAAAATCATTAAAAAGTTCCGCATCATTTCTTCGAGTTATGCGCCAATTACCCGTAGTTTCGCCTTGATGTAATATTCCACAGCGAACATGTTTGTAAAATTCAATTGAATGCTTATCAAAGCTTTTAAATGATTCCTCACGATTAAAAAATGATTCAAACGCCGATTGTGAATTAATTTTCTCAATATTCCCTGTTCGAAAAGTTTCGAATGCCTCTATTAGCAAACAACTGTTAGCCAGTATATTAAATCCATTTTTATATTGAGCATCTACATGGATTAAAGGAAGTATATATCGTTCCGACAATCTTTTATAAACAAAATTTGCTAAGCCCTCTTTGTCTTTATTTTGTAAAAAAGCCTCCAAATCACTCAATGTTGTTGTACTATTTACTTTGATAGTAGCCTTGCTCATACTAATAAGATTTAGATGTCAGTAATATAAATGAAATCTATATGATAGTGTAAATCAAATAATTCACCAACCTAATTCCAAATTCACCTAATTGAATGGAATAAATTAAAATAAAGAATTAAAAATTTAAGAACCTTGAGATATAGGAAATCACTCAAAATTTCACTGACAAATCAAGTCATTTACCCAAATCCCTAAAAAACAATTCGTTATGTTTAAATTCTTAAATCGAATTTATGTTCAACCAACATCGGATTCTGCGGGTTTTCAAGTTGATTACCTTATTAAAAACTTTTCCTGCCAAATCCATCAAACGCCTAGCGCAATCCTTGGAAATCTCAGAGCGCAGCTGCTACCGCTATTTAGATCTATTAGCTAAAATGGGCTTTGAGGTAGATAAAGACCCCCATCATAAATTCTATTTACGTTCCGAATCGATTTCGGAACCCTTTACGAAGGAGGAATCCCAACTCATACACGAAGCCCTTTCGGTGGCTGCCAAAAACAATCCTTTGGCCGTTTCCATTCAAGCAAAATTACCGTACTTGGAAGAATCACAAACTCGGGCAAACCAAGTAATAGCGGGTCATATAGGTAAACTCGTTTACCAAATTCAGGAGGCGATTACTAACCAAAAACAAGTCCGAATTTTTAAATACCAATCAGCCAGCAGCGAAAGCATTTCCGACCGAATAATCGAACCAATAGGTTTTACCGACAACTACCAAACCCTATGTGGCTTTGAGGTTGAATCCCACCAAAATAAATATTTCAAACTTGAGCGTATGGGCAGCCTCGAAATATTAGAAGAAAATTGTAGATTTAAAGTTGCACACCAACTTTTGAAACCGGATGTATTTGGTTTTAACGAAACAGCAGAACGCTTTCACATCCAGTTAAAATTAAGCATGCGGGCCATGCTCTTCCTAAAAGATGATTATCCGGCAACGGCGCCTTTTTTGAACGAACAAATAGATGGAACTTGGTTACTTTCGGTAGAGGTCAATAGTAAGGAGCCGGCGGAAAGAATTTTGAGGGGAATGCCGGGTGAAGTGGAGATAAATTATTTATAGAAAAAACTTAAAAGGGCAAATTATTATATTTGATTATATATGACATTAAAAATTAGAGAGTTAAATTTCATTGATTTATTTGCAGGACTAGGAGGTTTTCATTTAGCCTTGAATGATTTAGGTCACAGATGTGTTTTTGCAAGTGAGATCAATGAGGACCTGAGGAAACTTTATAAATTAAATCATGGGATTGAATGCAGCGGAGATATAAACAAAGTAGATGTTAAAGCAATTCCCAAACATGATATAATTTGTGCAGGATTTCCATGCCAACCATTCTCCAAGGCTGGGAAACAAAACGGTCTTGAAGATGTTAATAATGGCAATTTTTTCAATAAAATCATGGAAATTGCAGATTTTCACAAACCAGAGTTTATTTTTTTAGAAAATGTTTCAAATCTCAAGGGGCATGATGAAGGCAAAACATGGAAGTTAATTCAAAATAAACTTTCTGAATTCTATGACGTTAAAGAAAAAGTCATTTCCCCACATAAATTTGGTATTCCACAGCACCGTTCTAGAATTTATATCGTGTGTCGATTAAAATCTAAAGGAGGACTCGGAGAATTTGAATTTCCTGAAAATAATTATGAAGGAACTTTGTCGATTAAGTCAATTATTGAAGAAAACCCTAAAGAATTTACACCCATCAGGTCCAATTCTTTAAATCACATAAAGGTTTGGCAGGAGTTTTTGAATAATTTAAAACCTGATGAAGTTCCTAGATTTCCAATTTGGGCAATGGAATTTGGAGCAACTTATCCGTTTGAAGATAAGGCAACAGCAAATTTCACCTTTGATGAGTTAAAAGATTACAGAGGTAAATTTGGTCAAAAAATCGAAGGAAAGTCATTTGAAGAACTGCTTGAATGTTTACCAACCTATTCGAAAACTAGTCAACCAGAATTTCCGAACTGGAAAAAATATTACATTAGAGCTAACCGTGATTTCTACCTTAAACATAAGCATTGGTTAGATGAATGGATACCTAAAATAAAGGGTTTTGAAAATAGCCACCAAAAATTTGAATGGAATTGCGGTAACAAAATCCCTTTAGTGATTCATGATAAAATTATACAATTTAGACCTTCTGGAATTAGGGTAAAGATGCCTGATTTTTCCCCAGCCCTCGTATTAACTTCAACTCAAATTCCAATTTTCCCTTGGCTAGGAAGATATATGACGACAAGGGAGGCTTCAAAATTACAATGCATGGAAAAACTTAATGATTTCCCTGACACCACATCAAAAGCATTTCGAGCATTTGGAAATGCAATTAATGTTTGCATTGTCAAAAAAATTGCTAAAAATTTATTGAAATAATTATGAGTAATATAGAGGCTGTATCTATTAAAATTCAAACTGGCGTTTATGGGCAGTTTCGGAATCTAAATAATAAGGTTTGGTTTGCGTTAGGTGAGTATGTTGACAATGCTGTGCAGAGTTTTGAAGACAACAAGGAACGATTAATATCCTATAGCAATGGAAATTATCAATTTGAAGTTAGAATAAATATAGACTGGGAAAATGATTTAATAAAAATATATGATAACGCCGCTGGAATTGACTCAAATAAATTTTTAAAAGCATTTGAACCAGCCAATATTCCTATTGATAATTCCGGTTTACATGAGTTTGGCATGGGAATGAAAACAGCATCAATTTGGCTAGCTGATTTTTGGAGTGTAAAAACTTCGGCTTTAGGTGAAGAAGAAGAACGTTTTGTAGAGTTTGATCTAAAGCAAGTTTTAGAAAATGATCAAGAAGTATTAAACGTAAAAAACTATTTTACTAACAAATCAACTCATTTTACTGAAATTGTTTTAAATAAATTATCCAAAAACTCGCCAAAGTTAATGCAACTAGAAAAAATAAAAAAACATTTATCTAGTATATATAGAAAGTACATTAGAACCGGAGATTTGAAACTTTACATAAATGAAATAGAACTTATTTATGAAGATCCAGAAATTTTAGAAGCCCCATTTTACAACGATTTAAATGGAAATAGAATTATATGGAAAAAAGAAATTAAATTTTCGTATGATAGATATAAGGCTACTGGTTTTATTGCCATTTTAAATACGATGAGTACTAGTGAAGTTAACGGATTGTCACTTTTCAGACGAGGAAGAGTAATTGAAGGTAGTCACGATGAAAAATATAGACCAAAAGCGATTTGTGGCCAAATTGGTTCTCCAAGATACAAGCGTATATTTGGTGAGTTAGAATTAGACGGATTTGAAGTGAGTTTTAACAAAGGAAGTTTCCAAGAACAAGGAGATTTGGAAGCCTTAATGGAAGCACTGCAGACTGAAATTTCCTCAAAAGAATTTAATCTATATTCTCAAGCGGAAAATTTCATAAAAGAAAAAACTAAAAGTGATGACGAAAAAGTAGCAAAAAAAATAGTAAGTAGATTAAAAAAAGCTAATAATGAAAGTAGTGATCTAAGAGAAAAAGTTAAAAACTCCCTTAGAGAAATTGATAATATTAGTATTGCTACTGAAAACGAAAAGCTAACAAGGATTGCTAAGGCAATCGATTCTCACGAGGAAATCATTGAAATTAAAGACGAAAAATATAGATTGACTGTCGAATTAATAACTGAGTCAACAATTACGGATTTATATTCTCTACAAATTGAAGATGGTGAACTATTTGTAAAAAAAATTACATATAAAATAAACCTAGCTCACCCATTTTTTAGAAGATTTGAAAGGCTAAAAAATGAAGAAGATTATCAGCCTATAATTTCCATAATACGTTCTTTGGTTTTGGCAGAAGTTGTAGCCCCATCTCAAGGTACAAGAAATGCTGGAAATGTCAGGATGAATTTCAATACTTTTCTAAGGAATATTTAAATTATGAGCGAAATTATAACAGTATTGCAGCCCAATTCTCCAAGTTTTCGTATTTCTGAAGGGGTTCGGACTAGAGATTTAATAAGTCGACTAAAAGAACTTGATTCTGATGAAAGAGATAATCTGGTAAATGAAACTACCGAAATTCTTAGTCATTGTGTTAATCCGGTTAACACCGTAGGAAGTACAACTGGTATAGCAGTAGGGTATGTTCAAAGTGGTAAAACATTGTCATTTACAACTCTTACTGCATTAGCAATTGACAACGGGTTTAGAATAATAATATATTTTGCAGGCATAAAAGTAAATTTGTTAGAACAAACCACAAAAAGACTAAAAAAGGATTTGCTAACCGATAGTGCAAATAGTAAATTTTTTAAAGTATATCAAAGTCCATCAATTGATGGAAATGTTCACTTAAAAATTAAAAATGCATTAGGTTTAAACCATAAACCTGCAATTTTAATTACCGTAATGAAACGTTACACTGATATAGACCCTTTGATAAAGATTTTTAAATCTCAAGAGCTAACTGACTCTTTAGGAAATAACGGTGTTTTGATTATTGACGATGAAGCAGATCAGGCAAGTTTAAATACTTTTGCACGGAAAAATAGCAAACATGAAGATTGGGAGGAAGATGATTTTAGTACTACATATTCTAGTATATTAAATCTTAGGGCGGGTTTACCTAATCATTCATATATTCAGTATACGGCTACTCCTCAAGGACCTATTCTAATTAATATTATGGATTTACTCTCTCCAAAGTTCCATGTTGTATTAACTCCAGGTAAATCTTATACGGGTGGTAAAACTTTTTTTGAGGATAATACAGATTTAATTCATACTATCCCAGATCAAGAAGTTTATCATCATAAAAAAAATCAACTTGTAGATTGTCCACAAAGCTTAATCGAAGCTTTACAGTTGTTTTTAATTGGGGTTTCAATAGTAGTAAATATACAAGGGAAAGAGAATTTTCTATCTATGATGATCCATGCTGCCAGCGAAAAGGATGCGAATAGAAAATTTAATAATTGGGTGAAAAAGCTAATTGATAGTTGGGCTGAAAGACTAAATCTGCCAGATGTTGATCCAAGTAAAATTGAGTTGATAAATGAATTCAAAGAAAATTATATTGAAGCAATCAGAAGAATTGAAAACCCACCAAATTTTGATTTAGTAATTAAAGAGGTACTACAAGTTATACTTGATACAAACATTGAATTAGTAATTGGGGGGTCAAAAGAAATAGAATGGAGCAATGCTACATCACATATATTAGTAGGTGCTGATATGCTCAATAGAGGATATACAGTTGAAGGATTATCGGTTTCATACATGCCAAGGTATAGTGTAGGAAAATCTAATGCCGACACAATACAACAACGTTGTAGGTTCTTTGGCTATAAATTAAACTATCTGGATAATTGTAGGGTATTCCTTCCTAACGATTCTATTATTGAATATAGAGAATATGTTGAGCATGAAGAAATGATGAGAACTCAACTTAAAGAAAACACTCTTACTCAACTTGAACAGATGTTAGTATTAAGTACAGCGATGAATCCAACAAGAAATAACATTTTATCATCAGATGTAATTAGACAAAAAATGATTGGATGGAGACAATTAAATGCATTACAGCATATTGATGAAAACTATTCATTTGTTTCTAAATTTCTAAGTGAACAAACATTTAAAAATTATAAAGATTATAGAACAAACGATCGAAATCATCGCTATGTGAAACTTGAAATCAAAAAAGTTATTGAATTTCTTAAAGATTTTAAAATTGCAAATATGCCAGACGCTTTAAGAAAGTCATCAACAATTCAATATTTGAGATATTTGGCAGACAATAAAGGCTTGAAAGATGCCTATATTTTCGAAATGAGTTTTGGGGTATTAGAAGGTAGAAAAAGAGGTTTAGAAGAAGACAAAGGTCATTTAAAAATAAAAAATATTTTTTCAGGTGAGGATCCAAAAGGTTCAGAAGTTTATCCTGGTGACAGGGCAATTAAATTTGAAGATTCTCTTTGTATTCAAATTCATAAAATTGCTGTAAAAGACGAAACTCTTTCTCTAAGATGGGGAGGGCAGTTATTATTTACCCTTGGTATTTATTATCCTGAGGATTTTGCTCATTCATTCGTCGGAATTAAATAGTATTATGAACTCAATTTTTAATGTATTTCAAGATTTAAAAAAACAGTCTATAGACTTAGATGAAAGTTTTAGAGTTATCTCTGTGCCTTTTATTAAAAATCACAAAATAGGTATTTCTAAAACTCAACAACCTATTTTTTTTATTAAATGTTGCGATACAGAAGATGTTAAATACATAGACATCAATCTTGAATATATTTCAATCCAATATGGTAGAATGTGCCAACTTAAAATTGATAATAATAAAATCGAGGAGGACGTTTATACTATTATTTCGTTAAAAACAGATTCAATTGAATTACAAGAATATTTTTTAGAAGTTGTGTTTTTATTAGTAAAAAAAATATCTGAAAATCCAGTTCTTAAAGGTTTAAAAGTCGAAATAGATGCTCTAATTAATTTATTTAATAAATTTTCAGCACCACCTGTAAAAACTATACAAGGATTATGGGCTGAGCTATTAATTATTGAGCAATCAAGTGATCCTGATTACCTGATAGGATCTTGGCATAATTCCAAAAGTGATAAATTTGACTTTAATGATGGATTAGACAAGTTAGAAATTAAAAGTACTTCAAAAAATAGAAGAATTCATAGTTTTTCCATTGAACAGTTGAATCCCAATAAAAGTTCGTGCTTAATTATTGCATCAATTTTTGTGATTGAAACAGGAATAGGTAAAAATATTTTTGATTTGGTAGATCTCATTGAAAAGAAAATAATTAACAAAGAATTGAGTTTTCGTCTTCATGAGATTATTGCACAAACTTTGGGAAAAGATTTCGAAAAATCATTTGAAATATTTTATGATTACAAGTTTGCTACAGATTCAATCAAGTATTATTACAGTGAATTTATTCCATCAATTAAATTGTCTGACATCCCAACTAAATTAACAAACGTTCGATTTGATTGTGACCTTACAGATATAGTATATTTAAAGTGTTGTAAAAATAAGTCGCTTCTCCACAATTCACTTTTCAATAGTAATTGATATGAGAAAAATTTTAGCTAAAGAATTGAAAATTAAATTTATTGATGTTCTAAGTGAATTAATTGAATTCAGTTACGATGAAGGAAATCCATTTTTAATTAAAATAAGATCAGAACAGTTCTTTGTATTTCTCAAAAATTTATCACCTGCTTATTTTAAAAACTCACCTGATATTACTAGAGTTCAGTTACCATTTAGCAATCATTTTTCGAAAATTTCTAATGCTGATATACCTTTTATTATTTTAGGGTATGATGTTGACAATGATTCTATGGTTTGTTGGAATCCATTAAATGTCAAACAGAGATTGAATGCTAAAAGTAATATTTCTTTGTACTCACGAGAATCTTTACAATCAAATGTAAAACCTAATGAATTTAAATCTGGCTATTTATCTAATGGAGAAAAAATAATAATTTTCAAAAGAGTCCATTTGCCTGAATTTTTCGATAACATTTCTACTCTTTTTGGTGCGCCCAAACGAGACATAATTTCAGATGATAATATATTCAATGTTAATGAATCTTTAACTGAATATGTTTCAGATAAGCTTCTTGAAATAACTGAAGAATCCTTAATTCTAGAATTAACGCCATTATTAATGAGAAATAAAGTTTTGGAAGCAGTTGAAGTATGCAGTTTATATTACAAAGGAAAATACGAAGGCATGACCTTTAAAGACTGGTATAAACTTGTCAACAAATATTATCAAAAAATTAATTCACAAGGTTAGCAATTTCATGGAAACGAAAGTATTTAAATTCCAATGTCCATTTTGTAAAGACAAAAAACAATATATCCCTCAGGATTTGTCACAACATTTCATTGAAAATCATTCAAATATAAGTCCAAGTAAAATGACTGATTGGTTTAGAGATAAAGCAATTTCGAAAATAAACAAGAAGACAAATAAAAATAATCAGTTTAAGGGTTATGATAAAAAGTTGAGGAATAGCAAAAACAAAAAGTGGATTAAGGTTATTTATACGCCAATGGGAAATGGAAGATAATTATTAAATAAGAAAAAAATAACCAAAAAAAGCCTCAGATTTCTCTGAGGCTTTTTTCTTAGTTGGCGGTCCGGACGGTGGGAATGAAACAAATCTGACTGAACTCAAATCGGACAAAAACGTCAAAATATAATAGTGTAGGTATTATATTGGTTAATCTAATTGTATCGAAATTGTATCAAATCAGGTGGTTCTGCTTCGGTTTTAGCACCACCCTAACCTACTTTTTAGAATCTCCAGATTTATGAATACGAGGTTTCAATGTTGGGTGCTTGGGTTTGCTTTTTGGTTTTATCCCACGTCTTTCATTCTGGGTACCACCAATTTTATTTAGCTTAGGACCAAGTTTAATTGCAGCAAATGTTTCCATAATTAAATGCCTTAAAGTAATAAAAATGATCTCAAAAATTTGACAACCCTTTTAAAATAAATGATAGTTCCAGTAGCCTCATAAGGCGGGATCAACCATTTATATAAAAAATAAAAAGGAACCGTATTTACCATTTCAAAACAACCTACAGATTTTTTTAAGGTACGAACAGGGAATAATTCTTTCCTGAATATTCTTTTTTATTACTTTTTAATCGAAAATTAATAATTCGAATATTTGGGAACAATTAATGAATAATGAAACCAAATGGAATAAATTAAACTTGGTGCCTTATTAATCTTTTAACAAAGAAAGGATTATTTTCCCTCCATTTTTTTGGGGGAAAACCAAATCAGTCAATACGACTTTACCTTCATTGGCGAATACTTCTACAATTGAATTATCTACAAAAATATCTAGTTTCAGGACACCATTTTGGGGAACCACCTGCATAGTTTCGATACTTGAGAAATTTTTGTTAAAGTCAATTTTTCCAGACTTGGTTCTGTCAAAAAACAATTTTTGAGTCATTGCATTATAAGTTAGCACACATTTCTCTTCCTTATTTTTTAGCAATTCCATTGCAAAACCATTGGAATTTCCTAAGTCAATAACTAAGCCTAGTTTGTAGGAATTATTTTTCATTTCCCAAGTTTTCGGTTTTGTCAATTCACTCGCTTTCAGTTTTAACTCTTTGGAGTGGATACGATTGGAATAGATTGGCTTTTGAACTAAACGAAATTGCCCATTTTCTTTGACCAAAGATAATTTTCGTGGCATAGAAAACATCCCTCTCCTACCTTCTGAAGGAATATCTCCTGCATAGCTCCAGTTGCTACCCCAACCCATAATGATTGGATTTTTGTCTTTTGAAGGGAGGTTTTGAAAGGGGATTGCAGCATAAAAATCTTTCCCTCGATCCAATCTTAAAACCCCTTCTTGTTTGTCTGACACGAATGATTTTCCATCAAATTCCCCTACGAAATATTGCATCCCAGTAAATTCTGTGGCCTCCGCTGCGCTCGAAACCAGCATTACCCATTTTGAATTATCTGAATTTTCGACAGGAACCTTAAATAGAGATGGACATTCCCAAATCTTTGCTACATCACCCATTTTGCCAAACTCACTCAATAATGTCCACTCTTTCAGATTTGTAGATTCATAGATCTGCACCATAAATTCCAGTGGTTTTGCAACAATCATTTTCCACTTTCCTTCCTGCATGAACACATTGGGGTCTCTGAAATCCTTCAAACCGATAGCTAAGACAGGATTCTTATCATAGAATTTCCATGTTCTTCCTTTGTCAGAACTATAAGCCAAACTTTGACTCTGTGCCATACCTTCTCCATTTTTATTTAAGTGAGAAGTATATATGGCCACCATACCTTTGGTAAAACCTTTCTCAAAAAAACCCGACGTATTTAGACTATCCACAACGGCCGCTCCTGAAAATACCATGTTAGTTGAACCATCCGCGTTCATCGTTTCAGGAATGGCAAGCGGTAGTTCTTCCCAAGTTTTAAGGTTTTTGCTCACAGCATGCCCCCAACTCATGTGCCCCCATTTATCTCCCGCTGGATTATACTGATAAAAAAGATGGTACTCTCCATCCAAATAGACTAATCCATTGGGGTCGTTCACCCAATTTTTCTCCGGAGTGTAATGGTAAGCGGGACGGTAAGTTACAGATGGGATGCAAGCATTTAACAGGCATACAACAGCCAAAAAAGTGACTAATTTTTGCATTGATTTTGAGTTTATAATTGATGAATTAGAAAAAAATGGTAGTAGTAAAAAACTACTACCATTCGAATCATTCTTAACCTCTACTAAAATTGTTAGATGTTTTAGAAACCTGGATTTTGCTTGTATAAACCATTCGTAAAAGTGATTTCCGCTTGTGGAATTGGTAGATATTCATCCCTTCCAGCTGTAAATTTCGCTGTAGCTAAATACGGTCTTCTAACTTTCTCTTTTGAAATGTATTCATTAAGCGTTTGTTCAGCAATACCCCAACGAACTAAGTCAAAAAAACGTGAGCCTTCTGTAGCAAATTCAATTCTACGCTCCCACATTAATGCTTTCCAAGCAAAATTCTGTGTCCAGGTTGTAGATGAATAAGGCTTTACATTATACTTGGAAGCAAATGTTCCGTCTGCTTTTTTTAGTCTTCCCGTACTTGCCGCTGCTCTATTTCTGATTTGATTAATGATGTCTAAGGCTTTCTCTTGTTGTCCTAATTGAATGTAAGCTTCGGCTTGCATTAACAAGACATCATCGAAGCGTAGAATATCATAATTTTTTGCAGTTCCCATAAATGGTCCAAGTTTGAAATATGAACCACTAGAGGCCAATTGTTGAAAACGCATGGTATGAAAATTGCCATATACACCTGCATCACGTACCCAACTATTGTTGAAAGGTTTTGAATTATCATATTTATATGGGTGTCCATCGATTCCAACGGTGTGGTCAAGGCGTGGATCAACGGTTTGAGTATTTAGATTTGCATTGCTTTCATTGAATGTTTCAAAATTTGGCAAACCGTCAATATCCGTTGTATGTGCATTCACTAAGTTTTGACTAGCTGCATGAAATCCACAACATCCATATTGTGGAGCACCATGCGGATAATTCAATCCATCTTCGTAGCTCATACGTCCTGCGGTCGTTCCATCATTTACAGTAAATTGGATAGCAAAGATGGATTCTGGACCATTCTCCGTTTCCTGCAAGAAATTATCTGCAATGTCCGAGCTTAATCTATATTTCCCGGAAGAAATAACTGCTTGTGTAAGGGAAACAACCTCTTGCAATCTTGTTTTATTGATATTTACAACTTTATGAGTTGCATCTTGCTCATAAGCCTGGTACAACCGCACCTTGGCTAAATAAGCTTGAGCTGCTAACTTATTTGCACGAGCTACCTCTTGTTGTGTAGTTGGTAAATTATCAATAGCAAATTGAAAATCAGCCGCAATTTTATTCCAAGATTCATCATTACTTATCGTATTAGAAACTTTTAGAATCTCTTCATCAGAAATAGTTTCATCGAAAATAGGAATGTTTTTGTACAATCTTTTCATAACAAAGTAGCTATGCCCTCTTAAAAAACGCAATTCAGCTAAACGTATTTTTTTAGATGGATATTTGGCTTCATCTAGAGTATTTACGGCACGAAGGGCGACATTACATCTAGAAATTGACTTGAAAAGGTTTTGCCAAGAACGAGTTACAAAGGCACCAAGCGTGGGAGTAGTCAGATTATAGTGTTCTAGGGCATCTATTTCTCCAACGTCACCCGTACCACCCCCACCTTTGTAGGCATCGTCAGAACGAACACTTCCGTATACCCAGTCACTATAGATGGGTCCAATCATATCACCATTTCCAATGGCCGCATAAGCAGATGTCACCAAACCATCAATGGCCGCTGGAGAGGTCAAATCAGATGAAGACAATACACCTGTGGGTGTATAATTTAGTTCATCCTGGCAGGAGCCGAATAAAAATAGGCTCGAAACGATTATAGTTGAAACTATTATGTTTTTCATTTTTTTAAAAATTTAAGTTTTATTACCCCCTTGGAGGTCATTCATTAATTCGATTTAGTTTTAAAAAGATGCGTTAATTCCGAAAGTGAAGGTTTTTGGAATCGGCACAGGGTCAAGGTCAATACGCTCTGGATCTGGGCTCAAGTAATTCTTGCTTTTTAACCAAAATAGGTTTTCAGCCATTCCATAAAAACGAATTCTTGAAAATACAGATTTAGGAGTGAGGGTATAACCTACTTGTATGTTTCGCATTTTGAAATACGAAGTATTGACGATGAAATAGTCAGATGTACGACCTTCCCCATTGTTATCCTTCAATGTTAGAGCAGGCACATTGGTATTTGTGTTTTGGGGTGTCCATGCGTTAAATACACCGGGACCAACATTTTCTCTACTTCTCATTAAATTATTGAAAACGGTATACACATCAAAACCTTCTCTACCCGCTACACCTGAACCGAAAATAGAGGCATCGAATTTTTTATAGGTCAAATCCAATCGTAATCCATATTCAAGTGCTGGTAAAGTGGTACCAATCCAAGTTCTGTCCAAATCATCAATTCTATTATCTCCGTTAATATCCACATATCGAATTCTTCCTGGGCCAGCACCTATTTGTTTAGGAGCCGCATCTACTTCAGCTTGCGATTGGAAAAGTCCATTGGTCTTGTAACCGAAAATATCAAATTGTGAATGTCCAATAATGGTATTTACCAAGTTCCCTGCATAAGCTGGACGTACATTTTCTGGCAATTCGGTAATTTCATCTCTGAAATGTGCAAAGTTTGAAACAAGATTGAATTTCAAATCATTTCCTACTGATCCACGGTATCCTAATACAAATTCCCAGCCTTTATTTGATTTTGATGCACCATTAACTGCTTTTGATTGTCCCTCACCAAGCGTTGCCGCTACTGGTGGCGTAATCAAAATGCCGGAAGTATTACGCGTGAAATAATCAAATGATCCGAAAATTTTATTGTTCAAAATAGCATAATCTAGACCTACGTTAATTTCATCTGTAGTTTCCCACTTTAATCCCGAATTGGCCGCTTGTGTTTGAACGAATCCTGAAGGCAATGTCCCGGTATTAGCTCCTGACAAAGAATAAGCTGTACCGATGTTCATATATTGTTCCCAAAAACCACCCACTAATTGAGCCTGAGTTGTTCCGTATCTTGTATCAAATAAACCAAAACGAGCTAAATCACCAATTTGTTGATTACCTACACGACCTACGCCGACTCTTGCCTTGAGTTCAGAGAAAATTTTATTACTCTTCATGAAATTCTCTTGGTCAATTCTCCAACCTAAAGAGGCTGCAGGGAAAATTCCATATTGATTATCTGAACCAAAACGAGATGAACCATCACGACGAATTGTAACCGCAGCTAAATATTTATCTGAAAAATTATAATCAACACGAGCAAATTGAGAGAATAAACGACTTCCTGTAGAACCTCCTGAAACAGTGGTGTTTCCTGTTCCAGCATTTAGCGTAAAATAATCTTCTGATTGAAGAGCAAATCCTTCTTTCTTCGTGAATTGAAAATCCAAATCTGTTTTGATATATTCAGTACCAACTAAAAATTTGAACTGATTCTTCGCATTCAAATCCCAATTATAACGCAATGTATTTGACCAAGTAGTACTGATGTAATGATTTTGGTCAAAAGCTAAGCTATTTGTCGTACGGTTAAAAGCACCTTCCGAAAATGTAGGCGTTATCACCTTATTTAAGTATGTCGCGTTATCAACGCCCAAATTCGATTTAAAAAAGAGATTTTTGATCGGCTGAATTTCTACGAAAATATTTCCAAATGAACTCAAACGATTTGCATTGTTCCATTTCGCAAGTTCTTGCATGTGCAAAGGGTTATTTCTATCCGAATAGCCACCGCCTGATGCACCCGCATAGGTTTTGCCGTCTTTCTGAAAAACAGGAATGGTAGGGACTAGCGTAGCAGCTAAAAAAGTAGTTGAAGCACCTCCCAAATCTCTTGCAGTAAGTGTTTCATTTGAATTCGCGACACGAAGATTAACACCAAACTTTAATTTATCATTGAATGCACGCGTCATGGCGTTGATGCTTCCGCTCAAACGGTCGTAGTTCGTATAACGCAACATCCCCGTATTTTTCAATTGCCCAATATTGATTTCTAACGAAGAATTTTTGTTGCCATAAGAAGCAGTAAAATCATTTTTTGTCACGATACCTGTTTTGTACATGACATCTTGCCAATTGGTATCACCTGCTGGTGTATTAGCGTCTCCACCTACATAAGGTTTAAGGGAAACGCCATTCAATTTTGGACTTTGGAAATTATTATTCCAGTCAAAGGAATATATATCACCATAACCAGCAGCGGGATCTTGTCCATCATTGACAGAGGCTTGCCACAAGGCTTTACCTCTATCCAAAGAGTTCAACATATTAAAACGCATCGATTTTTCTGATTGCGCAGAAATACTGCTGTTGAATTGAAATTCAATTTTTCCGTCTGTATTACCCCCATTTTTGGTGGTAACGATTATAACCCCATTCGAGGCTCTAGCTCCATAAATAGATTCCGCCGAAGCGTCTTTCAATACTTGAACTGATTCGATATTGGCTGGATTCATGTTTTGGAACACCTCAGGACGAGTAGTTGGAATTCCATCTATGATATAAAGCGGGTCGTTATTTCCTAAAGTATTGGCTCCACGAATCAAAATTCGGGAGTTACTTCCATTAGGAGAACCATCTTTTTCAATATACAAACCAGGTACACGCCCCTGCAAAGATTGCATCGGGTTACCTGAGCTGATATTTTTGATGGGTTTCAAATCAACCACCACCACTGATCCAGTCAAGTCTTGTTTTCTTTGAGATGTATAACCAACTACTACTACTTCGCTCAATTCTTTTCCATAAGCTAAGGTAATTTGTACATCGCTAACTCCTTTAATGGATACGTCCTGTTTTTCATACCCACTAAAACTTACTTGAATAGTAGAAGCACTTTCAGAAACTGAAACTGAAAACTTGCCATTTACATCGGTGATTGCACCAATTTTTGTACCAGTCACTAGTACACTTGCACCGATGAGAGGCACATTATTGTCGCCTCCTCGGACCGTGCCAGTCACCTGGCGTTGGGCATAAGCCGCTTGTAATGTTAAAAACATCACAATAAAAGATAATAGGGTTTTTTTCATAATTTGAATTGTTTTAATTGTATGTATTAAACTTTACTAAAAGGAACTCGTACTGAATGATTATTTATTAAAAGCTGAATTTGTTCTTTGGAAATTAGAGGAGAAGCTCCATGGTGAGTGGCCACACATGCTCCCATTGCACATGCTTCAATCAAGGCATTTTCTAGGGCGACGTTTTTTAAGAAATTTGAGATAAAGGAGGCTAAAAAAGAATCACCGCTGCCAATTGTATCCACTACATCAACCACAAATCCCGGACTATGGAAAAACTCCTTTTGATGTAAAAGCATTGCACCATCTTCACCCTGTGTTACACAAATCGTATCGATGTTAAATAATTCGGACAAATGATTTAGGTTTTCTTGAATTGTCCCTTTGGTACAAAACCAGCCTGATATTTCATCTAATTCAAGGTGATTAAGTTTCAGAAAATCTGCTTTTTTCAGTAAAAACGTGATAGTTTCTTTGTTGTAATAAGGTGGGCGTAAATTAATGTCCAACACTTTAAACTTTGCTACCTCCAAGAGTTTTTTAAGTGTAATAAAGGTTTCCTCTGACCTGGCTGAAAGACTTCCAAAGACGAAACAATCCGAATGTTTAACTGCTTCCAATGCATCATTTTCTACTCCGATATAATCCCAAGCTACGGGTTTGACAATTTTGTAGCTAACATTATTTTTATCTTCAATATTCACTTTCACAACACCAGTTAGGTGCGTTTTCCCGTGTTGGATAAATTGAGTTGATAGCCCATTATCTTTTATAAATCTGAGCAATTCATTCCCTAAATCATCTGTGCCTACTCTACTAATGATTACAGCATTATTACCCATATTTTTCAATTGAATAGCAACATTCATGGGGGCTCCACCAGGCATTTTTCCTGTAGGAAGCATATCCCAAAGCATTTCGCCAAAGCAAATGATCTTGTTTTTATGAATCTGCATATTTCTAGTGCGTAATTATTATGTTATCCATGTTTTCAAGTGATTTTCCTTTAGTTTCAGGCATGAGTTTCCATACAAAAAGCAATTGTAAAACCATCATAGAAGCAAAAAAGGCAAAGACGATCCCACCCCCAAAGGTTTCAGCAAAATAAGGGAAGGTAAAAGTGATGAAACTCGCCATTAGCCAATGTGTAAAACTGCCTAAGGCTTGTCCATTAGCTCGGACTTCATTAGGAAATATTTCCGAGATAAACACCCAAATAACTGCTCCTTGAGAGAAACCAAAGAAAGAGATATACGCGAAAAGATAAAAAGGAACATTTAAATTCATTTGTTGGCTAAATAATGCCTGAGAAACCAAAATAAGTGTAAGAATAAGTCCGACGGAGCCTACCTTCATTAAGGTTCGGCGTCCAAAATGATCAATCATCGAAATACCTAACAATGTAGAAATGAGGTTCATTAGCCCAATTCCCGCCGAAGACAATAAAGCCGAATCTTTACCAATACCTCCCATTTCAAAAATGCGAGGAGCGAAATATATAATGGCATTGATACCAGAAACTTGGTTAAATACCGCAAATAACACTGCTAACAAGATTGGCCGATTATAGGCTTTTTGGAACAAAACTACTTTCGCTTTAGTGGTATTTTTCTGGATTGAGACGATGATCTTCTCAGCAGCATCTTTGTCAATAGAATGAAGAATAGTTCGTGCGGTGGAAACATCTCCTCTTTGAAGTATCAACCAGCGTGGGCTTTCAGGAATTAACATAACCGTAATGGTAAAAATAAGCGAAGGGAAGGCTTGCACTCCTAACATCCAACGCCACTCATTTTCACTTATACCAGATAAAAAGTAATTTGACAGGTAGGCCATTAATATCCCTAAAACGATATTGAACTGAAACATCGCTACCAAACGTCCGCGCTTGTGAGCTGGTGCGATTTCGGATAGATACAAGGGAGCAACGACCGATGAAACACCAACGCCTAGACCACCCATAAATCTGAATATTAAAAATACCGACCAATCGAAAGCATAAGCGGTACCTAAAGAAGAAAGCAAATAAAGAATGCCGATAATGAAAAGCGATTTTTTCCTGCCAAATTTATCGGCAAGAATACCACCAATTAGAGAGCCTACAACAGTACCTATTAAAGCAATGGAAACGGTCACTCCGTGTTCTAAGGAATTGAGCTCCCAAAGTTTTTGAAGTGTTTGTTCAACTCCAGAAATTACGGCCGTATCGAAGCCAAAAAGAAAACCACCCAAAGAAGCCGAGAGCGACCAGAAAAATATTTTAATATTTTGATTCATTACAAACTTGTTACGTTTTTAATGAATCAAAATTAGAGCAATACTTTAGGGTAGGATATTAGAATTCTTTCAAATACTTACAGTTTTGCAACAATTTGCAAATGCTTTATTATCAATACTTTACATAATATTTAAAAAGAAATAAATCCCATGATACAAGGATTGTAACACGAAATACCATAATTGATACATTTAACTATTCCGCCAATCACTTGGCGTCTTATCTGTCTTTTGTTTGAAGAAGGTCGTAAAATAACTTGGCGTACTGAAGCCTAACTCGTAAGCAATCTC
The DNA here is from genome assembly GCF_032470275.1 of Aquirufa regiilacus. Lineage (NCBI taxonomy): Bacteria > Pseudomonadati > Bacteroidota > Cytophagia > Cytophagales > Flectobacillaceae > Aquirufa > Aquirufa regiilacus. The sequence goes on from NZ_JAVNWW010000003.1 coordinate 100,193, forward strand.
GGAAATGTTTTTTTCATGATCATTTAAGAGAATCTTTGCTTTTCGCATTTTATAATCAGCAATGTAATCCGCCACATTTCGGTTTGTCAAGGCAGATATTTTTCTAAATAACTGAACTCTGGACATTCCTAACTCTTGACTTAATTTCTCGACTGATAGTGAACTGTCTTGAATATTCTTTTCGATTAATGCTTCAAATTCAATTAAAAATCTTCTTTCGCCTTTCTGAACTTGATTGGGATGGATAACTTCAGTTGAGAATCTGCGTCTCATGCGTTCTCGATTTTCAACCAAACCTTTCAATTTTTCCTCTAATAATTGCTGGTTGAACGGTTTTAAAATATAATCATCTGCCCCAGCTTTTGTACCTTCAATTTGACTTTCAATTTGACTTTTAGCAGTCAATAAAATTACCGGAATATGAGAGGTTCTGAAATCAGATTTTACCTTCTGCGTCAAAGCGAAGCCATCCATACCCGGCAACATCACATCACAAATAATCATGTCAGGAATACAGTTTAAAATTTCTTGCCAACCATCTTCTGCGTTATCCGTAGCCACTACTGTATAGCTTTTCTCTAATTTTTGGGTTAAAAATTGGTTTAAATCATGATTATCTTCAATCACGATTAGCGTATTCTCAAACGCGGGTTTTGTACTGATTTTTTCTAAGGGAGCACTATCCTCCTCAAATTCAGTATTATTTTTAGAAGAAACTAGTACAGGATTATCTAACAAAAGGTGCTTTACCTCCATGATAGGAAGTACAATTCTGAAGGTGGTCCCTTTGCCTTTTTCTGAATTTATCGTGATTTCTCCCTTGTGCAAGGCAACAAACTCTTGTGAAAGAGCCAAGCCTAATCCTGTTCCTAAAGAAATATTTTTGTTTCCTCTGTAAAACAAATCAAAAGCATTAGCTTTTTCTTCGGGGGTCATACCGATCCCATTATCGGCAATGTTTATTTCAATTTTATCTATATTTCTTAAAATTGACACGTGAATCAAGCCCCCATCTGGGGTGTATTTGAAAGCATTTGAAATGAGATTGAATAAGACCTTGTCTAATTTTTCAGGATCAAATCCGAATTGAATCTCTTTAAAAGGACTAATAAATTGAAGGTCAATCTGTTTTTGTTTTGCCTTTAAATTAAAATCTTGTACTATATCTTTGATAAAAGCAACTAAATCATTTTGTCCAATTTCTAATTCCATTTTCCCTGCATCCAACTTTCTCATCTCTAAAAATTGATCAACGAGACGTAATAGGCGATAAGCATTTTTATTGATCAATTTTAGAGTTAATTGTATTTCCTTTAAGTCGGTACTTTTTCTTTGCAACAAATCCTCAGTCGGAGTAAGGATCAGGCTCAAAGGTGTTTTGAATTCATGTGAAATATAGGAGTAAAACCTCATTTTGTCTTCTGTTGCTTTTTTTGCTAAAAGAGACACTTTTTCTATTTCATTTTTTTGTTCGAGAATTGCCAAATTCTGCTCTTCTAAAATTCGATTAGACTGCTGTTTTTCATTTAAAAGAAAATACAGGAAAACCCCTAAAACAACCATAACCGTAAGCAAAGCAGTTATAAAATATAAAAGGTTTCCTTGGGTTGAGTAGGTTTTATTCAAATCATTAATTTTTAATGTTTTTCGCTCAATTTCAACTTGTTGTTCTTTTATTTTCTGGATTTGGGATAACATAATATTGACATTATCAGATGTTATCACATTTGTCAAAAGCTTCGTTTCTTTATTATAGGCTTGTCTATTTAGAATTTTAACAGCGGTTTGGATTACCTCAGCGCCACCCGTAGGATACAATAAAGTGGCATTTAATGTGCCATTTTTAACCAATTGCATACCATTTATCACCGGAATTGCATCAATACCAACAAAGAATAAGTCTTTTGCTTTCCCTAATTTTTGGGCCGTCCGATAGGCAGATAATGCTAAAAAATCAGTGTGCGCGAAAATAATATTCGTTTCAGGGTGATTTTTTAATGTACCTGCTAATTTCTTATTTATATCTAATTCGATATTTTTGACTTCGAGAGTCGCCACTTTATTCAGTTCGGGATAAAGGTTAATAGCCTCATTAAATCCACGATTTCTTTCGATGGCAGGTGAAGAGGTCATTTCCAATTCTAATTCAATGACATTACCTCGACCTTTAAACTGACTAGCGATAAACCTGCCTGCCGTTTTTCCTATTTCATAGTTATCTGCTCCAATGAAGGCAGAATATTGTTCGGAATTAGTTTTTCGATCAACATAAATTACTGGAATCCCCGACTTATATATTTCATCGATAGCAGTGGAAAAGGACTTGGATTCGTTGGGAGAAATAATTAATAAGTCAATTTTTTGCTTATCAATTTCCTTAATCTGTTCTAATTGCTTTTTAGTGTCACTATACGATTCAATGATTTCAAACTTAATATCTGGATGAAATGCCAACTCCCTTCTCATTTCACTATTCATCACATTTCGCCAATCATCGTGGCAGCATTGTAAAAAAACAATACGGTATTTGTATTCTTTTTTGAAGGAACATGAATTAGCAATCAGAATAATAAAAGCTAAAAGAAGCGAATTAATAAAAGTCTTCATTCAATAAAATTGGGGAATCCTACCTAAATATACTTATGAAAAAGAGACAAATACTATGAATAATGTTACAAAGTATATTTAATCAGGAGTCTTAAAGTGAAGGAATATTTACTTTAAATAAAAATAGAATTTATTTATAGCGCCCCATTCAGCAACGGGCATAAAAAAAGTCTCTGAAAAATCAGAGACTTAAGTCGTAGTTGGCGGTCCGGACGGGACTCGAACCCGCGACCCCATGCGTGACAGGCATGTATTCTAACCAACTGAACTACCGGACCGTTTGTTATTTGGTGGCACAAAATTAGGGAAATTCTGCTTGGATGCAATAGATGAATGAAAAAAAATGATAAAAAATTAGGGTTCGAGGGAATGGGGCTACTTATCCAACTGAAAATCACGACTTTGGCAGAGAAAGAATACGAGCTACCCCTAAATAAAAAATCAATTTCTTGATTCGCTTTATCAGTCCCGCCCCTTCCCTTTTTCCATTTTCCCCTGTACCTTTGGCAATCCTTTGCGCTTTGCCCAAGGTAAGCGAATAAACCCAACACATCATGCATTTCCCAGCCGCCTACGAATACCCCAATGCCCCCTATTTTGCCGAATACATGAACTTTCAGGCCGACGAGAATTTATTCGATGTCTTGAAAAACCAATCGGCCGAAATAATCGATCTGTTTGAAAAGCTCGAAAAAGGCCAAGCGGAGTTTGCGTACGAGGCGGGCAAATGGAGCCTAAAGGGTTTATTAGGCCACATGGTCGACACGGAGCGCATCGTGTCCTACCGCGTTTTGGCGATTTCAAGAGGCGAAAAAATTGACTTGCCGGGCTTTGACGAGAATGAATACCAGTTGGCCTCCGAATACGAAACCCAAGACCCCCACGAAATTCTCGCCCAATACAAGGCCACCCGAGCGGCAACCACCCTACTCCTACACTCCCTGTCCACCAAGCAATGGAACCAAATGGGCCAGGCGAATGGCAAAGCGACGAGCGCACGTGCCTGGGCCTGGATGATCGCTGGACACGAAAAACACCATTATAACATAATTCAAACACGATACTTGCCACATTTTTCTTAAATTAGGTCATGCAATTTTACAAATACCAAGGAACCGGAAATGATTTCGTCATCATCGACGACCGAAATCAGGCATTTAACCTCGATACCCCAGCGATTGCGGCTTTGTGCCACCGCCGTTTTGGGATCGGTGCGGATGGCTTGATGTTGCTCCAAATGGCTGAGGGTTACGATTTCCGCATGGTTTATTTTAATTCCGACGGCACCGAGGGAACGATGTGCGGAAATGGCGGCCGTTGTTTGGTCCGCTTTGCCGCAGATTTAGGCATCGTACAAGAAAAAGCACACTTTATCGCGGTGGATGGCCCGCATTTGGCCTACATTACACCCTCAACAATCTCCTTGCAGATGCAAGATGTGGCGAATATCGCCCAACACGATGACGATTATTTTACGAATACTGGCTCGCCGCATGTGGTGCGTTACGTCCAACAGGTGCAATTCACGGATGTGAAGAACATCGGCGCAGCGATTCGTTATTCGGAGGCTTATCAAGGCCAAAATGGCACCAACGTGAATTTCGTGGAGAAATTAGATCCCCAAACCCTCTTCGTTCGAACCTACGAGCGCGGCGTGGAAGACGAGACCTATTCCTGCGGAACGGGCGTGACGGCAGCGGCTTTGGTATCCAATACCACCAAAGGCATGCATAGCCCCATTCAAATCAAGACATTAGGCGGCGAATTAGCCGTGCAATTCGAAGGAAACAGCACGGACGGATTCACCGAAATATTTTTAATTGGCCCAGCCAAACACGTTTTTACCGGAGAAATTTAGGATATGACATTTGACGCAACGACCCAAGCAAACATCGACCAATGGTTAAACGGCCCCTACGATGCCGAAACCAAAACACAAATCCAAGCGATGATCGCTGCCGGCGAACAGACCGCTTTGACGGATTCCTTCTACAAATCCCTGGAATTTGGGACGGGCGGCATGCGCGGCGAGATGGGCGTGGGTTGCAACCGCATGAATCAATACACCGTGGGTGCAGCGACACAAGGTTTTGCGAATTACCTGAACAAATGTCTGCCTGGTCAAAAAATCAAAGTAGCCATCGCCCACGATTCCCGCAACAATTCCCCGGAATTCACGCGCATCGCAGCGAATATCTTCACTGCGAATGGCATTGAGGTCTACCTCTTCCCTGCTTTGCGTCCTACCCCGCAGTTATCGTTCACGGTACGCGAGTTGGGCTGCCAAGCCGGTTTGGTCATCACCGCATCCCATAACCCAAAGGAATACAATGGCTACAAGGCTTATTGGGCTGATGGCTCGCAGGTCGTAGCGCCGCATGACAAGAACATCGTGGCGGAGGTGAATGCTATTTCCACGGTAGCTGATATTAAATTTGAGGGCAATGATTCCCTATTGCACTTATTAGACGAATCGATCGATGCGGCTTATTTGACAACTATTAAGGATAATTGTCGGAAGCCCGACGTCATCCAACGACAAAAAGACCTCAAAATCGTCTTCTCTCCTATCCATGGAACGGGGATTACGTTGGTCCCCAAAGCACTAGACTTATTAGGTTTTGAGGCGGTTACGGTCGTGGAAGAGCAAGCAATTCCCAATGGCAATTTCCCAACCGTCGTATATCCGAATCCGGAGGAAAAGGAAGCGATGACTTTGGCCTTGAATACAGCCAAAGCGATCGATGCAGATTTAGTCATAGCGACAGACCCTGACGCGGATCGCGTGGGAGCTGCGGTAAAGAACCAACACGGCGAATGGGTACTGTTGAACGGTAACCAAATGGCCAGTTTGATCCTGTATTACTTATTGAAAGTAACGGATTTGAAGGGCAATGAATTTGTGGCCAAAACGATTGTGACCACGGATTTGATCGATAAAATGTGTGCGTCCAAAGGCGTGACTTGCTACAACACGCTGACCGGCTTTAAATACATCGCGCAGGTGATCCGCGAGTTGGAGGGCAAAGAAAAGTTCATCGGCGGTGGCGAGGAGTCCTACGGCTATTTAATTGGCGATGCAGTCCGCGACAAAGACGCGGTGGCCTCTTGTGCCATGATCGCAGAATTAACGGCTTACGCGAAAGATCAGGGCAAATCCCTGTTCGACTTCTTGGCCGAAATGTACATCGAGAATAATTTCTATTACGAAGGCCTTATCTCCTTAACCAAAAAGGGTAAAGCTGGCGCGGAAGAGATCAAGCAAATGATGATCAATTTGCGTTCGAACGTTCCTGCATCCGTGGCGGGTTCTAAACCGGTAACGGTCTTAGATTATGAGGGTTTAATCTCAACAGATTTGGTTACGGGAATCCAAACACCCATCGCGGTTGGCCGCGGCATCGAAGCCTCCAACGTGATCCAACTCATCCTCGCCGACGGATCGAAAGTCTCCGCACGTCCATCGGGCACGGAACCGAAGATTAAATTCTATGTGTCGGTGAATGCTCCTTTGGCATCCGCAGCTGATTTCGACAAGACCTTTGCTGCCTTGCAGGAGAAGGTTGGGGTGATTCAGAAGGATCTTGGGTTAGTTTAGAGGTAAGAGTGAAGAGGTTTTTTCTTCGGCATCCTTTTTTGTCTTTGGCAAACCTTACAGGATTGCCAAAGTTTGAGGCGCTTTTCGCGCCGATTATTGTACATCGCGTCTAGTCCCTAGGGGTATTTTAACCCCAGACTTTAGTCTAGGGATTCTAGTCCAAGGCTAGCGAAACGCTTAAATTTAACCAAGAACCTGATTTTCATTATCAGTTTTATACTTCTATTCCATTTCAAATAGCAAGTAATTGCAGGCATGAATCTGACCGATGTACCTGCACGCTATTATTTCGACACATCTATTTTTGGTGGATATTACGACGACGAATTTCTATTTGAAACCAATCTTATTTTTGAAAAAGTCCTATCAGGTAAAATCATCTGCCTATATTCTGAAATAATCGAAGAAGAATTAAAGAAAGCACCAAGTCGGGTAACAAAATTATTTAACACCCTAAATGATAATCAGAAAGAGAAAATTCACATAAGTGAAGAAATATTAATGTTGGCGCATGAATATATAACAGAGAAAGTCGTAGGAGAAACTAGTCTTTACGATTGTATTCACATAGCCGCGGCCACTGTTCATCAAGCAGATGCACTTATTAGTTGGAACTTCAAACATATCGTAAATTCGAATAGAATTATCGGATACAATCATATAAATTCACAGCGAGGTTTGACTCAAATCACCATTAAATCTCCCAGAGAAATCCTATGAAAACTACAGAAGGCACTATCAAAGGTTATCATTGTGTGAAATCATTTCGAAGAATTAAAACAAAGCTTAGCAAGGAATTATTTGGACTTTCGAATGAGGAAATACTTAAACGTCTTCAAAAGTCTAGTCGAGAATTTTTAGAAAAGGCGAAAAAAAACAAATAATGTAGGGACGCGATACCACGCGTCTATTCCCTAGGCTGAAGCAAGGTGTTATTAATTACCCGATTTTCGAATAGAATAAGAAGATACATTCCTGTAAATTCACAGCGAGGTTTGACTCACATCGCCATAAAATCACCTAGAGAAATCCTATGAAAACTTCTGAAGATACGATCAAAGGCTATGATTGCGTGAAATCTGTTCGACGAATAAGAGCTAAAATTAACAAAGAGTTAGAAGGCCTTTCCAATGAACAAATCCTACAGCATTATCGTGAGGCTAGTAAAAAGTTTCAGGAGAAAATGGAGAAACTTAAATAATGCAGAGATGCGCAGCATCGATTCATACCTATGGGTCACCCACATACCAAGTATTAAATCATCGAGTTACTCGGCGCGATCCATCCCTAGGCTGAAGCCTAGGGTTATTAATAACCCCAGACTTTAGTCTGGGGCTCTGCAGGTTTTAACCCGGGGTCTACAGACAGTAGACCAGCATGATTCCATGATATAGACTTCCCACCAGCCTACGGCTGGAATCCCTAGGCTAAAGCCTAGGGTTATTATTAACCCCAGACTTTAGTCTGGGGAATCGGCGCGAAAAGCGCCTCAACCTTTGGCAAACCTATAAGGATTGCCAAAGGGGCTATGCCAACTTAAACTCACTCGTAAAGTGGAATTCAATCTCGGGATTATTCGTTTGGTTCATGCGAAGAATCCAGTCGGAGTCCGCTAAGAACACGTAATTGCCATCTTTATCTTGTGCGATGTTTTGGCCTTTTAAACGCACAAATTCTTGCAGTTTTTTCGGGTCTTCGGAGGTGATCCAACAAGCCTTTGTCACCGACATGCCATCAAAGCGACATTTCGCGCCATATTCATGCTCCAAGCGATACTGGATTACCTCATACTGCAGGTCTCCTACCGTTCCCACAATCTTCCGATTACCCAATTGGGGCTGCGTAAATAATTGGGCAACACCTTCATCGGTCAACTGGTCAATCCCCTTCTCCAATTGCTTGGATTTCATCGGATCCAAATTGATCAATTCCTTAAAAATCTCCGGCGAGAAGCTCGGGATTCCTTGGTAATTCATTACCTCCCCTTCGGTCAGCGTATCACCAATTTTAAACGTACCCGTATCGTACAAACCGATTACATCCCCCGGGAATCCTTCCTCCACGACCTCTTTATCCTGGGCCATGAAATTGTACGGATTCGCGAAGCGTACATTCTTCTTCAAACGAATATGTTGGTAAAAGGTATTGCGATGAAACACGCCCGAGCATATACGTAAGAACGCAATCCGGTCACGGTGTTTCGGATCCAAATTCGCGTGAATCTTGAACACGAATCCGGTAAATTTCTTTTCATTGGGTTCCACCAAACGCACATCCGTCCCACGCGCTTGCGTCGGCGGAGCGATTTTGGTAAACGTATCCAACAATTCTTGGATACCAAAGTTGTTGACCGCCGAGCCAAAAAACACGGGCGCCAACTCCCCACTTAAATATTCTTCTCTGTCAAAGGTTTCGTAAACGCCCTCAATCAAATCCACATCTTCACGCAATTGGTTCGCATCACGCTCACCCACACGCGCATCCAATTCCGGCGTTGCGATATCAACCGCCACGACATTCTTTTCAATCTTCGTTTTATTCGCTGAGAACAAGTTCAAGGAGCGATCCAACAAATGGTAAACGCCTTTGAAGTTTTGGCCCATGTTAATCGGCCAGGTCAAAGGACGCACCGAGATGCCTAATTTCTGTTCTAATTCATCTAGTAGGTCAAACGGGTTTTGGCCCTCACGGTCCATCTTGTTGATAAAAATAATCACCGGCGTCTTGCGCATGCGACATACTTCCATCAAACGCTCCGTTTGTTCCTCGACACCCTTCACGCAGTCGATCACCAAAATTACTGAATCCACGGCTGTCAACGTCCGATACGTATCCTCCGCAAAATCCTTGTGACCGGGTGTATCCAGGATGTTGATTTTGACATCATTGTACTCAAACGTCATCACGGACGTCGCCACCGAGATCCCTCTTTGGCGCTCGATTTCCATAAAGTCGGAGGTCGCCCCCTTCTTAATCTTATTCGATTTCACCGCCCCAGCCGTTTGAATGGCCCCTCCGAAGAGTAGCAATTTTTCCGTCAGGGTCGTTTTCCCCGCATCGGGATGAGAGATGATACCAAAGGTCCGTCGTTTGGCAATTTCCGCGTCAATCTTTTGCATAATGATAAATCAAGCTGCAAAAATACGCCAAAAATAGCTCTTTGGCAAACCTTTATCTCTTTGGCAAAGCTCCAAGCTTTGCCAAAGTTTGAGATGCGCAGCATCGATTCCCTAGGCTGAAGCCTAGGGTTGTTAAAAACCCCAGACTTTAGTCTGGGACTCTACAGACTTTAGTCTGGGGACGAGAAGATAGGACATCACCACACAGCCTTCGGCTGGAATCCCTAGGCTAAAGCCTAGGGCTATTTATAACCCCAGGCTTTAGTCTGGGGCTCTACAGACTTTAGTCTGGAGACACGAAGATAGGATATCGCCCACACAGCCTTCGGCTGGAATCCCTAGGCTAAAGCCTAGGGTTATAAAATTGGGATGATGGGGCTCCCAAATCCCTAGGCTAAAGCCTAGGGCTATTTATAACCCCAGACTTTAGTCTGGGGACCATAAAAAAAGCCCCTTACACAGGGGCCTTTCCATTATTCTCTCGTATTCAAGTGCGACTTCGGTCGGCCGTACAAGAAGTAGACCACCAAACCGAACACCAACCACGCTAATGCGAATACTTGGGCTGTCCGACCTAAATTCAAAATCAAAAAGGTATTCACCAAGATTCCCAAAGGAGCCACGATGTTCAAACCTGAAACCTTAAACGGACGATCACGATTCGGATCACGGAAACGTAAAATCCATACCGCTAAACACACCATCGTAAAGGCAAATAAGGTACCAAAACTCGTCATATCACCCAATAAAGAAATTGGGGTAAAACCAGCCACGATCGAAACCACAGCGCCCACCAAAATCGTCGATTTCCAAGGTGTCTTGAACGTCGGGTGAACCTCCGCAAAAAACTTTGGCAATAAACCATCCTTCGCCATGCCTAAGAAGACACGTGTTTGGCCCAACATCATCACCAACATCACCGACAATAAACCTGCCGTCGCCGCTGCCGTAATCAAAAACACAGCCCATGGCTGACCTGATGCCTCAAATGCATATGCTACAGGCGCCTTTAACGCATCACCCGTAATGTCCTTGTAATTCAACATCCCTGTCAATACCAATGAAACCGCGATGTATAAAACCGTACAGATCAACAACGAAGCGATAATCGCAAATGGCATATCTTTCTTCGGATTGATCGCCTCACCCGCTTGCGTCGAAACCGCATCAAATCCAATGTAAGCAAAGAAAATCGCCGACGCACCTGAGATGATACCACCCCAACCGTACGCTGGCAACATTTCACCGTTCTCATGTTGGACCAAAGTCTCCTCCGGAATAAACGGCGTCCAGTTTTCTACATTGATGTAGAACGCTCCCATGATGATCACGAACAAAATCACCGCCACCTTCAGGATAACAATCATGTTATTCGCACTCGCTGCTTCTTTGATCCCTTTAACCAAGATCCAAGTCACAAACCAAACAATCACCAAAGCAGGTAAATTCACAGCCGCTCCACCAAACGACACCGGGTCATTGGTTAAGTTGGCCGGCAAATGTATCCCAAACAGGTGTAAGAGCTTATTAAAATACCCCGACCACGATACCGCAACGGTCATCGCACCCATGGCGTACTCGAGGATAAGTCCCCAACCGATAATCCAGGCAAACAATTCACCTACGGTTCCGTAAGCATAGGCATAGGCACTACCCTCTACCGGTAACATCGCCGCAAACTCGGCATAGCATAGTGCAGCAAAAATACAGCCGACACCCGCAATAATGAATGAAAGCGCCAAAGCTGGTCCTGCGTGAAAATGCGCGGCTGTTCCTGTTAATACAAAAACACCCCCACCGATAATCGCACCGATACCAATCGCCGTAAGGCTCCATTTTCCCAATACGCGCTTGAGCTCGCTTTTTTGCATGTCTTGCTCAAACATGTGCATGGGTTTCTTTCTCCAGATACTGTTGTTCATAGTTGATTAATTTGTTGGAATATATAAATGCCGGTCACCCTTTCGAGCAACCGGCATGAGAACTTATTTCTTTGATTTCGAAGATGTTCCTAAGTCGATTACGATTGGCGCCGCTACAAAAATAGAAGAATATGCACCAAATACAACCCCGACGAACATCGCGAATGAGAATCCACGTAACACATCACCACCGAAGATCAACAACACCGTTACCACTAAGAATACCGTTGTTGCCGTCATCACCGTACGTGACATGGTATGGTTAATCGACTCGTTGATCGTTTTGATCATCAATTCCTTATTACCCAAATCTGGATTCACACCGATCTCCTCACGGATACGGTCAAATACGACCACGGTATCATTAATTGAATAACCAATCACCGTCAAGACCGCCGCGATGAATACTTGGTCAATTTCCAATTCGAAACCGAACAAACGAACGATACCAACCATACCCAATACCACTAAGGTATCGTGTAACAAGGCTACAATACCGCCCAATGAATATTGCCATTTGCGGAAACGAATCAAGATGTAGATAAAGATCGCGATCAAGGCATAGAAAATCGATACAAACGATTGCATCAAGATATCATCCGCTACGGTCGCTCCTACCTTCGACTCAGAAACTACTTTCGGAGCGTTTGAAGCGAAATCCTTCAAACCTGTTTCCAATGCCGTACGAACCGTATTGTTCGCCGTAATTGACTCGTCTTCTACTAAATAAGAAGTCGTTACTTTCAATTTCGTAGGACCGTTGAAAGTCTTCACCTCAACACCTTTTCCTCCGAAATCATCCACCAAAACTTCTTTTACTTTATCCGTAGGAACCGCTTGGTTAAACTCAACCACATACGAACGTCCACCTTTGAAGTCAACACCTAAGTTGAAACCACCTTGCATAATCACAACGATAGCACCCGCAGCGATTAACAACCAAGAGAACCAGTATGAATACTTACGTTTTCCGATGAAATCAAAGTTCATGCCTTTGAACAAATCACGTGAGATAAATGTCTCAAACGTCATTTCCTTCTCTTTACCTGCCTTGATTGCACGTTTTGCCATCCAATTCACCAATAAGTGTGAGATGTAAACCGCAGAAAATACCGACGTAACCAAACCGATACAAAGTGTTACTCCAAATCCTTTCACAGAACCTGAACCGAAGATGATTAAAATCACACCGATCAATACCGTCGTGATGTTACCATCCAAAATCGCACTTAATGCTTTCTCGTAACCAAGGTTGATAGCTTCCAATAAACCTTTTCCTTTGTGTAATTCCTCACGAATACGCTCGTTGATCAATACGTTGGCATCAACCGCCATACCCAATGTCAACACGATACCCGCGATACCTGGCAAAGTCAAAGCTGCTTGGATTTGAACCAATACACCTGCGATGAAGAATACGTTGAAGAACAAAGCCAAATTAGCCATCCAACCTGGAGTTCCATAGTAACCGACCATAAACACGATCACCAAAAGCAAACCTAATAACATCGACATATAGCCTTGGTTGATCGCCTCCGCGCCCAATGATGGACCTACGAATGCATCTTCCACGATACGTGTTGGCGCTGGTAATTTACCCGCTTTCAATACATTCGCTAAATCTTTTGCTTCTTCTACTGTGAAGCTACCTGAGATCGAAGAACGACCGCCTGGAATCTCACCGTTGATAACTGGAGCTGAATACACATAACCATCCAATACAATCGCAATGCGACGACCGATGTTCGCGCCTGTCAAGTTTTTCCAGATACGAGCACCTGTTCCGTTCATCGACATCGTTACTTCTGCACGACCTGTTTGGTCAAAATCTTGTGCAGCATCTGTGATTACATCACCTTCCAAAGGAGCCTTTTGGCCTTCCGCTTGTTTCAAAGCTTCTAGTGCTAAGATCTCATCGCCATTTGTTGCTGGAACACCTTTCGCTGCCCAAGCAAATTTCAAATTCGCTGGAAAGAAACCTTTCACGTCCGCACGACGGAACAATGCGTTCACACGCGCTGTATCTTTTACGTATACACCGATACCGTTACCCATTTGGATAAACAATTTCGTCAAGGCAGAACCTGAGGTATCTGCCTTCGCTTTTCCTGCTGAATCTTTCGCTGGAGCTGCTAATTGAGATGCCAATGCATTCGCTGCCGTATCTTTCGCTGCTGGTGCTGCTGCTGTAGCTGCGACTGCTGGAGCCTTTGCCTCACGCTCTAAAATCGCGCCTAATGCATTTAAACCTCCACCGTATTCGTTCAATTCATAACACTCTACAAATTCTAATTTCGCTGCACCTGATAATAATTTACGTGCACGCTCTGGATTCTCTACACCGGGTAATTCAACTTGAATACGGTTAGAACCTGGTAAACGTTGGATGTTTGGATTCGCAACACCAAACTTGTCAATACGCGCTTGGATGATCTTGTAAACACGATCCACCGCACCGTCGATCTCCGCATCAATCACACGCTTTACTTGCGCATCTGATGATGTAGATGAAATCTTACCACGGTTTACCGAGTTTGAGAATACAGATGCCAACGATTGTTTCGGAGCAATACGAGCAAATGCCTCGTAGAACAACTCATTAAACGATGACGTCGAAGTCGCTTGTGCAGCACTTGCCTCTGCTAAAGCCTTCTCGAAATTCGGGTCGTTTGATTGTCCAGAAAGGGCACGCAAGATTTCTACGGGAGAAACCTCTAATACGGCGTGTAAACCACCTTCTAAGTCAAGACCTTTTTGTAAGGCATATTGCGTAACCTCTTGTAAGGTATATCCGATGTAAACCGGTTGCTTCCAAAGGGAATCAATGAAATGCAAACGCTTCGCTGCATCTACTTTGCCATCGGCTGTAGTCGCATACTTGATCGCTTGTTCTTTTAATTGGTTTGACTTCCACGTAAACGAAAGGAAGAAAATACATAGGGCTGAAATAATCGTAGACAGCCAAATAATGGCACTTTTGTAACGCATAACTTTAAGTTAAATTGAAAATAAAAATTGTAAAAATTCTTTTAGACGTTGGACATTGGACGTTAGACCTTAGTCATTTGACTAGCGACTAGTGACTGACGACTAGCGACTAGTGACTGACGACTAACGACTAGCGACTAGTGACTAGCGACTGCCTTTCATGGCGCCAGTGTAGCAATAAATTGAGTTAATAAAATGCGCATGAATTGCGTCCGATGGACCACCGAAGGCAATTTAATGGCTGTAGAAGAAACCTTCGTAAGAATTACTTGAAGGCTAGGGAATACAAAATCCTGCGGAAAATCGAGCTGTGTGCTAGAGCTTGTTTGGTAAACATGCTGTTCCGCGACTTGAATCGTCTTTTGTTGCTTCTCCGTTTTTACCTTTGCTTGGTCGGCCTTAACGAACGATATTGGCTTAGCCACGAGCCAAAACAGCACGGGCATAAACAACGATAAATGAAATACGTTAACCTTCTTTTGCATGATAAGCAGCAAAAATAGGATAATTTTCTTAGAAATCAATTCGGAATGGAATTTTCGTAAATTTGCCTTTCCAAAAAATCGACATGTTCAATTATTTAGCGCCGGATTACGTACAAGCTTTTATCCAAGCTGCCCTCGCAGAGGACATCGGCAATGGAGATCACACCTCCCTTTCCACCGTCCCTGCTGATGCAAATGGAACAGCACAATTGCTGGTGAAAGACCGCGGAATTCTCGCTGGGGTAGAATTATCTTTAGCGATTTTCAAGGAAGTGGACGCGTCCTTGCAGGTGCAAGTCTTCATCCACGATGGCACTTGGATCGAACCGGGCCAAATCGTTTTGGAAGTAACAGGTTCCTCGCAATCCATCTTGAAAGCGGAACGTTTGGTACTGAACTGCATGCAAAGGATGTCGGGGATTGCGACATATACCCGTTCTTTGGTCAATATATTAGAAGGTACGCGGGCCAAATTGTTGGATACGCGGAAGACGACGCCCAACTTCCGTTTGGCGGAAAAATGGGCCTGCAAGATTGGTGGCGCTGTGAATCACCGCTATGGTTTGTTCGACATGATCCTCATCAAAGACAATCACGTCGACTTTGCGGGTGGAATCCAAGCGGCTTTGGAAAAAGCATTTACTTACAATGCGTCTTTGCCTACGCCACTTTCCATTGAAATCGAGGTACGTAACGAAGATGAATTAGACCAAGTACTGGCCATCGGCGGCGTTCAGCGAATCATGTTGGACAATTTCAGCCCCGAACGCCTCCGCGCTGCCATCCGGAAAATAGACGGTCGGTTCGTAACCGAAGCCTCCGGTGGAATCAATGAAAAAACACTCCGCGCCTATGGCGAAACGGGAGTAGATTACATATCCGTAGGTGCCTTAACGCACCAAGTGAAAAGTTTAGACCTTAGCCTCAAAGCGAAATGAATTTAATCGACGAAGCCAAATCCGTAGGGTATATCGCCCGCTCGACTCCCAAAGGTGTTGAGTTAATTACCGAAATCCAGCGCCTGAAAAAGGAGAAAAACGCCGTGATTTTAGCCCATTATTATGTGGATGGTGAAATCCAGGAATTGGCCGACTACGTGGGTGATTCACTCGGATTGTCCCAAGCCGCTGAAAAAACGGAGGCCGATTTAATCGTCTTCTGTGGCGTACATTTCATGGGTGAAACGGCTAAAATCCTAAACCCTTCGAAAAAAGTGGTGGTTCCGGATTTCAATGCGGGATGCTCGTTGGCAGACTCCGTACCTGCATCCGAATTTGCGGCCTTAAAAGCAGCACATCCTGACGCAATTGTTGTTTCGTACATCAACTGCTCGGCCGAAATCAAGGCCATGACCGACATCATTTGCACCTCATCCAATGCCGTTCAAATCGTCGAGTCCATCCCAGCTGATCGTGAAATCATCTTTGCACCGGATGCGAATTTGGGTCGCTATGTGGCACACAAAACCGGTCGGGACCTGATTCTTTGGGAAGGCGCCTGCATGGTGCACATTGATATTTCGTTGGAGAAATTAGCGGCATTGAAAAAGGAATACCCAGACGCTTTGTTGATCGCCCACCCAGAATGCAAGGAAATCATCTTGAAAGAAGCGGATTTCGTAGGATCGACAACGGCGCTATTGAAATACGTGGAAACCTCACCAAACTACACGTTCATCGTGGCAACCGAGGCAGGCATCATGCACAAAATGAAGCAAGCTGTACCGCATAAGCATTTGATTCCGGCACCGGCCAACGAGCAAAACACCTGCGCTTGTTCTGAATGTCCCTACATGAAAATGAATACTCTGGAGAAGTTGTACAATGCCTTGTACTACGAATTACCTGAAATCAATTTGGAAGAATCCATCCGCGTGCCGGCGTATAAGGCGCTGAAAAGGATGTTGGAAATTAGTCAATAGAACTTGGACTTTAGACGTTAGACGTTGGAACCTTTGGCAATCCTTTTAGGTTTGCGAAGCCTCTTTGGCAATCCTTTCAGGTTTGCCAAAGGTTGAGGCGCGTTTTCGCGCCGAGTATCTCGATGGGTTAATTCGAAGCAGATAAGTAACCCAACTGAAAAATCGATGCTTCGCATCTCAAACTTTGGCAAACCTGAAAGGATTGCCAAAGAATCTGCTTCGCACTTTATAATCTGAATTTTATAAGCCCAGACTTCAGCCTGGGGAATCGGCGCAAAAGCGCCTCAAACTTTGGCAAACCTAAAAGGATTGCCAAAGAATCTGCTTTGCACTTTATAATCAGAATTTTATAAGCACAGACTTCAGTCTGGGGAATCGGCGCAAAAAGCGCCTCAAACTTTGGCAAACCTAAAAGGATTGCCAAAGAGAAAAAGACTAGCGACTAGTGACTAGCGACTGCTAGACAGTTAAACGTGA
Source organism: Aquirufa regiilacus (assembly GCF_032470275.1). Taxonomy (NCBI): domain Bacteria; kingdom Pseudomonadati; phylum Bacteroidota; class Cytophagia; order Cytophagales; family Flectobacillaceae; genus Aquirufa; species Aquirufa regiilacus. Next base: position 117,310 of record NZ_JAVNWW010000003.1, read on the forward strand.
TACATCACGTTTAACTGTCTAGCTCAAACATCGCCTCAATCTCCACCGGGATATTATCCGGCAAAGTCCCCATGCCCACTGCGGAACGAACACCGATGCCATTTTCCTCGCCCCAAACTTTGGCAAATAATTCCGAACAGCCATTAATCACATAGGGGTGACGCAAAAAATCCTCCGTCGCATTGACCATCCCCAAGACCTTGATAACGCGTTTCACGCGATTCAAGGAGCCTAATTGTGCTTTCAACGTCGCTAAAATCGTCAAGCCCACTTGTTGGGCAGCGAGTTTCCCCGCCTCGATGTCCATCTCCGCGCCGATCCGACCGATAATCAGCGATGCATCTGGCAGCACAGGACCATGGCCCGAAACATAATAGAATTCCCCTACCTGCAAACCGGGTTTGTAAACCCCTAAAGGTTTCGGTGCAGGTGGTAAAACAAGGCCCAAGGCCGCTAAACGTTCTTCGGGTGTTTGCATTATTTCTTATGTAATTGTAGGATAATTTCAGAGATTAATCCGGTCCAACCGGTTTGATGATTCGCCCCTAATCCTTTGCCGGTATCGCCGTCAAAGTATTCAAAGAACAAATGGGAATCGTCATGTAATTTTTCATGCCCATCGTACATCGGCACGACGCCTTTTTCGTTTGGCACAAACATGGCCAATAAACGACGCGAAACGCCCTCTGCAGCATCTTTGATGTTCATCATTTCGCCCGAATTCGTTGGGAATTCCACCTCGTAATCCGCTCCATAATAATCGGAGAACTTACTCAAGGAATCCAAAATCAAGTAATTCATCGGGAACCAAATCGGGCCACGCCAGTTGGAGTTCCCCCCAAACATACTGCCCGTCGACTCCGCCGGCGTATAATCGACTTGCAAGGTTCCTCCCTCATAGGCAAATTTATAGGGATGTTCCTTGTGGTATTTCGACAAAGAACGGATACCAAAATCCGACAAAAATTCCGTCTCATCAAACATCCGCTTCATAATCATCTTCATCCGGTGACCACGCAAGATCGAAAGCAATCGACTCTCCCCTTTGCCCGGCTCATACCAGCGCGAAATCAAACTCGCCAAATCCGGTCGGTTGTTCAACACCCATTCCACCCGACGTTTGAAGGCTGGTAATTTCTCCAACATATCCGAGGTCAATACCTCAACTGCAAATAGCGGAATCAAGCCCACCATCGAACGCACTTTTAATAATTCGGCAGACCCATCTTCCTTATGCAACATGTCATAATAGAACTGGTCATCTTCATCCCAAAGGTTCAATTTATCGCCACCGATCGACTGCATGGCACCCGCGATGTGCAAGAAGTGCTCAAAGAATTTGGAAGCCATATCCTGATAAACCGGGTTTTCCAAAGCAATCTCGCAGGCAATGCGCAACATATTCAAACTGTACATGGCCATCCAACCTGTACCATCCGCCTGCTCCAAATGTCCTCCGGTAGGCAATTGTGCCGAACGGTCAAACACCCCAATATTATCCATGCCCAAGAAACCACCTCCAAAGATGTTATTACCACCCTCATCCTTCAAATTCACCCACCAGGTGAAATTCAGCAATAATTTATGGAAGATACGCTCCAAGAAAACGACATCCCCTTTGCCCCCATTCATCTCCTTGTCGATTTCATAAACCTTCCAAGTCGCCCAAGCATGAACAGGAGGATTCACATCCGAGAATGACCATTCATAAGCTGGAATTTGCCCATTCGGGTGCATGTAATATTCACGCAGAATAACAGCTAATTGGCGTTTGGCAAAATCCGGATCCAGACGTGCCAAGGGCAAAGTATGAAAGGCCAAATCCCACGCCGCAAACCAAGGATATTCCCATTTATCCGGCATGGAAAGGATATTCGCGGCGTACATGTGCCGCCAGGTATTGTTCCGACCGAGTTTCCGTGAGGCATCCGGTTTTGGCATGGCCGGATCCCCTTTGATCCATTCGAAGACATTGTAATAGTACCATTGTTTGGTCCATAACATGCCCGCATAGGCCTGACGCTGCAAATTACGCAAGCTAGCGTCCGTAATATCTTTCTGTAAATCCGCGTAAAAATCATCCGCATCTTTCAAGCGCGCAGCATAGATCTCATCGAAATCCGCGAAGGGTTCACGCAAGGTCAGCGTAGTTAAACGCAAACGAAATACCTTCTTCCCACCTGCCGGAATCTTCGCCGAATAGCGAACAGACGCTTTGGTACCGATGTGATTCGGATTGACGGCGTGCTTATTTTTATTGACAACGTAATCGTTGATGCCATCCTTCGTGAAATGCGACAGATTTGCAGAACCATGCAAACGCTCAAAATTGGTCTCATTATCGCAGAATAAAAACTCATCCGCATCCTCCGCATATAATTTGAATCGGCCTACGACGCGGTGATCCACCTCGATGAAGGAATGTCCGACACCCGTCAACATCGGTTTATAATTATACTTCTCGTAACCCCAGCACCAGGTATTCCGGTACCAAATGGTAGGCAACACGGTAATCGGCGCCGCGACTTTCGAACGGTTTTCCACCGTTACTTGAATTAATATATCTTGTTCATCTCCTTTTGCATATTCCATGGAGATGTCGAAAAATTCGTTATTATCGAATATTCCCGTGTCCATCAACTCATATTCCGGCTCTAAACGCGAGCGTTTTTTGCTTTCATCGATGAGTTTTTGATAGGGGTAAGTTTGCTGTGGATACTTGTACAGCATTTTTTGGTAGGAGTGCGTTGGCGTGGAATCTTGGTAATAATACAATTCCTTCACGTCCTCCCCATGATTCGATTCATTGCCCGTTAGGCCAAAAAAACGTTCTTTTAAGATATGATCGCGGTGGTTCCAAAAGGCAAACGCGAAACAAACGTGCTGTTTATTGTCGGAAATCCCCCCGATCCCCTCTTCACCCCAACGATAGGCTTTCGAACGTGCCATGTCGTGTGAAATCGTATCCCAGGCATTTCCGCTAGCTGAATAATCTTCCCGAACCGTTCCCCACTGACGCTCTGTCAAGTAAGGACCCCACTTTTTCCACCCCTTATTGTCGTTACGAAGACTTAGTCGTTCGCGTTCAGCTCCCTTGTTTGACATAAATTGATAAATGCTTAGGTGTTGATATGTAAGTAAACAACAAATATAGAATTTTTGGCGAAATTACCTTTTGTAGAAAAAGGACAATCGATCGTGGCATGCAGCTGTTGTTCCGCTTTCTTTTTATATTCGAATTCTAAATCAACATAATGAAAAAACTGACTTACCTATTATGCTTGTTGGCCTTCGTTTCCTGTAAATCAGGCGATGCCAAAAAAGAACTTAGCACACTTGTGGATACTTACTACGAGGAGCAATTGAAACTCAACCCCGTTGCGGCGACGGCCAATGGCGACAATCGTTACAACGATCAATTGAATATTGATTTCACAGATGCGCATCGTGCCAAAATCAAGGCACTTTTGGAGAAAACGCAAACGAGTTTAGGCGAAATCGATCGGGAGAAATTAGATGCGAATGACCAAATCACCTTTGATATCTTGAAGCGTGACATCGAATTGGGCTTAGAGGGCTTGACATTCCAAGACAATTTAATGCCCTTAAACCAATTTTATGGCTTTCACTTGACCTTTGCGCAGTTGGGCAGCGGTTCCGTGATGCAACCCTTTGCCACGAAAAAGGATTATGAAAATTGGGAAAAACGCATGCACATCGGGGCCGCTTACATGGATTCGAGCATCGTTTATTTCAAAAAAGGCGTTGCAGCAAACATTGTTTTGCCAAAGGCTTTGGTTCAAAAAATCATTCCGCAATTGCAATCGTTCAACGTGTCTGACATCAAGCAAAGCACATTTTACGGTCCATTGAATAATTTTCCAAAGGATTTCACGGCGGCCGACAAAGCGAAATTCACGCAAGAATACACGCAAATAATCCAGTCGGAGATCATGCCTGCCTACGCACGTTTGGCACAATACCTTCAAACGGAATACTTACCAAAATCCCGTACGACCACGGGTATTTCAGCGATTCCGAATGGTGCGAAATATTATCAATACTTGATTCGCGTTTTGACGACCACGGATAAACCTGCGGAGGAAATTTACCAAACCGGTCTATCCGAAGTGAAGCGCATTCGGACGGAAATGGAAAAAATCAAAGATGGCGTTAGTTTCAAGGGGGACTTGAAGGCATTTTTTGAATTCATGCGGACGGACAAGCAGTTTATGCCCTATAAAAAACCTGCTGAGGTGCTTGCCGCATTTGAAACCATTCACAAAAAGATGGAACCAGCGTTGAAGACGATGTTTGGTAGAGTTCCCAAAACACCTTTTGAGGTTCGTCAAACCGAAGCATTCCGTGCGGCATCTGCATCCGCGGAATATTTCCAAGGATCCGAAGATGGAACCCGACCAGGTATATTCTATGTACCTATTTTGGATGCGACTAAATTCAATAGTACTTCCGGGATGGAAAGTTTATTCTTGCATGAGGCGATTCCAGGGCATCATTACCAAGTAAGTCTCCAACAAGAGAATAGTGCCATGCCAAAGTTCCGTCGTTTCGGAGGCAACTCGGCCTATGCAGAAGGTTGGGCGCTATACACAGAAAGTTTAGGAAAAGAGTTAGGACTATACACAGATCCATACCAATACATGGGAGCTTTGGGCGATGAAATGCACCGAGCAATTCGCTTAGTGGTGGATGCGGGCATGCACTCGAAAAACATGACACGCGAGGAAGCCATCAAGTACATGATGGACAACGAACCCCTTGGCGAAGAAGGAACCGTTGCCGAAATCGAACGCTACATGGCGATTCCAGCGCAGGCACTTTCGTATAAAATCGGAGCCTTAAAAATTCGCGAGATTCGTGAGCGCCTAAGCAAGGAATTGGGACCGAAATTCAAACTTTCCGACTTTCACGATGAAATCCTGAAAGATGGCAACATGCCACTGGATGTGATGGAAAACAAGATGAATCGCTGGGCGAAGGGATTGTAATAGCCCCAAACCCCAGACTAAAGTCTGGGGATATAAATGTAAAACCCCAGGCTGAAACCTGGGACAACATATTTTTATAACCCCAGGCTTCAGTCTGGGGATTTACCCATGATCAACCTTACCACCAACTTCTCCATTCTTCGCACCGCGTACCTGATTCGCCCGAACAGCCAAATCCTATGCATCGGATCTTGTTTTGCGGAAAATATGGGACAGCGATTGGCCGACTTGCCTTTAGAAGTATCCAACCAGGCGTTGGGGACATTATTTCATCCCTTGAGCATTTTGCGGGGCTTGAGCCTGCAGCCTATCCTATCGACCGACTTATATAAACAAGGAAAACTATATGTCCATCCTGATTTTCATTCGCAATTCATGGGTGAGAATGAAGCGGACTTTTTGGCCCAACTGACTGACATCAAAACAAAAACGCTTCAGTTTTTATCCAAAAGTCAGTTCCTAATTATTACGTGGGGAACGGCATTTTATTATGAAGATCAAATTTTAGGGAGGGCAATTGCCAATTGTCACAAACAAGCCGCTGTACGATTCATCAAAAAACAAAGTACGGTGGAGGAGATTTGTTTGGCCTATGAAAACTTTATCAAAGAAAATCCGACTCAAAAAATCATTTTAAGTGTTTCCCCGGTTCGGCATACCCGCGACGGGATACCTGAAAATACGGTTTCAAAAGCGACCTTGCGTCTTGCGGCAGATATTTTGGTTAGAAAATATCCCAATCAGGTGATGTATTTTCCTGCCTTTGAGATCATGATGGATGAATTACGCGACTATCGTTTTTACCAAGCTGATATGATTCATCCGACAGAGCAGGCCATCAATTACATCTATGAACGATTTAAGTTGGCACATTTCGAAGATGACCTTTTAGATATCGCGAAAAAATGGAAAGAAATCATCGCTACTGTTAATCACAAACCGCATCCTTTGCAATACGCGCAGCATCGTGATATTTTATTAAGACTTCGAAATGAAATTAACAAGGATCAATCGGGTGTGGATAAGTCCAAATTATTGGCAAAAATAGACCAACAAATATTGGCCTTATCTTAAGACAAAGCCCTATATTTGAGGTTTGAAAGGAAAGAACGTATTATGGGAGAATTGAGTGTAACAAAAGAAATCATCTTAGGCGCGTTGAGCACCGTACAGGAACCGGATTTGAAAAAGGATTTGGTGACCTTGGGGATGATTAAAGATATCGAATTGGGCGTAGGCGAAGTTCGCTTCACGGTTGTTTTAACGACGCCGGCCTGCCCGTTGAAGGAGAAAATCAGACAAGATTGTGAGGGCGCCATTCATAAATTAGTGCATCCAGACCTAAAAGTTGTCATCAACATGACCGCGGAGGTAACGTCTATCCAACAACAAGATCCCTTAATTCCAGGTGTTAAGAATGTCATTGCGGTGGCTTCTGGCAAGGGAGGGGTGGGTAAATCGACCGTTACGGCGAATTTAGCCATGGCTTTGAAGAAAGCAGGCGCCAAAGTGGGTATTTTGGATGCCGACATTTCGGGCCCTTCGATTCCGGTGATGTTTGGCGCGGAAGACATGCAACCTTTGGTGCAAGAAATCAATGGCAAAAATCGCATTCAACCCATCAACCAATACGGCATTAAATTGATTTCGATGGGCTTTTTAGCCCCTACGGAAAGCCCTGTGCCTTGGCGCGGGCCGATGATGACGCAGGCTTTGCGTCAATTTTTCGGGGATACGAATTGGGAAGAATTGGATTATTTATTAATCGATTTACCTCCAGGAACATCCGACATCCACTTGACTTTGGTGCAATTAATCAAGTTGACCGGTGCAGTCATCGTCACTACACCACAAAAAGTGGCCTTATCAGATGCGACCAAAGGCTTGCAATTTTTCAAGCAAAATGGGATCAATGTGCCTATTTTGGGATTAGTCGAAAACATGTCATATTTCACACCGGCGGAGTTGCCCGACAATAAATACTATTTGTTTGGCAAAGATGGTGGCAAGGAATTAGCGACAAAATATAAAGTTCCATTTTTAGGCGAGGTACCCTTAGTACAGGGAATTCGGGAAGCGGGCGATGCGGGAAAACCGATTGCGGCGGAAGAAGGACCGACGGCAGAGGCATTTGGACAAATTGCGGCTAATTTGGCGCAGCAAATCGCGATTAACAACGCACAATAGACAGCTACATGGAAAATCACCCACTCTATTCCAGAATCCAAACGGCCTTAGATAGCATTAGACCCTATTTAGTGGCAGATGGCGGAAACGTAGAGATTGTTGAAATCACGACCGAAAATGTGTTGAAATTAGCGCTGGTAGGCAATTGCCAATCATGTAATATGTCGGCCATGACCTTTCGTGCCGGCGTCGAAGAAGCGATTCGTCGCGACGTACCTGAAATTACAGCAGTAGAAGAAATCAAAGTAGGATGATGCGCATAGGAATATTTTTTGGTGGCCAGGCGCGAGAGCGTGAAATCAGTTTTGCCGGTGGTAAAACGGCGATGGCACATATCAACAAGGCTTTATTCAGCCCCATTCCGGTCTTTGTAGACGGTTTAGGAAATTTCATTCTGATCAAGGAAGAACTAATTTTCCAGGAATCTATCCGAAATTTCTTTCCACCAGCGGCTTACCAAACAGCACCCTTTTCGGTTTATACCGAATCATTAATGGATTTGAGCGATTACGATGCGATGATTGCATCCATTGGAACGAAAATTAGCCCAGCAGAATTTTCTGCACATTTTGACTTTGCATTCATCGCCATGCATGGTCCGGGCGCGGAAGATGGCAGCATTCAAGGCTTGTTGGAATGGTTCAATATCCCCTATTCGGGACCGAGTTTATTAGGTTCGTCGATTGGAATTGATAAAATCAAACAAAACGATTGGCTTAAAAAGAGCGTCGGTTTGAATAAAAAATACTTCGTATTGCAGCGCGCTGATTACGAGGCATTCGGTCGGGAGACCTTGTTTGAGCAAGTAAAAAAGGCCATTGGAATTCCCTTTGTTGCCAAAGCGCCCCATCAAGGATCATCGATTGGATTAGCCTTTGTGAAGGAAGATTCGTTGGAAGTATTTGATCAAGCGATTAAAAAATGCTTGTTCATTCAGGAGATATACAGAGAGCATTGGATTACGTATTCGGAAGACCAACAAGTGGAGGTACTTCAGAAAATGGTCAATTTAGACGAGGGCATTGGATTTCCCGTGCGCTTTAATCATCAAGTATACGCTCACCCAGCTGAATTATTGAGCGCGTTGCGCGAATACTTTACACATACGGTGACGAAGGCTTGTATTCATTCGATGCATTCGGAAGATGCGGTCTTGTTGGAAGCCTTTGTCAATGGAAATGAATTCAGTTGCGGGGTCATTCAAACGCCCAAAGGTGAATCGGTAGCCCTTCCTCCAACGGAAATTGTCATTGACGAATCGGTGGAAGTATTTGATTTCAATGCCAAATACAAGTCAAAATTAACGCGCAAGCGCATTCCGATGGATGCTTCTTTGCAACATCTTCAAGAAATTCAAGTGCAGGTGAAGCAGGCCTTTGATGATTTGGGATTCGGAGTTTGTACGCGGATAGATGGATTTTTGACATCCGAAGGCGTGGTTGTTTTACATGACCCCAATACGATTCCGGGCATGTCGCCGAGTTCCTTGATCTTTAAGCAGACCGCGGAAATTGGCCTAACAGTCACTGATTCGATTACCTATTTTATTCGTCAATCGATTCGTGAGCGAATGCGTAATGGCAAAAATTACCATGCATTCCGGAAGCTTTTGGAAGGTTTGGATCAAGCCATTGCAGAGGTTTTGGCGGAGAAAGTAGCGCAAGAGCCACAGGTAATTACGATCGATCCAGCAGATTTAGAAAACAGTTTTGAAGCTGCCAAACAAGCAGCCGCACGTTTAGCCGCCTTAGGAAATCAACCCTATCAAGTCGTTGTTCCGATGGAATTGGAAGAAGGCGAAGTTGAATATGTGTTACATGTAGCCCAATTAGCCAAAGAAAGTGGAAAAGAAATGATGGAAAGCATGCACCAAGGAGTCCATCCACTCATTGCACATACACGTCAGGCAGGATCCGAAATTACAGCGTTTTATACACGATAATATGGAAGCGTTAAATCCCTTACAATATCCCATTGGGAAGTTTTCAGCACCCGAAGTCATTACGCCAGCTTTGCGTGAAGAATGGATTTCGATCATCTCGGACCTTCCCGGCCAATTGGCTGATTTACTGGCCAACGTGGATGAAAGCTTGTTGGAAAAACCCTACCGCCCAGGAAGCTGGTCGGCAAGAAAAGTGATCCATCACCTATACGACAGCCACATCAACAGCTACATTCGATTTAAGATGGCATTGACGGAAGACAATCCGACGATTAAACCTTACGATGAAAACACCTGGGCAGAGATGCCAGATGGCAACGAGGCACCGATTGAATGGTCGATTGAGGGTGTTAAATACATTCACTTGCGCTGGGTTTTCTTAATGAAAACCATGCAAGAATCGGATTGGTCGAAGACATATTTTCATCCGGAACGTGGGATAACGTATCGTTTGGATAAAGTTTTAGGCATTTATGCCTGGCATTGCGTGCATCATTTGAAGCATGTTGAGTCGGTTTTATGAGTTAAGAGTGAAGAGTTGAGAGTGAAGAGGTAAGAGGTAAGAGGTTTTGTCTTTGGCAAACCTTTCAGGATTGCCAAAGTTTGAGACGTATGAAATGCGGCGATTGCATCATTAATGATAACCCTAGGCTTTAGCCTAGGGACGACCAAAAGCCTTACATCAACTTTTTGATTTCTCTGAAACCCCTAGGTTAAAACCCGGGGTTATGAAAGATGGGAACCTACCCCCACACTAAAATCCTTCGGACTAACAATTTGCAACTAGTGACTAGCGACTGATGACTAATCTACTTCTTTTTAACCCTAGGCTTTAGCCTAGGGAATCAGCCGAAGGCTGAAATAATAACGCGAATTAGTTAAAACCCGGGGTTATGAAAGATGGGAACCTACCCCCACACTAAAATCCTTCGGACTTCGGACTAACAATTTGCAACTAGTGACTAGCGACTGATGACTAATCTACTTCTTTTTAACCCTAGGCTTTAGCCTAGGGAATCAGCCGAAGGCTGAAATAATAACGCGAATTAGTTAAAATCCCCAGGTTAAAACCCGGGGTTATGAACGTTGGGAACCTACCCCCCTCACTAAAATCCTCCGGACTTCGGACTAACAATTTGCGACTAGCGACTGACGACTAGCGACTGACGACTAGCGACTGATGACTAGCGACTAGCGACTGATGACCTTCTTCTTATTCCACGGCGCCGTTGTATTACTCGCCATATCGATCGCCAAAGCAATCATCAAAAGGGTGAACAAGATAATCACCCAACGAAATATTTTCTGATTATTCATATTAAAACCGTGCTTTAACTGTGGCGCTGCCTTGTGTAACTTCCTCCCAAGCGTCGAGCGTGGGCCACTGCAAATGTACAAAATTGGCCGTATCCATTTGAATTTGTTCGCCAGATAAATAGGAAGCGACATAGGAAATGGATGGATTATGTGCGACGAGGTACACGCAGGCCGAGGGGCTTTTGCCTAATTTTTCCAAATAAGCAGGGCCTGAGGCATGATACCAATCATTAGAAATCTCAGCGGGTTTATCCGTTAAAATTTGATAGGTTTCTAAGGTTCTAATCGCATCGGAAACATACCAAATCCCATCTGGCAACGGATAATCTAAAAGTGTTTTCGCTAGATTTCTCGCCTCTCTGATTCCTCTTTCCGACAAATGTCGGGCTTCATCCGGAATCGTATAGGGTCCCGCGTGCGCGTGTCGGATGAGGATTAATTCGATCATGATTTGATGAGTGGATATTCGCCAGCGGCATGTTTGGCACCCATCTTAATGTAGTGATCGGCGCCGTGTTTCAGGGCTTCGATTTGCTCGGGACTTAAGGTTTTGACCACTTTGGCAGGACTACCCAAGACCAAGGAATAATCGGGAATTTCCATGCCGGCAGTGACCAAGGCGTGGGCGCCGATTAAACAACATTTACCCACTTTGGCCCGATTCAACACGGTGGCATGCATGCCGATCAAGGATCCCTCCCCGATTTCCGCACCATGCACAATGGCCGAATGGCCGACGGTCACCCGCGGACCAATGATTGTTTTATCACCTTCGTCGGCGTGTAGAACCGCATTGTCTTGAATGTTACAACCCTCGCCCAAATGGATTTCCTCCACGTCAGCACGAACAACGGCACCATACCAAATCGTTACATCTTTTTCGATAGTGACGCGTCCCATGACGCTGGCGGTAGGTGCGATAAATAAGGCCATAGCATTCTTTTTTTGTCAAAGATAAACAGAATTGATAATTTGCTGCATGGAAAAAAGTTTATTCGAAGTTGCGGGTTGGTCGGAGGAAGATTGCATCCTTTCATTGGGTTGTGGCGCCGCTTGGTGGGAAATTAAACAGATGGCCGAAAATGCGGCAGGCGAAATGCTTTTATTGGACCCAAATAAAGATGTGTTGAACTGGCCTGATGTCGAAGAAGGATTATCTTACTTTGAAAATCATTATCAAACCCGTGTCGCAACGCCCATCCACATCATCCATGCGGAAGCTTCCGCGATTCCTTTGGCAGCTGCCACCGTGGACCAAGTTTGGCTGTTAAATTCCTTGCATGAGATGGATGACCTGGAGGCTATTTTGGCAGAAATAGACCGCGTATTGAAGTTGGATGGTTGTGTCATCATGGAAGAGATTCTTACAGGGGGAATTCACGACGGATGCGGAAAACGCCTGTTTAAATTGAATGAATTAATCGAATTATTTCGGGGTGTCGATATGCGCGTCGACTTTCAGAGTTCCAAAGACCACGAGGCAGATTACGTAAAATTCGTTCGTTGAGGCTTGATTCCTAGCGATGCTTTTCGCAAATTTGCAGCTTATATGAGCAACATCGACAAACCATTTATCATCGGAATTACGGGAGGGAGTGCTTCGGGCAAAACGCTTTTTTTAAAGCGCTTGATGGAACAATTCCCGGAGGATGAAATCTGTCTCTTATCGCAAGACAATTACTATCGTCCGATAGAGCATCAGACCAAAGATCATAATGGTATCGAGAATTTCGATTTGCCGGGTGCCATTGATGACGAGGCTTTTGCGGCCGATGTCGAAAAATTACGCTCGGGCGAAGTGGTTAGTCGGCCGGAATACACCTTCAACAATTCCACGAAAGTACCTGATCTTTTGCATTTTCATCCGCGCAAAATTTTGGTTGTAGAAGGAATTTTTGTTTTTCATTTTCCAGAAGTTGCCAAATTATTGGATTTGAAAATCTTCATCGATGCCAAGGATAAGGTGAAACTGAAGCGCCGCATCAAACGTGACAACGAGGAACGTGGTTATGATTTACAAGACGTGATGTACCGGTGGAAATACCATGTAAAACCCACTTACGAGGCTTACATTCGCCCACACAAACGATCGTGTGACATTGTAATTCCCAACAATGATCATTTTGAAAGAGGTTTGGAAGTTATTGTGCATTTCTTGAAAGCTCAGGTGTAGGGGGGTAGACGCTGCCGGGGTCTGCGACCCCGGCAGCGTCACTCCGCTAACGAGCCAAAGTCCACTTTAGTATCTCCCCCACTTCGATTATCAATAACCCGATAATTCGACCTTTACAGAATCCCAGAATACTTTTTATTTTACGAAACTGCCGAGTTTATCCAAGAACTTGATAAACTGCCTGCACCCTTTTTGGATTAAAAACATCCTGATAATCGTGCTAACGCACATACTTTTTCATACAATAGAACGTTGCGGCGGTGACGCTGCCGGGGTCGCAGACCCCGGCAGCGTCTACCCTCCCCCCCTTATCGCGTATAATCCGGCACGATTTCATTGCTGCCCAACTGCACCGAAAAGTGCACAGAACTATCCGCATCATTCACAAACTTGATTTGCTCAAGCATCGGTAAGGTCAAACGCGTATTGATAAACAACTTGCCCGCCGTACCAGGGAATCCCGTAAAATTGATTTGACCGTATTGATTAATTCCGCCCGCCGAACGTAAGACCCCATTGATGGTCACATAGCGCGAAGAACTCGTTTGGAGCAATCCAGTATCCTCCACATTCGGGCGTTGACCTGCGGCAGGAATACTGAAATCGCCCTCCCAACCATTGACCGTCAACAACTTTCCAGCGGTAAAAGTCCCCGGAAGTGAGAATGTCACCCGATGAACACCCGGCGCAAAAAGCAAACGGGAATGATCAGAAATATGTACCACACCCGTCGTTTCGGTAAATCCAGCTGTACTCAGCGTCCCGCCATTGAAATAAAATGCGCTGGTATTTGGCAGAACTTCATTTGCGCCCAACGCTAAAAGACCTGATGTCACTTTCGTAAAACCTGAATAGGTATTATTCCCGCTCAAGGTCAGTACCCCATCCCCTATCTTCTCGACCATTCCAGCACCTGAAATAACCCCCGACACCTTCACATTCCCCAAGGCGGCTGCTTTCCCCGACTTAAATAGGAAGCCGGCCGTAGAAACTGAACCCGAAATCCGTAACTCATCCGCATCCGCAGACACCACAGCTGCTGAACCCAATGTCACAGGACCCGTCCAGGTATTAATTCCTGACGGACTTGCTAATGCCCCGTCACCTGAAACCATCGATCCGTTAATTGTCAAAGGCTCTACCACCACCGTCACGCCACCGCGCAATTGCAAACTCGCCCCCGACGTAACCGTCGTTCCAGTAGCCGTAGACCCCAATGCATTCGAAGATTCCACAAATAGCTTACCCACCGAAACCGTCGTTAATCCGGAATAACTATTATTTCCGCGCAATAAGAGCGAACCAGCTCCATCTTTGATCAAAGTCCCCTCCCCCGAAATAACACCCGAAACATCATGAGCCGCTACACCTCCAAAGGTCAAGCCAATCGAATTCGCAATAAAACCTGAGATGCCGAGTATCCCTGCATCCGAATTCATACGCACCGCCGGCGTTCCTAAGGTAATCGCCCCAGCATATGTATTTGTACCGGTCATATTCCGCAAGGCTCCCAAACCTCCACCCGTTCCATTCAAAGTCAATGGCTCCGTGGCAGAGGTAATTCCGCCGTCCAACTGTAAGCTAGAACCATCCGAAACCACTGTTCCCGACGAAGTAGCCCCTAATCCGTTCGCATGTTTCAAGCGAATGATACCCTGCGAAATCGTCGTTAAACCGGTGTAGGTATTTGCACTACTTAATTCCAAAATACCCGTCAAACCACTTTTCACAAGTGCCAAACTTCCCTCCAGCAAACCACTGAAGTTGGTCGTCAAACTCGGGTTGTTATAACTCAATGTCAATGTACTTCCATTCCGGATCGTTCCCGCACCCGCAATCGAACCCACCGTCTCGCTAAATCCGCCTAAATCCCAAATGGCACCGGATGCCACCGATACATCCGCAAAATCCCAAATACTGGTCGCGGTCGTTAATTTCAAAGTACCTGCATTTACTTGCACGGATGGCGTCTGCGCTAAAACACCGCCAGAACTAAAACCACCATAACTGTAATTTCGCAATAGGAATGTACCCGAACCGTTCTTAACAAAGCCGCCTGATTTTAAAAGGCTCGTCGACGTCTGCCCCAAATTCTGCCCACTCGCATCCGGCAAGGCATCCGTTTCAACCGTCAAAATTCCTGGAAACGCATTCGCATAATTACTCGCAAAGGCATTATTTCCTGCCTGCGAGGTGATGTTGGCATTCGCCGTAATTCCCAAGGGTCCGATCAACGAAATATTTCCACCATTTCCTCCACCCGAATTCGTAAAAGTCGAAGCATTATTACCCCCAGTTGCCGTCAAAGGTCCATTTAACATGATGCCTCCTACCGCTTTCAAGGTGATATTGCCGGCATTTCCGGCACGGGATGCTGATACGTTTCCTGATAAATTTCCAGCAGATGTATTGATTGAACCCGTCGCAGATACCGTCACATCCCCCGTTAAGGATTCAAAATAGGCTTCGATGCCCGGATAAGCCACAGCAGCCGTTGTTGAACCCAAGGTCATGCCGGCAAACACATTCACGGTTCCGCGCGCCGTCATCGTTAACTTCCGAGCAACAGCTGATGCATTGGATGCCGTAAGCGCCCCGGTGACAATGATCGCTCCCGACTGCGTTCCTGATCCATTCGAAGTCAGAATAGAAACATCGCCGGTCGCTAATTTCGTTTGGACCTCCGTCACATTTAAAATGGCATTATCCGTATTAGGAGTGAACGTATAAACACCGCCAACCAAGGCACTCCACACACCATTACTCGGCGTTGCCGTACTCAATATGACATTGCTGTAACTCGTTGGGTTGACCACCATGTTGTCCCCCGGCACAATTTCAAAAGTTCCATCCGTCAACATATTCGCGTAATGATTCGTAGGCGTCGGACTCTCAAACAAGATTTGGTCAAGCACATAGGTACTCACGGAAGACGTGAATTTCACTCGCCCTACCGTACCCGCAGTCATATTTGTATAATCACCCTGCCAGCCTTGGATGCTCAAACGCTTGAAATCAAAGAGTTGGCTAATACTCGAAAACACAATATTGTGCGCGCTTGTCGTCCCCAAATCCAACACCGAGTTATTCGTCAAATAAAGCGTTCCTAGCGTATTGGAATAATTATTAGTCACCAAAGTTCCTCCATTGAAATAGAAGGCACTCGCCACCGGAACCGCTTGGGCAATTCCCAAATGAATGCTTCCTGCCGTCAAACGCGTTAAACCCGTATAGTTATTCGCCGCATTCAGCGTCAATCGATTGGAACTTATTTTCTCCAAAGACCCCACGCCCGATATCACACCAGAAACGACCATATTACCCACACCCGACGAAGAACCTAATGTCAAAATATTCGTATTCGAAATAGTTGCTAAACTCAAATCACTTTCCGCATTGATGTACACGGAAGAGCCTCCCGTGGTGATGGGTCCCGACCAGCTATTTGCCCCATTGATTGATCGAAGGGCACCTGTTCCCGTTGCCGTCGCCCCACTTAATGACAGCGATTCGCCACTGACCGTAATTCCGCCATCCAAGACCAAACTCGTTCCTGAATTTACCGTGATTAAGCCACCGGCTACACCCAGGGCATTATTATGTTGGAGAACCAATGTCCCCGCCGAAACCGTCATCGTCCCCGCAAAGGTATTATCGCCGCTCAAGTTCACAGGGCCAGCACCACTTTTCACGAGATTAGCAGTACCCGAAATACGACCGGAATACGTTTGAGCAATCGCCCCATCCAGCGTCAACGTACCCGTGGAAATCAGCGCGCCTGAATGTAGTAAACTTGCTCCTGCTCCGCCAATCGACAGATTCCCGCCCATCGTCGTGGTCCCTTGCATCGTAAAATTCCCGGCATCTACTCGAATGGATGTAGCAGCAATTCCCGAAGTAATATTTCCTTGCCAAACATTATCTCCGCTTTTACTGATGAGTGCTCCCAAAGAACTAATTCCTGTTCCCGTGATCGTTACATTTTCAGCTACTTGAATTCCGCCTTGCAGTTGAAGCACTGCACCCGATGCTACCGTCGTCGTTCCAATGGCATCACCCAAGGCCGTATTGTTCGTTGCCAAAATCCCGCCCGCATTCAATAAGGTTGCCCCCGAATAAGTATTCGCGTTTGAAAGGGTTAATATGCCGGACCCGTTTTTGGTCAATGCCAAAATCCCTGAACCATTTTCTAAAATTCCACTATAAATACTTGCCAAATTATTCGCTCCTACCGTCAATAAACTCGTGGTTGCACCTCCATTGCGGATGATTCCCGAACCTGCGATGTGATGAACTGTCTCACTAAAATCCTTCATTTCAAAAGTACCCGAAGCATTCACCGTCAAAATACTGGTATTCGTAATTGACTCAGATGCACCTAAGCGCAAAGTACCCGCATTCACGGTCGTATTTCCGGTGTAGGTATTTGCACCTTTGAGCACGAAAATTCCGGTGCCCTCTTTGGTCAAATTCAGTCCATTGAATACGCCGGCCGACTGCCCATCGTTTACCCCACCACCGGTGGTTGGCGTCGTGTTTTCCGTTTGAACGATCACCGAACCCGCAACACCATTATAAACTCCTCCACTTGCTGACGTTCCCCCATTATTGGACACATTCGCCAGCATCGTAATTCCGGTAAGACCCTTTAACAACACAGCCCCACCATTTCCACCATAGGTCGCGGAGGTATTATTACCCCCAATCGCCGAAATGGCACTCGCGATGCGTAAGTTTTCCGTCGCATCCAAACTAATAGCCCCGGCCGCCGAGATGGCCGTTCCAGATGAACTAGAAAGGGTATTCGTTGCCAAAGTACCCAACACACTGATGTTTTTATCCGCCCGGAAAATCAGGTTGGTCCCCTTTCCTGTCACACCCACAGGACTGTAATTCAAATTTTTATTGATCCAAATATTCGCTCCTGCATTGACGGTTTGTGTATTGGATACTGTTGGTGTACCCAATGCCGGCATGTCCACATCAAATAATACAGAACCGTATTGCGTACCCGTTGGGCTTGCCGTATTAATCACCACGGAATTCGTAGCGAGTAAGCCTCTCAATTCCGTCGCATTGATAATCGCATTGTCATCCGAAGGCGTAAACGTATAGACACCAGATGCCAGCACAAAGGCGCCATTCGTGCGCACTTCATCCGAAATTCGAATATTGCTATGACCGGTCACATTCGTAATATCCGCCAAAGGAACTAATTCACCCGTCGCTAATTGTGTCGTATAATGGGTACTTGGACCTGCCGCATTATAGAATCGAATTTGATCCAATTTCTCCCGAATCAAGAACGGCGAATTCCCCCAAAAAATCTGTCCATCCGTACCACTGGTTCCGGAGCCGTAAGCCCCTAACCAACCGTTGATGCGTAATTTCCGGAAGTTGAAATCCCCCATGGCATTGAAGGTCAACACATGAGCACCTAATCCCAATGTTATTTGCGAGTGATTCGTCACATGCAAGGTTCCAATCGTTTCGGAGAAACCGTTTGTTTGGAATTCACCCCCTTCCAAGTACATGACACCCGTGTTTGGAATCGCTTGATTTATGGCCAAACGTAAAATTCCTACACCTACTTTCGTAATTCCGGTATACGTATTTTGCGCACCAAATTCGACGGTA
This sequence comes from Aquirufa regiilacus, assembly GCF_032470275.1. Lineage (NCBI taxonomy): Bacteria > Pseudomonadati > Bacteroidota > Cytophagia > Cytophagales > Flectobacillaceae > Aquirufa > Aquirufa regiilacus. The sequence continues at coordinate 135,575 of NZ_JAVNWW010000003.1, forward strand.
CTCAATCCCGTTTTATCAAATATACCTGTACCCGAAATGATTCCATTGAAGCGTAAAGTCGTGGCACTCGTTGGCAAACCTACATTCAAAATTGTCCCCGCATTCACGACATTTCCTCCAATGACCAAATCGGTTTCCGGAAGAATCGAGTTTGTCGTTCCACTCAAATTAATCGTTCCATTCCAAGCATTCGCTCCTCCTTGTGAAACCAAAGTCGCCACACCGGAAGCAGATCCCGTTAAGTTCAACACTTCACTCGCAACCGTCAAGCTACCAGGTAAAATCAATTTAGCTAAAGGAGCAATGGTTGTCGCCCCTGCACCTAAACCAAGCGCCTGATTGTGTTGAAGGGTTAGATTTCCTACTTCAATCGATACGGCTCCGGTAAACGTATTCGCATTCGAAAGCGTAATATTTCCTACTCCGCGTTTCGTCAAGGAACCCGCCCCACTGAAAATTCCGGATATAGTGGTCTCCGAAATCCCATTCACAATTTGGCCTGCCGCTGCATTGATATTGCCCGCAATATTCAATTGGGAAGTACCCGTTCCTACATATGTCAAAACACCCGTGGGCACGCTGATATCTCCGTTCAAATTCAGGCCCGTAGATTCGACTTTGATCGTCGAAGCAGTGCCGACCGTCACCGTTCCGCCAATGGTTACCACCCCCGTTTGAACTTGTAAGGCACCGCTGGAAGAAATTCCTGATCCAGCAATCGTGAAGTTTTCAATTCCAAAATTCAATGGACCTTTTAACTGAGCAACGGCACCTGAAAGTACCGAGGTACCACCGGCATTCGAACCAAAAGCATTTACTTGGGAAGCAATCCAGGTTCCTGCCCCAACGGTGGTTGCACCGGAATAGGTATTGGCGTATGTTGGCTCAAAAGTACCCGTTCCCAGTTTGGTGAGGGATAAAATGCCATCACCATCTTCGATCAAACCGCTAAAGCTTGTATTGATATTATTTGACCCAAAGGTCAACAAAGATGTACCCGACAAAGAGCTACGAATCGTACCCGCACCACTCAATCCCGCGATCGTCTCGCTCCAGCCGCCCATATCAAAAGAAGCTCCAGAGGCAATGGTCATCGCGCTGGTATTAGGTAGGGATTCAGATGCCCCCAAAATAATCATCCCGGCGTTGAGCGTGGTCGCTGCCGTATAAGCATTGGCCCCTTTTAATGGCAGGGTACCCAAGCCATTTTTAATCAAAGATGCCCCTGTTATGACGCCGCTTATCTGACCTTCATTGTCGGGCAAAGTGGTCATCGTATTTTGCAAGGTAACATTTCCACCTACCCCGACATTCGTGGTACCATAGGACGAAGTCCCACCGGCAGCAGCTAAATTACCAGCTATGGATAAGCCGGCAGCCTGCAAACCTAATGCACCTCCGGCTCCACCAAAACCTGCCGCGCTTGTACTCGTATTCGCTCCTCCAGCGCTTGAAACTGAACCTGTGGACGCCACATAAATAGTTCCTCCAGCGACCATATTGATCGAAGGACTTGCAATAATTGTATTCGACGCCACGTTGATTGAAGATGGGCTTACACTCAAAGCAGCATTGATTCGAATGTTTTGTCCCGCCGTAAAACTGACACTCGGCGCACGATTCGTCGTAGCTGCCGTTGACCCCAAGGACATATTTTTATTGACATGAATATCGCGACTGGCCGTCACCGTAAAGGCACGAACGACCGCATTATTATTCGTCACGGCAATCGGCTCATCAAACAAAATAGCCCCCGCTTGACTACCATTCGCAAAAGCAGAATTAATCACCACGTTCGTGGCACCTAAATTCGTTTGTAACTCGGCATAATTGATATTCGCATTATCATCGTTGGCCGTAAAGGTATTCGTAGACCCCGCTAGCGCCCACGCCCCATTGAATGTTGGCTCATTGGAAACCCGAATATTCACTTGCCCAGATAGCACATTGGCCGCCCCGGTTGGGATAATTTCACCATCCGACAACTGCAAAGGCGCATATTTGGCATTGTTATTTGATTCATCGATGAAGCGTATCTGATCCAATTTATCGCGTACCAAGAAATTGGAATTTTGCATAAATATCTGGCCGGCTGTCCCAGGCGTGCCCCCATTATAAACACCTTCCCATCCGCGGATGTTGAGCATTCTAAAATAGAATGTCCCTAAGGTAGTTACTTGCAAAATATGCGGAGTGCTCGCCCCTAAACGGATACCGGAATTGGCCGTTATATTCAATGTTCCCAGCGTTTCATTGAATCCATTGACGTTTAATTCACCACCATTCAAGGTGAATATATTACTTGGAATCGCGTTAGAAACCCCTAGTTTCAAAGAGCCACCATTGACTTGGGTATAGCCTGAATAGGTATTTAAGCCTTGTAGGGTTAATTCATTCGTACCTGTTTTTTCCAAGGCACCCGTACCCGAAATAATGCCGCTGAAGAGGACATTGGCCGCTCCCGTTCCGGTCGTCCGACCGACTGTTAAACTCGTAATGTTGTTCAGGATATTTCCGGAAATTTCCAATCCGGATTCGGCATTGATGTAAACCAATGAACCTCCCAGGGTCACATTTCCTGACCATGTGCTTGCCCCATTGATACTCCGCAAGGCTCCATTTCCGGTCGCAGAAGACCCACTTAAACTCAAGGTTTCACCCAATACAGAAAGTCCACCATCCAAAGTCAAATTCGCACCCGCACTGATCGTAATCCCGGCAGCATTTGTGCCCAGCGCCGTGGCATGTTTGATAATCAAATTACCCGCAGAAACGGAAACGGCACCGCTGTAGGTATTGGCTCCACTTAATTCCAAAAATCCTACGTCCGATTTCGTTATACCCCCCGCTCCGGATAAAATACCCGCAAATTTCAAACTGGTCCCTTGCACGGCAGTCGTCAAGGTTTGATTCAAGGTCACATCACCGGTCTGGTTCCAGGTACCCGAAGCGATGACCATCCGACTCGTGGCCGCGGTACTGATGGGACCTGCCCAGGATACATCCCCACTTACCAAACGTAAAGCTCCAGCGGAAGAAATTCCCGTTCCTGAAATTGTTAATGCTTCATTGCCGACGGTCAAATTTCCTTGCACATCCAGTTCCGCGCCGTTGGCAATAACCGTACCCTGCGTATCAGTACCTAAGGCACTCGCATTTGTCAGGATAATTTTACCCGTCGAAATCGTTGTCAAACCCGAATACGTATTGGCAGTACTTAATGTCCAATTCCCCGTGCCTTGTTTGCTTATGTTGACCGTTCCAGTTCCATCACTAATCGTACCACTGAATGCGGTAGATGATAAATCAATACCGGTATTTAAAACTGAACTTGCAACGCCATAACTCCGAATATTTCCAGCGCCTGCGATACTACCGACGGTTTCGGTATAATCACCCAATTCCAATACATTGGCCGTGGTCGAAAGCGTCACCGCACTTAAATCCGGAATTACATTCGCCGCTCCCAATCGAAGCGATGATCCTTGAGCCAAAACCGTCGTTCCGGAATAATCATTTAACCCAGTAAAGAGGTATTTTCCTGTTCCATATAACGTAACATTGGCACCGCTAATCTTACCGAGTTGGCCATCATTTACATCCCCCACGGTTAAGTTGGCGGCATTCGTACTCAATAAAATATTCATCGAGGTTCCCACATAGCTACCATTGGAATAAGCTCCTCCCCCAGCAGCGGATAAATCCCCCAGCAAACTCAAACCTCCCGTGCCGGTGATTGAAATACCCCCTCCATTACCGCCTCGACCGGCCGTGGAAGGGTAGGTATTCGTTACCCCACGCGCACTAATCGACAATCCACTTCCTAATTTCACATATCCAGCTGCGGTCATCGTAATATTACCACTGGCTTTCGGTGTACCGGCGAAGGAAATGGTCGCTGGCGTTGTCGATACAGACGCATTCAAATTGATATTTCCGGTACTATTGAGCACCAAGCCGATTCCTTCCAAGGTACTTGGACTCGGAGATCCCAAATTTATCGCTTGATTGATCTGCAAATCATTACCCGCATTAATGGTGAGATTTCGGACCGCAGTTGTGTTAAAGGTTGGATTCACGGCATCATCCACGATGACAATCCCCGTTTGTGAGGCGCCGGCTAAATTGGAATTAATCACAACCGATTTATCAGCGGCGAATTTTCCGGCCAACAAATTCAAGTCCCCAGAGTTTATATTCGCATTTTCATCGTTTGGATTGAAGGTGTTGACATTGCCGACTAAGGTCCAAACCCCATTGATCGTAGGTTCAGTTGAAATGCGCACATTGGCTTTCCCGGTAAAAGCATTGGCCCCACCGTTTGGAACGACCTCACCACTATTCAAATGCAAAGGCGCATATTTATTGGTCGGATTGGCCGGATCATAGAATCGAATTTGGTCCTTTTTTTCCTGGTTTAAGGTCGAACTATTCCCAAAGAAAATTTGACCCGCAGTTCCACTTGCACCTGCGCTGTAATCTCCTTCCCAACCGTAAATTTTCAACATTCTAAAATAGAAGTCACCCAGCGTGTTTACCCGCAAGGTATGTGGCGTAGCGGCTCCTAATAAAATGGATGAATTAGCGCTGATGTTTAAGTTGGCAAGCGTTTGATCAAAGCCATTGGTCTGCAACTCACCCCCATTCAAGTTGAGCGTATTCGTATTTTTGATTGCATTCGTTACCCCTAATTTCAAAACCCCACCGCTTATTTTCGTTAGCCCCGTATAGGTATTTGCGGCATTAAGCGTCAGCATACCCGAACCCGTTTTTTCCATAGCGGCTATGCCCGAAATAACCCCATTGATGACCAAATTTCCAGTCGTTGCCGCTGTCCGCCCGACGGTCCATTGCGTTGCCGCATTGCTTATATTTCCGGTAACAGTCAAGTCAGATTCATTATTCCAATTAATGCTCGAGCCGCTCAGGGTCATATCCCCCGACCAGGAACTAGCTCCGTTTTTGGTCAACAAAGATCCATTGGCCGTGATCGCATTGCTCGACATGGTGAGGGTTTCCCCTGTGACATTCAAGGCGCCATCGAGGGTAAGATTGGCCGTTGAACCCAAGATCGTCCCTGTCAAATTTGACCCCAAACCTAATTCATTTTTAATGATGGTTTGACCCGCATTTAGGGTCGTAAGACCATTGTAAGAATTAGCACCATTCAAGGTTAAAATTCCTGCTTCGTTCTTCGTCAACGAGGCATTGCCTGTGGCGATTTCCCCGTTGATTGTTAGATTACCGATCGTATACAGGGTCAAATTCGTATTTGTTCCTTGGATTGCTGGACCGCTCGTTGGAGTAATTGTTAAGCTAGATACATAAGCATCAACAAAAAAGGAAGATGCATTGCCCAAATTGATTGTTCCATTCCACCGACAATCACCTCTCGCACTTAGAGCACCCGTGGCAGGAGCGGAATACAAGGTGATGGGTTCTCCTGTGACAGTGGAATACCACAGTTGCAATTGGCCCCCATTAACAATTGTTTCACCGACTGTTGAACCTAAAGTTGCCCCAAATCGTATCTGTAAAGCGCCACCGCTAATGTTTGTCGTGCCGCTGTAGGTAAGTACACGATTCTCTAAGAATGCTGTGCCAACTCCGGATTTGGTTAGATTCAGTCGGCCATTCCCATCCTCAATCAATCCTCCAAATCTATTCCCACCCCCGTGTGCAATGGTCAACGTCACTTCATCCGGAGAACTATTGGTCACTTTCCCTACACTCCCACCAAGACCATAGAGGGTCAAATTATATCCATGTAAATCGAGAACAGCATTTTGATCGTAAATTATTACTGTACTCGTAACAGGAATGGCCGCAGGTGCATTCAATACAATACTACCTGCTGTAAGATGGGTATACCCCGTGAATGTATTGGCACTCGCCAAACTTAGAACACCCGTTCCGCGTTTATCTAACTCGGCTCCTTGAATAATTCCACTCACCTGCCCATCATTCACTCCTCCACCCGAGGTAATCACCCCATTATTTGTACTCAATTTAATTGTGGCCCCACCATAAACATTAGTCCCAATACTACCGTTGCTGGCCTGTATATCATTGCGAAGGCTCAAACCATCGGTTCCCACAAGCGAGATATTTCCACCGCGCCCCGACATCGCACTTATATTGTAGCCATCGCCACCCTGAGAAATTAAAGTACCCGAATAATCAAGATTACTTCCACTACTACTAACAGTTATACTTCCACCAGTTCCACCCGTGTACCCATTTCCTCCTTGACTTATCAAACTACCGCCTAGCTTGATTCGATTCACGGCATTTAAGGTTAGGGCGCCTCCCTGACCACCAAAGGTGTTGGCCCCCAAACTCGGAAAGGCTCCACCACTCGCATTGATCACACTTCCTGAGGCCAATTCGATCCCTCCTCCGACGGTATAAATCTGTTCCCCTCCAGGACCAGCTGGATTAATCGTATAAAAATAACCTCGACTTGTACCCTTTGTCAACACTTGGCCTGACCCACTCATAAGTAAATCTCCGCCAATCACCATACTAATAAAGCATGGTGCAGCCGTAGAATTAGGCCCAGTATAGATATCGCCACTTAAATCCAAAACACCGCCAATGCGAACGCTTCCTCCCGCATTTACAAAAAATTGATAACCCGTATAATCAGGATAACTTAAACTCTTTAATCTGAATGAATTATTAAATAATACATCTCCTCCACAATTCAAGGTAAACAATAACGCACTTGAACCACCCACATTCTTATCCACACTCACTCCCACATCAAATACCACACTCCCCACCTGTGTACCCGCAGCGCGGGCCGTCTTGATCTCTACCGAATAATTGCGTAAGTAATTTTGAAGATCGGTGACATTAATATTGGCATTGTCGGCACTCGTGGTAAACGTGTATACACCCCCCACATTCGCCCAAGATCCATTGCTGGTCGCCACACTCGTAATACGAATATTACTGTGCGCAGTCACCAAGGTAATGTTCGCTCCAGCGACTAACTCACCCGTCGATAATTGTAAACAATAATGCGTCGCTGGTCCTACCGAATTGTAAAAATGCGTCTGATCCAAACGCTCCCGGGTTAACCCAGCACTCGTGCCCACATACACCTTGCCCGCCGTTCCGCTACTGCCAGGCGTGCCATAAACGCCCTGCCAACCTTTGATCGTTAGCAGCTTAAAATCATAAACGCCAGCCCCACTAAAACGCAGCGCATGAACACCCACACCTAAACTAATACTCGAGGCAGCATATAAACTTAGCTCCCCAAGCGTCTGGCTATATCCCCCCGTTGATAAATCTCCTCCATTAAACATGACAGCACTTGTGTTGGCTATCCGCTCATCGGCTCCCAATAATAAACTTCCACTCACCAGTTCCGTTTGGCCTGTATACAAAGCCTCGCCCACCAATTCCACACTGCTACCCACCACCCCATAAATCTTTAAACCACAACTACTCGCGGCTATCGCTGGACTACCCGTTAAACTCAGCTTGCCAGCCGCACTTCCCATCCCCGAATTTCCTGTCAAACTCACCGTCCCACTCCACACATTACTCCCACTCACATTCCGAAAGCCACCCACAACTCCATTCCCATAACCCGCTAAACTCAAAGGCTCTCCCAATACACGAATACCACCGATAAGCTCCAATACGCCACTGCCAATCACCTCAACCCCACTGCTGTTAGCTCCCAAAGCACCACTCGAGCCTACCCGTAAAGTCCCATTGCCACTCACACGCGTTAAGCCACTGTATACATTATCCGCTAATAAATAAACACTCCCTGTCCCATCATGCGTGATCGCTCCACTGCCCAAACTCAGCACACCTCCCACACTCAAAATACCAGCTCCCCCAAACAACATACTCGCATCGCTGCCCGTAAAGACATTGGCAGCCGTTAAGTTTAGCGTGCCTGCAGTCACATGCACACGTACGCCCGTGCCCACGGTAATAGCGCCCGCATAAGCATTCACCCCACTTAAATTCCGTAAAGCACCTAGGCTACTGCGACCAATGCCCAATAAACTCAAAGGCTCTGCTCCCACACTAATCCCGCCATATAATTCCAAACTCGCGCCACTAGTAACCTCCGTGCCCGATGACACTGCCCCCAAGCCACTCGAATTTCCAATACTCAACACACCCGCTAATACCTGCGTTAATCCACTGTACGTATTCACACCACTCACCGACCACGTTCCCGTACCAGCCTTTGCAATACGCAATACCCCCAAACCATCCTCCAGTATACCCGCGTAACTCGTACTCGTATTATCGGATCCGACCGTTAATAACACCTCGCCAGTCACACTGCTACTCACCTTACCACTGCCCGCTAAACTTCCCACGCTCTCACTCACACCACCCATATCCAACTCCGTGCCAGCTGCCAAACTCAAGGCACTTAAATTCGGAATACTCTGAGCTTGTAATAAATAAATCTTACCAGCACTCATCGTTGTCGAGCCCGTATACGCATTCGCGCCTGCTAAACCCAGCACCCCAACGCCCAACTTAGTCACATTCACCCCCTTCAACACACCCCCCACCAAACCATCATTCACGCCGCCGCCTGAGGTCAATACCCCAGTGCCATCACTTAAACTAATATGACCGCCCACGCCGCCAGCGCCCCTCGACCCACATCCAGCCTTCACATCACTGCGTAAACTCAAACCACCAAAACCCCTGATACTGATGTTCCCCCCCGTACCCGCCGTATAACTCGCATTATAACCATTACCCCCCTGACTACTCAACACGCCGCTATAATCAACCCAACTCGAACTGCTACTCACACTCAAAACACCACCGGTTCCTCCTCGATACCCATTACCTCCCATGCTCTGAACCGTTCCACGAAGTAAAATGCTATTCACACTACTCAAACTAATCGCACCCCCGGTTCCTCCTGTCGTGTTATAACTCGTGCTAACATATCCATTCCCACCTCCAGCATTCAACACACTACCTGACTCTAAGCTTATTGCTCCACTCACCACATAACTCTGCAAACCCCCAACACCACCATTGGCATTATTCATACCCGCATACATATTATTAATCCCCTTACTCAATACCTGACCCGATCCACTCACAACCAAATCTCCCCCAACAACCATGCTCACACTACCAGGGGAAGGGTAAGTAGTATATCCATCCCCATTGCTATAGCCACTCACATCCAATACGCCACCCACACGTACATTGCCCCCCGCAGTCACCACCACGTTATAGCCCGTATTGTAGCTATAACTCGGATTGCGAAGACTTAGCGTACTGTTGAACTGTACCTCTCCGCCACTCGTAACCGTAAAGACAAGGGCAGCAGCACTCGCTGAACTCCTATCCACACTCACTCCCACATCAAACACAACACTCCCCACCTGTGTACCCGCAGCGCGGGCCGTCTTGATCTCTACCGAATAATTGCGTAAGTAATTTTGAAGATCGGTGACATTAATATTGGCATTGTCGGCACTCGTGGTAAACGTGTATACACCCCCCACATTCGCCCAAGATCCATTGCTGGTCGCCACACTCGTAATACGAATATTACTGTGCGCAGTCACCAAGGTAATGTTCGCTCCAGCGACTAACTCACCCGTCGATAATTGTAAACAATAATGCGTCGCTGGTCCTACCGAATTGTAAAAATGCGTCTGATCCAAACGCTCCCGGGTTAACCCAGCACTCGTGCCCACATACACCTTGCCCGCCGTTCCGCTACTGCCAGGCGTGCCATAAACGCCCTGCCAACCTTTGATCGTTAGCAGCTTAAAATCATAAACGCCAGCCCCACTAAAACGCAGCGCATGAACACCCACACCTAAACTAATACTCGAGGCAGCATATAAACTTAGCTCCCCAAGCGTCTGGCTATATCCCCCCGTTGATAAATCTCCTCCATTAAACATGACAGCACTTGTGTTGGCTATCCGCTCATCGGCTCCCAATAATAAACTTCCACTCACCAGTTCCGTTTGGCCTGTATACAAAGCCTCGCCCACCAATTCCACACTGCTACCCACCACCCCATAAATCTTTAAACCAAAACTACTCGCGGCTATCGCTGGACTACCCGTTAAACTCAGCTTGCCAGCCGCACTTCCCATCCCCGAATTTCCTGTCAAACTCACCGTCCCACTCCACACATTACTCCCACTCACATTCCGAAAGCCACCCACAACTCCATTCCCATAACCCGCTAAACTCAAAGGCTCTCCCAATACACGAATACCACCGATAAGCTCCAATACGCCACTGCCAATCACCTCAACCCCACTGCTGTTAGCTCCCAAAGCACCACTCGAGCCTACCCGTAAAGTCCCATTGCCACTCACACGCGTTAAGCCACTGTATACATTATCCGCTAATAAATAAACACTCCCTGTCCCATCATGCGTGATCGCTCCACTGCCCAAACTCAGCACACCTCCCACACTCAAAATACCAGCTCCCCCAAACAACATACTCGCATCGCTGCCCGTAAAGACATTGGCAGCCGTTAAGTTTAGCGTGCCTGCAGTCACATGCACACGTACGCCCGTGCCCACGGTAATAGCGCCCGCATAAGCATTCACCCCACTTAAATTCCGTAAAGCACCTAGGCTACTGCGACCAATGCCCAATAAACTCAAAGGCTCTGCTCCCACACTAATCCCGCCATATAATTCCAAACTCGCGCCACTAGTAACCTCCGTGCCCGATGACACTGCCCCCAAGCCACTCGAATTTCCAATACTCAACACACCCGCTAATACCTGCGTTAATCCACTGTACGTATTCACACCACTCACCGACCACGTTCCCGTACCAGCCTTTGCAATACGCAATACCCCCAAACCATCCTCCAGTATACCCGCGTAACTCGTACTCGTATTATCGGATCCGACCGTTAATAACACCTCGCCAGTCACACTGCTACTCACCTTACCACTGCCCGCTAAACTTCCCACGCTCTCACTCACACCACCCATATCCAACTCCGTGCCAGCTGCCAAACTCAAGGCACTTAAATTCGGAATACTCTGAGCTTGTAATAAATAAATCTTACCAGCACTCATCGTTGTCGAGCCCGTATACGCATTCGCGCCTGCTAAACCCAGCACCCCAACGCCCAACTTAGTCACATTCACCCCCTTCAACACACCCCCCACCAAACCATCATTCACGCCGCCGCCTGAGGTCAATACCCCATTGCCATCACTTAAACTAATATGACCGCCCACGCCGCCAGCGCCAATCGACCCAAATCCAGCATTCACATCACTGCGTAAACTCAATCCTCCAAAACCACTGATACTGATGTTACCCCCCGTCCCCGCCGTATAACTCGCATTAGAACCCTTCCCCCCCTGACTACTCAACACGCCGCTATAATCAACCCAACTCGAACTGCTACTCACACTCAAAACACCACCGGTTCCTCCTCGATACCCATTACCTCCCATGCTCTGAACCGTTCCACGAAGTAAAATGCTATTCACACTACTCAAACTAATCGCACCCCCGGTTCCTCCTGTCGTGTTATAACTCGTGCTAACATATCCATTCCCACCTCCAGCATTCAACACACTACCTGACTCTAAGCTTATTGCTCCACTCACCACATAACTCTGCAAACCCCCAACACCACCATTGGCATTATTCATACCCGCATACATATTATTAATCCCCTTACTCAATACCTGACCCGATCCACTCACAACCAAATCTCCCCCAACAACCATGCTCACACTACCAGGGGAAGGGTAAGTAGTATATCCATCCCCATTGCTATAGCCACTCACATCCAATACGCCACCCACACGTACATTGCCCCCCGCAGTCACCACCACGTTATAGCCCGTATTGTAGCTATAACTCGGATTGCGAAGACTTAGCGTACTGTTGAACTGTACCTCTCCGCCACTGGTAATCGTAAAGACAAGGGCAGCAGCACTCGCTGAACTCCTATCCACACTCACTCCCACATCAAACACAACACTCCCCACCTGTGTACCCGCAGCGCGGGCCGTCTTGATCTCAACCGAATAATTGCGTAGGTATGTTTGAAGCGTGGTGTTATTAATCACCGCATTATCCGCGGTAGGGGCAAATGTGTACGTATTACCTGCTAAGGACCAAGAACCGTTTGCATTCGCAGCGGTAGAAATGACCACATTGCTATGCTGCGCTGTAGCCGCAAAAACCAAAAGCCATAGCAAGCCCGTCAGCCTAAAAACAGGCTTTCGAAAGAGCACAAAAAGCAATTGGAACAAACGCATACGCTTAATAATAATAGTCTATTTGAACCCGGTCATTCAAGATTAAACTCGCCGCACCATTATTCGTTGGATTGTAGGTTAAAGTTGTCCCACTGACAGATAGTGCTGTTTTTGATATACGGACTCCATTGATAAATAATCGAATGGTTGAATTGACATTGGGCGTTTGCGTTAAGGTAAATGTCGTTTGGCCAGGCGTAGCGATTGTATATTCATCGGAAACAAATCGCACCAAACTATAATCGGTATTGATAAGCGCCTGACTTACGGCAAATGTGCCATTTCCCTTCAACATCCCGGTTAAACTAATCGCACCCGTTCCGCCACGGGCAACCTGAATGGTTGAACCATTCCAAGTTCCGGCCGAAATATTATTCACGGCATTCGAAGTACCGTTTAAAGTCAAATTACCATTGACAATCAGCGTTGAACCCAAAGACGTAGGGCCGTTGGTACCCAACGAGCTAACAAAAAATCCATTCGTACCATTTAAATCATTGGTTGCGGTCGTTCCTGTAAAGGTCTTATCTCCGGCTATGAGTTGATTGGTGGTCAGGTCAACAAAGTTTTTGGTCGAGGAACCCGTTCCTCCATTCGCAACCGAAACAGTTCCCGAAAGCGATGAGACGGGAATGGAAGCCCAAGTAGCCGTCCCACTTCCGTTCGAGGTTAAAACAAAACCTGACGTACCATTCGTATTGGGATATAAAATTCCCCCGGCCGTTAAGGTTCCTGCAATGACCGTATTTCCAGTCGCAGCAGCTACAGTCATTTTTGATGCACCTACTGCCAAATCCCCTGAAAATGTTTTCGCACCAGCGACCGTTTGGGCCGTTGTCAAATCCACAAAATTCTGCGTGGCAGAACCTGTACCTCCTTTGGCAACCGATAAAGTTCCCGAAAATTTAGCGTCAGTGACAGCGCCGCTGGCCAATTTCACCGTCGTAATGGCATTATCTGAAATGACTGGCGCCGCGGCCGTCGTCCCTGTTCCTCCTAAATCTCCCGCCAAACGCAAAATTCCATTCGTCGTCGTTGTCGCATCGGCCGCAATGGGAATCACCACAGAACTATTCGTGCCCGAAAGGGTAATCGTAGAACCAGATAAAGATAAGGTCTGAACCTCCGTGGTCACCGAATTTGCCGGCGCCCACTGCGTCCCATCGTATTTTAAGACTTGCCCCGTGGTGGGAAGCGTCGAACTCACTGTTTTTCCTTGAATTTTAGCGACCAAAGGTGACGCTGCCGTTCCTCCTAAATCTCCTGCTAAACGCAAAATTCCATTCGTCGAAGACGTCGCATCCGCAGCAATCGGGAGCACCACCGAACTATTCGTTCCCGAGATTGTCAATGTCGAACCGACCAAACCCAAGGTCTGCGTTTCTGTCATGATCGAATTACTCGGCACATAATTTGTCCCATCGTATTTCAATACCTGTCCGGTCGTTGGAACGGTCGTCGAAACTGGAACTCCTTGAATTTTCACAACGGAAGGTGCGGTAGCAGTCCCTCCCAAATCGCCCGCTAATTGTACCATACCGGATGTCGAACTTGTCGCGTTTGGTAGCACAACCGAACTACTCGTTCCTGAAATACTCAACGTACTTCCTGATAAACTCAAGACCTGTGTCTCGGCCAAAATGGAGCTATTGGGCACATAAGAAGTCCCATCGTATTTTAACACCTGACCAATCGCCGGTGCCGTATTTGAAACGGGAATTCCCTGAATCTTGACAACATTGGGAGAGGTAGCTACGCCGCCTAAATCGCCGGCCAACTGCACCTTACCCGTTGCAGAAGATGTGGCATCCCCAACCGCAGGAAGCGTAACGGAACTATTCGTACCCGAAAGGGTGACCGTGGTCCCCGTTAAAGATAAAGTCTGTGCCTCCGCCAAAACCACCGCATCCGGAACCCATGCCGTGCCATTGTATTTCAATACTTGACCCAAAGTAGGTGCGGATGAACTCAACGTCGCTCCTTGTAATTTCGCAATGATCGGGGCTGCAGCAGTTCCACCTAAATCCCCAGCCAATTGAACCTTCCCTTTCGTTGTGGCATCGGCATCTGCTACTGTGGCATTGGCCATAGCTGTCTGAACAAAGGATGTCGTCGCCAACGAAGTTGAATTATTGCCCGGTGATTGCGTTACCCCCGTAGAACCGGAAGGCAAATAAGGAGTTCCCGTAAACGTAGGGGAATTGATATCCGCCTTCGCATTCAATGCGGCTTGAAAAGCAATCCCCGTGGTGGCAAGATCCACATAATCTTTTACCGCTTTTGTGGATGGATATTTGGTGTCTGATCCCGCATCGTTAGCTACATTGGTCGATTTATTCGCTAGGGATTCTTTCAATGACAATCCGGGCACCGTAGGCGCCGTGGCCGTTCCTGCCAAATCCCCAGCTAATTGAACCTTTCCCGTGGCCAAAGTCGTCGCATCTGGAGTGCCCGTCGTCACCACATTCGTCATGGCATTATCCACATAGGATTTAACCGCTAATTGCGTTGGATACAAGGAATTACTCGGTTGGGAGTTTCCTAAATCAATCGCGGCTGATTTATTTGCTGCAAGTTCATAGACGCTCGTAATCGATGACAAGGCATTCTGCGTCGTTGAAATTTGATTTTGCAAATAACCGATTTGACCCATAATACTCGAGGACGTATTTTGAATCTGACTCACATTCTGTTGCAAACGAGTTTCATGATCATTCAAGGTATTACTCATCGACAACAACGTCGAACTATTTTGGTCCACCTGATCCGAAAGTTTCGAAATCGTTTGATCAACGACAATAAAACGCAAATTATTCGCTACTTGATTCGCCTCAATCTTGGCCGCATTTTCTTGCCCACCCACAACGGCTAAGCCCACATCGCGTTTCAAAGGATCTAGATCCTTGGGCACCAAATACCCCACATCATTATTGAATTGACTTAAATTTCTAGGCGCATCGCGAACATTCTTGTAATCGACCGACTCCGCATACAATGCATAGGGGGTAAATGTCAATTGCTGATTACTGACGTCAATGTAATTTCCTGTCCCGGTAAAATTAACCGCGACCTTTAAGCGCTTCAATTTTTCATCCCAAACAATCGCATCGAATTGCGAATAACGCGCAATACCTGTCGAAGCATTTGTCCCCAAAGCGGCTGTTGAATTTCCTGTACCAATCGTTAGATTGATCAGACCAAATTCATCCGTGGTCGTTTGTTGAATTTCTTCATAATCTATGCCCGCTTGCGAAATCAAGGTAAAACGAACCCATACTTTCCCTTTAGCCAAAGGCTGCCCAGCTATGACCTGACCGGGAATCTCAATCGTATTCGGATCCAGAATAACCGCCTGGTAATTCAAGCCTTTTTGTTGGCCCAACGCTCCCAACGAAATCAATAGCAATAATAAATATAAATGCTTCATGTGATTTTCAGTTTAGCGATTCAAACTAATACCCATCGAAATCGTCATGGGTAATAAATCCAATTTCCCCGTAGGACTTTGAGGCGAAAACAAACTTGCCGTCCGCCTAACCTGAGCGAATGCTCGCACATTGGGATTAATTGCCTTCGACAATTCAATCTGGTAACCCGCAAATATTTTAAAGCTGTTAAACTGGCTATCTTCCGTCAAAGGATAATAACGGTTTGACAACAATTGATTTCCCGCGATAAGCTGTTGGCCCATCAGCACTCCGGCTACACCCAGATTCCAACCTTTGTAAAAAGTGTATTTGGGACCCAAAGAAGCAGAAAACCCGACAAAATCAGTTTGGTAAGAAAAAGCAATTTGTTGCACATCTCCGATGGCATTGAGCTGGTGATAGTTGGCGCCGATGGCATAATGAAAATAACTCAGCGATTTGGCGAGCTTAGGCCGATTACTAAAGTAAATGGCGGATTTTGAAAACTTCGAAATAAGTCTAACCGTGTCTAGCAACACATGTTCGTGGGCAAGTTCAACATGCAATCCAGAGGAAGGTTTCATCCAATCAATCTGAACACCTTTAGAATTTTCGAATTGATATTGCGTGATGGCCGAACCGATGGTCCATTTCCAGGATTGTGCCTGCGCGACAAAGGGCGCAACAACGAGGTATAGTATAACGAACCAAACACCACATAGGTGCTTCGTCGAAGCTTTATAATATTTCATCTATCAGAACTAGGATTGAATTAAAATCAATAGGACTTTAACTCATATGTAGCTAAGATAGAGATATTTGAAGAGTTTTAAAAAGTTTACCAAGAATTTGATAAAATAAGCATACGAATACGAGAAAAAAAACGTTTGCCACGAGGGCACAACCCTGCCGGGGTATACGGCCAGTTTTTACCGCAAGTCGATGTTGTAATGCAAGCCTTTGTTTTGGCGCTGCGCACGTGCATGCTTGATGATCAAATAGGCAACATTGATCATATTACGCAATTCACACAAAGGAACCGTAATGCGCGACTGCTTGTATAATTCCTCATGTTCTAAATAAATCAACTCCAAACGATCGTATGCGCGTTTCAGTCGGCGGTCCGTGCGAACAATCCCCACGTAATTCGACATGATGGATTCCAGTTCTTTGGCCATTTCTGTCACAAGAACCAACTCCTCTGGATTACGTGTTCCCGCATCATCCCAATCCGGAATACCCACCGGCAGGACCTGCGTGCCATATTGACTCACTGATTTCTCAAACGCATTGTGGGCATACACGATCGCCTCAAGTAATGAGTTCGATGCCAAACGATTCGCCCCATGCAAACCCGTATGCGAACATTCACCCGCTGCATAAAGATTTTCAATATTGGTTTGACCAAAATGATCAACAATAATTCCACCACATAAGTAATGTTGGGCAGGAACAACCGGAATCATATCCTTCGACATATCCAATCCCAATTCCTTCAAACAATGCGCATAAATCATCGGAAAATGCTGCAAAATTTCTTCTTTGGGAATATGGCGCGTGTCTAAATACACATGGTCGACCCCATGAATTTTCATCTCAGAATCAATCGCACGTGCCACAATATCCCGCGGTGCCAAAGACAAACGCGCATCGTATTTCTCCATGAAGGTAGACCCATCTTGGTTCTTTAAAATCCCACCATGCCCACGAACAGCTTCCGAAATCAGGAAAGAAGGTTTCTTGCCGGGATTATAAAGGGCCGTTGGGTGAAATTGAATAAACTCCATCCCCTGAACAAAACCTTTGGCTCGATACGCCATGGCAATTCCATCCCCGGTGGCAATGGTTGGATTGGTGGTCGATTGGTATACCTGACCGATTCCCCCGGTGGCGAGAAGCGTTGTCTTTCCCAAAAAGGTTTCTACCTGTTTGGTCTTTTTATTCAAGACATACACACCATAACATTGTTTGCCTGGGGTATCTTTCGTTACTTTTTCTCCTAAATGATGTTGGGTAATTAAATCAACCGCAAAATAATGGGTAAAGAAATCAACCGATTCAAAGGATTTTACTTTAGCTAAAAGCGCACGTTCAATCTCATTTCCTGTCGAATCCTTGTAATGTAAAATACGTTTATCGGAATGCCCACCTTCTTTAACTAAATCAAAAGAGCCGTCGGATTTACGATCAAAATCCGTCCCATAGGCAATCAATTCACGAAGACGTTCCGGTGCTTCCCGAACAACCATTTCGACAACCGTACGATCGCTGATGAAATCACCCGCTACCATGGTGTCCTCGATATGCTTTTCAAAGGAATCATCCGTATCCCAAACCGCTGCGATTCCGCCTTGTGCGTATTTGGTATTGGTTTCTTCGGCGATGGTCTTGGTGATCAGCGCAATCTTGATGGGAATATTTCGATCCGCAAAGTGCTGTGCAACTTTCACCGTATAGGATAAACCAGCTATCCCTGAACCAATCACAATAAAATCATACGTAGGCATCCTGTCTTCGATTTTCCTGCAAATTAACCAAAAAGCGCATTGGAAATGAAATGTAGATAATTTATTGTAGTTTTGCGCTTGAAAAAAATTAAACCCTTTAAAATCAACCTTATCTACATGGAATCTTCCAACAACACTTCTAAAATTGCGCTGATTGTTTTAGCAGTCTTAACTGCAGTTCTAGGCGTACTCTATTTCCGTTCGAATCAATTAAATAACGAACAAGCAACAACAATCGAAGAAAAAGCAACTGAATTAGCGAATACGCGTACATCATTGGATTCAATCTCGACTCAATTAGATGCCAAAATCGCTGAAATCAAGTCTTTAGGTGGACAAGTAGCTGATTTAGAAGCTTTGAAAGTTCAATTGGAGCAAGATAAATCATCCTTGAAACAATCGAATCATGCAACGATTGCATCTTACGAAGCGAAAATCAAAGAATACAATTTGGTCTTAACGCAAAAAGATGGCGAAATCGTAGAATTGAAGAAACAAAATGGCATTTTGACTGAAAGCAATCAAGTATTGACGACACAAAATACCAACCTAAACAACGAGAATACAGGTTTAAAAACGCAAAACAAGTCGTTGTCTGATACATTAAACGAAACTGCTGCGAAGAACAAAGAATTAGCGCGCAAGGTTAGCATAGCTGCCGCACTGAAAGCACAAAACTTACGCGTATTGGCTGTTAATGCGAAAGGAAAAGAAACAGAGCGTGCTCGTTTGAATGGCAAGAAAATTGAAAAATTGAAAGTTGTTTTCTCTTTGGCTAACAACCCAATCACGAAATTAGAGAACAAAACAATTTACGTTCGCGTGATCGATGGCGAAGGCGCTACACTTTCTGACGAGGCAATCGGATCAGGAAAAGTAAACGTGAATGGCAAAGAAGTTATTTACACGACGAAACAAGTAATCACATACACAAACGACAACCAAGAGGTTAGCGTTGTTTACCCACGTGGTGGCGTTGCTTACAAACCAGGTAGATACACCGTAGAATTAATCGCGGAAGGATTTACCGTGGGTGCGGGAACGTTTGAAGTGAAGTAAGAATTAAGAGTTTAGCGTGAAGAGGTAAGAGTTAAGGGTTGATGCAATCAATTCATAATTCTTACCTTTTTTTATGCTTTTCAAGTTTGCCACCAAACATCTTCTAGATTCAAGGGAGGTTATCACCTATAAGGTTTTAGAAAAATATCCCCCCAGCAGTAAGGTCTGCTTCGGATGAACGCTTGATAAAGTCTAGCGCTAAAACCATCAAAAACCAAAGCCAAAAGAAAGGGGCTAAAAAACAAAAATAGTGAAGGCCGAAACCAACACTATTTTCTACTTACACACTTTTCGAGATGGTGCCTGCCACTTAAAAACTCAACACTAAACTCTTACCTCTTACCTCTCCACTCTTAACTCTTAACTCTTACCTCTTAACTCTCCACGCTTACTTCTTCTCCCACCACCACTTCGAAAAGCTCTTCGTAAACAGAATACTCGACCCAATCGTCTGATTGATTTGATAAGAGTTTAAAGACCCCGCAAGGGAGGTTTGCACGTTGCGGTTATACGTCTTCAAACGCAAAGAACCATCCCGATTCATAAACCATTCCAGGGCCCAATCACCCAATAATAACTGTGGACTTGTTTGATTTCGCGCATCGGTAAATCCTCCACTCCGTGTGATACGAAGTCGGTCATTGACATTGTAAGAAGCCCGCAATTGCAAATTCGATAAAATATCTTGATTCAATACGCCACCGCCTAAATACACGTCCACGTTCAAATCCTTATCTATTTTTGACGCCAAATTACTCAACTGGTTTGAGAGCATTTCCGTGAAATTCCCCATCAAATTACTAATCGCTATACCCGAACCTCCGAACGGCGAAACCAATTGGCCAAATAACAATACGTTACTTACCTGACGGGTCAACTCCTGTTCATCCGTTTTGATCCGATTCGCAAAGGCCGTCACGGCACCATTCAAATGCACATCTTTGGGGTAATCTCGAATACCAATATCAAAAGTAATGTTAGGCGACAACAAACGATTCTGCAAATTGATCGTCACATCCACCGGGTATCTTCGCTTAAATTCCGGCATATTACTTTTGTTGGTCGTATCCAACAAAATCGGGAACAAGGAAGCATATTGCGTATAAATCGCCTTAATATCAACATTGGCCTCCAAGGGATCTCCCTTCCAGGAAATCTTAGATCCGCGCTGAATTGCAAACTTCTTATTGATCAAATTCTGAAGCGTAAATGTATAGTCTCCTTGATCAATCGCATAATCCCCATTCATCTTAAAATCACCTTTTTTATCCAAGGTCATCTTAATATTCCCCATACCGTACACGCGCATAATATCTCCCTTCTTGGCATCAAATTGCACCTCCCCATAAGCTTCTGGAGTCAAGGATAAATTAAGATCCATCGTGATACCATCTTGCTTCAATTGGTTCACCAAAGGCTTTTGCGTCAACTCGGCCTCAGCAGCTAAGGTATGACTATAAAATGCATAATCACCTTGATCCATTTCCTCGTATTCACGGTCTAACGGAATAAACAATCGAGTCCCGCGATCACTTTTTAAGTCGGCAGATATACCCAATTGATCCAAGGTCCCCCGTATGGCAAATGGCCCCGTGGCATAGCCCGTTCCATAATAAATGGACTTGGAGGTTCGCGCCGTATTCAACAGTTTGTAATGATTCAAATCTGCCTTTAAGTCTAATTCAAAAGGACTGATTTTCGGGAAAGCCAAACGGGCATTCATCCGAGCGGTGTTCCCTTCGGGATCCTTTAACAACCAGTTTTGACCCAAGATTTGCCGCGATTTAAACAAGACCGTATCCGCAAAAAGTATCCGCGTATTTAAGTAATCAAAAGTTGTTTTCCCATTCCGCACAATGATTTTACCGTCCAAAATAGGTTCCTGAAAACGACCACCTATGTGCAATTCACCGGAAGCATCCCCTCCCAAATCGGAGAATATCCCCTTCGCAAAGGGCTCCAAAATCTGTAGATTCGTCTTATTCAATTCGGCGCGAACATTCAATTTCTCCGACTCCTCAAAGGGACGATAGGTGCCACTCACCGACAATACGGATTCACCCAAACGATTTAAATGGTAATTCAAATCCATGAGTTGGGAAGTAGCATCATACGTTCCTACCCCCTGAAAATCGCCGATGTAAAACTTGTCTAAACGCAAGGAATCCAACAATAACCAAGAATCTAACCGCGTGTTTTGATACCAGTTTTGTAGACTAAACTCTGCATTCATTTCTCCTTGCACCTTCGTGGCAAAGAGCGGAGCTAAAGTCCCCAACTGAAACTTATTCACCTTCAATTTCAAGGTTTCCGTTGAGTCCAACGAGATACTTCCCTGCAAGGCGATTGATTGCTTTTTATTCGAAATCAACACATGTTCTGCACGCAAAACCTGCCCTTGAATCCGGACCCGATTTTCAGGATCAATTGACCAATCCTGCCCGAGAATACGCACATAGGAATCCTTGAACTTCAACGATAATCCATCTTTTTCAAACCTCCACAATCCACCCAAATGGGCCATATTCTCCTCCCCTTGTTGCTTGAAATCTAAGCCAAAATTAATGCGATCTTGATCCCACAAGGCGTCCAACTTGAAGTTTTCCGTAGGCGTTAAAAAGTTCAATTGCTGTTTGCGGGATTGAAAAATTAAGCTTGACGAAACCTCAGGACCACCCAAGTATTTCGAACTTTGGAAGGAGAAAACCGATTGGTAAAATTTATAACCGCCTAAAACAAGTGTATCTGGATAGGCCTCAAGACTTACTTGAAAACTACGCCCTTTGGTAATATTTCCTGAAAAAACAGTGTTGTGCGCAACGCCCAAAGACGGGTAAAAACGCTTGAGCAAAGGAGCCGCATCGTGGCAAACGATGGTAAAATCGGCACCATACCGACTGTCCGTATCATGCACCTTTTTGGCATAATAGGCATTCCGTTCGAGTTCATTTTTCTGAAAATACAATTGATACTCTTCCCACAATTGCCCTAATTCGGATTGCAGTCGGCTAGGCACAAAATCTCCATTCACTTCCACCGATACAAAAGGAGAATTTAATACGTAATGTCGCTTAGCACCTGCTCGGAAATCCGCATTGAAGGTCACCATATCCATGGCCAAATCCTCCATTTTGGGCTTTTGAATATAGACATCCTGGAAGAATCCTCGGCCGGTTAAATCATCCCACGTGTTTAACGCGAAATCAATCTCAAATCCTGATTTCAAGCGAATAGGCTCTTTAGTGAAATGTAATTGCGCCAAATCTGCTCGTTCGACTTTCCCATCCAATTGATACGTGGGTTTCGTTTGTCGGAGATTAATTTCCCCCGACATGTTCGCAACCAAATGTGAATCTTTCACAGCAACGGTCCCCTTGAACAATTGCTTCTGTAAATTCCCTTTTAAACTGACACGTTTGTAGGCATAGCGATTGAAGTTAATCTCCGAAATCATGCCATCGAAATCGACATTCGCCGACTGATTTGAAAAGCCGGTCCCTTTGATTTTAGCAGCCAAATCGATCGTACCTAAATATTCTTCCAGCACCAGCAGTTTCCCTAATTTAAACTTCCGCAAAGCTACCCGACCCTCATAACCCGAAAAGGCCATCGAATCCTTTAAGCGCATCGAAACATCCCCTTCCATGAAACCTAAACCCGTGTTCGCTTGACCTGATGTCCGAAAATTCATGTTCGTTCCGTTGAACTTACCGGAAAAAGAAACAGGCCCTAAAATACGCATTTTATCTGCGGCAGGTTTCGAGATAAATACGCCCAAATCTTGAGGAATAAACAGCGAATTACGCATCACGAAATCCATTTGGGTCTTTGGAATCTCGGGTAAACCCTTGAATGAAAAATCACCGCGAAGTACACTTTTGGTACCAAATCCCAATTGGAAATTCTTCAAGGCCAATTTTCTAACCGTTCCCGACAATTTTCCTTGAGCCAGATAGACACCTTTGTATGGATACATGGCTTCGATGAATCGGCCGACATCATTCGAATTCAACCGCGTTTTGACTAGGTTGGCCTGCATATTCGCCTTATCAAACCATTGCGTTAAATCTTCTACATGCTTGTAATTCACTAAAAACTGATTGGCTATGTATGAATCATTGACGCTCAAATCCAATCGATCGAAGCGCATTTGCTTATCGCAAATCATGAAAAGCGTATTCATTCGCTTGACTTGCAGACGAGTCGCTTCGTGTTGTGCCTTAAACCCAACGGTTTCCAATCCAATGGTATCCCCTTTGGAATAAAACTGTTTTACTTTGGAATTAATATGGCTGATCGCAAAATGGGATAAATCAAAATGGGTTGACGTCCCGGTAGAAGGAACCTGCTCATCGTCCAGCAAAAATTGTCCTTCCACAACCTCAGCTTCCCGAATGATGAACGTTGTGGAACCCTTCGATGGCCCCGGCGAAATTCGATTAACCCAAGCGATAATCTGATCAATGAAGTGATTTAGGTTCACTTGCCCTTTCTTTTTCTCCAGCACCAAATGCACCCTAGGGCGCAGCAAACGGGCATAATCCAGGGTCGGCTTATCGCCACCTAAAAAGAGATCGCTGATGCTGAAATTTACGTCGAGATGTTCGATGTAAATCATTTCCTTGCCCCAAGGATCCTGAACGCGAAGTCCTGAAATACTTAATTCATCAAAAAATTTAACTTGAATGCCTTTGAGATCAACCGGATAACCCAATTCACGCTGAATGATCGGCTTGAAATAATTGGCCAATAACATCTGATTGGTCGGTGCCCGCAGGAGCAAAATGAAGGTAAAAATGAGCAAAAAGATTCCTACCAACCCGTAAAGGACTGATTTGGCTAGGATCTTTAGGTATTTTACCATGTTTATTTTTTTTGCCTTATTTTTGCATCCAATGAACTTACTAGCCATCGAATCTTCGTGTGATGAAACCTCTGCCGCCGTCATGGTCGATGGAGTATTGCAATCAAACGTTATCTCCACCCAACTCATCCATACGGAATGGGGAGGCGTGGTTCCGGAGTTAGCTAGCAGAGAACATCAAAAAGCGATCATACCTGTCGTACAGGAAGCTCTGCAAAAAGCAAATATAAACAAAAATGACCTGAATGCCATTGCCTTTACACGGGGTCCTGGTTTATTGGGTGCACTGCTCGTGGGGACCTCTTTCGCGAAGGCTTTATCCTTGGCATTGAACATCCCTTTAATTGAGGTAAATCACATGCAAGCGCATGTTTTGGCCCATTTCATTGAAGAACCCAAACCACAATTCCCCTTCCTTTGCCTAACGGTTAGCGGGGGACATACCCAATTGGTCTGGGTCAAAGATGCACTCCACATGGAGGTCATCGGCGAAACACAAGATGATGCCGTTGGCGAAGCATTTGACAAAACCGCAAAGCTCATTGGCCTCCCTTATCCGGGTGGACCCTTGATTGATAAATTAGCGCAAACAGGTAACCCCGACCGCTTTCCATTTTCCCTAGGTGAAATGCCGGGATTGAATTTTTCTTTCTCGGGAATCAAGACGCAAATTCTCTATTTCCTTCAAAAAGAAACGCAGAAAAACCCCGCATTTGTCGAAGAGAACAAGGCTGATATCTGTGCGTCCGTTCAGAAAAGCCTCATCGATATGCTGTTACGAAAAGTGAAGAAGGCGATGAAAGAGAAAAACTGCAAGCAAATTGCCATCGCGGGTGGCGTTTCGGCCAACTCGGGCCTCCGCAGCCGACTGAAAGAAATGGGTGAAAAGGAACAATGGGATGTCTTTATCCCAGCATTTCAATATTGCACGGATAATGCCGGCATGATCGCCATGGCTGGCCAATTTAAATACGAAGCAAGTGAATTTACGGATCAGGATGTGACGCCTTTGGCGAGGTACTCGCTGTGAGTTCTTTGGCAAACCTTACAGGATTGCCAAAGTTTGAGGCGCTTTTGCGCCGATTCCCTAAGCTGAAGCCTAGGGCTAAAAAATAGGTTAATAACCCCAGGTTTCAACCTGGGGACCGAAGCGGAGCATCGCTACACCAAAGCCTTCAACGCATTCCAGAATTCCATCTTCAAGGCTTTCTCCGCATCTGTCAAGGTCGAAATCAAACGCGGGAAATAATACACTTTACTCGTGCCCAGCTGATGAATTTGATTCGCTTGCAAACCGGCAAGCGTTTGCTCTCCCAAGAATATATAACGGGTTGGCGCTGTTTTTGACACAAATTCCTCCAAGGAAACTTGAATTTGATCGGCATCTAAAATCGACCAATCCCCTTGCGGCAAAGTCAATGGCGGCGCCGAAAAGATCAATTGCAATCGGGATTTCTCTGCCTCCGTGATGGAACCAATGACTAACCAAGGTGTCTCAATGGAAGGAACTCCTACCTCAACCACCTCCTCTTCGGGCATAACAGGTGCTTGATCTAGCTGCTCCAATGGACGTTCCCACGTAACCCAATAGATCACCTCATTCTCATACAAAGCAGCTAAATCAATACCTTCTGTCATCTTAAGCTAATGAACCGCGCAACACACAAGCCTCACGATCCGGGCCTGTTGAAATAAAGTTGATCGGTAAATCTAAATGTGTCTCTAAAAATTTAATATACGCCGAAAGTTCAGCTGGCAATTCCTCAAAACGACGCATACCCTCTAACGAGCAATTCCATCCTTTTAGGGTTTCATAAACCGGCTTCACTTTGATATCCGTAATCTCAAATGGAATTTGATCCGTAATCGTACCATCTGGCATTTCATAACCTGTACAAACTTGAATCTCTTCAAAAATATTCAAGACATCCGCTTTCATCATAATCAATTGAGTCACTCCATTGATCATCATCGCATATTTCAAGGCTGGCAAATCGATCCATCCACAACGACGAGGACGTCCTGTCGTCGAACCAAACTCACGACCTTCTTGACGCATACGCTCTCCTACTTCATCCTCTAATTCCGTTGGGAACGGTCCCGAACCTACACGTGTTGCATAAGCCTTGAAAATACCGAATACCTCACCGATGTTCTTTGGCGCAACACCTAAACCTGTACAAGCTCCCGCCGTAATGGTATTCGATGAGGTTACGAATGGATACGAACCAAAATCAACGTCCAATAAAGAACCTTGCGCACCTTCAGCTAAAATCGTTTTACCCGCCTGAATCGCATGATTCACGGAATACTCCGAATCCACCAAATGGAATTCCTTCATGAAGGCAACCGCCTCAAAGAATTCTTTCTCAGCGGCAGCTAAATCATATTCAAATTTATATACATCCAAAATCGCCTTGTGACGATCCACCAAGGCATTGTATTTCGCAGAAAAATCTGGGGCAATCATATCACCCACGCGCAATCCTTGACGTGAAATTTTATCTGTGTACGTTGGCCCAATTCCCTTCAAGGTCGAGCCAATCTTCGCATCGCCCTTCGCTTTCTCATACGCAGCATCCAATAAACGGTGCGTAGGCAAAATGATCGATGCTTTCTTCGAAATCTCTAAATTCTTGCGTAAATCCAAATTGAAATGCGCCAACCCATCAATCTCCTTTTTGAAGATAATCGGATCTAACACGACTCCATTTCCAATAATATTCTGAACTTCTTGACGGAAAATTCCCGACGGGATTTGATGCAAAACGTGCTTAAAACCATCAAATTCAAGTGTATGGCCCGCATTAGGTCCACCTTGAAAACGCGCAACTACCTGGTAACGAGGTGCCAAAACATCCACAATCTTTCCTTTCCCCTCATCACCCCATTGTAAGCCTAATAATACATCAACTGCCATAATATGAATATAAATGATAAATAATTACTCGTGTGATTGAGCCTGGTATTGATCCCGCGACTCACAATTTTTCTTTGTACATGACCCATAAAAAATCAAGGAATGGTGCATGACATTGAACTCCAACATCTCACCAACCAAACTTTGAATCGTCTGCACACGCGGATCACAAAACTCAGTCACTTTGTGACAATCCGTACAGATCAAATGATCATGCTGCCGACGGCCATACGATTTCTCAAACTGCGCTTGATTACGCCCAAATTGGTGTTTGACGACCAAATCGCACTCCACTAACACGTCCAAGGTATTGTAAACCGTCGCGCGCGAAACCTGATATTTCTTGTTTTTCATGGAGATATATAACTCCTCCACGTCAAAGTGATCATCGCGCAAATAAATCTCTTCCAGAATAGCAAAACGCTCCGGCGTCTTCCGCAGACCCTTATTTTCTAAATAAGCTGTGAAAATCTTTTTAACCGAATCGAACTTCTCTATGGCTGCAGACATTATTGAAAAAAAACAACGTAAAATAAGCAAAAAAAACGGAAATATGCTACTTAATCTTCCCGCGCAACTTCAATAACTCCCGCGACCATTTCCAATTCAGATACCAAGTTTTCCAAATGCGACGTATCCTGAATCATCAAGGAAATCTTACCCTCAAATAAGCCATCTTTTACGCCGATCGACAAGGCGGTAATGTTCACCTTCAACTCATCCGATATAACACGTGTAACATCATTCACCAAACCAACTCGGTCGATTCCGCGAATGGTCAACTCCACCACAAAGGACATTTGAATCTGACTTGTCCACTGTGCCTTAATCACCCGATCGCCATGTCGAGACAATAATTCCGGCGAATTGGGACAAGTCGTCCGGTGAATTTTAATTCCTTCGTTGATCGTCACAAATCCAAACACCTCATCCCCGGAAATCGGGTTACAACATTTCGCCAAGGTATAATCTACCTTGTCCATGTCCTCGCCGATCAACAAGATATCCGACTCCTTGCGATTCTTTTCCACTTGCTGCATCTCCTTTTTAAAGGATTTGCTATCCACAATCGGTGCCTTGATGGACTTCTCCGCTTGCTTCCGCTCATGCATTTCCTTGTCGGACTTCCAGTGCTTCAACTGGTCAACTGAAATATAGGCCTTGCCAAATCGATAGAACAAATCATTGGCATCCTTCGCATTGAAATATGCCCGCAACTGATTCGTCAATTCCAAAGTTAAATTCGGATAACCCAAATGCTTTAAGCGCGCCTCCACAACGTCTCGCCCCTGAATCAGATAACCTTTATTGTCTTCTTTGATGCAATCCTTGATACGTGCTTTGGCCTTCGTGGTAGTCACAATCCGCAACCAATCTTCAGATGGCTTTTGCTTGGAGGATGTGAGGATCTCCAACTGATCTCCATTGCTTAACTTATGCGAAAGTGGCACCAATTTGCCACCTACTTTGGCTCCGATGCAATGTGAACCCACCTCCGAGTGAATCTCAAAGGCAAAATCCAAGGCCGTTGCACCCGCTTGCAAAACAACAAGTTTTCCTTTGGGAGTAAAGACAAATACCTCCTCGTGGTAAAGTGAGTTTTTAATATCGTCAACTAGCTCAACGGCTGATTGGCTCTTGTCATTCATTTCCAAGGCCTCCCGAACCTGGCTTAACCAAGATTCAAACGCCTGCGAAGTCCGCGTATCCGTTCCTTTGTACTTAAAGTGGGCCGCAACTCCCTTCTCCGCAATCTCGTCCATACGCTTCGTACGAATTTGCACCTCCACCCAGCGACCTTCTTTATCATTGCCAAAGGGCATACTCATCACCGTCGTATGCAGGGACTCGTAACCATTCGATTTAGGCGTGGAAACCCAGTCTTTTAAACGACTTGGATTAGGTCGGTAATGATCGGTGACGATACTATAAACCTCCCAACACTCCCCTTTTTCTCGCTCGACTGGCACATCCAATACTACCCGGATCGCAAATAAATCGTAGATTTTCTCAAACGGTGTGTTCGATTTCTTAATCTTATTGTAAATGGAATAAATGGATTTCGGTCGGCCCTTGATCGTATATTTCATCCCCCGTTCATCCAAGGATTTCTTGATCGGACGAATGAATTGATCCACAAAACTCTCGCGGTTTTGCTTATTCTCCATCAACTTATGAGCGATTTCCTTGTAAGCCTCCGTCTCCGTAAACTTCAAACCTAAATCCTCTAATTCCGTTTTAATGGCATTCAAACCCAAACGGTGGGCCAAAGGAGCATAAAGATAAATCGTCTCGGATGCGATCTTCAATTGCTTTTCCTTCGCCATGCTTTCGAGCGTCCGCATGTTATGCAAACGATCGGCTAGCTTGATCAAAATTACCCGAATATCATCCGAGAGCGTCAATAACATCTTCCGGAAATTTTCGGCTTGTTGGGACGTCCCATACTCAAACGTCCCCGCAATCTTCGTCAAGCCATCAATAATCTGTGCAATCTTAGGATTGAACATCTTTTCGATTTCCTGCAAAGTTGTATCCGTATCCTCCACCACATCATGCAACAAAGCCGCGATGATTGATGTAGGTCCTAAGCCGATTTCCTCCACACAGATTTGCGCAACTGCTAGGGGATGATAAATATACGGTTCCCCCGATTTACGACGCATTTCTTTATGTGCCTCGGCAGAAAGTAAAAATGCTTTCTTGATTTCTTTGGCATCATCGTCTTTTAAATACGGTTTCGCCGTACGCAAAAGCTTGCGATAACGCTTTAATATTTCCAGACGTTCTGCTTCTAAATCTATCTTCATGGCTTTATTTCGCTTGAATTAACGCTACGGCCATCGCCGAAATCCCTTCTTGTCTTCCTACAAAACCTAGACCTTCTGAAGTTGTCGCTTTGACCGAAATTTGATCGATGTCGAGTTCCATCACAATGGCTAAATTTTCCTTGATCGAAGGAATATGTGGGTTTAATTTCGGTTGGTCTAACACCACCGTCACGTCCACATTGCCCACTTCCCAGCCTTTTTCACGAATCATTTCGAGCACTTTTTTTAACAATAAGGTTGACGCAACGCCCTTCCACATCGGATCTTTATCCGAAAAGTGATAACCGATATTGCGCATGTTCGCAGCGCCCAAGAGCGCATCGCACAAGGCATGACAAACTAAGTCCGCATCCGAATGGCCTAGTGGCCCATAATCACTGGGAATTTCCACTCCGCCCAAAATAAACGGTCGGCCTTTTACCCAACGATGTACATCATACCCTTGTCCTACACGTATTTTCATGATTATCCTTGTTTTAGATAAAGCAATGTATTCTTTTTCCCTTGAACAAACAGTTTATTTGCCCATGCTTGTACTTCTTCTAACGAAACAGCTGCAATATGCGCTGCTTCCGTATTCACAAAATCCACATTCCCCGCATTCGCCGCCATCGCTAAATTCATTGCTCGATTCAATACCTCCACCTCCCCGAATACCAAGGACGCCTCCGCCTGATTTTTCACACGTTGCAAGCCCTCCGCATTAATGTCATTTTGAACAAAATCTTGTATGGCATCAAGCAAAAGCATTTCGGCGTGCGCGACATCTACCCCTTCGCAAACTTGACCCGAAACAACGAGTAAACCCGGATCCATGGAACCCGTCAAAGAAGCATGCAACGAATCAAAAATCCGCTGGTCTTGCACCAAGGCATTGTATAAATAGGATGACTCATTCCGCCCTAATAAATCGGAAAGTAAATCAATCGCGTGGTAACCTGAATCGTAACGTCCCACCACTGGGTAGGCAATATAAATTCGATTGGAAGGCACATCGGCCTTGATTTCCATTCGTCGGTCTTCATCCTGAACTGGCTCCACAGGCAAATTCCGCACCGGTTTCACGCCTCCTGCGATCGGCCCGAACCACTTTTCAGCGAGTGTTTTCACCTCCTCAAAATCCACCTTTCCCGCAACCACTAAAATGGCATTGCTCGGCACATAATGCTTTTGGAAAAATGCCTTCACATCTTCCAAGGTAGCCTCCTCAATGTGTTTAATTTCTTTACCGATTGTCGCCCAGCGATACGGATGTTGCTGGTAAATCAACGGACGAAATTTCAACCAAACATCGCCATACGGTTGATTCAAATAGCGTTGCTTGAATTCCTCGATGACGACTTTGCGCTGCACTTCCAAGGATTGAGGATTGAAGGCTAATGACAACATGCGATCAGACTCCAACCAAAACGCCGTCTCCAAATTTTGGTAAGGCAAGGAAATGTAATAATTCGTTAAATCTGGGGTTGTAAAGGCATTGTTTTCGCCACCCACCGACTGCAATGGCGCGTCATAATTGGGGATATTCACCGACCCGCCAAACATCAAATGCTCAAATAAATGGGCAAAACCCGTCCGTTCCGAATCCTCATCCCGAGAGCCTACATTGTAAATGACATCCATCACAGCAAGCGTTGTGCTGTGATCCTCATGTACAATCACATGTAGACCATTCGATAAGGTGAATTGTTGGTAGGATATCATGAGGCGGGTTCGAAAATTAAATAGAAACAAAAGTAAAAAATTAGGCCTAAAAACCACACCACTTTCCTACTTTTACAGACCAATATTTACTGATGCGCATCGTCTTATTTTTCTTCTTTTCAAGTCTTACGTTTTTGAGTCCGGCCCAACTCCTGCAGGATCCTTCTTCCAGAAGTCTTATCTCGCAGGGATTGAACCACTTATACCAATACAATTTCAAAGAATCGACGGAAAATTTCAACGCGATCAAAGCTACGCATCCCAAACATCCAGCCGGCTATTTATTATCGGCCATGCAGTATGAGCAGCAATTTTTCCCATTAAAAGATCATCCCGCACAAAGCAGAGCCTATTTGGCCTTCCTAGAATTGGCCTATAATTTAGCGCAAGAGGCATTTGACCGAAACAACAACGACCTAGACGCATCCTTTTTCTGCACGGCTTCCTTGGGATTTTTAGCGGCCTACGAGGCCGACAATCAAAACTTCATGAAGGCGGTTTCCTACGCACGAAAAGCCTATTCCTTTATGAAAATAGGGATTAAGAATACAGAACGCCAACCGGAGTTTTTGTATTCCTCGGGTATCTACAACTATTATCGCGTAGCGTATCCGGACCTCCACCCCATCATCAAACCCCTGATGTTCTTTTTCGAAGAAGGAAATAAACGAACTGGTTTGGCCATGCTCGAGGCGGGAACGCGCAAAACGATTTTTGTACGCAATGAGTCCTTATTCTATTATAGTTACGTGTTCAATAAATACGAAGGCACACCTCAAAAAGGCTTGCCTTACAACACACAATTGATTCAACAGTTTCCAAATAACCATTGGTACATCTTACAACGCGCTGAATTATTGACACTTGCGGGACAATACGAAGCGGCTGACCCCTATATCGACCAATTGGAAAAAATCAATTCCCCCTATTTCAAAGGAGCGGCACATGTATTCCGAGGCATACGCGAGGAATTTGGGAACAAAAAATATGCCTTAGCCGAAGCTTATTATGCCAAAGGGATCGCACATCCCTGGGAGGAACGTTTTACCAAAGACATTCATGGCCTTGCCTTGTTAGGAATAGCCCGACTTGAAAATCGGAAAGGTAATAAGTCGAAGGCCATCCACTTTGCAAAAAAAGCGGGGGAATTTGTCGAGTACAAAAACTCCATCGAGGAACAAAAAAGACTGCTTAATCTTCGCTAGCTAAAACCGCTTGCTCATAAGCAAAGGTTTTTTCAAAGGCCTCCGCGATGGGAGTCAATTCAAACGGAATATGTTTACGCAAAGCTGTTATATCCAAGGAAACTTGTTGGACGTCCGTTGGCATCGCCTCCATAAACTCCACCTGAAAATGGGGTAATCGGTTTTTAACCAAGGCAATAATTTCGAGCAATGACATCGTCTGACCCGAGCCAATGTTCAAGGTTTGATTACTAACACGAGCCTTGAATAAATCCATAATCGCGCGCGAAATGTCCTCCGCGAACAAGTAATCTTTGGCCTGTGAACCATCACCCCAAACGACTAAACTTTCCCCGCACAATGCCTTCCGAATGGCGATATTCATTACACCCTGCGTCGCTGACCGATGATGTAAACCAAAAGGATTCGACAAGCGTAAAATCAAATAATCGATCTGATATAAATTGGCATATAAACGAATGTAATGCTCGACGGCCAATTTAATAATACCATACGAGCTAATCGGTTGGCAGGCCTGCGACTCCTTTTTATGCGTCGGCAATTCATTTCCGTACACCGCACCACCCGAAGACAGATACAATAAATTCGAGCATTCATGTTGCTTCATCACCTCCATCAAACCGATGGTGGGCAATAAATTTGTCTCCACGTCGCGTTGAATATTTTGCGTCGAAAGGGCCGGAATGATGGAACTTGCAAAATGAAAAACATGCGTAAAACGATGTGTTTCAAACAAATGATTCAAGGTTTTTACATCGGAATAATCCCCTTCCACAAATAAAACATCGGGAAAATGAATCGAAGTTTCGGGAATTTTTTGAGTTAATACGACCAGTTCAGGTGCACCCTCACGCATGTGTTGCTGGACATAATCTAAGAGATTAAAGCCTAAAAATCCGGCACCGCCAACAACGAGAATTTTATCCATGCGCTTTTAATGTGAAGCAAAAATAGGGTAAATTCGTATAAAATATAGCCCTACCATGAATTTGCTGATTGCCCGATCGAATTTCCATTCTTATTCCGAGACCTTTATCGACGAGCAAATCAAGCAATTAGCCCCTTCGGAGGTGCTTTATGAGGGATGGTTGCCGAGTAGAACCTACAGCGGAAAGTCCACATACCCATTCCCATTATCGCTATTAATCGTTCGTGGTACCTTGCGGAATCTATTTCCAGTTTTTTTCAAAAAGATCTATCAGCATTTTTTAATCAAGTTCCTGCGCACGAATCAAATCGATGCATTTCTCGCGAATTACGGTCCTTTGGGCGCGAATATCTACGAGGCCTGTATCGCTGCGAATATCCCTTATTCGATTGTGTTTTTGGGATTTGATGCGAATGAGAAAAAGACGCTGACGCAATACCATGCTGCATACAAGGACATGTTGCCGCGAGCACAAGCGGTTATTGTAGTGGCACAATCCATGCGGGAAAATCTGGAAGCGATTGCAGGTCCTTTAAATAATTTACATTTCATTCCTTGCGGGGTGGATACAGCAAAGTTCAAACCGGCAGGTTCAAAATCGGATGCATTTACCTTCATTTCCGTGGCACGTTTTGCGGAAAAAAAAGGACCGATTCATAGCCTGCGTGCATTTACAAAGGTATTCCAACAAATTCCCAACGCGCGTTTATTGATGGTGGGCGACGGACCCATGTGGGAGGAAGCGAAAGCTTATGTGGCGGACAACCAGTTAGAAAATCACGTATTCTTTTTAGGTGCCAAATCCCAAGACGAATACTTGCCATTATTGCAGTCGGCGCATGTATTCATCCAACACTCCATCATCACAGCTGCAGGAGATTCCGAAGGAACACCTGTCGCGATTTTAGAAGCGGCTGCCTGTGGCCTGCCGACAGTTTCTACCCGACATGCGGGAATTCCGGATGCGGTAATTGAGCAAGAAACCGGTATTTTAACCGATGAACATGACATTGATGCCATGGCGGAAGCTTGTATTTACTTCGCGCAAAATCCCTCAGAAGCCCTAAATATGGGCGCTGCAGCCCGCAAACATGTATCTGAAAAATACGATGTGGTCAAGCTCAGTCAAAAAATCAAAAGTATTTTAAAATAAGTGTATTTTTGTCCCTTATTCGAATAATGCATGGGAATCGTCATACGGCAAAGTCTTAAAGCCTCCATCGTCACCTACTTGGGGACGGCGATCGGGACGTTCAATGTCATTTTCCTGTACAATCAATTTTTAAATCAGGATGAGGTAGGCCTAATCGCAGGTGCTTTGGTCAGCATTCCGTTGATTTTTGCGTCCTTTACCCAACTTGGAATTCCTCAACTAGCGGTTCGATTCTTTCCGCATTTCGATGATCCGGAAAATGGCCATAATGGCTTTTTTACCTTCTTATTGATTTCGCCGCTGTTTGGTTTGAGTCTATTTACCTTGGGGTACATCGGATTACGCGAAACGTTTCACAGCATATACGCGGATACATCACCGTTATTGCCGCGCTATTTTTATTACATCATTCCACTGACAGCCAGTTTTCTGTACATGGCTATTTTGGAAGCTTATGCCCGGGTGCATTTGCGGATTGTGGTTCCAGCGATTATTCGTGAATTGTTGTTACGCCTATCTAACTCAGCTTTGATCTTAGGCTTTGGCTTGGGCTATTTGAATTTAGACCAATTGGTCCTAGGCATCACACTTTCCTATGCGTTCGCGGTGATCGGATTGTTGATCTATATCAAACAATTAAGACGTTTCTATACGCGCTTCGACTTCTCTTTTCTGCGTAAACCCGTATTCAATGAAATGTTGCAATACGGCGGTTGGGTTATTTTAGCCGGCGCGAGTTTCACCTTGATTCAACACGTGGAGAAAATTATGTTGCCAGCCTATGCGGGTGGTTTGGGAACGACGGCCGTGTTTGACATCAATTCACGCATGGGCTTGATGATTGCCATCCCGCGGAATGTAATTGCGGCGATTAGTACGCCTATTTTGGCACAGGCTTGGAAGCGGGAGGATCATGCACAAATCGCCGACATCTATAAAAAATCATCGGCTAATCTGTTATTAGTTGGCTGTTTTCTATTCTTAGGCATCTGGTGTAACCTGGATTTCATCTACCAAATCATTCCTAATCACGAGGTCTATGAGGCCGGGAAGTGGGTGGTTTTGATGGTGGGGATCAGCAAGGTCATCGACATGGGAACCGGCTTAAACTCCGAGATTTTAATCAATTCCAAATACTACCGCTACGACCTCGTGTTTTACCTGATTTTAGCGATCGGAATTGTCGTGGGAAATTTGATTTTCATCCCGATGTATTCGTATAACGGTGCGGCGCTCGCTTCACTAATTGCCCTAGGCGGTTACAATGCCATCAAGTATTTTTTCCTTTGGAACAAAATGGGCATGCAGCCTTTTGATATCAAAACGCTTGGGATTATCCTGTGTAGCATCGTGATTGGCTACATCGTTTTGGCGATCCCCGTGTTTAGCGACAATTGGTTTTTGAATGTGGGGATACGTTCCACAGCAGTTACGGTGCTATTCTTTTTGGCTTGTTGGGCCTTCAATTTATCCCCCGACATTCGCCAATTGATTGAAAATAAATTAAAGAAATGAAGTTGATGTCTTTGGCGGGAGGTTTGCCGCATTATTACAATTTGGTATTGAATAAGCTCCAAAAGGAAATGGGGGTTGAGGTGTGTGTGGTCGTTCCATCTACCAAAGGAGCCACCTTAGGAGCAGGGGTATTCGAGAGCAAAGATGGCATCGAGTTCAAGGTTTTTTATCAAGAAGAATACACGACTTATTACGGCAAGAAATTCTTCAAAGGTTTGAAGGAATTAATCCTGCAGGAAAAACCGGATGTATTGATGGTCAACTGGCCTTACCAGGCAGCCTTTGTCTTTTACCCCGGTTGGTATAATTTCTTGCGCCGAAACAATGTCGCATTGGTTTCCAAAGAGATTCCTTTTCAGGTTCCACATTACGATCAGGCGATTTCCTATTATTTGAATGGTGGGGGTGTGACGGAGAACAATCAGGCGCACCAACAAAATAAATCGTTGTTGGCGCGTTTCAAATTCATGATTGTACGCGAGACCCGTCGGCTTTTTAGCAATTTGGTGGATGCGCATATAAACTATTTGGATGAGGCGGTGGCGATGCATGCGTCCTATGGTGTACCTGCGGAGAAGGTTTTCGTGACGGCAAATTCGCCGGATACGGATGTGATTTTTGAACACGTTGAAGCCTTGAAAGATGTCAAATCGAATTCCTTTCGTTTGTTACACATTGGTCGGCTGGTCAAATGGAAGCAAGTAGACGTGTTAATCGAAGCAGCGATTGCTTTGCAAAAGAAGTACCCCCAGACAGAACTCAGCATCGTAGGTGATGGACCTGAGTTAGAGGCCTTAAAAGCGCAAGCAACCGGCTACGATTTTATTAAATTTCACGGAGGCATTTATGACATGCGTGAATTAGGCCAAATAACATGTGAGTCGGGCATTTATGTCTTGGCCGGCATGGGCGGTTTATCCATCAATGAGGCGATGTGTTTCGCCAAACCGGTCGTTTGTTCTGTAGCAGATGGCACAGAAAAACGATTGGTCCGCGAAGGATATAATGGACACTTTTTCGAGTCTGGTTCGGTGGATAGTTTAGTAAGCGTCATCGAAAAACTCTTTGCAAATCCTGATCAAATCGCAATCATGGGCAGGCGTTCCCAAGAAATCATCCAAAACGAAATCAATATCCATACGGTATTAGGGAATTACATGGAGGCGTTTAAGTACGCGATTGCTGCGCAATCGCGTACAGTCGCTAGTCACTAGTCACTAGTCGCTCTTTGGCAATCCTTACAGGTTTGCCAAAGTTTGAGACGCGGAGCGTCGATTCCATGCATTTCTAACCCCAGGTTTCAACCTGGGGCTCTAGAGGTTTTAACCTGGGGACCTGGAAAATTTCGTATGACGATCATCCCGCTTTTCAGCCTTCGGCTGAGCCCTAGGCTAAAGCCTAGGGTTATCAATTATTAACCCCAGGTTTCAACCTGGGGCTCTAGAGGTTTTAACCTGGGGACCTGGAAAATTTAGTCTGACGACCATCCCGCTTTTCAGCCTTCGGCTGAGCCCTAGGCTAAAGCCTAGGGTTATCAATTATTAACCCCAGGTTTCAACCTGGGGCTCTAGAGGTTTTAACCTGGGGACCTGGAAAATTTAGTCTGACGACCA
>NZ_JAVNWW010000003.1:173654-258146 GCF_032470275.1 Aquirufa regiilacus
ACCATCCCGCTTTTCAGCCTTCGGCTGAGCCCTAGGCTAAAGCCTAGGGTTTTAAGTTTTCTTCTAACCAATACATAAGCCTTCGGCAGAAACTCAAAACTAAGGCCCTAAATCGCCCTCCTTACCTCTTAATTCTCAACTCATTTCCCTATCTTTGTCCCTTATTATCCTCACAAAGATTCCCACATGAAAGTAATTCAGGTTGTCGGGGCACGCCCCAATTTCATGAAAGTAGCACCGCTACATCGTGCCATTCAAAATCTTCTCGGTTGGACCTCCAAAATCGTACACACGGGTCAGCATTTTGATGCCAAAATGAGCGACGTGTTCTTTACCCAACTCGAATTACCAAAACCCGATTTCTTTTTAGGCATCGGTGGTGGAACGCAATCTGAAGTGACGGCCAAAATCATGTTGGCCTTCGAACCCATTCTTTTAGCAGAAAAACCGGATCTTGTCATCGTCGTAGGCGATGTAACCTCTACCCTTGCATGTACCTTGGTTGCCATTAAATTAGGCATTCCTTTGGCGCACGTGGAAGCGGGATTACGCTCCGGAGATCGCAACATGCCCGAGGAAATCAACCGCATTTTAACAGATTCAGTAGCAAATTATCTATTCGTGACGGAACAAAGTGGCATCGATCACTTGAAACGTGAAGGCGTATCGGCTGACAAAGTTTTCTTTACCGGAAACGTCATGATCGACTCTTTGGTTCGCTACCAAGAAAAAGCAAAAAGCAGCACAATACTAATAGACCTTGGTCTAACGTCCAATGACCAACGTCCAACGTCTTACATTGTCATGACCATGCACCGCCCCGCCAACGTGGACACGGAACAAGGCTTAACATCCATCTTACGTTTAATCGAATTAAGCACAACACAAACAAAAGTTGTTTTCCCTATCCATCCACGCACCCGTGCGCACATGGAGAAATTTGGCTTACTTAACGCCATCGAAAACAACCCGAATTTAATCTTAACCGAACCTTTGGGCTATTTGGAATTCATCCAATTGATGAGCCATGCCCAAGCAATCCTAACTGATTCAGGTGGAATTCAGGAAGAAACAACCTACCTAGGCGTGCCTTGTTTGACATTCCGCGATTCAACCGAAAGACCTATTACGGTAACAATGGGGACGAATCAGCTGTTGGCCGACTTAGATCCCGATAAAACCTACGAAGCTTTAACGCATATTTTAAAAGGCGAAACGAAAAAAGGGGAAATTCCTCCGCTTTGGGATGGAAAAGCAGCCGAGCGCATCGCCGCTAAAATTCAAGAACTCTTCGCATAAACATGCCCAAGCCGCTCAACATCGTCCTCCTCTCCTATCACAACCAAAATGGTGGTGCCGGGATTGCTTGTGGCCGATTAGCGGAAGCACTCAAAAAAGCAGGACATCAAATTAACTACCTCGTCCAAGAAAAAACGGGAAATGACGAATCGATCGCGTTGAATAATTCTCCGGTCAAGAAAGCCATGCGTTGGCTAAGATTCATCCTCGAACGTCTCGCATACCTACCCTTCGAAAAAAACAAAGCGGTACGCTTCCTCTTCAACCCAGGTAAATTTGGGCAAGATTTAAGTCAACACCCACTGATCCAACAGGCTGATATCATTCATATGCATTGGGTGAATTTTGGTATGTTATCTGTTCAAAACATCAAGCAATTACTCGATACGGGCAAACCTATCTATTGGACCTTGCACGACATGTGGGCGTTTACCGGCGGATGTCATCACAGCGGCGAATGTTTGAATTTTCAAGCTAGTTGTGGCAACTGCCAGGAATTTATTAAGAACCCTTCAACGAATGACTTGAGTCACCAAATTTGGCAGAAAAAATTCAAGGCTTTCCAGGCAAGCAATTTGCACATCATTACTTGCAGCGATTGGTTAAAGGAGCGCGCCATGTCAAGTAGCATCTTGAAAAATCAGCCCATCCAAAGCATCCCAAATGTCATCGATACCGAACAATTCAAACCA
Source organism: Aquirufa regiilacus (assembly GCF_032470275.1). Classification (NCBI taxonomy): domain Bacteria; kingdom Pseudomonadati; phylum Bacteroidota; class Cytophagia; order Cytophagales; family Flectobacillaceae; genus Aquirufa; species Aquirufa regiilacus. The sequence goes on from NZ_JAVNWW010000003.1 coordinate 175,646, forward strand.
AGCGACAAGGGTAAAGCAAAGAAAACCCTAGGACTAGACCCCAGCAAAAAACACATATTATTTGTCGCGATGCGTGTCAATGCCCCGAAAAAAGGATTTAGTTATCTTGAAAAAGCATTGCAAGGACTAGACAAAACCACAACGGAATTAATCGTCGTGGGGAATGCACAGGACCTACCTGAATTGCACCTGAAAGCGCATGTCCTAGGGCATATCAGTTCCCCGGAAAAAATGATTCAAATCTATCAAGCGGCGGATGTTTTCGTAACGCCTTCATTAGAAGAAAACCTACCAAACACCATCATGGAAGCTATGGCTTGTGGAACACCTTGTGTGGGTTTCAAGATCGGTGGAATTCCAGAAATGATTGATCATGCCGTGAATGGTTACGTAGCGGAATACCAATCTTCTGGGGACCTGACAAAAGGATTAAGTTGGACGTTGGCAAACGCCCCGGAAGCAGCCGCGCGTCATAAAGCTGAGTCCTCGTACGCAGAAGCAATCATTGCTGCAAAACATGTAAACTTTTATACGCATGTCGGCTAAACTCAGCATCATCACCATCACCTACCAGGCGGAACAATACCTGGAGCGCACGATTCAAAGTGTTTTGGCACAAGGAAATCGCAAAGATATCGAGTACATCATCATCGATGGAGCTTCGAAAGATGGAACATTAGATTTGATTGAAACCTATAAAAGTCACTTAGATCGAATTGTTTCAGAACCTGACCGCGGGATTTACGATGCCATGAACAAAGGCATGCAACAAGCCACAGGCGAATACATCATCTTTATGAATGCGGGCGATTGCTTTGCGGAAAATGATACCGTTGAAAGAATTTTCGCGGCGATGGATCAAGAACCCGATGTTATTGTTGGCGACGCGCTCTTCGTCGACATGGAGGGAAAAACGATGGGACTTAGAAGCGAAGTGACGCCCCATAAAATCCCCCAAAATTTAACTTGGCAATCCTTTCAGTATGGCATGGTGATTTGCCATCAATCCTTCATCGTGAAAAGGACAATTGCCCCCTTATTCGATTTACAATTTCGCCTAAGTTCTGATATTGATTGGGAAATCAAATGCCTTAAATTGAGTCAAAAAACGAATCAGTTGGCTATCCCGATTTGTCGGTATTTAACCGGCGGCGCCTCCGTGCAAAACCTGAAACGTTCCTGGCAAGAGCGCTTTCAAGTGCTAGAGCGGCATTTTGGCTTTACGAAAACACTATGGGCTCACCTCGTAATCATCACGCGTGGCATTCAATTCGCCATTCAAAAAGGTGGCAAATATTGGTAAATTCATGTAAATTGAAAGCCTATGCGTGTTAGAATCCTTTGTTTCATTGCTTTTTTATTGATTAGTCTCCCGGGAAATAGTCAAAAAATCAGGTTTGCATCTAGTATTGGTACAAGTACTTTTCAATGGTACGAAAACCAAACGACCATGGATTTAGGGGCCCAACTCACATTTCAACATCCGAATAAAAAATATCAGATTTTTGCCAAGTTAAAAGCCTTAGGAAATCTACATGAAAGCCCAGTGGACCGCGAAATCCTATTGTTAATGGAACCTCCGGTGAACATGAATAACAAGCCACTCGGGGCTACGGATCCATTATTTGCAGCTTACCGCGGGGGACAAGCAGATGCAGGTATTCAATGGAATACAAAATCAGGCTTAACTCCCAGCATTGCCCTCTACAGTAAATCCCTCGCACGAAAAATAACGTCCAATCAATCGCAATACATCGAGGAAGAAAAATATGCGCTGCATGGAATAAGCGTCGGCCTAGCCTACAAGGCAAATTGGAAACAAAGCTCCCTGCAAGTATACGGCCAAATCTTTGAGCCCCTCATCCAACGAATCACGCTCTATGGCCGATATGTAGGAGTTCCCTATACCTCCAAAGTCAGCAAACATTCCTTGAGTTATCGGACCCATGTAGACTTCCATTACCAGAAAATGGGGCTTTCACTTACTTACGAAATACTTAATTTTGGATCTGCCGAAAACATCAATTCCAAGTCGATTGATGCCACACAGGCGCAAATTCTCTCTACCTTATTCACCTATTATTTCTAAGCTATGCTGTTAAGTTTATTGTTATCCGCGTGGCTTATGTGTTTTTCAGACAGTTCGAAAACCCTGGCGGAGGTGGAAGTGCATGTTTTGGAACAGAACAGGACCCGACTATCCAGCCCGGATGCTTTCAGCATCCTGCAAGCAAAAGAGGTACACGCCATTCAAAATACAAGTTTTACCAGTGCCTTGAATGCTCAAAGTGGCGTCCGCTTGGAAGAGCGAAGCCCCGGTAGTTACCGCATTGCCATCCGTGGAAGCTCACTCAGAGCCCCCTTTGGCGTACGAAATGTAAAGATTTATTGGAATCAAATCCCCTTCACGGATGCCGGAAACAATACCTATTTAGCTATTTTAGAGCCCGACATGATGGACCAAATCATCCTAACCAAAGGACCTACGGGGGGATTGTACGGAGCAGGGACCGGTGGCAGCATCTTGTTCAATGGCCCACAAGGGCCAAATAAAATTGAACACCAAGAGATCGGGAACACACTCGGCGGATACAAACAAAGTTGGGATATCCAGCAATCAGGTCACCGCGTCTACGCATCTTTCTGGCAACAACCCGGTGCAAGAGACTGGTCGGCGATGAAAAAACAGATCATCAGCCATGAATACCACAAAAATTTCGGAATCAATGGAAGCATCCAGCTGACCTCCTATTATGCTGATGTCGCCTACCAAACTCCGGGCGGACTTACTTTGGCACAGTTCAAAGCAAATCCTTTTCAGGCTCGGCCCGCAGCGGGTGCATTTTTAAGTTCAGCTACCCAGCAAGCAACCTTTCATTTAAAGTCGTTTGGGACAGGAATCTACATCGCCAATTCATGGAATGGAAACTGGGGATATAACCTAGCTAATTCGGTGCAGGTGAATAAGGTCGTGAACCCAACCATCCGGAATTACGAAATTCGGCAGGAACCGAATGTGAGCAGTCGGGGTGTGGTTCATTACAAAAAGGACAAATCAGCGATCGACTTCGGTTATGAATTCCAAATAGGCCAATTTGATAGCCAAACCTTTGGCAACCGCAAAGGAATCAAAGACAGTTTGCAAGTCACGCAAAACACCAATATCCAGAGTGGCAATATCTTTGGGCAATGGGATTACCAGATCAATTCAAATTGGAATTCAACGGTTTCGTTAAGCGCCAATGGTTATTGGACACAATACATCGGCAATGAACTAAACCTAACGCCTCGATTTGCATTGGTTCGGAAATTAGGAAATCACCAGCGCATCATTGCCAAAATTGCTTCGGGTTATTCGCCACCCAGCATCGCGGAATTACGACCCTCCGCGGGAACCATCAATACAAATCTGAAATCGGAGAAAGGCTGGAACAAGGAAATCACCTGGCGTGGGAAATATGCATTTTTCGATTGGGATTTAACAGCTTATCAATTCGATTTAGATGAGACCATTGTGATTCGTCGGGCAGCTGATGGCTCCGACTATTTTGTAAATGCGGGGAAAACGACCCAACAAGGCATCGAACTGACCTATACGGTTCAACTAGGGCAGCACCTATCCCTCCGAAATTCCGAATCGATTCAAAATTTTCGCTTTGGGGATTACGTGTCAGGCACAAAGAATTATGCGGGAAATCGACTTACAGGCACGAGTCCTTATCAACATGCCAGCCTTTTGCAATGGCAGATACATCCAAGACTGCTTTGGAATAGCCAATTTTTATTCACCGACTTCCTGTATTTGAATGATGCGAACACGGCTGTTCTTCCTTCTTCCAGGGTGTGGAATAGCAAAATCAGTTACCAGCGAAAACATTGGGAGCTTTGGTTGACGGTCGAAAATATGACCAATGAACTTTATGTATCAGGACCGGATTTGAATGCGACGGGAAATCGTTTCTACAATGCATCGCCCGGACGCTATATCCAAGCAGGACTAAAGATTACACTTAACTAGGCCGTGTAAAATTCAACTTTTCCATTAAATCGGCCGCATGTGAATCACTGACGGGAATATCATACGTTCCGATTTTGATCCGCTGTTGTTTGATGGACTCGATCCGTCTTAGATTAACAATAAACGATTTGTGTACACGCATAAAGCCATGTGGCAAGACTTTCGCTTCGATGGATTTCATCGTCATCTTAGTCAAAACAGGTCTACGCTCCCCATCCAAAAAGATTTTCACGTAATCCTTTAAGCCTTCAATGTGGGAAATTTGCTGGATGGAAATACGCACCAAGGAATACTCGACATTAACGAAAAAGAAATCTTCCAAGGCCTCTTGTGGCACTGACACGGTTTGTGCAACAGGCTTTTGCATGTTGAATAATTGGTAAGCTTTGTTGGCCGCCAACGAAAAGCGCTCCAGACTAACAGGCTTCATCAAATAATCCACCGCATCCAATTGGTAACTTTCCACGGCATAATTATCATAGGCCGTCACAAAGATCACCAAAGGTTTTTTAGCCAAGGTTTGAATCAATTGGGTACCCAGCATACCGGGCATTTGGATATCGAGAAAAATCAAATCAATGGAATTCGTTTGCAATTGCTCCATCGCCTCAAAGGCATTTTTGCAAGAAGCTACTAAATGTAAAAACGGGATTTGACGCACATTTTCCTCGAGCAATTTGCGGCCCATATTTTCGTCGTCTACGACAATACAATTCATCTTTTCCATACTACTATTGTTGTTGTAAAGTCATTTGTAAATCCACCTCAAATACCTCTTCTGTAACTCGAATATTCAATACATGTTGATCAGGATACAATAAATCCAATCGGCGTAAGACATTTTTCAATCCGATCCCCGAACTTTCATCCATGACATCATCTTTCATTTTCCCCTTCTTATTCTTCACTTGAAAATTCAATTGGCCATGTTCAATGGTAAAAAGAACATGTATATAGGGGTCCTGTACAAATGAAACGCCATGCTTGACCGCGTTCTCGACAAAAGGGATCAGTAACATCGGCTCGATCCGACAACCCCGAACAGTCCCATGAACTTCGAAATCAATGGTCACATCCCCTTCAAAACGCATCCGTTGGAGATCAACATAATTCCGCAAATATTCCAATTCACGATCCAAGGAAACCATACTTTGGTCGGAGTCATATAACATATAGCGCATCAACGATGACAAGCGTATCGTCACATCTTCCGCTTGTTTATCCGCTTTGGTACGAATCAGGTACACAATGCTATTGAGAATATTGAAGATAAAATGCGGGCTAATTTGTGAGCGTAAAAATGATAGCTCCGACTTTAATTGTTCGTTACTCAGCTCCTCCTTTTCCGCTTCGAAATTGATAAATTCAAGCAATAGTCCGTAGGTAGAGGCAATACCTGTAATCATCACCAGCGGGAAAATACCTTGTGGATCGAAAAAGCTTTTATGCTGATCAAAAGGCAAGAAATACCAATGATACCAGGCCTGAATGCCAAAAAAAAGCGCGACCATTCCGAATAGACTTGCAAAAAAAGCAAACACCCCAAAGCGCTTAAAAACAAATGGAACAAGTACTAGAGTAATGATGTAAAACAAGGGAACAACCGTTAGCAGCTCCAACCAAATATGTTCTGAAAATTCAGGGTTTGCATGTGGATGCGGATGTCCATTTTCGTGCGATTGATGGGCGGGACTTACTAAGGGAAGCCCAATCCATAATCCCCAAAGAATGAGATTAAATAATACCTTGAAGGTTAATTTCGTTTTGGGAAGATTCCAAGCACGCCACATAAGCTTTCATTTTGCCTTACAAAGCTAGGCAATCATGCCGAAATAGAAAATACAAATGACAAGACCTACCAACATGTCGACCATTGCACAAATCACGTATATTTAACGAATAATAGGCATTCGTCAACAAAATCAGTTTACTTATCGAATAGACTAAAATGTCCTGATTATTTTAATTTAGCTTGCGTCACAATCAAACAAACCCGTCAAATGAATTATTCAATCCGCCTACTCGCATGCAGTTTAGCCTTGTTTGCATCAACACAACTAAATGCCCAACAAACTGTTCTTATCAAACAAGACAGCACAAAAAAAATCCAAACCCTATTGCAAGGAAAAATAAAGTCTTTTGGACTTTCCGTTTCCCCTACCTTTCAGTTCGGCGCCATGGGACCTCAAGCAGGTATGTCACTAGCTTTACACCTCAATAACAAATGGGAAATCGGTGGATCCTTTACAAGAAGCCTACGAGGTGAGCGCGATGGATATATTGCAAATCAAGAATTAGGCCAACAATTTCATGCATTATCCATCGCATATACGGCGAAGGCGAACAAGTTATTTCACCTAAGCTTTCCCTTGCTAATAGGTGCGATTACGACAGAGCGGGAGCATATGCCTATAGGCATCATGGAACCAAACACCCAGCCACAACCGAATCCAATCCGGGGAGGTCATGGCGGCATTCGCGAGGGCGGTATGTTTTGGGAAGGACCTAAATCGCTCGGAATTCAGCCAGGAGTTCAATTGGAACTAAACGTCTTGAAACACGTACGCGTATTTACTGGGGCCAATTACCGATTTGCTTTGGGCGAAAATAGTACAGACGCCATGCAAGGATTTGTGGGAACAGTAGGTCTTAAAGTAGGCTTATTCGACCGAGGTTTAAAAGTTAAGAAAAAGTAAGATTAGATTGATTTACATAAAAAAGGCTGCCCCGGTTGGAGCAGCCTTTTCTTTAAATAAATTTTATTGCTTAGAAATTACGCTCGCCTGCTTCGCGCTTTCCTAATAAAACAGCACCGACCATCGCTACGAAAAACAGAATGGACACTAATTCAAAAGGCAATAAATATTCCGAATAAAGGACCTTTCCTAAGTTCTCAACCATACCCGTTTGCGAGGTAAAATTCGCGGTATTGTCAGCCGTAGGCGCAGGCAACGTATTCTTGTGGAATGCAGCCACCAAAATCACCAATAAGGTACCAGCAACCACAGATCCTGCTAATTTAACTAAGGAACTTTTCGATTCTGGCATGTTCTTGCGTAGATCCAACATCATGATAACGAACAAGAACAAAACCATGATAGCACCCGCATAAACAATGATGTTCACGGCCATCAAAAACTGCGCATTCAACAACACATAATGTCCTGAAATACAGAAGAAGGTGAACACCAAATACAAGACGCTATGAATTGGATTTTTTGCAAAAACGACCATCAGTGCACTTAAAAGTGTCAAGGCTGACAGAAAATACCAAATATTTGTAATCTCCATAATATGCTTATTTCCAACCGTCACGCAAGTAGCGCTGGTCCATGTTTTCTACTAATTTATCTTTCCCGTAAATCACCTCATCACGTGTGCTAAATACAGGAACCATTTTGTCGTGACGTAAGAAGATTGCCTCTTTAGGACAAGCCTCTTCACACAAACCACAGAAAATGCAACGCAACATATTGATTTCATATACTTTCGCATATTTCTCCTCACGGTACAAATGCTCCTCCCCTTTCTTACGCTCTTCAGCCACCATGGAAATCGCTTCCGCGGGACAAGCCACCGCACATAGACCACATGCTGTACAACGCTCTGCTCCCTGCTCATCCTTCTTTAAGATGTGGTGACCCCGGTAAATCGGACCTAAGTAACGCTGTTGCTCCGGATAACGAATCGTGACCGGCTTCGAGAAAAAGTGCTTCAAGGTCGTAGCCATACCACCTACAATCGCAGGAAGGTACATGCGCTCCGCCAAGGTCATTTCCCCTTGTTCTAACACCTTTGTTTTATTACTTAACTTCATATGCCTAAGCTATTTTTTTCTTTCTTGATAGGGCATCATTGATGATTAAACCCACAAACATAATAACGACACCGCCGATTCCCGCAAGAATCGGTTGGTCAATCAAAATACCAAATCCTGTCACCACGACATTGAACATCGACAAAGGAATTAACCCTGTCCAGCCTAATCCCATCAATTGATCGTAACGGAAACGAGGCAACGTCCAGCGTACCCACATGAACACAAATACGAACAACAAAGCCTTTCCAATCAATGCGCCCATGCCTAAGAAAGCAGCTGCATTCGAACCGAACTGAGCCGCAATGAACGAATATCCTGGGTAATCATATCCTCCAAAGAATAAAGTGGCCATCACCGCACCCGAAATAAACATGTTAATGTATTCCGCAAACAGGTAGAAGCCCAACTTCATCGAAGAGTATTCTGTGTGATATCCTCCAATCAATTCCGTCTCACACTCAGGTAAGTCAAATGGCGTACGATTACATTCCGCAAATGCACAAATCAAGAAAATCACAAAGCCGATAGGCTGTTGCAAGATATTCCAGTGACCTGCTTGTTGGGTCTCTACAATCGCCTTCGTAGACAAAGAACCCGAAAGCATTAAAATCGCAATGATGGACATACCCATCGCTAATTCATAGGAGATATTTTGAGATGCAGCACGAATGGCGCCTAACAACGAATACTTGTTATTCGATGCCCAGCCACCCACTAAAATTCCGTAAACGCCTAAAGAGACGATACCAAAAACCCATAAAATACCGATGTTCACATCGATACCCTGTAAGTCAAACGTTACACCACCAATTGTCACCGTATCCCCAAAAGGAACGACAGCAGAAGTCATTAAGGCAGTCAACATCGACAAGCATGGTCCGGCAATGAACAACCATTTATTTGAATTTGCTGGGATAAAATCTTCTTTCATGAACATCTTAACCGCATCCGCCAAAGGTTGCAAAATCCCGAAAGGGCCTGCGCGATCTGGACCAATACGGTCTTGCATGAAAGCGGCAATCTTCCGCTCAAAATACGTCGAATAAGCCGCTACCCCCAGCGTGATCGCAAATACGATTCCGATGAAAATGGCTTTGGCCGTAAAAACATCATTCATTAATTCCATATCCTATTTCTTTGCAGGTAAACTTGCTTGGTTCGTTAAAAAACTACGGTCACGATCATCTTCAATTAACTTGTAATCCCGAGCTGCTTGCGCGATTGGGAATGCAGGTTTAATTAAACACGCACCATATTTATTCGCTGAAATAACCGAATGACGTGATACATTCGTAGGCCCTTCAATCGTCCAATCACTCGTTTTCTTGCGATCAAAACGACAAGTATTGCAAATGAATTCTTTCAATTCACCCCACTCGTTTTTACGACCCGTTACTCGAATCACCTCGTCACCGCGGTACCAAAGTGTAACATTACCTGAACATTTATCACAAGAACAATGTGCATCCATCGGCTTTGAGAACCAAACACGGCTCTTGAAACGATAAGTCTTATCTGTCAAGGCTCCTACCGGACATACATCAATCACATTTCCTGAGAAATCATTATCGATTGCTTTCTCTATGTAGGTACTGATTTCAGCATGATCCCCACGGTGCATCACACCATGTACACGACCATCTGTAATCTGATCTGCCGTGTAAACACAACGGTAACACAAGATGCAGCGATTCATGTTCAACTTGATGTTATCACCTAAATCAACAGGCTCAAACGTATTCCGCTCCTCCACCGTACGTGTCGACGAAACACCATGTTCGAATGAAAAATCTTGCAAATGACATTCTCCAGCTTGATCACATACGGGGCAATCCAAGGGATGATTTAACAACAAAAATTCCACAATGCCTTTGCGGGTTTCAAGCACCTGCTCGTTCACTGTGTTCTCCACAATCATCCCATCTTGAACGGCTGTGATACAGGCAGGAACCAATTTGGGCATTGGACGTGGATCCTTTTCAGAACCCGCAGTCACTTTGACCAAACAAGCACGGCATTTACCACCAGAACCCTTCAAAGGCTCATAATAACACATCGCAGGAGGTGCCACCTCAGGACCGATCATACGCGCGGCCTGCATAATGGTGGTTCCCGGTTCTACTTCCAGGGTGATGTTGTCAATCGTTACTTTCATAATCTATCATCTAGCGGGATAATCCCGGTTATTTGCTATGTAATTGGGCCCAGCGGTCCATAAATAATGCCGCAGAATATTGCACCGCACGCTCTTTCAAATTTTGCTGATAATCAGCTAATTGCGCAGGACTTAATTGCAACAGTGAACTAATTTTATCCACCAATACTGCTACATCCCAGCTCTCTACTAATAATTCATCCAATCCCTGTAGGAAATCATTGACTCCCCCACTCGCACGAACACCCACAATCGGTTTCCCTACATGTGCGGCCTCCAGCATCACCAAAGGAAATGGATCTTCTCTTGAAGACAAGAAAAACACATCCATCGCCTCAAAATACGGTCGGCTATCCGAACAAACGGGCAATAAATGTACCTGTTTTTTCGTGTCCCAAATTGCCGTAGTTGCGATTAAGTTGTCGGAATACTCGTTATCCAACATCCCCAACCAGATAAAATGCACCGTTGGCATCTTAGTAATCAATTGCTTCGCAACCTCCAAAAACACGTCAGGTGCTTTTCGCCATTCGGCTAATCCACAACTAAACACGATTTGCGAATCGGCCGGAATTCCTAAAGCAGTTCGAACCGGATCATGTGTATTTTGAGTTGCCGCAGGCAATTCAATAATCGGTGGCAATAAATCAATTTTGTCGGCCGCAATCCCAACTTCCTTTTCCAAAACCGTCTTCACCAAAGCGGAAACGGCATACACACGACTCACTTGGCCCGCCATAAACTTCCGATCTTCCTCAGAAGTAAAATTCGAAATCGAATAACTTAATTCATGCACATATACCTCAAAAGGAACATGCAAGGATACTAATTCGCGCAACAAGGAAACCGATGAAACCGTATTTCCAAGGATGCAATCAAAAGCCTCCGCACGCAGCGAAGACAAGATCCCTGCCATTTTACGCTTGCTCGGTGTACGATCCCATTCCGCTGCTTGGCGAATTCCGGGTATCCGTTGCTTCACTTTAAACCAAAGAGGTCTTTCTGTACGCCAAACCCATACTTGGGCAACTTTTTTATATTCTTCCAACAAACTTCCACCGTCCACAAGCAGCAAATAATTCGTCAAGCCTTGCGCCTTACGTTCTCTTAACCAATGTAAAAGAACCAATTGCGCGCCTGCACGATTTGCGTCATGACCAACAAAAAGTTTCTTGCTTTCTACCATTTATAATGTCCAACTAGCACCTGGGCGCATGTAAACTGCACCGGGTTTTGTTGCCTCTTCTGGATGTGTTACATGCCATTCAAACTCATCACGGAAATGACGAATCGCCGCAGCGACCGGCCATGAAGCCGCATCACCTAATGGACAAATCGTATTTCCTTCAATCTTCTTCGCCACATCAACTAATAAATCGATGTCTTCCATGCGTCCTTTTCCCGTTTCAATACGCTTGATGACTTTGTCCATCCAGCCTGTACCTTCCCGACAAGGAGAACATTGACCACAAGATTCGTGGTGGTAAAAACGCGCAAATGTTAAGGTATTATGTACGATACAAGTTGTCTCATCCATGACGATAAAACCACCTGAACCTAACATCGTTCCTGTTGCAAAACCTCCTTCTGAAAGTGACTCATACGTCATTAAACGTTTTTCGCCGGCTTCCGTAGTTAAAATATTTTCCGCTGATAAAATCGGCACAGAAGATCCTCCTGCCACCACAGCCTTTAATTTATGTCCATCACGAATGCCTCCGCAATACTCGTCTGAATAGATAAACTCCTCGACAGTAATCCCTAATGGAATCTCATAAACACCTGGTTTTTTGATATGCCCAGAAGCCGAAATTAATTTCGTTCCTGCACTTCTACCAACACCAATCGCCGCGTATGCATCGCCTCCGTTGTTAACAATCCAAGATGTCGCCGCAATAGACTCCACATTGTTTACTACGGTTGGACTTTGCCACAAACCTTTCACCGCTGGAAAGGGAGGTTTATTCCGTGGGTTACCACGTTTTCCTTCCAAAGATTCCAACAAAGCAGTTTCTTCTCCACAGATATAGGCACCACCACCAGGCTGTACAAAAAGGTCTAAATCATAGCCAGAGCCTAAGATGTTTTTTCCTAATAATCCTTTGTCATAGGCTTCTTGAATCGCTTTTTCAAGAATGTTAATGACATACATCAATTCCCCACGAACGTAGATATAAGATGTATTCGCACCCAAAGCAAAACTGGAAACAATCATGCCTTCAATCAAAGTATGTGGCGTTTTCCACATCAAATAATGATCCTTGAACGTTCCTGGTTCTGATTCATCCGCATTACAAACCAAGTAACGAGGTACTCCTTCAGGCTTAGCCAAAAAAGACCACTTCATACCCACTGGGAAACCTGCGCCGCCACGACCACGTAAACCCGACTTCTTCACTTCCTCCGTCACCTCATCCGGCGTCATCGTTTTGATCGCTTTCTCCACAGCCTTGTAACCTCCGTTTTTCATAAAAACGTCGATTGTCTCAATTCCTGGTACGTCAATATGTTGCGTTAATATCTTCATCCTCGGCTTATTTGCTTAATTCGTCAATAATCTGATCTACTTTCTCATTCGTCAAATGCATGTAATACTTCTCACGAATTTGGAATACAGGACCCCAACCGCAAGCAGCTAAACACTCAACTTCTTTGATCGTAAACTTACCATCCTTCGTTGTCTCTCCCGTTTGAATTCCCAAACGCTTCTTCAAGTGATCGTATACTTCCACGCCACCCATCAAACAACAAGGACCCGTCCGACAATACTCAATGACATGTTCGCCCACAGGCTCCAAATGAAACATCGTGTAGAATGACGCTACCTCATAGACTTCAATCGGGCTGATTGAAAGCAAGGAAGCTACATAATCCATCACTTCCGACGAACACCATTTCCACTCAGCTTGCGCTAAGTGTAGGATAGGCAATAAGGCCGACTTCTGTTTTCCTTCCGGATAACGGGCAATGATTTTTTTAACTAATTCCAGCGTCTCTGCTGGGAAAACAATGTTGCTCATGTCTTAAGTATCTAACTCTCCTGCAATTACGTTCATTGATGACATCGTTACGATCGCATCTGATAAGGTCGTTCCCTTAATCATTTCAGGGAATGCTTGGTAATATATATAACCTGGTCGGCGGAATTTCAAACGATATGGCGTACGCCCTCCGTCAGAAACCAAATAGAATCCTAATTCACCGTTTCCACCCTCAACCGAATGGTAAACTTCACCTACGGGTGCATCGATTTCTCCCATCACAATTTTAAAGTGATAGATTAATGCCTCCATGTTGTGGTAAACATCTTGTTTGTCTGGTAAATAATAATGAGGAGCATCCGCGTGATACGGACCTTCCGGCAAATTATCCATCGCTTGTTGGATGATGCGCAAACTTTGCCACATCTCTTCCTCACGAACCAAGAAACGATCATAGGTATCTCCCTTCGTTCCTACCGGCACATCAAATTCGAAATCTTCATACGAAGAATACGGATTCATCGCACGTACATCGTAATCAACTCCTGCAGCACGTAAATTCGGACCTGTAAATCCGTAATTCAATGCCCGTTCCGCAGAAATACCGCCCACATTTTGTGTACGATCCATGAAAATACGGTTACGCATCACCAATCCTTCGAACTCCTTTAATGCTGCGGGTAATTCTTTCAGTAATTTATTGATTTTCTCGATGGCTACAGGCGTAAAATCGCGCTCCATACCGCCAAAACGTCCCATGTTCGTTGTTAAACGCGCACCGCACATTTCCTCATAAATCTCGTAGATAAACTCGCGCCATTGGTACACATACAAGAAACCGGTTAACGCTCCTGTATCCACAGCCAAAATCGAATTACATACAATGTGATCCGTTAAACGGGCTAGCTCCATCATAATCACACGCATGTATTGCGCACGCTTAGGAACTTCAATGCCTAATAATTTCTCAACCGTCATGTGCCAGCCCATGTTATTAATAGGTGCTGAACAATAGTTCATCCGGTCTGTTAAGGTCGTTATTTGATAAAAGGGACGACGCTCGGCAATTTTCTCAAATGCACGATGGATATATCCCACGGTTTGCTCGGCATCCACAATCGTCTCGCCATCCATCGTTAAGATGTTTTGGAAAATACCGTGTGTGGCAGGGTGTGTAGGACCTAAATTAAGCGTTGATAGCTCATTTACATAAGGCCCGCCCTTTTGCGTCTTATCTAAACCTACGTTAGGGTTATTTACTAAGGCTACTTCTGACATGCTTTGTCGCTTTTATCGTCCAAATAATTCATCAATTTTATCATGACGCGTCGCATCCTCTAAGGGATATTCCTTACGCATCGGATGGTAATCCATCTCGTCCATATTCAAGATACGAGTCAAGTTGGGATGACCATCAAACAAGATTCCGTAAAAATCAAATGCCTCTCGCTCCATCCAATTGGCTGCAGCAAATAAGCCGGTGATCGTAGGGAAATTAGGGGCTTCAATCGGCGCATAGGCCTTAATCATCAAACGCACATTGTTTTCCAAACTGTGCACATGATAAATCACGCCTAATTCTTGCCCTTTGGCATCTGGAAAATGAATACCTGCCAAATCAGTTAAAAACTGAAATTTAAAAACAGGATGTGCATACAAAAAGTGTAACATCGGAACGATATTTTCTACACCTGTTGTGAACTGCAGAATACCATGCGACTCTGTCACACCATATACCGCCTCCGCACCAAATTGCGCAACTAAGGCATCTGTTATTTGTTGATTCTCCATGCTTGTTATTCTATACCGTAAGATGCCAACAAAGCCTTGTACTCTGGCTCGTTTCTACGGCGTGTCGTTTCGTTTTTAGCCAACTCTTGGATTTGCATAAAGCCATCCAAAATTTGCTCGGGACGTGGTGGGCAACCCGGCACATATACATCCACAGGGATGATACGGTCAATACCTTGCAAGACAGAATAGGTATCAAAAATACCTCCTGAACAAGCACAGGCTCCTACCGAAAGCACCCAACGAGGCTCAGCCATCTGCAAATATACCTGCTTAACCACCGGCGCCATTTTCTTGGAAATCGTTCCCATCACCATCAAAACATCAGCCTGACGCGCTGAAAAGCTCAAACGCTCCGCACCAAAACGACCAATATCATAATGGGATGCCATCGTTGACATAAACTCAATCCCGCAACATGACGTCGCGAAAGGCAATGGCCACAAGGAATTAGCACGCGCTAAACCGACCAAACTATCTAAACTTGTTGCGAAAAAACCAGCTCCTTCCACTCCTGGAGGCGCTTCTGCAACTTGAACCGTTGAATTACTCATATCTTATCTGTCTGTTGAATACATAAACATGGCCTAAGCCAATATGTTTATTTTTCCCACGTTAAAATTCCTTTTTTGATCACATAAACGAAACCTGCCAACAACAAACCCATGAATACGAGCATGTCATAAAAGCCATTCCAGGATAATTCGCGGAAATTAACCGCCCAAGGGTACATAAAAACGATTTCAATATCGAATAGCACGAACAAAATCGCCACTAAAAAATACTTAACGGATATGGGCGTACGCGCATCACCAATGGATTCAATCCCACATTCGAAGGTATCATCCTTCTTCGCCGAATGGCGCTTAGGACCCAAGGAGTGTGTCGCAAACATCGTTGCGAAAATAAAGGCTAACGCTGCCAAGAGCTGAACGAATATCGGCAGAAAATCTTGAGGTTGATAGTTCATTACAAAGGCTTAAAAAATGAAGCCGCAATTTACTGTATAAAATCTAAAATTTCAGATTTTTAATGAAAAAATCACAGGCATTTTGCCGCCTATTTCACGAAACAAGTATTTTTTCAGGCAGGTACAAAAAAATCAAAAAAATCCTGTAATTTTGTCCGGCAAATAAGAGTAGTTCTTACACTCCATCAAATTATTTGCCATGCTCGATTCCAACAAATTTCTTTTTGAAGCACTAACATACGATGACGTATTGTTATTACCTGCTTATTCAGAGGTGTTACCTCGTGAAGTAAGCACGCAATCCCGTTTAACACGTAACATCACATTGAACATCCCAATCGTTTCAGCAGCGATGGATACCGTGACGGAAGCCGACTTAGCTATCGCATTAGCACAAGAAGGAGGCATTGGAATCATTCACAAGAACATGACGATTGACCAACAAGCTGCACAGGTTCGTAAGGTGAAGCGTTCTGAGTCGGGCATGATCATTGATCCCGTTACCTTAAAAGACAACCAAACCTTAGGTGATGCACAGCGCATCATGAAGGAATTCAAAATTGGTGGTATTCCCGTGATTGACGATAAAGGTCATTTGGTGGGGATATTAACCAACCGCGATTTGCGTTTCCAAAAGCAAACGGCGCGCCCAGTAGCTGAAATCATGACCAAAGACAATTTGATCACGGCGAAGGAAGGCATTAGCATGGAAGAAGCCGAGAGCATTTTGCAAGAATACAAAATCGAGAAATTGCCCATCATTGATAAAAATGGCAAATTAATCGGTTTGATTACCTATAAAGATATTTTAAAACGCAAATCGCATCCTTTGGCATCGAAAGATCCCCTAGGCCGTTTACGCGTAGGCGCTGCGGTAGGTGTTACACCTGATTTATTGGATCGCGTGCAGGCATTGGTGAATGTTGGTGTAGATGTCATCAGCATCGATACGGCGCACGGACATTCCAAAGGCGTCATCGACGCGTTGAAATCCGTTAAAAAATCATTCCCTAAGCTTGACGTTATTGTAGGGAACATCGCAACTGGTGAAGCAGCTGTTGCCTTGGCGAAAGCCGGAGCTGATGCCGTGAAAGTCGGAGTTGGTCCAGGAAGTATTTGTACAACGCGTATCATTGCGGGTGTGGGTATGCCCCAACTGACCGCCGTATACGAAGCAGCGAAAGCCTTGCAAGGATTTGACGTACCTGTTATTGCCGACGGCGGTATTCGTTATTCAGGTGATGTGGCGAAAGCCATCGCAGGCGGTGCAAGCACGGTCATGATGGGATCATTACTAGCGGGAACTGACGAAGCGCCGGGTGAGATGATCATTTTGGAAGGACGTAAATTCAAATCATACCGCGGTATGGGTTCATTAGAGGCCATGGAGGACGGATCAAAAGATCGTTATTTCCAAGATGCAGAAGATGATATCAAAAAATTAGTTCCTGAAGGCATTGTAGGTCGGGTACCGTTCAAAGGTTCCGTGACAGAAATTCTTTACCAAATGGTTGGTGGATTAAAAGCGGGTATGGGTTATTGCGGTGCTGCATCCATCGAAGCGATGCAACAAGCCAAATTCGTAAAAATCACTTCAGCAGGTGTGAAAGAAAGTCACCCACATGATGTGAGCATCTCGAAGGAAGCGCCGAACTATTCAGCGAAATAAGTTTTTAGCTAATACATAAAAAAAGGCCTCGTTCATCGCGAGGCCATTTTTTATGCTTGATAATTTTGAATCGTATCCACGAAGCATTGAACCTTATCTGGGTGAATATCCGGATAAACGCCATGCCCTAAATTCGCAATGTAACGTTGGGTACCAAAAGCCTTCAACATCGCCTTCGTTTCGGCTTCAACGGTTTTGAAATCGCCATAGAGGGCACAAGGATCTAGATTTCCTTGAAGGGTTTTATTTGGGCCAACCAATTTACGTGATTCCGCAATATCCATATTCCAGTCAAGGCCGATTGTCGCACAATTCAATTGAGCCATTTCTTCGCGGGCGAAGAAGGCACCTTTGGCAAAAAGGGTCACAGGAACATCTTGAATGGCATCACAAATCTGTTTTAGATAGGGCGTTGAAAATGCGCTGTATTGGACAGGCGATAAAATACCTGCCCATGAATCAAATATTTGCAACAAATTCGCACCGGCGTTCACCTGCGCTTTCAAATAGGAAATCGTCGAATCCGTTATCTTTTGCAATAAAGCATGTGCCAATTCGGGCTCTGCGTAGAGCATTTTTTTCGCTTGGGAGAAGGTTTTTGAACCTTTTCCTTCCACCATGTAACAAAAAATGGTAAATGGTGCTCCGGCAAAACCGATTAAGGGTACGCGACCCGCTAATTCTTTTTTGACGATTTTAATCGCATCCAAAACGTATTTCAAATCCTCTTCTGGATTCGCATCGCGGATTTTGGCTAAATCGGCTTTCGACCGAATAACATCGGGAAATACGGGGCCTTTTTGCTCTTCCATCAAATAGGGCAATCCCATGGCTTCCGGAACAACCAAAATATCCGAGAAAATAATCGCTGCATCCACACCAAAGCGATCGACCGGTTGGATCGTCACTTCAGCCGCCATCTCAGGATTAGTCGCTAAACCAATAAAAGATCCGGCTTTCGCACGAACTTCACGGTATTCAGGTAAAATTCTACCCGCTTGTCGCATCACCCAAACGGGGACGCGTTCTACAGGAAGGCCTTGCGCTGCACGAAGGATTAGGTCGTTTTGTAGTTTTTCCATACGGATGTAAAGTTAAGAAAAAATTCGCTAGTCGCTAGTCATCAGTCACTAGTCGCTAGTCATCAGTCACTAGTCGCTAGTCATCAGTCACTAGTCGCTAGTCATCAGTCACTAGTCGCTAGTCGCTAGTCATCAGTCGCTAGTCGCTAGTCACTAGTCGCTAGTCGGTCAATTTAGGATTTCTAAAATTCCGAGTAGAACCATCTGACAAAGAATTAGATAACCCAAAAAGCATTTTACCGATTTCGGTCACTTGATGATTCAACGTGATGTACGATTCATTTTTTAAATAATTTAGGCGAGTAGCCACATAAAGCATGGACTTAACTTCGCTACATGAGCCCTGAGCGATGTATAAAAAACGTTTAAAATCACGATCACTTCCTCGTTCAAAACCTTCAGCTATATTATTCGAAATTGACAAGGATGCCCGCTGAATCTGATTCTTTAATCCAAAGTCATTAATCAACTCCAAACTTGCATATATACTAATCGTAAGTTCAACCGATTTTTGCCAAACCATTAAATCATCAAATTTTTTAATTTTCATAGTGGTTAAGATTAAAATGTTCGTTGACGAAATTTCAAATTTATTATAATGAATCCTATTGTGTAACTTATAATCTATTTTACCCTAGCGACTAGCGACTAGCGACTAGCGACTAGCGACTAGCGACTAGCGACTAGCGACTAGCGACTAGCGACTAGCGACTAGCGACTATTTTCCCTACCTTTGCATTTCAATTCACACCTATGTCACAACTCATTGCCCGCTTCATTACCAGCAACACCGACTTCAAAACTTGCCCACCAGCGCGTTTTCCAGAATTTGCATTTATTGGCCGCTCCAACGTAGGTAAGTCATCGCTAATTAATTCGTTGACATTCCATAAAGGACTTGCCAAAACCTCACAAACACCTGGTAAAACCCAACTCATTAATCACTTCATGATTGATGAAAAATGGTATTTAGTCGATTTGCCTGGATATGGATTCGCCAAAGTGAGTAAGGAAAAGCGACGTGAATTCGAAAAAATGATCTTTGATTATTTAATTCATCGCGAAAACCTAACCTGTTTATTTGTCCTCATCGATATCCGCTTGAAACCACAAGCGGTCGATATCGAATTCATGAGTCGTATGGTGGAACATGAAATCCCCTTTCATATCGTATTTACGAAAGCAGATAAACTTTCTCAAAAACAGGTCAATGAAAGCGTCGATGTCTATAAAAAATTCCTACTTGACATGTGGGATGAATTACCCGAAATATTCATTACATCGGCCGAAAAACACGTTGGGAGGGAAGAAATTTTAGCGAACATCGCTGAATTAATTCAAACATCCCCTTATAAAATAGGGAAATCTTAATACTTTTGCAGCCATCATTAGCTATAAACACATGGAATTATTAAATGAAGTTGCGCACATTTCTGGTAAACCCGGATTATTTAAAGTGTTAAAACCTACCCGTACAGGTGTAATCGTTGAAACACTCGACGCAGCCAAACAAAAATCAGTCGTAGGCGGCCAAACAAGAATTTCTGTCTTGAAAGACATTTCGCTTTACCTAGCTGATCACCAAGACAGCACCCTACCTTTAGCTGATTTGTTTTTACAAATCCATGCAAAATTCAATGGTGTATTGCCATTAGAGCCTAAAAAAGCAGCTGATGCAGAATTATTTGCCATCATTGCGGATGTGGTTCCCAACTATGATTCTGACCGCGTTTTCGCTTCGGATATCAAGAAGATCTTAAGCTGGTACCTGATTCTTTTCACACATGTTCCTGAACTTTTCCCTGCAAAAGCAGCAAAAGCACCGAAAGCTGAGAAAGTAGAAACAGCAGAAAAGGAACCTAAGGCAGCAAAAAAAACCGCAGCTAAAAAAGCCACTAAATAATATAGCTGACATGGAGGATGTCATAGCAATACGACCGATTGAACCTCAAGATAATGTAGCGCTAGCGGAAATTATCCGAACAGCCCTATCAGAATTTGGAGCGAACAAACCCGGTACCGTATTTTTTGACCCGACCACAGATGCCCTGTTTGAACTTTTCAGAACGGCGGGATCCTATTATTTCGTAGCGACGCTAAACAATAAACTTGTAGGCGGTTGTGGTATATTTCCCACAGAAAACCTACCTGAAGGAACCTGCGAACTCGTAAAACTTTATGTCAATCAGGATATGCGAGGTACGGGAATCGGAAAAAAGCTCATGGAAAAATCCATGGAATGGGCAAAAGCAAATGGATATACGCAAGTCTATTTGGAGTCGATGCCCGAACTTTCCAAAGCGGTTTCCATCTACGAAAAACAAGGATTCATAAAACTTAGTCGCCCCTTAGGAAATAGTGGTCACGATGGATGTGACATTTGGATGACCAAGACACTTTAAAAAAAAGACCTCGATTTTCATCGAGGTCTTTTTTATTTGTTATTTCAATGAAATAATATACTTCGCTAATTTCACCGCGTCCTCTTTAGGAACATTGGTCATTGGCGCCATTGGAGGATAACCAGGCCAATTAGAAGGCTGAGGTTTTGCGATCAACGCAACGATTTTATCCACCGAATATTTCTTCTTTGCTACATCTTTGTAAGCAGGACCCACTAAACGAGCATCTACTTTGTGGCATGCAAAACAGGTGTATTTTTGCATCAATGGCTTAATGTCAGCCGGAAAATCTTCAGCTTTCGCCTCAAATCCAAACGCAGCCACACCTAATGCCACGGTCATGATAAATTTAGAGATAGTTTTCATATGTTATTTAAGTATATACTTTTGAGGATAAGCCCTATTAAAGGGCAAATTAAAGCTTTTTTTGGAAAAATTCTATCCCTTTTGAACAGAATCTACCGCATTTCTTACACTTCCATGCTTTTCGAGCAATTCAGCCGCTACTTCTTCACTTACTCCGGTCGCTTCACAGACCATGCGAATCGCACGTAAAACCAATTTATGGTTACTTAATTGCATGTCAACCATCTTATTCCCACGCACACGACCCAAACGAATCATGACCGCAGTGGATATCATATTCAAGACAAGTTTTTGAGCGGTTCCCGATTTCATCCGCGTGCTGCCTGTAACATATTCAGGCCCCACGAGCACTTCGACCGGATATTGAGCCTCCGCTGCAATTGGACTTCCTCCATTACAAACAATACAGCCCGTCAATATGCCTTGTGCATTCGCTTCCTTCAAACCACCTATCACATAAGGTGTCCGACCCGATGCTGCAATCCCAATCACCGTATCCAAAGCACCAATACCATAAGCTTCCATATCTTTCCAGGCTTGAATCGGATCATCTTCTGCATTCTCCACTGCCTTGCGAATCGCCCCATCGCCACCAGCAATAATCCCAATCACCATATCAAACGGCACACCATACGTAGGCGGACATTCCGATGCATCTACAACACCTAATCGACCCGAAGTCCCCGCGCCAATATAAAATAAACGCCCACCTTGCTCCATACGAGGAACAATTTGATTCACCAACGCTTCAATATTGGGAATAACCTTTTCAATAGCCAAAGGTACGGTTTTGTCCTCCGCGTTGATTTGGCGCAATAACGTATCTACCGACTGTTTATCTAAATCCTCATAACGAGATGTGGATTCAGTCGCTAATAAAGTTAAATTCTCTGCCATCTTAGTTGGATAATTGCTTGTAGTTCGAGAAGAAATGTGGAATCGTTTCAATTCCCTTATAAAAATTAAACAAGCCGTAATGTTCATTAGGCGAATGAATCGCATCCGTATCTAAACCAAAGCCCATCAAAATCGACTTCACGCCCAATTCCTTTTCGAACAAAGCGACAATCGGAATACTTCCTCCCCCACGGGTAGGCACAGGTTCTTTTCCAAAAGTTGTTGCCAAAGCATCCGAAGCCGCTTGGTAAGCGATGCTATCCGTAGGCATCAAATAAGCCTCTCCCCCATGATGCGCTTTCACACTCACTTTCACACCTTTCGGAGCAATCGATATAAAATGTTCTGTGAATAAACGTGTGATCTCATCAGAACTTTGATTCGGAACTAGTCGCATGGAAATTTTCGCATAAGCCATCGATGGCAAAACCGTCTTCGCTCCCTCGCCGGTATATCCGCCCCAAATACCGTTGACATCCAAGGTAGGACGAATCGACGCGCGCTCAATTGTCGAATAACCTTTTTCGCCGTGCACCGACTGGATTCCTAAATCCTTTTGGTAAGCGTCTAAATCAAAAGGCGTTTGAGCCATCGCAGCGCGATCTGAAGCGCTCAGATCTAACACACCATCGTAAAATCCAGGGATTGTGATATGATTAAACTCATCGTGCAACGAAGCAATCATCTGACATAAAATATTGATTGGATTGGCAACAGCACCACCGTATACACCCGAATGCAAATCTCGGTTAGGCCCTTGAACCGCCACTTCCATATAACTCAAGCCACGTAAACCAACATCAATGGATGGAATATCATTGGCAATTATCGCAGTATCAGAGATCAAAATAACATCTGCTTTCAACAAATCTTTATTTGAAGCCACGAACAAACCTAAATTATCTGAACCTACTTCCTCTTCCCCCTCAATCATAAACTTCACATTGCAGGCTAATTCACCACTCGCTAGCATGGCTTCAAATGCTTTGACATGCATAAAAACTTGTCCCTTATCGTCGCAAGCTCCACGAGCAAAAATCAAGCCATCTTTAATCACAGGTTCAAATGGAGGATTGTCCCACAATTCCAACGGATCTGCCGGCTGAACATCATAATGTCCATAAACTAAAACGGTAGGTGCAGAAGGGTCAACCATCTTTTCCCCATAGACAATCGGGAAACCCGCTGTTTCTTCTAAGCGAACATGGTCGGCACCCGCTTGACGAAGATTATTGGCAACCCATTCCGCCGTTTGGCGTACCGAACCGGCATAAGCAGGATCCGCCGAGATGGAAGGAATACGTAAAAAATCAAGAAGTTCGGCTAAAAAACGATCGCGATTTGCGTCAATATACTGTTGAGTTTGTGTCATATCATGTAGGCGGAATGAATTAGCTTTCCACGAACAAATATAAAAAAATAAACTGAGGCTTTACTTCTTTGAAGGTATCAGATACATACGATTTTCAGTTCCCTGAAAGATCCGTACGATGTTCATGCGATGCGTGAACACAACCAGAAAGGCGATGAAATACCCAAAATAAATTAGCGTAGGAATCTCCTCGCCAAATACTCCATAGGTCAACAACAATGGAAATACAATCGAAGCAACCATGGATCCTAAGGAAACATAGTGCGAAATACCAAAAACAACTAAGAAAACTGCGATGCTCACAAGTGCAGCCAATGGATGTAAGGCTAAAACCATCCCCAAGGTTGTTGCAACCCCTTTCCCTCCTTTAAAATCACAAAACACGGGAAGTAGATGCCCGATGATGGCTAAGAAACCAAAGAAAATCTTCAACGTTACACACGTTTGCCAATCAATCAAATGAAAGTAATACAAGACGGCTGCTAAGCCCGTGGCCAAAAATCCTTTTAACGCATCAACAAACAATACGATGCTACCGGCCTTCTTACCTAATACGCGAAAGGTATTCGTAGCTCCCGCATTTCCACTACCCTGCGTACGAATATCGATTCCATGGTAATTGGTACCATACCAGATTGCAGTTGGGATCGAACCCAATAAATAACTCAAAATAGAAAGACCTGCAATAATAAAAATCATAATTCGTTAAAAGGCAATTGATTGCCGAGTTTCAAATATAGGCCCGTTACCAGCGAAAATCAAGAAGACCAAAAAAGTTCTTGAAATGTTTAAATTTTCGTCTTAATAATATACCAAAAACATAGACTAGAACGCAAAATTGATTGACGCCATCAAACGGAAACGCTGTGGATTTCCATGATCCAAATAGCTTAGCCGATGAAATGCTTGTAAGCGAAATATTTTAAATATGTTATCAATACCATACCCAACTTCCACAAAGGGTTTATTCGGATCTAAGGAATCAAAGGCATATTGGTCCAAAAATTTCGATTTCAACGGGTTATTGACATCTTTCATAATCTCTTGGTTCGATTTACGTTGACTTCCCATTAAAATATTAGAACTCGCAATAAAACGCCATTTCAATTTTTTAATTAGAGGTAAACGATTGAAAAACAAGCCCTCAAAATTATGATTCAGCTGCAATGAAGCATATCGATCACTCACAAATTCAAAATAATTCATCGTCGAGAAGGCACTGCGAACAAAGAAAAAGGTCTCATTTCCTAAATGAGGAAACAACAAGGGTGCAGGCAGATTGGAGGGTGTATATCCGGCCGACAAAGTGTAATCCGAACGACCCAATAGACCTAGGCGGAACGTTTGGTGTGCTTTCAACGTGAAACGCTCATAGTCAAAATCACCCCCTAAAAATCCTTTTATCCCCCGTTGATATTTGAATGTAATCACGGGAATTCGTTTGGTAGCCAAGGTTATCTTTTCGTTACCATTCATGATATACGTTTCATTACGTGCGAAACGTGCCTCCAAGGTCACAAAAGATTCTTGGTAGTAATCCTGAACTGGAGAAGCTTTTCCCAACTCGGGATTCAAGCGATATTGAAAACGGAATAATGGATCGAACGAACGCGTATGAAAGGAACTTGTAATGCTCAAGCCTTTGATTAATTCTGTGGTAAAAAATGCTTCACTTTCCCGACGAAAAAACGCGCCTGAAAATGCCCCCCAACGGGTAAAAGCATAAAACAATTTATTGTCTCCAATCAACTCGGGCGTCAAGCCGACGCGTTCAATATCGTAACTATGCCGAATTCCAGCCATCGTCCACTTTTTCATCGAAAACAAATAGTTTACCTCAGCCGAATATTTAGGGACCAAGTCTTTGGTTCCAAATCCCACATTACCTCGTATGATCCAGTTTTTATCAAAGTTGGCATTCGTCCGAAAACCCAATCGAAAACGGGCTCCTTCAACCTTATTAATTGCAAAACTGTTGATGTAGGGGCCAAATTCTATATTGTTGAACTTTTTGAATCCGCTGACAACAATTTCAGCGACCTCCACATAACTGCGCACAACAGGTAAATTCTTGACCGAATCTATCAAGGATGAGGCAATTAAATCCTGCCTACTCAAGGGTTCATGGCGGGCAAACTTCCAATAATTCGGATCGGGCTCTTTGGCATCTTCAGCTACCTCGGAGGCCAAATCATAGAATGAAAGTGGATGGGGTTTATTAACCACAAAATCTTTGTTGGAGATGTACATCTTCAACAACATTCCCGCTGAATTCTTCGTAATCTCTTCAATATCAATCAAAAATCGCGTCTTTGCCGGTAGCCAAGCTCCCGTTTCTGTCTGCTCGAGTTCTTGAGAAATCTTAATCTTATCGATAAAATTCAGATTGGCTGCCTTATCAACAGATGCATCGATCTGCACCAACGCAAAGGATGTTGTATCAATCCACATTTGACCCGAAAAAACAAGGTCCATGGGATTCCGAGGATCGAAGTCCAATTGGTAGCACACATGCCCATCAACATTAACCGTATCCCCTAAGTAATACGTATAATTCCCTTTCCAGGTATCCCCGATGGGACTAGCAAAATCCTTGCCAAAAAAGGAAACGTACGATTGATAAAAATTATAATTAGCGACTAAATTTCCGCCAACCAATTGAGAAATCACACTTCCTTCCTTCACACCGACCCCTTTAATATGGGTCTTTAATACATGCTCACGCTTCCGCTGAGGGGAATCCCGGTAATAAAACTTAGAGATGGACTCAGAGATGTAGGTCGGGATAACCAATTTCCCATCATCCCCAGCCAATTTTTCAAATTTCTTAACAGCCTCTGAAATATCCCGCATGATCTTACGATCCTTGAATTTTTCAGAGATATTATCCACGTCCAGTTCCATCTTCGAATAAGATGAATATTCATAGGATTCAAGCTTGCTGCGATCGTTGTATGCGCGATGCTTGAGTACATTTCGAAGAATCTTGAACGCGGGATTTTCCCCCGAGTAAACCATCACCTCAGCCATTTCCTTGGTCGCAGATTCCAATTGAAAATCAAGTTCAATGGTTTTCAATTTCTTATCGACCCATTTAATCCGCTTCTTATAACCAACAACCGACGCAAAAAGCGAATCGGACATGGATTTGGCATGCAAGGTAAATTCGCCCTGAAAGTTGGTGGTAGCACCATAATTTAAACCGATCACCCCGACCGAGGCAAATGGAATCGGATCCCCATTCGCGGCATCTGTCACACGCCCTTTAATCACAACTTGTGAAAAAGCAGACTGCGCACACAACAGAAAGAAAAATAGAAGCCCACAAAGGCCACCGCGTTTGAACATTTTGAAAAGGGTAAAATCTTTCAAAAATATGAATTACATCGATATTTCAGCTACTGGAAGCTAAAAAATTCCGATTCAGCTAGAAAGCTTTTAAACTTTTGCATCGCACGTGCCCGATGGGCCAATGCATTTTTTTCTGCCATTGACATTTCAGCAAACGTTCTATCGTTACCTAATGGCTGAAAAACGGGATCATACCCAAAACCCTGCGTGCCTCGAGGCTCCCGCACGATATCACCTAATACCTCCCCCTCAAAACTAATATATTGCCCTTGATGATGTAAGGTCAAAACCGTAACAAAACGTGCAGATCGATCAGCGGAATCACTCAATTCAAAAAGCAATTTATCCACATTCGCAGCATCATCTTTGGGTTCCCCGGCATAGCGAGCAGAATAAACCCCAGGTCTTCCTCCCAAGGCATTGACTTCCAAACCCGAATCATCTGATAAGCAGGTCACTTGAAAATGTTCCGCGATGTATTCAGCCTTTTGCCTAGCATTTTCCTGCAACGTATGACCTGTCTCAGGAATTTCAATCGACAAACCCAATTCGAATACCGTATGAATGTCAAAAAGATCCCCGAGGAGATCTTTTATTTCTTCAATTTTATGTTTGTTTTGGGTAGCTAGGTAAATCGTTGGTTTCATGTATACTAAGGAGCTACGGTCGTAATTTCAAAATACAAAGGAGAATAGCCGGGAATAGCATCATTACCTGCCGTCCCATAACCCAATGAATACGGAATAATGACTGCGGCCTTCTCTCCCACACGCATTTTCTTCAACGCCTCAGTAAATCCCGCAATCAAATTATTGTTACTAAGAATAAATGGAACGGTAGGTGTTCCTAAGGTACCCGAACCAAAAATCGCATTGTAAACATACGATCCCGAAGCATCCGCATGCATGTAACTATAAGGCAATCGACCTATATAATTAACCAAGACAGGCGCATCCGCTGAAATCAACGCACCGCTCGGGTTATCTACGATTTTGGAAAATAATAGCCCCGAACTCGTTTTCTCAGGATTAACAATTCCATAGGTTTTTTGAATCAAAGCAATTTGCTCCGCTTCATTGCGAACGGCTTCAATGCTTAGCTCTAATTTAAGTACAGAAAATGCCGGAATGTTGCCATAAGAAGTCCCACCAAAACCCAACGCCGAAGGCATTAAAAATACACCACTTTCCCCTTCATTCAATAAGGATAGCGGGAGCGTAAAGATCGATTGGGACAAACCCCAAACGCTGGACCGGTTTATGTTTTTAGCACGGGATGTGCTGTCAACAATCGTTCCGTCCAGCAGCGTTATCTTGTAATGAAAGGTAACAAGATCCCCTAAATTCTTAAGCTTCCCTGTGCTACCCGTTGTATTCAATTGGTAGTATAAGCCATCTGCCGACTTCTGCATCGTCAGATTTCTTTGTTTGATGTAATTCTGAATATCAAGCTCATTCTTATTGGCTTGTTCATCCACAGTATCCATCGTACAGCTAGTTAAAAACGCTGTAAATAGAAAAAATATCCCGCAAATATATTTCATCGGATTAATCAATTTTGGCAACATAGATTTCAAATACAAGTGGTGTATAACCTGGAATGCTTGACCCAGACCCCTTCTCTCCATACCCGATGGTAGATGGGAAGACTAAGATGGCACGTTCCCCTAAACGCATTTTTTCGACACCCGTTTGAAAACCAACAACCGTTGACGAACCACCAATAGTCACAGAAAAACTATCTGTCCGCGCCATATTGCCATCAAATGCAAAGCCATTCAAAAAACGACCGGTGTATTTCAATTTAACAACTTTACCGCTCGCCGGTATTTCGCCAGTCCCTGGATTTAATCGAATGTAACGTAAACCATTCGCCGTTTGCTCGGTTACGGTTAATTTTTTCTTCGCAATATATTCCTCAATTTGATCCTTTTGACTGCGTACGACATAATCCTTCACCAAAACTTTCAAAGGTGTATAGGCTGGTAAACCAACAAAACTCTGAGATGTCCCAGGAAGCGCCATCACAGCTTGCTCTCCCTCCTTGATATAAGCCAACAATTTAGCATAAATGGGATTTAAGAAGCCATATTGATAGACCAATGGATTTTTTGTACTGTCCAAGACCTCCCCAGTTAGTAAGTTGGACAATACATAATGCATCTTAACGGTATCCCCTTTAGAGGCCTTTTCGCCGGCAACATTTGGCTTGGCAACATAGTAGTATGAACCATCTTCTATGGCGATAGGATTTTGATTCAACTTAGCAAAATAGGACAAGATCTGCGCCTGACTCTCTTTCGCTTTCGCCTCATCTGCTAACTCCACATTAGACAAACAAGATGTCATGCCTAACATAATTCCAAATGCAAGTAATACCTTTTTCAATCGACTTTGATTTATTTATGAATCTCAATTAACCAACGAAATGCTAACGATTTAGGTTAGCATTTCGTATTAATGATAATAAAATAGCAGAAAATTATTTCTTCGAAAGAACTTCCAATTCAAATACAAGTACCGAATTCGCTGGAATCGGACCACGAGGTTGATCTCCGTAAGCGATCGGTGAAGGAATAACAAATGTTGCTTTTCCGCCAGCTTTCATTAAAGTTAAGGCCTCATTAAAACCTGGAATCATTTGACCCAATGGCATCTCGGCAGCACTTCCTTTATCAAATTCTTTTCCATTCATGAATGTACCCCGGTAATTAACCACCCAAGTCTCACCCATTTTAGGAGACGGACCTGAACCCGCTTTTTCAATCGAATAATTCAAGCCTGATGCTGTTTTTTGGAACGTTTTTCCCGTTTTAGCAATATAAGCAGCAATCAATGCTGGCTCCTGTGCGATTAACTTAGCAGCTTTCTGCTTTGCAACAGCCGCTTGTGCTTCCATCTCTTTCTCAAATTCACCTTTCGATTGAACTTTCAAAATACGAACCGAATATTTCAAATCTGTTCCTGGTTTCAAGAATGGAGGCAATGGAGCCTGAACCGTTTTAATCAAACTATCGATTGGCACCAAAATAGTCGCCGAATCACCTACTGACAACAAACGTAATCCATTCTCAAATGTACCCTTGAACGTTCCTGGAGCCGCTTGTGGCGCCTGAACCATCCCTTTACCTGGTTGGCCTTCTTTGTGCGTATCCTGCAAAACTGAATCTGCACCATTACGAATCACCAAATCAAATGTGATGATATCACCATCTTTTAATTTTTGTGCTTTATCGTCATGCTCGTGAATTTGAATTTTCACTCCTTCAATGACCTCTACTTTGTCTTTGCCACATCCCACTACCATCGCAGCAGCTACAGCTAGTAATCCAATCGATTTACGCATGATTATTAGTTTATTTTATAAATTTTTAACTCGTTTTATTTCAGAAAGATACAAAGGTAACACTTCCTTTAATTTTTCCTTCGCTTGTTCGATTCCTCCAGCAGAAAATCTTCCACCCGATGCATTTTTATGTCCTCCACCCTCAAAATAGGTCGAAGCAAATGTATTCACAGCAAATGGCTCAATCGAACGGAATGACAACTTCACGCCATCAGGACGCTGAATCATACAGATCGACCAAACCGCGCCTTCTAATTGTAAACCATAATTTACCATCCCCTCCGTATCACCCGCTTGTGAATTAAATTGTTTTTGATCCTCTTCCGTTATCCACATCAAAGCCAAATGATACTCAGGTAAATATTCCAAACGGTTTGCTAATACATGACCCAAAAAACGCAAGCGATGTAAACTCGCCGAATCAAATACCTTGCGATGTACCGAATTCGTATTCACGCCTTTATTTATCAAGGTTGCCACAACCTCATGAACGTGAGCTGTCGTATTCGGATGGCGGAAAGAACCCGTATCCGTCATAATCCCCGAATACAAGCAAGATCCCATCTCTTCATCGATCAAATCCGCATCACCCCATTCCGTGATCAAATCAACGATTAACTCACAGGTGGAGGCAGCAATCGTACGATGGTAATAATAGTCGGCAAAATCCTCAGGATCTAAATGATGATCGATAACGACTTTTTGACAACGGGCCGACTTCACCCAATTCGCAAGCCCATGCAAACGCTGCATGCCAGAGAAATCCAGGCAAAATAGCCAATCTGCCGACTGAATTTTGGTTTCAATCGTATTCTTGTGCAAGATATTTTCAAAGTCCAACACCGCGTCAGCTCCCGGCATCCAAGTCAAGTTCTTTGATAGACCCGATGGAACAACAACATCAACCTGCAAACCCTTCTTAATCAAATACTTCTGCCAAGCTAAACTTGAACCAATGGCATCAGAATCAGGATTGAAGTGCGTCGTAATGACAACAGATTGACCAGCAATTAATAGGGCGCGCAGCGCAGAAATCGAAGACATAAAAATACGTATCGCCCGACAAATTTGGGCGTTCGCAAAGTTAGAGATAAATTTGTAAAAAAAACGTAATGCCAACAAATAGAACATTTACCATGATTAAGCCTGATGCTGTCATTGACGGGTTTACAGGGCCAATCATCCAACAAATTGAAGAAGCGGGTTACCGCATTGTAGCGATTAAAAAAGTACACTTGACGCCCGAAGAGGCTGGTAAATTCTACGAAGTACATAAAGAACGCCCATTTTACGGCGAATTATGCGAATACATGTCATCCAACCCAATCATTCCCATGATTTTGGAAAAGGAGAATGCCGTAGCAGATTTCCGCGAATTAATTGGTGCAACAGACCCAGCAAAAGCAGCTGAAGGAACTATTCGTAAGCGTTTCGCGCGTTCTTTGAGCTCTAACGCCATTCACGGTTCTGATTCAGATGAAAATGCAGCTATCGAAGGTGCATTCTTTTTCCCGAACGGCAACTAGTTTACATGCTTGTAAAATAGAAAACCATTCTCCTCTTTGATTAATTGCAAATGAGGGTGATACTTAAAACGATCCTCGGCATCCGACTTCATCACAAAATACGATGGACGGTCTGTCGAGGATTTTTTCATTAAGGATTCTCCATCCGGACTTGGCCCTTGTTTCTGAAAATACAAGAGGTGCGCAAACGATTTAAACCCAACAGTTTCGATATAAACCTCTTGGCCTACATGCGAAACATAAAAATCGATCGGAGTCGCTTGCGTATAACCCGCAATTTTCGGTAGAACAACCGCCATAAAACACATCATAACTAAAACACTCCCCAACATCAATCGGATAATTCGTTGGAAACCCACGGTGCTTCGAACTACGGTCCCAAGAACCAGTACGATGAAAGTCAAGCCAATCAGCCATTCCCATCCTGCCCAATAAACGGGTGCCTGTAAATTTCCCTGAACAAAAGCATCTTTGATATACTCGGAAGCCTCAGCCGCATACATTCCAATCAGTGGAACCAAGGTTAACACGGCACCAAATAGCAGCCCAACAATCCCTAAAGCGATCGAATAGGACCGATTCCAAGTCCATTGGCCTGATTGGAATTCCGTTAGCACTTGCGCAGAAAAATAGGTTAATGGGATCCAGCACATGGACGAATAATGAATAATTTTCGTCTTCACTAAACTGAAAATCACCAGCACAACCCAAAACAACACCTGCATCCAACGCGTCAAGTCAATCGTATCATCCGACGATTTTCTTCGAAGCAATCGCGCACCTGCCCAAATCGAAATAGGTAAACAACCCAACAACAAAACCAATACGTGGTAATAAACCGGTTGGCCATGCCCCGCATCTCCTGTGGTCATCAAGCGAATTTGATAGGCAACAAAATCATCCCATATACCCCATCCGAATTTCATGATGATCATCGCATACCACGAGGCAAAAAGCAAAACCGCAAGAATTCCAGAAAGACACGCGCCAAGCAAAAGCCGTGACATAGGTTTTGATTTCCAAACTTGTTGCCAAATCCCTAGGACCAATAGTGTAGCACCCCACAACAGCAAAGCGACAGGTCCTTTGGTCAACATACCCAGTCCAATACTCAGACCCGCGTATATCGCCCATCGAAGCGAATTAGGCTGCGCATAAAATTGCGAATAGCTATAAATTCCAAGGAAAATAAAGAGGTTGAAAAGCGGATCAATGATCCCCGAACTTGCATATACATGCGGTGTCATCGCAGCTAAATAGGAGAAAGCCCATATATGACCGAATGTCGCTGAAACATGTTTTTTACCAATTCGAAATAAAATCAACAGGGTAGCAATCCCCACGAGGGCATTCGGAAAACGTGCCGCAAACTCCATGGATGTCCATGCGTTTTCAGTAAACGTTCCAAAAAATTGAAAGCTCAACACCTGTAACCACATGAAAATAGGAGGCTTCTCCCAGAACGGCTGAAAATTGATTTGAACCGTCAAATAATCGCCAGTGACCAGCATTTCCCGTGCCGATTCCGCGAAATTAATTTCATCCCAATCAAACAATTGAGATGATCCTAAAAAGGGCATATAAACCAAACATCCCACTAGCACCCAAAACAAATAAGGTCTACGCTGCAATATTTTCATGATAGCTATAATAGAAAATCGAAGAACAAGTGATTCCGATGAAAGCTCCAAAAGCTACATCCACCGGAAAATGTTGAAATAAATACACACGCGAAATACCGACACCACAGGCCAAAAGAGCCATCAAAACGCCGGCCCACCGTTTATTAACATACAATGCAATCCACATAAAACAGAACCAAGCGGCGGCGGAATGGCCAGAAGGAAAGCTGTTTTGTTCATGTATTTCGACACCTGGCACTAAATACCAGGGAATATCCACCGCCTTGAAATAGGCATAAGGACGCAAGGCTGAGGCAAAAACAAAATGCTTTAAACCTTGAACGATGAGCGTTGAAAGCGCATAGGAAAACAAAAATGGTTTCAACCAAGCGCGCCTCTTATAAAAGAATAGTAGGATAACGAGCACAGGTATTAGCAATTCTCCAGCAAATGTGAGCACGCGAAAGAAGTAGTCTAAATGATAGGCATGCCAATTATTGACGATGCGCATTTGGTCAAAGCGATCAAATGCCGCGATGTAACGCGCGACAACAATTTCAAACAAAAGAAATACAATACAATAGGCAACCCATGCCCCATTCAAACGTTTCATAATTTCAAAGGTCGGAAGATTTTATGAAAAAGGTAAACGCATCACTTGTTGTTTCCAAAAAATTACCTAATTTTGCATTCCTTTTTTCAATCAAGGTCAACATGAAAGTATTAGAAGAATTTCAGATACCTATTATAGCCTTAGAGGACAAATCGTATCACTACACGTTTAGCGGCGACGATTCGTTTTTTGCTGCTTTTGAGCAGGATTGGGTTGAAAAAGGCAAATTTGAAGCAAGTGCAGACTTAACGAAGTCGGCATTAATGATACAGGTACAACTGAAGATTACGGGCTCGATTGAATTGATTTGTGATCGTTCATTGGAGGTTTTTGATTACCCACTTGAGGTAAACGAGAAGCTTATATTTAAGTATTCGGATCATTCAGAAGATTTAGGGGATAATCTGTTTTTATTGGACAGAAAGGAACCAAAACTTGATTTGTCGCAGGATATATTCGATTTCATTGCATTAGAAGTGCCGATGAAAAAGTTGCATCCTCGCTTTTTAGCGGAAGAAGATATAGCATCGGAAGATGTTTTCATCTACACGACAGATCGGGCAGACGAAAAACCTGCATCAACAACAGAGGAGGCAATAGATCCTCGCTGGGCAGCACTTCAAAAACTAAAAGATTTAAAATAAAATTAATTAACTAATACGATGGCACATCCTAAAAGAAAAATCTCTACTACTCGTCGTGATACAAGAAGAGCGCATGATTTCGGAACTCCTAAGCATTTAGGTGTAGATCCACAAACAGGCGAAACTCACCTTTATCACCGTGCACACGTGCATGAGGGTAACTTATACTACAAAGGTAAAATGATTGTAGAAGGATATTCTGCACGTTAATTTTACCTGGCTCGCCAAAAAAATAATATTTTTGAAGTCTGCCGAAAAAAATCCCGTTAAAATACTATTTTTTGACTAAAATTAATACTATTTTTGTCCTTAGTTTTAGTATTTAAACACCTATTGAATGAACATAGCAATCGACGTGATGGGCGGGGATTATGCCCCAGAAGCAGTAGTTGATGGGATTCTTTTAGCGATTTCAAACTTAGCCCAGGAAGAAACAATTCTTGCCGTTGGCCCAGCCGATACAATCAATACATTACTTGCTGATCGTGGTTACACGGGCAGTCAAATTCGTGTTATTAACGCGGATCAAGTAATCGAAATGGGAGAACATCCCACCCGCGCATTATCGCAAAAACCCAATTCCAGCATCGGAGTTGGGTTTGCGCTTTTAAAGGAAGGCAAAGCCGACATTTTCGCATCAGCCGGAAATACAGGCGCCATGATGGTCGGCTCCCTATTCTCAGTCAAAACAATCGAAGGCGTTCAG
Source organism: Aquirufa regiilacus (assembly GCF_032470275.1). Taxonomy (NCBI): domain Bacteria; kingdom Pseudomonadati; phylum Bacteroidota; class Cytophagia; order Cytophagales; family Flectobacillaceae; genus Aquirufa; species Aquirufa regiilacus. The sequence goes on from NZ_JAVNWW010000003.1 coordinate 210,976, forward strand.
CGTCCTGCCATTGCAGGCTTTATCCCACAAACGGATGGTACTCATTCGGTCATGTTGGATATTGGCGCGAATGCCGACTGCAAACCTGAAATGCTTGAGCAATGGGCTGTTTTGGGTTCTGTTTATGCTTCAGCGACACGCGGAATTGCATCGCCACGCGTTGGCTTATTGAACATTGGAGAAGAAGAGCAAAAAGGGTCTATTTTGGCTCTCGCTACGCATGCTTTACTCAAAGCAAACGATAAACTAAATTTTGTTGGTAATCTAGAAGGAAAAGACGTTTTCCGTGGAAAAGCGGATGTCATTGTGACGGATGGCTTTACCGGAAATATCGTGCTTAAAATGGGCGAATCCATTTACAACATTATGAAGGAACAAGGAATGGTCAACGAATTTGTGGACCGGACCAATTACGAAAATTACGGCGGAAGCCCAATCATTGGTATCAATGGAAATGTCATTATTGCACATGGGGCTTCTAGCCCAACTGCCATTATGAACATGATTAAATTATGCCAAAACATAGTAAAATCGGAAGTTGCCAAAAAAATTAAGGCTGCCTTCGAAAACAACTAAGAACACAACATGTCAAATAAAACAAGCGCAGCCATAACCGGCGTGGCAGGATACGTCCCGGATTATGTGCTTACGAATGAAGAATTAGAGAAACTCGTTGATACCAACGACGAGTGGATTACCAGCCGTACAGGAATCAAAGAACGTCGTATTCTAAAAGGCGAAGGCCAAGGAACTTCCGTGATGGGAGCCAAAGCCGTTGAAGATTTATTACGCAAGACAAACACAACGCCTGACCAAGTTGATCTATTAATTTGTGCAACCGTTACACCCGACTACTTATTTCCTTCCGCATCGAACATGATTTGCAAGGCAGTAGGCATTCGTGAGACGGCCTCATTTGATTTGGCAGCAGCTTGTTCTGGATTCTTAAATGCCCTAGCAGTGGGTACAGCATTCATCGAAGCAGGTCGTTACAAAAAAGTAATTATCGTTGGCGCCGATAAAATGTCAGCCATCGTAGATTATACCGACCGTACTACCTGTATCCTTTTTGGAGACGGTGCGGCAGCGGTGATGTTAGAACCGAATACAGAAGGCTTAGGCGTTCAAGACTTCATCTTGAAATCCGATGGAGAAGGTTGTGAAAGTTTAATGCAAAAAGGGGGCGGTAGCGCCTACCCTCCTACGCATGACACGGTTGAGCAAAAATTACATTACATCCGTCAAGAAGGACAAGCCGTTTACAAATTTGCGGTGACCCGGATGGCGAATGTATCAGCCGAAATCATGGAACGCAATCACTTAGTAGGTGATGATATCCGTTTCCTTGTTCCGCACCAAGCCAACAAGCGTATCATTGACGCAACGGCTAGTCGGATGGGCGTGAGTGAAGAAAAGGTGATGTTGAACATCCAAAAATATGGCAACACAACCGCCGCGACAATCCCTTTATGTTTGTGGGATTATGAGAATCAATTGAAAAAAGGAGATAAATTAATATTAGCAGCCTTCGGTGGCGGCTTTACTTGGGGATCCGCTTATTTAACGTGGGCTTACGATCCTAAATAATTAACAAAACACAATGGCAACTACAGCAGATATTAAAAATGGCATGGTGATTAAATACAATGACGATTTATATTCGATCATTGAATTCCTTCACGTAAAACCAGGAAAAGGTCCAGCATTTGTTCGGACTAAATTACGTTCGTTAACCTCGGGAAAAGTAATTGACAACACCTTCAACTCAGGTGTAGCAATCTACCCCGTTCGTGTTGAGCGCAGAAAATTCCAATTCATTTACAAGGATGAATTTGGCTTCAACTTCATGGACAACGAATCATTTGAGCAAATCCTATTAGGCGAGAACCTATGTGTGATGGCTGATTTGATGAAAGAAGGTCAGGAAGTAGAGATTTTGATCAATACGGAAAATGATTCGGCATTATCTTGCGAATTGCCTCCATTTGTGGAATTGAAAGTTACTTACACGGAACCAGGTGTTCGTGGCGATACGGCGAACTCACCTAAAAAACCAGCAACGGTGGAAACAGGAGCGACTATCACGGTGCCTATTTTCATTGAACAAGATGAATTAATCAAAGTAGATACAAGAACTTACTCGTACGCGGAACGCGTTAAGTAATTTCCACTACATTTGTCAAAACTTAGTAAACGGTCAACCTTTATTATATAACCGAAATGGATACGAAAGAAATACAGCGATTACTGGATTATATCGCAAAATCACCCCTTGCAGAAGTAAGCATTGAAACAGAAGGTTTAAAAGTTTCAGTGAAAAAAAATAGTGCAGTAGCGCAGACAGTCACTGTTGCGGCAGCTCCAGCACCCGTAGCGGCTGCACCTGTAGCGGCGGCTCCCGTAGCAGCAGCACCAGCAGCAACTCCTGTAGCTGACAACCTTTATACGGTTAAATCACCGATGATCGGTACATTCTACCGTGCGGCAGGTCCAGATAAAGACAACTACGTAGAAGTAGGTTCTGAAATCGCACCGGGCAAAACACTTTGCATGATTGAAGCGATGAAATTATTCAACGAAATCGACTCGGAAGTTTCGGGTAAAATCGTTAAAATTTTAGTGGATAATGCAAGCCCTGTGGAGTTTGACCAACCGTTATTCTTAGTAGAAAAAGCCTAATTATGAGCCTAGCGCATACCACCTTGGGTTTGAGTATGCGATTAGACAAATCAATTACTATGTTTAAAAAAATACTAATTGCAAATCGTGGAGAGATCGCCTTGCGCATCATCCGTACTTGCAAGGAAATGGGAATAAAAACCGTCGCTGTTTATTCGACAGCTGACCGGGAAAGTTTACACGTTCGCTTTGCGGATGAGGCTGTTTGTATCGGACCTCCGCCAAGCCGTGATTCGTACTTGAGCATTCCTGCCTTAATTTCAGCGGCAGAAGTAACAGGGGCAGACGCAATCCACCCGGGTTACGGATTCTTATCTGAAAATGCCGAGTTCTCACGCATCTGTTCAGAACACAGCATCAAGTTTATTGGTGCATCTGCGGAGATGATCAACCAAATGGGGGATAAAGCAACGGCCAAAGATACCATGAAGAAAGCAGGTGTTCCTGTCATTCCAGGTTCCGACGGTTTACTTGACACGGTTGAAGAAGCCATTGAATTAGCCAAAACCATCGTTTACCCCGTAATCATCAAGGCAACTGCCGGTGGTGGTGGACGTGGAATGCGTATCATCCGTGAGGAATCTGAATTCCGTAAATTATGGGATGATGCCAAAATGGAAGCGGCGGCTGCCTTTGGTAACGATGGTATGTACATGGAGAAATTCGTGGAGGAGCCTCGTCACATCGAAATTCAAGTAGTAGGCGATAAATTTGGTAAAGTATGTCACCTTTCTGAGCGTGATTGTTCTATCCAACGCCGTCACCAAAAATTATGTGAAGAAACACCATCACCTGCATTGACTGACGAACTTCGTAAGAAAATGGGTGACGCTGCCATCGCTGGAGCAACGGCCATCGGCTATGAAGGTGCGGGTACTATTGAATTTTTAGTTGACAAAAACGGGGATTTCTATTTCATGGAAATGAACACCCGTATTCAAGTAGAGCATCCGATTACGGAAGAAGTAACCGATTTCGATTTGATCAAAGAGCAAATTAAAGTAGCTGCAGGCATCGCCATTTCGGGTCAAAATTACTTCCCTAAATTATACGCCTTAGAATGTCGGATTAATGCGGAAGATCCAGCACACGGATTCCGCCCGTCACCGGGTAAAATCACCAACTTACACCTTCCAGGCGGACATGGTGTCAGAATTGACTCACACGTTTATTCAGGCTATACAATTCCACCCAATTACGATTCCATGATTGCGAAAGTAATCGTGAGCGGTCAAAGCCGTGAAGAAGTATTGCTTCGCATGAAGCGTGCCCTTCAAGAATTCGTGATCGAAGGAGTAAAAACAACGATTCCTTTCCACATTAAGTTGATGGATGACCCTGGTTTTCAATCAGGTAAGTTCACAACTGCCTTCATGGAGACATTTGACATGAGTGGAATTTAATCAAAAAAGTGCATTTCAAGGAAGGAGGCTAATGCCTCCTTTTTTATTGGCAAATATTTTCGACAAGCTATTGCATATTAGTTCTTGATTTTCTAAATTTGCACTCCCATTTTTCGATTGAATGCCCGTTTGAAAGATAAAATAGGTCATAATCAAATCCTTAAGACAAATTCCGTGGTTTTGGTGGAAATGATTCAACAGTTAAACATTATTAATAGTGGATACTTTAAGTTACAAAACGATCTCTGCCAATAAAGCTACAGTTCAAAAGGACTGGGTGGTAGTAGACGCAGAAAACCAAATTTTAGGTCGTCTTTGCTCTGAAATCGCGAAAATCATTCGTGGCAAGCACAAGGCTTCATACACACCGCACGTAGATTGTGGAGATCAAGTGATCGTCATCAACGCGGACAAAGTTCGTTTGACAGGTAAGAAAATGACTGACAAGGTTTACATCCGTCACACGGGGTATCCAGGTGGTCAACGTTTTGCTACACCACGCGAGGTTTTAGCTAAAAACCCAAGAGGTGTTGTCGAAGCAGCCGTAAAAGGTATGTTGCCTAAAAATCGTTTAGGACGTGCTTTATTCAACAACTTATTTGTATATGCAGGATCAGAGCATCCACATGCAGCGCAACAACCTAAAGAAATCAAGTTTTAACGGACATTACAATGGCAGAAATAACAAGTAAAATTGGAAGAAGAAAGACGGCTATTGCTCGTATTTCAATGACTCCTGGTAAAGGCCAAATCAAAATTAATGGCCGTACATTGACTGATTACTTCCCATCTGAAATTCTTCAGATTGTAGTTAATCAGCCATTCGCTTTAACGAACACAGTAGGTTCATTTGATGTAACAGCTAACGTAGATGGCGGTGGTATCAAAGGACAAGCTGAAGCGCTTCGTTTAGCAATTTCACGTGCACTTCAAACGCAAGATGCTGAATTACGTTCTCCTTTGAAAAAAGAAGGATTCTTAACGCGTGACCCTCGTATGGTTGAGCGTAAGAAACCAGGACGTGCGAAAGCTCGTAAGAGATTCCAATTCTCTAAGCGTTAAAAAGGGTTCGTGGAAAAGGCTTGTCTGTTGCCGATGCCTTTTCCACATTTTTATTTTTCACATTCTTAAACAACCAAAATGGCACAATTAAGCTACAACGACTTGCTTGACGCAGGCGTTCACTTCGGTCACTTGACACGTAAGTGGGATCCAAAAATGGCTCCATACATCTTTATGGAGAAAAATGGTATCCACATCATTGATCTTAACAAAACAATTTCTAGCCTTGAAGAAGCTTCGCAAGCAATGCGTGCTATCGTTCGTTCTGGTCGTAAGATCATGTTCGTTGCGACAAAAAAACAAGCGCAAGAAGTAGTAACTGCTGAAGCAGATAAATTAAAGATGCCATACGTAACTGACCGTTGGTTAGGTGGTATGTTGACAAACTTCGCGACTGTACGTAAGTCAATCAAGAAAATGTCAAGCATCGACAAGATGTTAAAAGACGAAGTTATCGTAAAAACCCTCGCAAAACGTGAGCGTTTAATGATGACTCGTGAGGAAGAGAAATTAAAGCGTGTGTTAGGTGGTATCACCGACTTGACTCGTCTACCAGCGGCATTGTTCGTTATTGACGTGAAACGTGAGCACATCGCTGTATCTGAAGCTAAGAAATTGGGTATCCCAGTTTTCGCTATGTGTGATACAAACTCAAATCCTGAATTAGTAGACTTCCCTATCCCTGCTAATGATGATGCGTACAAATCAATCGCTATTATCGTTAAGGCAATCAGCAAAGCAATCGAAGAAGGTTTATCAGAGCGCAAGCAAGATAAAGACGACGCGCGTATCGCTGAGGAAGAAGAAGCAAAACGTGCGGTAGACGCAACGGATGCTCAAGAAGCTGCTAAGGTAGCCGCTAAGTACGAAAAAGAAGCAGAACAAGAATAAACAATATTCATATTATGTCAATTACAGCCGCAGACGTTAATAAATTACGCCAAATGACTGGCGCTGGGATGATGGATTGCAAGAAAGCTTTGACTGAAGCCAATGGTGACTTCGAAGCTGCAGTCGATATCCTTCGCAAAGCAGGTCAAAAAGTAGCAGCAAAACGCGCCGACAACGAAACCAATGAAGGTGTCGTGTTAATCGCAATGAACGCAGATCACTCAAACGGTAAGTTAATTGCCCTTGCATGTGAAACTGAGCCTGTTTCTAAAGTTGATGCATTCAATGATTTAGCTAAGAGCATCTTAGATGCTGCCGTGAAATCTCACGCTCCATCTGCACATGATTTATTAGCTGAACCTTTAGCTGATGGCCGTTCTGTAGAAGGACACATCATCGAGCTAACAGGTAAAATTGGCGAGAAAATCACGTTAGCTGCTTACGAAAATATCTCAGCAGAGAAAGTTGTTTCTTATATCCACTCTAACAACAAAATCGGTGTTTTAGTAGCATTCGAAAATGTTCAAGGATTCGATGTTGCTGAAGTAGGTAAGGACATCGCGATGCAAATCACTGCGATGAAACCTGTTGCTTTAGACAAAGATGGCGTTGATGCTGAAACGATTGAGCGTGAAATCGAGATCGGAAAAGATCAAGCACGTCAAGAAGGTAAGCCAGAGGCTATGTTAGAAAAAATCGCTGTAGGTAAATTAGAGAAGTTCTACAAAGAATCTACGCTATTAAACCAACAGTTCGTTAAGGATTCTTCGATCACGATTCGTCAATATGTTGAGTCGGCTCAAAATGGATTAACAATCGCTTCTTTCAAGCGTATTGCACTAGTCTAATCCCTAAATAAGTCTCAGAAAGGTCAGCCCAACAGCTGACCTTTTTTTGTTGGCTAAATTATCCCCACATGCCCCAACCCCACTTGAATTAATCGGGACAATTTTCTAAATTGTGGTAAAATTGAATTTTAACATTTTCGAACAAAATAAGCTGCAATGGCCCAGATTGTGATATTAGGTGGTGGTGAAAGTGGTGTAGGCGCTGCCTTATTGGCGCAAGCCCAAGGTCATCAAGTCTTTCTCTCAGACCAAGGGGAATTGAAAGCCGCTTATCAGTCGGAATTAAGCCAACATCAGATACCATTCGAGTCAGGCCAACACACCCTCGAGCGTATTTTACAAGCGGATGAAATCATCATTAGCCCGGGTATTCCTGAAAAATCAGCCATCGTTCAGGCCATAAAACAACAAGGTATTTCGCTCGTTTCTGAAATCGAATACGCCGCGCGCTATACGAACGCGAAAATCATTGCCATTACAGGATCCAACGGGAAAACAACGACTACCCTCCTCACCTATCACCTGCTAAAAGAAGCCGGATATAACGTAGGACTTGCAGGGAACATTGGCCAAAGCTTTGCCAAACAAGTGTTGGAGAAATCCTTCGACTGGTATGTCTTGGAAATTTCAAGCTTCCAACTTGACCGTTGCTTCCATTTCGCACCAGACATTGCCGTATTAGTTAACATTACACCCGATCACCTGGATCGCTACGAATACAAATTCGAAAACTACATCCACTCCAAATTCCGTATTTTCCAAAATGCGCAAGCATCGACGAACTGCATCTATTGGGGTGATGACGAAGTAATCCAACAATACCAATCGTTAATTCCTGCAAAAACGCAGAAACAAGAGATTCGATTTGCCCCTGGAAAAGGAAGTGCGACCATTACGGAAAAAGAAATCATTTTCGAAGCTGGGAAGATCCAACGCGCATCAGCACCGATTCAAGGCCCGCACAACGCCATGAACATGTCGGCAGCCATATTAGCTGCCACAGCGGCTGGAGTGACTTGGGCCGACGTAACAAAACACCTGCCTACCTTTCAAAATGCACCGCACCGCTTAGAGCCCTGCGGCGAATGGAATGGCGTACATTTCATCAATGACTCCAAAGCAACCAATGTAGACGCCGTTTACTATGCATTAAACAGCTTCAACAAACCGATCATCTTAATCATCGGGGGAGTGGATAAAGGCAATGAATATGCCGTGCTCGACACGTTGGTGAAGGACAAGGTGAAAGGAATGATTTGCCTGGGAACCGACAATACGAAATTAGAAAAGCATTTCGGACAAACCCTTGAGCGCTTTGCTCAGACAGACCAACTCGAAACAGCCATATCACAAGCCATGGAATGGGCAAACGAGGGAGATATCATCATGCTTTCACCGGCATGTGCAAGTTTTGACTTATTCAAAAATTACGAAGATCGCGGTGACCAATTTAAGGCTACTGTCAAAAAATTGACCCATGGAAAGTAAAATCACAAAATACGTCAAGGAATATTTGGTCGGCGATTACCAAATCTGGTTCATCGTCCTACTCCTAAACATCTTCGGATTGTTGATTCAGTTTTCAACAAAAAGTCGGATGACCATGAGTGGCCCCTTCGAACCCTTAACGTCCATCGTCAAAACGATAGCTATTCTCCTTGCCTCATTTTATTTGATGTCGTGGATATCGCGGCAGAATTATATTAAAATCACCCGATTTAGTAACATATTTCTCTTCCTATCCTGGGGCCTTATTCTATTTGCTTATTTCTTTGGGGAAAGCAAAGGGGGAGCGAGTCGCTGGATTAACCTCGGATTTGTATCTTTCATGCCATCCGATATGGCGAAATTATGCCTAACAGCTAGTCTTGCGAAAATATTCTCGACCCGACAAGCCGACCAAAGCCAATACAACATTGCAACAGCGCTCGTGATTTTGATTTTAATCGGCGTGACTTGCTTCTTGATCATGTTGTCCAATTTCTCGACAAGTATTTTGATCTTTATGACGAGTATCGTCCTGATGTTTTTCGGTCGAGTTCCCATCAAATACATCAGTAGTATCGTCGGAATTGTCGCATTTCTCGCTGTCATGGTTGTTTCTTTGGGTATTGGCCAGCGTGCTGCGACGGTTCGTTCACGTATTGCAACCTTCATCACCCGTGTCAGTGAACAAGACAAATCGAAGTTGAAGGAAATGAATAAGAGTGATGAAAATTACCAAATCAACTTAAGTAAATATGCCATCTCAACAGGTGCATTAATTCCTAAAGGTCCTGGTAATAGCCAATATCGCTACTTGTTGTCACAAGCAGAATCTGACTTTATCTACGCGATTATCCTGGAAGAATACGGCCTATTCATGGGCATACTTATTCCGTTATTTTTCCTTTGGTTTATGTGGCGAGGCTCGTCCGTCATACGATACAGTGGTAAACCACTCGGCGGTTTGCTCTCCGCAGGATTAACTTTTTCGATTGTCATACAAGCGTTCATCAATATGCTCGTTGCGGTGGGTGCAGGCCCCGTAACAGGCCAACCCTTGCCCATGATTTCCGCAGGGGGAACTTCGCTCGTATTCACAGCCATCAGTATTGGACTTATCTTATCCATCAGCCGAGACAAGGAGATGGAAACTAAAATTTAATTACTTTGGGTATCAAACGCGTTATTATTTCAGGTGGTGGAACAGGTGGTCATATCTATCCAGCTATTGCCATTGCTTCAGCCTTAAAAGAAATTGACCCACAAATCGAATTCTTGTTTGTTGGAGCCGAAGGCAAAATGGAAATGGAAAAAGTTCCAAAAGCCGGATTCAACATCATCGGTCTACCGATTGTTGGCATCAACCGCGCACATCTATTAAAAAATTTATTATTTCCGGTGAAGTTGGCCAAAAGCCTTCGCAAAGCATTTCAAATCCTCGCCGACTTTAAACCCGATGTGGCCATCGGCGTAGGAGGTTATGCCTCTGGCCCGATGCTACTTGCTGCTTGGGCAAAGGGAATACCTTTTTATATCCAAGAACAGAATTCCTATGCGGGAATTACCAATAAAGCCTTGAGCTCCAAAGCCAAGCAAATATTTGTCGCCTACCCGGGCATGGAAAAGTTTTTTAGCCCATCTAAATTAATTCTTTCGGGCAATCCCGTTCGGAAAGATTTAATCGATATATCGGGGAAAAAAGCTGCCGCCGCACAATTATTCGGCTTAGCAGCTAACAAACCAACCATACTAATTATTGGAGGTAGTCAAGGTGCGCGAAGCATCAATCACGCCATCTTGCATGGCTTAGAAACGCTAGCAAATTCCGATGTTCAAATCGTTTGGCAGACAGGCGTAAGCTTTGAGTCGGAAGCGAAAGCGGCCTGCGCAACATTCCCTACCCTGCCTTCGTATGTATCAGCCTTTATTTATGAAATGGATTTAGCTTATGCGATGGCCGACTTAGTCGTTTCGCGTGCGGGAGCTTTATCCGTTTCGGAAATATGTTTAGCAGGAAAACCAAGTATTTTGGTTCCTTTTCCAAATGCTGCAGAAGACCATCAAACGGAAAACGCCAAAAGCCTTGTACAGGAAAATGCAGCCATTTTGGTACAAGACGTACTAGCAAAAGAAAACTTAGTACCTACCGCACTGAAGACATTGGCTGATAAACCTTTATTGAGCACGTTGGCTGAAAATAGTTTTGGTATGGGAAAACCCAAAGCAGCCCAAGAAATTGCAGAAACCATCCTTAAGAATTCTACATGCGCATAGACATCAAATTAGCGGAACTGAAACAAGTATACTTTTTAGGGATTGGTGGAATAGGTATGTCGGCACTTGCACGCTGGTTCCTGCAAAATGGCTTCCCAGTCGCTGGTTATGACAAAACGGAAAGCCCCTTAACGAAAACGCTTGTTGAAGAAGGCATGAATATTCATTACAGCGATGATGTTTCATTGATTCCATCGATCTGCCTTGAAAATCCCGCGGCTTGTTTATTTATCTACACCCCGGCAATTCCTGCCGATCACATTGAGAAAAACTTCTTAATTACTGCGGGAATAACGCTTTGGAAACGTTCACAGATTCTCGGCTGGATGACGGAACAAATCCCGACACTTGCCGTAGCGGGAACACATGGGAAAACAACCACTTCATCCCTGTTAACGCATTTATTAGTTCATGCAAATAAAAACGTTACCGCATTTTTAGGGGGAATTACGCAAAATTATGGGACGAATTTTATTCCCAATAAAGGGCAAGAAAATATTGTTTCTGTCGTGGAAGCCGACGAATACGATCGTTCATTTTTAACCTTACATCCACAAGCCGCTGTAGTTACCTCCACGGATGCAGATCATTTAGATATTTATGGCGCGGCAGAACAGGTTTTAGAATCATTCCAATTGTTCGTTGACCAAATTAAACCCGGTGGTTTTTTCATTCAAAATGCGGGTTTAACGCTACAAGGACCTGCGGGATCTAAGACCTTCGGAATTGACCAAGGGGATTATCAAGCACAAAATATTCGAATAGAAAACCATCGCATGGTGTTCGATATGGTCTATCCAGGTGGACGCATCACGGATATTCCAATGCGCATACCGGGATTTCATAACATTGAAAACGCATTAGCCGCTGCAGCATTGGCCATGTATCATGGACTTACGCCGGAGGAGGTAAAAGATGGAATAGCCAGTTTCAAAGGGGTCAAGCGCCGCTTTGAATACCATGTTGAAACAGCTGAACATGTCTTCATTGATGACTATGCGCATCATCCCACGGAGATTTCAGCTTGTTTGAAATCGGTGAAGGCCTTGTATCCCAACGAAAAGTTGGTCGCTATCTTTCAGCCCCATTTGTTTTCACGTACACGGGATTTCTTAACGGAATTTGGCGAGAGTTTAGCCATCGCGGATGAAATCTATTTATTGGACATTTATCCGGCACGTGAACTCCCTATTCCGGGAATAGATTCAAATTTATTATTGGAAAAAATTCCAAGCCAAAACAAGCAAGTAATAAGCAAAACGGCGTTTATTGAGCGCATGAAACTTGAGAAACCCAAACTTTTGGTCACCATGGGTGCAGGAGATATCGACTTGCTTTTGAATGATTTAAAAATGGCTGTAACTTCGTAGGATATTTTACCATGAGTCAGAAAATTCGCATTGATTTCGCGCGTGTCAAAAAGCTAATCACCTTGGTGATTTTAGCTGCTATGGCTATAGGTGCAATCATATTCGCGGAGATGAATTACCGGGATATCAAATGCACCGGGATTGTCATCAAATTAGATTCAGAAAATGAACGTCCCCTACTTAGCAAGCAGGACATCAATGTCATGGTCACGAACCAGGGCACCGATTATTTTGTAGACAAGCCCCTCGATGAGATTTCTTTACACAAAATAGAACAGCGCGTGAAGAAAATTCCGCTTGTTAAATCTTGTGAGGCGCATCATGACTTTAGTGGAAAAATCATCATTTCTGTCAAAGAATATCGCCCAATTGCACGAATCCTGCATTTTACATCAGGAGAATCCAACTACAAAGATCAATATGTGACACACGAAGGTAGGTTTATCGGGACGAGTTCGTTATTTACCCCCCGCGTGCTAATCGCGTCCGGCCCTTTTTTCACGGGCAAACGAAAAGACCTATTAGACGAGCGAGGAAAGACCTTAATTCCCTTATTTGAATTCATCAATAATGATGATTTCTGGCGTGCCCAGATTACGCAGGTAATCGTCGCAGCTGATGGCGGTGTGGTGTTAATTCCTGCCATGGGCCAAACGTATATAGACTTTGGTTTACCCATTAAAATTGAAACCAAGTTCAAAAAACTGGCATTGTTTTACAAGAAAATTATCCCCAATAAAGGTTGGAATACCTACCATTGGGTACACCTGAAATATAAGAATCAGGTAATTTGTGATTAATTGCCTAATTTTATATTTTAGTAGAATTCAACATACTTTTTAGTTCTTATTTTATATGCGAAACGATTTAATCATTGGTCTAGATATTGGAAGTTCCTCTGTACGAGCTGTTGCCGGAAAGCAAACAGCAAATGGGCAATTGGAAATCGTCGCTACTGGATCTGCAAATACATCCGGGTACATTTTACACGGAGAAATCGTTAACATCAATAAGACCTCGACAGCCATTGCGGATGCAATCAACCAAATTGCCCAAGCATTGCCAGGTAAGTCAAAAGAATATTTTTTCTCTTCCAACTTATCGGGTAGCCACATCAAGGTAACGCCTTTCACGATTTCGAAAACGCGTAAAAACCCATCAGATCCCGTTACGGTGAAGGATATCTTCGATATTACCGAAGAGGCTAAAAAGAACGTCGCGGAGAAAAATCCTTGCGTCTTACATACTTTACCCATCGGTTTTAAAGTAGGAAATCTCCCTGAAACCCTAGAACCCATTGGCCAAATTGGCGCAACGATTCAAGGTAATTTCATGGTCATTACAGCACAGCTGGATAAATTCGAATTATTTAGCCGCACGTTGAAGTCGGCAGAATCAGACCATATCAAAGGAGGAAATTTATATTTCAGTCCCTTAGCTAGTTCTAGCTCCGTATTAAATGCGGAAGAAAAACAACAAGGTGTCGTTTTAGTAGACATCGGAAGTGGAACAACCGAAATCAGTATCTATCAAAACAAGCGTTTAAAACATGCGACCGTTTTAAATTGGGGTGGTGATCGAATTACAGAAGATTTACGCGTCAGTTTAGATGTTACCGCTGAACATGCAGAAGCATTGAAAACACGTTTTGGTACTGCATTGCATCGTCTAATCGATTTAAATGAAGTGGTCTTGATTCCTGGAATTGCGGGAAGAAAACCAACGCCTATTTCGGTTAAGAATGTGGCAATCATTATTGAAGAGCGCATGAAGGAATTAGCCGCGATTGTGATGGCTGAAATTCAAAAAACGACGCAAGCTCAATTATTACGTGGCGGAATTGTTATTTGCGGTGGTGGTGCTCAACTTCCTGATTTAGATGATTTGTTCCAAAAAGTAACAGGCTTAGAAACGCGTATCGGTTTACCGGAAGCAACAGCGGCCTTTGGTTTAACTACCGACATAAAAGATCCTGCCTTTGCCACTTCCATTGGATTGGTACAAGTATACTTTGATCAAATCAATGCCGCAGAAGAAAGCGCTGAAGAATTGCCCAATATCCCTTCTTCTTCTCCAAGTCCACCTGATAAATCAAAACCAAAACCTCCAAGTATCAAAGACATCTTTGGTCGCCTAGTAGACTCTTTAGTGGGTACCGAAGGCGATGATGGCGGAAGTTATTAATCAACATAAAAAAAGGCGCTACGAATAGCGCCATTTTTGTTATGCTTGGGGAGGTCTTTTCTTCCAGACCTTCTTCTTTCCCTTAAATCCAGCACCGCTAGGCTTGAAAGCTTTTGCTTCGCTCGGATTGTAGGCAGGCGTTTCGCCAAATTCCTCAGGAACTGGTGATTTCGTTACTTCCTTTTCCAATAATCGTTCAATCGCAGCAAATTTCCGTTGCTCCGCCTCGGTAATTAATGTATATGCCGTCCCTTTCGTTTGAGCACGTGCCGTCCGACCAATCCGGTGAATATAATCTTCTCCGTCATTCGGAACGTCATAGTTGATTACTAATTCGATTTCATCGATGTCGATTCCCCGACTCAAGATATCCGTCGCAACTAAGATCTTTGTCTTCTTATTGCGGAAATCTTGCAATACTTGTTCGCGAACATCTTGTTCCAAATCGGAGTGAATTTCCTCCACCGAGAAACGCGCACGCTTCAAATCAGAAGTCAATGATTTTACATTTTGTTTACGCGAACAAAATACGATGACACGCGTATAATCTTGACGCTTCAATAAATGCTTAACTAAGGCACTCTTCTGTTTCTCATAAACCACAAAAGCCTCTTGAACAATTGCCTCTGGGGGTTTAGAAACCGCGATTGTCACCTCCACAGGATCTTGCATCAATTTACGAGCCAGGTCACGCATTTTCGGCGGCATCGTGGCAGAAAATAAAAGGTTTTGACGCTCTTTAGGTAAGTAACCCGTAATCTTCATCAGATCATCATGGAAACCCATGTCCAACATACGATCCGCCTCATCCAAGACCAAATATTTCACATGTTTCAAATCTACATACCCCATATTCAAATGGGCGATCATGCGACCTGGTGTGCAAACCACCAACTCAACCCCAGAAGTTAAAGCTGTTTTTTCCGTCGTAAACGAATTGCCATCGCCTCCGCCATAAACAGGCATGCAACTCACATTCGTGAAGTATCCCAAACCTTCCATATTACCTGCAATTTGAACAGCCAATTCGCGAGTAGGAACAATAATCAAGGCATTGATGTGATTTTCGGAATGTTCTTCCGTCAATAATTTGTGGATAATTGGCAACAAAAATGCCGCCGTTTTCCCTGTACCAGTCTGTGCCGATGCTAAGACATCGCGTCCGGCTAAAATTGGCTTCATCACCTGTTCTTGTACAGGTGTGGCCGTCTTGTAGCCCATGGATTCGATCCCTTCTAATAATTTTTCGGCTAAGCCTAGTTCTTTAAATGTCAAAATGTGTTTTTTAAGACTTTAGACATTGGACATTGGTCGTTAGACCATGTGCAACAAATAAAATCATATGAATAAAAATAGACATTAGACGCTGGACTTTGGACTTTAGACCCTACCAACTTATAATATCGAATGAATGTAATTTAACTTCTAACGTCAAACGTCTATTGTCCAACGTCTAACCTTCAATACCCCATTTCCTTTTCAATCAACTGAATCAATATATGAATCACCTTGATATGTATCTCTTGAATCCGATCCGCGTAACCGAAATGGTCTACACGCACCTCAAAGACATTGTCAAAGGCAGCTAATTGGCCACCGTCTTTTCCTGTCAATAAAACCACAGCCATTCCTTTGGCTTGAGCAGCTTTCACCGCTTCGATAATATTGGCAGAATTACCACTCGTTGATATACCAAAGAGTACATCTCCCGCATTACCCAAGCCCTCAATAAAACGAGAAAAAACATAATTATAACCAAAATCATTGCTTACACAAGAAATATGGGAAGGGTCTGAAATCGCCATCGCAGCTAATGCTGGGCGGTTTTCACGGTAACGCCCCGACAACTCTTCAGCAAAATGCATCGCATCGCAATGGCTACCTCCATTTCCACAGGCAATAATCTTTTTGCCTTGTTGGATTGCCCCCACTAAACAATTCGCTGCTTTTTCAATGGATTCTATTTTAGCAGGATTGCTAAAAAATTGATCTAAAACCTGTTGGGCTTCCTGAAGATTGGCTTGAATAATATCTTTCAATTGCTTTTAATTTTGCACAAAGATACGCATAATTTAAAAATCCCCACCGGCTCCGCCTCCACCAAAATCTCCACCCCCAAAACCGCCAAAATCAAAGCCTCCACCGCCGGATGAACCACCACGGTCATAACCACCACCTCCTAAGAAAATAGGTGGGAAAAACATGCCACCACCTCGGGAACCGGGATTAGACCCTCCGCCCTTATTTTTGATGGCACGAATGATGTTAATAATGATAATGATCAAGAAGACGATAATAAAAACAGGAATTCCTGATGGCTCGTCAGAACCTTCCGACTGAAATTGCCCGCTAGCCCGTTGCATCATTTCGGTCGTTGCGACATCTAAACCATTGTAATAATCACCTCGTTTAAAATAGGGCTTGAGGATTCGATTGATGATACGCTTGCAAGTAGCATCAGGTAAAACGTCTTCAATTCCGCGTCCCGTCACAATCCGAATTTTTCGGTTGTCCATAGACACCAAAATGACAACGCCATTATTCTTCCCTTTTTGACCTACTCCCCAGGTTTTACCGATCGCCATGGCATAATCATAAGGATCTGAATTCCCCGTACTAGTCACTAAAACAATCGCAAATTGTGTTGAGGTTGAATCCGCATATCCACGTAACTTCTGCTCCAATTGCTGAGCTTCATTCGCTTGCAACAACCCTGCCTGATCAAGCACATAACCATCCGGTTTTGCAGGAATATCCTGCCCCCACATGCTCAAGGAAAGCAATAAAAAACCGATTAGTAATCTAACGCTATTCCCCATACGACAACTCATCCGATAATTCATTCACATCTTCCCGCTGGTATGGAAAGTAAATCGCTAAGGCCTCTCCGATCCGACGAACACCCAAGGCAAGTCCAGCACCGAATTCTTCCTTCGCTAATAAAGGGCGCATCTCATCCCGAATGGTTTCCCAAAATTCAAGGGGAACATTCGCATCAATCCCCTTATCCCCGATGATCGAAAATTTACGATCCTTCACAGCTAAATAAACCAATACCCCATTCTGCAAATCGGTCTTTTGCATCCCTAATTGAAAAAAGAGCACCTTCGATCGTTCGATCGGGTGCCCTTCACAATGACTTTCTACGTGTACACGAATCTCTCCAGAAGTCTTTTTTTCCGCCTCCTGAATCGCCTGAATAATTTCTACCTCGTGTGCCGCGCTTAATTGCATCTTATTTTTTCTCGTCAAAATTTACCTCCGGTGCTTTCTCAGAACCTGCGTCCGCTTGGAAGAATCCCTTCTCTGCAAAACCGGAGAAAGAAGCGATTAAGTTGTTCGGAAATGTCACGATTAAGGAATTATATCCTTTGACCGAGTCGTTAAAACGATCACGCTCTTCTTTGATACGATTTTCTGTGCCTTCCAACTGCGCTTGTAATTCAGAGAAATTCTCTGTCGCTTTCAATTGTGGATAGTTTTCAGCCACGACCATCAAACGGGATAATGCGCCTCCTAAGGAAGATTGAGCCGCTTGATATTTTTGCATATTCTCTGGACTTAAATCCTTCGCATCTAATTTCATCTGTGTCGCAGAAGCACGTGCCTCAATAACGGCTGTCAACGTTGACTTCTCAAAATTCGCTACGCCTTGAACGGTCTTCACTAAATTCGGGATTAAATCCGCACGACGTTGATACGCACTCTGCACATTCGCCCATGAAGCTTTTACCTCTTGGTCACTTGTAGCCATACTATTACGCGCACCTACACCCCAAAAAATAACCAAAGCAATTACGCCTAATACAATCCAAATTTTCTTGTTCATCGTTTAAAAAATTAAAGGTTTGTTGTTCGACAAAGGTATAAATAATTCAATATGCCTTGCCAATTTTTACATCAAAATGCTTTTTCAAGGATAAACGTTCCTTTTTCCTCCATAAATTTATTTTTAACTTGTTGCCATGTTACAAAATCTCCCCAATCCGCCTCAAGCCACTGAAATTCCAAACGAATTAATCCTGCACGGCGACGTCCGACAAGACCCCTATTTTTGGTTGAATAATCCCGAAGACCCGGCGGTCATCGATTACCTAAACCAAGAAAATAGCTATACTGAAAACGTACTCAAGCCCACAGAAGCACTTCAAAACGAATTGTTTGAAGAGATGAAAGGGCGCATGGTGGCAGATGAACAATCTGTCCCCTACTTCAATGGCAAGGATTGGTTCTACCACCGCTACGAAACGGGCGGTGAATACCCCATATATTGTCGGAAGAAATGCTCTTTGGATGCTCCAGAAGAAATTCTCCTCCACGGGAACCAATTAGGAAAAGATGAAGCCTATTTTTCCGTAGGCGGTTTGGCACTATCCGATAATGAACAAATTCTGGCTTACGCAACCGATACGGTAAGCCGGAGAAATTATACTATTTACTTTAAAAACCTGCAGACAGGTGAACTTCTCCCGGATACCATTGAAAATACCGAAGGGGGATCCTATGCCTGGTCGGCGGATTCTAACTATTTCTTCTACCTTCTCCGTGATGCACAAACTTTATTAGCCTCCAAAGTCTATCGTCATAAAATTGGCACTTCGGTAACAGAAGACGTTTTGGTGTATGAAGAAAAAAACGAGGAGTGCTACATGGGCTTAAGCAGAAGTAAGTCGAAGGAATATATTTTCTCGGTCTCAAGCCAACAAGGTGTTTATTCGGAGTATCGAATTTTAAAGACCGACAACCCGACAGGTAATTTCGAAGTATTTCAGGCAGGAGAACGCGGTTTGGAGTATTTCATTGAACATCAGTCGGATCGCTTTTTGATACGGACGAATGATCAAGATTCCACCAACTTTCAATTAATGGAATGTCCGGTAAGTGGCCCAACGGACAAGTCTGTTTGGCAAACGGTGGTAGCCCATCGTCCCGATGTTTTCTTGGATGACTTCGATGCGACAACGGAATGGATTGCTTTGGAAGTGAAAACGAATGGACTCTCCCAAATTCAGTTAATTCAGGCGGAATCCAACGAATATATCAAAATGGAAGAGGACGTTTTCCAAGTGAATATCGGCATTAATGCAGATTACAGAAGCAAAATTCTTCGCTATAATTATACCTCATTGACCTGCCCAAATTCAGTTTTGGAATACGATGGCACTAGCAAAAAATCAACTTTATTAAAAGAGGACCGAGTCCTGGGTGGGTTTGACAAAAACGAATACCAGACGGAGCGCTTATGGGCCACTGCCTGCGATGGTGTCCAAGTGCCTATTTCGTTGGTCTACAAAAAAGGCTACCAAAAAGGCCCTTTGCTACTTTATGCTTACGGTTCTTATGGCTACAGTATGGATCCTTATTTTTCATCGAGTCGATTATCGCTTTTGAATCGAGGATTTGCTTTTGCCATTGCCCACATTCGCGGCGGCCAAGAAATGGGCCGACACTGGTACGAAGATGGAAAAATGATGCGCAAGATGAATACGTTTACCGACTTCATTGATTGTGGAAAGCATTTGATCAGCATGGGTAAAGTGACCGAAAATCAATTATTTGCCCAAGGAGGGTCAGCAGGCGGTATGCTGATGGGCGGAATTATCAACATGGCTCCCAACTTATTTGCTGGGGTGATTGCTGCTGTTCCATTCGTGGATGTCGTGACGACCATGTTAGATGAAACGATTCCTTTGACGACGGGGGAATGGGAAGAATGGGGGAATCCAAAAAAGGAGGAACATTACCACTACATGAAATCTTATTCACCTTATGACAATGTCGTAGCACAAGATTACCCACACCTATTTGTAACAACCGGCTTACATGATTCTCAAGTACAATATTGGGAACCTGCCAAATGGGTAGCCAAATTGCGTAAAACGAAGACCGATAAAAATATCTTGCTATTGGATTGTGATATGTCGGCAGGCCACGGTGGCGCATCTGGACGCTACAAACGCTTCAACGATATCGCGAAAGATTATGCTTTTTTACTTGGGATCAATGAGCTGGTTTCTGCGCAATAAGCATCCGATCATTGCCATGAAAATCTTTGATTAATTGAATATTTTCAAATCCCTGTTCTTTTGCTAACGCAACATTTTGTTCTCCAAACGCCCGGTTGATTTCGAAACACAGGAATCCGTCGGGCGTTAATCTTTGTTTAGCCATCTCACCGATCACCCGATAAAAAACAAGCGGATCTTCATCTGAGACAAATAAGGCCAAATGGGGTTCGTGATCGAGCACATGGGCTTCCATTTCGGTCTTTTCTGTATCTAGAACATAGGGCGGATTAGAGACAATGATGTCCCAAGTATTTGAATCGCCAGACCATGAAAAAACATCCTGTTGGGTAAAAGTAACCTGCGCTCCTAATTGGTCCGCATTTTCTTTTGCTTTGGTAATCGCCTCGGGAGCAACATCCCATGCGCTAAGTTCTGCTTGAGGGGCTTCCAATGCCAGCGAAATGGCAATGCATCCGGAACCCGTTCCGATGTCCAACACCCGTTTTTTTTCATTTCCAATCAGATTCAATACCTGACTAACCAGCTCTTCGGTTTCCGGTCGGGGAATGAGCGTCGCAGTATTCAAGGAAAAAAGTCGGTCGAAAAAATAAGCCTTCCCTGTCACGTATTGTAGGGGTTCCCCGGCAGCGAGTCGGGACAAATCTTCCGCAAAACCACGAGGCTCTTCGACGGCTTTATCCAACAAAATATCCAAGGTATTGATCCCACAAACCATATTCAAATACCCATGTGCAATGGCCCGAGCCTCATTTGCAGGGTATTTCGCAGCAATGGCTTGCTGAATTTGTTGAGATAATGCGTTTACTGATACAAGGGACATACTTGTTTTTCGTTATGCTTAGGGCCTTTAGCTTTGCCAAACCTTAAAGGATTGGCAAAGCTACGGAAACACGGGCTGTTTGGCAACGTAAAAAAATATCCTATATTTGATACGTAAAATCCTATTACCTATGAACATAAACCGACGGGACGCCATTCAGCGCCTCAGCATCTTAATGGGCGGCATGATTTCCGCACCTGCAATGGCTGGGCTCAATGGCCAAAAATCCCATGCCACTTTTGTGCAATTCTCTGCCGCACAAGAATCTTTGGTAGCTGAAATAGCCGATACCATTATACCTACAACCGACACGCCAGGCGCAAAAGCAGCCGGTGTGGAAAAATTCATCTTGCGTGTTGTCCAAGATTGTTATCCGGAGGCCAACCAAAAAGCATTCGCAGAAGGATTAGCTAAACTAGATTCCGATTGCCAAACGCGTTTTGGCAAGGGATTCATCGATGCATCTTCAACGCAACGCAAGGAGGCATTGACCACCTGCATGCTCGAGTCTGATGCCACGCGCAAAAGCAAAAAAGGCCAACCGACCTTCTTTTTTATGATCAAAGAATTAACGACAACCGGCTATTTTACCTCGGAAATCGGGGCAACAAAAGCATTGGAATACTTGCCTATTCCGGGCAAATTTGACGGCTGTATGCCAATATCTCCTTCACAAAAAACTTGGGCACTATGAATCTGAACATTGACGCAATCAAATCGATGACTTATGACGCAATCGTCGTAGGATCTGGCGTTTCCGGCGGATATGCTGCCAAGGAACTAACTGAAAAAGGCTTACGCGTATTGGTCCTGGAAAAAGGAAAGAAATTCGACCACGTAACTGCCTATGAACCAAGCTACAAAGATCCTTGGGATTTTAAATACAATGGTTTATTGACCAACGAGCAAAAAGCTTCACACCCAAAACTTTCCCGCGATTATCCCTACAATGAGATGACCGAGAAATATTGGATGAATGACTCCGATGCCCTTTACAAAGAAGTTAAACGCTTCGACTGGTTCCGTCCCGATATCGTAGGAGGTAAATCCATTATGTGGGGCCGACAAACCTACCGTTTATCGGACATCGACTTTGAAGCCAATTTAAAAGATGGCGTTGCAGTTGACTGGCCGATTCGCTACAAAGACATCGCACCCTGGTATTCCTATGTAGAAAAACACGTAGGTATTTCGGGTGAGGCATTGGGGTTACCCCAATTACCGGATTCTGAGTTCTTGAAACCGATGGACATGTACTGCGTGGAAAAGGAAGTGCGTCAACGCATCGAAAAGAATTTCCCAGGTCGTAACATGACGATTGGTCGGGTGGCCAACTTGTCTGAAGCCAAAGAAGCTCAGTTAAAAATTGGCCGGTCTGCCTGTCAATATCGCAATAAATGTCGTTTAGGGTGTCCTTATGGCGCATATTTCAGTACGCAATCTTGTACATTACCTCCAGCGGCGAAAACGGGATTATTGACCTTGCGTCCGGATTCTGTTGTTTCGGAAATCTTGTTTGACAATGCCAAACAAAAAGCAACGGGTGTGCGTGTGATCGATACGGTAACCAAAGATGTGCGCGAATACTTTGCGAAAATCATCTTCGTTTGTGGCTCTACCGTAGCTACGACAGCTTTATTATTGAACTCAAAATCAGCTCGTTTCCAAAATGGATTAGGAAATGATTCTGGAGAATTGGGACATAATTTGATGGATCACCACTTCCGCGTAGGGGCTGCTGGTACTTGGGAAGGCGATGAAGATAAATACTACATTGGCCGCCGGGCGAATGGAATTTACATCCCACGTTACCGGAACATTGGCAATGACAAACGTGATTATTTACGTGGGTTTGGCTATCAAGGCGGTGGGTCTCGTCAAAGTTGGAATCGCGGAGTAAACGACATGAGTTTTGGAGCTGATTATAAAGATTCGATGACGAAACCAGGCCCATGGACGATGAACTTGGGTGGATTTGGTGAGACATTACCGTACCACGAGAACAAAATGTATTTGGATCCTACCACGAAAGACAAGTGGGGCATTCCAGTCGTTGTATTTGATGCAGAATTCAAAGAAAATGAAATGAAGATGCGGAAAGACATGATGGAAGATGCCAAAGAGATGTTGGAAAGCGCCGGCTTGAAAAACGTTCGTGCATTCGACAATGGCTCTTACCCAGGTATGGCGATTCATGAAATGGGTACTGCTCGCATGGGCCGTGATCCAAAAACATCTGTGTTAAATGGCAACAACCAATTGCACGGCGTGAAGAACGTATTTGTAACCGATGGAGCTTGTATGACTTCGACGTCCTGCGTGAATCCATCGTTGACTTACATGGCCTTGACGGCGCGTGCCGCCGACTTTGCTGTAAAAGAAAGTAAAAAGAAACATCTATAATGAAAATGGGCTTCGGCCCATTTTTTTTGAACTATGAAAAAAATCCTATGCATGATTGGACTCATGAGCGCTAGCCTGAGTTCTATCGCACAATATCAAACCATCGGAAAAATCCATCGATACGATGCAGGTTTAGATGCCTTACTCGACACGACAGCCAAAATTGAAATCGTTGCCCAAGGATTTACCTGGTCGGAGGGCCCAGTTTGGGTAAAAAAAGGAGCTTATTTACTCTTCACCGATGTACCCGAAAATACCATTCATAAGTGGTCTGAGGCCAAAGGGCTCGAGGTATTCCTAAAACCATCCGGCTTTACCGGTACAGGCGTTTATTCCGAAGAACCTGGAGCGAATGGCTTAATCATCAATACAAAAGGCAACTTGGTATCCTGTGAACACGGGGATCGCAGGATTGCTGAAATGCCGCTAAATCATCCCGATCAGAAAAAAACCTTGGCACATACCTTTGAAGGGAAGCAATTAAATAGTCCGAATGATTTAGTTCAGAAAAAATCGGGTGATTATTATTTTACAGATCCACCCTACGGATTACCGGGTCGGGGTAAACCGGAACCCGCCAAAGAACTCGATTTTCAAGGAGTATACCGGATCAACACAAAAGGAGAAATCAGTTTACAGATCAAAGATTTAAGCCGACCGAACGGACTCGCATTCAATCCAGACGAAAGCATTTTGTACGTGGGAACCTCTGAACGCCCCACGTTAATTAATGCCTACCCAGTGGATAAAGCGGGGAATTTAGGCGCAGGTAAATTATTTTTTGATGCAGCGGAACTAGCCAAAGAAGGTATCCGAGGTGGTTATGATGGCATGAAAGTAGACGCGAAAGGAAATGTTTGGACAACAGGACCAGGAGGTGTATTAATCATCAATTCAGCTGGGAAATTACTCGGACGGATCGCGACAGGAAATGCGAATTCCAATGTAGCATTTGGAGGAGCGGATGGAAAATATTTATTCATCACTTCCGATATGAACTTATTACGTATTAAAATAAAATAGGGGGCACACGCCCCCTATTTCTTTTACAATTCTTTGATTTTAATGTTTCGATACCAAACAGGATTTCCGTGATCTTGCAAAGCAATGCGCCCTTGCATATTCACGCCAAAACCTGGCATCGTTTTGAATTTAGATCCGGCAACCATCGCCTTCCAATTCGCATTGTCGGTACGTGTCTCCACGACTTTCGAACCGTTTAAATATAATTGTAACAATCCACGGTTATTCACAATACGTGCTGTATTCCATTCGCCTACAGGCTTCGTTACATTCACCGACGATTTAATTAAATCATACAAGTCGCCTGAATTATGTTTGATAATCTTCCCATCTGGGTGACCTGCATCGTCAAGCACCTGCATCTCAGGTCCTGTGTTATAGGTACTGTGGTATTTAACGGGATCTTCCGTTACGTTGAAAATAATACCACTATTTCCATTCGGTGAGATTTTCCAATCCACAGAAAAATCGTAATTCACGTATTCGGCATCCGTGATTAAATCGCCGCCATCTTTTTTGGCTAAATCAAATCCAATGATGCCATCTTCAATCGTCCAAGAAGCGCCTACTTGACCGGGTTTACCGTAGGTATGCCAACCAGTAAACGTCTTTCCGTCGAATAATAATTTAAATCCTTCTTTCTTTTCTTGCTTCGAAAGAGCATTCATTCCTTGCCCAAATGCCATCAGACCCGAGGCCATGCAAGCGCAAATCAATATCAATTTTTTCATGTGGATAAATAAGTTTAAGATTTACAATACTAAAAAAAGAATTCAATACTTGTATCCCGTCGCAATGAAAATCCACCTGAAGCTGCAAATTAATTCGTAAATTACACGCTTATTCAACACACGCATGAAAACCAAAGTTAGTCTAAAGCCATCCATCAATATCGTTACACTCGGTTGTTCCAAAAACCTAGTTGACTCCGAAGTCCTTTTTACCCAATTAAAAGGAAACGGCTTGGAAGTGACACACGAGGCAAAAAAAGACAGCGCAAACATTGTTGTGGTTAACACATGCGGGTTTATTGACAATGCCAAACAAGAATCAATCGATACCATTTTGCGCTATGCAGATGCCAAAGAGGCTGGCAAGATCGATAAATTATATGTCACGGGTTGCTTATCGCACCGTTACAAAGATGACTTAGAACGTGAAATTCCGATGGTCGATTCGTTCTTTGGAACAAATGAATTACCTCGCTTGCTGAAAGCCTTGAAGGCCGATTATAAGCATGAATTAGTAGGCGAACGTTTATTGACAACGCCAGCACATTATGCCTATTTAAAAATTGCAGAAGGTTGCGACCGCCCATGTAGTTTCTGTGCAATCCCAATCATGCGTGGCGGACACGTTTCGCGTCCGATGGATGAATTAGTCAAAGAGGCTAGCTCATTAGCGAAGAAGGGAACCAAAGAATTAATCCTGATTGCCCAAGATTTGACCTTTTATGGATTGGATTTGAAGGGTGAGGGGAAATCCGGCCGACAACTCAAAGAACTTTTAGAACGCCTATCCGATGTTCAAGGCATCGAATGGATCCGTTTACAATATGCTTACCCAGCAGGTTTCCCAATGGAAATTTTGCAAACGATGGCGGAGCGTGAAAACATCTGCAAGTACTTGGATATGCCGCTTCAAAGTGGATCCGATGCAATGTTGAAACACATGCGCCGCGGAATCACCCGCGAAAAAACGGAACAATTAATCACGGACATTCGTGAAAAAGTACCTGGAATCGCTTTACGAACAACCTTGATTTCGGGTTATCCTGGGGAAACAGATGCCGATTTTGAAGAAACCTATTCCTTCGTTGAACGCATGCGTTTTGATCGTTTAGGTATTTTTAATTATTCACACGAAGAAAATACCCATGCTTATTCTGTGCAAGATGATGTACCTGAAGAGGTGAAACAAGAGCGTTCGGATGAGATTATGGCGCTCCAACAAGGTATTTCGGAAGAATTGAATCAAGCAAAAATCGGCCAGACATTCAAGGTCATGGTGGATCGCAAGGAAAGTGGATTCTTTGTGGGTCGCACAGAACACGATTCTCCAGAAGTAGATAACGAGGTATTAATTCCGGCTGAGCAATTTGCCCGCCAGGGAGATTTTGTTCAAGTAAAAATTAACAAGGCAGAAGAGTTCGACTTATACGGGGATATCGTTTCTTAATAACGTGGGATGGAATCATCCACTTCGCGCGACCAAGCATCGATGCCGCCAGCTAAATTAATAAGGTTCTCAAAACCTAGTTGGCGCAGGTGCTTAATCACAAACATCGAACGCATCCCATGGTGACACACAACTAAACCGGGTACTTCGCGCGGAATTAGGTCAATTTGCAATTGATTCATCGACATGCAGATAGATCCTGCAATTTGCGCCTCCTCCCATTCGAAAGGCTCTCGCACATCGAGTACAAACTGAATATCGCCCTGACTGATCGCATCTGCGGCATCAACGGCATCCAGCTCTACAGGTACCCATGCTTTCACGGGAAATATGCGTTCCGCTGCATCCAAAGTACGCTCCATCCGAAATTGATGCATGCGCATCGACCGAACATCCCAGCGCAACAAATGATTTTGGGCTGGGGATGACATACCCGCAAGATAAAAAATAGCCTCTTTGGCCTGCATGAGTCCCATCATGCCCGGCAGAAACCCGAGAACACCTGCTTCATTGCACGTTGGGATTTCCCCCGCCGACGGCTCATCAGGAAATAGACACCGATACGTAGGGCCCGTCCCATGCGCATTACAAACGGCTAATTGCCCCTCCCAGGTGTGTATAGCCGCATAAACAAATGCTTTGCCAAATTTAACACAGGCATCATTAATCAGATAACGTGTATCAAAATTATCCGTACAATCCACCACTAAATCGACTGATTGAACGAGCTGGTAATTCGCCATCGAGAATTTCTCCGGCTTCGCATCGACTTGCACATGGGGATTCAAAGCTTCTACGAAATCTTTGGCCAAAAGCACTTTCGACTGACCGATTTGATCTTCTCGATAGATGGTTTGTCGGCCTAAATTGCTCAACTCCACCACGTCGTGGTCGATGAGCGTCAAATGACCCACCCCCGCAGCAGCCAGGTATGGAATAACGCTTACGCCCAAGCCACCCGCGCCGACAATCATGACATGCGCTTGCTTGAGCAACAACTGCTTGGCCTCATCCCATTCGGGAATGGCTAATTGCTTTTGATAACGTGTAAATTCAGTTGAGCTTAACATGGGCAAATAAAAAAAGCCTCCTTGGTTTCAAGGAGGCTAATTTCGGTAAAAATCTTGATATAATTAGATCGACAAAGTACCCTTACGAGCAGATGCGATTAATGTTTTCTCGAAACCGTTTTTGTTGATCGTACGGATTGCTTTCGCAGATACTTTCATACGAACCCAAACACCTTCAGACTCTAAGAAAAATTTCTTTGTCTGCAAGTTCGGATAAAACTTACGTTTTGTCTTATTGTTCGCGTGAGATACGTTGTTACCTACACGAGTTCTCTTTCCAGTTAATTGACAAACCTTTGCCATAATATGTTGTTTTTAAAATTGAATGCGATTCTAAAATGGTTTCCCTTAAAGGGATTGCAAAAGTAGGAAATATTTTGAAAAATCCCAAAGGTCTTTACAAAATTTATAAAATGCCTACGATTGTGTATCTTTGAGTCATGGCAAAGCGAAAAACCGACGAATCCGTTAGCAAGAAAATCATCTCTTCCCTGATCTGGTTAGGAACCTTGCCATTATGCCTTTACACACTACTGACCTATTTATTAAGCTATTCGCTGATTGTAGACCACTGGCTTGCAGGCTTCATTATGATGACCCTGCCGTATGCGCAAGTGCTCTGTTTAATTTCTTTGATTTATTGGATATTTCGTCGGGCCAAACGCGCCTTATTACCCCTCATCGTGCTCGCTTTAGGCTATGGATTTATTCAGCGGAGTATTGTTTGGAATACAGCAAAACCTGCGACAAAAAAAGACCTGCGCGTCCTTAGCTATAATGTGTATGGCATGTACTCCAACAATTACAATGGGAACGAAGAAAAGGTCAAAGCGCTGAAAAGTTTCATGCTGGAATACCAAGCGGATGTAAAATGCTTTCAAGAATTCTATTCGCACGCAGATCGCAAAGCATATCGGAGCATCAACATGATGAAGGAATCCTATCCGCATTACGCCTTTATTCCCTTGAAAGAAGATTTTTTTGAGGCCAAAGAAAAAATGGGTTTGGCGATATTCTCTAAATACCCCATCATACATCAGGCAGGCAAACAATTTGGTAATTCTGCCAATGGATATTTGTACGCAGATATCGTCGCAAAAGAAGATACCTTCCGCATCATTAATGTGCAGTTATGGTCAATGGGCATTCGTGTGGGACGCGTAACAGGTAAAATTCGTGATCAAGATTATGAAGATGCGAAGAAAGAAGGTCGAGGCATCATGAATTCGTTACGAAAAGGATTTATTCATCACAAAGATGAAATGTCGCAAATTAATCGCTTGATCCAGGAAAGCATGTATCCGGTGATTGTCGTGGGCGATTTAAATGAGACGCCTTATGGCTGGGCCTATGGAACCTTGCGGGAGCGCTTAAAAAATTCATTCGAGGAAGCGGGCCGCGGATTTGGCTTTACATTAAACAGAAGTCCTTTCATTGTCCGCATCGATAACCAATTTTATTCGAACGAATTTGAGGTGAAGCAATTCGTCACACTTCGCAACATTGGCTATTCCGATCACTTTCCGATTGCCGCAGATTACGAATTAAAATAAGGGTCGTAAGGTAAATTGCACCAACTGAAACGAATTTCCTCGTTTGAGTAGCATTTCAATCCGCTTCCCCTCTTTTTTCTTTAAAAGGTGGTAAATTTCTCCCAAACGATAATTACCCGCGCGAACGCGATTGATCATCAAAATTTCATCCCCAGGCAATACACCAGCCTCCTCAGCCGGTGAATTCTCCTCCACAAACTCAACAAAGAAGGTTCTGAATTGTGGCCCTGTAGCCCGCAAGCCTAATCCAGACAAACCCAATTCAAACTTTTGCCTCCAACGGCGCGCAATCGGTTTAAATACGACATATTGGTCTAGGTAGTGAAATGTGACCACAAAGCGACGGAAAAATTCTCCTCCAAGACTTCCTCCCTGCACATGGCTCGTATCTTTTAAAAACTTACTGATGGGAAAAGCAGTGGGAACATTAGACCAAGTCCAAGGCCCTAAGCGCAATTCGGGAACACGACCCATTTTTCCCATGATGGCACCATTCAAGCCTTTGCCTAGGTTAACGGGTTTTGCTGAAAATTGAAATAGGCTCGAATCGACACCCGCATCTTCTAAAAATAAGACATGTCCAGCACCTGAATCCAACAACAATCGATTGGCGATTGGGCCCTTTTTACTCTGTATCTCGGCTGCCTGCAAATAAGGCTTGTTGTCAATCAAGGCGATTGGAAATCGGATACCCGCACGTTTTTTGTATCGGTAGTTTTCAGCCTGCGTCAAAATGAGTCTTTGCTTGGCATAATCAATCGTCACGACCAAATTTGAAAATAACTCGTAGCCTAGAACACCTTGGATTTTGGTGCCCACATAATCCGAAAGATTTAACTGATCGCTGGATACATAAATCAGGTTTTGATGATAGGCCGCGGCTTTTCCTACTTGTAATTTCACATCGATGAGGACTTGGGCTTGAATCGAAGGACCATCGCCTAAGCCCAGCAATTCGATTTGTCGAATAGGCTTAATCCCCAATTGGCGAAACACCGTTGTGTCCGTGAGCAACGTAGTCCCCAAACCCGTGTCAAGTAAAAACCGAAGCGTATCCGAGGCGTTAATCTTAAGGGGTATGACGACTAAATTCGCATGAAGTTCAAAAGGTACTTCTATTTTTTTTTGCTTTGTGGGCCAATGGAATCCTAGGCCAAATTCTTTCAAAGAATCCAACGTTCGCTCATCGCCTTTGGAGGCGAAAACAAGCAGTGCAAAAATGATTGAAATCCAAGCTGTGCGCATGACACCTAAATCTACTCAGGTAAAACGAAAAAATCATCTATTTTTGTCTTAGCCATGCAGAAAAAATCAAGTAATCAATTGTGGAAAGTATTGGGTACCAGCTTCGGCGTGGCGGTAACCCTCGGAGGAACGGTTGGAACCGGGATTTTACGCAAACCGGGGCCTATCGCAGAACTCTTACACAATCCTTCTCTCATTATCGGGTTATGGATTCTTGTTGCCATCTACGCGCTCTTAGGCGTAAGTTGCGTCCTTGAATTAAGCCTTTCCATCCCCAAGGCTGGCGCCTGGTATGGCTATGCCGAACGGGCTTTCGGACGTTACGTGGGCTTCATTGTTGGCCTAAGTTCTTGGCTCGGAACCGTTACCGCTCTCGGTTTCGGGTCTTACACCTGTAGCGAATACCTTGCCATTCTTTTCCCTAGCTTACAAGATTATGTATTGTATTGCGCCATTCTAATCCTATTGCTCCTGTGGTTTTTTCACCAAATGGGGGTTGTTCTTGCAGGCAAATCACAGGAATGGCTCAGTGGAATAAAAGCGCTTGCACTCATCGGATTTATTATCATTTGTTTTGAGCATGGGGACGGCGGTACTTGGCATTCAAGTCCAGCTGCACCGAGCGGCTTACCGCTCTGGTCAGGGATACTGACTGCTTTGCTCTCGATTTTCTATGCCTTCGACGGTTGGCACACCGCCGCCTATTTCACCGAAGAAAACAAAGATCCCCTCAAAAGCATGCCCAAATCGATGTTTATTGGGGTCATTGTCGTCGCTGTCATTTATATACTCATCAATATAGGTATCCTAAACACACTTTCATGGGCTGAATTAAGCCAAAGTAAATTGGCTGCAGCGGATGCCATGCAAAACATTCTGGGTGCCCAAACAGGTCGATGGGTAACGACCTTTTTAATGTTGAGTATCCTCGGAATCCTAAATACCCAAGTCATGTTCGCGCCTCGCGTCATTTACTCGATGAGTCGGGATGGTTTATTTTTTGCCGGGGCTGGAAAAGTGAATGCGCAAGGTAGCCCTACAGTTGCCACCCATATGACAGTTGGCCTCGCTTGTCTATTTTTAGTGAGTAGTCAGTCGATTAGCGACCGATTGTCCGACATAGCCACCTTCTTTTTTGTGGCCAGCTATTTAGCGGGATTTGCTTCGTTATTACGCTTGAGAAAAACGGAACCGAACTTGAATCGCCCCTACCGCGTTTGGGCTTACCCTTACTTGCCCTTGCTACTCGTGATGATTTCGAGCTTGTTTTTGGCAGGCACTCTGCTTCAAAACACCTCGAGCATACCGTTTGTGATCTGCTTTTTTGCAATCAGTTACTTAGTTTACCGATTTGGACTAACGAAGCGTGTTTAATAAGTCCATCACATCCTGTTTCATCGACGTCAAGGAGCGATTCCCTAGATTACACATGATGGCAAATGCATACGTTTTCCCTTGGGCATTTAGGTAGTATCCCGCCAAATTATAGGTGTTACCGAATGATCCCGACTTCGCATAAAAGCGCGAATCAAGCGTACTCGTACCCATTTTACGAATTGTTCCTGTCCGACCCGATTCGGGTAAAAGTTTGAATAATCGAGCTTCACTTACCTCGTCTTTCAACTTCAACAGGACAGAAACCAAATCCCTCGGCCGCATCAAATTGTAGCGCGAAAGCCCTGAACCATCTACCCATTTCAAAGGCAATAAAAGCGAGTCTTCTTTTTTCAGATTCTCAATGATCTTATTCGTAGGCCCAACCCAATTTTTCTGCGCGGCCATTACGTACATCAACTGTTCAGCAATTTGATTATCACTGAAATGCAACATCGGGAGATATAGACTATCCGTTTTACCTGCGTAGGCTAACACTGCACGTGCATCATACGCTTTCGGAAGATTTATCACCGGTTTTCCAAGCTCAAAACTTAATAAATCAGCCGTTTGTTTGGATGAAGTAATAAAGGGTACCACCACAGTAGGCATCGTTTGAACAGCAGGTAAAGCAAACGAATTAGCATTTCGGTCGCGCTGTACAAAAGGACTAGAACCTGTTCTTACTAACGGTGTAAAAAAGGCCGGTGATACTTCGACCACACCTGATTTAATAGCAAAACGCACTTGATTATTGTACATCGGAATGGATGAAATTTCGGCAGAATAATCGTCCGCATAGTCATCCCAGGCCCAACCACTCCCCAAAGGGCGAATATGTTCATCGGAATCGGCCAGGACCAATACTTTATTTGTCGAACGGAGCTTTTTCAACAAGGCATCCCCTTGTAAACGTGGATGCAGTAAACTAGGATCACCCGTTCCCCAGAAATAAAGGCTATCCGAAGTTTCTAAATAGCGATAGGTTGGAATGGAGTCAGGCAAGATGCGGTTCGCTTCCAAGAAAGTCACCAATTTAGCATTCGATGCGGGCATGAAATAGTGGTCGGCCTGATGCTGAAAAACAACTTTCCCGGAGCTTACTTCTTGAATCAAAATACCAGAAGCCTGTTCATCGAGTTGCCCCTTTTTGAAAGCTTTATTCATTCGAGTGCTCGTACACGATAGGGCTAAGCAGCAAAGGAACGCAAGGTATGCCAGTTGTTTCATAACTTAAAGGTAAAAAAAATATGTATTTTCGTGCTTAAATTCTTGAAATGCTCGTAGGTTTCGTCATCTTTTATTTAGTGCTCAACTTAGCCGTAGGTTGGTTTGCTAGCACGAAAGTGCGGACAACGACCGACTTCGTTTTGGCCGGTAGAACCTTGTCATTTGGATTAGCGACCATGGTCACCTTCGCCACCTGGTTTGGCTCGGAAACGATGCTGGGCGCCCCACGCGAATTTGTTCATGGCGGACTATATGCTATTATCGAGGAACCTTTTGGTGCAGCTTTGGGATTATTTATTGTGGGCGCTATCTATGCTCGAAAACTATATCCACTCCCCGTTTTAACATTCAGCGATTTCTTTCGAATTCGATTTGGGGGTGTGTCTGAAAAAATATCTGCATTAGTCATGATCCCCTCCTATTTTGGGTGGATATCTGCTCAGCTCGTTGCCTTGGGCCTTACCTTACATCTTTTGCTTCCCATCAGTACGGAAATAGGCATTGTAATCGGGGCATTATTGGTCATGACCTATACACTCATGGGCGGGATGTGGTCGATTTCCATCACCGACTTCCTGCATAACATCATCTTGATTGTGGGCTTGTTAATTTTGGCTTATTTATTAATGGATAAAATTCCAGATTGGGGGGTATTTATTGACCAACAGCCCAAAGGATTTTTCCGATTCACCCCGCTAAAAAACACATGGGTCGATTGGCTTCAGTACATCGGGGCTTGGATGGTCATCGGCCTGGGAAGTATTCCCCAACAAGACATTTTCCAACGGGTCATGTCGGCAAAAAGTAGCCCAATTGCTGCCAAAGCAAGTATCGCAGCAGGTACAATGTATTTAACGATTGCCATGCTACCCTTACTAATCGGGCTCATGGGTGTTCGATTATACCCAAGTTTATTAGCTGATGATACCTTACTCATCCCACATTTGGTGATGCGATTCATGCCCTACGGAATCCAAATTTTATTTCTCGGTGCTTTGCTTTCGGCTTTATTAAGCACGACGAGTGGTGCGATTTTAGCGCCCGCATCGGTATTAGGCGAGAACCTTTGGAAACCATTATTGAAGCACCCATCTGATAAAAAAGTATTGGGAATTATTCGCCTTTCGGTTGTATTCGTGACGATGGCCTGCATTTGGATGGCTGTGAGCCGACAGAACATTTTCGAATTAGTGGGAGAAGCTTCCGCCTTCAGCTTAGTTTCCCTGTTTATCCCATTGAATGCAGGATTGTGGTGGAAAAAGGCAAGTGCCATGGGAAGCCACTTGAGTATGCTTTTAGGTCTTTTTGTTTGGGCCTATTTTCACTTTGTACAACCTTCAGAAATTCCCGCCATTTGGTATGGACTCCTTGCTAGTGTATTGGGTTTGCTTATTGGCACCTATGGATTGCCTAGGCCAACCAAGGTTGCTGAATAGTTCCGATGTATTTTCCTTTTTGCTGAGTCAGAAGTAAATCCAGCAAATTTTCGCCTACGTTGGGATACATCGTCACGTTTGCAATTTGTTCAATCGGCATCCATAAGACCTCCATTGCACTCGTTTCATCCGCTTGTAATTCAGGGATACCTGCGAGTAATTCACCTTCAAAAAGTATGTGTAAAACATCGTCTCGTTGTTCGCTACCACTCACTTGGCCCATGACAAGCATTTCGCCAACCTCCACATCGATGCCTAATTCTTCCATGCATTCGCGTGCGATGGTTTCACTTAGTAATTCGCCTGGATCTGGATTCCCACCGGGAAGATTATAGATAAAATGGTCCCCGTACTGATATTTCATGACGAGTAAATGATTGTTTTCAATTAAGACTAGGGCTGGTCTGCAACGCATAAATTAGGGTAATACACTTTAAATTAACATTATTTTTCGAATTGTCCTACCTTTGTCACGTTAAAACCTGCCAAATGACCGTTCAAGACGTTTGCAATTCCATGGAAACATGGGCGCCATTAAGTTGGCAAGAATCCTATGACAACGCCGGCCTCCTCTGCGGAAGCCGATCGCAGCCTGTTTCAGGCGTCTTAATCAGCCTAGATTGTACGGAGGCCGTGGTTCAAGAGGCCATCAATCAAGGCTGCAATATGATTGTCGCTCACCACCCCATTATTTTCAAAGGACTAAAATCCCTGACGGGCAAGGATTATGTGGAGCGAACAATGATTTTGGCCATTAAAAACGATATTGCAATCTATGCGAGTCATACGAATTTAGATCATGCGCCACAGGGAGTTAGTTACCAACTTGCTCAAAGACTCGGGTTAGAACAAGGGCGGGTTTTACGTCCATTTAAGCAGGCTTTAAAGCAATTGACCTACTTCGTCCCTACGGACGCTGCCGAAGCGACGCGTACTGCTTTACATGCAGCCGGAGCGGGCAACATCGGGAACTATACGGAATGCAGTTTTAGTCAAGAAGGAACCGGCCGCTTTACACCAAACGATCAAGCGAATCCAAGTATAGGGACAAATAATCAAGCGGAGGAGGTCACGGAAGAACAAATTCAAGTGATTTATCCGGCCCATTTGGAAAGTTCGATACTGAAAGCGTTGAAAGCCTCA
Organism: Aquirufa regiilacus; assembly: GCF_032470275.1. Classification (NCBI taxonomy): domain Bacteria; kingdom Pseudomonadati; phylum Bacteroidota; class Cytophagia; order Cytophagales; family Flectobacillaceae; genus Aquirufa; species Aquirufa regiilacus. The sequence goes on from NZ_JAVNWW010000003.1 coordinate 246,676, forward strand.
CACCCTTACGAGGAGGTGGCGTATTACATTCAAGGATTAGACAATACCTGGGATGAAGTGGGATCAGGCTATATCGCAGAATTACCCCAAGCGATGGATGCTACATCATTCAGCACCTATTTAAAAGAAAAACTGGGTTTGGCTCATTTCCGACATACAGCCTGGCTAGGTCGCCCGATTAAGCGGATTGCTTTGTGTGGAGGAGCAGGAAGTTTTCTTCTTGCGGATGCAATTAAAGCTGGCGCGGATGTATTTATCAGCGGTGATTTCAAATATCATGAATTCTTTGATGCCGAAAATCATTGCACCATTTGCGATATAGGCCATTATGAATCAGAAGTCATGATAAAGGATGCAATCCATGCTTATTTATCAAATAATTTTAGTACTTTTGCCGTTCTGAAAAGTATGACCAACAGCAATCCTGTGAGTTATGCTTAATTTTAGAGCGAATTAATAATTCAAACGCAACAAGAAGAATGGCTACAGTTACCGAAACTACAATTGCCCAAAAGTTAGAAGCCTTATTAAAGCTTCAAACCATTGATTCAGCCTTAGACAATATCAAGAAAGTAAGAGGTGATTTACCTGAAGAGGTTCGTGATTTAGAGGATGAAATCGCAGGTTTAGAAACACGATTAACGAAATTCCAAGCGGAAATCAGTTCATTCGAAGAGCAAATCTCGAATTACAAAATTTCTAAAAAGGATTCAGATAAGCTTATTGTTAAGTACAAGGAGCAACAAATGAATGTCCGCAACAACCGTGAGTTCGATGCAATTTCAAAAGAAATCGAATTACAAGGTTTAGAAATGGAAATTGCTGACAAGCGCATTAAAGAAATCGAATTCAAAGTATTGAACAAAAACGATGAAGTCGCTAGCGTAGAATCGAATTTACATGAGCGTAAAAAAGATCTTGAAATCAAACAAAAAGAATTAGAGGTGATCATCGGCGAAAGCGAAGAAGATGAGCAAAAATTCTTAAAAGATCGTGATAAAGCGTTGAAGAGCGTTGAGGAACGTTTGTTGAAATCTTACACAAAATTACGCGATAACGCAATCAACGGCCTAGCGGTTGTGATGGTGAAGCGTGGTGCTTGCGGCGGATGTTTCAGCTCAGTACCTCCACAACGTCAAACAGACATCAAAGACAAGAAGAAATTAATCGTTTGTGAGCATTGCGGACGTATTCTTGCAGGTGTTGAGGATCCAATCCCAGCGCCAGAAAAAGAGAAAAAACCACGTGGTAAAGCTGCAACAGCAGCAGCAGCGGCAGCAGCCGCAGCAGCAGTTCCTGCTGAATAAGTTTCCACGACATTGCATATTAAAAAGCCTAACTTCCCGTTAGGCTTTTTTTATGCCCTTTGAAAATCCTGGTAAATAAAAAAAGCTCAGCCTTCCGACTGAGCTTTCTTGTATGAAGTACTTTACTTAATTCTTTAACATCCCTAACAGGGCACTTAGTTTATCTTTCATATCCTTACGATCAACGATAAAATCAAGGAAGCCATGATCCAAGACGAAATCAGCGCTTTGGAAACCTTTAGGCAAATCCTTACCAATCGTCTCCTTAATGACACGGGGACCGGCAAAACCGATTAATGCACCAGGTTCAGCGATATTGAAATCACCCAACATAGCAAAAGAAGCGGTAACACCACCTGTGGTTGGATCTGTTAATAATGAGATGTACGGAATTTTCGCTTCCGCCAAAAGTGCAAGACGAGCAGATGTTTTGGCCATTTGCATCAACGAAAAACCCGCTTCCATCATACGTGCACCACCTGAACGTGAAATCATTAGGAAGGGAGTTCCTGTTTTCAAGGAATGATCGATGGCCCGGGAAATCTTCTCCCCTACCACAGAACCCATTGAACCACCGATGAAACTAAAGTCCATCGCTGCAATCGTAATAGGCATACCATTCATATCCCCGTAAGCTGCACGAACAGCATCTTTCAAGCCTGTTTTATGCTCGGTCGCTACAACACGGTCCGTATATTTTTTCGTATCCGTAAAGTTCAATGGGTCACCCGAACTTAACATCGGATCTAATTCCGTGTAACGGGATTGATCAAACAATAACTCAAAATATTCTTGAGAACCAATTTTTTCGTGGTAATTACAGCTTGAGCAAGTAAATGCAAACAGGCGATGCTCCCGTGTATGTAAAGCCTTTTTACAAGACGGACACTGATACCAAAGTCCATCGGGTGCTTCACGTTTAAATTCCGTGGGAGTTTGAATCCCTTTATCTTTCCTTGTAAACCAAGACATACTGCTAAATTAAATGTTCGCAAAGATAATTAAAAAGGCATTAGCTTCCTTATTTGACCATCACAAATCGCCTCAACACCAACTGATTTTGTACCTGCAATTGCAAAGCATAGGTACCAGAACTCAAATAAGACAAGTCAATTTGCTGCTCAAAACGATTCCCTTGTGTCGGGTAGCTTTGGTTAAATACAGGTCGCCCCTGCAAATCAATGACACGTAAGACAAGTCCATCCAAATCCGCGGCTTGCTCGTAAATCACCTTCAAAGTCCCAGCGCTGGGATTTGGAGAAATCTGCAAACCTTTTGTTAATGCCGTAGGCTCAATCGCTAATATCGGGTCAACTTTAGGTCCTTGAATTTTCAAATTATCAACGGCCCAACCCCAGCCATGCGCACCCACATCAGCATGCAAACGGAATCGTATTACGACTTCGTCATTTACCTTAAAATCACCGGATGCGAGTAAATCTATTTCATGACTTTTCACAAGCGAGCTCGTCGCAATCGCCGTCGAATTTCCATCTGCGTCTCCCGCACTATTGTATTTAGATAACCAAGCAGCGTTTAAACTTGCATCCCACCCGTTGGCAAAATTAGACCAGGTCTTCCCTTGGTCTTTCGAACCTTGCACAATAACATAATCATAAAAACTCCGATTCACACTTCCATCGGAATTTAAAAAGGGTTCTCCGGTATCTCCTGGCTCGACTAAAACAATCTCATCAAACGTTATTTTAGGATTTTCAGCGCTTATTTTGATCGGTTTTAACAATAGGGCATCGTTATTCGTAAACTTATCAGATCCCCCGGCACCATCATAGGATTCTTCATTACCATCTGCATAGGGATGTGCAGAATGTAGGGCAACACTTGAGAAACCTGTGGTTTGAATTAAATTAAACCCTTTTAAAAAGAAATCACCGCTAGGGGTCGAATCAAAGTTTTGCACGTAGGCTGACACAGGATCCGCCAAAGCCAAGACTTTGAAATCATAATAGCCACTCGAAGGCAGGTAAACAACATTGGAAACCTTAGCCGCATCAGCCACAATCACACGATAGCGAACCACATCTCCAGCTTTCAATTGACCCGCCGTAAAATTAAATGCAGTCGAATAGCTAAACGTTTCACCGGCAACTTTCGTAAAGTTTTGACGTTCAAAAGGCGCACCATTGATTGAATACTCCATGTAAACCGAAGCGATTCCTATATTATCGGAAGTAAGTAATGTAGGTAAATTGATTTTTGTCTGACTTGTAAAAATATATTTTATCGGATTCTCATACAGTACGACTGGTTTTACCGTATCCGCACCAATGGTAAAATCATAATAACTACCAAAATTCGTACCTGAAATCACAGGTGCCTGCGCAGGTGTAGTAAATTTCTTTCCTCCCGCATCATTGGCTGTCCAGTAATAGTTAATCTTCCGCGTCGCATTGGATTTAGGCAAGGTGTACGTGTACGTATTACCCGATTTCACCAAAGGAACCGACGTAGCGGACAAAATACTCTTATCGATCGCCATCATCAACTTGACCGAAGATTCATTGATTAAGGTATCTGAATAAACCTTCGCTGAAAAAATAATATCCTTACTCACATCTTCCGTATCATTATAATTATCAGCAATAATATTGGAAGAAGACCAGCCAAAATCATTGAATGCCCCAAGCACAATTGGGCCAATGTCGCGCGTTAACTCACCACGCGCAATTTGTGGGGTCATCAAAGCATTTGGGTCACCTACTTTGTAGGTTGCTTGATCGACGTGGTAGGTACTCGAACCTTCCGAATAGTTATTGGGCGCGTATAATTTAGCCTTAGCACCATTTAAACGCGTAATGGACGGAGAATTCAAGAACAAAGCTCCGGATGTCAACTGTGTTTTTAAGGCCGTGGAAGGGTTGTCGATTTGGCTCGTATCCGTCAAGGCCACTTGGTCCGCATTCACCATGAATTGATCAAAAATGCCGGGATAACCGTACCCAGCTTTGGTGTTGTCACTTGAAGATAAACCCATTTGACCGATGAATCCAAGCCCATGACCAAACTCATGCAAAACAACCGAGTATAAATCAATTTGATTGATTTTGGGAACACCATCTGTTCCTGTATACCAATCCGTAAAATCGGAATTAAAGGTAGCTAAGATGTCTGGATTTGAACCATTCAAATTCTTATGGGCCATTTTCTCAGCCAATGCTACTGGATACCAGGTATTCAGGCGATCGCAACCCACAAAATTACGCACATTCGTAGAAGCACCCGCGCTACCCAATACACCGGCCGCCAAAGATCGCCAGCGGATGTAAATATTAATGGGAACATCCGAATTCAAGGTACTAGCCCACAGATTCGCTGCACGTTCAAAGATAATTTTAACGTCATCAGGCGGTATCGTTTCGTAAGTCACAATCACTTGCGTTCCCGCTTTCACATATTGCTGTGATTGCGTTGCACGTGCATTTCGATTTTGAATCTCGTCTAGCATGCGCTCCGAATAGCCTGCAGGAAGTTCCCGGTGAATACCCGTTTTTTCCGGCGTGTATTCCTCAACAATAATACCCGGCTTAAACTCCATCTTAAGCTTTTGAGCAAAGAGATTGCTTGCACAGCCCAATAACATCAATAATACATATTTTTTCATATCGCGCGAAGCTAGTGATTAGGAAATTCTTTCTTCTAAGTGTTCAAATAAATTGACGAAATCAGCCGCAATCCAATGTGTGTGCGCCAATTCTTCCGCCGTATGCGATGTAGTAATGCCGACAACCTGCATACCTGCATTCAATCCGGATGCAATCCCTTGCAATGAATCTTCAATAACCCAGCAGTCGGCAGGATCTACGCCTACAAGCGCTGCGGCTTTCAAGTAAATCTCAGGATCCGGTTTTCCTTTACGAACTTCGGCTCCACCAATAATGGCATCAAATTGATCCCGAATACCTAATCCGTCAACAATAAAATCGATGTTTCCAGGACCTGCTGAGGTTGCTAGGGCTGTTTTAATGCCATGCGCGCGAAGCGCCTTTATAAATGTAACTAAACCCGCAGCGGGCTTCATGTGTTCTTTGTAAAAACCGCGGTATAAAATTTCTTTTTCCTCTTCAAGTACTTCAACTTCAGAACGGCTCATTTCCTTTTGATAGAACCACTCAAAGGTATCTTTGGAATTCATCCCATTCAATTCCCGGTAAAAAACCTCACGGGTCAATGGAATATTATGACGTTCGCAAAATAACAACCACGCATCAACGTGATAAGGTAAATTATCGACCACAACACCGTCCATATCAAAAAGTACAGCTTTCATATTTATAGGCTTAGGCTCAGGCCATCATAGGCCAAAAATACATTGGGTGGTAATTCCTGTTGGACCGCATCATGTAAGCCCATCATGTGGCTAATATGCGTAATATAAGCCTGCTCAGGTTGTACTTGAGCAATAACAGCTAATGCTTCGTCCAAGGTAAAATGCGAAATATGGGTTGTTTTCCGAAGGGCATTGATCACGAGAATTTTGGACCCTTTAATTTTTTCCAATTCTTCATCGGCAATGAAATTCGCATCCGTGATGTAGGTGAAATCTCCAAAACGAAAACCCAATACATCCAAGAAATAATGCTTGACAAAGATGGGCGTAACCTGAACGCCTTGGACAGAAAAAGGCTGACCATCTATTTCATAGACGTCTATCTCAGGTACACCGGGATATTTATTTTCGTCAAAAGCATAGGCAAATTCGCGCTTCAATTGTTCGATTACCTGCGCACGCGCATACAAAGGAATAGCGGACTGCTGAGCAAAATTAAACCCACGAATATCATCAAGTCCCGCCGTATGATCCTTGTGCTCATGGGTAAATAAAACGGCATCAACACGTTTAATCCCAGCACGTAAAATTTGTTGGCGAAAATCCGGCCCCGTATCGATAATGAAACTTTTCCCTTGCACCTGAATGTGCATGGAAACGCGTAAGCGTTGGTCACGTGTGTCTTGCGAGGCACATACCTCGCAGGAACAAGCGATCATAGGAATCCCCTGTGATGTTCCAGTCCCTAAAAAGCGTACCTGGATTGGGGACATAAATTTATTCAGTTAATGCTTTCACTTGAGAAACCAAAGCATCAAAATTCAAAGGCTTTGCTAAGAAATCATCAAAACCAACGGCTTTAAAATCCTCCATGGTATAGTTTCTTGCGTTTCCTGTAATGGCAATCATGGGAATCGCCGCTTTTTTAGCATCTGACAAAGCACGAACCGCTTTTGCACAGTCCATTCCATCCATTACGGGCATGTTGATGTCCAACAAAAGAATATCAAAATCAGCTTTCGCCAATTCATCCAATACTTGTTGGCCATTTTTCACCGCATGAATTTCAAAATTTTGAAATTCTAAAATCTTACGAGCTAAATTTTGAATGACAGAACTGTCCTCGGCGATTAATACTTTTTTCATAAAATTCGATTTGATATTTTGAGGCTAAACCTCATATTCAAGTAAAAATAGAGAAACAAATGAAATTACGCAATAAAAAAAGCGACTCAATTGAGCCGCTTTTAAAATGAATTCAAATTCCTTATTTCACATAAATAGAAACAGATGATTTATCCCAATCCAAGGAAATCTGTCCTGCAGGTGAAACGCCAATCGTGAATTTCTCCGTCATGGCATGCTCGCTAACTTTTCCTGTTACACGCAAAACATCTTTCTCTGCTTTGTAGGTATAGGCACCCCATTGTTTAGCATCACTGTTGAAAATGACCGTCCATTCCGTCGGGCCAGGAATTGTGAACAATGAATAAACACCCTTTGCCAATGGCTTACCTTGAACCGTTACGTCCGAAGAAAACTCAATGGTTGTAGCCTCATTCGCTCCCGTACGCCAAACTTCTCCAAAGGGAGCTAATGGCTTGGCATCTTTTGCAGCAAAGACTAAACGTCCCTTCACAGATGGCTGTGCATACTTGATCATCACTTCGGTGCTGCCTACTTTTTGAATAACGACTGCAGGTGGCGATGCGGGTGCTTTTTGAGCAAATGCTCCGAAAGACATCACACTAAATAAAATAGCTAAATACTTTTTCATGGTTATATATGTAGTTTATGAATTACAAATTAAGCCAATAATTTAATTTTAACACGATGGCCCGATTACGAATTTGCATAATCTCGGGAAAATAGTTGTCGGTGTAAACCAAAAACAAATCCGATGCTGGCTTGTACCGCCATTGTAAACGCGCATTTAAATTAATATTTTTTGTCTGCTGGTTCAACTGAAAAAAGGTTGCGAAAAATAGCTTATTTGAAAAGGTAATATCAATCTTGGGCCGTATGATCCAAAACTGGGACGACACTTTTTTCGCAAGCATTTTATCTGTACCCGGAATTTCCACATCTTGAATATCGTTGTAATCGACGGCCACTGAGACACTTCCATAGGGTTGGAATCGATAACCCATATCAGCTGTTAAACCTGTGCGCCAACCATTTCCAAAATACCCACCAAAACGGGAGGTTAATGCATACGTAAATAGCTTGATAGGAGATGATCCATAACGCGCATTCACCGCATACCAATCGTGCTCGGTTCCCCTTTTTAAAGCCGTATTCCCCATTCTTGTCGCATCAAAATCATACAATAATTTGACAAAATCATAGGACAGATACAAACCAAATGTTGACCGATCCTTCATGGTTCCGTCATAGGCAACGTAAGTCGTATTGTCTGTATAGGTACCCTGATTATTCCAATACGACATAGACATCAACTTCAAACTGGTATAAAACAGATTGGTATTTTTGTTTTTGGGATAAAATATTTTCGCTGCCTCCGGTTGAATTTGGAGGTAATTGATTCGGGGCACATAACCCACTTCCGGGTTGTAATGCTCGCCTACCCATTGCTCCTTAATCGAGAATGCCCAGTTATTGTCGGCATAGGCCAAAGAGGCTGCTTGTGAAAAATCGTTTCCTTGGTTCAAAGGACTAATCGTTTTCGAATAAAATAGCGAACCTGTCCAAAAATTGTCTTTTGAGGCTAGGTTGTATTCAAACCCGACATCCCGATTATAGGGTTGATAACCATTGGCTTTCTGTAAATCCGTATCAATAAACGACTCTTTATTGACCATATATACACCGATATTCGAACGAGCAAACAGTTTTCGTTGCAAGGCAATCATCGAATAATTTTGCGTAGGAACGCCCTTCGAATCAATGCGTTGCGACTGCACATTTAACGCACCAATGCGCCAATCAGGGTTTAACTTTCCACTGACACGCGCACCATAAGTAATGGGCGTCTGCTCATAAATACCGGTTTTATTATTCAGCGCTAAGCCGATTCGACGCGAGAAAAAGGGGCGAATACTCTCTGTCCCAAACCCATCAAACAAATCCGAGTTTTCGATAAAAAACTGGCGTTTTTCCGGATAAAACAATTCAAAGCGATCCAAATTCGTTTGTTGGCGATCCACATCGACCTGAGAAAAATCGGGATTCAACGTCATATCCAAATTCAAACCCGAATTGATAGCAACCTTGATATCCCCTCCTAGTTGGTTCCGCATGACAGCGGGATCCTTCGATTCGTAATTAGCCGTCAGGCCCGAAAGTCCATAGGGAATAATCGAAATATTTTTCTTGGGACTTGGAGGTGGTGTCTCCCATACCAACACGCCTGCGTATGCCAAAGAGGCCGTAGGAAATTGTCGGGGAACGGGTGCCCAGGCCGACTTCTCTTTGGCCTTTAAATCATACCGTGAAAAATTGATCCCCCAGCGTTTAATATTGTCTTTGTAACGAATCGACTTAAATGGAATAGCGGCTTCAAAGATCCATGAGTCACGTTTATAGGTCGTGGCGGATTCCCACTTATTATCCCAGTTTAAGTTTACTTTGGCGCCTTCCGACATCTGTCCGTCCCATTGAGCGCCAGCAGCATTGGCTCCGAAAGCGAAACCCGTTGTTTTATCTTCGAAGGTATCGATGAAGACCAAAAAATTATCATTAACTCCAAAAGAGAAGTCCCGCTTCATGGACTCGACGACAAAAGCACCCGGCTCCTTTAAAAAACATTCCGCTGAAATGTAAATGTATTTATCGTCATAAGACATTTTCACATCCGTTCGCACTTGGGCACATAACGAGTCAAAAGGATTACACATCATGAAATCGCTGACAGCCGCGGCATCAAACCATGCTTGCTCATTCAAAACACCATCAATCAAGACCTTTCCTGTCGTTTTTTGAATGTGCATTTGAAACTTGTCGTTGATTTTCTGCGCTTGAAGCGTTGGAATCAAGCAGCTCAGAAAGCACAGGATGAGAAAAACTCTTTTCATACTCGTTTAAATAGGTTAACAAACAAAGGTAAGTTATTTTTACCGGGGACTTGTGGGTCTTATAGGGCTTGATTATTTTTGCATCAAAATTTTAAAACAGCATACGCATGGGAAGAGCATTCGAATTCCGAAAAGCACGAAAATTTAAACGTTGGGGCCAAATGGCCAAGACCTTCACCAAAATTGGTAAAGATATTGTCATCGCAGTAAAAGCTGGCGGCGGGGACCCTGCTTCGAATTCACGTTTAAGAGCCATCATTCAGAATGCGAAAGCAGTGAATATGCCAAAGGAAAACGTGGAACGTGCCATCAAACGCGCAACTTCCAAAGATCAAGAGGACTACAAAGAGATTGTTTACGAAGGATATGCACAACATGGCATCGCGATTCTCGTAGAAACAACCACAGATAATATCAACCGTACAGTAGCAAATATCCGCTCATCGTTTACTAAATGTGGTGGTTCATTGGGCACAACGGGAATGTTGGATTTCATCTTTGCCCGTAAATCGGTTTTCAAAATTGCCGCGAAACCAGAAATCGATTTAGAGGAATTAGAATTTGAATTAATTGACTTAGGTGTGGATGAGGTGTTCTTGGATGAAGAGACGAACCAAATCAATATTTATGGAGAATTCACCGCTTTCGGTGGAATTCAAAAATACTTAGAGGGTCAAGGATATGAGTTGTTAGGTGCCGACTTTGAACGCATCCCCGACGAAACGAAAGAGTTAACGGATGCGCAAGTTGCGGATGTCGAAAAACTAATCGAGCGACTTGAAGAAGACGACGACGTTCAGAACGTTTACCATAACATGGGATAAAGAAAAAGGCCATCCGTGGACTGAACCCCAAAAGTTGGACAAAGTTAGTAATTAATTATTAATGTGATGAGCTCGGTATTGCACCGGGCTCATTCCGTTTAAATTCAGTTTGATTCTTTCATAGTTGTAGTATTTGATATATTCATTGATTTCTTTTTTTAGCTGTTTTATTGACTCATATTTGTTTAGGTAAAATAGTTCTGATTTTAATGTTCCAAAGAAGTTTTCCATGACTGCATTGTCCAAGCAGTTTCCTTTTCTAGACATGCTTTGTTGGATTCCATTGTCTCTCAAAACAGCTTGATACTGCTTCATTTGGTATTGCCAGCCTTGATCTGAGTGCATCAGAAGGGCTGTTGATTTCGACTTCTTTTTCACCGCCTTTATTAGCATATTCATGACATTTTTGAAATCAGGTCGTTCTGATAAGTCATAGGTAACGATTTCCTGATTATATAAGTCTAATACAGGCGACAAGTACAGCTTCTTTCCTAATACATTAAACTCTGTTACATCGGTTGTCCATTTTTGATTAGGTGCCATTGCTTTAAAAGCCCTGTTTAATATATTTGGCGCTACTTTACCTTGCTCTCCTTTGTAGGATTTATATTTCTTCCTTCTAATCAAGCTCTTTAATTTCAAGCTGGTCATTAGTCGATGAACAGTTTTATGATTAATTAGGTGGCCGGCTTGACGCAATAGAATGGTTATACGCCGATAACCTAATCTACCCTTATGTTGATGATAGATTAGTCCAATCTCTTGCTTTAGCTCCGCGTATTTGTCTGCAGTCCCTTGTTTTGAATAATAATAAAAACAACTCCTTGCCAATTTAACACAAGTAAGCAATACTGCTAACCTGTGCTTATGCCTTAGTTCACTTACGGCTTGCGCTTTTTGTCTGCTTGAACTAAGGCTTGAAGCTTTTTTAGCAAGTCATTTTCAGCCCTTAGGTATTCATTTTCCTTAAGTAATTCTTCTTCTCTTGTTAGAGGCTTCTGGGCTTTCTTTACGTTGG
>NZ_JAVNWW010000004.1:0-3277 GCF_032470275.1 Aquirufa regiilacus
GACTAGCGACTGTAGGGCATAAAAAAAGACCCACACTTTTGGTGCAGGTCTTCTATAATAACTTGGAGCTTACTTACTTTCCCGGGTTTGATCCCAGTATCATCAGCGGTGCGGGGCTTAACTTCTCTGTTCGAGATGGGAAGAGGTGAACACCCGTCCTATCGGCTCCATACTTTTTACAAGGTCATAGCCTTTTTCCATATTGTGAGATAAAATAAACAGCAGTGTGTAAATTAATAAAAGGTAAGCTTTCGGGTAATTAGTACTACTCGACTTTGACATTACTGCCTTTACATCTGTAGCCTATCGACCGTGTCGTCTACACGGACCCTTCATGGAATACTCATCTTCAGGTCAGTTTCGCACTTAGATGCTTTCAGCGCTTATCTGGTCCCGACGTGGCTACTCAGCTATGCCCTTGGCAGAACAACTGATATACCAGCGGTCAGTCCAACTCGGTCCTCTCGTACTAAAGTCAGAACCTGTCAATATTCCTACGCCCACAACAGATAGGGACCGAACTGTCTCACGACGTTCTGAACCCAGCTCGCGTGCCACTTTAATCGGCGAACAGCCGAACCCTTGGGACCTTCTCCAGCCCCAGGATGTGACGAGCCGACATCGAGGTGCCAAACCTCCCCGTCGATGTGAGCTCTTGGGGGAGATCAGCCTGTTATCCCCAGAGTACCTTTTATCCTTTGAGCGATGGCTGTTCCATACTAAACCACCGGATCACTATATCCTACTTTCGTACCTGATCGACTTGTCGGTCTCACAGTCAAGCTCCCTTTTGCTATTGCACTCTACGCACGGTTACCAAGCGTGCTGAGGGAACCTTTGAAAGCCTCCGTTACTCTTTTGGAGGCGACCACCCCAGTCAAACTACCCACCAAGCAATGTCTCCCCTTTGGGGATTAGAATTCCAGTACAAGAAGGGTGGTATTTCAACGTTGGCTCCCCGATGCCTAGCGACACCGGCTCACAGCCTCCCACCTATCCTACACATCCAGTACCAAAACTCAATGCTAAGCTATAGTAAAGGTTCATGGGGTCTTTCCGTCCCGTTGCGGGTAAACGGCATCTTCACCGTTACTACAATTTCACCGAGCTCACGGCTGAGACAGTGCCCAGATCGTTACACCATTCGTGCAGGTCGGAACTTACCCGACAAGGAATTTCGCTACCTTAGGACCGTTATAGTTACGGCCGCCGTTTACTGGGGCTTCAGTTCAATGCTTCGCCTTGCGGCTAACATCCCCCCTTAACCTTCCAGCACCGGGCAGGTGTCAGGCCTTATACGTCATCTTTCGATTTAGCAAAGCCATGTGTTTTTGTTAAACAGTCGCCTGGGCCATTTCTCTGCGGCCACGATTGCTCGTGGCTCCCTTTATCCCGAAGTTACAGGGTTAATTTGCCGAGTTCCTTAGCCGTGATTCACTCGAGCGCCTTAGAATATTCTTCTCGACCACCTGTGTCGGTTTACGGTACGGGTTACTTATTAGTTATACACGCCTAGACTTTTCTTGGAAGTTTACTCACTACACTCGTTTTGGCATTGCTGCCGCCTCTCAAAGACACTATTCCGTCAGTATCTGGTAACCTGTAATCTCCGTCATCTATTTGCCCAATAAGTAAGTGCAGGAATATTAACCTGCTGTGCATTAGATTGTCGCTTTCGCTAGACCCTTAGCCCCCGACTAACCCTCAGTTGATTAGCATAGCTGAGGAAACCTTAGTCTTTCGGCGTGAGGGTTTCTCGCCCTCATTATCGTTACTCATGCCTACATTTGCTTTTCTGAACGCTCCAGCAAAGCTTGTCGCTTCACCTTCACCGCTGATCAGAATGCTCCCCTACCAGTATATAAATATAATCCAAAGCTTCGGTACTTTACTTGATGCCCGTTTATTATCGATGCCCGCCTCGCTCGACCAGTGAGCTGTTACGCACTCTTTAAATGAATAGCTGCTTCCAAGCTAACATCCTGGCTGTCACTGCAATCAGACTTCCTTAGTTCAACTTAGTAAAGATTTTGGGACCTTAGCTGTTGGTCTGGGTTCTTTCCCTCTCGGATTGGGACCTTAGCACCCCAACCCTCACTCCCGGGTATATTTTAAGCCATTCAGAGTTCATCAGGATTTGGTAGGATTTGACTCCCCCTAGTCCTATTGGTAGCTTTACCTGCTTAAAACTTAACCCCGAGGCTGTTCCTAAAAACATTTCGGGGAGTACGAGCTATTTCTCAGTTTGATTGGCCTTTCACCCCTACCCACAAGTCATCCAAATACTTTTCAACGTAAACTGGTTCGGTCCTCCACTCCGTGTTATCGGAGCTTCAACCTGCTCATGGGTAGATCACAAAGTTTCGCGTCTACTCCCACTGACTAAGCGCCCTATTCAGACTCGCTTTCGCTCCGGCTGCTCACATCTATATGATTAACCTCGCCAGTGAAAGTAACTCGTAGGCTCATTATGCAAAAGGCACGCCGTCACCCCAAAAAGGGCTCCGACCGCTTGTAAGCGTATGGTTTCAGGGTCTTTTCACCCCCTTACTCAGGGTACTTTTCACCTTTCCTTCACAGTACTCGTTCACTATCGGTCTCTTGGTAGTATTTAGCCTTACCGGATGGTGCCGGCAGATTCAAAGGGGATTTCTCCAGTCCCCCCCTACTCAGGATACCACTACAATTATATAAGCTTACCAATACAGGGCTCTCACCTCCTACGGCCTGCCTTCCCAGACAGTTCTTGTTCCTTTATATAATCGATATCGTGGTCCTACAACCCCAGTCTTGCCGCAACAACACTGGTTTGGGCTAATCCGCGTTCGCTCGCCACTACTTACGGAATCACTTTTGTTTTCTCTTCCTCTGCTTACTTAGATGTTTCAGTTCAGCAGGTTCGCCTTCTATCTTAAATAGAATAATAGATCTTCAATCTACTGGGTTGCCCCATTCGGAAATCATCGGATCAAAGGTCTTGTGCACCTCCCCGAAGCTTATCGCAGCTTAACACGTCCTTCATCGCCTCCAAGAGCCTAGGCATCCCCCATACGCCCTTAATTCACTTACTCTTTTATAATATATCTTCATCCCGAAGGATTCAATAATTCTAATTTGCTCTTACTCTTTACTTTATTCTCACAATATGTCAAAGAACCTTGTGTGAAATTCAATAAGCTTGCGCTCATCTCATTCACATCGTTCCCAAATTCCGATCTCCACATTTGGAAAGGGTAGGGGTGGTGTTTTCAGTCGCTAGTCACTAGTCGTTAGTCAT
>NZ_JAVNWW010000004.1:5872-219061 GCF_032470275.1 Aquirufa regiilacus
TCCTCTAAGGCATACGAATCTTGCGCAAAGATCGCTCCTGTTAAGGCATAGGCTGAAGTTTCATCAACTAATTTCAGAGTCTGATTCCATTCCGCATCTGGATATACATAAACCGTCAACACCGGTCCAAAAATTTCCTCCACCATCGTTCTCGATTTTGGATTATTTGTTAATAAAACCGTCGGCTCCACAAAATAACCCTTCGAATCATCGCAATGACCACCTGCTACAACTGACACATCCGCATCTTGTTTAGCATCCGCAATAAAGCCCGAAATCTTCGCAAAGGCTTTCGCGTCAATCACGGCATTCACAAAATTTCCAAAATCCTCTGTTCCTCCCATGCGAATCGCTGCCAAATCTTCTTTTAAATAAGCCTCCACTTGGGACCATAAAGATGCTGGAACATACGCACGCGACGCAGCCGAACATTTCTGCCCTTGGTATTCAAAAGCTCCACGGATAATCGCTACAGCTAAAGCCTTTGGTTCCGCAGATGGATGCGCAACTACAAAGTCCTTCCCTCCTGTTTCTCCCACGATACGTGGATATGATTTATAATTCGAAATATTATTACCTATGTTTTTCCAAATCGTTTGGAACACGGCTGTAGATCCTGTAAAGTGTACCCCTGCAAAATCACGGTGATTAAAGACGACATCGCCCGCCTCAGGACCATCCGCAAATACTAAATTGATTACACCCGCAGGTAATCCTGCTTCCGTCAAAATATCCATCAATAATCCTGCCGAATACACTTGACTCGGCGATGGCTTCCAAACAACTGTATTTCCCATCAACGCTGGAGCCGCAGGTAAATTACCCGCAATCGCTGTGAAATTGAATGGAGTTAGTGCATAAACAAAACCTTCCAATGCGCGATACTCCACGCGATTCCACACCCCCGGCGAAGATATCGGCTGGTCCGCATAAATCTGCGAAGCATAATGTACATTAAAACGCAAAAAATCTACCCACTCACATGCAGCGTCAATTTCTGCTTGAAAAGCGTTTTTCGATTGCCCCAACATTGTTCGAGCGTTTAAATCCATGCGGTATTTGGTTGCCGACAATTCTGCTGCTTTCAAAAAGATTGCTGCGCGGCGCTCCCAAGGTGTCGCCGACCAGGCTGCATGGGCTGCTAAGGCGGCATCAATCGCTTGGCCAACTTCCTTTTTCCCTCCTTCATAATAATGACCCAAAACATGTTGGTGATCATGCGGACAAGTCATGGCTACCTTTTGAGCACCTTGAACGGATTTCCCGCCGATATACATGGGAATATCGATTTGTTTGGCACGAAGTTCGGCTAATTTATTTTGCAATTGCTCCCGCTCTTTCGATCCGGATGCATATGCTAAAATAGGCTCATTAATAGGTGTAGGTACTTGAAAGAAACCTGTTGACATGGCTTTGTATATTTGTTGATGTGTAATTCCCTCGCAAATTACGGCTTTTAACATAAAATTCAAGGCTCAAAGTTTAAGTAGGGCCTTAGTCGCTCCCAAACGGAGGGCTCAATCAATTTGATTTGAATCAATGCCCCATAATCAGAAATAACGCCATGTTGTTTTCGAAAATTCAAAACGACTTTGGCCTGTGCATAGGGTAAATAAGGATGACGAAATTCATTCCAAATCGCCCGATTCACAAACAAGGGCCGATAAACCCCTTTGCCGAGTTGGAATTTCCGCAAATGCTGCTTTACCCAAATTGTATCTATTCCATATACCTCTTTCAATTGTTCGGCGGATGCAAAACCACCCAAACGCTCACGAAAGGTCAATATACGTTTGGCAAAGCCTGGGCCAATTCCCGGCAAAGCCACCCAGGCCGCGGAATCCGCCTCATTGATATTGATCTTCCATTCTTGGGATTTTTTGACGTAATGCGGATAGGTAAAAGTTCGCTTATATATAGGATGACTTTTGTATACAAAATTCAGTTTTCGATTTGCGGTCTTTTGGGCAATGTAAATTTCCTCAAAGTGCTTGGGATTAATCAAGTCGACTTCCGACTGTAATTCAACATATTGATATATCGCATGTATCCCCATCCCAAGCATAACCAAGCCCATCAAGAAATAAATGCCTAGTATTTCTTGTCGGGTCATACCGAGCGTAAAGCGGAGGTAAAATTTTAGTCGGGGGAGCATGGGGGAACAGTTATCAGTGGGCAGTAATCAGTCGTCAGTCGCTAGTCGCTAGTCAAATGTATTTTAAAATTCATAACGAAAGAGCTCCTATTGCATTGTATCAATTAGTTGATAAACAATTCATGGGTTAAGAGGGAAGAGTTGAGAGGGAAGAGCGAAAAGTGAGGAGCTGAGAGTGAAGAGTTGAAAGGGAAGAGTGAAGAACTAAGAATTAAGAGTGAAGAGTTAAGAAGTAAGAGGTAAGATATGTTCGGTGTTCGGTGCTCACTGACCACTGACAACTAGTGACTTCCTCCGGACTTCGGACAGCCCACTGACAACTGATGACTAGTGACTAGTGACTAGTGACTATCGACTACTTCGGACTTCATGCTAGGTAAGAACTAAGAGTGAAGAAAGAATATCTTCCTTCGGACTATTTCCCTCCGGACTTCGGACTATTTCCCTTCGGACTCCGGACTGCCCACTGCCAACTGATGACTAGCGACTGCCGACTAGCGACTAGTGACTACTTCGGCCTATTTCCCTCCGGACCTCGGACTATTTTCCTCCGGACTTCGGACTGCCCACTGCCAACTGATGACTAGCGACTGCCGACTAGCGACTAGTGACTACTTCGGCCTATTTCCCTCCGGACCGTCGGACTATTTTCCTCCGGACTTCCCACTGACAACTGATGACTAGCGACTAGTGACTAGTGACTATCGACTACTTCGGACTTCATGCTAGGTAAGAACTAAGAGTGAATATCTTCCTTCGGACTATTTCCCTTCGGACTCCGGACTGCCCACTGCCAACTGATGACTAGCGACTGCCGACTAGCGACTAGTGACTACTTCGGCCTATTTCCCTCCGGACCTCGGACTGCCGACTAGTGACTGCCGACTAGCGACTATTGACCAGCGACTGAAAAAAATCCCTCCCCTATTTGGCAATTAAAAAACTTTTACTAATTTTGCAGGCTATTTTAGGATTAACGCCTCCGGGCGAATCCGCAGATTGTTTTTCTGAAACACAATTCTCTTATCGTAGGGGAGGCGCAAAGGGAAATCCAATCTGATCTCTACGAGGCATTCAGCTTTTAATTTTCGTCGGAAACGGCGAGAAATTGCGCCCACGGGCCATTTTTCATTTTAATTTAAAACGTATAAAGCCTTGAGTAACATCACTGCCACAGGAAGACACAGCTTTGCGAAAACGCAGTCTGTGATCAATTATCCAGATTTTCTGGATATCCAAGTCCAATCCTTCCAGGATTTTTTCCAGCTAGAGACAGCTGCTGAAAACCGTACTGACGAAGGTTTATTTAAAGTGTTTGCTGAAAATTTTCCTATCGCGGATTCGCGTGAAAATTTCGTTTTGTCGTTTGTCGACTACTCAGTAGATCCACCGAAATATTCGGTAGATGAGTGTATCGACCGCGGTTTGACGTATTCAGTACCTTTAAAAGCGAAATTGCGTTTGATCTGTAACGATACAGACAACGAGGATTTCCAAACCATCGAACAAGAGGTTTTCTTAGGAAACATCCCTTACATGACCGAGCGTGGATCATTCGTGATCAACGGTGCGGAGCGTGTAATCGTTTCTCAGCTACACCGTTCACCAGGTGTGTTCTTCGCGCAATCGAAGCACACAAACGGAACGAAATTGTATTCGGCGCGTATCATTCCATTCAAGGGTTCTTGGATTGAATTTGCTACGGACGTTAACAATGTGATGTATGCGTACATCGACCGTAAGAAAAAGTTCCCTGTAACCGTATTGCTTCGTGCCATTGGTTACGGAAATGATAAGGATATCTTGGATTTATTTGGCTTAGCTGAAGAAATCAAGGTTGATAAAAAAGCTGTGAAAGGCATCGTAGGTCGTCGTTTGGCGGCACGAGTTTTGAAAACATGGCAAGAAGACTTCGTAGATGAAGATACAGGTGAGGTAGTTTCTATCGACCGTAACGAAATCTTGATCGAACGTGATACCGTTATCACGGAGAACGAAGTAGAGACGATCTTAGAATCAGGTTCTGCAACGGTTATCTTGCACAAAGATGACGTGAACGTTTCTGACTACAACATCATTTACAATACGTTGCAAAAAGATACTTCAAACTCTGAGAAAGAGGCCGTTGAAGTTATCTACAAGCAATTACGTAATACAGATGCTCCCGATGAGCAAACGGCACGTGACATCATCCAAAACTTGTTCTTCTCAGACAAGCGTTACGATTTGGGTGAAGTAGGTCGTTACCGTATCAATAAAAAATTAGGTCATGATATCCCAATGGATGTTAAAGTCTTGACCAAAGAAGATATCATCTCAATCGTGAAGTATTTGATCGGTTTGATCAACTCACGTGCGGTAGTCGATGATATTGACCACTTATCTAACCGTCGTGTTCGTACCGTAGGTGAGCAATTATATGCTCAATTCGGTGTAGGTCTTGCACGTATGGCGCGTACGATCAAAGAACGTATGAATGTTCGTGACAACGAAGATTTCAAACCGGTTGACTTGATCAATGCTCGTACATTATCGTCGGTGATTAACTCGTTCTTTGGAACAAACCAACTATCTCAATTCATGGATCAAACGAATCCATTGGCTGAGATTACGCACAAGCGTCGTATGTCGGCACTAGGGCCAGGTGGTCTTTCTCGTGAAAGAGCAGGTTTCGAGGTTCGTGACGTTCACTATACGCACTACGGTCGTCTTTGTACGATTGAAACACCCGAGGGACCCAACATTGGTTTGATTTCTTCTCTATGTGTTCACGCGAAAGTAAACTCAATGGGCTTCATCGAAACACCTTACCGTTTGATCGATGGTGGTAAAGTAGATACAACAAGCCGCGTAGAATATTTAACTGCAGAAGAGGAAGATGGTAAAAACATCGTTCAAGCGAATGCTCCTATCGACATGAAATCAGGTAAATTCTTATCTGACCGTGTGAAGGCTCGTTTTGAAGGTGATTTCCCATTGGTAAATCCAGCGGATGCACAATACATGGACGTTGCTCCTAACCAAATCGTTTCGGTTGCCGCTTCATTGATTCCTTTCTTGGAGCATGATGATGCCAACCGTGCCTTGATGGGATCCAACATGCAACGCCAAGCGGTACCGCTTTTACGTCCTGAAGCTCCTATCGTAGGAACAGGTCTTGAGCACCGTGTGGCGATTGACTCTCGTACGTTAGTTGTAGCTGAAGGTGATGGTGTGATTGAATACGTTGACGCATTGAAAATTGTTGTTAACTACGATCAAACTGAATCAGAAGCGCTTATCAGCTTTGACGGATCATTGAAAACATACGAATTGATCAAATTCCGCAGAACGAACCAAGATACAACGATCAACTTAAAGCCGATCGTGTTCAAAGGTGAGAAAGTGAAGAAAGGTCAAGCGCTTTGCCAAGGTTATGCAACAGAGGCAGGTGAATTAGCATTAGGCCGTAACATGAAAGTGGCGTTCATGCCATGGCAAGGTTACAACTTTGAGGATGCGATCGTAATCTCAGAAAAAGTTGTTCGTGACGATATCTTTACTTCGATCCACATTGAAGAATTCGAATTAGAAGTTCGTGATACAAAACGTGGTGAAGAGGAATTGACATCTGAAATTCCAAACGTATCTGAAGAAACAGTTCGTAACCTAGACGAGAACGGTGTTGTTCGCGTAGGTGCTGAAGTGAAAGAAGGAGATATCTTGATTGGTAAGATCACACCAAAAGGTGAGTCGGATCCAACACCAGAAGAAAAATTATTACGTGCCATCTTTGGGGACAAAGCGGGTGATGTGAAAGATGCTTCGAAGAAAGCGCCACCATCATTAAAAGGTGTGGTAATCGATACGAAGTTGTTCTCCCGTCCTAAGAAGGATAAAGAAGAGCGTGAGAAATCGAAAGCTGAATTGAAGAAGTTAATGAAGGAATACAGCAAAGACCTTTTGGAGATTCGTCGCCAAATGATCGAAAAAACTGTTGCCATCTTAGCGGGTAAAACTTGCGCAGGTATTAAGCACAAATTCGGTACGGTTATCGTAGAGAAGGGTGTTAAATTCTCAGCAAAGAACATCGAAGAATTATTATTCCCAGATAAAAACTTGTATCGTGATGAGTCTACTTACGCAGTTCAAGAAGAAGCAAACTTGCTTTCTGACTTGATCGTTGAAGAAGCTACTTCTGATGCAGTATTGAACAAATTGTTCATGAACCTTATTAAGAACTTCAACGTGAAGCGTAATGAAATCGCTGGTCGATTCAAGCGTGAGCGTTTCGTTCTTGAAGTAGGTGATGAATTACCTGCTGGAATCGTGAAGTTGGCGAAAGTCTACATCGCAAAGAAACGTAAGTTGAAAGTAGGTGATAAGATGGCGGGCCGTCACGGTAATAAGGGTGTTGTAGCTCGTATCGTTCGTGAAGAAGATATGCCATTCTTAGAAGATGGAACACCGGTAGATATCGTATTGAATCCACTAGGGGTACCATCTCGTATGAACTTAGGTCAAATTTACGAGACTGTATTAGGTTGGGCTGGTCAAAAATTAGGTAAGCGTTATGCTACGCCAATTTTCGACGGTGGAACTGAGGCAGAAGTTGCGGCAGAATTAACGGCAGCTGGTCTACCAGATTGGGGTCGTACTTACCTATACAATGGTTTAACGGGAGATAAATTTGATCAACCGGTCACTGTGGGTATCATTTACATGTTGAAACTTGGTCACTTGGTAGATGATAAAATGCACGCACGTTCAATTGGACCATACTCATTGATTACACAACAACCATTGGGTGGTAAAGCTCAATTCGGTGGTCAGCGTTTCGGTGAGATGGAGGTTTGGGCACTTGAGGCCTTCGGAGCAGCGAATATCTTGCAAGAGATCTTAACTGTGAAGTCGGATGACGTGATCGGCCGTGCCAAAGCGTACGAGGCAATTGTGAAAGGCGAGAATATGCCTAAGCCAAACATTCCAGAATCATTCAACGTATTGATTCACGAATTGAGAGGTTTAGCTCTTGAAATCACACTTGAGTAATCATTTATCGGGCCGCTAACACCGGCCCTTAAAAAGAAATCATTTTCCAATTAAATACATCGAAAATGTCATTTAAAAAGACGAGAAAACTGAACAGCGATTTCCAAAAAGTGACCATCTCATTGGCATCACCGGAGTCGATTCTTGAAAGTTCAAACGGTGAGGTAACTCAACCGGAGACAATTAACTACCGTACCTACAAACCCGAAATGGGTGGTTTGTTCTGCGAGCGTATTTTTGGTCCAACAAAGGACTGGGAGTGTCATTGCGGGAAATATAAGCGTATTCGTTACAAAGGCATCATCTGCGACCGTTGCGGTGTAGAGGTGACTGAGAAAAAAGTACGTCGTGAGCGTATGGGCCACATCGAATTAGTGGTTCCAGTTGCACACATCTGGTACTTCCGTAGCTTACCGAACAAAATCGGTTACATGCTTGGATTATCAACGAAGAAATTAGATCAAATTATCTACTACGAGCGGTATTGTGTCGTTCAAGCAGGTATGTACGCGGAAGAAGGAAAGATTGGTAGCCAATACCTTGATTTCTTAACAGAAGACGAGTACTTAGATATCTTAGACAAATTACCACGCGAAAACCAACACCTTCCTGATGAAGATCCACAGAAATTCATCGCGAAAATGGGTGCTGACGCATTAAATATGTTGTTGACGCGTATCGACTTAGACAGCTTATCGGCTGATTTACGTCACTCGGCGGACACAGAATCTTCACAACAACGTAAGGCTGAAGCCTTGAAGCGTTTGAAAGTGGTAGAAGCGTTCCGTGAGTCGATCGGTCGTATCGACAACCGTCCAGAGTGGATGATCATCAAAATGGTTCCTGTAATTCCACCAGAATTACGTCCATTGGTGCCATTGGATGGAGGTCGTTTTGCGACATCTGACTTGAACGATTTATATCGTCGTGTAATTATCCGTAACAACCGTTTGAAGCGTTTGATCGAGATCAAAGCGCCAGAGGTAATCTTACGTAACGAAAAACGTATGTTGCAAGAGGCTGTTGACAGCTTATTTGACAACTCACGTAAAGTAAATGCGGTTCGTTCAGAAGGTAACCGTGCCTTGAAATCTCTTTCAGATATGTTGAAAGGTAAGCAAGGTCGTTTCCGTCAAAACTTATTAGGTAAGCGTGTCGATTATTCTGGTCGTTCGGTTATCGTCGTAGGTCCAGAATTGAAAATGCACGAATGTGGTCTTCCAAAAGATATGGCGGCTGAATTATTCAAGCCGTTTGTTATCCGTAAGTTGATCGAACGTGGAATTGTAAAAACAGTTAAGTCTGCGAAGAAAATTGTTGATCGTAAAGATCCAGTGGTTTGGGATATTTTGGAAAATGTGATGAAAGGACACCCCGTTCTTTTAAACCGTGCTCCTACCCTTCACCGTTTGGGTATCCAAGCTTTCCAACCGAAATTAATCGAAGGAAAAGCGATCCAATTGCACCCATTAACGTGTACGGCATTTAACGCCGATTTCGATGGTGACCAGATGGCGGTTCACGTTCCACTAGGACATGAAGCGATTTTGGAAGCCTCGTTATTAATGCTTGCATCACATAACATCTTGAACCCAGCGAATGGTGCGCCAATTACGGTACCATCTCAGGACATGGTGTTAGGTTTATATTATGTAACAAAAGGACGTAAGTCGACTCCAGATCACAAAGTAGCAGGTGAAGGATCTCGTTTCTACGGATTTGAGGAGGTTGTTATCGCCTTGAACGAGAAGAAATTATCGAAGCACGCGAACATCGTGGTGAAAGCTACGGTTCGTAAGGAAGATGGTACATTGGTTCAAGAAATGGTGGAAACTGTTGCGGGACGTGTATTGTTCAACTTATGTGTTCCAGAGGCAGTAGGTTACATCAATGAGTTATTGACGAAGAAGAAGTTGCAACAAATCATCTCACATGTTCATAAGATCTGTGGTATGGCTCGTACAGCACAATTCTTGGATGATATCAAAGAATTAGGTTTCCAACAAGCCTTCCACGGTGGTTTATCGATGGGTATTGGTGATGTTCAAATTCCTGCTGAAAAAGCTTCATTAGTGAAGAAAGCACAGGAAGATGTTCAAGCGGTTTGGGACAACTACTTAATGGGTTTAATCACAGATAACGAGCGTTACAACGCAGTTATTGACATCTGGACAAAAGTTAACTCGAAAATTACCGAGACTTTGATGAAGCAGATGGAAGAGGATAACCAAGGATTTAACGCCATCTACATGATGATGCACTCGGGAGCCCGTGGTTCTCGTGAGCAAATTCGTCAACTAGGTGGTATGCGTGGTTTGATGGCGAAACCTCAGAAGAACTTACAAGGTTCAGTAGGTGAAATCATCGAAAACCCAATCCTTTCTAACTTTAAAGAAGGTCTTGACGTATTAGAGTACTTTATCTCAACACACGGTGCGCGTAAAGGTTTGGCAGATACTGCCTTGAAAACAGCCGATGCGGGTTACTTGACTCGTCGTTTACATGACGTAGCGCAAGACGTTATCGTGAATGAAGAAGATTGTGGTACTTTACGTGGTATCGAAGTATTCCCATTGAAAGACAATGAGGAAATCATCGAACCATTATCAGAGCGTATCTTAGGTCGTGTATCTGTACATGATGTAATTGATCCAGTTTCTGGCGAAATGATCGTGGCTTCAGGCGATGAAATCACGGAGATCGCAGCACAGAAAATCGACGAAACAGCTATCGATTCAGTAGAAATTCGTTCCGTATTAACTTGCGAAACACGTAGTGGTGTTTGTGCGAAGTGTTACGGACGTAACCTTTCTACCGCTCGTATGGTGAACATCGGTGAGGCAGTAGGTGTAATTGCATCGCAGTCAATCGGTGAGCCAGGAACGCAGTTGACTTTACGTACATTCCACGTTGGGGGTACAGCACAAAACGTTTCCTTGGATGCGAGTGTGAAAGCGAAATTTGATGGTGTCATCAATTTTGAAGAAGTTCGTTCGGTAAGCTCAACGGATTCAGACGGTAACCCAACTGAAATCGTGATGGGTCGTTCGGGTGAGGTTCAAATTGTTAACCCAGCAAACAAGCAGGTGTTGATTTCGAACAACGTACCTTACGGTTCATTCTTACGAGTGAAAGAAGGACAAACGATCAAAAAAGGCGAAGAAATTTGCGTTTGGGATCCATACAATGCCGTTATCTTATCTGAAGCAGAAGGTAAAGTAGAATTCGAGGCAATCGAAGAAAACAATACATACAAAGAGGAAGCGGATGAGCAAACAGGTATGCGTGAGAAGGTAATTATCGAATCGAAAGATAAGACGAAAAACCCATCCGTATTAGTTGTTGCGAAAGGCAAAGAAAACTTAGTTTACAACGTACCAGTAGGTGCACGTTTAGCTATCGACGAAGGAGA
Organism: Aquirufa regiilacus; assembly: GCF_032470275.1. Taxonomy (NCBI): domain Bacteria; kingdom Pseudomonadati; phylum Bacteroidota; class Cytophagia; order Cytophagales; family Flectobacillaceae; genus Aquirufa; species Aquirufa regiilacus. The sequence continues at coordinate 16,471 of NZ_JAVNWW010000004.1, forward strand.
TAAAATCAAAGCGGGTCAAATCATCGCGAAGATTCCACGTGCGGCAGGTAAAACGCGTGACATTACGGGAGGTCTACCACGTGTAACGGAATTATTCGAGGCACGTAACCCATCTAACCCAGCGGTTGTTTCTGAAATCGATGGTGTTATTTCATACGGTGTGATCAAACGTGGTAACCGTGAGATTATCGTTACTCCGAAAGAAGGAACGGAACGTCGTTACTTGGTGCCATTGACTCGTTTCATCTTGGTACAAAACAATGACTTCGTACGTGCAGGTATGCCATTATCTGACGGCGCGATTACGCCATCAGATATCTTGAAAATCAAAGGACCTACAGCGGTTCAAGAATACTTAGTCAATGAGATTCAAGATGTATACCGTTTACAAGGTGTAAAAATCAATGATAAACACATTGAATGTATCGTTCGTCAAATGATGCAAAAAGTGGAGATCCTTGAACCAGGTGATACGCAATTCTTGCAAGGTCAAAACGTAGATCGTTTTGTCTTCCGCTTAGAAAATGATACCATCTTGGATAAGAAGGTCATCACAGATGCAGGTGAATCAGATAAGTACAAAGCAGGTATGATTCTTTCAGCACGTGCTTTACGTGATGAGAATTCATCATTGAAGCGTCGTGACTTGAAATTGATGAAAGTACGTGATGCGCAAGCAGCGGTATCTTCATCTAACTTACAAGGTATCACACAAGCTTCATTGGGTACTGATTCATTCATCTCAGCAGCATCGTTCCAGGAAACAACGAAAGTTCTTTCTGAAGCATCGATTCGTGCGAAACAAGATACCTTAGACGGCTTGAAAGAGAACGTTATCGTAGGTCACTTGATTCCAGCGGGTACAGGTGTTCGTCGCTATCTAAACATTTTAGTAAACTCATCTGATGAGTTGAAAACCTTGGAAAAAGCGACTGCAACGGAAGTTGAAGAAGTGAAAGAAACAGCAGCAAGCAACTAATTTCTGCTTGTAGCTTACGATTACAGAACCCCGGACGGCAACGTTCGGGGTTCTTTTTTTATCAGCATCTTGATAAATGCTTTTTTCGAATAAGGTTTCCTCCTAATGTGTGCCAAATTCAGGCATGGTTAAGATCAAACAACAGGATATCAAAGACTGCGGCATTGCTTGTCTCGCATCCGTGGGACAACATTATGGTTTACACATCCCGCAAGCTAAAATTCGCCATTGGGCACAAACCGACTTACATGGAACAAATCTCATGGGGATGTTACATGCGGCTTCCTGCATGGGATTGGAGGCGAAAGCGCTGCGCGGAACACGGCAAAACTTAACGCATATTCCACTGCCTGGTATTGTACATGGCGTTTTAGAGAACAATTTGAGCCATTTCATGGTGCTGGACCGCTTCAATGAGCAGCGGGTCTATGTGATGGACCCTAGCGATGGCTCAGCACGGAAAATGACCTGGGAGGAGTTCGGTCGCTTTTGGACGGGGATCATTATCTTGCTGAAACCCGGCGAAAATTTCAATGCTTATCAGGAACAGTCCTCCAGCTATGCGCGCATCTGGGAGCTTATCCGACCACATAAATTCCGATTTATTTTCACTTGGCTCCTAGCCCTTGTCTATACCGTATTGGGGCTAACGATGAGTTTATTCATCCAGCAGCTATCTGATGTGATTATCCCGCTAAAACAGTATGCTTTATTGCAAAGCTATTCGTTGGCGATGCTTGGTATATTAGTCTTGCAATTCGCTTTACAGGCATATAAAACGAAGACCATGCTGGCCGTGGGCCAACAACTCGATTATGGAATTATGCGTGGTTATTTCAGCCATATTTTCACCTTACCGCAACGTTTTTTTGATACGTTCAGAGTGGGGGAAATTATGTCTCGCGTCAGTGATGCCGTTAAGATCAGGCAATTTATCAATGAAGTGATGATCGATCTTTTTCTGAATGCCAGCATTGTTCTTTCTGCCTATGCCCTCTTGTTCTGGTGGGATAAACGACTTGCGTGGTTGATGCTCCCGCTCATACCCCTGCATGCGGCCGTTTATGGAATTACCAACCGCTGGAACCGTGAGCAAGAGCGGCAAATGATGGAAAATACCGCCAATTTAGAAAATCATTTAGTCGAATCGATTGGTCAGGCCAAGACTGTCAAAATGTATGGAATACATGAATTCCTTCAAGCGCAAACACAGGCATTATTAAGTACGTTCCTCGGAGAAGCCTATGCATCCAAACGAGTCAATTATATCTCGGAATGGGCTGTCCAAGGCATGCGCGCGCTTTTTATTTTATTATTGCTTTGGCAAGGGGGTCAATTGGTCATGCAGGATCGCTTGAGCATGGGAGAGCTTTTTGCCTTGTTCGCGTTGTATAATTATTTTTCAGGTCCATTAGCGCAGTTAACTCAAGTCAACAAATCTTGGCAAGCGGCAAAAATAGCTAGTGAACGTCTGTATGATATTTTAGATACCAACGTGGAGGATATGGGAAATCGGGTCCCGCTAAATCTTGGGACTTCCTTGGCATTTCAGCAAGTGAATTTTCAATATGGTTTTCGAAAGCACATTCTACAAAATGTAAGTTTGGAATGCCGCATGGGAGAATTTACCGGTATCGTTGGTGAAAGTGGTTCTGGCAAAAGCACCCTCTTTCATCTGATGCAGAAACTATACCCCATTTCATCCGGTCGAATCACGTGGAATGGAGAATCAATTGAGCGATTGTCGACGGAGGTACTCCGACAAAAAATTGCCTGCGTCCCACAAGAAATCGAATTGTTCAATGGAAGCATTGCTGCCAACATCGCCTTAGGGGATTTACATCCAAATCAGGAGCGAATGAAGGAAATCGTAGATGCCTTAGGATTAGGCGATCTTATTAAACAACTAGACCATGGATTCGAAACGCTTGTTGGCGACCATGGAATCGCCCTATCCGGTGGCCAAAAACAACGTTTAGGTATTGCTAGGGCGTTATATCGCCAACCGGAGGTCATCCTACTTGATGAGGCAACTGCGGCATTAGACACGGCAGCTGAAATGCAAGTATTACGAACCATAAGGGAACGGGTGGGCACCGTTGTATTGATTAGCCATCGCATGCAGAATTTTCGAGACGCTCATTGCATCTATGTTATGCAAGCTGGAACCTGCGTCGAATCAGGTTCACACATCGAATTAATGCGGGAAGGGACAGCCTATTTTGCGCTACTGGAAAAACAAAATGGCCAATTGGTTTAATCTCTCCTTGCACTTTTGTAAATTCAAAACTTATAACAATTGATTATGGAAAATCCCACAGACGAGAACCAACTGAATATCGAATTACCTGAAGAATTGGCGGAAGGCGCTTATGTAAATTTAGCCTTGATTGCCCACTCACCATCTGAATTTGTCATGGATTTTATCCGCATTTTACCGGGCATTCCGAAAGGAAAAGTCAAGTCGCGCGTAGTCATGACGCCAGATCATGCTTACCGACTATTACAAGCTTTGCAAGAGAATGTACAACGCTATGAAGATAGTTTTGGACCTATTAATAAGGACGGAGGAGATGGGGGCTTTCAATTTCCGATGAGCTATAATGGCCCAATAGGAGAAGCGTAATCGTTTTAGATTTTTTATTATTCCCAAAGCCCGAAAAACTTCGGGCTTTTTGGGTAAAAATGGGGCTTATTCGCCTTTTAAGAGGAAAGAACAACAATAGCAGTAGGCATGGCCATATTAAATAGACAAAATTTAACAGCAGGATTTAGCTCCAAGATTTCAGTTCAAACCCCGAATCCAGCGGTTTTCGATTACCCTGAAAAAGTATTGCAATTTGGGACGGGCGTTTTGTTACGTGGATTATGTGATTTCTTTATTGACAAAGCCAATCGCGCGGGCCAATTTAAAGGGCGGGTTGTGGTGGTTAAATCCACTGACCGACCAGGTGCTGACGCTTTTACTGAACAAGATGGATTATTTACCCATTGCATCAAAGGAATCGAAGATGGTGTTGCGATCGAAGAAACGGTCATTAATGCCAGTATCTCACGAACTATTACCGCTGCAACAGCTTGGAATGAAATTTTAGCTTGCGCTGCGAGTAGTGACATGCAGGTCATTATTTCCAACACAACGGAAGTTGGCATTCAATACCATGCAAATGACCCCATCGATGGAGGCTGCCCAAAATCATTCCCTGCGAAGCTTTTGGCATTTTTATATGCCCGTTGGCAACATTTCAACGGCACATCTGAATCGGGAATGATCATCATCCCGACCGAATTAATCATTAACAATGGCGATGTGCTGAAAGAAATCGTCTTGAAATTAGCGGCAGATCATCAATTGCCAGAGGCATTTGTCGCTTGGTTACAAGACGCGAACCATTTCTGCAACTCCTTGGTAGATCGCATTGTACCCGGCACACCGGATGCAGCGACATCAGCCGCAATTTGTGCGGATTTGGGCTACGAAGACAAGAACTTAATCATTTCCGAAGTCTATCGCTTGTGGGCGATTCAAGGAGGAGCGAAAGTACGAGAAGTACTCAGTTTCGCGAAGGCAGATGCAGGTGTCGTCATCGCTGATGACATCGAAATTTACCGAGAATTAAAATTACGCTTATTGAATGGCACGCATACCTTGATGTGCGGGATGTCATTTTTATTGGGTTTCCGTCTTGTAAAAGATGTGATGGCCAATGGTTATTTGAGCAAATTAGTGATGAACTTAATGCTCAGCGAATTAGCCTTAGCCATTCCGTATAAAATGGATTTCAAGGTGGCTGATCGATTTGGCCGTTCGGTGCTCGATCGTTTCCGCAATCCTTTTATCAATCACAAGTTGATTGACATTACGGTCCAATACACGACCAAAATGCGTATGCGTAATATTCCATTACTCGTTCAATACTACCAAGAATTCGGAAAAGCACCGGAATTATTTGCCATGGGTTTTGCGGCCTATTTGCAATTCATGCATGCGGTGAAGGAAGAAAATGGTAAGTATTATGGAGATGCCAACGGTGAGTTGTATCCTATCAACTGTGATTACGCAGCCCATTTTTACGAGGCGTGGAAAGATTTTGATTTGAAAAAAGTATTAGCAGATACGAGTCTTTGGGGTGCTGATTTAAGCGCATTGCCCGGATTTGAGGCAGCTGTACAGAAATACATATAATAACCTATGAAGGCTTTTTTAAACGAAGATTTTTTATTGCAAACGCCTACGGCGCAGACGCTATATCACGATTTTGCGGCCAAGATGCCCATCATCGATTACCATAATCACTTGGTTCCGCAGCAGATCGCAGAAGACAAGCAATTTGATAACATTACCCAAATCTGGTTGTACGGCGACCATTACAAATGGCGTGCGATGCGTGCACATGGTGTCAATGAAAAATACATCACAGGTAATGCAAGTGATGAAGAAAAATTCATGAAATGGGCGGAAACCGTTCCTTACACGATGCGAAATCCTTTGTACCATTGGACGCACCTGGAATTACAGCGCTATTTCGGTGTAACGGAATTATTGAACAAAGACTCCGCGAAACGCATTTATGATCATTGTTCAGCATTACTTCGCACAAAGGAGTATTCTGTACGGAATTTGTTGTTGAAAATGAACGTGAAAGCGCTTTGTACGACGGATGATCCGATCGACAACTTGAGCTATCACAAGCAAATCGCAGCCAGTGGATTTGAGATTAAGGTCTTACCTACTTTCCGTCCCGACAAAGCGATGGGCGTGGATGATGAACTTATTTTTGTGGAATATGTCAACGCGTTAGCTACGGCAGCGGGCCAATCCATTCGCAGCTTGGCGGATTACAAAGCAGCGATTAAAGCAAGACATGATTTCTTCCATGAAGCCGGTTGCCGCTTAAGCGATCATGGTTTAGAACATATCTATGCCGAAGAATTTACGGAGGAAGAAATCGAATTGATTTTTGAGCGTTTAATCACAGGAAAGTTAATCAGCAAGAAAGAAAAATGGCAATTTAAGTCGGCGATGTTAGTCTACCTCGCACACTTAGATCATGCACGCGGCTGGACCCAACAATTTCATTTGGGTGCGATTCGCAATAACAATGCGCGTTTATTAGGTGCACTTGGCCCAGACACAGGATTTGATTCGATAGGAGATTTTGAACAAGCGAAACCGCTTTCGGCATTTTTGAATCACTTGGATTCAACGAATCAATTGGCCAAAACGATTCTTTACAATTTGAATCCACGGGACAATGAATTGCTAGCAACCATGACCGGCAACTTCCAAGATGGAACCATCGTAGGCAAGATGCAATTCGGTTCTGGTTGGTGGTTTTTGGACCAAAAAGATGGCATGGAGAAGCAAATCAATGCGCTGTCCAACATGGGAATGTTGAGCCACTTTGTGGGGATGTTGACGGACTCACGCAGCTTCTTATCTTTCCCAAGACATGAATATTTCCGCAGAATCTTGTGTAATTTACTCGGCCAAGATGTGGAGAATGGAGAATTGCCAGCCGACATCGCTTGGTTAGGTAAACTCGTAGAGGATATTTCGTACAAAAATGCATCAGCGTTTTTTAACTTTGAATAAAGCATGAAAAAAGTAGTCACGTTTGGGGAAATCATGGGACGTTTAAGTCCTCCGGGCTATTCCCGTATTGTGCAAACACAGTCATTTAACATCACCTATGGGGGTGGCGAGGCGAACGTTGCGGGCGGATTAGCCCATTTGGGGATTCCCGCAAAACATGTTACCCGTTTTCCAAATAACGAATTAGGAAAAGCTGCAGCAGGATATTATGCACAAGTAGGCGTTGACACGAGCGACATTGTCTACGGCGAAGGCCGATTAGGCTTGTATTTTGTGGAATTTGGTGCAGCCATGCGCCCGAGCAAAGTGACTTATGATCGCGCGGATTCGGCATTTGCCAACTTGAGTCCGTCTGAATTCAACTGGCAGGAGATTTTCAAGGATGCTTGTTGGTTCCACTGGACGGGTATCAGTCCGGCCATATCGGAATCGGCGGCACAAGCCTTGCGCGAAGCTATTTCAGTGGCAAACGCCTTAGGAATCACGGTTTCCGCGGACGTCAATTATCGTAAGAATCTTTGGCAATATGGGAAATCCGTACAAGAAGTCATGCCGGAACTGATTGAAGGTTGTGACATCATCGTATGTGGTAAAGGCGATGCGGAAGACATATTAGGCATTGTTCCCGATGGCAGCACGAAAAGCGGTTGGCATTCCATCTGCAAACAAATCAAGGCGCAATTCCCTCGTCTGAAAAAAATCATCAATACAAAACGCGGTCAAATATCTGCTTCTCAGAATACGCTAAGTGCCGTTTCATTCGATGGAGATAAAGTTTTAAAATCAGACACGGTTGAAATTAGCCAAATTGTCGATCGGATTGGTGGCGGTGACGCCTTCATGGCCGGGTATATTTATGGGAATTTGATCTATGGTGACGAGGCACAATCCTTGGCATTTGGTGTTGCGGCCTCCGCGTTAAAACATACCATTGAAGGCGATATTAATCGGGCAAATTTGGATGAAATTGAACTAGTAATGAAAGGCGACCTAAGTGGTCGTTTAAACCGATAATTATGGCAAGAAATAGCTCTTCCGTTGTATACCAACGCATCTCTGAAACTCCCATTATCCCCTTATTTTTCAATGCGGATTTAGGTGTGGCGCAATCTGTATTAAAAGCCTGTTATGATGGGGGAATTCGCGTGTTTGAATTCACGAATCGGGGTGCGGAAGCGCCAGCCATTTTTGCCAATTTAATTGGCTTTTGTGAAAAGGAATGTCCGGATTTGGTACTCGGAATCGGTACGATATACGATGCCAAACAAGCATCTGAATTCATTCAAATGGGGGCTGATTTCATGTTGCAACCCTTCACAACGCCAGAAGTAGGTGAGGTTTGTGCGAAACATGATATCCCATGGATGCCAGGAACGATGACCTTGACGGAGATTCGTAATGCGGAAGTATTAGGAGCGAAAATCGTTAAAATATTTCCAGGTAATGTGGTAGGACCCGGTTTTGTGAAAGCGATCAAAGGACCTATGCCGCATAGTAAAATCATGGTGACGGGTGGTGTTGAACCCACGCATGAAAGTATGAAAACCTGGTTTGATGCAGGTGCTTCGGCGGTCGGAATGGGATCACAATTATTCCCCCCAGCGCTGATAGCAAAACAAGATTACCAAAGTATATCGAATACGATTAGTGATTTAATAACAATTTATAAGGGTCTAAAATAACCCGAACAAATCCCTCTAAACCATGAATAAAATAGGAACGTATCGCTGGCGAATTTGCGCCTTGCTCTTTTTCGCGACGACGATCAACTACCTGGATCGCCAGGTAATTGGTTTATTAAAGCCCGTTTTGGAAGACCAATTTAACTGGTCGGAAACTGACTACTCCAACATCGTTATCACCTTCCAGGCGGCTTATGCCATTAGTTTATTGGGATTCGGTGGAATCATCGATCGCATTGGGACCAAATTAGGTTATACCATTTCGATCATCGTTTGGAGTATTGCGGCGATGTTACATGCCTTGGCAACAGGAACCTTGAGCTTCGCTTTCATGCGCGGACTTTTAGGACTAGGTGAAGCGGGCAATTTCCCAGCGGCGATTAAGACGACTGCGGAATGGTTTCCTAAAAACGAACGGGCATTAGCGACTGGAATTTTTAATTCGGGAGCCAACATTGGCGCTGTAGCAGCACCTATATTAGTACCTTGGATTTTGGGAGTTTACGGTTGGGAAATGGCTTTTATCGTCACAGGAGCAATCGGTTTTATTTGGTTGATTTTCTGGTGGTTCTATTACGAAGTACCTTCCAAACACAAGATGTTATCCAAAGAGGAATTTGACTACATCCATGCGGACAAAGAAGAAAAAGATGAGAATCAAGATCCGGTGAAATGGGGTCGTTTATTTGGCTTTAAACAAACCTACGCGTTCGTGTTTGGAAAAATGTTGACAGATCCCATTTGGTGGTTTTTCTTATTCTGGTTGCCATCGTATTTCAATGAGCGTTTCCATTTAGACTTGAAAAAGCCGAGTATTGAGTTAATCATTGTTTATACGGCGACGACCATTGGCAGTATTGGCGGAGGTTGGTTGTCGGGCTGGTTGATCAACAAAGGATGGCCTTCGTTCAAGGCACGTAAATATTCCATGTTGGGCTTCGCCTTAGCTGTTGTACCTATTATGATGGCGCGTTATTGCGATAACATTTGGCAAGCGGTAGCGTTAATTTCCTTAGCAGCTGCGGCACACCAAGCCTGGAGTGCAAACATCTATTCGATTGCGACGGATATGTTCCCGAAGAAAGCAGTTAGTTCGGTGATTGGGATCGGAGGAATGGCTGGATCCGTGGGAGGTATTTTCTTCCCAATGATTGTTGGATTCTTGTTGGACAAATACAAATTAGCCGGAGATATCAACGACGGTTATAACATCATCTTCTTGCTCTGTGGAAGTGCGTATGTATTAGCTTGGGCGATTATTTATACGCTTGCGCCTAAATTAGAAACTGCGAATATCGATTAGTTGATATAATTTTTTGATATCCCCTTCGTTAGCTTTGCCAAACCTTTAAGGATTGGCAAAGCTTAAGGGCGATGTCATTTTTGCTTGCCAAAGGCAATTGCAGTTCCTCCCCATCCGCTCGGAAAATGGTCACTTGATTCGTATCGGTTCCAAATCCCGCTCCTGCGTCGCGCATGGAATTCAACACAATGTAATCGAGATTTTTACGGATTAATTTGGCCTTTGCATTCGCCTCCTCATTTTCCGTTTCTAATGCAAAGCCTACCAATACTTGATCAGACCGTTTCAACGCTCCCATTTGGGCTAAGATATCTGTGGTTTTTTCTAAGTCGATAGACCAGGCCTCCATCTGTTTTTTAATTTTTTCATTTGCTACCTGAACTGGCCGATAATCCGCTACCGCGGCAGCCATGATGCAGATGTCAGCTGCTGAAAATGCAGCCAAACAAGCTGTTTCCATTTCGGCAGCCGTTGTTACGGGAATAATTTGAATCTCGGAATATTGAGGCTTGCTAGGCATGGGCCCTGCGACGAAAGTCACATCTGCCCCGAGAAGGTACATCGCTTCCGCTAAAGCAATTCCCATTTTTCCTGATGAGTGATTTGATATAAAGCGAACAGGGTCAAGTGCTTCCTGGGTTGGACCAGCAGAAATCAACACGCGTTTCCCCGCAAAGTCTTGTTGGCGAAATACCTGCGAACACATCGCTTGAATAATCTCTTCCGGTTCCGTCATACGGCCAGGTCCCGACAAACCCGAAGCGAGCGAACCCGTATTAACATCCAAAACATGCGTTCCTCTAGAACGTAAAGTGGCGAGTGACGCCTGAGTTGCCGCGTGCAAAAACATATCCTCATCCATCGCAGGTGCGACCATCACGGGGCACCGCGCGGAAAGAAAAGTGGCTAAGACCAAATTGTCACACAAGCCATTCGCCATTTTCCCTAAGGTATGACAAGTGGCCGGGGCAATTAACATCAGATCCCCCCAAAGCCCTAACTCCACATGGTTATTCCAGTTGTTATGCTCATGAAATTCGATCCAAACAGGATGCTTCGAGAAGGTGCTTAACACCAAAGGCGAGACAAAATCTTGTGCGGCTTTCGTCATGACCACGCGAACTTCGGCACCTTGTTTGGTCAATAATCGAACCAACATGATGCATTTATAAGCGGCAATACTACCTGTAATGCCTAGAATTATTCGTTTCCCCTGTAACATAAGGCCAAAAATAGGTAATATTGCCTGATATTTTATTCAATGAAACAATTCCTAACACAAGATGCCTTAAAATCCTACCTGCAAAACAAAGGTGGGAGCATTGGTTTTGTCCCAACGATGGGGGCATTGCACGAAGGACATCTCGCCCTTATTAAGGCGGCAAAAGCACAATGTGAACAAGTGGTTTGCAGCATATTTGTCAATCCGACGCAATTCAACGACCCTAGCGATTTTGAAAAATACCCTAAAACCTTAGCGAACGATATAAAATTATTAACGGAAACAGGTTGTGATATCGTCTATACACCGGAAGTAGATGATTTGTATCCATCCGGCATGAAGAATTTACCACATTATCCCCTCGGCCGTTTGGAGGAATTACTCGAAGGCGCGCACCGTCCAGGCCATTTTCAGGGCGTTTGTGTCGTTGTGGACCGACTATTACAGGCTGTGCAACCTAGCCATTTATATATGGGGCAAAAGGATTTTCAGCAAATCGCAATTATCCGAAAAATGCTTGAAATCACGAAATCTAATGTGAATTTAATCGAGTGTCCTACTGTTCGTGAATCGAGCGGATTAGCCATGAGTAGTCGGAATAGCCGACTAAGTGCTGAACAAAAAACACAAGCCTTAGCAATCTTTCAAGGATTTAATAGCCCATCAGCAGCGGCATTTGAATCGGCATTAGTAGCAAACGGTTTTGAGACCGTTGACTATGTTGCTTGCTGTGATCCCATAACATTAGAAAATAAACCTTGGGACGAACGTCCCTGTCAGATTTTGGTCGCCGCGTTTATCGGTGGTGTCCGACTGATCGATAATCAATTCATGCCATGAGCTACTTAAAAGAATTCAAAAAAATCACCACGCACAGTTTGTTGCAGATGAAGCAACAAAACGAACGCATTTCGATGCTCACCTGTTACGATTATTCGATGGCCTTGTTGTTGGATTCCGCAGGGGTCGATTGCCTACTCGTAGGGGATAGTGCTAGCAATGTCATGGCGGGGCACGAAACTACATTGCCTATTACCTTAGACCAAATGATTTATCACGCACAATGTGTTGTTCGAGGAACGAATCGTGCACTTGTCATTGTGGATTTGCCTTTTGGTTCTTATCAATCCAACTCGGAGATTGCCCTATCTTCTGCCATTCGCATCATGAAGGAAACAGGAGCGCATGCCATCAAATTAGAGGGCGGTTTAGAGGTGGTCGATAGTATTAAAAAGATTGTTGGCGCAGGCATTCCCGTTATGGGACATTTGGGATTAACTCCTCAGAGTATTTATCAATTTGGATCTTACGGCGTTCGTGCCAAAGAAGCGGATGAGGCCAATAAACTACTAGCAGAAGCGCAACTCTTGCAAGAGGCTGGGTGTTTTGGATTGGTTTTGGAAAAAATCCCAGCGGAACTGGCGAAACAAGTGAGTGAGCAACTCCGCATCCCGACCATCGGGATAGGCGCGGGTAACGCTTGCGATGGCCAGGTACTTGTGATGCATGACATGCTTGGAATTAATACGGAATTTAAACCGCGTTTTTTACGCCGCTATTTAAATTTAGGCGAATTAATTCCGCAGGCAGTCAAAGCCTATGTTGCTGATGTGAAAAGTCAAGATTTCCCGAACGCGGGAGAATCGTATTAGACTAGACGGTTAGCTGCGTTAGGAAAAACAACTGTGGGTTTGAAGGTTTTGGCTAGTTCAAAATCCATCAAGGCATAGGAAATAATGATGACAATGTCACCTACGACAGCCTTGCGAGCTGCAGGGCCATTCAAACAAATAATTCCTGAGCCTCGTTCGCCTTTGATTAGGTAGGTTTCGATACGTTCCCCGTTGTTGACATTCACCACTTGGATTTTCTCATGCTCAAGCATGTTGGCGGCTTCCATTAAATCGGCATCCATGGTTAGGCTCCCTACGTAATCGATATTCGCTTCTGTAACCGTTGCACGGTGAACTTTTGATTTTAATATTTGTATTTGATACATAATTAGGCGGTCGTTTTGAGGCACAAAATTACCAAATATTAATTTGAATGAAATGAAACTGTTATTAGATTTTGGGAATACGCGCTTAAAATATGCCGTTTATGAGGGTCATACGAAAATAAACGCAGGAATTATCGCTGATTTAACGGTAGAGAGCATCCGCCAAATACCCTATTTCGCGCAGGTTGAGTCCATTCATCTGAGCACGGTCATCGATATACCTAGCCCATTATCGAAATTGTTTTCTGCCAAATTGGTTCCAAATCAGTTGGTCATTCCCGGAAAAGACTACGATGTAAGCAGCTTGGGAGAGGATCGAATCTTATTGGCCTTAGGAGCCGGACCGAGTCATTTAACCATCTGTTTGGGGACTTGCATCACCTATAATTTAACAGATGAATCCCATGCATTTGTCGGGGGAGCCATCAGTCCTGGCATAGGCATGCGAGGTAAGGCGATGCATGAACAAACAGCCAAATTACCTCATTTAATACCACAAATAAACTATCCCCATTTTGGAGATAATACCGCAAGCAATCTACTTGCAGGTGTGATGGCCGGTGTTGAGTTTGAAATAAAAGGTTTCGTGGAGGAAGCACAAAAAAGAATACCAAACCTTCAGATTGTTTTAACTGGAGGGGACGCGCAATACTTTGAACACCTCTACCCTGTCGATCCGGATTTAGTTTGGAAGGGGATGCTGATTTGAATATCAATTAAGTGATATAATTTTTTTCTTCTTCCCACGTTAGCTTTGGCAAACCTTTAAGGATTGCCAAAGCTTAAGGGGGGGGGAATTATTTAACCATATACTGGCCTAACTGTTGATTGTACCACAGGTTATCATCGAAATCTTGTTCTTCGATAATTTCTCCATCCTTCATTTTTACTAAAGTAACCCCAGATAAGTTCATCTTATTCCCTGTCGCATTGTGTTTGCCCTGAAAATTCCAATGCTTTATTAATTTATCTCCATGACCCCATACGTCGATAAAGGTGAATTTAATGTCGGAGAATGTAGTCAAATAATAATTAAATGCATTTTTAAATCCTTCGATTCCCGTTGCACGGATTCCCTCTTTTTGATTCAGTAAGATAACATCCTTCGCAAAATTCGTATCGTTGATGGCATCAATATCGCGGTGATTCAAGATTTTATCCCAGATCTCCGTATACATTTTCACATTAGCCGCGACCTGATTTTCTGCGTCAAGTAGCTCTTTACATTCTTTTTTAGATTGGGCTTGGGCGTTTAAGCCAACAAGCGTGAATAATAAAATCACTAATTTTTTCATAATACCTTCATTTGTTTGATTCCAAAGGTACTTGAATAGGGATAAGGACTACCGTATCAGGAGGTTCGACTTGTTCCCCATTGCACAAACAGGAACATAGGTGCAAATGAATTAACGATTCGATAATTTATAGGTAACACACTAGGCTCGGCGCACATGTACTTTTGGTAAACGAAAATACATGCCATGCGGCCAACCTACAAGACAATCGTCATTTCCGACTTACACCTAGGGAGTAAAGGAGCAAAAGCAAAAGAAGTTAACGAATTTCTGAAGTCCAATTCTTGTCATCAATTGATTCTCAATGGAGATATCATCGATGGATGGCAATTGAAAAAAGGAGGTTCTTGGAAAAAGAAACACACCGGTTTTTTCCGCGCGGTGTTGAAAATGATGGACCGTTTCGATACAGAGGTCATTTACCTTCGCGGAAACCACGATGATTTTTTGGATCAAATCTTGCCTTTGAAAATTGGGAAGCAATTCTCCATCCGACAAGACTACATGCTAAACACGCATGGCAAAAAGTATTTCATCACACACGGCGATATATTTGATAGCATTACCAGCCAAATGAAATGGTTGGCCTATCTAGGAGACATAGGATATACGTTTCTTCTGTGGCTAAACAAATGGTATAATCAATACCGTTCGTGGCAAGGCAAGCCTTATTATTCTTTATCGCAAGTCATCAAGCAAAAGGTGAAGGCAGCCGTGAATTTCATTTCGGATTTCGAGGAGAAGTTGGCAGAATTAGCCAAGGCCAAAGGAGCCGATGGCATCATCTGTGGGCACATTCACAAAGCGGAAATTAAGCAAATCGACGGGATAACCTACATGAACTCGGGGGACTGGGTGGAATCCTTAACGGCCTTGGTGGAGACACATGCGGGCGAATGGCTATTAATTGATTATCCAAGTTTTGATCTTAAATCTGAATTAACAAGCATATGGGCAGATTCATCTTTACCATCCAAGGAGAAGGTCGCGGTCATTTAACGCAAGCGATTTCCTTAACTCAAATCGCACGCGAGGCTGGACACGAAGTGATAGGCTATGCAGTCGGTTCATTTGAAGGAAGAAAAATCCCATGCTTCTTTGCTGATTTCATTGGTAATACGCCCATCATTCAGTACGAAAGTCCTTCCATTAATTATGGCAAAGGAAAATCGGTCCAACTGGGTAAAACGGCGATGCAAGCATTTACGAAATTCGGTACCTATTGGAAGAGCGCTACGCAATTGGGTGAATTCATCGAAGCATTGCAACCGGATGGAATCGTTAATTTTTATGAATCCATTACGGGATTATACAATTTAAAGTCGGGCTCAAAAGTGCCTTGTATGTCCATTGGACATCAATACCTGCTTTTAAATGAAAACTTTGAGTCCATCGCAGAAAAAGCGTTAGATCGTTTTTTATTAAACATCAACACTAAGATTACGGCTATTGGTTCGAAAAAACTTTTGGGTTTATCGTTTCGCTATATCCCAAACGATACGAAAAGAAACATCATCACGGTCCCACCGTTGTTACGCCAAGAGGTGAAATCGATACAGCCACAGTCGGGTGAAAGCTGGTTGGCTTATTTAACCCACCACCGTCTAGCCGATGAAATCATGGCATGGTCGGAAAAACATCCGTCCGTTAAATTGGATTGTTTTTGGGATCACCCAAGTCATAAAAGTGTCTACGCATATTCGGAATCCTTGACTTTCCATCCAATTGATGCCGAAAAGTATTTGGCGAAAATGACGCATTGTGCCGGATTAATCTCGACGGCTGGTTTTGAATCCGTGGCTGAAGCGATGTATTTGGGCAAGCCGGTTATGATGGTACCTGTACCGAATCACATTGAGCAGATGATCAATGCGCATGATGGCGAATTGTCTGGAGCCGGCGTGAAAGCGAAAACCTTTGATTTAGATATATTTCATGCCTATCTACCGAAACATGTTTCGGTTCAGGATAATTACCAGCATTGGGTACATCAGGCTAATTTTGCGTATCAATTAACTGATTTAATTCGTAAACCAGTTGAAAATCCTAGATTCAGCCCGCGGAATGAGAGTGGATTATCGGCGAGTTGGTAGTTGTTTAGGCAGGATTATTACCTGCCTAAACAACAATCCTTAGAAATTAACTTGCGCTTGGATACGCAACAAATTTCCCGTTTGTAAATTCTCTTGTAATTTAAAATCTTCGGCGCGTTTCGTTGCCATGGTATACATAGTAACTAATTCAAAGTTTTTATTGGGTTGCCATTCAAGGCCAATTTCTGTTTCATCAATGCGATAGCTACGTGCATCTAATTCATGTTTTTTCCCACCTTCGTAATGCTGAACACGGACAAAAGGGATGAGCACTTGCTTGGCAATATCGAGTTTATACGAAAATGTTGCATATCCACCTGATAGCTTTTTATTCTCAATACTTCCCGTTGCTTTATTGAATTCAGGACCTGTTCCTACATTGTACTCAGCTTGAATACCAAACGGCTTTGGATATAATACAAAACTAGCAGCAACTCGTTCGTCTAAATAAGTCTTCGTGCTATTCACTTTCACACCCGTACTTAACTGATCAGAAGCCATCGTCCATTGACCGGAATATGCTTGGATTCCCGCTTCAACAATTTGATTTTTAATTTGAACGGGGTAGCTTAAGCGTGCAACAATATGCGGTGCGTCATTTCCTTCAGGCTTATTGGCTGTTTGTCCATTATAAGCTCCGATTCCGAAAACACCGTAATCGCCAGAACCTTTAAGTCCATCATTCACTAATGAACTAAACAATTTGCGTGTTTTGGCAGGAGCCCAATAGAAAAACACACCTAAATCACGTTCATTTGAGACGGCGCTGTTAAGTGCGTCATTGCGATCCAAAGGCAGTCGATTTTGACTAGACTGCATATTTTCAAATCCAAAAGGTACTTTACTTTGGCCTACACGAAAACGGAATTCATTGTGTTTATCTAGGCCTAAATCAAAATAAGCATCCCGAATTTGACCAAAATGTAATCCAGTGGAGGACGCACTACTTGCAAAGTCTGGTTGGATATAAAAATAAACACGCTCATTTACCTGTCCACTGAAAATGATGCGCAGTCGGCGAATGAAAAACCCACCATTATCACCAACACTTTTGTCCCCTTGTTCTGATTTGAGTTTATCGTTGGTTTCAAACAAACGATTGTAACGTACTTGACCATAGCCACGAATGCTGAAAGAATCATACCATTTTTTGGTAGCAGGTGTTGTTTGAGCGGGCGCTTGTGCCTGCGAAACTAAAGACCAAAGCATAGCTAAGGCCCCTAGCAATAGGGGTAATTTTTTCATTTTTATATTGGTGTGTAGTAAATGGGGCATCCTGAAGATGCCCCCAGAAATTATATTATGCGATAATCCAGCGGAATGAAACAAATAATAGCGCTGATAAGATGATCGTTACAGGCAAGGTCAAAACCCAAGCAAGTACAATACTCTTAACTGTACCTCCTTGCAAGTTTTTGATTCCACGTGAGGCAACCATCGTTCCTGCAATACCCGAAGACAATACGTGTGTCGTACTAACAGGCCATTTATATGCCGTAGCTAACCCAATGGTTAACGAGGCAATTAATTCTGCAGAAGCGCCTTGTGCATAAGTCAAATGGTTTTTACCAATTTTCTCTCCAATGGTGACAACAATTCGTCTCCAACCCACCATCGTACCTAAGCCTAATGAAAGTGCAACAATCCACATCACCCATGCAGGTGCAAAATCCGTCACACCAGCGATTCCGGAAGAAGAAGTCGAGCCAAAACTAAAGAATGGAGCTTTGTCGCCTTGCGTAGCCTTCTTTAAGATTTTTTTATCTCCAGAAGATAAAGCCACCGATTCACTTTCAAGCAATTTCTTTGATTGCTTGTTGATCGTCAAAGCAGCTTTACGAACATCAAATTTTTGAGTAGTCGACATCGTTGCCGTTGTTACACCTGAAGCTAATATCTTATCTAGGTCTGCCGAAGATTTCACTAATTTATTATAGCTTTCACGTTCTTTCTCAGATAGAGGTAGCGTGTCTATTTTAGCCGTAATGGACTTAACGGAAGTTAAGCTTGTTTGAACTTGCGCAAGATCCAAGTTTGTATTAACAGCAAAGTAGCCTGGTAAAAACGCAATCAAAATCACCATGACAAGTCCAATTCCTTTTTGGCCATCATTCCGACCGTGGAAGAAAGAAACCAATGTACATGTCGTAACCAAAATGGCACGAATCCACATGGGTGGTGGCGATTGTTTTTTTGGCTCCTTAAAAATTTCCTTATTCTTAACAGTCTTCTTTAGGATGTACATCAAGATAATTGCTAAGGCAAAACCAAAAAGGGGAGAAAGCAATAAAGCTTGACCAATTTCAATGGCCTTGTCCCAGTTGATTGCAGAAATACCTTTATTTGAATTTTCAGGCAATAAAGCATGACCCACTCCGATGCCAATAATCGATCCAATAAGCGTGTGGGAACTAGATGCAGGAATTCCGAAATACCATGTTCCTAAATTCCACATGATCGCTGAAAGTAATAAAGCCAAAGCCATCGCCATAGAATGATACACATCGGCATCCATGAGGAGTTCCGTGGGTAGGAGTCCGATAATACTCATCGTTACACCAACACCACCAGTCAAAAGACCCAAGAAATTCATGAAGCCTGACCAAACCACCGCTTGGGTTGGCTTTAGGGAGTGTGTGTAAATTACAGTTGCTACTGCATTAGCCGTATCGTGAAATCCATTTACGAATTCAAACGCACAAGCGGCGAAAAGGCAGAAAAATAACAAGAATAACAAGGTTGGATCGAGTCCGAACATGATAGGGTTGTTTATATTGGTGATAATCTCGACACAAAAATAAGACATCCCAACAATTCCAATGTTAAGGAATTGTTAACCATTTATTATAGAATTATTAATCATGATGATTTGCTAACCTTGTGATTTAAGTTAAAATGGTGCAAAACATGGCCAAAACAACAATTAAACACTGATTTACTTTACAATTTGATTACATAGGCATAACGATTGACTAATGTTAAATCCGCAACTTCGTAATGAATTAAATTGAACTGTTGGATCATGTTGAAAAGTAAAAAATATGACTTAATTGTCGTTGGGGCCGGCATCACAGGTACATTTTGTGCCTTACATGCGCTTAACAAGAAAAAGTCGGTATTATTAATCGAAAAGGACAATTCCCCATTTGAATCAAGTTTTCGAAACCTTGGACATATTAATCCATCCGGGCAATCGTTCGCAAAATGGTTTGACATTAGTCGGAAATCCCTACGCATTTACCAGGGGCTTCAAGAGAACTTTGACCTGACTTTTTCCAAAACAGGTACATGTTATATTGCAAAGAGCACGCAAGAATTAACCCTACTGCACGAATTACAAGCACTTTTTGAAGAACGAAATTATCCAGCCCAATTATATTCTCCAGCCGATTGTAAGCAACTTAATCCTGCATTAATCACGAATAAAATCTTTGGCGGAATTCACCTGCCGAATGAAGGGGTGGTGGATTCGAAAGAAATGACACATCGCTTGAGAAACCATCTCATAAGTGAACTGGGGCTACATTACAAGCATAATACACTCGTAGTTGATGTAGAAAAGCGAAGAGGTATCGCTAAGATCGTAACGTCTCAACAGGAAACAATTTGGGCTGACCACATTATCTTAGCTTGTGGAAATCAAACGCAATTGCTGCTCCCAAATCATTATCCTACTGAGCTATTGCAAAAATGTCAGTCCCAAATAATTAAACTATCTCCACAACGTACCCAATTGAAAAACACATTGATTTCGGGAGCTTCTGTTGAGTGCTTTTCAAGTAGCCAATCTTGCCCTTCATTTGACAATTCTTTGCCGCAAGATGAAATTAAACTAACCATTAAACAATTGAAAGACGGTTCTGTTTTGCTAGGTGAAACGGTCAGGTCAACATGCATTCAAAAGCAATCTGATCTGGGATTTGAGTTGTCTATGGAAGCAAATAGCCGACTAATTGAAAAGGCAAAAACCTTCATTGATTTACCCGCATGGGATATTGAATCAACCTGGACAAATACATATTTAGAACACGTAGGTGATGGTGTATTTTCAAAAACAGTGGACGATATCATTCACATACTGGCGGGAATGGGAAATAAAAGTATTACTACAAGCCCTGCTTACACGCAAATGTATATCAATCAACTTTATCAATAAAGCTTAATCAACCATCCAGCGAAATAATAGAAACAAAATCGTGGATAAAATGATGGTCACAGGCAAGGTCAATACCCAAGCTAAAACAATGCTGCGTACCGTGCCACCTTGCAAGTTTTTGATTCCGCGTTGCGCAACCATCGTCCCAGCAATACCCGAACTTAATACGTGTGTCGTACTCACCGGCCATTTATAAGCAGTTGCTAATCCAATCGTTAAAGATGCAATTAACTCAGCGGATGCCCCTTGTGCATAAGTCAAATGATCCTTCCCGATTTTCTCGCCGATCGTAATCACGATGCGCTTCCAACCAATCATCGTACCCAAACCTAAAGATAAGGCAATCATCCACATCACCCAATTAGGCGCAAAATCGGTCACACTAGCTAAACCTGAACTGGAACTTGATCCGTAGGTGAAAAAGGGAGCTTTAGACCCTGCCGTTGCTTTTTTCCATGCTTGCTTATCATTCTCAGATAAAGCAACAGATTCGCTTTCAATCAACTTCTTTGAATGCTTGTTAATCGTCAAAGCCGCTTTGCGAATCGCAAATTTTTGATCCGTTGTTAAGGTCGATATCCCAGGATTCTTGGATGTAATAACAAAAAGGTCCTGTGAGGACGACTTAATCTTGGCTAAGGCATCTTGCTCTTTGATTGACAAGGCAGACGAATCAATCTTTGCGGTTATTTGCTGTACGGTAGACAAATGTGTTCGCAACGCATTTAAGTCAAGCGAAGTATTGACCGCAAAGAAACCAGGCAAAAACGCAATTAATATAACCATCACCAAGCCGATTCCTTTTTGGCCATCATTTCTCCCGTGAAAAAAAGAAACCAAGGTACAGGTAGCAATTAATATCGAACGAATCCACAAAGGAGGAGGTGATTTCTTCTTCGGTTCCTTGAAGATTTCTTTGTTAGTTACCGACTTCTTTAAAATGTACATCAAAATGATTGCCAAGGCAAAACCAAATAAAGGAGACAACAACAAGGCTTGCCCAATCTCAATCACCTTATCCCAGTTCAATGATGAAAGCCCTTTGTTGGAAGCCTCTGGCAACAATGCATGCCCCACTCCAATACCAATAATGGAACCAATCAAGGTATGAGAACTAGATGCGGGAATTCCTAAATACCAGGTGCCTAAATTCCACATAATTGCAGAAATCAACAGCGCTAATGCCATCGCCATGGAATGATAGACATTGGTATCCACTAATAATTCGGTTGGCAATAGGCCAATGATACTCATCGTAACACCAACTCCGCCGGTTAGCAGCCCAAGAAAGTTCATAAACCCTGACCATACAACTGCTTGAGTAGGCTTCAATGAGTGTGTATATATGACAGTTGCTACGGCGTTAGCCGTATCATGAAATCCGTTAACAAACTCAAAAGCACATGCCGCAACTAAGCAAAAGCATAATAGGAATAACAGCGTAGGATCTAGACCAAACATAAGTTTATTATTAAAACATTGCGAAGGTAAGCATCTCATGACCGATGGATGTTACCAAATTATTAAATACTAGTTGGGCCTACTGCTAAAAGGAATCTCCATGATCTTAGCAACAAAATGAATCAAGTCTTTTTGATACACTTGTTCTGGGGATTGTACCTCACCCAACCTAGGGACTTTGGCCCCCAGCATGGCATACCAAATCTCATGGCAATCTTTCACCTTCTCTCCATGTGATGTCCATTCATATTTATTCTTATCTCCTCTACCATGATCCGTCGTGATTAATAGGGTCGTTTTACCTTTGTATAAGGGGTCTGATTCAACGAATCGCCAAATATCAGCCAACCAAGCGTCGAATTGATGCGCCGCATTCAGGTAATGTCCATAATGGCCTTCATGTGCAAATTCGTCCGTTTCGCCGTAGGAAATGAACATGGCTTTGGGTTTCTTATTTTTCAAATAATCCATCGCTTGGTAATGCATAAACCCATCCAAAACCTCCGCATCCCCAAACGCGCGGAAAGAATCCTTCGTCATGCGTGAAAGTAAATCGCTATCCTTGCTTTTTACATAGGAATTATAATCATCAAAAGCATTAATAACCGGAAAACCCGCACGCTTTTCATTTAAAATTCGATCAAACGCATCCCAAGCTCCAAAAGCCGCAACCGAACCTTTATAGGCGTTTAGGCTATTCAAGTACTCAAAAAAGTTCGTATTGGGATTCGCCTTGTAATCATTCGAATTCACGGACGTATCAACCTGGCCTGTTAATAACTCACTGTATCCTGGATAGGAAAACCAATAGGGATTTGCAACATTCACAAGTGATCCTTTGCTACGATTACCATGAATCTGGCCCTGTTTAGCAATCGTATTCCAAAAAAAGGGTAATAATTTTTCACGGCGAGTCTCAGCAACTGGTGCCCAATACTGCTTAACTAAGCGCGCGCTATCCCCGTGGTGGAAACGCTTCACTTTTACAATGGATGAATCCATTCCTCCGAAAACTTCTTGCCAACGAAACCCGTCGGTCATGATGACGATAACACGGTGGTCGGCCAACTTTTGACTGTATGCCGGCGAAATAAACAAAGTCATCAACAAAGAAAAAAATAAAACTTGACGCATAAGATTGATAAATAGGTTTCCTTTAAACTTGTTCTAAATTACACGAAAATTTATCATTTCAATTCGCTCCAAACAAGAAATGTCGACAGGAGACCTGCCGACATTTGCTATATTACACCAATATAAAATCGTGGGTTACAAACCCGATATCCTAGAAACCCAATTATGGGTTTTTTTGTCATATTTTAGTGTCGAATCTGGCCATTCCACATAATGTTTCATGGGCAAATACGCGTTTAAATTTCCTTCACGAACAAGTGCCTTAAATAAAAAAGCCCCACGTTCCTTCACGGTTTCGTCATCAAAATGCGGCGTGTTAACAACCTCTTCAAAAGCAAGTATTTCCGTAGATTCAGGTTTTAAGATGAATCGACCTACGACTCCCCTTCGTAAATCCTTTCGACCCGCCACGGGCCGACTAATTAAATAAAAATAAGTACCCGCTTCATCTTTGGTCAAATGAACAAAATGATAGAGTGGTAAACGGCTAACATATTCAGGTCTGAATTGTGCCTGAAATTTTGTTGAATCTGTTGAATAGGTAGCTTTTTCTCCCATGTACGTAATGATATTCGTCAACAGCGTATCACGTTCAGCGTCAGAAAAATAGTAGCCTACTTCGTCTTTGGAATGACAGGAAGCCAATAGCATGACGCCTGCAAAAAAAGTTAATATATTTTTTATCATTGGTGTAAAAAAAAGGACGTTGCCTCATTTGGCAACGTCCTAGCTAATTATAAATTACTTAATGTAAAGTACTGAGTTAGGCGAGAATTCAGCCCAACCAGCAGTCCAATCTGAATCTTTGAATGCACCGATATAATCCGTTGCAGTCATACCTGGCAATGTAGGTAAAGCAGTACCGATCAATGATTCTGAAGTTCCAGCCGTTAAAGTTAACGTTGGACGAGCTGACCATAATGTAGCAGCAATACCTGTATTCGCTGTCGATGTCAACACTTTGTTACCAGCGATTGCCTTGAACCAATCAGATGCTTTAACACCTGTACCGATTTCGATAGGCTTCGTAGCAACTGTTCCTGCAGAACCTGTCTTAGCAACTTGCTCTTCATCCGCTACCGCAACACCGAAACCGTATACGTTCGTATTCAATGCTGTGAAACCTGAAGTTCCCCATCCTGAAGTACCCGCAATAATGACGTTCTTAACAACTAAGTCACCATTTGCTGCGTTTGTTTTCGCAGAACCTTTTTGGCTATCGATATACAAACCTGTTGGGTAACCTGTAATGAATGTGTTATATACTTTCAACTTATTGTTACGACGTAATTGCGCACCATTTTGGAAGTTGAAATCCAAATAAGATGAAGCCGTTCCTTTGGCACCAATGATTGACATGTTTGCAAATGTTGCAGAAGTAAATGGTGTTGCAGCATCTCCATTTGAGTTGTTATCAACTTCAAATCCGTTTGATCCTGAAGCATCCGCTAAGTTACCATCACGGTATCCTAAACCGAATTGAACGTTTCCTGAATATCCGTTATCCACATCAAAGTCATCATCTGTTCCTTTGTAAGCAACCAAATATTTTGCATTCACCGTTCCACCGAACCACTCAAATGAATCATCCAATCCAAATGACGCTTGGATATATTCAATAGTCGTCCCTGAACCTACTGAACCCATCGTTAATGAGTTAATTTCTTGGTTTGGATTCAAAGGAATACCCGCGTATTCAATACGAACATACTTTAATGAACCCGAGTTATCTGCTGCATCCGTACCACCGTGGTAACCTTTGTAACCACCTTCTAATTCTACTGTACCCGTTAAATTGTTTGGTGCTTTTCCACAAAGAACAACTCCACCCCAATCGCCTGGAGCACGGTTGCCTACACCTTCAGCAGATGTAAATACAATCGGAGCAGCAGCAGTACCATTCGCGATCAATTTAGAACCGCGGTGTACAACCAAAGTTCCCTTAGTAGCTTTATCTCCGATGATAACCGTACCTGCTTGGATAGTCAATTGACCAACCTTCGTAATGGTACCAAAAGTAGCTTCTTCACCTACTCGTACATAACCTTTCAAACGGTAAATTTTATCCGCAGTCCATGTCACGTTTCCTTCGATCACACCTTCTACATCCACAATGGTTTTAGGAGGTACGACAGAAACGGTTACGGGAATTGATACCAACGAAGAAACTTGGTTTTGGTTATCTGTAACCTGTACCGTAAAGTTCACCGTTGAACCTGCTGTTCCTTCAATCACATAATCCTTTGAATACTCAGCTGTTTTTTCGCCAGCCATTATTTTTGAATCAAAAGCCGCACCGTTTTTCAAAACCGTAATCGACTTAATACCTGCAGGCGCATTGATTGTCGCCTTAACTGTAATGGTCGCACCCGGAATTCCCGCAAGCGTTCCCGACGTCGAGATTGTTGGCACAGGAAAAACTTCCTCTTCTGTCGCACAACCCGCTAATGTAACTACCGCAATAGTTAACATAGCGAAAACTTTAAACATGTTTGTTTGTAAGCGTTTCATCACTTTTGTTTGATTAAATTGTTTGATTAATTAAATGGAGAAATAATAAGTCCTAATGAAGCTACACGACCAGGCGCATAGTTTTGAATGGTCTGATCTTGGTTACGATCAAAAACCTGATCTTGGTTACCATCTTGTAAAATCGTATTTCCTTGATTCAAGATATCGCTCACACCACCTTTAAGCATGATCGCTTTTGTCAATTGCTTTGAAAAACTAAAATCAATCACGTTACGTGGCATCTCAAACCAATCTGGGTATGGAGACCCAAAGTTGTTACCCACAGCGAAAATACGTTTACCAATGACGTTATAATTAAAATTCAATTGTAAACCCTTTTTGGCATCATTATAATTCAAACCAGCATTCACAATATAAGGCGATTGACCTTGCAATGGACGGTTGTCAGATTGATCTTTCGCTACCGTCGCATCCAATTTAACGCGGCTAAAAATGTATGTACCGTTGAATACAAAACTTGTTCTTCCTAAAATTGTATTCGGCTGATTCGCGTTTAAGTTCTTGCGGAATTCTGCTTCGATACCTGTTGAATAGGCCGACTTCGCATTAGAGAAATTCAAGATTGGGTTAGCACCTGAAGCAAACACAACTTCAATCGGGTTTGTGAAGTCCTTGTAGAATGCAGCAATACTTACTAACTCCGTCGGTGTAGGATAAAATTCATAACGGAAATCAAAGTTTTGAATCTCAGCATTCTTCAAAGTTGGATTACCTGAAACCGTACGGTTATTAACAAAATCATAGAAAGAGAAAGGAGCTAACTCGCGGAATTCTGGACGATTCAATGTCTTTCCGTAAGCCAAACGTAACAAGGACTTCTCCGTGAAATTATACGTCAAGTTCAAGGATGGCAACACATCCAAACGCGTGTTATCGTAGTTGATGGCCTTCCCTACCAAATCCGCTGAATTCAGCTTCTGGCTATTTTGTTCTGCACGAACACCCACAATAGCATTAAACTTCTTGCCTAAGGCATAATTCGCAGAGACATAAGCGGCAAACAAATTGTTTGTTGCATTGTATGAGTCATTCGGATTCGTTTGCTCATCAATCTTTATACCTGTTCTCGAGTTGAAGTTTTGTGGAGAAAACAATTGGTCAATAGGCAAGGTCGTCTGGAACGATGGCGTCGATTTCACATAACCAATGTTACGTGCACCGAAATCACGTACCTTATCTTCATAGAATAAACCTGCTTTGAAATCCAATTCCTTCTCATCGCCTACTTTGATTCGTTTATCAAGATTAAACGCCGCTGTATAAGATGACTCGTCCATGTTGATGTAGGTACGACCCAACAAAAATGTCTGTGCAGCACCGTTTGGTATAAATAAGCTGCTCGATGAACCATCTACATTGTAACGGAAACGTTTGTAATCCGGCTGGTTACGATAAGCTGAATTGTAACCTACCATCCAATCCGTTTTTAGGCTACCCTCTTGAAATTCATGACGGCCGGTCAACTGACCCGTGTAAATACCTCTGAATACCTGATCGAATGAACGAATATCCCAGTTCGAACCATTGTCAAATCCTGAACGCTGAATGTATTGTGTATTCGCTAATTGATTAAATAAATTTTTGAATTCAATTACAGATCCACCTGCGAAACGCGCCGACCAGTTGTGTGAAACACCTAAACGAATCGCATTTGAATATTGATTATCAACATAATTGAAAATCTCATCTGGCTCTCCTGTCGTTTGGATATTACTATATCCCCAGTCATTACGCTCCATTTTAAAGATAGAACGCGTGTTAGAATAGTTGACAGCCGTCACATTACCAATACGAACGGAACCCAAATCAAATTTAAGTCCACCCGCTAAGGATGCACGCATGTCAGGCATTGCATTAGATTCTACCGGCACCCAATTGTTCTTCAAGGAAGCACCAATGGCATCAATACCTGAAGCTCCCGTATTGATTAAGGCGCTACGATTGATTGGGAAAGACTTAGGCAAATCAAAATAGCCTTGATCAAAACCTGTCCAAGCCATGTTGGCATTTTTTGTGGCAAAAAATGCAGCACCGGTTGTTCCTTCGCGGTAAGCGCTTGAGATATCAAGTGTTAAGAAGTTATTTTCCGGAATAGATTTGGTAAAGATTTTCACAACACCCCCAGCAAATTCACCTGGAATTTCAGCTGATGGAGATTTGAATACCAAAATACGGTCAATTTGACCCGCAGGAATAATGTCAAATGAGAACGAACGAACATCCGTTTCCATTGATGGTGCAAATGCATTATTTAATTGAACGGTGTTGTAACGCTCATTCAAACCACGAATGTTGATGAAGCGCTCGCCGAAAATCGTAACACCCGGAACGCGTTTCACAACTTCAGCAGCCGTACGATCCAATGTCTTTGTGATTTGTGCGGCAGAAATACCACTAACGACCAATTGAGCCGCCTTAATTTCCGAAATCACAGATTGCTCTGTATTCGTTAATTTCTGAGCGACTACTTTCACCTCGGCTAACGTTGCCGACTCTTCTGCTAACGAAAGATTAAGTTCGGTTACTTGATTAGCCGCAACCTTAACACCTTCATAGATTTTAGATTCGTAGCCTACGAATGAAATTTTCAATGAATAAGAGCCTACAGGCAATTTGCCGAAAGAGAAAAAACCGTTGATGTCAGTAGCAGCACCCTTATTAATTCCCTGAACGAGAATCGTTGCTCCGATAATGTCTTCTTTTGTTTTTGAATCTTTAATAGTACCTCGGATGGTACCTCCATCTTGTGCGATGGCTGTTACTGTTGATAAAACGAATAATACTAATACTTTAATGGTTTTCATGTGATTTTAATACTGGTGAATTTTACGATGCAAAACTACCCTGAAAAACCACCAGCGCTATTACGAGTTAATTAACGAAGTATTACAAAATCGTTAAAAGGAATACCTATTCCTTAACAATTTGATAACATTGAAATTGGGGCTCATGAAAATCCGGTACACATTTGCACAATTCCCTGAATTATAATTTTTTTAAGAAGAACTTTCTTGAAAAAATCAAATTTTACACGGATTTAATTTGTGGCTAATCCATAAAGCCTAGATTTGAGCCAACAAACGGAAATATTTCCGCCTAAGTATTTTAAAATCAAACGAGTATGAAAAAGTACATCATCAATGCAATGGCTCTTGCCTTCTTCGCAACGAGCATGTCCATGACTCCCCAAGCAATGGCAACCGGATTAAGCTTACCTGTTAGCATCAACCAAGTGGGAAGAATGAAATTCCTAGTTAGCGCTGAACCGAATTCGAAACTTGTAGTCATCATTTACGATGCAGACCAAAATATCATCCACCAAGAAGTAATCGCAAGCAAGAAGTTGTACAACTTCGCAAACCTTTTGGACGGAAAGTATAAAATGGAAATCCTAAATGCCAAAAAACAGGTCATTCAATCCAAAACATTCAACATCCTAACGGAAGTAAAACGCGATTTAGTCGCTGTCCAATAGGTAAGTCAACAAGTGAAAGATTAAGGGTAAAAGGGCGCGGACATTCTGCGCCTTTTTTTATCAATTTACACATCGAATTACCCGTCAAAATTTCCTATTTTTGCTCCCCCCAATTGAATTTAAATTATACCCTATGGATTACCTGGCAGGTCTGAATGAGCCCCAACGACAAGCAGTCGAACACATCGATGGTCCCCTAATGATCATTGCTGGTGCCGGCTCGGGAAAAACCCGCGTGCTGACCTACCGCACAGCCCATTTAATCGATAAGGGCGTCGATCCATTCAGTATTCTGCTTTTAACCTTTACGAATAAGGCCGCCGGCGAAATGCGCCATCGGATCGAAAGTGTCATCGGGACGCAAGCCAAAAACATCTGGATGGGTACTTTCCACTCCGTCTTTGCCAAAATCCTACGCTTTGAAGGGGAACGTTTGGGCTATACCTCCAATTTTTCCATCTACGATACCGACGATGCCAAATCCCTCATCCGGACGCTCATCAAAGAGCAAAATCTAGATGATAAAATTTATAAGGTCAATTTGGTCTTAAACCGAATCTCCAATGCGAAAAACCGGCTGATTGGCCCCGAACAATACATCAACAGCCCCGTTTTAGAACAGGAAGATCGTTACGCCAAAATCCCCATGATGGGACAGCTTTACAAATTATATTGTACGCGCTGCTTCCAGGCAAATGCCATGGATTTTGATGATTTGCTCTTTCAGACAAATATTCTTTTCCGCGATCACCTGGATGTGTTGCACAAATACCAACACAAATTCAAGCATGTCATGGTGGATGAATTTCAAGATACCAACGTATCCCAATATCTCATCACCAAAAAGCTTTCCGCCGTTCATCAAAACATCTGTGTTGTAGGTGACGATGCGCAGAGTATTTATGCCTTCCGCGGGGCCGACATCCAAAATATCCTCAATTTCGAGCGTGACTACCCCGATTTAACGACGATCAAACTCGAAGAGAACTACCGTTCCACGAAAGCCATCGTCGCTGTGGCGAACTCAGTCATCGCACGGAATAAAAACCAATTAAAGAAAGACGTCTTTACCTCGAATGAAGATGGCGATCAGATCGAAATCATTCGTGCCGGAAGCGATAACGAAGAAGGACGCATCATTGCTTCCAACATATTTGAAACCTGTCAAAAGGAAGGTTTACGCTTCTCCGACTTTGCCATTCTGTATCGGACCAATGCTCAATCTCGCTCCTTTGAGGAATCCTTGCGTCGCTTAAATATCAAGTATCGGATTATCGGCGGTTTATCTTTCTACCAACGGAAGGAAATCAAGGATGTCTTGGGCTACTTACGTTTTGTGGTAAACCAACAAGATGAAGAAGCTTTCAAGCGTATCATTAATTTACCGAAACGCGGGATTGGAGATACCACCATCGCCAAAATTTCCTTAACTGCCGGTGAGCAAAGTTCAACGGTTTGGGATGTGGTCGCAAATATTAATCAATTCCAAGGCGTGCGCGGCACGGCACCGATTGAACAATTCGCCGACTTGATCAAGTCATATAAATTGATGGTCGAGGTGGAACAAAAAGATGCCTACGAAATCGCTAGTCACGTTGCTAAAACATCGGGATTGGTTCGTGAATTATATGAAGACAAAACGGTTGAAGGCTTAGCGCGCTACCAAAACGTACAAGAATTACTGAACGCCATCAAGCAATTTGTGGATTCTGAAGAAAATGAGGACAAATCGTTGTCAACTTTCTTGCAGTCGGTTTCCCTGCTCACAAACGCTGACACCACCGAAGACCCGAACGATAAGGACAAAGTAACCTTGATGACGGTTCACTCAGCCAAAGGACTGGAGTTTAAGCATGTATTTTTAGTAGGATTAGAGGAAGATTTATTCCCGAGTCAAATGATGTTGCAAAGCCAAGCGGATCTCGAAGAAGAACGTCGCTTGTTCTATGTTGCCATCACACGAGCGGAGAAAAAACTGATGATTTCCTATGCGGAATCCCGTTATCAATTCGGCCGATTAAAAAGTTGTGAGCCGAGTCGGTTCATCGATGAACTTGACAGCACCTACCTCAAAATGGCGAAAACGCCAGGAAAGAAGGACACATCCAATTTTAGACCCGTTCAAAAAACGGGTTTCGTGGAGAAATCCACCAGTGCAAGTGCCGCTCAATTGATTCAAAAACCGAAGCAGAATACGAATTACCAACATGTCCCTTCAGCGAATTTTGTGCAATCGGACGCATTGAGTTTAGCTGCTGGACAGCGGGTAGAACATCAGAAATTTGGTTTTGGGACGATTCAGAAGTTGGAGGTCAATGGCGCCGAACGCAAAGCACACATTTTGTTCGAACAAGGCGTGGGGGAAAAAACCTTGCTATTAAGTTTCGCGAAACTAATGATTATCGCTTAGCGGTGTAATGCAAGTGCGCTGGACTCGATAAACTTGCAATCTCCGAGATGCTTGCATAGCCTTGATTCATGCCGTCAAAAGCCAAAGCTTCCCCTTGTGGTTCAAGTATACTAGGAACAATACGCGGCGTCCGACGAAGCGCGTCTGCAATGCTTTCATGTTTTTGCTTTTTCCAGTAATAAATTTCCAAGTAATTGCGGATAATGATTTCTTCGTTGGAAGATGCCACATTCCCATCCGTAATGAAATACAATTGCTTAAGCAAGCTGAGGTCTGACGTGGGAATGGAGAAATTCAATTCGTAGATAAACTGAGCTTTCTGAATTCCCTTGGACGCAAATGCTTCTGCAGGCAAGCGATATAAACGCTTGTGATCTTCCCGTTTGGAGATAAAATAAAGATCGCCGGTAACCTGATCAATCAGCATGCATTCCATATCACGTGAGCCGTCAGGCAACGTAAATTCCAAACTTTGGGTGTGTTTAATAACTCGGCGCAAAGGATCTGTTAATTTCAAAGATGGCTCTAAAAAGCGGTGAACTTGATAGCTAGCATTTTGAGCAAAATTATCCCCGATATCCGCTACATACAAATAGGTTTGACCTGTCCGATTCTGCCAGCGGCCCATCGCCTCCCAGTCGCGATTATGTAAGCCCAATAGGCTAAATTCGGCTTTCCCTTGACCTGTTTCACTGACTAAAAACATACGATTCAAATCCTTCGAATCATTGATAACCCAAAAATTTCCTGGATTTCGAAGGGAGGCAACCATGCCGGATGCCTCATCGATTTCAATATTAGCCAAGACTCCTACATCCTTCGTATTCGAAAAGCGCGTTTGAGATTGGTCGGAATCCCCAATGTAAAAAGATTGACATGCCCAAACGAGCAAGCCCATCACAAATACCTGTATCCGACTTCTATTTCTCACTTTTTCTTATAATAATACAGGTGAGCAGGCACTAAATCAGGTGATTCTGAAAGGGTGTAATACCCTGAACCATCTAAAGAAAACGTTACTCCTTCTCCTTGGGGCTCTAATAAATAAGGTACAGCCTTCGCGGGACGCAGAAGCGCCTCCGGAATACTTTCCCCCGTTTTGCGCCTCCAGTAATAGATGCCAATGTAATTACGAATCAGTATTTCCGAATTATCCGGAGAAACACTTCCTCCGGTTAAGAAATAGGCTTGTTGGATTTTTGCATCACTCGAAAACGGTGTCGAGAAGGTTAAATCTTGAATATATTCCGCTGTGACTGTCGTCCCATTCAGCACCCTCGCTGCGGGTATTTTATATAAACGCTTACTATTTTCCCGCTTCGTAATCACAAATATATCTTTGGATTTCTGATCAATTAACAAGGTTTCCATATCACGAAAGCCATCTGGCAAGCGAAAGGTTAATTTATTAATATCCGTTAATACCGTGTAGGGATTTGATGTAATAGCTAAATCTTTAAACCAATAAATAGCATAATTCGGGTTGTCTTGAAAATTATCGCCAAAATCAGCCACGTAAACAGTGGCAGAACCATCGGATTCCGTTACGACAGCCAAATCTTCCCAATCCCGGTGGGTTGCTCCACTCAATAAATATTCCTTTTTCCCTTTGCCCAAGGAGTCGATCAGATACAACATCGGGCCTTGAACATCTGAATCGTTTGTTACCCAAAAGTAGCCCGGATTTTTTCTACTCGCACCTATGCCCGATGCCTCCATGATTCTAGGATTATCCAAAGCACCTCGATCAACGGCATTCTCAAAGGAAGATTCCCCTTGTGTGGGGTCTGGCGGTTCAGGCAGCACGGTGATACACGCTGAAAAGCTCATCCCAACAAGTAATATAGACAGAAAGGACTTGTATCTAATTATCATTTTCAGCAGTAAGCGTATCATTCTTCTTATTCGTAACCTTCACCTTTTTAACGCGTCGAGCATCCACAGATTGAATTTTAAATTCAAAATCCTCCCAGGCCATTTCTTCACCGGAATTTGGAATCCGACCAAATAACTCGATCATTAAACCTCCCAAGGTTTCGCTTTCTCCTTTTGCCTTTTCAAAATAAACGACATCTAAATCGAAAACCCGACAAAAATCATTTAAGGACGTTTTAGCCTCAAACAGATAATTTTGTTCGTCCAGGCGTTTATAATCAGCGGTTTCATCATCGAATTCATCGTTGATTTCTCCCACAATTTCCTCAATAATATCCTCCATGGTTACGAGTCCCTCTGTCTCCCCATATTCGTTCACCACGACCGCCATGTGCACCCGCTTCTCTTGAAAATCGTAAAGCAAGTCATCAATTTTCTTGTTTTCAGGCACAAAAAACGGTTGGTGCAACAACGAAATCCAATCAAATTTCTCGTCTTCTTCTACATGAACCAACAAATCTTTGATGTATAAGATCCCTTCAATTTTATCAATGGTTTCCTTGAAAACAGGCACACGTGAATATCCATTTTTATTGATTTTATCCATCAATTCATGGAAGTCCATTTCCGTATCAAAGGCGACAATGTCGCGTCGGGCTTTCATGACGGATTTAACGGATGTATTGCCAAAATTCAAGATGCCACGCAGAATATCCTTCTCCTGTTCCGTTGTATTCTCGTCGGTCGTTATCTCCAACGCATGGTTCAATTCGTGCGCGGTCAATGTGTAAGATTTCTTTTCAATTCGCTTTTCAATCAAATTGGAAATAGCCAATAAAGATCTTGAAAGTGGAGTAAAAACCACGTTAAAAAATTGAATTAACGTAGCAGAGAACGTCGCAAAGCGAATATTATTTTGTTGTGCCCAAACTTTTGGAATCAATTCGCCGAAAAATGTGATGATGAACGTGACACCGAACAATAAGAATAAAGTCACGACTAAAGTCCCTACTGATTGTGGTCCTAAAATCATTTCTGTCAAATAGTTGGACAGCGTAATGAAGATGATATTAACAAAGTTAATAGCAATCAACAAGGTCGCCAAAAGCTGTTGGGGTTTATCCAAAAGTAGACTCACCGCCTTCTCCGCAGGATTATCGCTATCACGAAGCGCCGCCCGCTGATCCGCATTCAGGGAAAAGAAGGCAACTTCCGAACCTGCCAATAGGGCAGAAAGAAAAAGCAAAGCAATCAAAATAATCCCGATGAAAAACACCGAACTTAAAGGAAGGTTGGGATCAATGACAGTAAGTAAATGAATGGGAAAGGGGTCAGCCTCCATATTTTAATGTGCACAGTACGCACAAATTTAAGAAAAAGGGAATACAGTCATCCTATATTCCCTCTTCTTATTGAAAATTTAAAATGGCAAATCATCGCCTTCCTCCTGCATTACCGTAGGAAAAGGGTTCACATTCGCCGCAGGGGCATTTAAGTTAACCGCTTCTGGCTTTGGACGTTCTGGCGCATCAGCTCCCTTTTCATTGCGTCCTCCAATCAAATTCATGTTTGTTGCACGAATACGATAACCACGCACCGTGGCGCCGGTCTTATCTTGCCACTCTTCTGAACGTATTTTTCCTTCGATATATACTTGATTCCCTTTTCGCAAATATTGTTCGGCAATGTTGGCCAAATTATCCCATAATTCCACACGATGCCATTCTGTTTGCTCGACACGCTGGCCATCTTTCCCCGTATAAGCTTCCGATGTTGCGATATTGATATTCGCCACTTTTACCCCATTGGGTAATGCACGCACTTCAGGATCTCCGCCTAAATTGCCTAATAAAATCACTTTGTTTACGCCTGCCATAATTGTATTGTTTAAAGGTTAGGTAATTGAACAGCCAAATGTACATCTTCTAGCCTTCCAATATTTCCTTCAATGCAATATTATCAGTAATCAGATTTAATAACAACACCGGCTTACCCAATTGCTCGAATTCGGATGACAAAATCCACTGATAATCTGACGGTTTTTCAAACTTGAAATTCGAAGGTAATTGTACCAACCAGGCGGCTGAAATGATTTTCTGATGACTTAATACATGGACTCCGGGCGCTTGTAAAGCCACAGCATGTCCCATGAGTGGTGACAAAAATGGATGTAAATTAATCGCTTCCTGCAGGTCGGGTGATTCCACGCAAAAGAACTCCCACAATCCTTGCCAAATATCTTTGGCTTGCCGCTGATGAACGAGCACTTTCCCTGCCTGCTCGATGATAAAATATTGAAAATGGCGAATTCGTTGGGGTTTCGCTTTCGACTTAACGGGTAACTGGTTAACCCGCTCTTCCCGGTAGGCGAAACAGGAGCTGATTAGCGGACAACTTCCACAATCGGGACTTGGGCTACATTGTAAAGAGCCAAACTCCATGATGGCCTGGTTGAATCGGGCTGGATCCGAGTTTGGAATTAATTCTTGTGCCAATGCCGTAAACTCTTTGCGGGCAGAAGCATGCAGAATATCCGTTTCAATTCCGAAATAACGGGCTAAAATGCGATAGACATTCCCATCGACGACAGGACTTGCTTCACCGAAGGCAAATGAAGCAATGGCCGCTGCCGTGTAAGGACCTACGCCTGGCAATTTAATTAACTCGGAATAGGTCTCAGGGAATTTCCCGTCAAGCATATCAACCACATGTTTGGCTGTTTTGTGCAAATTTCGAGCTCTACTGTAATAGCCTAAGCCTTGCCAGTGACGAAATAACGTTGTTTCATCCGCTGCAGCTAAATCGTATACAGTAGGAAAAGCCTCCGTCAAGGTATAAAAATACGGTAAGCCTTGGGCGATACGCGTTTGTTGGAGAATAATCTCCGACAACCAAATCACATAAGGGTCATTCGTTCTTCGCCAAGGCAAATCTCGGGCATGATCTTTGTACCAAGTAATTAATGTTTCGGCAAAGGGGTGATTTGTAACTTTCTTCATGAAAGCATCAAAGATAATGGGCTACCTAAAAGCAAAAAAATAAATATCGCTTTTTCATTTGCCCCTTTTAAAGAAAAACCTTACTTTTGTGTCCCTTTTGAAAGCAAGGGGGAACGAAATAGAATCAACGAATCAATAAAGACTCATTACCGTGACTAAGGCAGATGTAATTGCTGAGATTTCCAGCAAAACAGGGATAGATAAAAAAGATGTATCTGAAACGTTAGAAAACTTCTTTGAAGTAGTAAAGGATAACCTAGCGAAACAAGAAAATATTTATGTTCGTGGATTCGGAAGTTTTATCAATAAGAAAAGAGCGAAGAAAATCGCGCGTAATATTTCGAAAAACACGTCCATTACCATTGATGAGCACTATGTGCCAAGCTTCAAGCCTGCAAAAGTGTTCATAGAACAAGTTAAAACAAGCACTGACCCTGCGAAAGCTTAATTCAATTTGATTAAGCAAATAGGTCAATAAAATGAATAAAACGCTTGCGATCATTTTATGTGTTGGCCTTGGTTTAGTAGCCCTCATTTTCCAATTACCCAAGGGAAATGTGAGCAATAAAACAGAAAACTCCGTGGCAGGAGGGGCAAATCGAGATGCTGCAGCGAAAGAAACTGCGCAAACAGAAACTGAAAATAGCCATGCTACTCCCTTAACTCCGGAACAGCAAAAACAAATTGCAGCATTAAAAGTAATCCTGCAACAAGCCAAAACTGAGGCACAAGAAGTATCCGCATTGGAGAAATTGGCAACAGCTTTTATTGGCGCCGACAAATACGATAGTGCTGCATATTACGCAGCGGAATATGCAAATAAACATGCGACATTGACGCATATTTTACGTGCAGGCCAATTGTATTTTGAAGCACAAACCTACGCAATCAATGCTAAAAAGGGTCAAATCCTAGGCGAAAAAGCGCGTAACTATTTTGAAAAAGCGTTATCGCTCGATCCGAATAACCTAATGGTTAAGACGAATATGGCGATGACTTATGTAGATACACCTACACCGATGAAAGGCATTAGCCTTTTAAGGGAAGTGATTGAACAAGAGCCGACTTTCGTGCCGGCGATATTCAATTTAGGTATATTAGCCATTAAATCGAATCAATTTGGCAAAGGTCAAGAACGATTCACCCAGATATTGAAGCTGGAACCAAACAACTACAAAGCCGCATTAAACCTCGGATTTTGTTTGGCCCAGTTAGATAAAAAAGAAGAGGCTAAAAAGATTCTGAAGCGCGTTCTGAACGAAAGTAAAGATGCTGAGGAGAAAAAAGCCGCAAACGAATTGCTTGCAGAAATGCAGCATTAAATACTGTAGAGATGCGATTTACGTGTCTTCACAACAATAGAAAGCTGAAAGTCAGCTTGGTAAATTATTAAAAACTTAAACGCTCAAAGCTATGCCTTGCGGAAAGAAAAGAAAACGTCACAAGATTTCAACACACAAAAGAAAAAAACGTCTTCGTAAGAATCGTCATAAGAAGAAATAATATA
Source organism: Aquirufa regiilacus (assembly GCF_032470275.1). Taxonomy (NCBI): domain Bacteria; kingdom Pseudomonadati; phylum Bacteroidota; class Cytophagia; order Cytophagales; family Flectobacillaceae; genus Aquirufa; species Aquirufa regiilacus. The sequence goes on from NZ_JAVNWW010000004.1 coordinate 54,189, forward strand.
AGGTTTACAGTTTCATTTTGAGATTGTTAGCAAAACCCAAGAACAGGCATTTTATCTAACAATAAATAGCCTGTTTTTGGCGTTTAATTTCCTGTATATTAAATATTCGGGCGTTAGCCCTTATAAAACATTCTTCTTGTCAACATTGTGAGTAATGAATTAATCATTAATTCTACACCCAAGGGTGATAGAATAGCCCTTTTGCAAGACAAAAGGATCGTAGAATACCACATTGAACAATCGGAACCACAATTCTCTGTTGGAGATATTTACTTGGGTACGATTAAAAAATTGGTTTCTGGATTAAACGCCGCATTTATTGATATTGGTTATGAAAAAGATGCATTCTTGCATTACCATGACCTAGGTCCTAATTTAAATACACTTCAAAAATTCACCCGTGACGTCTTAACCAAAAAAGGCAAGACCATCAAGTTGGAGAATTACAAACTGGAGTCGGAAATTGACAAATTAGGCAAAATCGATAAAGTACTGACTCGTGGACAATTAGCCTTAGTGCAAGTTGTCAAAGAGCCTATCTCTACGAAGGGCCCACGCCTTTCCTGCGATATTTCCATAGCTGGACGCTTTTTGGTATTGGTACCGTTCTCAAACGGGGTCAACATCTCAAAGAAAATTACGTCAAAAGCTGAGCGCAACCGCCTTCAAAAATTAATGACGTCCATCAAACCCAAAAATTATGGGGTGATTGTACGTACAGTAGCTGAAGGAAAAGCGGTGGAAGAAATGGAGCGTGACTTGAAAGAGTCTATCGCGAAATGGGAAGAAGGCATCAAAAAATTAGTTGATGCAAAACCGACCGAACGAATCATTGGAGAAATGAGTCGGGCGACATCTATGTTGCGCGATTTATTAAACAACGATTTTGACAATGTTATTGTTGATAGCCAAGACCTTTATAACGAAGCGAAAGACTATGTACATAACGTCGCTCCGGAGAAAGAAAAGATTGTTAAGCTTCACACGGGCAAAACAAAGTTGTTCGAACAAGTAGGCATCGAAAAGCAATTGAAAATGCTTTTTGGCCGCTCGGTATCTTTACCCGGTGGTGGCTATTTGATCGTTGAACATACCGAAGCATTGCACGTTATCGATGTCAATTCAGGCAATAAATCGAATTCGGAAGAAGATCAAGAAGCTACGGCCTTGAGTGTCAACCGCGAAGCTGCCAAAGAAATTGCACGTCAATTACGTTTACGTGATATGGGCGGAATCATTGTGATCGACTTCATCGATATGAAGAAGGCAGAAAATCGCAAAATGATTCAAGATATCATGCGTGATGAGATGCGTGGTGATCGTTCAAAATATACCATTCTACCGTTAACGAAGTTTGGTTTGATGCAGATTACGCGTCAACGTGTTCGTCCGGAGATGAACGTTTCGACACATGAAACATGCCCAAGTTGCGGTGGGACAGGCACGATTACAGCAAGTATTGCGGTATCTGAGATTGTTGCCCAGCATGTGGAACATTTGGTATTGAAGCAAAATGAAAAGAAATTGACATTATTGGTTCATCCATTCTTGCATGCGTATTTCACGAAAGGATTCCCATCCATTCGAATGAATTGGTTTTTCAAATACAAAACCTGGATTTCCATCATGGAAGACTCCTCGTTTGGCATTACAGAATTTAAATTCTTAAACCAAAACGGAGATGCAATTGAAATCTCATCTTAGGATATTTATTTTATTCTTGTTAACACTACCATTGGCCTTTCAAGCAGAGGGCCAATGGTGGAAGTTAACGGAAGAAGCCGAAAAAGAGCGCTCAAAAGGCATGCTCCTACTCACCTCTGAAGTACAAATTGAAGCCACCACGGCCATCAATCAAATGTACAATTTCCACTTCCCCGAAGCGGAACGCGAATTCAATTACCTGAAGGTTAAATATCCGAATCATCCCCTTCCCGACTTCCTTCTAGGACTCATGCAGTGGTGGAAAATTGTGCCTAATACCGGCAATGAAGTCTATGATGAACACTTGATCGAGTACATGGACAGCAGCATCGATAAGGCGGAAAAGATTTGGGATGAAACGGAAAATCCAGAAGCGGCCTTTTTCATGGCTGCCGCATATGGATTTAAAGGACGCTTACATGCCGAACGCAAGAATTGGACACGAGCGACCCTCGCTGCCAAAAATGCCTTAAAATACCTCGAATATTCGCGGAATTTTGCGGATTTCAGCCCCGAGTTGATGTTTGGGGACGGCTTGTACAATTACTATTATCACTTCATCAAACAGAACTTTCCCTTATTAAGACCCGTGCTTTGGCTTTTCCCGAAGGCGAATAAAATGCAAGGTGTGGCCCAACTAGAAAAGGTTAGCTACCAGGCATTTTACACGCGGACCGAGGCACGCTATTTTCTCTTGCAGATTTACGCCATGGAAAATATGACGGATAAATCGTATGATTTAGCTAAGTACACCCACGAAAACTACCCCGATAATCCTTTCTTCCATCGCTACCATGCCCGCGCGGCATTCATCGTAGGGCGCATGGACGAAGCGATGGAACAATCCAAGGCCATATTGAATCGCATCGCACAGCATCAAGTGGGATACGAAGCGGTTTCGGGCAGGTATGCCAGTTACATTTTGGGTTATTATCAATTGTATGTTTATAAAAACAGACCTGAAGCGAAGCAATATTTCCAACAATGCATGGATTTCAGCAAGCAAACAGATTCGTTTGAATCTGGCTATTATTGGGCATCTGTGCTAGGACTTGCGCGCATCTCTTATCAAGAAAATGATTTTGATAAGACCGTTGATTACTGCAAAGAGGTCTTAGATAAGGCGGAAAAGAAATCGGCCCAACATATAGAGGCAAAAAAATTATTAGCTGAAGCCAAGAAGGCGCGGCGCAAAAGGAGATAAGGACCTTTAATGGAAATTCGTACCTTTGATATCACATGGAAATGAACGCAGCATTAATCAAAAAATACTTTCCGGAAATAACGGAAGAGCAGGAAGCACAATTTGACCAACTTTTACCCTTGTACAACGAGTGGAATGAAAAAATCAATGTGGTTTCACGCAAGGATATCGAAAATTTGATGTTGCACCATGTGTTACATTCCTTGGCCATCGCCAAATTCCTTCCCTTTCGTCCAGGCACAGAAGTCTTAGATGTAGGAACAGGAGGCGGTTTTCCAGGAATACCCTTAGCCATTTTATTCCCTGAAACGCAATTTTTACTTGTCGATAGCATTGGTAAAAAAATCAAGGTTGTGGAAGGAGTTGCTGAAGCACTTGGATTAAGTAATGTCCAAGCCAAACACATGCGCGCAGAAGATGTAGATCAAGATTTTGAGTTTATTATTAGTCGGGCCGTAACGCGCCTCACCCCGTTCTATTACTGGGTGAAAAATAAAATCAGTCCTAACCATTTTCACACGCAACGCAATGGCTTACTGCTCTTAAAAGGGGGTGAACTAACGGAAGAAATTGCTGAATTAGGCAAAAAAGCGAAGGTGACTGACCTTACGTCGTATTTCAAAGAAGATTTTTTCGAAACCAAAAAACTAGTTTACGTTCCGATGTAATTTAGGAGACTATGCAGAAAATATCCGTCGCATTGTGCACATTTAATGGTGCGGAGTTCCTATCCAAACAATTGGAATCCATCAAGCAACAAACCATGCCTATTCATGAGTTAGTTGTTTGTGACGATGGTTCATCAGATGAAACACTCGCGATTATTGAACGTTTTAGCAAACAGGTTGTATTTCCTGTGCAAGTTCACCGTAATCCTGTCAATTTAGGAAGTAGCAAGAATTTTGAACAATGTATGGCATTATGCCAGGGCGACTTGATTTTTCTATGCGATCAAGATGACGTTTGGATGCCGGAGAAAGTTGAAAAAATCGTCAACTACCTAGCTGAAAATCCAGATAAAGAAGCCGTATTCTCAAACGCTACGATGATTGACCAAGCCGGTTTTCCGACGGGCAAGACATCCTTTGAACAAATTGAATTCACTGCTGAGGTACAAAATCTGTGGCAAGCGGGAGGGTCCTTCCGAATACTTTTAAAAGGCTATGTGGTAACCGGGGCGGCATTAGCCGTTAAGAAACGTGCCCTACCAAAAATTGGAGCTGTACCCAATATTACCAAAGAACTCATACACGATGGATGGATTGCACTCAACTTAAGTATGGCCAACCAAATTGGGTTTATCAATACCTGTTTGATTCAATACCGCGAACATTCCAATCAGCAAGTTGGCTTTAAAAGTAAGCCGGCCCATGTATCACTTTTGCAACGATTTACGAGGTCACGGGAAGATAAATTAGGTACACTTCGCAAAAAGGCTGATATCGCACATGCACTTCTGAAACACTTTGAAGACGAAAAAGAAGTGAATGCTGAAATTACCACAGCCTTACTCCGCCGTGAGGCATTTTATCGCATGCGTGCAAATCTACCAGCAAACAGACTTCTTCGATTCATTCCGGTTGTAAAACACGCTATAAGAGGATCTTACCAACTAGAAGAAGGCGGAAAATGGTGGAGACCTTTATTGGGAGATCTATTTGAATAAGCATGGAAAAGGTCGCAGTCATCATTCCCCTTTATCAAACAACGTTAAACCCACAAGAAGCGGTTTCACTAAGGCAATGTGTCCGAGTATTGGGAAAACATCCCATGATCTTTGTTGCGCCTGAGTCGTTAAATCTTTCCTTTTTAAGTTCATATGGTATTACTCCAAATACTATACGATTCAGCGACGAATACTTTACGAGTACAAAATCCTATAATAAGCTTCTGACCAGCCCAATTTTTTACGAAGCATTTCCCAACTTCGATTACATCTTAATTTATCAATTAGATGCCTATGTATTCGAAGATAATTTGTTGGCATGGTGTGACAAAGGATATGATTACATCGGAGCACCGAAGCTACGCAAACACCATCTAGCGGGCCAAGCAAGTTGCAATCCTGTATTATTTAATGGAGGGCTTTCCTTACGTCGGGTAAAACCATTGTTGCGTTATATTAAAATCTACCAACTTTTTTTCAAGGAATGGCTGGCCAATGAAGATGCTATGTTTTCATTTGCCCAGAAAAGAGCTATTCCCTTTCGATTTTTGCTTCGATTGCCACATTGGAAGGAAGCCTTATCCTTTGCAATCGAACAAAATCCAAAAATTTCGTATGAGTTATTGGGCGAATTACCCTTTGGATGCCACGCGTGGGAACGCTACAATCCTTCATTCTGGAAACAATTTATTCCGCAGGACTAAACCTCGGCGCCTTGAAATAAGAGTCGCATCGAGCGTACCTTGCGTCTTGAAATCGGAATGATTTCGTCGTTAATTAAACGAATTGCTTTTTGTGATTTGAAATCAATGTGCTGGATCGCAGCAGGATTAATTAATGCCGACTTAGATGGGCGAATAAATCCGCCAAGCTCAAGGACATCAGCGAAATATTTCAAGGTTCTACAAGACAAAAATCTCCGACCATCCTTGAGAATCACATGCGAATAATTACCTTCTCCTCGGACGAGTAAAATATCGAGCGGCAATACCTCAGTACCATCAAGTACAAAAGCAGGTAACACATGTAACTTTTCTTCAAATAGCATAAAGACGCTTTAAATTCAGCAATTTGCTTATTCGAAATTAGACTACTCAAACACGAAATTTGAGTATAATTGAGTTATTTGCGTTATTGCTATTTTAAACTCCCTAATCGTTTATTAAAAGGTAAATCAAAAAATGTAAAATTTGTGTTTAAACACATTTTACTGCCAATAAGGGTCAATTAGGCGTGTGGTTCTCGTAAATAAAACAACATAAAGCAGATAGTAAACACATGAAAAAACGATATTATTGCGACGGAAAAAAGAACATACATATGAAAACAAGACGATTTGGTCGGACCAACTGGCAGGTAAGTGAACTGGGATATGGTATGTGGGGACTCGCTGGTTGGACAGGTTCCGACATTGAAGAAGTGAATGCCTCGTTAGAAAAAGCGGTGTCTTTAGGCGCAAATTTTTTTGATACCGCATGGGGTTATGCAGAAGGAAAGAGTGAGCAAATATTAGGAGCGTTGATAAAGCGCCATCCCGATAAAAAACTATATGCAGCCACGAAAATTCCACCTAAAAATTTTACCTGGCCATCTAAATCTCATTTTACAATCGAAGCATGTTTTCCAGCAGAACATATCATTGAATACACCGAAAAAAGTTTAAAGAATTTGGGTGTAGAGCAAATTGATCTCCAACAATTTCATGTTTGGGAGGATGCATGGGCGAATTCAGAAGAGTGGCAAAAGGCTGTTGAACAATTAACCGCAGCAGGAAAAGTTGCTCACTGGGGAATTTCAGTGAACCGCTGGGAACCCAACAACTGTCTAAAAACGCTAGAAACGGGATTAATCTCGTCCGTTCAGGTCATCTATAATATCTTCGACCAAAATCCTGAAGATCTTTTATTCCCATTATGTAAGAAATTGGATGTGGGTGTTATCGCGCGTGTTCCTTTTGATGAAGGAAGCTTAACAGGTCTAATGACCTATGAAACGAAATTCCCTGCCGATGATTGGCGTTCAACGTATTTCGTCCCGGAGAATTTAACATCGAGTGTCGATCACGCGAATGCCTTAAAACCCTTATTACCTGAAGGAATGAATTTGCCCGAAATGGCTTTACGATTCATATTAGCTAACCCAGATGTAGGAACCATCATTCCTGGCATGCGCAAAATCAAGCACGTGGAAAGCAATATCGCATGCTCAGATGGAGCAGCACTGCCGGCAACATTACTAACCGAATTAAGAAATCACCGCTGGGAGCGCCAACCTACTGAATGGTCCCAGTAGCTTGATCAAATAGTTCTTTGAGCTTCGGCTCTTCTCGGAATCCCGATGTTTTTTGGATTAATTTTCCCTTGCGAAAAACCAGAAAACTCGGGATTTCGTCTACCCCACTTGCCTGCAAGATCGCCTGATTTCCATCAGCCTCCACTTTAATGACAGTTACCTTTCCCGTGTATTCTCCAGCCAACTTATCGACCATCGGCATCATTTTTAGACATGGAGCGCACCATTTAGCATAAAAATCCACAACGACGGCATCACTTTCTTTCGCCAATTTTTCGAAATCCGCCAAATTCCAAGCGGCATCATGCTTCACAGTAGGCACTCCTTCCAAGGGCATCAATTTAGTCGTCCATTTTAAGTATCCGCCTTTTAATTCGGTTACCTGAAAGCCCTTCGCGCGCATCATTTCTGCGGCTTGCGCGGAGCGGCCACCGGATAGGCAGTAGATTAAAACCGGTTTTGATTTATCCAGTTTATCAATTTCCTTCGAAAAGCCCTCAGACCGAAAATCTATATTGGTTGCTTTGGGCAAATGCCCTCCACCAAACTCCCCAGAGGTCCGAACGTCTAACAATAATGCCTGCGGCGTCTCGGTTATTTTATTCGAAAATGATTCAACGTCAAGCACTTGCGCAAATAAAGGACCTACGGATAAGGCTAAAAACAGGATTAGAAGCGAATATTTTTTCATTTTGAAGGGATGTCAGGTTATATAATCATGATAAAACACAAAAACCACGGAAATTATCCAAATTTTGCGTTATTTTGCAAGGCAATTTAAGCAATTACATCGTAATCATTTATTCACAATAACAATAAAAAGATGAGTGCAATACAGTACGTACACGCCAGACAAATTTTAGATTCACGCGGAAATCCAACAATCGAGGTTGATATCAAGACTGAAGACGGAGCTTTCGGTAGAGCTGCAGTTCCTTCAGGAGCTTCAACAGGTATCCACGAGGCTGTTGAGCTTCGCGATGAAGACAAATCAGTTTACGTTGGTAAAGGGGTTTTGAAGGCTGTTGAGAACGTAAACAGAGCTATTGCTGAAGAATTATGGGGCTTAGAAGTTTCTGAGCAAAACATGATCGACCGTTTAATGATTGAATTAGATGGTACTCCAAACAAAGGAAAATTAGGCGCAAACGCAATCTTAGGTGTTTCGATGGCCGTTGCTAAAGCAGCAGCACAAGAAGCAGGTTTGCCTTTATATCGTTACATCGGTGGTGTTAACGCAAATACATTGCCAGTTCCGATGATGAACATCTTGAACGGTGGTTCTCACGCGGATAACTCGATCGATTTCCAAGAATTCATGGTGATGCCAGCGAAAGCTGAATCATTCTCACACGCATTGCGTATGGGTACTGAGGTTTTCCATGCATTGAAAGGTGTGTTAAAATCAAAAGGATATTCAACAAACGTAGGTGATGAAGGTGGTTTTGCACCAAACATCAAGTCGAACGAAGAGGCAATCGAAATCGTATTGCAATCAATCGAGAAAGCAGGTTACAAACCAGGCGAAGAAATCTTCATCGCGATGGATGCTGCTGCATCTGAATTCTACGATGAGAAAACAGGTCTTTATACCTTCAAAAAATCAGATGGCAAGCAATTGAACAACATGGAAATGGCTGCGTACTGGAAGACTTGGGCTGACAAATACCCAATCATTTCGATCGAAGATGGTATGGCTGAAGACGATTGGGCTGGCTGGGCTGAGCAAACGAAATTGATTGGTTCTAAATGCCAATTAGTTGGTGACGATTTATTCGTTACAAACGTGAAGCGTTTACAAGAAGGTATCGAAAAAGGCGTAGCGAATGCAGTATTGGTTAAAGTAAACCAAATTGGTTCATTAACTGAAACAATCGATACGGTTAACTTAGCGAAACGTAATTCATACAAAAACATCATGTCACACCGTTCAGGAGAGACAGAAGATGCAACAATCGCTGACTTAGCAGTTGCATTGAACACAGGCCAAATTAAAACAGGTTCTGCGTCACGCTCTGACCGTATGGCTAAATACAACCAATTGCTTCGTATTGAGGAGGAATTGGGAGCTAATGCATATTTTCCAGGTTTAAATTTCTAAGCATTCGTGAATCGCATCAAGCAACTATTTCTTGGGCCGAACAAATTTTATTGGATTTCAGCGAGCATCCTCTTCGTGTGGATGTTCGTGCTGGATTCCAATGATGTAACTGTTCAGTTTCGCCTTTGGAATGAATTAAGACAGCTTGAAAACGAGAAAACGTATTACCAACAAAAAACCAAAGAGCTGGAAAAAGAGCGCCGCATGGTAATCGGAAATCCATCGTTGTTGGAAAAATATGCCAGGGAAAAATATCTGATGAAGAAACCGAAAGAAGATATTTTTGTGATTGTGGACGAAAACAATCAACCCATCGAGCACTAACAAAAAAGCCCTTCAGTCGTAATGAAGGGCTTTTTTTATATCTTAATGTCTTTACTCGAAATGGCTGCTTTTTCTGCAGGATTTCCTTTCCAAATACTCCAAGGATCTGTTTTCTGACGGGTTAAGTTGGCCCCCATCGCAATCAAGGTTCCTTCACCCAAAACACTTTGGTCACGAATCGTTGCATTAACACCAATGAAACAATAATTGCCTACTTGGCATCCTCCGGAAAGCACCACATGCGATGTAAAAAAGACATGATCACCGATGGTTCCATGATGACCAATGTGATTCCCCGACCACAACACGACGTCATTTCCGATGGTTACATAGGGCTGTATCGTGTTATCCTCTAAGATGAAGCAATTATCGCCAATTTTATCCGTCAAAACAGTTGCATGCGAACTAATGTAGGAGATATACGAATAGCCTTTCTCTAGCCCTTGCTCGTACACACGCGCACGAACACGATTCATGTTCTTCTCCGTTAGCGGTGCGAAGAATTTAAATTCTGAAGGGGAATAAATTTGTTCCAGTGTTTCAAAAGGTACCAAAGGTAACCCGTGAAACGTAGGCTCTTGAATGTAATCTTGCTCAACTGTAAAGGCAACGACTTCATGTTCAGAGTCATTCTGCAAATAATAAAGGGCAAGTTCAGCGGTACGCGTATTACCAAAAATAATGACTTTAGCCATAGATTGATTTAAAGAAATAAAGGTAAATAGAGATTCCCTAATTCCCCTACGTTTGATGATGCTTATTTATCCAATGGTCAATAATAAGCCATGGAGGCCTGAACCTCCATGGTTTATCAATTAAAATAAAGGCGTCCCCGTCATTTCTTTGGGTTGAGCCACGCCCATCAACTTCAAGATTGTAGGCGATACATCGCCCAACTTTCCATTTTGAAGTGTAGGATGAAAGTCATTATCAACCAAAATACAAGGAACTAAATTTGTTGAATGTGCTGTATTGGGAGAACCATCTTCGTTCATCATTACATCGGCATTTCCGTGGTCGGCAATGATAATAAATGAATAACCGTGGGCTAATCCCGCTTTCACAACCGCTTCAGCACATGCATCCACTGTTTCTACCGCCTTTACGACTGCCTCAAAAACGCCGGTATGGCCGACCATATCTGGGTTCGCAAAGTTCAAGCAAACAAAATCTACTTCCTCTTTTTCCAATTCCGGAATCAATGCATCGCGCAAATCGGCTGCCGACATTTCCGGCTGCAAATCATAAGTAGCAACTTTCGGAGAATTGCGCAAGATGTTTTCTTGGCCTTCAAACAATTGCTCACGCCCTCCTGAGAAGAAGAAAGTTACGTGTGGATATTTCTCTGTTTCCGCGATACGAATTTGCTTTTTACCCGCTCCTTCTAATACCTCACCCATCGTCATAGGTAAATTCGAATCATTAAAAATTACCTTAACGTTCTGGAATTCTTTATCGTATTCCGTCATGGTTAAGTAATATAAATCCAATTTGTGCATATTTTCCTCTGGGAAATCGCGTTGCGTAAGGGCTTGCGTAATTTCCCTGCCACGATCTGTGCGGAAGTTGAAACAAATCACAACATCGCCAGCAGCAATCTTTGCCAAAGGCTTTCCTGCTGCATCTGTCGCAATGATTGGTTTAATAAACTCATCCGTCACACCCGCGTCATAACTCGCTTGAATAGAAGCTAGCACATCTTGCGAAGGCGTGCCTTCCGCATCTACCATCGCATGGTAAGCTAAGGCTACGCGTTCCCAGCGGTTATCGCGGTCCATCGCAAAATAACGACCTGTTACGGAAGCTACCGCTGTTCCTGTTTTCTTCGTATGATTAACCAAGTCCGTCATGAACTTCATCCCCGACTTCGGGTCTGTATCGCGACCATCTGTGAAAGCGTGCACAAACACGTTCGACAATCCCGCTTCAGAGGCCGAGGTCAATAAAGATTTTAAGTGCTCGACATGTGCATGAACACCTCCATCAGAAACCAAGCCCATGAAATGAACCGATTTATTTTCTTTTTTCGCATAATCAAATGCCTTCGCTAATTCAACTTCTTGACCTAACGTATTTTCGCGAACAGCTTTGTTGATACGCACCAAATTTTGATATACCACGCGGCCAGCACCTAAATTCATGTGCCCTACTTCCGAATTACCCATTTGGCCTTCAGGAAGACCAACAGCTTCGCCGGACGCCTCCAGTTTTGAATGCGCATATTTCGTATATAACGAATCAACAAAGGGAGTTTTGGCAGCATCAATCGCTGAAACTTTTGGGTTGGTGGCAATTCCCCAACCGTCTAAAATCATAAGTACGACTTTCTTATTCACGGGAGTATATTTAATTATCTTACAAAAATAGCCAAAAAGCTATAAACGCGCACGCATTTGTTTGGCTAATGCCAAAATATCATTCCCTTCTACGGTCTTGGTTGGTGAACCAAAAATGGACGATTCTAACATCGCGTGGCCCAACTCCTGTAAGGTACAAGCTGTATGCGGAGCAACAAACTTGAGAATCGGGAAGATCCAACTGATGTATTTATAGAATGACAACGCATTTTTCAAGCCGGGAGTCGGCCGAATCATGGCCGGTCGGAAAGAATAATAGTCCCCAAAACCCATTTTCCTTAGATCATTTTCCGTTTTCCCTTTCACGCGCGCCCAGGCTAAACGCCCCTGCTCTGTAGAATCCGTTCCGGCGCCTGAAATATAGCTAAACGACATATGAGGGTTTTCTTCGTGCAATACTTTGGCAAAACCTAGGGTCAAATCGTAGGTCTTTTGTTTGTATTCATCCGGCTTCATTCCCACGGAGGAAACCCCGAGGCAAAACAGACAGGCGTCATAGCCTTTGATCGCATCGCGCATTGCCTCGGGTTTCAAAAAATCAGTTAACAGATATTCTTTGACTTTTGGATGCTGTACCCCGCAAGGTTTGCGGTTGACCACCAAAATTTGGCTAACGAAAGGAGAATGAATCGCCTCATGTAAGACACCTTCGCCCACCATGCCCGTGGCACCCGTGATGATTAATTGCTTTTGTAGATTTTCCATCGTAGAATTGAATAATATTTAAATACCTATTTGATGACTTCGAGAAGAAATTTCCTCCAACAAGCCGGTTTGGCGGCTGCAGCTAGCAGTGTATTACCAAATGCAAAAACATCTATGACCTTTATTCACCATGTGTTGTTTTGGGCCAAAAATCCGAACAATGATGCCGAAAAAGCACAATTGTTGGCCGCTCTTAAACAATTAGGCACCTTGCCTATGATCCAAAATGCGCACGTTGGCCGCCCAATCGTAACCGAATTCGACAAAGGCGCAACAGATGGAAGTTATACTTTTTCTGTGGTATTAGTATTTGATAATGCTACAAAAGAATCGGAATACCTATATCACCCCTTGCACAAAAAGTTCATTGATGACAACAAGCACTTGTGGGGAAAAGTTCAAGTGATTGATTCTGAATTAATCTAAAATAGTCGAAAAGCGAATTGACTCCTTCGTGGAGAGGCCCTACATTTAGGGCATGAAACCACACACCCGAAAATTATATCAAATAGTTCGAGCCAAATTGCATTTGGGCGAGCAAGATGGCATGAGATTTATTCATGGCCTCCAAGAAGAAATACAAGATTCCACGAATGAATTTGTGAGCAAGGATTTTGTCCATCAGACCGTTGCCGAAGCAAAAAGTGAACTCATTAAATGGATGTTTATTTTTTGGGTGGGGCAAGGGGCTGTGACGTATATGATTGTTTCCCTGATGAAAAACTGATAATTATTGAGCTATTCTTGTATCGAATTGACTCATCTAGCCTGTTTTTGTAGGTTTGAAACATGGAAGCAAAATCAATTCAATTATATCAATTAGCGCATAAAAAACTCCACTTGGTGGAAAAAGATGCCATGGAATTTGTAGAAGTCATTCAAGACACCATTGAGGACCGAACTAAAAACTTCGTCACGAAGGAATACTTAGATGTTCGACTTGTGGAACTGGAGCTGAAACTAATAACGAAGCTCGCCGAGACCGAAAAAAATATTCTACGATGGATGTTTACCTTTTGGATAGGTCAGCTCGTCGCGATGTTCGGTTTTATTTACTTGTTTTTAAAACATTAGGCTTTTCGTTTTGCGAGCACAAACATCCCGATGACGGAAATGAATAACATTGCAAGGCTCGCGACATCTTGCCAACGAAGCATCTCGGGGTGATTAAGTAAGTTTGCCCAGGAGGCCGCCTGGGTTCCCGTCCACAAGGCGATTAATGTACGAGGAAGCATCCCGAGCGTTCCACCTACAAAAAACTGACGCAAGGGAACTCCCAAAAATGCCATTAATGCATTTGTAATAGCAAAAGGAAATATGGGAGATAAGCGCGCTAAAAATACCCAAGCAAAAGATTGAGCTTGTACATTATCCAGAAAATCAGCCGCTTTAAACTTTACGCGTATGAGTTCGATGAGCGCATCCCCTTTCATTTTTCGTGCCATCGCATAACCCAATAAGGAGGCAATCGCATAAGCAACAATGAGCGGCAACAGACCCGACCAGCCCCAAACATAGCCCGTAAACATAGCAAAAAAGGTCGTAGGGCATAGCGCCAAACCCATAATGAATACGGCTATGACCCAAAAAATCACGGATTCCAGCGCATTAAAGCTGGTAAAAAAGTCGGGGTTCGCCAAAGCAAAATAGCCTAGCAACAAACTTGATAAGACGGGTAATGCCCCCATCCAAAGTAGGTACAGGGTTTCGAAAAGAATACGGCGGTTTTGAGACATAGGGCCAACAAATATACGCTTCTTTTCATAATCCAAGCCCTTTTGCCTACCTTTGCAGGGCATTTTGCCCCATTAAAATTCGTCCATGGAAATCGCAATCATCAAATACAATGCCGGAAATGTGCAATCGGTCATGTACGCCTTGGACAGAATCGGGATGAAATACCAATGGACAGACGACGAAGCGGTGATTCGATCAGCGGATAAAGTCATTTTTCCTGGGGTGGGAGAAGCGAGTACGGCGATGGCCTATTTGCGCGAAAAAGGCTTAGACCAAATAATTCCTACCTTAAAGCAACCCGTATTAGCGACTTGTATCGGTATGCAATTATTGTGTCGCGATTCTGAAGAAAATAATACGAATTGTATGGGCGTTTTCGATGTGCCGGTGAAACGATTTGTAAGTGCCGACTTGAAAATACCCCATGTAGGCTGGAATTCCATTCAAGCTTCAGGTGAAAATATCCTGATGGAAGGGCTCAAAAAAGAGGAGTACATGTACTTTGTTCACTCTTTTTATGCGCCCGTGAATCCCTATACGACAGCCATTTGTGACTATGTCCAACCCTTTTCGGCCATGTTACAAAAAGATAATTTCTACGCGGCACAATTCCACGCAGAAATATCCGGCATGGCGGGTCAAAAAATCATTCAAAACTTCTTAGCGCTTTAATCTATGTTCCAACTCATTCCAGCCATCGATATTATTGGAGGACAATGCGTTCGATTAACGCAAGGAGACTACCAACAAAAGAAAGTTTACAGTTCTGACCCGCTAGAAATTGCCAAGGCATTTGAAGGAGCGGGAATCCAACGCTTACATTTAGTTGATTTGGATGGAGCAAAAGCGAAAGAAATTGTCAATGCTGCCGTATTAGAGCGCATCGCTTCGAACACCTCCTTACATATTGATTTTGGCGGTGGCGTGCAATCCGACGCGATGATTGATCGCGCATTTTCTGCTGGAGCTGCCCAAATTACTGCCGGAAGTATCGCCGTCCGCAACCCCGAACTCGTGCATGGCTGGTTTAAAAAATACGGAACTGATAAAATTATCCTGGGCGCTGATGCCCACAACGAACAAATCGCAGTAGCTGGTTGGCAAGAAAATTCGAATATTTCCATCTTTGATTTTCTGACCGATTATCAAGCAGCAGGCGCTCAATACGTCATATCGACGGATGTGGCGAAGGACGGATTGTTGCAGGGGCCAAGTTTTGATTTATACGAAAAAATCCAAGCGAATAATCCCGGATTAAACATCATTGCCAGTGGTGGCGTAGCCAATATGCAAGATTTAGAACAATTACGTGCCATGAATTTATTCGGTGTGATTGTTGGAAAAGCCTTTTACGAAGGCCGCATTACACTCGAAGATTTAGCCACATTTGCCAAAGAATCCCTATGCTAACGAAACGAATTATTCCTTGTTTGGATATAAAAGAGGGTCGGACTGTGAAGGGGACCAACTTTGTCGATTTGCGTGATGCGGGAGATCCCGTGGAGTTGGGGGCTTTGTATGCTGAACAAGGCGCAGATGAATTGGTGTTTTTAGACATTACGGCGACGGTTGACAATAGAAAAACCTTAGTCAATCTGGTACGTGAAGTGGCACGTCATGTCAATATCCCGTTTACCGTGGGTGGTGGAATTAGTAGCATCGAGGATGTATCAGCTTTATTAAATGCGGGTGCCGATAAGGTTTCCATTAATTCCTCGGCGGTTCGTCGGCCGGAATTAATTGACGAATTAGCTTTGCAATTTGGCTCACAATGCATCATCGTGGCGATTGATACGCGATTTGTAGAAGGCAATGATTGGGTGCATACCCATGGCGGCAGAAAAATCACAGATATTAAAACGATGGCATGGGCCAAAGAAGTCGAATCTCGTGGGGCTGGAGAAATCCTATTAACATCCATGGATGCCGATGGGACTAAAGCGGGATTTGCCAATGACCTTACGAGTCGGGTTTCTGCGCAATCTTCCATTCCCATCATCGCATCAGGCGGCGCAGGGACGATGGAACATTTTTATGAGGTTTTTACCGATGGAAAAGCAGATGCCGGTTTGGCAGCAAGCATTTTCCACTTCAAGGAAATTGAGATTATTGAATTGAAAAAATACTTAGCGAGCAAAGGAATTCCGATGCGGATATACTAATTTAACCTTTATGAGTTTACAACCCGATTTTTCCAAAGGCTTAGTCCCTGCCATTATTCAAGATGCAAGCACCTTGAAAGTATTGATGTTGGGCTACATGAATGAAGAGGCCTACACCAAAACGCTTGCCGAAAACCGGGTGACTTTTTTTTCCCGCTCAAAGAATCGACTTTGGACCAAAGGAGAAACTTCAGAAAATTATCTGGATGTTATCAATGTGGCTATTGATTGTGATCAAGACACCATTTTGATCCAAGCAAAACCAGCGGGGCCAACATGCCATACGGGGTCAGATACCTGTTTCAATGAATCGAATGCGGATAATGCTGCTTGGTTAGACCACTTAAAACACATCATTCGTTCGCGTAAAAATGCATCGGCAGACACTTCGTATACGGCTTCTTTGTTCCAAAAAGGAACGCATAAGGTGGCTCAAAAAGTAGGCGAAGAGGCAGTTGAATTAGTCATCGAGGCCATGATGGACAATGATGAATTGTTTAAAGGCGAGGCTGCGGATTTGATTTTCCACTTATTGGTTTTGTTGGAAGATCGCGGCATTGGATTAGAAGAAATCGTTAAGACATTACAAGCTAGACATCAGAAATAACATGATTGGATTTATCATTCGTTACATCATTATTGCGGTCGTGGTTTTAATCATTCCACGTTACTTAAAAGGAATTACGGTCGATGGATTTACAACCGCTTTAGTCGTTGCTTTGGCAATGGGATTTTTAAATTCTTTCGTAAAACCTATTCTGAAAATAATCAGTTTCCCGATTACCTTTATGACCTTGGGATTATTTTCCTTGGTCATTACCGTAGCGATGGTTTACATCGTGGAAGCCTATGTGACTGGATTTAAGGTGAATGGATTTATCGCTCCCTTAATCTTCAGTTTTGTGGTAGGTATTACGAACTCTTTTGTAGGGCTTTTTACGAAATAACCCCCTTACCTTTGGCAAACCTTAGAGGATTGCCAAAGGTAGTGTTTGCAACCGACATGTAAGTCAAGAAAAAATCGATTATCAATTAGCTGATATCTTTCGATGAAATTCGAAATGTCATTAATCCTGCTAATGCAGACGGGATGGCAAATACCCAGAAACTTTGGGTCATATCCAAACCCCAGGCGACCAACAAGCCTCCTAAAATAGGACCGATAATTCCTCCTAAGCGACCGGCGCCTATTGCCCAACCAACGCCAGTGGTTCGAATGTACGTTGGGTACATACTAGCCGCCACGGCATACAAGCCAACAAAGCCTCCCTGAACACCAAAACCCATTAAAAAGAAGATCACCAAAACGTAGTCGGTCTCCACAAAAAAGCCAAAGGAGAGCATGACCAAAGCGGTAAAGATCAAGATCGTTCCAATCGTTTTTTTCAATCCGAAACGCGATGAGCAATAGCCTTGCATGGGAATACCGACGATCGCTCCCAGGTTGAAAACTGTCCCTGCATAGATTGCGGCAGAAAGCGAAAGGCCCGCATTCGTAGCTAATTTGGGAATCCAATTCAACATAAAATAGAGCGTAGCAAAGGCTAGAAACAATGCCGTCCAAAGTTGAAATGTAGAAATACGATAAGGTTCTTTGACTAAAATTTGAACACTCGGTTTTGTATCGTCTTGTTTGGAAAGAGCAAATGACTCTTTGATAAATAGGCCTACCAGCGGTAAAGACAGAAAAGTCGCATAGCCTGCTAATTCAAATAGATGCTCCCAACCCGAGGTTTTTATGACCGTTGCGGCAACTAATCCAGATAAAACGGCTCCCACTGGATAGCCCGCAACGACGGTACTCACCCAAAAATTTCGAGTAGAAGTTGGCGAATTTTCTGCAGTTAATGCAGCCGTTGTCGCCATCATGGCTCCAATTCCCAAGCCACTGATGAAACGAAAAATCATCAACAAATTGATATCCGTCGCAAAAGACGTTAGATAAATACATGTGGCCATTAATAATCCGGCGATTAACATGGTGGATTTTCGGCCAATGCGATCAGCAAAAGGCGCTAAAAAAATGGCTCCAACAGTCATGCCCACTAGGCCTGAGCTAAATACAATTCCCAAATTCGCGGGCGAAATGTTCCACGCTTTGGCAATGGCAGGAGCGGCATAAGAAATAATGAGCACATCCATCCCGTCCAGCATGTTCATTAAAAAGCAGATAAATACTGCGATGTATTGCTTAGTTGACATATCCAAAAGAAGGCTTCACCCCCGTTTTAACCCAGTTACGCAAAGCATCAAATGCCTCACCTGTTTGTTTATCCGTAAATTGGCAATGTGCCTGTCCATTCGTGTATTTTACCGCAAAATATTTCCCACGACCTTGGGCATGAATCATATTTTCTAGATTCGTAACCGCATAGGAAACGGGAATGAGTTGGTCGTAAATCGTATGCATCAAAACGATTGGCTTGTCAATTTTCCCCGTACGATCATAGCGGGCAAATAGTTTTTGTGGATCTTGCGTGGCAGCCAAACGCTCCGCTTTATTGTTCACTTCTAGGTTATCAGGAAAACCCGAATATACCGTTTGGGTATTATCGAAAGGATTACCATTGAATTTTAAGGCCAAATCGCGCAACACATTTTGGTTAAAAAATAATGCTGCAGGAAGGTCGGCTAATTTGAGGTCAAAGCGCTTGGCAAACGCTGCCGCCAAGACTGAATCTTTTGAAATGACAGCTTGTTTAATCGCTCCCATGCGTGGACCCGCTTGAGCAAATGACACAAAAGAAATCGAACTCGACGGATCAAAAATCTCTTTCAAACTAGGAACAATGCCCGGAAATAGACCGTTAAACGTCGCATACATATCATATTCCTTGCGGCATTGTAAGTAAGGTCGCGAAGACAAGGGACACAAGGGTAGTCCACCTTGGTAATGCTGCCCGAAATTTTCCAGCGTAGCGATTGTTATGCCGCCCCCCATGGAATGCCCTACCATGAAAGTAGAGTCAGGCTGACCCATTTTTTTAATGAATGCTTGTCGAAGCTCTTCAGTCGCATCCACTCCTTCTGGCAAGGCGAACCCTTGAATGGGATAATCTGACGCCGCGATTGCGAATCCGCGATCTAAAAAGGGTTTTAGTCGTTGGGCCAACTGCGCATTCGCACTCGAGGGAGGCGTACCCATAAACTGATAACCATGCGCGTACATGATTAATTTTTTATTCCAATTTGCGGGAATGTGTACTTGGTAGTCGCCACCTTTTAAGGTACCTAGGTCTACCGCCTTTTGTCCGTGCAGCGAAAGGGCTAGTAGGCATAAAATTGCTATTTGCTTCATTATAGTAGTTTATAAATTCGGATTTTAACTGCGTCCGGCATGCGTTCGCCAGTACAAACAAAAATGGTATCATTGATCCAAGCATACTTGCTGGTCAAAGGAGCCTCTAATTTCGGAATGGCGCGGAAGTAATATTGACTTGCATCTACTTTTTCCCCTTTCGCGATACGGGCAGCGACTTCGGGCGAAGCCACGCGAACACCGATGTTCTTCACATAAATGATTGATCCATCGTCTGCCTTAAATTGATAGTGTGCTTCTAATTCGGCAACACCATCTTTGCGGACAACTTGCCAATCAGCACCCCCATTAAATATTTCTCCTTTAATCCCGGGTCCATCCACCGTTCCGCCGATAATCGGAATGATCCGTCGGGTGCCGTGAGCCGTTTCGCCAACAGTCAATGCGGGACTAAGTTTCACTTGTAATTCGCAGAAAAATTCGAGTTTGGGGGCGTCTTGAGCAAAGACGGAAGTCATGCTGAATATCAGCAAGATGATAATTTTTTTCATCGGTTTAGATTTATCTCCCTCACTTAGCTTTGGCAAACCTGGGAGGATTGCCAAAGCTACGGGGAAATAAGGAATTTTCGATGGCTAAAAAGCATTTTATCAAGTAATTAAACAGCAAATTATCCTTAATTCCACTAACTTCGCGATACGCTGACGGGGTCGTGGACCACCGGCAGCATATAAACCGACTATGAAAAAATTAATCTTTGGAGCATTGCTCCTGTGCGTTTCGTTCATTGGATTTTCGAAAGGCTCAATGCCGCGTACAATCGTTACCACCGATGGTGAAATCGACGATGTCGACACATTCATTCGCATGTTGATGTATTCCAATGAATATCATTTAGAAGGGCTTGTCTATTCCAGTTCCATGTGGCATTACAAAGGCGATGGAAAGGGCACCCAATTTACCTCCGAAATGGAGATGACCCGCAAAATGTATGGCGCTAAAACGGATTTGCGCTGGCCAGGCGTTCAATGGATTCAAGACCTCCTAAAAGCTTATGCAGAGGTACATCCCAATCTGATCTTACACGATAAAAATTACCCTTCTCCCGCCTACCTAAATAGCCTTGTGAAGGTTGGGAATATTGATTTTGAAGGCGAAATGGAACAGATCACAGAAGGTTCCGAATGGATAAAAGCAAAGTTATTAGACAAGAATCCCGAACCGATTTATTTGCAAGCATGGGGAGGTACGAACACGATTGCCCGCGCATTGAAATCGATTGAAGAGCAATTCGGTGCCGACAAAAATTGGCCCACGATCAAATCGAAAATTTCGAAAAAAGCCATCATATATACCGTGATGGACCAGGACGCCACCTATAAAAACTACATCGGAGGACACTGGCCAGAAATTCGCGTTTTCTACAATGCGCATCAATTTGCGAGTTTCGCCTACCCATGGAAACGCATCATGCCCAAGGCAACACAACCTTATTTCGAGGGAGCCTACATGGCAAACAGAATTATTTTAGATCACGGACCGCTTTTGAAAATGTATTATTCCTACGGGGATGGGCAAAAACAGGCGGGGGATGACGAACACATTCATGGAGATATTACCAAAATAAAAAATGCGCAATGGGGTGATTTCACCCAATACGATTTTATCTCAGAAGGCGATTCCCCAGCTTTCTTACACCTCGTCGACGTAGGCTTAAACAACTTGAACAACCCTTCATTTGGCGGATGGGGCGGCCGCTTTGTACAAACAAAAGACAATCCGTACCGTTTTGAAGATAATGATCAGGCTGCCGACTTCAATCCCGAGACAGGGAAAATGGATATCAATTATTCCCAAACACGCTGGTTAATTGCAGCACAAGAGGATTTCGCGGCACGCGCCGACTGGTGTGTAAAATCCTACGCGGACGCAAATCACGCGCCCCAAATCACGGTAAAAGAAGGTATGCATTTGACAGCTAATCCAGGTCAAGAGCTGTTATTAACGATAGAAACGCGTGACCCAGACCGGAATGGTATCCGATTAAAGGCTTGGGCCTATCCAGAAGCTGGATCCGGGAAAGCAGGAATTAATATAGGAGGAAAACAAGCGATCGTATCCATCCCTGATTCAGCGAAAAAAGGGGACACTTTTCACGTCGTAATTGAAGGAACAGACAATGGAATTCCGGCCTTAACTCGCTATCGTCGGGTAGTGATTAGTATCCGCTAAATAGCCTCAAATTCGCCGCGTTCTAGGTTTTTGCGAACCTTGCCGGCCTCGAAAACCTTACCATTCATCGATATGTAAACGCCGGGAGGGAGCACTTGAATAAACGCTAGAGCACTCCCTAGATTAAACATTCCATCGGAAGACCCGAACTTATAAGGAATCATGGCACCCGTTAAAACAATGGTTTTATTTGAAATTTGACCCGCCAAATATTCTGCCGTTAGGGTCATGGTATCGGTTCCGTGCGTAATCAAAATTCGATCGGCGTTTACAGAAAGGCAGGCATCGCAAATTTGAATTCGATCCGTATCCGAAAACTCGAGACTATCTTTCATAAAGAGCGTATCCGTTTTGACATCCAATCGGTTACGGCCTTTAGTCAACATTTCCTGCAAATGCGTCTCTTTGAAATACAAGGACCCATTTAATTCGTTGTACTCTTTATCAAATGTTCCTCCGGTAACATAAATCTGAATCATATTTTATAATTTGTCGATGAAATAATTCGCACATGCTCACACTACAATTGGTAACAAACAAGGCGGAATTGGAAGGCGTTTTAGCCTTACAGCAGGCCAATTTACGCAAAAATATTACGGAAGAGGAAGCCGAGTCACAAGGATTTTTAATGGCCGAATATGATTTGCCCTTTTTGACGTTATTGCAATCCAGTAGTCCCGGAATTATTGCCAAAGATGGCGACAGGGTGGTAGCTTATAGTTTGGTCGCATTGCCCGATACCGCTCGAAGACACGCTTTATTGGCCGATTTAGTAGAAAACATTGAACGATGCCAATTCGAAGGAAAGTCCGTTGAAAACTATGCCATCGTCGCACAATTATGTGTATCAAAGGAGTACCGAGGCCAAGATTTGGTCCAACGACTTTATGGCGCCTTTCGAGATCATTATGCGGGACGCTATGATTTTTGTGTCACCGACGTCGCGCAGGCAAATGCTAGATCGTTAAAAGCTCATCAAAAACGCGGATTCCAGGTGATCGATACCCTAAACTATGGGGGAATTACTTGGGATATTGTGCTGTGGGACTGGAATAAAAAATCAGCTTCTTGATAGGCCAATACGCATCGGAATAGGCGCTAGACTGAATTTATCAAAAAACTGATTAAAAAAATGCGTAAATCGGTAGACGCTGCCGGGGTTAAAAACCCCGGCAGCGTCACCTCCCACACGTTTTATATTACATCTACGAAAAACAGCCTTCAAGCGCTTGGTCGTCATAATTTGAGCCATAAACTGATAAACCGCCTGCCCCGTTATTTAATCCGGTGATACGCCATCAAACTCAAGATGCTTCGATCATAAAAATCCAAATTTGACCGCTGTTGAAACGCATGAAGGTAACCAACATCTACTGTCAGATTACTCAAAATCGGTATACTTAATCCCGCAAACATACGGTGTTGGTCCAATACATTATCCGGATTATCCTGCGCTGCATTAAGCAAAATTTCGGTGTTAATTTTACCTTGTATACTTTTTACCAGCGGAAATAAAGCCTGAAGTCTGTAGCGAAAACGATAATTACTAAACTTTATCTCATCGGTTAAATTTGTTTTGGTAACATCTGTTCCTTGATTGAAACGCATCTCAAAACGAAAACGGTGTTCGATTCGAAGCATAGACCAACGATGTTTATAGGATATGTCCGCATGTGGTCGATATTCAGGAATGACTAGGCGAACAGGCGCCAACGGATTATTGGGTGTATTTAAAAATACGGCCACCCCAGTAGAGAAATCCCATGTTTCACCCATAGTCCGATGCACATGAGCTCTAAAAGCATATTGATGATGCTCAAGTGGATTCACAAAGTGGCGTTTGTGCACCTCCCCCTGAACATACCATTTTTGATTAAATGGATATGTCAAATAATATCCATACCAAACCTGAGATTGATGCTCAATTTTAGACTGCCCCCAAAGCCCAAACAAAGGAACAAGAAAGAAAAATAAATACTTCATTCTGCAAAGATATAATATATTCTATAAAAACGATAGATTAAATATTCTTTTGTTTTTTAATCAAAAAATTGCAGTATGGGCCTGCAAAGGGTTATATTTCCCGCAACGCTATTCTACGACAAATACAATAACATCTAGGATTACACAAAAATGAACTACAGCAATTAACGTATGTTTTTAAATTCAATATTGGTTTTTAGGCGTAAACACAGTTGTACTCTACAGTCGAATAGACTGAGGAAGATGGCAAAAAATTGGCCTGAATGGAATTAAGTTTAATAATCAATTAAACAATAGATAAGCCACCGCCAGCGTCACAAAAACGTTAAATAATTGCGCGATTAAAAAAGCATATAAAGGCTTCTTGCCTTCCTTCGAGAAAAGGTCTGAGAATTTGGTTTCCAAGCCAATACTAGTAAATGCCAAGGCAAACCAAAGTCCTTGCAATGCTTTGAATCCTCCCTTAACCGAATCAATCGTTTCAGACGAAATCACAAAAGAGAAGAGCAATGATGCAGCAATAAACCCTAGCACGAATTTGGGAAAGCGTTCCCAGATAATTCCCAATGTAGGCTTACTTTCTTTTACGGTATCCGACTGATTGTTTGTCATCGTCCAATAAATGGAGATGGCAAAAGCGGCGAAACCTAATAACACGTTTTGGGAGAATTTAACAATCGTCGAAATCTTCAAGGCCTCCTCGCCTACCATCGTTCCAGATGCGATGACCGCACCGGTTGTATCAATGGTTCCACCTAGCCAAGCACCGGTAACTGCTTGCGAAAGACCCAAAGCCTGTGCAATAAATGGCAAAAAGATGATCATCGGAATCGCCGTAATCAAGACGATGGAGATGACATAGGATAGTTTTTTGGAATCCCCTTTAATGGCTCCAGACGTTGCAATCGCAGCCGAAACGCCGCAAATAGACACCGCACTCGAAATCATGATGGCGAATTCCTCATCGATGCCCATTTTTTTGGAAACCCAAAATGCAAAGTACCAAACCGAAATCACCACCACCAAGGCCTGAATCAACCCAAGTGACCCTGCCTTTAAAATGTCTCCGAAAATCACGCTTGTTCCCAATAGGATCAAACCTATTTTCACGAACAATTCCGTTGAAAGTGTTTCGGTCAACCACCCTGGCAGCGTAAAAAAATTACTCAACAAAAGCCCAATCGCTAAACTAAAAATCACCGCTTCCAGATTCCAATTTTTCAAGAATGCATTACCCGCCAAAATAAGCGCAAGGCTCGTCAACCCAAATACAATGGGAAATCCTTTCGCTGTACCTTTAATTGACTTACCCAATAGACGCGCTGATAAAAGGGCAATGACATAAGTAATGCCAAATACCTGAACTAATTTTATAAGATTTTTACCAGAAAGGACCTTTTCTGTCAGCTCTGAAGTTGTCTCCCAACCAAAACTCGGGGTGGGGACCAGAATACCAAGAAGTGCGATAATAATGAGGAAAAATCCAAGAAAAACGACCGTCCAGTCTTCTGAGAGTAGTTGATTATTTTTTATCATGTTGTTGGTATAAAGGTGTGGGGGAGGTGACGCTGCCGGGGTCTGCGACCCCGGCAGCGTCTACCCCAAAGCAATTTCCTATTTTATTCTAAAAGTTTCCTGATAATCTCACAATACAGGTGTTATTACTATATTTCGATACTCCACCGGACCATGGTCACCTTGAATCATAATCGGGCCAGGTGCTGCTTCGTCACTATCCATGGCACCACCCGTGATGCCCGGAATATTCGATTCGACAATTACTTTTTGGCCATTTAAGGTCACTGAAACTTTACGTCCTACTAAGGTGATGTCGTAGGTTTGCCATTCGCCCGACGGCTTTGCTGCCTGGAACAAGGGATCAATAAAGCCATAAATTCCGCCTAAATAAATGCTATAGGGCTCTTTTCCATAACTATCTTCCACTTGTACCTCATAACGGCCGCGTAAATATACCCCACTATTACTTCCTGGAGGTAAACGGAATTCAATGTGTAATTTGAAGTCGGTGAATTTTTGCTCCGTACAAATATTCGCCCCGGATGCTGGACTCTTCATCACGCCATTCTCCACAACCCATTGGTTTTTCGGACCCAAAGCCTTCCAACCCGTTAGGTCTTTCCCATTCAATAGCTTAATCGGCTTGCCCCAAACAGGTGCCTGAGTTCGCAATAACGATGGTGCGCGAACGCCCGTAAATGCCATGGATTTCCCGTTTGGCTTAACAAGGGTTCCCGATAATTTCCCATCTTTCAAATCTCCCTCAAAACTCAAATACGCTTCTTCTTTCTCCCACTGTGGCGGAATCTTGAACGACACATGGCCATCCTTAAAAAACACCTCAGCAATAGGTCGCGAAGAACCGCCATCTCCCACAAAATGACCAAACAACGTCTTGTGCCCCGAGTGGCGAACCTCCAACCATGATGGCGCAGCTGATACTCCACCATTCCGATTTTCCATCGCAACCGTCAAATCCCAAGCACCCTCCAAAGGATGGTATTCTTGCGCAAATGCGCTGGAAGAAAAGGCCAACAAAGCAATCAATAATTTTTTCATCGTTCTATGATTTAACCGCCTCCATTTTAGGCGAAATAAAATGAATGAGTAACCACGCAAACAAATACGCGCAGCCACAAGCTACAAATATAACATTATATCCGGCCGACAAAGCCTGATCTGCCTTGTATGCATCCAATACAACACCAATAATATAAGGAAAAATGACCCCACCTAAAGATCCTGCCAAACCCCCAATCCCCACGACGGAGGAAACCGCATGCTTCGGAAACATATCGGAAACGGTCGTAAAAATATTCGCCGACCAAGCCTGATGCGCAGACGCCGCAATGCTAATTAAGAAGACAGCTTGCCAAATATCCGTCGCCCAACGCGCCCCGATAATTGGCACCGCACAGAGCGCAAAAAAGAACATCGAATACTTCCGTGCCTTGTAAACGGGCCAGCCTTTCTTAATGAAATATCCTGAAATATAGCCTCCGCCAATACTCCCTATCGAAGTACACGTAAACAATATCGCCAAATGTAAACTCGGTTTTTTCAAGTCTAACGCAAAAGTCGTCGAGAAATATGACGGCAACCAAAACAAGAAAAACCACCAGATAGGATCTGTGAAAAACTTGCCAACGATGAATACCCAGGTTTGTCGGTAACCGAAAAGTTTGCCCCAGGCGATGGGTGCGACTTCGGTCGTTTCCTCCTCCACGTTTTGAATATGGGCTAATTCCTCAGTCGTCACAGATTTATGTTTCGAAGGCACCTCATAAAACACCCACCACAAGATCAACCACACAAATCCGATTGCCCCGGTGATAAGGAAAGCTTCCTCCCAACCATACGCGCCTAAAATCCAAGGCACCATGATGGGTGCTACCATGGCTCCTATGTTTGCGCCGGAATTAAAAATACCTGTTGCTAAAGCTCTTTCTCTTTTCGGAAACCACTCCGCCACCGTCTTTATCGCTGCCGGAAAATTTCCCGCTTCACCCGCTCCCAATGCAGCACGCGCCGCGCCGAAGCCAAACGACGTTTTTGCCAAGGCATGCGCCATCGCCGCAAACGACCAGATGACGATGGAGATGGCGTAACCCATTTTGGAACCTATCTTATCGATTACCTTTCCAAAGGCCAACAAGCCAATCGCATAGGACGCCGTGAAACACATCACGATGAAACTGTAATCCGTCTCCGACCAGTTCAATTCTTTCTCCAATGTGGGCTTCAATAATCCGATTACTTGGCGATCCAAATAGTTGATCGTCGTCGCAAAAAACAAGAGAGCGACTACCACCCAGCGGTAATTTCCTTTCATTAGAATCCGATTGAATTCCCGCCGTCAACCGGGATTGAGACGCCTGTTACGTAATTTGCAGCATCCGATGCCAAATACACCGCAGCCCAACCGATATCCTCCGGTTTCCCGAAATAGCCCATCGGCGTGCGATCCATCGCCTTGTGTTTGCGATCCGGATCCGAATTCATGGCAGTCCGACTCATCGCCGTTTCGATAAATCCCGGAGCGATCGCATTCACGCGAACACCTTTGCCCGACCATTCGGAAGCGAGCACACGTACTAAACCATAGATTCCCGTTTTTGAAGATGCATAAGCCGCCACACGGTCAATTCCGTAATAAGCCGCCATGGAGGAAATCATGATGATAGATCCTTTGCCTCGCTCCAACATATGTTTCCCTACTTCTCGAGTTAAGGAAAAAACAGCATTCAAATTCACGTTAATAATGTTCGCAAAATCGTCATCTGAAACTTCCACAGCTGGGCGTTTCATGTTGATGCCCGCATTGTTCACGAGTATGTCTATTCCGCCATGTTTAGCTACCAGCTCAGCAACTAAAGATGAAGTCAGACTCAAATCAGAAACGTCATTCACCGCATAATGTGCCCCTGAACCTAAGTTGGCAACTGCCTCTTTCAGTACCTCTTCCCGTCGACCCGTAATCACGACCGTCGCGCCGGAAGCCAAGAAGCATTTGGCAATATCAAATCCGATTCCGGTTCCGCCGCCCGTGATGAGCGCCACGCGCCCTTGCAATGAGAATGGTTGTTGCATCTTATTTCAGTTGGTAAATACGTACAATTTCTTTTATTTCTGCCAAAGTCCGCGCAGGCGTCCCATAGCTAATCGGTAATTTCGAATAGGTTTGAAAATACAGCAAATGCGCATCGCGCCATAAAACAGACTCCCGTTGTTGCGCGGCTAAGCGTCCGCGAACGTCTGCAAAAATCTCCGGATCCACCTTGCCTTGCAGCGAATCCCAGTCCTTTTGCAAATCCTTCACTTCCTGCAAACCGGAATTCATGCGGTAACAGAATTCATCCCAAAGCGTGCGCCCAGAAGTCAATTTCTCTTTCCAACCCACGTGGTGAAACCACAATAGATAATTCAAATCCGTCTTCGCAGGATCAAGCCACTGTTGTGCGACCGCCGGATGGTATAAACTCAGTGCATTACTGCCGGATGCTTTGCGGTCAAAACCTAGACCTACAGAATCTGCTCGGTGGTAATAAATCGAGGTCCAGTCGGGGCGTTGGCTACGCTCGAGCCAAGGCTCCGGGCCCCAGTGAATCCCTTGGCCCATCACGTGGTGCAGGCCTAAAGGTGTCGTAAATTTCACATAGGTATCACGGGATTTCATCAAGATATCCGATGCCGTTTTGGCTGCTTTGTCGTCGCGCGTCAAAGTCTGCTTCACCCACTCATCTGCAATTTTCTCTGAGCTCAAGGTGTGATCCCAAGCCAATCGACCGAAGGCATACCAATTCGCTTGCGACAATAAATGCCCGGTCCAGTTTCGGTCAGAACCCGTGTTCGCCACGCCGGCCATCATCGTAATTTGGTCGTTGCCAAGGCTGCCGTCGATAACTTTCGCGACAGTGGAGCCTTTGCCATTTTGGTAGGTATCGGAATCTAAGCATTCCTTAAAGAGGATGGATTGGTAGAAAACGTTCGTGCTGAAACCCGTGTATTCTTGGGTGATTTGGAATTCTAAGGCCAAAGGGGTTTTCGGCATCGCGCCAAAAAGTGGGTGGAATGGTTCACGCGGCTGGAAGTCGATCGGGCCATTTTTCACTTGAACGATCACGTTTTTCGCGAAAGTTCCGTCCAGTGGTTTGAAATCGTTATACGCTTCTTTGAAACGATCCCCATTGGGGTTAGGTGCATATACAAAGGCCCGCCAAATGACAATTCCATTAAAGGGTTTCACCGCCTCCGCCAACATATTTGCGCCGTCGGCATGTGTCCGACCGAATTCCTGTGGCCCCGGTTCGCCCTCCGAATTGGCTTTCACTAAGAATCCCCCGAAATCCGGAATCTGGGCATAAATCTCTTTTGTTTTGGAAGCCCAAAACGCACGAACCTGTGGATCCAAGGGATCTGAGGTTTTCAATTTCCCCACCAACTTAGGCGAGGCAAAGTTGACGGATAAAAACAGTTTGATGCCATAAGGGCGGAACACGTCGGCGAGTACTTTCACTTTCGCCAAATACTCCGGCGTCATAAACCTCGCCGAGGCATTGACGTTGTTCACGGAGACCGCGTTGATCCCGATGGACGCGTTTGCCCGGGCGTAATCCGTGTAGCGCGGGTCGACCGTTTCTGGCAACTCATACCATTTCCAAAGAGAAGCCCCAGCGTAGCCGCGTTCGATGGTGCCCATGACGTTGTCCCAGTGGTTCAACATGCGTAATTTGACTTTGGGGGAAGAACTGATATCTGCCAAAGGCTTCTCCTGCTGAATCATGCGCAATAATTCGAAAACCCCGTACAAAATGCCGCGGTCAGAGCTGGCTTTAATTCGAATATATTTCCGGCCCAGTACACTTAGGCCATCCACTTTTACCTGTACTTTTTTATCCACCTGAATCTCAAACCCTTCCTCCGGAATCGTAGCATCCTTCACAAATTGGATGCTTCCATCCGCGGATTTCGCAACAGGTGCAATCCCTGTTAATCCTTTCAGACCTTGGCCTAATTCCTTACGCGCCGTTTCTAATATCGGGGAAGTTGGAAACTCCGACGAAACCGATTGCGCATAAGATGTGTAGCGAGAAGCAGACGCTACTTTATCAAATTTCAGCCACAAGCGATAGCCATCATCCGCCTTTACAGCGAAACTGCAAACCACAAAAAACACCGCTAAAAAAGAGCGAATGGCTAATTCAAGTCCGCGGATTTCCGCTAAACCACGCAATCTTCCGATTGCCGAATAGCCTGGATAGGTTTTCTTTTTCAAATCGTCTAACATTTGGTGACCATGATCTGGGCGCATCGGAATCTCCGCGCCACCACGTCTTTTTTCTTCCTCCACAACGGCTTTGACAACTTCAAACATATCTACGTCCCCCGTTAAGTGAGGTGCCTCGTGGAAAATCAAGGGGTCATTTTGTTCTCTAAAAGTAGTTCGCAAATGCAAGAAATGAATGCGATCTGCGAAGCGACGAATCATCTTAGGCAGATTATTATCAGCCCGAACGCCCAATGAACCCGTGCAAAACGTAATGCCGTTCGCACGTTCCGGAGACGCATTCATCAATAAAGCAAGGTCCTCTTCCGTACTCACCACACGAGGAAGGCCTAATAATGGAAACGGAGGATCATCGGGATGGATACATAAATTAATGCCTAATTCCTGTGCCAAAGGAGCAATAGAATGCACAAAAAAGTGCAGGTTCTCGCGCAATTGGTCGGCGGAAATATCGCGGTATTCGTCTAATAAACTTTGGAAATTTTCTAAATGAAAGGTCTCCTCTGAACCGGGAAGACCCAATAATGCCGTGTTTTTCAACTCCACTTTCTCCTCGTTTGACATTGTTGCGAAACGCTGAGCAGCCGCAGTCTGAACTGCCGGCGTGTAGTCTGAAGCAGCCCCCGGACGCTGCAAAATATGCAAATCAAATACCGCAAAATCCGTCCATACAAAACGCAAAGCGCGTGCGCCGTCTGGCATTTCAAAATTCAATTTGGTCCGTGACCAATCGAGCACGGGCATGAAATTATAGCAAACCGTTTTGATTCCACAGGCCGCTAGATTTCGTAAAGAGGTTTTGTAGTTTTCAATGAATCCTTCACGCGAAGGCAAGGCTTTCTTAATTCCTTCGTGCACGGGGAGCGATTCCACGACCGACCAATGCAAAGGTGTCCAATCCTGATTCCCTGCTTCAATGATCGAAATGCGTTCTTGAATCGCTTCGATGGGCCACACCTCGCCCACGGGAATTTGGTGAAGAGCGGTGACAACTCCGGTACATCCGGCTTGCCGAATATCCATCAGCGAAACAGGATCGTTTGGACCGAACCAGCGCATCGTGTGTATCATGTAATTTTGTTTAGAGGCTTACGCAATATTAAAGCGCAAAATGCACAAAAAATACTGATTAAAAAACCAACTCGTAACGCGCTGACCTGCCCGCACCGACTGGCGTAAACACCTGCATAGAAACGAGCTCTTGAAGATCACGCGATGCTGTTGCTCTAGACGCTCCCGTAATACCCACATATTTCCGAACGTTCATTCCACCATGAAATGAATCTGGCCCTTCAAGTAACATTCGATTGATGACTTTACTTTGGCGATTATTTAGTTTGTGTTCGAAGATGGCAAAAAAATGCCATTTGGAAATAGTAAACTGAATCATTTTGTCGGCATACGTTTGCGCCTCCAACAACATCGTTACAAACCAAGTTACCCAATCCGTAATATTAAGACTCTTTTCTGCTTGTTGGAGCCTATGGTAATACGCCTTTTTATTTGCCTCAATGGCCTTTGAAATGCTAAATGGCAAGGGGCATTGCAAACCCTGCGAAAGCGCTTTCTCCACAATGGCACGACCGATTCGACCATTCCCATCTTCGAACGGGTGAATTGCCTCAAAATATAAATGAGCCACAGCCGCCTTAACGGGCGCTGCAGTTATATTGCTTTCATTGAACCAAGAAATAAATTGTTCCATTTCTTTTGGGACACGCATGGAAGGGGGGGCTTCGTAGTGAACCTTAGGCTGAGCAACAGATCCAGAAACAATTTGCATAGGCGCTTCATCAGTTCGCCATGCTCCCGCTTGAATCCCGGGAACACTTCCCATTAATAAACGATGCCAATATTTTAAATGAACTTCCGTCAATGGTTCATTGTAGGTATTTCGCACATCCATCAACATGTCACTAAGCCCGATGCTTTGTTTATTATGTATCTTATGTTGAGTAGCTAAACCTAAATTTCGGCGAACCGAAGACATGATATCCAACTGGCTGTAAAATTCCCCCTCAATCTCAGAAGTCTTTAGGGCCTCCGAAACCATCAGCTGTATCATCATTTCCGTTCGCTCCACCAGAGGCAAAGCGGCCAATTTACCGCTCAATTCGCCCGATTTCTGCATAAACGCAAAAATTCGCGACTCGATAGCAGTCGTATCAAATTCAAAATGAGGCCAGGAATCTCGTTGCCAGTTATACATAATGAGGCGATTAATAAGTCTAATCGCCTCAAATATAGTTAAATTTTGAGTCGATTAATGAAATTGATCGACTCGTTTTTACACGGCTTGACTGAATGTCTTTTTCTGAACTTCTGCGGAAAGTAATTTTAGGTCGAAGGCCTTGCAGATATTACGAATGAAATGTTTTCCCAAATCGGTCACAATCAATCCATGTTCTCCCCACGTGACCAAATCATCCAAGGCTAATTCGTCTAATGCATGAAAGGTATATTGGCGCAATAATTCCAGGTCCTCTTTGGCGAAATGAGCTTTTCCCCGACAAGCCACATCGAGAATGTATTGGCGCATTTTTTGGTCCACTTCATCCAATAAATAGCCTTTAAAAACCGCTAATTCACCGCGATTAATTTGTTCGTAATATTCCTGAATCGTCTTTTTATTTTGGGCAAATCCATAATAAATATCGCTGATGCTCGAAACACCTAATCCCACGAGCATGCCGGTTTGTTGGACCGTATAGCCCATAAAATTGCGATGCAAATTCCCTGCCTCATGCGCCTGAACCATCAAATCGCCAGGTAAGGCAAAATGGTCCATGCCAATATCCGTGTAACCCGCCTCCATGAATCGCTTTTTCCCTAGTTGATAGAGTTGCATCTTTTCATCCGCAGAAGGCAAATCCTGTTCATCGAATAAGCGTTGCGCCTTACTTGTCCAAGGCACGTGCGCGTAGGAATAAAATGCGATACGATCCGGCTTAATCTCCAAGGCATCTTGAATCGTTTTCTCCAATCGAGGCAAGGTCTGCAACGGCAAACCATAGACCAAATCCAAATTCACCGATTCATAGCCAATCTCCCTCGCCCATTGTACCACCTGTACAACATTGGCATGCGGCTGAATTCGATTAATCACCTTTTGGACTTCCGGATTACTGTCTTGCATACCAAAACTTACGCGGTTAAATCCGAGATCAAAAAGCGTTTGCAAATGCTCCCAGGTCGTGTTATTCGGATGTCCCTCGAAACCAAACTCATGTTCGGCAGGTACATCTGAATCTGCCAAAATATGTTCAATCAGGTACTTTAAATTTCCCGGCGAGAAAAAGGTTGGCGTCCCACCACCCAGATGCAATTCCCGAATAATAGGTTTATGCGGCATCATGGCGCGGTATATTTCCCATTCTTTCAAGAGGGCCAACATGTACGTTTCCTCAACAGTATGATTCGTCGTAATTCGTTTATTACACCCACAAAAGGTGCATAGACTTTCACAAAAAGGCAAATGCAGGTATAAACTTATCTCGCGACTCTCGTCAAAACGTTGGGTAAATAAGGATTTCCAAGTTGAGACATCTATCGTCTCATCCCAATACGGAACCGTCGGGTAGGACGTGTACCGGGGAATGGGAACATTGTATTTTTGAAGTAAATCGAGCGATACCTGTTGCATAGATTGCAAAGGTAAAAGGTGCCGAGGAGCGTAAAAATGATAAGTATCAGGTATGATAGGATACCTCGCGTCAAGCAAACCTAAAAGGATTGCCAAAGGGGCTTCGCGTCGCTACAGCTACATCGAACTCCGCACAAAATGCGGACTTCCCATTTTAATTACTAAATTCAAAAATCTAAACCTATGGAAATCGAATGCAACAATGGACTTGTACCCAACCGGGAACCTTTGAATTACAAGAAGCAGAAATTCCCCACCGCCCGCATGGGTTTTCCCTTTTACGTATAAAGGCGATCGGGATTTGTGGTACCGATATACACGCGTTTGCCGGCAACCAACCCTTCTTTCAATATCCGCGAATCTTAGGACATGAATTAGCCTTGGAAGTTGTCGAATCGAATAGGTTTACAGCAGGTGAACGGGTAACAATTATTCCCTATTTCAATTGCCAAACCTGTTCTGCCTGTGTACAAGGCAAAACAAATTGCTGTGAAAACATGCAGGTTTTTGGCGTACACACCGATGGCGGAATGCGCGAATACATCGTCGTAGAGGATCGATACATTCTACCAGGAAATGGGCTTACATCTGACGAGCTTGCCCTGGTGGAGCCATTATCGATTGCGGCACATGGCGTGAGAAGGGGAAAGATCCAAGCGGGCGAAAAGGTCCTTGTCATGGGGGCTGGGCCAATTGGTTTATTCACAATTTTGATGGCCAAAATTAAAGGTGCCAACGTAGAAGTTGCCGAACCGAATCCGGCTCGTTTGGCATTCTGCGAGAAAAATCTTGGGGTATCTTCTGCTTCGCAAACGACTTATCAAACTGTCATCGATGCTACCGGAAATAAAGCTGCCATTGAATCCGGCTTTGCCAAAATCGCCCATGGCGGGCAATATATTTTGATCGGACTACAGAAAGAAGCCATCTCATTTATACACCCTGAATTTCACAAACGGGAAGCCACGCTCATGAGCAGTCGGAATGCGACGATCGCCGACTTTACTTATGTGATGGATCTGCTGAAAACGCAAAAAATTGATGTGAACCCGTTCATCAGTCATCTATTTGACTGGTCAACTGTGGGGGCTGAATTTCAAAGCATTCATGAGCCCGAAAGAAAAATCATCAAAGCCATCATTCAAGGAAAAAAATAAGGCGAACCTTTCGATTCGCCTTAAATTCTTATTTCGAATATGTCTTATCTAAAAATAGATAGCGACCATCATTCAGCGCTTTTTCCGCTCGGGAATTTGTATCGATAATCATAACCGGAGGTGTTGCATCTCCCGCTTTCGCAGCAGGCCACTCAGGTAATTTATCTCCATTCGGATTATACGATTTAACAAAATTGGTAAAGTAATTTAACATCGTATCAGACACTTTGAAATCGTCTGAAGTCCAAGCATATTCCTTCACCAAATGCAAATTACCCATCGCATATTCAATTTCACATGCATGAGGCGCACCTACCGCTGGAGGAGGTGTTTGCGCTGGCCCTTCCCGACGAACAGTACCTCCCGCTAATGCTGAAACGGTGTTTTGATCAACCAATGGCGGACGTAATTTGCTATATAAATAACGATAAACCGGTTGGCTGCTGTTATTGCGATGTAAGTCAAACCATTTCCAAGTAGAATAGGAAATGAAACGATCTGCAGCAAGCGCTGTTGCCGACAATTCAACTTCTTTTTCCGAATGGGCTGGATATAAACTCAATACCTTATCCACATCATTCGGATATTCTTTCTTCACACGTTCGATGTAGTTTTCAACTGTATAAGGTTTGCCTTGCATGAATGCACCTCCCGGAATTTCAGCTGAGTTCCAACCTACTAATAAGGGGATTTGGTGTTGTTCCTTTGCCGCGAATACTTCTGATAAATTTTTCGACAAGAAGTGGCCATCCAATACAACCGGAAAACCAAAACGTTTCGAATCTTGGTACATATCAAAGATGTCTTTCGTTGACATGCTACGTAATTCCTTGATCGATTTTACACCTGCTTTTTGTAAAAATTCAGATCCATTCTTTTCTGCATCCGCCAACGAAACAGGTGACATTGTAGGAGCAATTCCTCCACCGCTTTCACCGATCGCCGCATGAACTAAACCCTTCGAAAGTGGCGATGTCATTTGATAACTTACCGCAACGGATCCCGCAGATTCCCCAGCAATCGTTACGTGGTTTGGATCCCCACCAAATGCAGCAATGTTCTTTTGAACCCATTGCAAAGCAGCTAATTGATCGTAATATCCGTAATTACCAGAACCTTTATAAGCTGTCTCAGCGCTCAATTCCGAATGCGCCATGTTTCCGAAAATATTCAAACGGTAGTTACAGGTCACAACGACCACTCCTTTTTTCGACATGCTTTCGCCATCATAACGTGGCTCAGAACCATCTCCAGCAACATTGCCACCACCATAGAAATAAACTAATACGGGTAGATTTTTTGTATTTCGTTTTGAAGGTGTCCATACATTCAGGTATAAACAATCCTCACTTAAGCCTTCTGAACGTGACATCATATCGCCAAATACGATTCCCTGCATCGGACGCGGACCGAATTTCTTCGTTTCCTTCACCCCTTTCCAAGGAGCTAAAGGTTGAGGTGCTTTCCAACGCAATTCCCCCACCGGTGGTTTCGCAAATGGAACACCAAAATACTTTTGAACACCTGTTTTGGTATCATAATTTCCTTCAATCACGCCATGCTGGATCGTCGTTTGAACAGGAAATAAATTAACGGATTGAGCAGAAGCCCATGAACACAATAGGCCAAAGCCCATGGTCAATAACATTTTTTTCATGTGTAATAGGTTTATATTGTCACGATTTGATACAATAATACAAGTTTAGAACAGTGTTTCCAACTTTCTGTATGCCTTTGGCCCGATACCATGACTATTATAGATGGTTTCCTTGTTCAATCTTTTTAAATCCGATACGCTGCTAAGCTCCAAATTTACCAATGCACGAAGTGCTGGTTGGCTTAATCCAAGTTCTAAAATCAGGGGGTCCAACAGCGAAATCTGTTCTTTATACCATGCCTGCGATTGCGCATCCGATTTCAATTTACATTCCGCCATGATTTTTGGATTTTGCACGAATTTAGCCAAAAAGCCCGTAGCTTTGCAAACGACTCATGCGCATATTAATCTTACATAACTTATTGTGGTCTCAATACAAGTCGGTGGTTTTCGAAAAAATCGCTCAGACATGTGCGCCCGAAGATGAAGTATTGGTTGTCCAAACGGCGATAACTGAAAAAGGTCGTGAAGATTTGGTCGATTTTGATGTAGCTAATTATGCTTACCGATTTCCCGTTCGACTATTAAATCGCATTCCCTTGCAGCAAGTATCTCCCTGGAAAACGACGTGGGATTGGATCCGAATTATCCTAGCATTTAGACCCGATGTGATCAACTTGACAGGTTACAGCGAGGTGGGAACTTTACCGGTTTTGCTTTTGAGTAAATGCATCGGCATCAAAACCATCATGACTGTCGAATCGATTGAAAACTTATCTGCCCGCGGAAATGCGCTGGCAAATACGCTTAAGACGACATACAAAAGATTTTTAATTCGGCTATGTTACGGCTTTTTCTCTTATGGCCTCAATACGAATAAATTTCTATTCCAGTCGGGCGTAGGGAAACGTCAAATTCTAAGTTACTTGAATGCATTTGACAAGATTGCTTTTCATGCAACGCTACCCACTCAACCGGAAAATCCGCACAATAAACCCTATTTATTATTTGTGGGCCGCTTGTCTCCCGAGAAAAATTTACCCGCGTTATTTGACCTGTTGAAACACCTGCCCATGGACCTGTTGGTCGTAGGCAATGGGCCACAACACGACGAGTTGACGCTAAAAAAACAGCGAGAATCGATTGATAATGTGCATTTATTAGGGACTGTTGCTTGGGGAAATTTGGCCAACCTCTATCAACACGCTACGGCCTTAATGTTGGTTTCCACTGCTGAAACATGGGGAATGGTGGCCAATGAGGCACAGGAATTACACAAACCCGTCATTTGTACGGAGGCTTGTGGATGCGCAAACGACCTGGTCATTGATGGTCAAAATGGCCTCGTCCTTTCGGATATTACAAGCCCTGCAAACATCCATAAAATCCAACAATTCTTAGCGGATTTCCCAAGACAACAAGCAGCCATTGAAGGATTTTCCCAGCGGAATTCTCAAATTTTCAGTGTTGAGCGGTTAGCAGCAGAAATGCTTTCAGGATTTCAGCATTTGGGCAAGCGCTAAACCTTATTTTACAAAAGGGTCAGACCATTTTTTATCCACATACACATTCTTTCCCGATAGCGTCCGTAAAAATTGGACTACAGCCGTAATTTCATTGGGGGTCATCTGTAGCTTTTGACCTATATTATTGGGTCTCAAACGTGGATCTAAATTTGTATTTCGCGCAGGGGCATTGATGTCATTGTAGTGCCCCAACATATTATTCAATCCACGGACGGCTCCCGTATGCATCAGTGGCCCATTCACGTTCCCCTGTTCATTAACGACATCGCGTAATGAAGGAGCCCGAGTTACCCCCACGTCCAGATCCGTGCTCCCAATCACCCCAATGATCCCATTGTTGCGACTGTTTGGGTCAATATCAAATTCCGGCGCTTGATGACAGCCTTGACATCCGAAACCCCCACCTACACGCTCACTGTTGGCGTTAAATACCGGCGGCGTTAAAAACAGCGTTTTCCCTTGATTCTCCAGGGCTGTAAAATTAGGAAAAGAGGCCTGGTCATTTTGAACTTGTGAACGACCCGCGTCATATTTCGAATCAAAGGATTGAATGCTTCGAATAAATTGCGCGAGTGCGCTTTGCATACGCGTTTCGGTGACACGGTTGTCACCATAGGCCCACGTAAACAATTCAGGATAATAAGGAATCGCTTGTAGTTTCGCCAATAAGGTATTCAGATTCCCACGACCTGATTCGCCGCTGAAACCCATTTCAAGGTGGTCTTGAATGGGCATTGTTGTCTGCGTTTCCAAGTTATTCGCGCGCTCGTTCCAGAAAAACTTGCTTTCATTCGCAAAACGCGCATTGATTAAGCGCATCGAATGCCGAATGGTTTTTCCATTCGATACTCCCAAACTTTGAATAGCGGTATCACTGAAGGCAATGGCCTGTTTGTGACAAGACCCGCAGGAAATGCTGTTATCAATACTTAGGTTCTTATCATAGAAAAGGATTCGGCCTAATGTAGCTTGTTTATCGATGATGCCATTACCGCCTACATTGTCTTTTGTTATGTAAGCCGGCTTCGACTGATTCGCATAATTTGCAGGATTGTCAAAATCGATTGTCGCGCTAAACTGCGACTTAGCAGACGCCAAACTTAAAGAGCTTGAATCAACTTGTTCTGTTGTTGTACACTGAATGAGTACAAATGCCAATAGTAAGATAAGATAACGCATCGGGTGTTTTTTAGACAGGAAAGATAACGGGAAAAGGCTCAATGCTCATTCCAAGTAGACCTATCCAACGAACAGGCAGTCAAACCGTCTTAATTTGACGCTATTTTTTCTTTTGCGCAGCTGCAGGTGCAGGTCCTGCTACCGTACTATCCAAACGTGCATTTTTCGCCATGTCTTTTTGTAAACTATCGATCGACGCGATAATGAATTTCACTTGCGCATGCGGCAAGTTACTTTGGTCAGCGATGACTTTGATGTTATTCAAATTGTTCCAATGGTAATTCACCGTTGGCTCAGGTATACGCATCGTGATAAATTTATCTGCTGCAAAAGAAAATAAGGCGATGGAAGCAGCGACGAATAAAAACTTTTTCATAGGTTGATTATGACTAGGATGAAGTTTCAAAAGTACTAAAATACTTGAGTTAAGTAAATCGTGTATAGCCGATAAAAGTCGTTATTTTTTTGTTGATAATTGTAATTCAGAAACACCGCCCGATTTTCGTGTGGTGTTTTTTATTTCAATAACTCAAAATACGTCGCCACGTAGAATCCGTTTTCTACTTTTCCTTGTACGCGGGCCTTGCGCACCGCCATGCAAAAACCATCTGTAGCATGGGCATCGCCATGATCATCCAAGCCCGTTCCCTTTACCTCATAGGCGATGTCTTTGATTTGAACGGCCAAATAACAGCCTTTCTTCACCATCTTAAAATTGCAGGAGCCACAGGAAGCCGCCAGTGTATCCACTGGCTGCATGGGATTCATTTTCCCAAAGGGTTTTTGCGCAAAGCTCGAAAACGATAACAGTAAAAATCCCAATAAATAGTTTTTCATGATGTGTATTTTTGTGCAAAATAAGGGTTTATCTTTGGGCTTTAAATGATTTCGCACATGAATTGGATAAAAGAATTTAAGGCCTTCGCCATCAAAGGAAATGTTATTGAATTGTCCGTTGCCGTGGTCATCGGGGCGGCATTTTCGAGCATCATTAATTCCCTCGTGTCCGACATTATCACGCCGTTAATCCTGACCCCGGCCATTGAAGCGGCAGGAGTTGCCGACATCGATAAACTTTCCTGGGGTGCCGTAAAATATGGAAAATCACTTGCTGCCATTATTCAGTTTGTCTTAATTTCCCTCGTACTTTTTGCCATCATCAAGGCAATCAACAAAGTTAATTTGGTCGAAGTCCCCACAGAGGAAACCAAAAAAGACCCTCAAGTCGAATTACTCACCGAGATCCGTGATCTACTAAAAAAGTAACGCTACTGCGCGAGCAAGTCAAGCGCTTGGACATTTTGCAAGGATGAAGCCTTTGTTTCAACATCCAACAGCATGACTTGATTTCCCTCCTGGAAACGCGGCCAAAGCGGCAGGCCCGCCCCATTCGGATTCCCCGTCTTTGCAAAATTGACCCAATAATTCGACAAGTACTTGGCGAGTTGGTGATCGACATTCTGGTAAGGCCTTTTCACTTTTGCTAAGTTATCGTATGCATACGGAACCTCTCCCGTATGAAATGCGCCATTTTGGGTTTCGGGCGTATCGCCGGGAATCTGCCGATTGAAATTATAGAGGTAAACGGGGGATTTACCATGTTTCCATTGCGTTTTGGCCCAGAAAAACACACCGGCTCCGAAGGTTTCGTCCCGACTTAAATTGCGTTGTGAAATCGCAGCCTCCGCATCATTTGTTGCTGGATAGTAAGTCAAAAAATTCGCAGCCTTTTCGCCATATTTTTTGGTCAAATTTTGTTGGTATTCCTGCGCTGGCAACCAGCGATTTGAAACGACATCTTCCGAGTTCCAACCCAATAATAAATCCACATCGTTCGTTTGTTTTTCAGCATAAGCATTCGCCATGTTCAAGGGCTCCACGTAACCATCTAAATACGGAGAAGATAATCCTCCAGGGGCCGCCAAAATTTCCTTCGCCGATTTAGCTCTCAAGCCTTGTAAATTTTCGGCACCTAATTTCGCGGCAAATGAAACACCGGTCGCCTCCGCAGCCGCTTGAGATAATGCAGGTCGTAAGGGAGTCGAAAGCATGGCACTTCCGCTCTCGGCAATGGCTCGTTTAAAAAGCCCTTTTGCTAGCGGAGAGGCACATAAATAATTCACAGCAAATGCTCCCGCGGATTGTCCAGCAATGGTCACTTGATTCGGATCTCCACCAAAAGCAGCGATATTTGCTTTTATCCATTTCAATGCCGCAATCATATCCAACAACCCATAATTACCAGAGACACCCGCTGCGGATTCTTTGCTAAGTTCAGGATGTGCCAAAAAACCAAAGGTTCCGACCCGGTAATTGATACTAACAAAAACAACCCCTTTGGAGGCAGTAGCGGCCCCATCATAAATGGGACATGCCGCGCCTCCGCTTCGGAAACCTCCCCCATAAATATAAACCAAAACGGGTTTGGACGCTTTGCCTTTCGAATCATTCCAAACATTCAAGTATAGACAATCCTCGCTGATGGGCTCCTTGGGAATTAGGTATTCCTCCGACCAAACCATAAAGGGTTTGGGTTCCGACTGCATGGGGCTGGGGCCATAGGCTTTAGTGACTTTAACCCCAGTCCAAGCGTCCATTTCTTGTGGAGCTTTCCAGCGCAAATCCCCTACGGGGGGCTGCGCAAAAGGGATACCTAAAAAACGGTGTATCGAACCCAACTTTTCACCCTCTACGACTCCTTGTTGGGTCTTTACCTGCACAGATTGTGCCATTCCGTTAAATGCGATAAAGCAAAATAAAATCAGCGATTTTTTCATTTTTTTCGTGTTATTTTTCTTTCCCCCAGAATCCATAAAGGGGCATTCGTTTGTTTAAGTTTTTCTGGCGACATGTCCGTAAAGTTTCGAATATGCTGTTCCGCCTGTGCGATATCATCCGTGAATAAGATATGCTGGAAATCTGTTGAGCTCACTGTTGCCTCATGAATCAGCGCCTCAAAATAACGCATGAGTTGTTCATGGTATTCCAGGCCCATCACCACGACGGGGAAGTTTTTCATTTTCCCTGTTTGAATAAGTGTTATCACTTCAAAAAACTCGTCTAGGGTCCCCAGGCCGCCCGGCATGATGACAAAACCGGAAGAATACTTTCGCAACAATTCTTTACGCACAAAGAAATAGCGTATGTTGACCATGCGGTCTAAATAGGGGTTTGGATGTTGTTCAAAGGGAAGTTCGATATTACAACCCAAGGATAAGGCTCCCGCGTTTTTAGCTCCCTTGTTGGCCGCCTCCATGATACCCGGCCCTCCACCCGTCATAATCGCAAAACCACTTTTGCCTAAGCGCGTCGCAAGCTCTTCCGTGGTTTGATAATACACATCTTCAGGGCCGAATCGCGCGGAACCAAAAATGGTGATGCAGGGACCAACAAAATGTAGGTTACGAAATCCTTTGATAAATTGGAATAATACCTCCAATGAAAATAAAAATTCTTTCCAGCGGGAACGAGGACCAGCCAAAAAAGCGTTTTCAGAATTACCGTTCATTTGTTAAATTAAGTTTAGACCAAAACTACGCCTAAATTCTACATTTTAACCGCAAGCAAATCAAATAAATACTAGCTTTGCTGAAATTATTCCGTCCCTTATGAAAACTTACGAATTACACACAGCTGATTCCCGCGGAGCCGCAAACCATGGTTGGCTTAACAGCTACCACACCTTTAGTTTTGCCAATTACCACAATCCATCGCGCATCCATTTTGGTGCATTGCGTGTATTGAATGACGATACCGTTTCAGGTGGTATGGGCTTTGGCCAACATCCACATGACAACATGGAAATCATCAGTATCCCCTTGGAAGGAGATCTAGAACACCAAGACAGCATGGGAAATAAGGCTGTGATTCGACATGGCGATATCCAAGTCATGAGTGCGGGTACGGGTATTTACCACAGCGAATACAATCACAGCAAAGATTCTACGGTTAAATTTTTACAGATTTGGGTTTTCCCGAACAAGAAAAATGTAACGCCTCGTTATGATCAAATCACATTGAATGTAGCAGACCGCCACAATCAATTGCAACAAATTTTATCCCCGAATTCAGAAGATGCCGGCGTTTGGATTCACCAAGATGCCTGGTTCCATATGGGAAAATTTGATCAGGATATTGCTACGAACTATACGATAAATAAAGCCGGAAATGGGGTTTATGCCTTTGTTCTTTCGGGCAGTTTTGAACTCGATGGTCAAACCCTATCCACGCGCGATGGCTTAGGCATTCGTGGCGCTGAGGCATTTGAATTAAAAGCCTTGTCGGCCGATGCGGAGATTTTACTCATGGAAGTTCCGATGCAATTTTAATGCGCATGAAAACAATAGCTGTCTTCGGAGGAAATCCTGATATCGTAGCCGTTTTGGTCCGTTTGATTAATCAATATGAAACGGCCGAAGCGGTATCCTTTGCAGAAGTGGATGAACTTTTGAACGCTAGATTCGACCTTGTGTTGTTGAGTA
This sequence comes from Aquirufa regiilacus, assembly GCF_032470275.1. Lineage (NCBI taxonomy): Bacteria > Pseudomonadati > Bacteroidota > Cytophagia > Cytophagales > Flectobacillaceae > Aquirufa > Aquirufa regiilacus. The sequence goes on from NZ_JAVNWW010000004.1 coordinate 98,303, forward strand.
GCAGCGTTTCGGAGGCAGATGAAGCAAAAATCCGCGCGCAAGTAAGCCTACCGATCATCCAGCATTATGGAGGAGGGAGTGGTTTGTTGCGCGCGGAGTTAATGCCCTATTTGGACTAATTTTTTTGAATACTCCAGGCGATGCCTTGTTCGATAAGTTTTAGGTAGTCTGGATTTTGCCAAACCACTGCCGAGTGTCCCATCGACGTATAAAAGGTTTTTCCTTTTCCTACTTGACGGTACCAGGCCACCGGGTGATTTGCTCCCATTCCGAAGTTTTTATCCGTCATCCAAAGCATATTTCCGTTCGGAATGATCTTGTCTCCATTGATGGAATACAAGACCGTTACGTCTTTGGGTTGATTAAAAAACACATACCATTCGTCGGTATTACTCCATTGTTTCACCAAGTTTTTCGAAAACAAAGAATCGACATTTTCCGACAAGCGCACATCGGATTGTTGGAACTGCGGATTCAAGGGATGATGTGAAAATTTGGCTCCCAAAAGGTTTGTTTCATACCAATCCCAGCGGTGCGAATCATCTCCCGCGCCGTGAATTCCCATGAGCGAACCACCTTCTTCCACATATTTTTCCAAAGCAGCTTGTTGGTCGTCATCCAACACCCGTCCCGTCGAATTATCAAAAATCACCAAGCTAAATTGCTTCAATTGTTCAGAATTAAACACCCCACCCTCAGCCGTTTCGTAGACAAAATAGTTGTGGGCTTTGCCTAGACCTTTCAACAGAGGAATCGAGGCATCGATTGATTCTGCGTGGCGGAAGCCTGTTGTTTTGGTAAAGACCAAAATGGCTGGCCGGTTTGCCGGAAATTGAATCGCGGGTTTTTCCGTTTCGTAACTCACGGGGAAACCGTACTTCACTTTGTACATAAAGGTCCCCAAGGCGACAGAAAGCAATAGGATGATGCTAAGCAAAGTCACTCCCAGAATTTTTAAGAATTTTTTCATTTGTTTATCAGTTTTTTTGTCAGTTATCTTATTTGCACACCTTACCTTTGGCAATCCTCCAAGGTTTGCCAAAGGTAGTAGAGCTATTAGGAATTTAAGAGCCTACGGTGGTAATTTATTTGGCCTAAATGATAGGCCAAATGTGTCTCCAAATGGATAAAAATATACCCATTTGTTTTATCCTCATCGAAGATTCGGATGGGGTAAATATCTCCTAATTTGTTGGCCGGAAAATCACGCAAAACCTGAAGTACGATAGGATGAATTTCATCAAGCATTTGTAGTAACATTTTCCGTGGAATATCCCGCGCGGTAAATTCCAGCGGTCGGTCGCGGACATAGCCCGTGTTTGCATAGACCGCCCCAAAAAATGTATTTAGATTCCCCATCAAATGCAGGAATACATTTCCGCCCGGATTGTTGATTCCTTCTGCAACCTGCCAAACATGGCTATCCGAGGAATATAATTCAATCTCTTTTCGAAGGGCTTTTAAATCCCGGTCATACAGGGCAATGAGTTCTTGTAGCATCTTTTTTTATCAGTTTTTATACGCGTTTTTCGTTTCTGGACAACTACCTTTGGCAAACCTGAGGAGGATTGCCAAAGGTTAAGTTAGAAGTCGACGGCGTAGTCCTTCGGAAATACCTGCCCGGTCCATGCCTTCTTCTGCGTCCAATCCGCATCGGCATCCGTCCAAAATGAATGACTCGCCGGCAAGCCCAAAGGCAAAAATGCCGCGGATGTTAAATACATACTTCCTGTATTGGAATACGAATCTGCGATATTCGCTTGATTGGCGCCCACCAAACCCAAGGTCAACCATCCGTCTCGATCGAAGGTCGACGAAACAAACACCCGACGAAATACGGCCGTCAAAGCTGAGCGAACTTGCGCTAAACTTACTCCTTCAGGTAAGGCATTTTCTAAAGCCAATTTCGCGAGCGGTTGGAATAGACCGACCCGATACGTTGACGAGCGACCTACCACCAAAAAAGTGCCTTCTGGCGAAATATAGCGCTCCTGAAAACTCGCATAGCGCTGCATCCGTTTGTAGGCTAAATCAAAATCGGCTTGGGATAAACGGCCTTTGGCCAAATTAACCCGCATGACGTCGATCAACATGGGATGAATCACAAAACCATTGTAATGATCGAAATGAAATTTCTCACCATCCTTATACCAGCCATCACCTACATACCAAGACTGGATTTTGGCAATCGCCTGATCGATGCGCGCAGCATCAAAAGGTTTACCAATATTCAGAAGAAAACTCTCAATCGTAGCTGCAAAAAGAACCCAATTATTATTGGGCGGCGTGATTTGTCGGATCGTCGTAAACTCTCGAATGTAATTCATTTTGGTTTCGGCCGACAATGGTTCCCACAATGCAGTAGGGGCGATCAAAAAAGCCTGCGCAATAAATGCGGCATCAACCAAGGGTTGTTTGGAAGTGGGTGAACCCCAATATAAGTAGTCGGGACTTAAAGGATCCGCGGCATGTCTCAGCGCTGCCAAGGTTTGCTCCTTCATCCGCTTTCGGATATTCGTTTCCTCCCGGGCGGCGGCAGAACTCACGTCATCCGGTAAGGCTAAAAATGGACCGATGCCAATTAATAAACGGCCAAAAGCCTCCATGTATGCGACATCGGATGCGCGATGATCCCAAGTAGGACTGTAAGCAATGATCATGTTTTTGCGCAGTTCCCCTTTAGACATATTTTTCAGAATAGGGGCGGCGATTTTATCCATTATATGCACCCAATAAGTGCGATCTGAGGAAGCTATACCCTTTTCTTGCCTATTCCCTTTTACCCAAGGCAGAAAGCTTAATAACACAGATTTTTGAAGGAAATTTCTACGCTCCATCTTGTAATTCATAAACTCAAATTTGTTCAAATAATTTTTTTCAGGACATGTTGGCGCAATACGCTAACAATTGACCATGTAATTTAAGGCCAAGTTTTTCATATGAAAGCAATTTATGCATTTCCACGCAAAAACAATAAGGGCTTAAAACGTATCAAACGAATGAAAAAATTACTATTTCTACTCTCTTTTTCAATTATTGGATTTAATCTTTGGGGACAATCGAAAAGTCTAAATTTCCAGGCCGTTATTCAAGACCCTAAAATTATAGATATTCCAGGACAAAAAATTTCTGGTCAGCCACTCGTTAAAGGCAAAGTGTGGTTGAAGTTTGACTTAAGTAACGCAAAAGGTGAACTAGATTATTCAGAAATTCAAGCAACTACAACCGATGAGTTTGGACTTGTTAATCTTACCATCGGACAAGGATCAAGTCAAGGCATTTCTAGTAACAGTATCAAATCGAGTCGATACTCCAATTTTCAACAAATTGTTTGGGACTCCAATATTAAAACCCTGGCCGTAAGTGTCAGCTTTGATGAGGCAAAAAACTTTACGCAAGTAAGTTCTCAATTACTCAGCCATACCGCATATGCCCTTTATGCAGAGGCTGTGAATTACCAAAATGTGGCAGATGCACCAACAAAATTGTCAGATTTCAGCAATGATATGGGATATCTTGTTCCCAAAGATTTAAATCCCTTAAAGAGTCAAGTTCAAGAAATTCAAACACAGACTCAAACTCAATTTTTATTAGTTGATCAACGAATCACAGAGGTTGGCAATCAGTTAAGTTCACAAGCAAAAAATATAGCATCCATTACAAATTCACTTGATTTACAAAACCAAAAATTGGCAGATCAACAAAATCAAATTCAGGCAAATCAAAATCAAGTTCAAGGTCAAATCAGTAATTTGACAATTCAAACAAATAATACTCAGAATAGTGTCAATAACTTAGGGGGGACATATGAATCCTTGAGTAATAAATCCTCAGACATTAGTTTGGGAGGCGGAAACCCTTCAAATGAACTTTATCCAAGCCAACGGGCTACAAAATCATATATTGACAATTCAATCTACCAGGCGGTAGGATCAGGAGTACCGGATGCAACAACACTTGCCGCAGGTAAAATCCAATTGGCTGGAGATTTAGCGGGAACGGCAGCGGCACCAACAGTGCCCGCACTTGCAAATAAAGAAAACAACAGTAATAAATCCATCAGCGTAACTACTGATGCGTCATCAGATATCAAGTATCCAAGTGTGAAAGCGGTCAAAGATTATGTCGACGCAGCAACACAAGGAGTCGCTTTGCAAACTACAGTTGCTGGTAAAGAGGATATAAGTAACAAATCAACCGCAACCGCTTTGGGAACTTCCGATATTTTATATCCATCTCAAAAAGCTGTAAAAACCTATGTGGATAATCAAATTTCTTCCGCAACCATCGTCGACGCAGATGCAAGTACCAAAGGTAAAATCCAGTTGGCTGGCGATTTAGCGGGAACGGCAGCAGCTCCAACTGTTCCCGCATTAGCAAATAAAGAAAATAGCAGCAATAAATCCATCAGTGTTTCTACAGATGCAACTTCTGATATAAAATATCCGAGTGTGAAAGCCGTGAAATCCTATGTCGATAATCAAATTTCTTCCGCGACTATCGTCGATGCAGATGCAAGTACCAAAGGTAAAATCCAGTTGGCTGGCGATTTAGCGGGAACGGCAGCAGCTCCAACTGTTCCCGCATTAGCAAACAAAGAAAATAGCAGCAATAAATCCATCAGTGTTTCTACAGATGCAACTTCAGACATAAAATATCCGAGTGTGAAAGCCGTGAAATCCTATGTCGATAATCAAATTTCTTCCACAACCATCGTCGACGCAGATGCAAGCACCAAAGGTAAAATCCAATTGGCCGGCGATTTAGCGGGAACTGCAGCGGCACCTACTGTAATTAAAATCAATGGTGTTTCTTTGGCTGGCTTATCAACAGGTTTATTAAAAAATACAACAAGCACAGGAATACCAAGTATTGCGGTAGCTGGAACGGACTATTTGGGAGCAGTAACTCCAGGAACATCCGGCAATATTTTAACTTCAAATGGTACAACATGGATTTCATCTGCTCCAGCAGCAGGGGCAGCAAGCACATTATTAAATGCTCGGCTCATATATGGGAATAGTTTTGATGGCTCAGCAAATGTTAGTGGCATCATCGCTTCATCCTTTGGAGGTACCGGTAATGGCTTCACGAAATTTACAGGGGCGACAGGTTCTGAGAAAACGTACACCTTGCCAAATGCAGACGCGGTTATTTTAACCAATCTCGCGGCTGTGGCGATTAATCAAGGAGGAACAGGGGCTACAAATAAAACAGCAGCTTTTGATGCACTATCTCCCATGACATCTCCGGGTGATATCATCTATGGGATTTCGGGTGGGTCGGCAGCCCGTTTAGCCAAAGGGTCTGAAAACCAAATTTTAACCATTTCAAACGGATTACCCGCTTGGACTACTTCTACGGCTACTGCACAAGCACAAGATTCGAACGAAGAGTTTAATGCCACAGTGAGTCAAACGAGTTTTACAATCAATCATACACCTGCCAATACATCAAAGTTACGTATGTACATTAATGGTATTCGCATCAGCAATACAGCTTACAGCATTAGTGGTACCACTGTAACCTATATTCCGGCAAACAATGGTGCATATGATCTCGCCGTTGGCGATCGAATACAATTTGATTATCAATACTAATGAGAAAAATACGACTCGTTATATTTTTTGTTAATCTTGTGTTTTTATGCCAGGCACAATTAAGTGACTTGCATTACATGCCTCCCCTCAAACAAAATGCGGGAATAGCCGTCAATGCCCAAAAAATCTACTTAACAACTCCCAGCATCACAAGTTTTGATGTGGATATCTATCGAGGAACGAGTAATTCCATCTTGGCAACAATCAATATTTCCAAAAGTGCCCCTGGAACTTATACACTTGGATCAGGCATCAATGATATCACTTTTGTTTCAGATGCGAATACCGGTAATGTAGTAAGTACTGCAGGCCTTGTCTTCAAATCCCGCAATGGCCAGAAATTCTATGTAAACTTTCGTGGAAATTCTGCCTCACAGGCTACATCCATTACCTCGAAAGGTCGGGCGGCCCTTGGCACGGCCTTTAAATGGGGAGGTATGCCGAACAGAGGTGCCAATTATAATTTATTGAGTAACTCCATGGGTATCATGGCCACAGAAGATAATACCACCGTGAACATCTTTGGATATGATCCCGCTTGCACATTCCGACAAGGAACGAATACAACAGCTATCACAGCTGATGCAATTCAAATTGTTTTAAACAAAGGACAAAGCTATGTATTAGAAGCCCCCGTTTTGGTTGCAAATTCAGCGAATGTTGAAGGTTGGATTGGATCTTCTGTTACTTCAGATAAGCCCATTGCCATGAATGTGGGGCAATTATTCATGGAACCCGTTGCAGGATTTGGCGGGCAAGATTGTGGGGCAGATCAAATTATCCCCGAAAATACGCTAGGGCGTGATTATGTATTTGTACGAGGGAATGGCTTAGATAGCTTTGAATTTGCCATTATTGTCGCTACCCAAAACGGCACTAAAATCTTTGTGAATGGCTCCACAACCGAAATCGCCACCATTAACAATGGCGAATATTACATTGTTCCTGGTAGCTATTATTCCACTTCATCCACAACGACCTCCGTTCCCGGTGGGAATATGTATGTGCAAACCTCTAAAGAAGCTTATGCATTTCAATGCCTCGGTGGGTCATCTGGCGCAGAAACGGTTGACCTGAACTTCATTGCCCCTGTTAACTGCTTATTGAGTAGTTCTGTTGATAATATTTCTAACATTACTGATATCGCCGGAAAAGTAATGACGGGCGGAGTCACGCTCATCACGTCCACCGCCATCAATGACGCAGACATCGTCGTCAACTATGGCACGAGTACCGTCAGTTTAGTCACCCTACAAGCCGCGAAAAAATCCGTCGCCGGTACCTCCGACTGGAAAACCTTTTACCTCAGTGGATTAACGGGTGATGTGAGTGTATCCGCGCCTGGGCCACTTGCACTTGGATTTATACTCGTGAGCGGGGCAGCGGGAGCCTCGGGTTATTTCTCGGGATTTGAAACCTTGCCCACCATCAACGTCAACGTCTCCGGTGACGGCTGTCTACCCGGTTCCACACTCGTTGCAACAGCAGGTTTCCCTTCCTATGCCTGGTATCGTAATGGTGTCGTAATCCCTGGACAAACTAACAATACCTATACCCCCTCCATCGCAGGGGATTATTACGTCATCGTTTCCACAGGATCTTGTGACTACCAATCTGCCTCACAATCACTCTACGATTGTAATCCAGAAGTCGTTACTTCGGTTGTCGCTGATAAAAATTCCGTTAACTCCGGCCAAACAATCACCTTCTCCATCAAAGCCGCTTATCTCGGATATGGAAATTTATCTAACTTGGTTATTCGTAATCAAATTCCATCAAACCTAAATGTCGTTTCTGCCACCCCTTCCTATGGAACATGGACAGCCTCAGGATCCGACTTCAACTGGAATATCGGAACCATGTACCCCAGCGAGGAGCACCGACTAACTGTCGTAACTACCGTGAAAACGCTGAGCACCAATGAAACGCAAAGTTATGTGCTCACCAATACCCAAACTCAAGTTGACGCAAATAAGGTCGTCGATGACCCAAGCGAATCCATCTTATTTTTAGCGCGCGTAATTCCTTCCCAATCCAATTTTAATCCGCACAGCAAACAAGTAGGACAGGCTAACTTTAATTTGACACCCCCCAACTCAAACAGCACGGGCGCATTTACCTATGTAAGTAGTGATACAAGTGTCGTGAAAATTATAGGAGATCAAGTCATCATCGTCGGACAAGGAAATGCAAACATCACAGCAACACAAGCTGAAACGGCTACCTATGCCGAAAAAAGCATTCAAACCAGCATTTCCGTTTTGCCTAAAAACGGACTCATCAAAACAGGAAAACTATCCACGACAAGTGCACAAGTGGTTAATAAAAATGGAGCTAGGGGATTTGGAGCAGGACATAATCAATACGGAGCTCCCATCGTCTCGCTAAATACACCTACGGTGTACACGAAAACTATTTCTAACATTACGAGCACAAGCGCTAGTGCTGGAGGTATTGTAATTTCTCATGGGGGAAAGGATGTCACAGCAAGAGGCGTTTGCTGGAGAAGACTACCCGGAGCAACCATCGAACATAACTTCACCAATGATGCTGGAACCATAGGGGCTTTTAATTCCAGCATGACAGGTTTAAGTCCAAATACCCTCTACTATGTCAGAGCTTACGCTACCAATAAACAAGGCACAAGCTATGGGGAGGAAATTAGCTTTACTACAAGTAATTAACATGAAAAAAATATTACTATTTACATTTATTGTTTTGCAAGCGTATAGCGGTTTATGCCAACTAAGTGACCTACATTATTTACCCCCGCTGAAACAAGAATCTTCTCCCAATTATGCCATTTTTGACCATAAGCTTTACTTAACGACTCCAAGTGTAACAAGCTTTGTCGTCGATGTATATCGCGGAACAAGTACGAGCCTTTACACCTCAGTAACTATTTCAAAATCGAGCGCAGGAACTTTTACACTTCCCGCAACGACAACCTCCGTTGAAAATAATATTTCCATGATGGATAATGCAAACACAGGCATTGTCCAGTCGATAGGCGGGTTAATTTTCAAATCTCGAAACGGAGAAAAATTTTATGTGAATTACCGTGGAAAATCAGGATCCCAAGCCACCTCAATCACCTCTAAAGGAAGAGCCGCATTAGGGACAGCATTTAAATGGGGAGGCATGCCAAACCGTGGAGGAAGCTACACCTTACTCAGTAATTCCATGGGCATCATGGCTACAGAAGATAATACCACCGTGAACATCTTTGGATATAAATCAACATGTACATTCCGCCTAGGTAATGACCCCGCTGGTATAACTTCAGATGCCATAAGCATTACTTTGAACAAAGGTCAAAGCTATGTATTAGAAGCCCCCGTGACAGCTACCCTTTCGCCTAACATAGACGGCTGGCTAGGGGCGTCCGTCACGTCCGATAAACCTATTGCGATGAGCGTGGGACAACTGCATGTCCAACCTGTTTTAAATGTGACCAATCAGGACTGTGGGGCTGACCAAATTATTCCCGAAAATACGCTCGGAAGAGACTATGTATTCGTACGTGGAAATGGAGCTGACCAATCCGAATTTGCTATCATTGTTGCTACCCAAAACGGCACTAAAATCTTTGTGAATGGCTCCACAACCGAAATCGCTACCATTAACAATGGCGAATATTACATTGTTCCTGGTAGCTATTATTCCACTTCATCCACAACGACCTCCGTTCCCGGTGGGAATATGTATGTGCAAACCTCTAAAGAAGCCTATGCATTTCAATGCCTCGCAGGATCTACCCTCACACAAACCGTCGACCTCAATTTTATCGCTCCCGTGAATTGCCTACTGAGTAACAAAGTTGATAACATTTCCAATATCACAGACATAGCCGGATTAACCATGACTGGAGGTATCACGCTAATTGCGTCAACAGCTATTGCTGATGCCGATATTGTCGTTAACTATGGGGCAAATACTGTATCTCTGGCCACTTTACAAGCAGCCAAGAAATCAGTCGCCGGTACCTCCGACTGGAAAACCTTTTACCTCAACGCGCTTTCAGGTGACGTTTCCGTATCAGCACCAGGACCCATTGCCGTAGGATTCATTCTTGTCAATTCAAATGCCGGAGCCTCGGGTTATTTCTCGGGATTTGAAACCTTGCCCACCATCAACGTCAACGTCTCCGGTGACGGCTGTCTACCCGGTTCCACACTCGTTGCAACAGCAGGTTTCCCTTCCTATGCCTGGTATCGTAATGGTGTCGTAATCCCTGGACAAACTAACAATACCTATACCCCCTCCATCGCAGGGGATTATTACGTCATCGTTTCCACAGGATCTTGTGACTACCAATCTGCCTCACAATCACTCTACGATTGTAATCCAGAAGTCGTTACTTCGGTTGTCGCTGATAAAAATTCCGTTAACTCCGGCCAAACAATCACCTTCTCCATCAAAGCCGCTTATCTCGGATATGGAAATTTATCTAACTTGGTTATTCGTAATCAAATTCCATCAAACCTAAATGTCGTTTCTGCCACCCCTTCCTATGGAACATGGACAGCCTCAGGATCCGACTTCAACTGGAATATCGGAACCATGTACCCCAGCGAGGAGCACCGACTAACTGTCGTAACTACCGTGAAAACGCTGAGCACCAATGAAACGCAAAGTTATGTGCTCACCAATACCCAAACTCAAGTTGACGCAAATAAGGTCGTCGATGACCCAAGCGAATCCATCTTATTTTTAGCGCGCGTAATTCCTTCCCAATCCAATTTTAATCCGCACAGCAAACAAGTAGGACAGGCTAACTTTAATTTGACACCCCCCAACTCAAACAGCACGGGCGCATTTACCTATGTAAGTAGTGATACAAGTGTCGTGAAAATTATAGGAGATCAAGTCATCATCGTCGGACAAGGAAATGCAAACATCACAGCAACACAAGCTGAAACGGCTACCTATGCCGAAAAAAGCATTCAAACCAGCATTTCCGTTTTGCCTAAAAACGGACTCATCAAAACAGGAAAACTATCCACGACAAGTGCACAAGTGGTTAATAAAAATGGAGCTAGGGGATTTGGAGCAGGACATAATCAATACGGAGCTCCCATCGTCTCGCTAAATACACCTACGGTGTACACGAAAACTATTTCTAACATTACGAGCACAAGCGCTAGTGCTGGAGGTATTGTAATTTCTCATGGGGGAAAGGATGTCACAGCAAGAGGCGTTTGCTGGAGAAGACTACCCGGAGCAACCATCGAACATAACTTCACCAATGATGCTGGAACCATAGGGGCTTTTAATTCCAGCATGACAGGTTTAAGTCCAAATACCCTCTACTATGTCAGAGCTTACGCTACCAATAAACAAGGCACAAGCTATGGTGAAGAAATTAGCTTTACTACAAGTAATTAATGGAAGGATAGGAATCTAGCGTGTAAATTCGGAGTTTTTAGTAGATTTGTCAACATGACAACCTCTTTATTAACACTTTATTGGGTCTTATATTTTGCTATACATAGTCTACTGGCTACAGATACAATTAAAGTACTAGCTAAATCAAAAACACCGTCGATTTTCCCTTATTACCGAATCGCCTACAACGTTATTGCGATCGTTGGCTTAGCGGTTTTACTGAGGTTCACCTTACCCCTAGCTTCACTTTCTGCTGACACATTCATAGGCGGTGTAATCACCGGCATCGGATTACTTTTTATTGTACTCGCTTTCCGGGCATTCAACCTCCGTGAATTTTTAGGTTTTCAGACAGAGACCAAATCGGAATTAGTCGTCACAGGCATGTATCGTTTTGTCCGACATCCGCTGTATTTTGGAACCATGATTTTCATCGCAGGACTTTACTTACTTATGCCCTCTCACATGATGCTTTATGTTCTTGTCATCAGCTATGTTTACATCTGGGTTGGGAGTAGACTAGAAGAGCGTAAATTGCGCGCATTGTTTGGCGAATCGTATTCAAACTATGCCAAAAAAGTAAAATCCCTGATTCCCTATGTCTATTAGAGAAGCTCTCCTAGTAGATATTCCCGAGATGCATCGCATCCGTATGGCGGTGAAGGAGAATGTTTTAACAAACCCATTAGCCGTTCAGGAAGCGGATTATGTGCCTTTTTTATCCTTACCAAACAAAGGTTGGGTCTGTGAAATTTTCGATCAGATTGTTGGCTTTTCGATGGTAGACGTTACAGGAAACGAAGTCTGGGCATTATTTGTTGACCCTTCCTTTGAGGCTCAAGGCGTAGGCGGTGGTTTGCATGATATCTTGGTCAAATGGTATTTTGCACTAGGTGAAGAAGAATTAATTCTTGGAACCGAGGTAGGAACAAGAGCTGAAAATTTTTACAGGCATAAGGGTTGGAAAGCATCTGGCCAAAAATCCAACGGAGAAATCATTTTTAAAATGCACCGAAAAGACCTACATTTATCGTCCTAAACAAGAAGCTATGAATCCTAATTTCAGTGAGTTTAAACGCATTATCACCACACCGGTACTATTCAAGTTTTTTATCTTTAAAAACCTTTCCGCGGCATTTTGGTCGGGCTTAAACATCCACCACTTCGATGAGGAATCTTGTGTGGTTCGCGTAAAATTATCTTGGTTTAACCAAAACCCTTTTCGCTCCATGTATTTCGCTGTCGAAGCGATGGCTGCCGAAATGAGCAGCGGAATGCTCGCATACGCACAAGTGCACAATCGTAAACCGGCTGTGAGCATGTTGGTCGAAAAAGTCGAAGCGACATTCGTCAAAAAGGCAACCGGCACCATCTTTTTTACCTGCGCTGACGGAAAAGCCATGGAAGCAGCCGTAGACGAAACGGTCAAAACGGGCGAAGGAGTCAAGTTGACATCCAAGGCCATCGGCAAGAATTTAGAAGGCGTCATCGTCGCCGAATTTACATTTACCTGGAGTTTTAAAGCAAAATCAATATGAGTCATCCCATCATGACATGCCTGTGGTTTGATAAGCAGGCCAAAGAAGCATTTACTTTTTATCAGGCGGTATTCACCGACATCCAACTGATTTCGGAGAATCCATTTACGGTCAATTATACCTTAGCGGGAAAACGTTTCATGCACCTCAATGGAGGGCCAGAGTTCAAAATCAATCCGTCGATTTCCTTTTTTTATAATGCCGAAAATGAGGCGGAGATTGATCGCATTTGGGCTCGGCTCATCGAAGGAGGAAAGGTCATGATGCCTTTGAACACTTATCCATGGAGTAGTAAATATGGTTGGGTTGCCGACCGATTTGGTGTGAATTGGCAGTTAATGCTAGACCATGTCAGTGGCGATAAAGTCTATCCGAGCATGATGTTTACAGGTGACAATAATGGTAAAGCGGCAGAAGCGATTGCCTATTACACGTCTATTTTCCCAGACTCAAAAACGGTACAGCTGAGTCCTTACGGAGAAGGAGGAGCAGATGTGGCTACCCATTTAAATTATGCTCAATTTCAACTGCAAAATCAGGCTTTTGGTGCCATGGATAGTTCGCACATGCACGAATTTGCTTTCAATGAAGGCGTTTCCCATGTCGTTGTCGTCGATACACAGGAGGAAATTGATTTCTTTTGGGATCATTTGACTGCAGGTGGACAGCCCGGAAAATGCGGTTGGTTGAAGGATAAATACAATGTTTCCTGGCAAATTGTCCCCAGTTGTTTGGGTAAATTCATGAGCAATCCAGCGACCGCACCGAAGGCGACTTATGCCTTTTTACAAATGTCAAAATTCATCATCGCAGATTTAGAAAAGGCATGTGAAAATTAGCTAATTTTACTGCCCAAATAAACCCTTGGTTATGCAAAAACCTTATGATTTTTTGATTGTTGGCGCCGGCTTTTTCGGCAGTATTTGTGCGAGAGAATTGACCAATCAGGGCTATTCGTGTTTAGTGATTGAAAAACGTAATCACATCGCCGGGAATTGCTTTACCGAAAAACGCGATGACATTCATTTACATGTGTATGGCGCACATATTTTCCACACGTCGAATGAGAAGGTTTGGAATTGGATAAACCAATATGCGAAGTTTAATCATTACACCAACCGACCTATCGCCAATTACAAAGGAGAGCTATTCGCACTACCTTTCAACATGTGGACTTTTAATCAGTTGTGGAATGTAAATACCCCAGCTGAGGCCCAAAAAATCATTGCAGAGCAGGGAAAGGATATCGTGGGAGAGCCACAAAATTTAGAGGAGCAAGCGATCAGATTGGTAGGGAAAGACATTTACGAAAAACTGATTAAAGGTTATACGGCAAAGCAATGGATGAAGGACCCGAAGGAATTACCCAAGGAAATCATCAAGCGTTTGCCCGTTCGTTATACATTCGATACAAATTATTTTAATGACCGCTACCAAGGAATTCCGGAAGGAGGCTACACGCAGATTTTTGAGAAGTTGTTGGAAGGAATCGAAGTGCGATTAAACGTGGATTATTTGGCGGACAAATCGACATACAATGCGATGGCGAATAAGGTGATTTACACAGGGCCGATTGACTCTTATTTCAATTACCAATTTGGGGAATTGGAATACAAAACAACGCGTTTCGACCATGTCAAACATGATTACCCGAATCATCAGGGTGTTGCCGTCATGAACTATACCGAAGCGGAAATTCCTTATACGCGCATTATCGAGCACAAGCATTTTGATTTCAACGAAACGCCGAGTACCTGGATTAGTTATGAATATCCGGAGCCTTATAAGGCGGAGGTGACAGAGCCCTATTATCCGGTGAATGATCAGGTGAATAATGAATTGTTCCAACAATACCGGTCATTGGCTGATCAGGAAGAACAAGTATTTTTCGGGGGTCGCTTAGGGGAGTACAAGTATTACGATATGCACCAGATTATCGATCGTGCGCTGACGATGGTGGAAACTTTTATCCCAGCTTAACCTTTGCCAATCCTCCAAGGTTTGGCAAAGGTAGTGCTGCGGGGTGAAAAAAAATCCCCCGGAAACAGATAATCAAATCCAAGAAATTGATAATTATCCCAACAGCGCCTTCATCTTTTTCGCGATGAAGTTCGTGGCATATTCGGGTGCCAGTCGGCACAAGAAATCCATAAATTTGGAATCAGATCCCACCAAAATCCGATATTGATTCGTTTCCATGCCGTGCAAAATGATACGCGCGGCATCTTTCGCAGGTAAAGTCTGCATGCTAGACGAATCCGAAGATACTACCGGCATGTCAATCCCGGAATTCGTAGTAATGTTCGTCGCAATCGCTCCAGGAAAAACCACCGAAACACGTACCGCCGTTTCTTTCAATTCGGCGTACAAGCCCTCCGTGAATAATTTCACCGCGGCTTTGGAAGCCCCATAGATGCTTTGACCGGGAACAGGAAGAAAGCCTCCCATGCTGGAAATGTTGACAATGTGCGCCTCGGGACGCTCCAATAAATGAGGAAGAAAGGCTTTGGAGACCGAAACAGTACCAAAAAAATTCACGTTCATCACGTGTTCAATTTGTGTAAATGTTAAATCATTTACTTTCACAAAGGGCTGAATGATGCCCGCATTATTGATGATGCCATCGATCTGACCAAAGTGCTTGATCACCTGTTCTGGCAACGCAAGCACTTGGGTTCGATCTGTAATGTCCACTTCTAACGCTAGAAAAGTAGTATCCTTTCCGGAGCAAATTTGTTGGGTTTCCAACAGCTGAGGTAAGTGCATGTCCAATGCTGCAACTTTCCCTCCTTTGGCAATAATTTGATGGGCCATTTCCCGACCCATACCACTACCCGCACCGGTCACCAAAAACACCTTTCCAGCAATTTTCATCGGAATTTATTTATATCGTTCATAAGTTACTGGACCTAATAAACCCGAAGGCTCCGTCGGCATCCCCGCCTGAATCATCATGGGCATCGACAAATAGGTAATTTTTTTCGCACCTTTTTGCGCATCGCCTATCAAACGATTTACCCAGGAATTAATCACCTTCACCTCAATTTTGTTATTCCCCGCATGCACAAATGCACTAATGTCAGCCACAAAGGGTTGCTTCCAAAGCGTTGTCACCAAATGCCCATTCACATATAGCTCCGCCAAATTCTTCACATCCCCTAAATTCAACCGGATTTTTTCTCCTTTTGCGAGGGCAGGAATATCCATGGACTTCACGTAGGTCGCCGCTCCGGAAAAATAACGTACCCCTTCCATGGTATGCTGATTCAGCGAAATCAAGGAGTCCAATTGAATGCTCGAAGGCGCTCCGCGATCGGCTTGAAATTGAACTTGCCACGCACCTGTTAGCGTACCCTTGCCAAGCAAGGACTCAGCGGCTTTCACCCGAAATTTAGCCGTCGAGGCCCCCTCAAATACGATAAATTGAGCATCCCAAGGGCTGAATTCAAAATCAATGAGCGTCCGTCCTCCAACGGTTTGAAAGGCAACATCCGAAACTCCACCTGTCTCTGGATTGTATAAACGCGGGTTTTTCCCCTGTACGCGGAAGGAAATTTGCGCACGATTCGTGGAATCCGAACGATTGTTCAACCAGTAGATATCCCGACCAGCCCCTTGGCGATGTTGGAATAAAACAGTTGCCTGATTTTTAAACACCTGCACATCAGCGTCCACCTTGTTTTTGGCCAATACATCAACAAGCGATTCTCCTAAATGCACGGATGGCAAAGCCTTCAGCGCATTCAGCGTTTTCGTGAATTCCGCAGGATTATCCAATAAACTTGGGCTTGACTCCGGAGACTCTCCTGCCACAGGAACCCCATGTTGTGCCAAGGTCAAAATCCTTTTCAAAGTAGGAAGCGTCATTTTTTTCGCACTCGGATCCAATACCAATACCCGGTAACTCGTTCCTCCCTGACTTAGCAATTTACCTTGTTGAACCCGGATGGCATCCCGCAAAGCGCTAGCGTTCACATAGTCAAACTCAAAGCCGGCTGGAATAGCTGGCAATGCCACCATGGCCAGCGAAGTGATGTTTTGGTTTTCTCCATAGAAATATAAGATGTCCGCAACATTTTTCCCTTGTTGCAACAAATAAGAAGAACGACCCAAATAATTCGCCCAAACTTTTGCCTGATCCGCCCAGGTTTCCTGCCGCGTAAACCACTGACCAAATGGTCCCAACGTCAAGCCCGGAAATAAATCATCCTTCGGCTGGTGAACGGAAGTATGAATCACAAAACGATTCAAACCTGAAGCTAATTCCATGTCCGCTGTCCGCTTGAGCGTTCCGGGATGTGGACTGAATGAATTTCCTGCCGTGGTCATGGACTCACCTGCCACAATATTTTGGCCATAAATATGAGCCACAGAAGCCGCCTCACGGATATCTGCGCGGGACCGCACTTCCTCATCCTTTCCGGCCGCCAAAGCACCCGGCTGCCACATGGCTGCCATCGGAATGGCCGCCTTACGTTTCACATCCATGCCATCCGCGAGGTATATACGCCCCCCTTCATGCGATTCCGTGTAACGCTTCATGCCACGTTTGGCCAACAAATCACCAATTAATTCATAATGATTCTCAACAATCAATTCCCCGATTGTCTTCCGAACATCCCATAAAAATGCCTCACTCGCAGCGGTATTTTGGACAATACGACCTGCTAATACAGGCATCCAAGGGCCTAAATCATATCCCCTTTTGGATTTGAAGTCGGCAGCAAACGTCGCCGACCAGTTCATGTGTCCCGCCTCGTAACTATCCAAGACCATGTGGCTCAAACCCGCATCGCCTAATTTTCCGCCCGTAGCATCCGCATATTGATCTAAATAATTCGTCAAATACCTCGTAACGGCCACACGATCTAGCTTATCTACTTCGAGCCCTGTTGCCTCTGGCGATGCAGGATGATTTTTCTTTCCGGTCAACGAATATCCAAAACGAATAATATCCCAATTTCCGGCGGGCGCATCCCAGGCCAAACGTCCATCCGCCTGCAAATATTCCGTCACATTAATGATTTCCGAAGGCAAAGGTCCCGTTACATCCGGCGTGCCGGCATTGGCCAATTCCTTGTGTGCCTCAAAACCCGCTTTGGCCTCAAACAAATGAACGCGAGGCTTCGTAAATACATTAAATTCGGCGATTTTTGTCCCCTTCGGTTCCGTTCCTGCCTTTACGCCAAACATCGCAGCAACACCCACTCCTCCCGGTTTTTCAGAGCGATAACAGAGTCGGATGGCCTTCAAGGCCTGTGGCGCGAAAGAAATTGTTGTTTGTGGCGTGATGGTTGCAGGAACCTGCGCAATTTCGAAAAAGCTAGTTCCATCTAAACTCCCTTGAATGCTCCGATTATTGCCTCCGCCATTAAAAACGGCTAATTCTCCATAAGATTCATTCGATAATACCACACTCGATAGAACCGTAGCAGACTGAAACGTATATTGAATCCAGGCATTCTCTCCCACGGCAACAGGAGGCAAATAAGTCATTTTATGTAAATCGCCATCCGTCAAATCAGCCAACTGAAAACTCCCTCCACTCGAACTCACTTGAGGGTTCAAGTCCCGTGCGGATAAATCCTCTCGGCTGACAGGATACGCCCAAACCGCAATGTCTTGATAAAGCTGAGCTCCTTTCCGACCTGATCCTGCAGAAAATCCCCCATCTTCAAAGGGAACATTTTGCATTGGCCCCGTGATACCGGAGGGTTTTGCTAAAGAAACGGATACGCGTTTACCGCCTTGGATTCGTTGTTCCAACCAAACGTATTTTTTCATACCGTCCGCATCCGGAACCCAAGGACCTCCCGTCACACTCCATCCTGGAGAACCGGCAATCGCCATTTCCAAGCCTTTTTCATGCGCATATTCCGTCGTGAACCGGAAAGCGTCTTTCCAAGCCGGAGTCATGAACACGAGTTTTTCCGCTACGACCACTGGCGTAAACAAACTAGCATCAAAATTCTGGAATCCACCGATGCCCGTTTTGCTCATCCAATCCAGGTCTTTTTTGATCCCTGATTTTGTAATGTTTCCGTTCATCCAATGCCACCACACCCGCGGCTTTGCAGCAGCAGGAGGTGTTAAAAAATCTTTTTGAAGCGAGGAAATCTGCGCATAAGCAGAAAAATTCGCGACAAGTGCTGCCGCGAATAAGAGTTTCTTTATCATAAAAGGTCGTTTATTCCTTAACGCGTGATCCTTTCGCCTCAAACATTCCCATCAAGGTTCCTTTCAAATTATCGGAATCCACTTTTGTCAATTCCACATTGACATCGTAGCCTTGTGTTGAGAAATAAATCACCACCTTCTCGCTATCATCTTCAACTTTCGAAATTTCAACCGCTGGAAGTGAATCATCACCAACAATCTTCAATTGACCTGTCAAGACACCATCTTTGCGCACCAAATTAGTCGCAAATGTCGCATCCCCATTAGGAGTACCTAAGACCACGATTTTCCATTTTCCAGCAAAAAAATCGGTTGGGTCTGGCTGAGACGCAAAAGCCGAAGCAGAAAACAAAGTCGTTAACACAAACATGAAGGCAAGAATCTTCTTCATAGTAAATAGATTTAAAGGGTTTATTGTGAGGCAAATATAGAAAGGAATTTTATATTGTCTATTTTTTAGACAATATTTTTTACCTTTGAAAAAACACAAGTAATTTACCAAGATGTCAGAAAGTTACAACCTGATAAGTCAACAAAATTACATTGCCCAATTGGCCGTCGATTGTGTTATTTTCGGGTATCGCAAAGGGGAAATGCATGTCTTACTTCCCAAGCTAAATTTTCAAGGGGATTTTTGGACATTGCCTAGTGGATTCATCCACCAGGAGGAAGATGTAGATGATGCGGCCAATCGGATTTTGGAAGAACGAACTCAATTGACCGATATCTACCTGGAACAGTTTCATGTCTTCGGGAAAGCCGCACGAACGAATACCGCTTTCATGGCAGAATTGCTTCGCCTAAATCCGGACTTGCAAGGAGAAAAAGCGGAATTTGATTGGTTTGTGCGGAGATTCGTTTCCATTGGCTATTATGCCTTGGTGGACATCAATAAGGTCCATCCCCAATGCTCCTATCTAGATGAAAAAATGGAATGGATGCCCATCAAAAATATGCCAACAATGATTATGGATGGCCAAGAAATTGTGGAGAGAGCTTTGCTGGCCCTGAGGGCCAACTTTGATGATCACCTTGTGGGCTATAATTTACTCCCTGAGACTTTTACCATGAAAGAATTGCAAGCCTTGTACGAATCGGTATTTGACAAACCTTTTCGACGAAACAATTTTCAGAAAATGATTTTAGCTTTGAATATTGTTGAGCGCCTGGAAAAGCAATTTACCGGCGCGGCAAACAAGGCACCCTATTTATATAAATTTATCCCTGCTTAACCATGAAAACTGCTTTATTTCTATGCATGTGCCTTTCGGCATTCGGCCAACAAGTTATTAAACTCTATCCGGGCAAAGCCCCTGGTTCCGAAAACTGGAATTGGGAAATGAAAGAATTCACCCCCATGCCCAATAATCGGATGTTGTTCAATGTGACGGAACCGACACTGACCATCTACCCAGCTGTACCTGGAAAAGGAAACGGAACCTCGATCATCGTCGCACCCGGTGGAGCATTCCACATTTTATCCATCGATTCTGAAGGACATGATGTGGCCAAATGGCTAAGCGCACGTGGAATTACCGCTTTCGTTTTAACATATCGGGTCGTGAAATCCAACAGTCCAAATCCCTTCGCGGAATTAATGCCGCTCATGAAGGACTTCAAAAAGCTCGATGAAATCAATGCGCCAGTCGTTGAGATGGCGACTCAAGATGGCATTGAAGCGATTAAATATGTGAAAGCTAATGCGGGAGCTTTGGGCATTGATCCCAACAAAATGGGCTTCATGGGCTTTTCTGCCGGAGGTACCTTGACGATGAATGTCTTGTTGAGCGCGCCACAAAACCTAAAGCCAAATTTCATAGCTCCCATTTATTATTATGCGGATGCGGTGACAGGTAAAGAAATGCCAAACGCTGTGACTCCAGCTTTCATCGCCGTGGCGGCCGATGATAATTTGGGATTCACGCCGCACAGCATTCGTTTATTCGAACGTTGGACCGCCGCCAAACACCCGAGTGAATTACATGTATACGAAAATGGAAGCCACGGGTTTGGCATGCGAAAAAACAATACATCGAGTGATAACTGGACGGTGGATTTTGAGAACTGGTTAAAGGTTCGCAAATTTTTGTAGTCCCTAGGCTAAAGCCTAGGGTTATGATTTTATAGACCCAGGTGTTAGCCTGGCGATTTTCATACAACCCTCCACTATATAACCCCAGACTTCAGTCTGTGGAATCAGATACCGAATCCCTTTTTAACCCCAGACTTTAGTCTGGGGATTAGCATGCGTCCCGCCAACTATCCTATCCCGACTAGGGATACTCCTTCTCGTTAATTTACGTACATTCGATTTCTAAACCGTTTGAACATGAAATTTGCCCAACTTTTGTGCCTGACCTTGCTAAGTCTTTCGAGCTTTGCACAAGTCAGCCTGACCAAACTCCAAGTAGAATACCAAGATCAACCCTTGGGTATGGATGAAACAAAACCACGTTTCTCTTGGCAAATGCAACGTAATTCCGCTTCTCGTGGAGATAAGCAAATCGCCTACCGCATACAAGTCAAGGACGAAAAGCAAAACTTGGTTTGGGATAGCCAAAAAATCAAATCAGCTATTTCCATCGGTATTTCCTATGCTGGAGAGGCGCTTGTCGCCCGACAAAAATATACCTGGAATGTCCAAGTTTGGGACCAAAAAAACCGGGTTACTTCCGCTAATGCATCCTTCGAAACGGGACTTTTAGCAAGCGGCTGGAAAGATGCGCAATGGATCGGATCGAACGATTTACCCTTCTACAGCAATTACCTTTCGGTGTATAAATTTCAATACAAAGTTCAGTTGGACGAGGCTTCCCATTCGAAAAAAGCTTCCTTTGTTTTTGGCGCGAACGACCCTCGTTTGCAAAATAAAAACCTCAATATTCAAGGGGTTACTAGCGAAAAAAATGAAAACTACATTCGTTTTGAAATGGATATTTCAGATACGACGCAAGCCTTTTTCAATGTATATCGGGCTGGGTATGATTCAAAAGATGAGGCCAACAAACCTTTGTATCGCTTCCCGATTCCTACAAACATCATTTCAAAAGCCAATCAATATCAGGCGCATACCGTTTTCGCGACATGTAATTTTGGTGTATATGACCTTTACATTGGTCAAGTAGATAAGGAGCATAAGATTAACCCTACGCCCAAAAATGCGAGTCCCTTTGCGCCATCGGGTTTTAACCTAAATCCGGTAGGGGTGGGAAATAATTTCATCTCCTATCCGATGTTGGCCGAAATCGGCTTCCAAGTACCTGCCGGGGAGACAGCGTTTTTTTCTGAGGTGTTGATCAAGAATTTCCGCCAACCGAGTAATACATTATTCGCGGCAGCGGAAAAATCTGGGCTTTGGCCCGGTTGGGATGGAAAGCAATTTCGCGTGAGCGGCGTTTTTGCCGTTGCGAATCCGAGCCAACATGCCGCGCCGATGTTACGAACAGCATTTACAACACAGGGAAAAACCATAAAAAAGGCGCGTATTTATGCCACAGCACGCGGCATATATGAACTATATTTAAATGGGAAACGCGTGGGCGATGACTATTTTAACCCGGGTTTGACACAATACAACAAGACCCATCAATACCAAAGTTTTGACGTAACATCACTCCTGAAATCAGGCGAAAATGCGTGGGGCGCATGGCTCAGCGAAGGCTGGTGGTCGGGAAATATTACCTACAGTGGTGAAAGTTGGAACTATTTTGGTGACCGACAATCCTTGTTGGCCCAATTGATAATCGAATACACAGACAGGACCGAACAGGTCGTCAACACAAATCCGTCGCAGTGGAAAACCTTTAGCGATGGACCTATCCGCGTCGGTAGTTTCTTCCAAGGCGAAGTGTATGACGCGCAGAAAGATGCCGCAATTGCGGGTTGGGCAACAACAAGCTACAGCGACAAAAACTGGAAACCGGCAGCTGCGATTACACTAGAAGGAACAGCCTTTTTGGACAAATCCTTAGACTACAGCAACATGAAATTAAGCGGCCAATTGGACGATCATGTCCAAGTGCGTAAGGTCTTGCAAGCACAATCGATTCAAGAACCGCGCAAAGGTGTTTTCGTATATGACATGGGCCAAAACATGGTGGGTTTTCCCAAGATTTTCATTCCAAAAGGCAAGGCGGGACAAGTGATTACCTTGCGCTATGCGGAAATGTTATACCCAGATTTAGCTGAATATGCCTCCCAAAAGGGCATGATCATGTTAGAGAATATTCGCGCCGCATTAGCTCAAGACATCTATGTATTGAAAGGCGGAGATGAATACATTCAGCCGCGTTTTACGTTTCATGGCTATCGCTATTTGGAAATTACGGGTGTTGATCAGGCGCCGGCATTGCCCCAAGTGGCAGGAATCGTGTTATCATCGATTAGCGAAATCAGTTCGTCCTATGAGACTTCGGACCCGATGGTGAATAAATTATGGACCAATATAACCTGGTCGATGCGCGGGAATTTCCTGTCTATCCCAACGGATACTCCAGCTCGAAATGAGCGGATGGGCTGGTCGGGGGACATCAATGTCTTCTCGAAAACCGCTACCTATTTAGCACCTGTCAACAATTTCTTACGTCGGCATTTGCAAGGTATGCGCGATGTGCAGCGGGCCGATGGACGCTTCACGGATGTCGCGCCGATGGGCGGAGGATTTGGGGGAACGCTTTGGGGAAGTGCGGGCATCGTGATTCCCTGGGAGACCTATCAGCAATATGGCGACAAGGCACTATTGTCTGAGCACTACGATGCGATGAAGCGTTATGTGGCTTTTTTAGCGTCCAAACAAACCCCAGAGGGCATTTTGAATGAGGGGCCTTTAGGGGATTGGTTGAGTCCAGAGGGAAATAAGAATGATAATACCGCTTTTTGGATGAGCTACCAGGCCTATAATTATGATATTATGTCAAAGGTGGCGCGCATTTTAGGATTCCCGTCAGATGCCATGAATTTTGATAAAAAATCCGCAGAACGCAAGGCCCTATTTAACTCCATTTACATGGATGCCACGACGCATAAATCGGTGAAGTCGGGCGTAAAAGCTGCAACGATGGGACCCCCAAATGCCGCTGCGGTTGCCGGGAAAACAGACAAAGGGCAGTTGGTCGACACCCAAGCCTCCTATGCCATACCATTAGCCTTGGGCATTTTCAATGCAGCAAATAAACCTTATGCCGTAACAGGATTAGTGGAAACGGTGAAGCGTTCGAACACAGATGATGGCGGTGTGGCCCGACCTGCCTACTCCTTAATGACAGGA
This sequence comes from Aquirufa regiilacus, assembly GCF_032470275.1. Classification (NCBI taxonomy): domain Bacteria; kingdom Pseudomonadati; phylum Bacteroidota; class Cytophagia; order Cytophagales; family Flectobacillaceae; genus Aquirufa; species Aquirufa regiilacus. The sequence continues at coordinate 122,272 of NZ_JAVNWW010000004.1, forward strand.
TTTATCGGCACGGCATCCATTAGTGAGGCCTTGTCGGCAAATGGCCAACATGCCGAAGCCTATCGTTTATTGACGCAAAAGACTTATCCATCCTGGTTGTATTCCGTGGCGAATGGGGCAACAACGATTTGGGAACGCTTGAATTCGTATACGGTGGAGAATGGTTTTGGGGGAAATAATAGTATGAATTCGTTCAACCATTATTCGTTTGGGGCCGTTGCCGGCTGGATGTACAATCATTCGTTGGGGATCCAGCGCGATGTGAACTCCCCAGGATTCAAGCATTTCTATTTACGTCCGATTCCGGACCCAACAGGCGTATTGACCCATGCCAAAGGACATATTTCCAGTATGTATGGAAAAATTTCGAGTGGGTGGTCGGTGAAAGGCGGGCGTGTGACCTATCGATTTGAGGTGCCAGCAAATACTTCGGCACAATTGACATTGCCGGTGAAAGATGGCGCGCGCATCACAGAAGGAACACGAAAGTGGAAAGCGAATGGCGATACGTTTGTGCAAGAATTAGCGAGCGGGAAATATGTATTTGTTGTAGAATAACATCCCCCTTACCTTTGGCAAACCTTGGAGGATTGCCAAAGGTAGTGCGGAGGAGACCAAATTTCGAACAGGAAACTGATAATTACAATTGCTTACCGTAAGGAATATTATTAATGAATAACGAAAGCTCTTTGGCAACCTCTTTCGTGAGAATCCAGCGCTCTTGATTATTCGTTAAAAGGATATGGATATTATCATCGTCTAGATGCTTTCCAATGTAATATTCCTTTCGAACAACGGAATTATACTGCGATTTGTCCGTCAGCGTAGTTTCCAAGGTTTTATTGATTAGATCGTTTTTAAACCGATAAAACTTTGTCTCATCATCTAGAATCAAATGATGCCACAAGTTTCGCGTGCTAATAAATGCCAAATCGACTACATATAGAACAGAATCTGGGGCAATTTGGACTTTGGCATAAGTAACCCGACAATTCGAGTTGATTACCTTCGTTTGAATGATTTCGGGAGTTTGTGCAAAAGAGTGTAAAGCAATAACTACGAAAAGGGCTGTAATAATTTGTTTCATATGATGTTTAGTCGTTCAGTAAATAATCAATCGCACTCACCCCAGCGGTAATGTTGGCACCAACTTTGATATGCGCTTGATGTTCTTTGGACTTCGCATATATCTCTAAGTCGGAAGCCTGATCAAAAGTAAACGCATAAACATGTTGGCGCAATGTCGCGTCTTTTTGATTCACTGCGGTCCCCCACTCATAACCTTTCACAACCGGAATTTTAGTTAAGCCCTGAAAAGAATCGTCGATTTCTTTGATTTGAGCGTCTGATGCATTAGCCGAAAAAGTAATCGTAACTACGTGCTTGAGGCGTTGGGGTTTTGCACCAACTACTAGATTAATTCCAAATAAGAATAGAATGGACAAGTAGAATTTCATAAATTTCCTTTTTAGTTAACGGAGCAAATAAATAACATTTTTATGAAAAATGGGTACATCCTCATTTTAATTCTCACAACGCAACTAGCGTTCGGCCAAATCAAACTCCCTGCTTTAGTTGGCGACAACATGGTCTTGCAACGCGATAAGCCCACGAAAATCTGGGGTTGGGCAAGTCCAGGTGAAAAAATTCGTATTGAATCCCGAAGCAAAGTCATTAAAACGCAAAGTGACAAAACAGGAAAATGGACAGCACAATTACCGGCATTCGCTGCAGGAGGGCCATACGATATTCGCATAAATGATGTCGTGATACACAATGTACTTTGGGGCGATGTGTGGTTGTGCGCGGGGCAGTCCAACATGGTTTTGCCCATGGAGCGCGTCAAAGAATTATACGCCGAGGAAATCGAAAAGGCTCAATATCCACAGATTCGCAATTTTTTCATCCCCACCATTTCAAGCAAGATGCTTGAGAAAACCGATTTACCTAAAAGTGTTTGGCAGGAAACCAACCCCAAAAACGTCCTTAGCATGGGCGCAGTTAGCTATTTCTTTGCCAAAAAACTGTTCGAAAAAAACCACATCCCCATCGGCATCATCAACGCCAGCGTGGGTGGTTCGCCTATTGAATCGTGGTTGAGCCTGGACCAATTAAAACAATTCCCGGCCTACCAACAAGACACCGCGGCTGCACAGCAACCCGCAGCGCTTAGTAAAGCATTGCCCGACAAGGGTTTAACAGAAACCACAAAATGGTATGAAGTAAATTACCAACCGCAGGGCTGGAAGAACTATTTTATTCCAGGGTTTTGGGAAGATCAGGGGCTGCGCGACCTAAATGGTGTCGTTTGGTTTCGGAAGGAAATTGAGCTGACAGCAGAGCAAGTCAATCAATCCGCGAAAATCTTCATGGGTCGGATTGTGGATGCCGATGAAATGTATGTCAACGGAACTCGAATCGGGAATATCACCTATCAATATCCCCCGCGACGCTACGAAGTTAAACCTGGAATCCTCCACGCCGGAAAGAACATTTTAGTCATCCGTGTTACCAACCAAGCCAGTAAAGGTGGATTTGTTCCCGACAAACGCTATGAACTGCAGTTGGGAAATGAGTCTATTACCCTTATCGGACAATGGCAATACAAAGTGGGTTCGGTTTGGAACCCCAATCCCATTGTTTCCACAGCACAAATGTATAGCCCCACGGCCTTATATAATGGCATGATTGCTCCCTTGATTCCGTATGGTTTAAAAGGAATCTTGTGGTATCAAGGGGAGTCAAATACGGGAAAACCCGATGACTACAAAGATCTATTAAAAGCATTGGCCGCGAATTGGCGCGCAAAGTTTCAGCAGGAAGAATTACCCTTTCTTTATGCGCAATTGCCAGGTTTTGGCGACCGACAATTTCTTCCAGTGGAAAGCAACTGGGCGCAATTACGCGAGGCCCAACGAAAGGCCGAAACCGAAATACCAAACAGTCGGATGGTCGTGGCAATTGATTTAGGCGAATGGAATGACATCCACCCCTTGCGTAAAAAACCCTTGGGTGAACGCTTTGCTGATGCGGTGACGAAGGAACCCGCGGGGCCGCAAATTAAAAAAGCAATACGAAAGGAAAACAAAATTGAATTGGAATTTAAGCCCGAAGGTGGTCCCTTGAAAATCGACAAAAGTGATGAAAACGAATTGCAGTATTTCGCCATCGCAGGCAAGGATCGAAAATTTGTTTGGGCCAAAGCCCACATCGAAAATAACAAGCTTATCGTTTCTTCAGAAGAAGTAAAAGAACCCGTTTATGTTCGATATGCCTGGTCGGAAAATCCGGAAGGGAACTTAACGAACGAAACAGGTCTACCTGCTGGACCCTTCGAAATAGAAGCTAACTAATGCGGTGAATTTTTTGATACGCGGACGGCGAAATCCCTTCCTGTTTTTTGAAAACCCGATTAAAATAAGACAAGTTTTCAAAGCCCGATTCGTAGCAACAAGCCGTGATGCTCGTGTCTTGAAGCAACAGTTGTTTCGAATAATTAATTCGATATTGATTCACGAAATCCGTGTAGGTCAACTTGGTCGTTTTCTTGATGTAACGACAAAACGCCGGAACCGACAAACTCAACTCATCAGCAATTTGAGCCGTATTAATTTTGTCAAGAAAATGTTTTTCGACGTATTGGTACACCCGCGCCATGCGCTCTTGTTGTTTCAAAACTTGTTGGCTCGCAATCGGTCGGGCGCGTAATGATACAGCAGATTCGCTTGAAGCTAAGATTTGAAAAATTTGCAATAATTCGATGAATTGATCAAAGTGGTTCAAGGTCGGAATCAATTTCATTCGCTCCCCCACCAGTCGTTTCGTTTCGCCATCAAATGCCAAACCTGAATTAGCCCGTTCCATGAGCGCCTGCACTTCCCCCATTTCAGGAACCTGTGCCATGCGGACTTGAAAATAATCAGGCGGGAACTGTATAACGACCGTTTCCACGCGCGTTTTTGCACCGTAATCAAAATTCAAATGGGGAATATTAGATCCAATCAAAGCTAAATCCGACCCATAATAGGTCGAAACATGATCGCCAATGTGCCGAATTCCCTGTTCCGCTTCGACATAAACCAATTCGATTTCAGGATGAAAATGCCAATAAAAAACCTCGTTGAGCTGCGGCGTCAACAACAAGCGAAACGAACTCTCGGAATCGGGTTGAATCTGCTCTAATTTTAATTTCATTGACATAAAAGTATATATTACTAAAACAATTTAACCAAAAATATCAATACAGTACAAATATTCGTCAATAAGGAATTCATTGGCTATTTAGAAAATGTGGAAATTTGTCAATATAAACCTTAGCAACTATGCAAAACGAGACCATGATTCCGAACAATGCGCATTACGACATTCCAGGGAATCCATCCACGGCAAAGAGTAGCCAATTATCCTTGAACAATCGACCGAATGGAGAAGCCTTGCGCGTACTAAGCGAAGCGGATTGGACATTTTGGAAAACGAATGGTTACATCGTGATTAAGCAGGCCGTTCCCAAAGAACAAGCGCTGGAGACAGCAAAATTCCTTTGGGAGTTTGAGGAGAAAGATGCCAATAATCCAGAGACCTGGTATACCGCCCCGCGTGCTGAAATGAAAATGAAAGAATTGGGAGGAACGGGCATGGTGGAATGTTACAACAATCAACACCTATGGAATAACCGACAAATGCAACGAGTTTATGATGCCTTTGTCGATATTTGGGGGACCGAAAAATTATGGGTGACGATTGATCGCGCGAATCTAAATTTCCCGATCCGACCCGGCCACGAATACAAAGCTTTCATCCACTGGGATTACGATCCGGAAACAAAACCCGTTCAAGTACAGGGCGTACTCGCGCTTGTGGATCAAACCGATGAAAACATGGGTGGCTTTCAATGCATTCCGGAACTATTCAGAGATTACGATACGTGGAAACTTACACAACCCGAAGACCGCGATCGCTTCAAACCGGACACGACAGGCTTCACGCCAACCAAAGTCAAAATGGAGGCTGGTGACTTATTGATTTTTAACAGCTTGCAACCCCACGGCATTCGGGCCAACAACAGCGACAAGGTTCGTTGTGCACAATACATCTCCATGATGCCGGCTGAGGAAGATAATGTATCCCTTCGCGAGTGGCGCGTAAATTCCTGGAAAAACCGCATCGCCCCCGAGGGTTATGCCTTCCCGGGCGATCCACGCAACTGGGAACAAACGAAATACGATACCGCGAAACTCAATCCGCTCGGCGAGAAGATCCTTGGATTAAGCAAATGGTAATACGAATGGCTCAAGAAATCTTGGGCCATTTTTGTTTGGTCTATCGTGCTAAAGAAGGGATAAAAGGCAAAATTTCTATCGGCCATTACCATGGCGAAAACCTAAAAAGATTCCTAAATGCGATTTGATAATTGTACCTTTGCCTCTTCTTCTGAAAACCACCTTATGAAATTTTTATCAACAGTCTGCCTTTTCTTGTTCATACAATTCACAAGTCTGGCAGAAACAGCAACAGATTCTACCAAAAAGGAAATCCAATTCGCAACAACAGCTTTGATTACCAATAACGGAATTTCCGTCGTACCCATTTTCACCTTAGGAAAACCGGCGACGATCATCAATTTTACCGTGGGTAGAAAGTTCACCTTTGAACCTGAATTCCGCGTTTCCTTGGAGGGGAAACCCTGGTCTTTCATTTATTGGTTTCGCTATAAATTGGCTAAAACATCCAAATTCACCTGGAGCATTGGCGCACATCCGGCCATCATTTTTAAAACAATCCCGGTGACGATCAATGGAAATAATGAACAAGTTTTACGCGCCCAGCGCTTTGTCGCGGCTGAAATGGCACAGAATTATCGGTTCAATAAACATGTCAACTTGGGTTTCTATTATTTAGTAGGGGCCGGAAGTGTGGAAAATAAAACGAAGCCTACGAACCTATTGACCTTACGCGGTGGCTACAATAATGTAGACTTAGGGAAAGGGTTTATTGCAGGAGTCAACTCGCAGTTAATCTATCTTTTCACGAATGGCGAAGAGGGTTCGTATGTGAACGCATCAGTTACGCTGACACACAAACAAAGTCCGGTAACACTTTCCTATTTCTATAACAAACCGATCAATACATCGATTACCGGCGGGAAAGACCCAGTTTGGAATGTGGCGGCGACCTATGCATTTAATAAGATGTTTAGCATGAAATAAAAACCCGGTCATTCCACCGGGCTTTTTCACTTAACCTAAGGCTTTTCGAGCCTGGCCATCTGGGTTATTAACGAGTGAGCACTGATCGTCTAAAATCATCGTCTCTCCGTTTGCCTTCGTATAAGGTTTCCAATTCGGTAAGCCTCCACCATTGGGATTGCCCGTTTTGACAAAGTTCAAAAAGGACTTCGCCATTTTGGTTGAAAGTGCCCGAGGGCGTTTGCCTCCACCGGTATGCGTCAACATCAAGTCGGTGTTGTAAAACCAAAAACAGATATCATCGCAATGGAACGCACGCATCCGACCATCGAATAGCGGCGGCTGCCAACCGAACCAAGAAACATACACGGGCGCTTTGCCTTGCGAGAGTTTCGCATCCGCAGCCGCGATGGCACCTTTGCGATTTGAATTTATCATCGCCCAAATTTCAACCGGTTTGGCATTCGGGAAGTTTTGATGGAAGGCCTCCACAATAGCCGCCGACTGATCGCCAAAGCGTGGTTTAATTTTATCAACTACACCCGCAAGTGTTATCAATTCCAAACTCGCATCAGTACGTGAAGGACTAAACTCGTGGAATGTTGTATTAATGATTAACGGGATATCCGCAGAGAAATGATTCGGGTCACTAAAGAAGGGTTGATCATTCATCGTAACGCCATCCGCCACGGGCGAAAATCCACCTCGCGCAATGCCCATTTTCTTAGCTTCTTCATTCATTTTCTCCACCGCGCGAGACGTAATATCAATGTATTGTCGCCAAGGAATTTGTTGGAGCTTTTCAATTTCACCCACATTCAAACCCGCCTCCTCCATCACCTTTACACCCAACTTTTCAGCATATTCTTTATTAACCCCACCCAAGGAAGTTCCAGACAAGGCCACCGCTTTGTGAAACAATCCTTTGGCAGAAGGCATATTCATTAATGTAGTAACCTTCGCTCCACCGCCCGATTGCCCGATGATGGTCACATTAGCAGCATCGCCACCAAAATGTGCAATGTTATTTTTGACCCATTCCAATGCCGCAACCATATCTAAATTCCCCACATTTCCTGAATGCGGATGACCGCCTGCCGCTTTGAGATGCGAATAGCCAAAGGGCCCTAAACGGTGATTAATCGACACAAAAACAACATTGCCCAAACGGGAAATATTTTCGCCATGATAGCCATCTTGTTCAATTGCATTACCATTCGTAAAGCCTCCACCATGTAACCAGACAATCACCGGACGCTTGCTCGAATCAATCGCCGGAGTCCATACATTCAAGCGCAAACAATCTTCCGAAACATCATCGTAATTCCAATGATCAACAAACGAAGCATAAGCATTCGCATAGCGTTTCTCCATGATTTGTGGAGCGGTGTTTCCCCACCAAACGCAAGGTTTAACCTCCGACCAAGCAGTCGGTTTTTGCGGCGGCATAAAGCGGTTTTTACCGCTCGTGTCCGCCCCATACGGTATCCCCAAAAACTGATTAATTCCACGCAAGATAAATCCTCGGACTTTCCCATATTCGGTTTGTGCTACGGCGATTTGATCGCCCACGAATAAGACTTGATCGTCTGTATTCGCCGCCACGGTGCTTGTCATTTGTTTCCCCACGCTGAGCGATGCGGCACCCAATCCCAAGGATTGAATAAAATTTCTGCGATTTGATTTCATAGGATATAGCTTGTTTATTTTAGTCCATAAATTTTTACTTGGCGCATTGACCACGGAATTTCGTCGGCCTCTTTCGTTAGGCCTTCCCCTAATTTCAAACGGACAAACTTCGTTTTGACAGGGTCAAAACTTACGACATTGTCACCCTCTTTTCCTTTCCAATTTGCCACATGTGTACTCCAATTGATCCCATCTATGGATGTCTCCAAATGCATGAGGCGCGGGTATGTGGGAATCATCGTCGGCGCAACTCCTGGCGTAGGCTTCGAGGGACGCTTGAATGTCGTGTTCGACGTAAAGTGAAATTCTGATAACTTGAACGACTGTGGAAATTCAATCTGATACCACATGTCTTTGGCCTGCGTAATTCCCGTAGACCAGCCTTCGTAGTTCGTCGCACTTCGAGGAGACGCGTTACCTCCCACACGTGTAGAAACGGTATTGCTCGCCGCAAATTTCCATGAGGCATCCGTCGGAAATTCCTGCGGAACTTGGCTCATTAAAGATTCAAATTTATACATGGCTTTTTGATTCGACGTTTTGGCGCGAATCGCTGCGACTTGTTGGGGCGTCACAAATGAAGCATCATTCGATAAACCATTACGGATATAGGAAACGACATCGGAGATCCATTGGTCCGACTGCTCTTTCATCGGTTGCATCATGCCTCCCGCGTAATTCTTCCCTTCTACCGCGCCATCTAAACCATGTAACAAAACGCGCACCGCATATTCCGGATGCGACTGAATGCGGAAGCTTCCTGCCAAAGCTGGAGCAAGTAACTTATTATTCCCCATCGATTTCCCCATACCGTCATTGCCATGGCATTGCGAACACAACTCAGCAAATACCAGTTCGCCACGAGCCAAGATTTCCTTTTGATCTTTACTCAATTCTGTTCCATTGAATGGCCCGTTTTGGCGGGGTTTTGGAGGGGTGATGGTTTGTTCACCCACCAACTTCACTCCACCCGTTGGATGTTTCGCTAAGCTCGCTTTAACCTGCGTTTCCAGGTCGGGAGCCTTCACAAACTTTGCGGAGAAAATTGCTTGCATCGCCACCTCAGGATCCTTGTCCAGCATGCTTTTTTGATACGTCGCAGCAAACGATTTATCCCCCGCTTTGTACAAAGTTTCCGAAGCTTTCAAAGCTTGAATGCGGATACGCGGATTCGCATCGACAACCATTTTTTGTACCGTCGGTGCGGTCAATGCACCCAAACCTTCCAGTGTCCAAAGCGCATGAATACGACCATTGATTGTCGAACCTGTTAAGGCCATTTGCTTTAATGCCGGCACGACCGATTTGTCTTTACGTAAGACCAAAACCTGCTGCGCCATATCCTGCCACCAACCATTCGGGTGGTTTAAATAATTAACCAGCGTGGCTGATTTTTCATCGTACATCCGAGCTTGCTTTTTGTCGCGCTCTTGGCCATCATAGGTTATGCGCCAAATACGTCCAAGTCCGACCACTTTGTCCAAACGGTATTGGTCAATCTTCAAACGTAAATAAGAGTCTTTGGGTGTCCATTGTCCTTCCTGAATAATGCCATGGTACATGTCTACGATGTACATTGTTCCGTCGGGCGCGGTGGCCATGTCAACTGGACGGAAAAGCGGATCCGTTGATTTTAAGAATTCTGATTTCTGGTCTTGAAATACGTTGTGTAAAGTTGTTAATCCTTCCTTCACAACGGGATTAATTTGGCGGACGATCCGCGCAACAGGTTCACCGTAAAACAACTGACCACGTAACGAAGTCGGTAAACGATCCCCCCGATAAATATCATTTCCGGCGGAGCCGGTCACCCGATTTAGTGATCCATCAGGTTGGCGGATTTCATCCATCCCACCTTGCATATCCGCAATCTTCACAGCTGCGCCCCATGGAACTTCGAAACCTTTCGCTAACTCATTGGGTACATCATAGTTTCCGTATTGAATGGGAAATTGGAAATAGGATGGGACCCCTGAAGCGCCCCCTTGAAACCATAATTTACCATTATCATCCTGGGTGATTCCCCATTGTGCCCGATTGGCACCTGTCTTCTCGCGAATAATACCATTCGGTGTCTCACGAATACGGAAAGCGTTGACCGTGCTATAAAGCCAATTGTCCATGCCATAAAACAAGAAGGCTTGTTGGTGCTCCACATTCCCCGACCGGCCATATTTCGTCGTAAATAATTCCTTTTTATCAGACTTGCCATCACCATTCGTATCTGTGTATTTATAAATATTATCAGCGTCAGATTCCATTGTCAAGATTGCATCCTTGCCATAGGGTAACACAAAACGAGGAAAGATCAGGTTATCGACAAAAGTCGTTCCCGTCTCATAGACACCGTCGTTATTTTTATCTTCCCAACGAGAAATCCGGCTAATGGGTTCGAGTTCATTTTTGGAATCCGCATCCAGCATATACGAGCGTAATTCGAGAACATACATCCGGCCGTTTCCATCAAAGACAATTTCGCCGGGTTGCTGGATAGCAGGTTCTGTCAGTACCGCCTGAATTTTATACCCAGGAGGCAATTGAAAGCGCTTCGCTTCTTCTTCAATGCTTAGAGGTTTAATGGGATCTTTCGGAGTAAGGTCGATGCCCTTCCAATTTTCATCGTTAGGGTCAACGCCAGCAGGTATGCGAAGGGAATCTTGCGCTAGAGCATTAGGCAAATTAGGTTGCTTTGCGGCACTTAATGCCATAAAAAGACCCATGCCCAATAGGCCAAAAGTTAGAATTCGTTTCATAGGTTTAGAATTGTACTTCAATGTCAGAATGAAAGAACAAATGAATGTCCTGATTTACAACTATTTATAGACAAAAGATGAAAATTTCGAGATAACCTTATTTATACGGCTAATAATTAGGTCCCGTTTTTAATCCCCGCGAAATGGTGGTAATTTTGCAGCTTAGTTAACCTCTACACTTATGACGCAAACATCATCGCGGACAAAAATTATATTAATCCTTGGTATTCTATCGGCCATCGGACCCTTGTCAATTGACATGTACCTACCTGCTTTTAAGAATATTGCTGCTGCACTGAATTGCTCACAGGAGGAAATGGGATATACCTTATCCAGTTTCTTTTTTGGAATTTGTTTAGGCCAATTAATCAGTGGGCCTTTGTTGGATCATTTTGGTCGGAAAAATGTATTATACATCGGACTTTCTATTTATGTATTAAGTTCCATCGCCTGTGCATTTGCCCCATCTGTAGAAGCATTAACGATTTTTCGTTTGTTCCAGGCACTCGGTGGTAGCGTAGGTATGGTTGCTCCAAACGCCGTGATTCGAGAAACGTTCGAAGAAAAAGAACGTCCTAAAATCATGTCCATGATGATTCTAATTTTAGGGGTTTCACCTATTTTGGCTCCGTCCTTAGGAAGTTTATTGTTGACGCTCGCAAGTTGGAAAGCAATTTTCTTAGTCTTAGCCGGCATCCTGTTGGTCATCATCTTCTTGATCAAATCGTGGTTACCGGAAAAAATAAACCATGAAAAAAGAGGGCCATTTAAGATTTCGACGATTATAAAAGCATACCGGGCGCTGTTTAAGGAGAAAGAATATTTGGTATTTGCCTTTACGGGAGCGATTGGTGCGGGAAGTATTTTCACTTATGTGGGTGGGGCTCCTTTGACCTTTTTAACCTATTACAAAGTCAGTGAGTCAACATTTGGATTTCTGTTCGCGATTGTTGCTTCGGGTATCATATCAGCGAGCCAACTTAATCGCATCGTCCTAAAGAAATACACGAGTTTACAAGTATTGCGCGTGACTTTGCCTACGCAGTTGGCCTTAGGTTTACTTTTGTCGCTTTTGGCAAAATTTGATTTGTTGAACATGGAGTTGAACATCTTTCTATTGTTTTTAATCATGGGCTGCCAAGGCTTCAATTTCCCGAACGTCGCGACACTTGCCTTGCGTCCCTTTCACCAAGGTGCGGGAACGGCCTCAGCGATGTTGGGTTCCATCCAAATGGCTTGGGGTGCCGTTTGCTCCGTACTTGTTGGGCTCTTGTTTGATGGAACACCATTCACTATGGCAATCATCATTGTGGGATGTGCGGCACTGGCGAATACGATTCTGTTTATTCTAGGAAGGGGTATTGTAAAAAGTCACTAGTCGCTAGTCACTAGTCGACAGTTGTAATTAACCGAGTAACATGACCACATTTCAACACAATAATACTAGCGACTGACGACTAGCGACTAGTGACTGAACTCAACAATCCCTGCTTTCATCTATACATTCGACCGCTGAGCAGAAAAAATAACAAACTAAAAAACACTAAATGTATCTTTGAGATACAATAATATTCAATCCGCCTAATGAAAAAATTCATTCTGACTACCCTTGTTTCGATTAGCACATGCTTTGCATTCGCGCAAGTTCCAGGAGCTCCGGCCGGAGCCAAAATGCCCGACATGAATCGGGGCCATGTGTATGGAAAAGTTGTTGACGATCAAGGAAAACCGGTTGAATTCGCATCCGTTGTTTTATTGAAAACGACGATTGACCCAGCAACCAAAAAACCGAAAGATATTTTAGTGAAGGCCCAACAAGCCGAACTGAACGGGGACTTTAATTTCAAAGAGATTCCGATCAATGTCAAATTGAAAATCAAAATCAGCTTTGTGGGTTTTACCTCGTACGAGGCGCCCGTGGCTTTCGCGATGCCTCCCATGGGTGGCATGAAACCTGGTCAAGCACCCGATCCCGAAATGATGGCTAAAATGATGGCAGCCTTCGAAAAAGATCTAGGGAACATCAAATTAGCCACAGATTCAAAAGAATTAGATGCCGTTGTGGTGACGGGAACCAAAGCTTTGGTCGAAATGGACATCGACAAAAAATCATTTAACGTAGGTCAAAACATCGTGACTTCTGGGGGTACCGCGATCGATGTGATGCGCAATATTCCATCTGTTCAAGTCGACATCGATGGCAATGTAAAAGTTCGCAACGCGAACCCAATTCTATTCATCGACGGAAGACCTACAACTTTATCCATGGATCAAATCCCTGCTGATATCATCGATAAAGTAGAGGTCATCACAAACCCATCTGCCAAATACGACGCATCTGGAAGTATGGCAGGAATTGTCAACATTGTCTTGAAGAAGAACAAAAAGAATGGCTACAATGGGATGGTGAATGCAGGAGCTAACCGCAGAGGGGGCACCAACTTGATGGGTAATTTCAGCTACCAACAAAACAAATGGAACCTAACGGCGACGATCATGAACATGATGGAGCGCAATGAATCGAATGGATATAGTGATCGCCAGGCAAGCATCGGCGACGTAGCTACATCGATTTACCAGTCATCTGAAAATAAGACAAAAGGATTCATGTTGTTTCCTCGTTTTTCTGCCGATTACGCTTTAACGAACCGTTCGACAATAACCTTAGGTGCTTTCTTTGGAGGCGGAGGCCAGTTCAAGCCTATCGAAACACTTGACATTACGAGTACCGTCAATGGAGTTAAATCATTCAGTAATCGCTATACGGAAAGTAAGCGTGAGTTTAAACCCCAAGGATTCCAGTTGGGCTTCAAACACACCTTCCCGAAAGCAGGAGAAGAGTTAACCATGGACATGAACTTCTTTGGAGGTACGAACAAAAATGAGTCCTTGATTACGACAAATTATTTGAACAACAGTGCCATCACAGGTACGCAGATTCAGAAAAATGCCGGCGAAGGGAATAATAAATTCATCACGGTTCAAACGGATTATGTGAAGCCCATTAAAAACGAAGGTACCATCGAAATGGGTCTTCGCGCACAGATCAATGAATTAGCGAATAAAAATGTAAATACATTAAAGGCCGTTGGCTCAGACGTATACAAAGAAATTACATCCGCTTCGATTAATTACACCAGTACAAATCATGTGTACGCGGCCTATATGTCGGTATCAGGTAAAACACCTGCCTTCTCTTACAAAATTGGATTGCGAGGAGAGAGCTCAAATTATACGGGCGAGTTATTGAATACAAAACAGCAGTTTAGCAATAATTTTCCATTGAGTTTATTTCCATCTATCTTCTTAAAGAAGGATTTATCGAAAACAGATCAATTACAATTGAGCGTAACGCGCCGTGTAAATCGACCTAATTTCTTCCAAATTATTCCATTTGTCGATTACAGCGACAGCTTAAATATTACACGAGGAAATGCGGATTTGGTTCCTGAATTCACGACGTCAGGCGAACTGTCTTACAGCAAGACAAAAGGGTCTGCTACGTTCTTGTTATCGGGGTATTATAAATACACAGACAATTTAATTACGCGGTATTATAGCCAGGAGATTAATCCTGTCAGCGGAAAAATGGATTTGATTAACACGTTTATCAACGCAAACTCCAGTATCAATTATGGTGCTGAGGCGACCTATGTGAACAAGTTTTTTAATTGGTGGGATTTTACGGCCAACTTAAACGTGTACAATTCAAAAATCAACACAAGTAACATTGAAGGAGCCGGTGCAGTGAGCGATGGTATTTGGACGGCATTTGGTAAGATTAATAACAATTTTGTCTTGCCTAAAAAATGGGTGATTCAATTGTCGGGCGATTACCAGGGAAAAACCAATATGCCGGTTAGTCAAAACCAAGGTCAAATGGGCCCTCCAGGTATGCAGGCGCAAAGTTCATCACAAGGCTACGTGGAACCGTACTACGGCATCGACTTGGCAATCAAAAAATCATTCCTGAAAAATGATATGGCATCCTTAACCTTGGCCTTTAATGACATCATGAAGACGCGTGGAAATACCCGTGTGTCGATCGGTGATGGCTTTGTACAAACGAGCTACCGGATTTCAAATCCCCAACAAGTTCGCTTGACCTTGTCGGTTCGCTTTGGAAAATTTGATATGAGCCAAATGAAGCGTAACAATAACAGTGGCGCGGATATGCAACAAATGCAGCAATAAGATTAGGAAAACAATAAAATGAAAACGGCCCAAACGGGTCGTTTTTTTTGTGCCTACGCAAGTGCTTTAAACACCAAATCCTTCAAGTATTGTTCCACGAAACTTGGCTTAGGCAAGTCCTGAACATCCGTGAGTTTTGGAAGATGCGTACTGAAAAATAATTGGGAATGCGCCGTCTCAATTAGCGTTGTGCTCAACGAATGCGGATAGGGATAGTTGGGCTGATAGGCCTTAATTAAATCCGATATACGCGCACACAAATCTTTGTAAGGTTTAAACACCTCATTCTCGTTGATCTCCTTCACCTCTTTCACCAGATAGACTTTGCTACTTTCTGAAATGACGATTTGATGTAAACGATTCTTATTGTAATCCGATTGACCTAAACGCTCCGGCAATTCGTGTGTAAATAATTCTACGACGCGTTCAAGTTTGGCACGTAGGTCTTGAATGGGCTCCAACTGCACCACAACCAAATACTCCATGTAAGACCAATACCAATTCAAAATATAGAGCAATAGTCGGTGCTTATTGGTAAAATAACGGTAGATTGAGGCTTCCGTCGTATTCATTTCAATCGCTAGTTTTTTGAAGGTAAAATGCTCAAATCCTATCTCGTGAATGAGTTCAATGGCGTGCTTGATAATCTGCTTGCCGAGCTCCGTACCTTCCGGATCGCGCAAATAGATATTCTCATTTACCTTAAAACTCAACGAATAATCCATAGCCTGTTAAAATCTACGTTCAAAATTAACCGATATTAACACTATTACAAAATATATTTCGATATTATTTTAGATAGCATTACTATTATTTAAAAAAGTATTTATAATTTTGACCATTAATCTAAAAAACATGACACCTTCCAATCCGTTAAAGCGAATTGCCCAACTTGTCAACGTACATAAAAAGGAGGTCGTTTCCATCTACCTCTTCTCGATGTTGAGTGGTTTGATCAATTTAAGCTTACCCTTAGGCGTTCAAACAATCATCGGATTAGTGATGGGGGCGACCATGGTTAGCTCCATATATGTCCTTATTTTCCTCGTTGTGTTAGGCGTTTTTCTGGTAGGCCTATTGCAAATTAATCAAATGAAAATCATCGAGACGATACAGCAACGCGTCTTTGCAAATTATGCCTATACCTTTGCTGATACCATCCCGCGCATGGACTTGAAAAAAATGGACCACTATTTCATTCCAGAAAAGGTCAACCGTTTTTTTGATACCATTAATATTCAAAAAGGATTTGCCAAACTATTGCTAGACATTCCCATCGCCAGCGTTCAGATAATCTTTGGCATATTACTACTTTCCTTGTACCACCCACTCTTTATTTTATTAGGTATTTTTCTGCTGATTTTGTTGGGTCTAATATTTAATTTGTCGAGCAAAAGAGGTATATCAACGAGTATTGAGGAGTCCAATTATAAATATGAGGTCGTAGGCTTTTTCAATGAGATGGGGCGTACCCTAAAGTCATTCAAATTTAGCCAAGGCTCTGATCTTAATTTGGAGAAAACAAATGCACATACACGGGGATATTTAGAAGCCCGCACCCAACATTTTCACGTGTTATTGTTCCAATACAAAACGCTTATTTTCTTCAAGGTTAGTTTGACAGTGCTCATGCTCACCTTGGGAACCTACTTGTTGATTGACCAGCAATTGAACATTGGCGAATTTATCGCTGCTGAAATCGTTATTTTAATGGTGATTGGTGCGGTGGAGAAACTGATAACCAGCTTAGATAGTGCTTATGATGTTATCACAGGCTTAGAAAAGATTGCGAGTGTCACCGAGAGTCCATTAGAGAAATCAGGGACCATGGAGCTAAACATCCAAAAAGGCTTGGACATCCAACTGTCCAACTTCTCTTTTTCTTTCGATGCAAGTAAGAAAATACTTGAATCCATCAACCTCCACATCAAGCCTGGCCAAAAGGTGAGCATTGATGGCCCGGAAGGTTCAGGTAAGTCGATGTTACTACGTATGTTGACCGGTAATTACCAAGACTTTGAGGGGAGCTTTCAGCTAAATCATTTTCCAATTCAGAACTACGCGTTACAAGATTTAAGGAAAAACACCGGGGTTGTCTTACATGGTCAAGAAATCTTTGGCGGAAGCCTTTGGGAAAATATCAGCTTGGGTCAAAAAGAAATCACAGCTGACCTCATTCTTCAGAAGTCCATGGAACTTGGTTTTGATGATTTCTTAAGTCATTTCCCTGCTGGCTTTGACACCATCATTGAGCCTATAGGGAAGAAAACGCCCCAAACCATCATCAAAAAGGTGCTCTTGCTTCGTGCACTATGTGGACCGAAAAAACTCTTATTGCTTGAGGAGCCATGGGCCGGATTGGAGACGAAAAATAAAGAACAATTGAAGCACTACTTGCTAAATTTACCTGCTGATACAACCGTGATTGTGGTGTCGGATGATGCCGATTTTAATCGATTGACAGACCAACAAATTTATATGCGCCATGGAAAAATTTAATGCGTTTGACCACATCTATGAGGAAGGGAAAAGCACGGCCATTAAGCCCTGGCTGATCTCCTTGTTGGTGTTGACTTTGGCGATAATATTTTTGCCTTGGACACAAAATATCCGAAGCAAAGGAAATGTCACCAGCTTATTCCAAGAACAAAAACCGCAAAAAATCTATAGCCCAATCGCCGGAAAAATTAGTCGGTGGTGGGTGAAAGAGGGTGATACCGTTCAAGCGGGCGACACTTTGGCTAAGATAACCGAGATTAAGGGCGAATACCTGGACCCCAACTTAATCTCCCGTACCCAAGAACAGCTTAATGCTAAAGTTGGGTCCCTTCGTTTTTATGAGCAAAAAGTTCAAGCAACAGAAGATCAAATGAACAACCTACGGCGCTCATTAACTTTAAAGCAAAGCCAGGTTGAGAATAAAATCAAACAGTTGCAGCAAAAGATAACCGGCGAACGCGCGGAGCTTGATGCCACGCAAAATGACTATAACCTTGCCAAAGATCAATTTGAGCGTAACCAGAAAATGTACCGCGAGGGGCTCATCTCGCAGACACAATATCAACAGCGTAATGTGGCCATGCAAAATGCTTTTGCAAAAAAAACAACGGCTGAGAATAAAGTGAATCAAACCTTGCAAGATATTGCCAATGCCCAAATTGAATTACGTGGTGTAGATCAAGAATACCGCGAGAAAATTAATAAAGCAGAAGGCGAGCGTTTCCAAAGTTTGGGCCAAGTAGAAACAAATAAAGGAGACATTGCAAAGCTCGAAAATCAGGTAACAAATTACACCATTCGGAATGGAATGTATTACATCATTGCCCCACAAGCAGGACAAATCATCCAAGCGACCAAATCCGGTTTAGGTGAAATTATTAAGGAGGGTGAAGATTTGCTTACCATCGTACCCAACAATACGAATGTGGCGGTCGAAATTTTTGTACGGCCGGTTGATTTACCCCTCATCGTTCCTGGCGAGGAAGTTCGATTGATTTTTGACGGGTATCCTGTCATCTTATTTGCTGGCGGTTGGCCGAACCAAAGCTTTGGAACATTCCCAGGGAAAATTCGGGCAGTTGAAAACACCATCAATGACCAGGGGCTTTTCCGTGTTATTGTCGAGGAAGATCCTTCGGGGAAACGATGGCCAAAACAATTGCGTATCGGTGCGGGTGCTCAAGGCATCGCCTTGCTAAACGACGTCCCAGTTTGGTATGAATTGTGGCGAAACATCAATGGTTTTCCAGCAGATTATTACAAAGGGAAAAAGGAAAAAAAGGAAAAGAATGAAAAATAAGGTCCTGCTTTTTTTGCTCATTTTCAATGTTAGTTGGGGCCAACAAAAATCCCTTAGCTCAACCGAATATTGGCAAATTGTACAGAATTTTCATCCGATCGTCAAGCAGACGCTGATTGACATAAAGCAATCAAATGCTTCGTTGACGATTGCACGTAGCGCATTTGATCCCGTGCTGCAGCATTATAGCACGCAAAAAACCTTAGATGGCAAAAACTACCTAGATTACCATGCCCCCTCCCTAAGCATTCCCACATGGTATGGAATTGAGTTTAATGCAGGGATTGAAAACATCCAAGGTTCTCGCCTGGACCCTAGTCAGACCGTTGGGCAAACGAGCTACCTCGGCGTTCAAATTCCCTTGGCCAAAAATCTGTTGATGGATAAGCGAAGAGCCGCGCTTCAGCAAGCCAAAATCATGCAAAAAATGGCGATTCAAGATCAGCGCACAGAGCTTAATAACTTGCTGTTGGACGCCATGGAAAGTTACATCACTTGGGTTAGAAGCCACCAAGTTTTACAACTTGTTCAAGCCAATTACTTAAATGCGACGAAGCGCCTTGATTTCGTACGAAAGAGTGTGGAGTTTGGGGATAGACCGGCGGTGGATACGCTGGAGGCCTTAACACAAAAGCAAACATTTGAGAATATGTTAACTGCAAAGGCCGTGGAATTTACGAATGCCCGACTGGGTCTTTCTGCCTTCTTGTGGAATGCGGACAATAGCCCGGTGGACCTATCGGATGATGTCGTTCCGGCGGCCAACGAGGAAATACGTTTACTCGCAAATGCTGACCTCAACTTAACAAGCCTGTTAGATAAGGCTATGCAAAATCATCCGGAAATCAATAATTACCGAAACAAGTTGGATGTATTAGGCATTGAGAAGAAGTTGAAATTCCAAAGTTTACTTCCTAAGCTCGATGTCAGTTACAATCATTTATCGAAGGGCGGACCCTCGCTGTATGGCGCTTCCTTTCTGGAGAATAATTATAAATACGGCATCAAATTTGAGCTACCCCTGCGCCTTTCGGAAGGAAGGGGTGCCTACCAAGCGGCCAAATTAAAGTTGGAAACCGAGCAATTGAATTTAAACCAAAAACAACTTCAGGTCGAGATCAAAGTGCGTAACTACTTCAATCAATTTGAGGCCCTACAAAAACAGATTCGGACACAAGAATCCGCCTACACAAATTACCAATCATTGGTCAAAGCAGAAGAAATGCGATTTGAAAATGGAGAATCGTCGTTGTTCTTAATCAACAGTCGGGAAATGAAATCCCTCGAAGCCGCAGAAAAATTGGCCGACCTGAAAGCCTACCTACAGAAAACGACCTTTGCGTTGCAGGCAAGTGCTGGGGTCTTGTACGAAAATTAAATTTTACGGCTTTTGACCTGATCAAAGGCCTCATCATAATCGCTTCGCATCGTACCCATCACGCGGTCCCAAAATAACAGATAAAGGCCGTAATTGCCTTTGAAATATTTGTGGTGCTGGTTGTGTGCGACGGCGGTATTCACCCAACGACCGATCAGCGTTGTATTAAAACCCTTGGGATAAAGCTCCCAGCCCATGTGTCCATAAATGTTATAGATGATGGAAAATAAGAAGAATATCGGCACGTGTGTAACGTGCATCGGGAGGGTGAAATAAAACAAAATGATGATCCCATTTTCCAGAATTGCTTCTAAAGGGTGAAAGGCATAGGCTGCCCAAGGGGACGGATTCGTCGATTTATGGTGTACCAAATGAAACCATTTGAATAACAGCGGGTGGTGCATCATGCGATGAATCCAATAAAAATACGTGTCATGCGCAACAAACATGATGGGAAACGCCAATAGATAATAGGCCAAGCCATATTGCGAAATATCTGAATAAATGCTCGTATACGGCCTGACCGCGGGATTAAAAACAACCCCGGTAACAATCATAGCAAATATGACCATGCTCGAAAACGAATAGGCCATTTCGCGCAGGTAATCGGTGTTTTTGGGGAAGGCTAATTGGATTTTCTTCTTGGCAATGCGATTGCGTAACAACAAATAACTAATCACAAAAAAGATTCCAGCCAGGATAAAATAGCGGCTACCTACAATCGTTAAAATCTCCAGAAATTTGGGCATTGAAAAATCCATGCTGCAATATTACAACAAAATTCTACTTTTTACGACCCCACCAATTAGCTAAAACAGAAGCAGTTATGTTCTGCATCGAACCAAAGATACCAGGCACCAAACCCATCGTCGCCATGAAACCCATTTTAGCAGCGATTCCCGTGGCTAAGCCTGCATTTTGCAGGCCAACCTCAAAGGCGATCGTCCGCGAATCTTGTTCATTGATTCCCATCCACTTGCTAATCTTATATCCAAAAAAGTAGCCCGAAAGATTATGTACGATTACGATTAGAATCAATAGCCAACCAATCGACAGAAGTGTATCGTGACCCGCAGACACCGTTAATGCGACGATAAAAATAATGGATGCCATGGACAGGATGGGAAGTAAGTCGTCAAGCCATTTCTGCTTCCCGTAAGCATATTTATTATACACCAACCCCGCTAACACAGGGAAGATCACAATTTCCAAAATATGCCAAAACATATCCCAGAAGTTGATGGGTACCAATTGATTTGCCAATAGCTTCATCAATAAAGGCGTGACAAGCGGAGCTAAGAGCGTGGAAATTGCCGTGACGGTCACCGACAAAGCTAAATTCCCTCCGGATATATAGGCCATGACATTAGATGCTACGCCACTGGGCGAACAGCCCACGAGGATAATTCCTGCGGCGATTTCGGGAGGCAGGTCGGTGGTCATCGCCAACCCAAATCCGATACCTGGCATGATTAAGTAATGACAAAAGATCCCTGCTAAGATCGGTTTGGGTGCTTTGACGATCTCAACAAAGCGTGTCAAATTCATGTGAATGCCCATGCCAAACATGGTTATAACGAGCAAGGGAGTAACCAATTTCTTCAGCAAATAACCTTGAAAACTCACTAAATTTTCTGGATAATTCAAGGCGTACGTGGAAGCGGCGAAGATGAAAAGCGTATAGGAGAATCCTTTCAAAATGGGAAAGCCTTGGAAGCCTAGGGCAAGGCAAATGAAACTTAGCATTAAAGCGAGCGCCGTACCGGGAATACCTAAGAAAAAGCAAATGGAAGAAGCAATCGCCGTAAGAAATCCCAAACCCAAACAGGTCTGAAAAATAAATGGTTTCATGTAATTCAGGTTTAGAATACGCTAAAAATAGTAAATTAAATTAGTAGCCTAAAATCACATCCACTAACTTTAAGAAAATAGGCTCTAGGTTGATTTCGATAACGATGTAGCCCATCCTTAAAAACGCCATATGCTATTTCATGTATAAAAAAGTCATTATGACCGCGGCATGTAATGATAAGCATCGAGTGTCCCAAATCCATATGAAATTATTGTTCTGCCTTCTACTATCATGCACGTTATTGGCACAAGAAAAATACCGAATTTCTGGTAATGTACGAGATGCGAAAACAGGGATGGGAATTCCAGGTGTCAATGTTTATTTGGAAGGCTCTACCTTTGGAGCGCAGGCGGATTCACTTGGAAATTTTCATCTGAATCGAATTCCAACGGGTCGATATCGCATAGTAGCCTCTTTTGTTGGATATAAAACCAAGATTCAGCAAGTAGAGTTATGGAAGGCGTCGAAAGCACTCAACATTTCCCTCGAAGAAGATAACCAAACGCTCGACGAAGTTCGCGTGAGTTCATCACGCGACAAAACCTGGGAGAAACATATAAGGACATTTGAAAAAGCCTTTTTGGGAGACTCTTACAACAGCAAAGAGGTTCAAATACGGAATAAAGAAGTGGTGAATTTTGAAGAAGATGATGGCAGACTAATTGCTAAGGCTACTTCTCCATTGATTATTGAAAATCAGAGCTTAGGGTATAAAATCACGTATACCCTTGATCGACTAGAAAAGACGCGAGATTTAACCTCATTCAGGGGTTTAGCACGTTTTGAACTCATACGGCCTTGGACTCTTAGACAACAAAAGCGGTGGGATGAAAACCGGAAAGAAGCATATTTGGGATCGCTCTCACATTTTTTGCAGGCGCTCATGGAAAATGATTTAGAATCTGCAGGATTTAATGCCTATTTACTTAAACCTGGCATTCAAAATACGTCGGAAGGTAGACGTGGTTTCTTTTTTGATATATCAACCACCCGTCACTTCCCATTTCAGTCTGCTGAATTAATCAAGCCCTACCCCGGCAGCGAATTATTTTATTTAGATACCCAAAATGCGATCGAATTGGTGTATAACCAACGGCGCGTGCTCCGACCCGTATTTCCAGATGCTCCATACCCCTATACGATTTTAATCCCCAAAGGGCTCGTATTGCTTAGCCCCTCAGGAAACTTAATGGATCCATTTTCGCTTGAAATGCGGGGCGATATGGGACGCATCGGGATGGCGGAATTATTACCTCTTGATTATACCCCATAAAAAAGGGCGCCCTTACGAGCGCCCCTTAATTCATTAAAACTAGGTATATTATTAATCCTTACGGCAGCGAACAGAAAAACCGTGAAGTCCACCTTCGATTACATCGGGATATACACCTACATCATTGGATTCAGCATTTAAATAGATGTAATACTTTACATCATCACCCGCTGCAGGTTTAGTCCAAAAGTATGACTCCTCATTTGACTTAATAGGATCAAATTGACCACGAATAATACCTCCTGCTGGATAGGCTGAAAAGCCACTAGTATTTGTTCCTTTGTTGATTGAAGATGAATAGCGCCAACTTGTAGCCACCTTAAGTTTAGGGGCTCCACCGGGACCGACAGCCGTAATGGTTTCCATCCATTCCACCTTCGTAGGTATATGCCAGCCCTTAGGCGCTAAGCCCCTTGGATCCTCAATAGCATATTTGTTATACAATTTACCCCAAATCGTAGTATTAATATCTGATTGAAAATTATAATAGCACCAAGCTCCTGTAGTAGCGGCTTTCCACGCTTCCAACGATTTAATTTCGGGAATAACATCCCCGTTTCGGTACTTTGTCACATCCAAATTATTTAACATCCACGTTTTACCGCTGATGGTTACTTCGGGGATAGAAAAAGATAAGGTAGAGAAAGTAGCAACTGCCTCAGGACCATTTCCGTTTATATTGTATTGGAAAGCTTTATACGTATAAGCCGTACTTGGTTTCAAATTTCGGTCAATGTAATGTTTAACACCAAATGGATCTACATCCGCAATTTGAACATAAGCAGCATCGGACTCAGAAGCTAATTTACGAAATATCTTGATGCCTAATGTGGGCTCAGTAAGACTTGTCGATGATGCAACAAATAAAATCGCGATTGCCTCTTCAGTCCTATTATAAAGTTCTAAAGGCCCTGGACTTGCTGGTAAAACAATTGACTTAGTTGTTGCAGAAGCTGTCCGAAAAGTTGATACCGCATCTGCAAACCAGTGTTGAACCTTGTACGTGTATTGCACATTAGGTGTCAATGTACTGTCAACATAAGAATAAGTAGCAGAATAATCATTTGCGTTTTTGCCCGGAAAAGGTAAATTAATAACTGGTCGGTAAACAGTATCAATAGAGGACTTTCTCCAAATTCTCGTCCCATTATATCCTAAGGTCGCTTGATTGGAGCAATCACTACCACCCCATTGAACCGTAATTTTTGTTGCCGAATTAGCCGTCGCTAAGACGGAGCTTGGACCGCATGGAGTATTAACAGAAGGAGTTTTTTCTTCACAACTAATCAGAAAAAGCATTGCGCAAAACATGCACAAACTAAGGAACCGTTGAAACATTATCATATTTTTTGAGTGAAATTATCTCTCAAAATTATTCCTGTAGGCTTCGAGGAGCAAGCCTGAGGTGTCTCATGATTTGGCGACGTGTCTAAATTTTATAGACAGCTCATAATCATTTACTTAGCGCATGAATCAGGTCTATTGGAGTTCCACCATGAAACTTCTTAAATGGTTTATAAAGTGCCGTTCGTGAATTAAATCCAGATTCCTTGGCCAATGCCTCAATGGAATAATAGGCATAGTTGGGGTCTTTAGCTAGGGAGACAAAATACTCTATCCGCTTTTGGTTGATTAATTGGCTAAAGCTCATTTGGTAACGCTGAATAATTTGCTCGTTGAATTGATCAAATTCAACAATCCCGTATTGTTTACAAAAGTGATCGATGGTTGCTCCCGAATTCAAATAGTACATGTCCTGAAAAAATGGAACAAAGAAATTTGCATCCGTTAATTGCAAATCAATTGCTCGCATGTAACGTTTAAAATCCAACTTACTCACATTGTGATTATTCAAAAATTCCGGGCGATATAAAACGAGCAAGAATGTTGATAAACAAAAGAAGACATATACGCACAAGCTAAATTCGAAAAAATAAGGTGTCTTAAATACCCATATTGCTACGATATTGTTACAAAATATTACGACCGTTGCAACGGTAATCATAATCGTTAGCCAACGCTTTAAACGCATCCAATACAAATTTCGTACTGCTTGAATCGAGAAAATTACACGCGCCAGTTTAATAATCGAAATCAATAAAATAATCCGCTGTCCATATCGCCCTAATTGCACGAATGAAAAAGAGTCTGGCCCCCGCAACATGAAGATGGACCGTCGGTCGAATACCACGCCATCCAAATCCAATAAAACAGAATAATTATAGCAGTTCAGCAAAAAGATTAAGGCACTTGACCACCAAACCCATCGAGATATCCGACCTACGGTTAAAATCGACAAGGTAAATAATCCTGTCACCCAAATACCAAAATTGATAATGGGAGACCATGCCACGAGGACTTGAAAAGAAACCTCAAGCCACAGTAAACAGTCTAAAAAAAGCAAAGAAAATAAAAATAATGAAAAGAAGATTTTAATGTGGCGAGGACGCTTGAAACGAATCAAAAAGTCCCCCAGGGCCAAAAATCCCACAACAATCGAAACAAAATTGAATAATGAAATCATCTCACTCCAGGAAATCTGGATTAGATTAAACAACATAAGCGCATAATTTAGAAACGAAAACAAGTTAACAAAAAAGGCGCTCGAATGAGCACCCTTCCTTTATTTTAGTTTCATGCTTTCTGGATCCCATTGGATAATCTTCTTGCTGAAATAACTTTCATTGCAAGCTAAAGCTGGCGCTGCCGCTCTAAATCCAAATGTGGCATCCTCCACAACTTGTTTCCCCGTGCGAATGGCATCAAAGAAGTTCGTAAAGTGATCCACATGCTCATCATAACCTGCTGGCGCTCTGAAAACCACGTCCTCCTTGATGGGGCGTTTGCGCTGAGCCTCCGACCATTTGGCATTGTAATCCTTCGTCATCTCATCTTGCATGTTTTTCGAGAAGGTAAATACGGAATCATATCCACCAAAACCCGGTGCCTCCGGCATAATGCTATGCTTCACGGAAATTGTATTCCCCTTTACATCCATCACCCCTTCTGAACCAATCAAACGAATCACTTCTTGTCCACCCGTTCCACTCACAAAGTTTACTTGCAAGGTTAATTGGAAGGCAGGATGCTGCCCCGTGTTGCCGTATTGCATGACGCCCGACATCACGTCTGGCAAGTTCCGACCGTCATTCCAATGGCTGAATTGCCCCGTAGAGAAAATCGTTTCCGGGCCATTCGAATTTGTCATGAAGTGAGTGCCGCTCAATAAGTGAATAAATAAATCCCCTGCAACACCGGTACCCACTTCTTTAAATGCACGCCACCAGAAAAATTTCTTCGCATCAAATTCCATTTTGGCTGTCGCCTCAATGAAACGATTCCAATCACATGTAGAAGCATCCGCATCCTTCGGGATGGTATATTCCCATGCGCCAATCGAACTTTGACGATCATATACGGCATTCACCATATTCAGTTTCCCGATTTCGCCGTTGGCCAACATCTCCTTAGCCTTCGCCAAACCGATGCTGCTTACGCGCTGGGAACCTACTTGTAACACTTTGTTATATTTCTTCTGTGCTTGAATCACGCGATGGCCTTCATCAATTTTATAAACCATCGGTTTCTCCACATACACGTGCTTGCCTTTGGCTAGCGCGTCGATTGTGATGCGCGCATGCCAAACGTCATGTGTAGCAATAATCACCGCATCGATATCCGGTCGGTCTAATAAGTCTTTGTAATTGCGGGTAGTGTATAAATCCTTGCCATAAATTTCTTTGGCGTTTTCGATACGACCCGTGTATAAATCACAAATTCCGGCTAATTCGACACCGGGAACTTTTAGGGCAGATGCCAAATCGAAGTGGCCTTGGACACCAAAACCAATGACACCTAGGCGAATTTTATCACCAACAGAAATCGGTTTTTCGTAGCGTAAAATACGTTCTTCTGCTTTTTGCTGTGCAGCGAATGATTGCAAAGGCGCCGCAGCGGCTACCATACTTGTGGCACCAATCTGCTGCAGGAATCGTCTGCGTGATGCGGAACTGTTATCTTTCATAAATAGGTTATTTTTCAGGCACTAATTTACAAATCTTCTAATGCGTATCGCACATAGGCGAATTTTTTTCCGTCAGGGCTCCACGAGGGAACGTTGATGGTGCCCTGTCCGCCGTAAAACGCTTCCGTCAGATCCTTGATTTTTTTCGTTTTCAAATCCAACAAACGCAATTTGATTTGTCGGCCAAAGGGATGCGCCTGCGCCTGATCCTCCAAATAGGTGATGATCGTTGCCACTTTATTATTCGGTGCGATGTGCGCAAACCAATTGGAATAGTTGTCGAAGGTCATCTGCTCCGGATCAGCTCCATCCGCCTTCATGCGCCAAATCTGCATCATACCTGAACGATACGAATTGATGTAGATGTATTTTCCATCGGGCGAATATTCCGGACCATCGTCTAGGCCATCTGTACTCGTAAGGCGAATCTCATCTCCACCGTTTGTCGACATAGCATAGACATCATAATTCCCGTTTCGCGCGGCGCAATAGACCATCGTTTTCCCATCGGGAGATACGCCATGCCAATAGGAAGGGGTCAAGGGTGTAAGTTGGACCGGTGTTCCACCTTCCGCAGCCACTTGATAAATAAAGGATGTGTGTTCTTTTATGTCGGCTTTTGCACTCGAAATATATAAGGTCTTTCCATCAAACGAAAAGCCGTGATCGTTGTTCGCCTTCTGCACGGTTCCTGTATTCAACTCGCCTAATTTCTCACCTTGAGGGCTGATTTTTTCGAGTTTTCCGTAGGCATTGATAAGAAGAAATTTCCCATCGCGCGACCAATTGGGCGCCTCAAAATGTCGTTTTTCTTCCAAAATTTTCTCGGATTTTCCCGACTTGAGGTCGTAGATGTACAACGAGCTGATGACTTTTTTGCCCGCGGGGACTTGTGCCGAAAGCGAGCTGGCGATGAACGCCAGAGCGAGGATTTTTTTCATGGTAGGTTTAGATTGATGTAAGTTTACGTAGAAACGTAGGAAATTCCTATCCTGATTTTCCCTCTTACCTTTCTCCCTTACCTTTGGCAATCCTTCAAGGTTTGCCAAAGGTAGTTCGGGGAAAGCCGAAAATTCGTTAAGAACTTGATAATCTAAATCAGTTTAATGGAAAGAAAATACAAGTGGAAAAACAAAACTCACAATGGCCGCCCACAAGGCATAAAAAGGCAAAAAACGTGTCATGCTAGCTTCTACATCCTTTAGACCTTTGACTCCTTTCCACAAGCCCAATAACTCCCGTGTAACGAAAACCAAGTTTACAAGTACAAGTACATTACTTCCTAATACCGCGAATCGGTTTGGTGTTATTCCCAATTCGAACAATCGAAAGGCAATGGCAGACAAGGCAATTCCATTATTGATAATTGCTAAAAAGGCTAAAATAATGAGCGAGAGCCTTTGGAAATGAGAAGCGGCATCCTTCGTCGACTCACTCACGGAAAACAACAACAAAGCCATCACGCCGATCAAAATCCCATTGAAAATCAACAAAAACTCCCGATCGTTATACGGATCCTTCCCCGAGTAAATAAATGTCAGGAGGAAAATAATCAACATCAACGAAACCAAAGGAGTAAAAATCCGCGCAATGACAGGGGAGATTTTGCTAACAAGTGTTGGATTTTGTTGGACCAATAAAGTCGCCAACAAAGGCACGGTAGGCAAGGCAGAAAGCACCAAATAGCGGAAATAAAAATCTTCAATTTTGATGCCAATCAACCCAAATAAATTAATCGTTAATGCAGTGAAAAGGCCTCCAGCCAACAAAATTACAGCACTCATCACCAATAAATCTCCATGAAATCGCAAGAAATTAATACGTTTTTCGGTCTGCGATAACTGAGCGCCGCTATAGATATATCCCACCAGCAACCAGATCAAAATAGGCAAATGAATACAGCTTAGCAGCAAGGTGTCACTCATTGGGCCGACAGGTAATAGATTAATAAAAACAACCGAAAAAAGCAAGATACCCAAGGGCGGCAAGATCGACTTCAGAGACAAGTCCTGTTTGAACGCAAAAAAAGCAGCAATGCCAGGCATGGCGATAAAGGCCATATTACGTGGAAAATAGAAGTCGTGTGAGATGGAAAACAAATCCGGCATTTGCATCAAAAAGGCAACGATAAGTGCAGATATGGCCACAAAAATCCAATCCTTCGACGTGCCCCAAGTGATTTCATTTGGGGTATTTCGTAATCGTTCATGCCAAATTTGAGCCGTTAATTCCGTCTGAATTTCAGGATAAACCACGTGAAATGCATCCGCAAATTCCACAGGATTCGAACGGTATAAATTCTCCAAGTAAGCCGGTTGGCCCACATTATCTTTAATGAGATTTTCCATAAGTTATGATTGCATTTGTTTGATCAGTTTTTCCAAGGTCAGTAAATGAGCCGTAAAAGCTTTTCGACCTAACTCGGTTGCCGCATATTGCGTATTGGGCTTTCGTCCAATGAACTGTTTGCGGACTTCGACGTAGCCCAACTTTTCCAGTGCTTGCATGTGACTAGCCAAGTTGCCATCGCTGAGTTGCAAGGATTCTTTTAGGCGCGCAAAGTCCACTTCTTCCTCTACAGCCAGCAAAGACATCATACCCAAGCGGACCCGACTTTCAAAAGCCTTATTGAGATTTTCGAGAAAATTAGGCACGTTCGTAGTTGACATAAATGATAAATCCGTAAACAATATGTGCCAACCCAAAACCCAAAGCCCAAATCAATAAGCCATAAGCCAAAAAGTAGGTAGCTAAAAGTCCCAGACAAATAAAGACGATCCCAACCGTGCGAACAGCATCCAAGGTATACTTACTCGCATTTAGTAAGCCCATTCCATAAAATAAGAGTGTAACAGGTGCCGCGATTGCCACCAATCCTTGTTGGATTAGCAAGCCAGAAAAAATGCCCCCCGCAATAACCGGTATAGCTAAACTCACCAAAAGGCGTTTGGCTGCATGATCCCAGGCTGGTTTTCCCGACTGGCGAGCATTGCGCATCGCAAAGTACATGCCTATGCCAATACAAATCACGAATAAGCCTAGCAATGCCAACAAGACAAAAACTTGAGAAGAAGATCGCCAAATCCGTTCCAAAGCTTCCGCTTCAACTGGCGAAATACCTGTTAACTGGTAGATTAAATACACACTAAAGAGCGCGAGTATACCCGCAATAATCCCAGATAAACCACTGATGGATTTAAAGCGCGTCGCTTGATCCATCATGCTTCGCATTTCTTGAATCGCGGCTAATTGTTCTTCGTGTTTTTCCATAATAAAAAGTACTTTGTGCTACAAAGCTAACATGAAAAAACATAAATCCAAGAATTATTTCAGATGATCAGTCACTATTTCTGTGATTTCGCTTTGCAAGCGACGAATGATATTCCATTTGGCATAAGGGCGGTAATAACATATACTCACTTCTCTTTTCAATGAGCCATCATGAATATCCACTAATTGGCACATCCTTGTCTCGCTTAATTGCCTTGCATACAAAGAGGGTAGCAAAGTCATTCCTTGAAATGTATCCACCAGATTCAACAAAGTATCAAACGTATTTGACTCGACTGACAAATTCACTGGCAAGGATTTATTCTTTTTTAAATCACACAATTGAATGATTTGATCCCGCAAACAATGCCCCTCTTGTAGTAAAAACATCCGCTGTTGGTTTAATTCCGACTTTGAAATCGACTTCTTACCTGAAGGCAAATACCCATACAAGCGTAAATCCTCCATATACAACAAAGAAGTCTCCAAATCCGTTGCAGCAATGGGCGTACTCAAAATACCCACATCCAATTTTCCTTCCCGCAAGTCTTTAACCAGTTGATTCGTCGTTACCTCATGTATTTCCAAATGCAGCGTTGGATACTTATCCACCAACTTCTTCATAATCAATGGCAAAACAGAACTGGCAATCGTTGGGATAATCCCCAACTTAACCTTCCCCTCAATTTTCTGATTAATGGCCTTGGAAGAAGAAAGCAGTGCATTGGCATGTGCAACGACTTGTTGGGCCTGAACCAAAATCTCCCGTCCATTCTCCGTCGTTGCAATTGGGTTTGCTTTCCGGTCAAAAATCACCACATCAAGCTGCTCCTCCAGTTTTTTCACCATCGCACTCAAAGTCGCCTGCGTAACATGACAATAATCCGCTGCTTTGGAGAAGCTTTTAAATTGGTCAACCGCCAATATGTATTCTAATTGCTGTATATTCATCGTTATAGATTTTATCTATGTCAAATATAGAAAATTTCAGTTTTCTCTATAAATTATTTGCCACTAATTTGGCACCACTAAAAATCAAGAATCATGAAAAAACTACTATTAATCAGCGCAATTGCGGCCTCTGTGACCGTGAAAGCTCAGGATTATTCTGCTAAGCCGGCAGCAGCAGCAAATCCACATGCGGCAGCTGCCGCAAACCCGCACGCAGCAGCAGGAGCTAATCCGCACGCTGCTGCAGGTGCTAACCCACACGCGGGAATGAATCCGCATACAGGCATGAAACTGCCAGGAACAACGAATAACGACTGGTGGCCAGGCCAATTGAACGTAGGTATGTTACGTCAAAACTCAGAGAAGTCAAATCCGATGGGGGCCGACTTCAATTACATCAAAGCATTTAAGAGCCTTGACTACTTTGCCTTGAAAAAAGACATCGCGGCGGTATTAACCAAATCTCAAGATTGGTGGCCGGCAGATTTTGGCAATTATGGTCCACTATTCGTTCGTATGGCTTGGCACAGTGCCGGAACTTATCGTTCAGGAGATGGTCGTGGTGGTTCACGCGCAGGCCAACAGCGTTTTGCGCCATTGAATTCATGGCCAGATAACACAAACCTTGATAAAGCGCGTCGCTTATTGTGGCCAATCAAACAAAAATACGGCGATAAAATTTCATGGGCTGACTTAATGGTGTTAACCGGTAACGTTGCTTTGGAAAACATGGGCTTTAAAACCTTTGGTTTTGCAGGTGGTCGTACAGATGTTTGGGAGCCAGAAACCAACGTATATTGGGGATCTGAGAAGAAATGGTTAGACGACAAAAATCGCTACACAGGTGATCGTAAATTAGAGACGCCTCTAGCGGCTGTTCAAATGGGTTTAATCTATGTGAATCCTGAAGGGCCAAATGGCGTTCCCGATCCAGTAGCATCAGCGAAAGATATTCGCGAAACCTTTGGTCGCATGGCCATGAATGATGAAGAAACCGTTGCCTTAATCGCAGGTGGACACACCTTTGGTAAAACACACGGTGCAGGTCCAGCAACGAACGTTGGCGCAGATCCAGAAGCAGCGGGAATTGAAGAACAAGGTTTGGGCTGGAAAAGCACATACAAATCAGGTAAAGGAAAAGATGCCATTACATCCGGTTTAGAGGTGACTTGGACATCGACTCCAATTCGTTGGGGCATTGGGTACTTGCATTTATTGTTCAACAACGAGTGGACGTTGGAAAAAAGCCCAGCGGGTGCCAACCAATGGATTGCGAAAGATAGTCCAAACATCATCCCCGATGCCTTTGACAAAAATACCTTCCACAAGCCTACCATGTTGACAACGGATATCGCCTTGCGCGCAGATCCGATTTACGAGAAAATCTCTCGTAACTTTTTAGAGAATCCGGAAGTATTTGCGAAAGCTTTTGCCAAAGCTTGGTTCAAATTAACGCACCGCGACATGGGTCCTAGCTCAACGTATTTAGGACCCGAAGTTCCAAAAGAGGAATTAGTATGGCAAGATCCGATTCCAGCATTGAACCACGAAGTGATCAACGCAACGGATATCGCAGCCTTGAAAGTTAAGTTGTTGAATTCCGGATTATCGATTAGCGAATTGGTTTCGACGGCATGGGCGTCAGCGTCTACTTACCGTCACTCAGATCGTCGCGGAGGAGCGAACGGAGCACGTATCCGTTTATTGCCACAACGTAATTGGGAGGTAAATAATCCAAAGCAATTAGAGAAGGTCTTAGCGGTTTTGGAAAAAATACAACAAGAATTCAATGCGAAATCAGGTAAGAAAAAAGTATCTATCGCCGACTTGATCGTCTTAGGAGGATCGGCAGCAGTAGAAACAGCAGCGGCGAATGCAGGCGTGAAAACAACGGTTCCTTTTACACCGGGTCGTATGGATGCTTCACAAGCACAAACGGACATTGCTTCGGTCGACCTATTAGAGCCGATGGGTGATGGTTTCCGCAACTACTTGAAAACGCGTTACAAGCTTTCGACAGAGGAAATCTTCGTGGACAAAGCACAATTATTAACCTTAACTGCCCCAGAAATGACGGTATTAACAGGTGGTATGCGTGTCTTGAACACGAATTACAATGGTTCGAAACACGGCGTATTTACAACGAAAAAAGATGCGTTAACGAACGATTTCTTTGTGAACTTATTGGAAATGGGAACCACTTGGAAACCAACCAACGACACGAAAGAAGAATTCGCAGGAACGAATGCAAAGACGGGTGCTCCGGTTGCGACAGCGACACGTGCCGACTTGATTTTTGGTTCGAACTCAGAGCTTCGTGCACTTGCTGAAGTCTATGCAACGAAGGATTCACAAACGAAATTTGTGAAGGATTTCGTAGCGGCATGGACCAAAGTGATGAACCTAGATCGCTTCGATTTACAATATAAATAACTAGGGTTTGATTGAAAAGCCGGCTCGATTGGGCCGGCTTTTTTTTATTGCTTCGCTTTCAACTTATTGTACTCCTTTTGTTCCAAGGAATCCGCTTCGATCACATAGGCTTTGGCATATTGAATACCTAATCCTAATCCCCAACCCAGCATCGGCCAAACAGGCCAAGGAAGGTGATTCCACCTGATTTCGCTCGGCATGGTAATATACCAGATGATCCAAAGAAAGGGAATCACTAATGCATAAGCGCTAAGGCTTCTTTTAAATTTGGCACGGCTTCTCGCAATCGCCCATAATTGTTGGTCTGTACTTTCCATGATATTTCGTTTTTCGGTTTCGTCATCCGGAGCATACAACAAAGTCAAATTCACCCCTAAGACTTCGCCGATCGCATTCATGGAATACAAGCTCGGCTTTCCTTCGTTTCGCTCCATGCGTTGCACCGTGCGCAGGGCGATCCCTGATTTTTCAGAAAGCTCGATTTGCGTAAAGCCCTTCGAGGTACGGATTTCCTTTAATTGTTCTCCAAAATTCATGGGCCAAAATTGAGGTTTAAAATAGACTATACAAACGCCTTTTGTATGACTTCTTTACGTCATCTCTTAAAGTTTTCAATCGCACGATGCGAGCCGTCGCAACTCGGTTTTCGCTTCGTTAACCCACAAATGCAATCGGTTAATCCGATTCCTTTTAGGATATACTTTTCATTTTTCTCGATGCGAGAAGTACGAGTGGCCGATTGTTTACTATCTGTAAAAAACCGAAGATAGGCGCGCTGCCGACCCGGTGTTAATTTTTCAAAGGCCGCTTTTAGCGCAGGCTTTTTATCCAAGATTGCCGATAATTCTTCTGGATGTGGTATTTCCGCTGGCTTTTCGAGCGTAATTCCTAACCTTTGCGCCTCCATCGCTTCGAAAACATATGCTTTGATCAGATCTTCTTTGGCAATTATTTCCTGAACAGAACCGAACTTCATCCAGCGGCCTAATTGCGTATGCTCGCCGGGTTTGATTAATATTCCCTCCTCATCACGTATGAGTGCTCCATTAAAAAAGTTCAAGGCACAATGCTCTTTTAAACCTGAAATGGCTATCAAATTTTTTGTGCCAAACATATAGACAGGCGTTTGCCATTTATATGTCTCGATTAATAAGCAATCCAATAAAATTCGACGCAAATAGGTCATTTCTTGAGACCATTGGTCGGCACTTTGTAGGAATTCGTCAACATTCGGGTCTTTCATCGTTATTTCTTGATTAGAAATTATAAAGTTTCACCTTTAGCATACAAAGAAAGAAAAAACCTATGAAATCACGTGTGCTTATTGCCTTGCTTTTTGCCTCTAGTTCATTGCTAGCTCAAACGCAGCCGGTCCTTGTCGCCATGAAATCCCCTACGTTGCGTGTAGGAAAATTGTCTTTTAAAGATCTCAACAAAAACAATAATTTGGATAAATACGAAGACTGGCGTTTGCCGGTAGACGTACGTGTAAAGGATTTGGTATCCCAAATGACCCTCGAGGAAAAATTGGGTTTCATGCTCATCAGCACCACCCGCATGGGAGGAGATCAAGTATTTTCAAACGGCGTGCAAGGAGGTGGTCCTAAAACGACTATCACCGAAGGATTTAATGAAGAAGATTTAGTTCAAAATACGAATATGTTTACCCGGAAACCTTTGGCATCCCCAAATATGTCGGCAGCCGGAACAACCAAAGGCGTAACCCAATTCCACTTGCGCCATTTCATTTTACGCGCCAGTGCATCGCCCGAGATTATGGCCAAATGGTCAAACAACCTACAAGAACTCTGCGAAAGTTCACGGCTAGGCATCCCGGCCATCGTTGCCTCTAATCCACGTAACCACGTGACAACGGATGCGTCGGTTGGCCTAAGTGTAGGACTTACCGCATTCTCCAAATGGCCGGGTGAATTAGGCTTAGCTGCCATGCGCGACTTTGATTTAACACGTAAATTTGCCGAAACAGCTGCCAAAGAATGGCGTGCCGTAGGATTGCGTAAGGGATACATGTACATGGCCGACTTAGCCACAGAACCTCGATGGGGTCGTGTCGAAGGAACCTTCGGAGAAGATGCGGATTTAACATCCAATATGATTACCCAAATCGTTTTAGGCTTTCAAGGAAATAAATTGTCAAACACTTCGGTGGCGATGACCACCAAACACTTTCCGGGAGGCGGCCCTCAAGTAGATGGTCAAGATTCACATTTTGATTGGGGGAAATTTGCCCATTACCCAGGCGGGATGTTTGACTACCATGTGAAACCATTTAAGGCCGCAATTGCCGCAGGAACATCAGCCATTATGCCTTACTATTCTGCACCGAAAGGCAAGGAATTTGAGGAGGTTGGATTCTCGTTCAACAAAGCGATGATCGGCGATTTATTGCAAGGTAAATTGGGCTTCCAAGGCATTATTAATTCCGATACGGGACCGATAGAAATGATGCCTTGGGGAGTCGAAAATTTGAGCATTGAGGAACGCTACCAAAAAGCCTTGAATGCTGGAGTTGATATTTTCTCCGGTGCAGCGGATCCTACCACGTTGATTGAAGTAGTTAAAAAAGGCTTAATTAAAGAGGAGCGCATTAACCAATCGGTGGCAAAATTATTAAAAGAGAAATTCGACTTAGGCCTTTTTGAGAATCCCTATGTGAATGTAGAGGAAGCTGTGAAAACGATTGGTAATGCGGAAGCGGTGGCATCGGCTAATTTGGCCTTACGTAAATCAATTGTCTTGTTACGCAACGACGAAAAGCGTCTTCCGCTCGCGAAGAATACCAAAGTATATTTTGAGACTTTTTTCCAATCTGGACGCAATGCGGGGGAAGCGATTAAGGTATCGAAACCCAACTATCCAGGCTTGGAATTTGTGAATACCAAAGAAGAGGCTGATGTCGTTTTACTTTGGTTGGTACCTACCGCTGGTGGCTTATTCAGTTCGCAAGGCTCAAAAATCGACCTTAATTTGTCTAAAAACCGCATTGATGTGAATCACGTCAATGAAATCTTACATGCCAAACCTACGATCGTGGCAATCAACTACTCGAACCCATGGGTCATTGAGGAAATCGATAAAGGAAAAGCTACATCGGTGATTGCGACATTTGGTACCACGCAAGATGCTTTGTTGGATATCGTGACGGGTGCCTATAAGCCAACGGGTAAAATGCCATTTACGACGCCAATTAGCCAAGCAGCTGTAGAGGCCAATAAATCAGACGTTCCAGGGCACATGGAAGGCGGAGGCTACGGATTGTTTGCGTTTGGGCATGGGTTAACGTATTAGAATATCAGTAAGCTGTTTTGTTTATTTCGATTAATTAATTAGTTTTAATCGAAATAAACAAAAATTATGCACGCTTTAGAAAAACTAAGCCTTACGGATCAAAAATTAGCCAAGGCAACTTTTGAGCTAGTTCGAAAGGAGCGTAGAGGTTATCGAACGAAAAGAAAAATTCGCGTAAACCTCCACTTTAAAGAAACTAATACGAGCGCCCAATTGCCCGATCGTGCAATTCCTATAATTGAGGAAATGTTGAAATTAATTGCAGAAGGGAAAGCGTTTACAATTATTCCCTCAGATTCCGCATTAAGTTCTCAAGAGGCTGCTGATTTACTGCAGGTTTCTAGGCCACATGTCGTTCATTTGATGGAAGAGGGGGAAATTCCTTATTTTAAAGTGGGTAGCCACCGGAGGGTATTGCAAGAAGATTTGGTTGCTTACCAAAGGGAATTGAAAAAATCGAGGGAAGCAAATTTAGCACTAATTGCTAGGCAGGCACAGGAAGATTCCTTGGGATATTAATGATAAAGGCGGTCTTAGATGCTTGCGTAATATACCCAGCTCCACTTCGTGATTTGTTACTTAGCCTAGCGGATGTTGGCCTGTTTAAACCATTTTGGTCAGCCAAAATCAATGAAGAATGGATTCGAAACCTTTTAATTAAAAGACCAGAATTATCACTTCCGAAATTAGCCTTGACCATTGAAGCGATGAACAAAGCCTTTCCAGACGCAAATGTATCAAGTGATGCAAATATTATTAGCTCGGTAAGTTTACCTGATCAAGATGACATCCATGTTTTGGCAACAGCGATTTCAAGCGATTCAAGCTACATCATCACATTCAATTTAAAAGACTTTCCAAATGATCAGCTTAGACAATTTTACATCGAGGCAATCAATCCAGATTCTTTTATCTTAAACCTCTTCCGAGAGCAAGAGGCCCTAGCAAATTTCGCTTTAGAAAACCAAATTAAGCGATTGAAACACCCTCCATTATCTAAAACAGAAGTATTAGCTATTTTTGAGAAATTGGGTTTGATTCAAACAAGCCATTATATAAAAGGCCTATAAGTTATATTTCAAGCCCACCGTCCCAATCACCTGCCCGTCTGTAAGCGTATAATTACCAAAGGCTTTGGCCTGAAAATGCTTGTTGATGTCATAAGAGATCGTCTCGGCGACACCCGTTAAATCCCCCACAGTCAAGTAGTAGCCTTGCGTCAAAAAATTCCACTTTTTGTGGTGGTAATTGGTATTTCCAGACACCAAAG
Source organism: Aquirufa regiilacus (assembly GCF_032470275.1). Classification (NCBI taxonomy): domain Bacteria; kingdom Pseudomonadati; phylum Bacteroidota; class Cytophagia; order Cytophagales; family Flectobacillaceae; genus Aquirufa; species Aquirufa regiilacus. The sequence continues at coordinate 160,652 of NZ_JAVNWW010000004.1, forward strand.
TCACCTTGAAATCCGTGTTACGCGCATTCCCGTTTAAGATGAAAGATCCAAGCGTTAACTTTTCGTTGACCGGATAAGACATTGTTAATTCCCGACCAAAGAAACTCGTCACCTCATAATCTTCCGTCATTTGAAACGCCGGAATATGAATACCCACAATCGCCTTGAATTTCTTATCGATAAATCGGTAACGCGTAAACAAAGCCACCGTAGTAGGTGTCATGCTCTTCATCCGCATCATGTACATCAAGGAACCCGTCAATCTTTTTTTCGGATTTGTACTCGCGTTAATGATAATATTGGGCTCTTTCGAGGTAAAAGCAGGAATAAACGAGAACCCACCGGTACTCATTTCAATACTTCCTGTTTGGGCGTTAAGTGAAAAAGCAGCGAGGATAAGGCAGAGGGCCAACAATTGTTTCATTTTGATACATTAGGGGATTAAATCGGTGCAAAAATAGGTATTTCCCTTTCCGAAAACAACCAAGGGCTTTTTCAGTTACCTATGTATGTCCAAATCACCCATCAATATCGTCTGGTTTAAACGTGATCTCCGCTTTACGGATCACGAACCTTTGTATCGGGCTTTGGAGGAAAATATTCCGGTGTTATTGGTCTATTTTTTTGAGCCATCGATGATTGCGTTCCCCGACAGCGATCTACGGCACTGGCGATTTGTACATGAGTCTTTGATGGAAATGCAGGGGCGTTTGGAGGATCGAAACGGGACCCTATATATTTTCCATCATGAAGTACTCCCCGTGTTTCAGGCTTTGGCAGAACAATTTGACATACGCCAAATTTTCTCCCACCAGGAGATTGGGAATGATTTGAGTTTTCAGCGGGACAAAGCGGTATCTGCTTTTTGCGCGCTCGAAAATATTGCCTGGAAAGAAACGCGGACAGGTGGCGTCATTCGTAAATTAAAATCCCGCAAAACGTGGCAACAACGCTGGGAAGAAACGATGAAACACGAACCCTTTTTTGTGCGCGAAGACAATTGGAATTTGTTGCAACTATCGCATGAATTCTACGAGACTTGTAAAGGCCCCGAACTACCTCTTGAATTCAAAACGCGCAATCCTATTTTCCAAGAAGGCGGCGAATACTGGGGTTGGAAATACATGAAAAGTTTCATCGAAACGCGTCATAAAAATTATAGCTTTTCCATCAGCAAACCAGAGGCTAGTCGGCGGGCATGCAGCCGCATCTCCCCCTATTTAGCCTACGGAAATATATCCATGCGCATGGCCTATACCTACACCATGCAGCATTACAAAACCGCTTCGAACAAACGTGCACTCTCCAATTTCACGTCCCGACTGCACTGGCAGGGGCATTTCATGCAGAAGTTTGAGGATGAGTCCAGGATGGAGTTTGAGCCCGTGAATAAAGCCTATCAGGCGCTAGAAAAACCACGCGATGAGTTCTTGATTCAGGCGTGGCAAAACGGCCAAACCGGCGTTCCACTGATCGATGCTTGCATGCGCTGCGTGGTCGCAACGGGCTATTTAAATTTCCGGATGCGCGCCATGGTTGTATCGTTTTTTGTCTTTAACCTTTGGCAAGATTGGCGGGATTTGGCGCATTTTCTTGCACGCCAATTTCTCGATTACGAACCGGGCATTCACTACCCGCAAATTCAAATGCAAGCGGGCGTGACTGGCATCAACACGATCCGGATTTATAACCCGATTAAGAATTCTTATGCACATGATCCTGACGGGGTCTTCATCAAAAAATGGGTACCGGAATTAGCTGCGGTACCATCCACGTTGATTCATGAACCTTGGAAATTAAGTGACATGGAACAGACTTTGTATGGAGTTAAAATAGGCGTGGATTACCCTGCTCCCGTGGTGGATTTAAGTGCGACAAGAAAAACGGCTTCCGACCAAGTTTGGGGATTACGGAAAACGAAAAAGGCCCGACAAGAGGGGGCGCGTATCCTCGAAAAACACGTCAATAAATGAGCGCATTTCTGATCTTTCCACATCAATTGTTTGAAGAAACGCTCACGCAAGAAGCTGAGGTTTTTTACCTTGTCGAATCGGATTTGTTCTTCAAACAATATGATTTTCACAAGCAGAAAATACTCTTCCACCGAGCGAGTATGCAGGCCTTTGCGGACCGCTTGCGCACCGCGGGAAAAAGAGTCGAATACATCGATGCGCAAGATCCGCGCGCTTCAGAAGTCGCTCTGGTTTCTTCCATCGAAGGCGCGATAAGCTTGTTCGACCCGAATGATTATTTGTTGGAGCGACGCCTTCGTCGAGCTGGTGATATCCGCTTATTAGCCAGCCCCAACTTCCTCAATACCGACACCTCACTGCTCGGCAGCCGCAAGCCCTATTACCAAACGGCCTTCTACACCCAGCAGCGAAAAGACCGTGGAATACTACTGGAAGCAGACGGCAAACCGATGGGAGGCCAATGGACCTATGACACGGAAAATCGGAAGAAAATACCGAAAAATACGTTCATTCCGGCACCATTTCCAACTGTTTCAAACGCATATATTAGCGAGGCAATCGACTACGTCGCTAAGCATTTTCCAGACAATCCGGGCTCGAGCGAGATGCCTTTTTCCGGAGCCTATTTTCCAGTGACGCATACAGAAGCTCTAGCAGCACTAGACCAATTTATTCGGGAACGGATTCCGCTTTTTGGCGATTATGAGGATGCGATTAAGGCACAAGAAAAGACCTTATTCCACAGTATTTTAAGTCCGTTAATTAATGTGGGCTTGTTGAATCCTACGCAGGTTATCGAACGTGTCGCGCATTCGAAAGCACCGCTAAATAGTTTGGAGGGATTCATCCGACAGGTAGTCGGATGGCGGGAATTTGTCCAATTGTTATATCGGAAAATCGGGGTCCAACAGCGCACCACGAATTATTGGGGATTTACGCAGGGGATGCCGGCGGCCTTTTACTCCGGAACGACAGGCGTGGAACCCATCGACCAAACAATCCGCAAGCTCTTAAAAACGGGCTATAACCACCACATCGAACGACTGATGGTGCTGGGGAATTTTATGTTATTATGCGAAATCAAGCCCGATGCGGTCTATCGCTGGTTCATGGAAATGTACATCGATGCTTATGACTGGGTGATGGTGCCGAACATATACGGCATGTCGCAATTCAGCGATGGCGGTTTGATGACGACCAAACCTTATATCTGCGGGTCCAATTACATCCTGAAAATGAGCGATTATCCGAAGGGAGAATGGCAGGAAATTTGGGATGGTTTGTTTTGGCGATTCTTGGATAAACAACGTGAGACCTTCCGCAAAAATCCGAGATGGGCGATGCTGATTAGCACTTGGGATAAAATGCCTTTGGAAAAAAAGGAAACCCATTTAAACAACGCTGAAAACTTTCTAGCTCAGCTGTTTGCTTAGTTTATTCCAAAAAGAAAAGAAGCTATTGAATTCCCCTTGTAAACCCGGAGCAAGCGACGGGTGCACCTCTCGTACTCCTTGAAAATGGGCATTGATGGGATGATCTCGGAAAATTCCTTTGACAGGAAGCGACGCATATTCTCCATAATACACCTGCAAACCTGGTATGTTTTCGGCGAGTGAAAGAATGAAATCGATCGTTTTGGGCGCCATCGGGTGCTTCGCAAAATGACTCGGTTCCAAGATCAAAATCCGGTTACCTGCCTCGCCCTCGTGAAAGGTCGGATCCAACGTATAATGGGTGTAGATGAAGGTGGGAATTCCATCAATTAATTCGAGCGGCTTCGTCGTAGGCGGGGTAAATGGAAGCGATGCTTCGACCGAGCTTTGTAGATGTTGGGGGACCGATTGCGCAGGCAAATCCTCGTATTCGAAATCTAAATATGTTCCTCTTTGCTGGCTACCCGTGTAGCGATTAATATTTTCTTGGTTCGCATAATACAGCTTATTGCTGAAGGTCCCGACGCACCATTGCCAACTCAGCGCATTACTCGCCAAATCACCATCCAACAAATGATAATACATCCATTGGGCGGGTTCCAACCAATGGTATTTGGCCACATTACAAATCGTTCCGGCGAGGTACATCCGCAGGTGATTGTGTAGGTAACCTGTTTCTGGGAAGTTCTTTAAAGCCCCATCTAAAGCTTGAATTCCAGTAGTAGATTCGAGCAACGCTTTAGGAACTCCAAAGCGCTCGATGCCCGCTTGCGGATGGCGAATGTCTTCAAAAATAGCATCGCCTTTTTGAAACCACGTGCGCGTATAAAACTCGCGCCAGGCTAATTCTTGGATGAATTTTTCCGCTTGTTCCAAACCAATTCCACGGTTTTTCAATCGTTGAACGACTTGTGGAACCGTGATAAATCCGCGGGATAAATAGGGGGATAAATAAGACACGCCACCGGTGATAAAATTACGTGAACGTGCATATTTCGCTACGTCAAATCGGTCGATTTGCGCATGTACTTCTTCGAATTTTGTCGAAAACTTCATTAGCGCTTGCTGATTTTATTCATGCTGATGCTGCGCTGCAAGGTGCATTTAAATCGAGGGTCCACAGCCACGCGTTTTTGTAGGTGTTTGGTACCGCGGCCACTCATCCGTTTTCGCCACATGCGGAAACTAGAATCCTTGCTATTCAAGCGCATGAATTCGATGACCTCCTTTTCCTTTAGGCCAAACTGAAATTCGATCGCCTCAAAAGGCGTGCGATCTTCCCAGGCCATTTGAATGATCCGGTCAATGTCCTCGTCGGTAAACTTATTTGCTACGTCTGCACTTTTCACCACAATAGATAATTTGGTCCCAATTCTTCTCCCACTTCTTGCGCCAGGCAAAAGGGCGATTGCAAACGGGGCAGGTTTTGGAGGGTAAATGTTGTTTTTTAACGCCTTGCATAAAAAAAGGGCTTGCCTGTAATAGACAAACCCTTTTCTAGAAAGAATGTTTCAGGCTAGAACAACTTCTCTGCGGGAGGAGTCGCACCCGCTAAGCGAATGTAAACGGTTGTTTGGCCGCGGTGATGCGTTTGGTGTTCGAAAGCTTTGTCGATGACTTGTCCGCGTGTTACGTCGAAACGGTTGAATAATTTAATCATCTCAGCCCATTTCGCATCTGGGTAATTTTTGATGGCATTGATGGCAAAATCATATGAAGCTAAGACTTTCTCCGTAACGCTCGCTTTTGCGACATCATTCGACTTTTCTAGATCTTTTACGGTTGGAGTAACTTCCGTAGCGGTTCCAACAATACCGTAATTGGCATCCGCAATGTGAAGCATTTGACCAGCGAAAGAACGCATTTCTTTGGTTGGCTTTAAGGCATAACCCGTTTCGGGCATTGCATCTAAATACTCTTGCGTATAGGCACGAGCGCGTTCCCAGTCTTTCAAAAGGTTCGCTTTAGGAGTTTGAGCAGTTAAGCTGGTGGCCATGGCAAGGATGGCAAAAAAGGCGAGTAGTTTTTTCATGTTCATTTATTTTTTTCAAAGCTAAGGAATATTGGTATACATTTGTAACTAGAAATCAATTAGTAGTAACCTGTAAGTAACCAGTATATGCGTTTTATCGATAATCCATTCCAATGTCCCGTTACGCGTACCATGTCAATTATCGGCGGAAAATGGAAACCCATCATATTGAATTGTATTGCGGATAAGACAATCCGTTTTGGCAAATTAAATCAATTGATGCCTGCGATTTCAAATAAAGTGCTTTCCAAAGAATTGAAAGATCTAGAAACGTTAGGACTGATCGAACGCATGGAGTATGATGAATTACCACCACGGGTGGAATACAAATTAACAGCAGCAGGTCTCAGTTTAATGCCGGTTTTAATGGAAGTTGCCAACTGGGGTAATTCACACTTTGCGAAGTCGATTGTAAGTTAATTAGACTACTTGATCATATTTGAAAAAAAGAGTTTCAAACATCCATAATTTATAGAAATCATAGTCAAAAAAGATGAAGTCTTAGATGGGACTAAATACTTGGAAAACGAGGACTTCCCAAATCCATTACACCCTGCAATGACCAATAACTTTGGCTTATGCATTATTGAATTGAGGTGCTACTTTAGGGGATTTATTCGTACTACCTGATTTAACATGAGACTCGTAGACCTTAATTTGTTGTCTAACCGCAGGCATCGCTTTCTTCAATTGCTTTTGAAAAAAAACAACTCGTTTTTCAGTATTTGAAAAGTTTTCCTTAATTGAAGAATTATTGAAGTACAAAATTAAAATTTAATTTCTGTATTAAAATCCAATATGCTTATAATTAACCTATTACACTTCAATCTCGCCTCGCAAATACAACACGGCCTCCCCGGCAATCTCTACGCGATCTCCCAGCAATTTGCAAGTTAAGTCTCCCGTTCGTTGGGAGAGTTGGCGGGCCGTTAATTCCGTTTTCCCAAACACCCCAGCCCAATAAGGCGTCAAAGTCGTATGTGCCGAACCAGTCACTGGATCCTCATTTACGCCACAAGCCGGGCCAAAAAAACGCGAAACAAAATCCGTCGTTTCACCGGGAGCGGTGACGATAATTCCTCGAACATCATGGGCTTTTAATGCTTCGAAATCGGGTTGCAAGTTGAGGATATCTGCCTCTGAATCATAGACAAAAAGGTAGTCCGTCTTGCCTTTGAAAACGAGACGCGGCGTCTGAGATAATCCGATGGCATGCACAGCTTGAATAGGCAATTCCGTTAAGGAATCTACGGGAAAATTCAGGGCTAAAACAGAACCGTTTTTTGATACAGTTAAGGGTCCACTACGCGGAGAAATAAAGTTGATTTGGTCTTTAGCATAAGCCAATTCATGGAACAAGACATAGGCACTTGCCAAGGTTGCGTGTCCACACAAATCCACTTCGACCGTGGGCGTAAACCATCGGATTTCAACTTCATTCCCATTCGGAACGATGAAAGCCGTTTCGGCTAAATTATTCTCCTGCGCGATGTTCTGCATCACGGCATCCGGAAGCCAAACATCCAAAGGACAAACCGCTGCGGGATTGCCTTTGAAACGTTCGTTGGTGAATGCGTCAACTTGGTAAATTGGTATTTTCATGGAATTACTCGCTGATATTTAAATCAAGTTTTTTGCCTAGGCCAAATTCAATAAGTCGATAAAATGTAGACAATTGAATATCCGTTTTACCGTTTTCAATGCGCGAAATAAAACTCTTGTTGGCGCCTATTTTATCAGCTAATTGATCCTGCGTCATGTGCGCCTTTTTTCGTTCCTCTTTGATTAATTCACCAATCAAAAAAGCTTTGGCGCGCACTTCAAAATCCGCTCGTTTCGAAGAACCTTCAGGTCCGTAACGATCCGTGTAATGTTCATCAAGGCTAATTAGCTTTTTCATATAATCAAAGATTAAAATATGCTTCTTTCAATTTTTTGGCTAGTTCAATTTCTCGAACAGCTGTTTTTTGAGATTTCTTCTGATATCCGTTCAATAAAACAACCAACTTTCCATGATCAAAAAAACAAAAGATTCGAAAAATATTACCAGCATAACTCACTCGAATTTCATATAAATCCTCGTGCCCGCTTAAATGCTTTAAGAATTTATCGGGAACCCGCTCCGTATGAGTTAAGACAAATAAAACATAATCGATTTTCTCCTTTACCTTCTCGGTCTGACTTTCAAAAAATGTTGAAAAATACGTGCCAAAGAAAATAACTTCTCGAACAGGTTTCATGGTTAGGAATCCACAAAGTTAACTTAAAATACAACTTTTCCGTTTGGTTCAGAAAATTATTTCATCGTTTCAGTCGGCCAACTTAAACCCCTTCACCGTCAAATAAATCCCCAATGAAAATTCCCACAGCGCAATCGGAACGGCAGATAGACCCGCCAAAGGTGCGCGCTGATCAAAAAGACCATACAAAACTGCGACATCCCCGGCGACCAAAGTAAAGGCGCCGACGATCCCGATGATGGGCAAAATGCGAGGAACGAGACGTGTTTGGTAGAGCAGTGTTCCTAAAAGCAAGGCATTGACAGCGGGAATGAAACTTTGGCTAATCAAAAACAAACGGTCATAGAGCATCACGAATCCACGGGACAATACTTGTACGTCTGCGCCTAAAGAACGCAAATTCAAGACCGTCAATAAACTCGATACCCCTGCAAATATCAAGGTTGCTTCCAATATCCGAGCGGCTACAAAACCCAGAGCTAAAGTCTCATTTTGCTTTTTTAATACCGGGTAAAAAACCAATGCCGTCCCGATACAAGCCAAAGCCATGACCAATTCCAAAATTCCCCCCAACACCACATCACTCGTTGGCGCAGCACTTAATATAAAATTCGGTTGGTGAATTTCGTGGTAAAGCGATAAAGTGGGGATGGAAATAAAGGTGAGCAGGTAAAGAATACCGGCGGTCAGGGAAGTTTTGCGCGATGCTGTCATGGAAGCAAGTAAGTCAATTTTACTTTAGCAAAACTGATTATTATTTGAACGGCAAGCCTTTACTTTGATATAAACCAAGGTATTGATTATTTGGGTTATATTGAATCAACACAACCCAAATAATCAACATTTTGGGTTATATTTAGAAATGGAAATGACAAAAATCCCTTTTTTGCCTTTGGATCGGGATATAGAAACCAAAGCTGTTTTGCGTAAATCCGCCTTAGCTCATCAGGCTTTGGCAGAGTTTAAAGGCGTCATAAGTAGCCTACCGAACGAACATATTCTGTTACAAACCTTAGCCCTACGGGAAGCAAGAGAAAGCTCTGCCATTGAGAATATCATCAGTACGTTTGATGAAATTTACAGAAGTAATTTTCAAAACCAACAGTTTACCAGCGCCGCGGCTAAAGAGGTTCATCAGTATGCAAAAGCATTAATTGAAGGTTTCGAACTCGTTAAAACAAATGGATTATTAACAATTAACTTTATCCTACAAGTTCAAGAAGTCGTTGAACAAAACAATGCTGGTTTTAGAAAGCTCCCCGGCACAAAATTGTTAAATGATCAAACTGGTGAAGTTATTTATACTCCACCGCAAGACTATAGTACCATAATCGAGTTGATGAAGAATTTAGAGTTATTTATGAATGATGATTCGATGATGGATATAGATCCGTTAATAAAGATGGCTATTATTCATTATCAATTTGAAAGTATTCACCCCTTTTATGACGGTAATGGTCGAACGGGACGCATCATTAATGTATTGTATTTGGTCCAAAAAGGACTCTTAACTTTGCCTATTCTTTACCTAAGTAGCTACATCATTACACACAAAAACGACTATTACCGTTTACTTCAAGAAATTCGTACAAAAGGATCATGGGAAGAATGGTTACTATTTGTATTAAATGGGGTTGAAAAAACAGCAAAGGAGGGGATAATATTAATCCAAGCGCTCCGGTTTTTAATGCAAGAACAAAAAAATCAAATTAGAACATTTGCCCCCAAAATATACAGCCAAGATCTGATTAATAGTCTTTTCAAATACCCTTACACTAAAATTGAATACATACAGCAAGACTTAGGTGTAAGTAGAAATACCTCCATTCGCTATTTAGAAGAATTAGTCAACGCGAAAATCTTAGTAAAACATAAAATAGGACGAGAGAATTTTTATGAGCACAAAAAATTGTTTACCCTGTTAAGTGGCCAAAAAAATGCCTAATCTAGGCCTTCAAATCCGTCGAGCTAACGTGACCGATCTCGCTGCTTTACAGGCCATCGGCCGACAAACCTTTGTGGAAACAAATCTGCAAAAAATCTGAGGAAAATTTGGAGAAAACCTATTTCAAGTGGGCGTTGATGAGCAGCGGGATGTTTTGGTGAAGTTCAAAATTTAACTACATGATTTTAATCCATAAATTAAACATTCTAACGTTTCGTTGATAACATATCCAAGTCTTCTAATTTGAAAATTCTATTCTCTTTAAAATTCTTTCTACAGAATTGTAAAAAAGATTTTGATTTTGACTTTTGGGTATTGGATTCAATCAAAACTTTTGCACAATAATATGAGAATTCCAGTTTATATTCTTCCGAATTTTCATACATATGATTTATCAATCTGAATAATGTATCTGGTGATTTCTTAACTTGAAGTAAATAATTTGAATACAAAGGGAAATCCGCATATAAATGGTAATAATCTTCTTCAATCTCGGTTTTCGAGATTATTTCAATCATTTTATCTGAAGTTTCATAATCTTTACATTGCAACGATAACCAAAAAATTAAATGATTTGGGATTTTATCATTTTGATTATTTGAATATTCTATGACCTTTCTAAATAACTCAATGTTATTTCTCTTTACTAACTTCTCGGCAAAATTGAACAAATCTGAACTACTTACATCGATTGATAATCCGTATTTTTTATTCTCCTCCTTATACTCTTCACAATATTTTGATATGGAAAAGTCGGGTAATGAAGATTTATAATTAAAGTTTGTAAAGTTTTTGTAGTGACGAAAAAGAAATTTAACAGATGATGAGGTGGCAAGTGCTGGTAGTTGATTATGTGAACCTTCAAATGATTCAACTTTTAAATTCGAATTACTTATTTCGTTATTTTTAATTTTATCATTTAGTTTTTCTCCTAATTCATTAAAACCATCATCTAAGGTTCCATAACCTAAAAAAACATTTTCTTTTGAAGTTTTGACGTAATCAAAAATCATATTTTTAAAATATTCAGATTCTGAATTGACTGATAATGCCACAATATTTTTAAAAGGATTATTGTTAAAAAATGGGAGATTTAGAACAAGATGTCCTGTGTTTGAATGACCAACAATACTATTGTGTTCTGAAGTTTGATATTGTGAATTTATCATAGGAACAAGTTCGTTGAACAGATAATTTTTCAATTTTTCAGAACCCTTTAAATATAATGACTTATCGGTAGAATAGTCAAACTTTGGTTCTGTTTCATATCCTCTATTGTTGTGAAATACTCCTACAATAATAATTTCGGGAATGTTATCTCTTCCATAATCGGTGCCAGACTCACCAATAAATTTTTCTGAAAGTAATTCAATACTTAATAAAAATGGTTTTAATAAGGTGTTGGCATCTAAAACGTAAACAACTGGGTATTTCTTGAGTGGATTATAGTTATTTGGTAATTTGATTCCAATCGTTCGGGTTTCATTGAATGTTGGTGAGAAATTGTTCGTTATTTTAAAGTCAAAATTAAAACTTCCTACATCTTGTTTTGAATCCTTCCAACTCAATATTTTATAAGAGTAGATGGTTGATGTGTTACCCGTAATCTTAAGATTAGATTTTACTTCCCAATAATTTGAGGTATAACCTTCTGTTTCCCAACTTCCACGAGTAAACTTAAATTCCGAAGGATATGATAAATCCAGAGAAATCTCCCTTTCAAATTCTGAAACCCTATTCAGTTTAATCTTATCAGGCTTCCAATTACCTAAATTTTCTTGATTTCCAGTGATAAACACTTCATCGGTTTTATTTGGAACGGTAACCTTTATTTTACTTAATTCCTGACTAAACGAGGAAAAGGTAATCAAAACTAAAATTGAAGAGATTAATAATTTCATAAAAGTGATTTATTAGTCATTTTGATATCATCATTCCAAATATACATCTTTTTTCTTACGGGCTATTTACAAGAATGAACAGGCTAAATCATATGAGACTATAAGCTTTTTTGTTAATTAAAAAGCCTGAATAATGCTCGTTTATTTAAATTAGCTCTTGATATAAATTGACGATACGTAGTTGATCGACTTAACCTAAATATCTCAGCTTTATCTGGTATTAGTAGTAATTAAAAGCATTTTGAATTTTAGAAAATGAAACTACTATACAATTCCTTTAGCTAAACTCCGTTGAACTCGCCATTCAACGCATTTTCATTCGAGTCAAAGAAGGTGGTCATCATATACCTACTGATACCATTAAGCGACGATATAAAGCAGGAATCAAGAATTTATTCCAAATCTACTTGCCCATCGTAGACAATTTCATGATATTTGACTCGACCAATTCGATACCATTACCCATTGCACATAAATTCATCGATGAATCCATCATCATAAACCACCCATTGAAATGGCATCAACTCAAGCAAAACCAATAGGCCAAAAAGAGGACGAATACAATCGTATCGTTACTGCGATGAAAAAAATTCCAGCTCAATTAAAAAAATTGAAAATGGAAAAAGGCACCAATCTCGTCGTTTCCCGCGACAGCAAAATCCAACACATTAAGCCCGAAGACATCAAGCTTTAAGCCTGTCCAAAACTTGACTCCTTTATAACCACTTCTTCCGCCTAAACCACACATAAATCAAACCGCTGAGCAGCATCATAAACCCGAGTAATGCCGGATAACCCCAGCGTTCTCTTAGCTCTGGCATGTAATCAAAATTCATCCCATAAATCCCCGCCACAAAGGTTAATGGCATAAAAAATACGGAGAAAATCGTCAAGACCTTAATCACATCATTCGTCTTCTGCGCGGAAATCGACAAGTAAAAATTCACCAAATTGGATACATCTTCATGAATCTGATCATAGATGTTCAACAACTTTAAATGCAAATCGCGTGTGTCCTGCAAGTCATCCGATTCGGAATCTGGTAATTTAATGGAACTAACCGCCTCCTGACTAAACAATAATAGCTTTTTACTCATTAGCGATTTGCGTTTGATTTGGTATAATTCAGACAGCATCTCAGGAGTCAAATTCTGCGAAAACACTTTGCTTTCAAAATCATCTAGCTCGTTCGATAAGCGCACCGCCGGTGTTTCATAGGAATGTAAAATATGCCAAAGCATTTTGGCAACAATGGATTCCACTCGCTTAAAATCGCCCTTGTCAAAAAGCTTTTCCTTGACCTCGTCCATAAATGCATGAGGCAAACGATGCACGGTAATTAATAACCCGGGGCGGTAAAAAAAGGCAATTTTAGTCGAGATTGATTGAATAGAAACCGATTGTCCAGCCCTAATTGGAATGAGCACCCTCGTAATGATAAAGTGTGTTCCATCTATATCCTCGTGTTTAGGAAGGTGGTCTGGTTGCAGACAAGCAAAAGTCGCGTATTTATTCAAGCCATATACCTGACTGATTTCCTCTAATTCGGAGGATGTGGGTGCCGTGAGGTCAACCCATTCAAGCTTTTGGTTAGGACATGTTGATTTTACGATTGCCATAATAGTCTAGAGAAAATCAAAAATAGAAATTAATGCCTCGTATTCTAAATTAAAAGGAAGATTTACTCATATCCGTAATTTTGGTAGTAATACCCGTAAAATATATTTCGCTTTCTCGCATTTGTTGGTTTAATTAGGTCTTCCGTTTGAACCTAAACCATGAAAAATTCATCCTCCCTCAACCGTAGAGCCTTCCTGAAATCCTCAGCCCTAAGCGGTGGCGGACTCTTGATTAGCTTCTCCTTTTTTTCAAAGGCGAGTGCGCAAACCGCTCCAGGAACACAGCCGATTGAACTGAATGGTTTTGTCAAAATTTTACCAGATAATCGCATCCAAATCATGTCCCCCAATCCCGAAGGCGGACAGGGCGTGAAGACTTCCATGCCAATGATTGTAGCGGAGGAATTGGATGTAGATTGGAAACAAGTGGAGGTAATACAAGCTGATTTAGATACCAAACATTTCACCCGCCAGTTCATCGGTGGTAGCCAAGCCATACATCAAGGTTGGAAGCCTTTGCGAACCGCAGGGGCGACAGCGCGCCAACTTCTTCGCGAGGCAGCGGCATTGCAATGGAATGTTCCCACTTCGGAAATTAGCACAGAGGCAGGCGTTTTATCGCATTCCGCATCAGGGAAAAGCGCAACCTATGGCCAAATGGCCCAATTCGCATCAACAATTACGTTACCTACCCAAGTTGCTTTGAAAGCTGTCAAAGATTTCAAGATCATCGGGAAATCAAAACAACAAGTAGACATCCGAAAAATCGTGACGGGTCAACCACTTTTTGGCATCGACACGCGAGTTCCCGGCATGCTGATTGCGATGGTCACGCACCCTCCAGCTTTTGGCATGACATTGAAGTCTTTTGATGCCACACGCGCCTTGAAAATGCCCGGAATTAAAGCTGTTTTCCCGATTAAACTGTATAACGAAGGCTACGAAAAAACCTTCTTTGATACCACTACTTTCCCGGAAGTCGTCGCTATCGTAGGTCGAAATACCTGGGAAGTCATGCAGGCCAAAAAAGTCCTTCAAGTCACCTGGAAACCGATCGAAACCTATACCCAAAAAAGGGATATGCTCGGTCGGAAAATCACGGAAACCGTTCCAGCCGGCCTCGAGAGCAGCACCGGGCATCAAGCACAAATGGCGGCTAAAAAAGAGGTGCCTGGCATCGTCCGCCGAAAGGACGGCGACATTGAATCGGCCTTCAAACAAGCCACCAAAATCATTGAACGCACCTATTATGGCCCATATCTAGCCCATAATTGCATGGAGCCCATGAACTTTTTCGCACATGTCACAAAAGACAAAGCGAGCCTTGCGGGTCCTTTGCAAAAGCCGGAATTCAGCGAGCAAACACTTTCAGCTCGCATCGGTATTCCTTTGGAAAACATCGACATTAAAATGACGCGCTTAGGCGGTGGTTTCGGACGGCGATCTTATTCACACTGGTTGATTGAGGCCGCATTAATATCCCAACAAGTTCAAGCGCCTATCAAATTAATTTATTCCCGCGAAGACGATATGACAGCGGGGATTTACCGTTCGACTTACACTGCGACGTATCGCGCCGCGTTAGATGCGAATAATCAGGTCATTGGTTTTCACGTAAAAGCGGGTGGCATTCCTGAATCCCCGCTATACCCAAACCGATTCCCTGCAGGGGCGGTGGACAATTATTTAGCCGAAGACTGGACCATTGATAGCAATATCACCGTGGGTTCTTTCCGGGCACCGCGTTCTAATTTTATGGCCGCGGCGGAGCAATCTTTCTTAGATGAATTAGCGGAATTTGCGGGTAAAGATCCCATTGATTTCCGACTGGAATTACTACAACGCGCAAAGGACAAACCCGTTGGCAAAAATAACGAATACGAACCGGAACGCTATGCAGAGGTCTTACGTTTAGTACGCGAAAAGTCGAATTGGGATGCTTTGAAATCCACAAAAAAACTCGGGGTATCCGCCTATTTCTGCCACGATTCCTATGCCGCGCACGTGCTTGAACTCGAAATGAAAAACGGCACGCCGGTCGTTCAAAACGTCTGTTGTGCGATTGATTGTGGAATTGTCATCAACCCAGATGGGGCGAAAAATTTGTCGGAAGGCGGAATTGTCGATGGTATCGGCGCGGCGATGTTTGGCAAAATGACGATTGAAAATGGGGTGCCACAGAGTTCGAACTTTGATACCTACCGCATGATTCGCCACAATGAAGCCCCTAAGAAAATCGATGTGCATTTTGTGAAGAATGAGATAGACCCTACCGGCATGGGCGAACCCGCTTATCCCCCTGTTTATGGCGCTTTAGCGAATGCGCTGTACAAGGCCACCGGCAAAAGACATTACCGGCAGCCTTTTTCAGATAATTTATAATTTACGCTGCCCTAGCCACTTCACCATCACGGGATCTCGGTGATCAAAAAAGCTAGACGTCATCGTATCGAGCGTTTGGATTTGAGCCATGTCAGACTCGCTTAATTGAAAGTCAAAAATGGCGAAATTTTCGACCATGCGCTCCCGATTCACCGTTTTGGGAATCGCGACAACACCACGCTGAACTATCCAGCGCAGAATGACCTGGGCAATGGATTTACTGTGTTTTTGAGCGATAGCCCCTAAGAGTTCGTTGCTAAACATCCCATTCTTGCCTTCCGCAAAAGGCCCCCAAGATTCGATCTGAATGTTGTTTTCTTGTAAGAAGGCTTGGTTCGCGATTTGCTGTTGGAATGGATGTGTTTCCACCTGATTCACTGCCGGCACAATCTCGGTATGAACCATTAAATCCATCACACGATCCGGCTGAAAATTACTAATTCCAATCGCTTTTATGCGACCATCTTTATACAATTTTTCCAACGCGCGCCACTCCCCAAAAACATCCCCATAAGGCTGATGAATCAGATACAAATCCAGGTAATCGAGGCCTAATTTTTGCACGGATTGCTCAAAGGCCTCCATCGTTCCTTCGTAACCTTGACCTTGAATCCATAATTTGGTCGTGATAAACAAGTCCTTGCGGGCTACACCCGAAGCGGCCAGTGCACGACCTACCGCCTCCTCGTTTCCGTAGGAGGCCGCCGTATCGATGGACCGATAACCCACAGAAATCGCCTCTAAAACTGCCTTTTCACAAGCCGCCGCATCTGGAATCTGAAATACACCAAAGCCCAAAATGGGCATCTTCACTCCATTATTTAAGGTAACAAACTCCATTTACGCTTTTAACTGGGGCTGAAAAGGCTGTTGGTAAAAACGTTTCCCCGTCGCCTTATACAGTGCATTCGCCATCGCACCAAAAATCGGTGGGAACGGCGGCTCGCCTAATCCCGTCGGGTCAATCTCATTCTTCACAAAATGCACATCGATTTTCTTCGGTGCTTCGTTGTGACGAATCATGCGATACGTATCGAAATTTCGCTGATCAGTGCGACCATCTGTTAAAGTTAATTGACCAAACAAGGCATTTCCTATCCCGTCGATCGCCGCACCTTCTGCCATGTTTTTCGCTCCTTCCGGATTCACGACTACGCCGCAATCCAAAGCTGTTGTTACTTGGTCAACCGTCACTTGGTCGCCTTTCACCTGTAAATCGATAACCTGTGCCGCATAGGAATTGTGGCAGAAATACGCCGAAACCCCGCGCTTTTTACCTGCGTTCTCCGGTTTTCCCCAGCCCGATTTTTCGCGCACTAATTCCAACACGCCCATGTAGCGGCTCGCATCGTAATCGTTGGTTTTTCCTACCGGGTTATCTTTGGCCCGCTGCAATAATTCCAAACGGAATGCAATCGGATCCTTGCCCATGTACTCCGAAATTTCATCCAAGAACGACTGTTCTGCCGCGGCGTTAAAATTCGAACGAGGGGCACGGAAAGCGCCGATCGTAATGTTCGATGGAATCACAAAACTCTCCGCTAAGTAATTATCAATCGCTCCTGCCGGAAAACGATTGGCATGTAAAGGGGATTCTGGAACGCCGCCACCTTTGGCATGAAAAGCAATCAGCTTCTTATTTTCATCGAAAGCCGCGCGGTAGGTCAACTGGTAGGACGGTCGGTAAATACCCGCACTCACATCATCCTCGCGCGAGTAAATTAATTTAACGGGTGCGTTCGCTTGCTTGGAAATCAAGGCCGCCTCGATCATGTAGTGGCCATACGCGCGCCGACCGAAACCCCCGCCCATCCGTACTAATTCAATCGATATATTTTCTTTAGGGATACCTAAACGAGCCACGATCGATGGCATAATCCAATCTGGGATTTGGATAGGCGCAACGAAACGAACTTTGTCGCCCACATAATGCGCAAACGTATTCGTCGGTTCCATGATATTATGTGCCAAAAACGGCGCGGTATAAGTCCGCTCAATCACGTGTTTCGCCTCCGCGAAAGCCTTTTCTGGATCACCATCTTTTCGCTCAATGACACCCGCCTTTTTGCTCATTTCGAGCATTTGAGCATAATGTTTTGTCGTACTTTCTAGTCCGGATGGAACCGTCGTTTCGCGATTGTTTTGACCCATCTCCTTTCTTTCTGGCGCTACTTCCCATACGGCTTTGATTTTCTTGCGTGCATTCATCACATCCCAGGTGGACTTGCCCACGACAGCAATTACCTCGTTGAACGAACGCGTATCAAAACCTGCAAATTTGTGATCATCATTAAAGACTTTGATCGGGAAAATATCCACGATTCCCGGCATCTTCTTCGCTGCGGTTGCATCGAAGGATTTCAATCGCATACCAAAAGCCGGTGGACGTTCAGTCATCGCAATTAACATCCCCGCCTCGCGGTAATCCATCCCGAACAAGGGTTTTCCTTGTGCAATTTTGGGTGCTACAACATTCTTTTGTGGGGTTCCAATTAAGTGGAACGATTGATTTCCTTTCAAGACAATGTCTTTCGGCACCGGTAATTTCGCCGCAGCAGCAGCAAAAGTTCCGTAGGTTTCTGACTTGCCACTGAATGCGTGCGTGATCATTCCATTCGCTGTTGTCAATTCCGAAACGGGTAGGTTCCAGGCCTGACTCGCAGCCGTCAAAATCATTTGTCGGGCCGCAGCCCCCACCGTCCGCAAGGGTTTCCAAGCGGTCCGAACACCTTGACTCCCGCCAGTAAATTGGCGTGGAAAGGCTTTATTATCGTAATTCCCTTGTTCCACCTCCACTTGCTTCCAATCCACGTCTAATTCCTCCGCGATTAACATCGGTAAAGAGGTCATTACATTTTGGCCAAACTCGGGATTGGGGGAAAATATTTTGATTGAATTATCCGAGGCGATTTTGATGAAACTTGTCACCTCTTGCCAAACGGGCTCGATGTTCAATTCGCCTAAGGATTCCACCGGCTTCGCACGCGCGAACCATGAAATGCCTAGCATCATGCCTCCGCCGGATAGCGATGATACTTTCAAGAACGATCGTCTACTATAATTTGAGTCTGTCTTTTTCATGATTTCGTCGCGGCTTGTTGGATAGCTTTTTTGATACGCGTATACGTTCCACAACGGCAAATATTGCCCGTCATGAAGTTTTCAATATCCTCTTCCGTGGGATTCGGTGTGCTTTTCAAGAGTGCCGCGGCGCTCATGATTTGGCCTGATTGACAATATCCGCATTGTGCGACGTCCACATCCACCCATGCTTTTTGAACGGGATGATCACCTTTCGCAGATAGGCCTTCGATGGTGGTAATTTCCATTCCTGCCAAAGCCGAAATGGGCAATTGGCAAGAGCGAACAGCGTCGCCATTTAAGTGTACCGTGCAAGCGCCGCAAGAGCCGACACCGCAACCGTATTTCGTGCCCTCCATTCCTAGGATGTCACGGAGCACCCACAAAAGGGGCATATTTTCGTCCGCCTCTACCTGGTGGACTTTCTTGTTAATCTTAACGGAATATTTCTTGATCATAGTCGAGGTGATTTAGGAGAATCGAAGCAAATATATTCAAATTTAATGTTTTATCTGATGCGTATCACGCACGCTACTAAATGTCAATGCGAGCATCTTCCAATCATTCCCTTGTTTTTGGTAGACTTCCGTCACCGTAAACTCCGTAACCGCCACTTGTTCCCGCACGATAGCATCTAATGTAATACGATTCCAAACGATCGCTGTATTCCCTACGATCTCCACCGCGGTATCTTTCACTGTCGCTTTTTTATACCAAATTCGTCCCGTTTTAATGATATCCAATTCTTCGTCTTTCTTCCATGTTCCGCTCATGTGAACGAATTTGGCTTTGGGGTCGAATAATTTTTCAAGTTTATCGACTTCCTTGTCTGACATCCACTGCCACTTATCCGTCGACAATTGGATCAATTCTTTTTCTGCAGCGGTCTGTGCAAAGGAAGATGAAATAGAAACGAGCAAGATGCTCAATAAGAATACTAGCTTTTTCATGTGTTTTATTGTTTTAATTTAACTGGTCGAGATAAATGAGAGAATGTTAATTGAGCCATTTTCCATGTATTATTTTCCAAAACATACACTTCGGTTACCATAAAAGGATTCGTAACCACGTTGCCCCCTACCTGCGCGACCAAATCGATATCGCTTAATAAAATGGCGGTATTCCCGTAGAATTTCACATTCGTAGAATAGACCTCTGCTTGTTTATACCAAATAAAACCGGCTTTGATGATATCCACTTCACGCGCTTTCCCCCAAGTTCCTCCCATGTGAACAAACTCGCACTTTTCATCAAACAGTGCGGCTAATTTATCGACATCTTTGTTGGCCATCCACTGCCACTTATCTTTCGATAATTGCTTGATCGTTTCTTCTGAATTCGTTTGTGCGAAAGCGCTGTTAAGTGTCAAGAGCATAAAGCTCAAGAATAATACGATTGATTTCATAGGTTATTTTTTTACGAAACAAATTTCAAACTTAATGCATTGAAAGTAAGTAGATAAATTCAGGGATTTTCTACCATTTTTACGGATTAGGAATGTTCGAAGTTTGCATCTATTTGATAATTGGTAAATTCGTTTTTAAAATTCGTGGCCATGGAACTGAATTACCCTATCAACAATATCGCAAAGTACAATACGGATAATAATCATAAGACATTACACCCATTGGCGTCTGTTATTGATTACTCCCTAGCGAACATACGGGAATGGGGCGATGCAGATACCATCCGATTTCAATATGGACTATATAGCGTTATTCTAAAGGATGTCCAATGTGGCGACATTCGGTACGGTCGGCATACTTATGATTACCAAGCTGGAACTTTAATCTTTTTCGCTCCGGGTCAGGTGGCGGAAATTCAAAATACAAAGATTCCCTACCAACCGATGGGACATGGATTAATTTTCCATCCTGACTTGTTGATAGGAACAAGTTTGGGTCGAAATATGTCCCAGTATAAATTCTTCAATTACGAATCTCACGAAGCATTACACTTATCCGATGATGAGCGCCAAATGATATTGGACTGTTTTGCAAAGATCGAATTCGAGCTCAAGCAACCCATCGACAAGCATTCGAAGAAGTTGATTGTCTCAAACATCGAATTGTTTTTGGGTTATTGCCAAAGGTTCTACGACCGCCAATTCATCACGCGGGAACATGTCAACAAGGGCATTTTAGAACGCTTTGAAACCTTATTGAACAACTATTTTGAATCCGATCAGGCGCAAGTTTACGGCATTCCATCCGTTCGTTATTTCGCGAATGAGCTGCATTTATCGGCCAATTATTTTGGGGATTTGATCAAAAAAGAAACCGGTTTAACCGCGAAGGATTACATCCAAAACAAGACCATCGACGTGGCGAAAAACCGCGTATTCGAATCGGATAAAACGATCAATGAAATTGCATTTGAAATGGGCTTCAAATACCCACAACATTTCACGCGCTTGTTCAAGCAACGTGTGGGACAGACGCCTAATGAGTTTAGGTCGTTGAATTAGTTCTTGTTTTACTTTGATAGTATTAAAGTAAAATACCGTAATTCTTATTTTACTTTGGTGGCACTAAAGTAAAATAACAGTCTAGTCTATCTCTTTAATAAACTTCGCCGGCACCCCACCCACAATCGTATTACTCGGCACGTCTTTCGTCACCACGGCACCCGCAGCTACAATCGAGTTTTCGCCTACCGTAACGCCAGGTAAAATAATGGCGCCTGCTCCCAGCCACACATTTTTTCCAATGTGAATCGATTTCAAATCTAGGCTCTTGCGATTGCCCGGATCCACCGGATGATTTTCGGTCACTAATTTCACTTGCGGCCCTATCAAGACATCGTCTTCAATCGTGATACCGCCTAAGTCCAAAAACGAACAGCCATGGTTGATGAACACGTTCTTCCCGATTGTCGTATGCTTTCCAAAATTGGTTGAAAAAGGAGCTAAAACGGTTGTGGATGAATCAATACTTTGGCCTAAAATTTCAGACAAAATCGCACGAATCTCCTCCACATTGCCTGAAGCATTCAGCTTAGCAGAAAGCACAATCGTTTGATTCACGATCTCCCAAACCTCCGCCCATTGTGGATCCGTGTGCGGAATGATTCCGCCAGCACGCATGCGTTCGAAAATGTTCATATACTCATAAAAAAAGCCATCCTCTCAGATGGCTTTTCATTTATTTTTCTACCGTAATCAATCCCGGAATCTCGACCAATTCGTTGGCCTCCGCGGCGTAATCGACACCATCGATTCCGAATCCAAATAGATTTAAGAAATCCGATTTATATCCGTTCAAATCGCCGATACCCGGCAAGTTTTCTGTCGTAGCGCCTTTCCATAATTCGGCCACTTCTTTTTGAACGGCTTCATCCATTTCCCAATCGTCGATGCGGATACGTCCTTTCTCGTCAACCGGAATTGTACCGTTTGTATACAGTCGTGCGCTGAAAAGGCGTTGGATTTGCTCAATGCAACCCTCATGCGTTCCTTTGGCCTTCATGATTTTATACAACAAGGAGATATACAATGGAATCACCGGAATCGCTGAACTTGCTTGCGTTACTAAGGCTTTATTCACCGAAACAAATGCTTTACCACCAATATTCGCTAAGCCTTCCGTAATTTTGAAAGCCGTAGATTCCAAATGGTCTTTCGCCATTCCGATCGTTCCTTTACGGTAAACCGGCTCAGTTACTTTTGGCCCAATGTATGAATAAGCAACGGTCATCGCACCATCCGCTAAAACACCTGCGTTTAATAAGGCATCCATCCACATCTGCCAATCTTCCCCGCCCATCACTGCAACGGTGTTTTCAATATCTTCGTCGTTACATGGGGTAATCGTTACTTCCGAAACGATACCTGTATGGAAATCAACCGTCTTGTCCGAGAATGTATCGCCGATAGGCTTCAAAACCGAACGGTGCAACACGCCCGAAACAGGATGTTGACGAACTGGAGAAGCTAAACTGTAGATCACTAAATCTATTTGGCCTAAATCCGCCTTGATTAAGTCAATTGTTTGAGATTTCACTTCGTTCGAGAAAGCATCGCCGTTAATACTTTTCGCATAAAGACCCGCTCTGCCTGCCGCTGCTTCGAAAGCAAGGCTATTATAATATCCTGGAGAGGCTGTTTTGCCTGCTGCAGGTGCTTTTTCAAAGAAAACGCCAATCGTCGCAGCATCCGATCCGAATGCACTCGTGATACGAGAGGCTAAACCAAAACCCGTCGAGGCTCCGATCACAAGCACTTTTTTCGCCCCGGCAATTTTGCCTTGGGACTTCACGTAGTCAATTTGATTTAAGACGTTTTGTTCACATCCTTTCGGGTGAGAAGTCAAACAGATAAACCCTCTCATTCTAGGTTCAATAATCATAGTGCTCGAATTTTGTTTGTGCAAATATAGTTAAAGCAAGTATATTTGCCTCAACAGTAACCGTTTTCATACCGTAAGATCTGAAAGCGGTTCATTTTTTTACCAAAACTAGTAAGTTACATGGCCTTCATTACCGTATCAACCACAATCAACGCTCCACTAAATACCGTATGGGAGAAATGGACGCAACCAGCACATATCCAAAACTGGAATTTTGCTTCTCCAGATTGGCATTGTCCAAAAGCGTCGACCGACTTACAAGTTGGCGGTGAATTTCATTACGAGATGGCAGCCAAAGACGGCTCGATGAGCTTTGATTTTTGGGGCACCTATCTTGAAATTAATCCCGAGCAATCGCTTCACATCTTCATTGGGGATGGCCGCAACATGCAGGTTACTTTCGAAACCACCGAAGCAGGAACAAAAGTAACCGAACATTTTGAGCCGGAAAATCAAAACCCGGAAGATATGCAGCAAGCCGGCTGGCAAATGATTTTGGACAACTTCAAAAGCTACGTCGAAAGCGCTACTTCCTAGGATTCAAAATCAAACTTACGCGCTCCAAACAATCATCCAGGTGGTAGCGAACTTCTTTGTCTGCATACTTGCGTTTCGCTAAAGCTAAACTTGCTTGCAATGCCTTCAACTCGCCGCGAACAATGGAACGAACGTCCGACTGTGCTACGGGATACGTTTCGCGCGCGCCAAAAGCAGCAGGTGCGGGCGCCTGATCTGTCATCAAGGCTTTCAAGCGCTCGATGTAGGCTTTTTGTAGATTCCGACGATACTGATCGATGTTTTTACCAGTAGTTAATTCGCTCCAAATACCTCCGCGCAAATCTTGGAAAAGATCGATGGTCTTGTAGTTATTTGGCTTAGTCAAGCCACTATTATCCAAACGCGCAAAGGTCTCTAAACTTAACATGCGGTTCAACGGACTAACTTGAAGACTACGAATACGATCCGTATACCCCGCCATGTGATGCGTCACCACCTCTTTGTTGATTAACCAATCCACATTCGTAAATACATTCGAAATTAACCAGTTAACCGCCGCTTGTTGGCTTGCCTTAGGTACCGGATTGTAAGACGAAATACCCTGATTCGGTTTGGCATATTGCTCATATACCCCGCCCACCATCGTCGTCACATGGCCCACATAACGGGACCAAGAACCTAAAAGCTCATCATTTAATTCAATCAAATCTTCGTAATCATTCGTCTTTTTACTTGTCCAGTCGGCTAAATTTTTAGCCACATATTTTAAGTTCTTCACCGCATACGTACTCGCGCGAATGGGATCATTTCCCACATCCTCCGTTTGAGAACTTGGGTCAAATGTCGTCCCCTGATTACCAAAGCGGAATCTCGAATCGCCAGCTTTGGCCTCAATCCACTTATCTAACGTAGGCACTTCATCTTCCGGACGAACCGCATCCGGCAAAACCCGATAGCCCCAATTCACCGCATAATTATCATACGGACCCATTTGTCGGATGAAGCGAACGCCCTGATCCCCCGGCTGCGCGATGTAATTGAAACGAGCATAATCCATGATGCTGGCAGAAATACCTTCCTTATTTGTGAAGTCGGCTTTGCGGTAATTCTCCACCTCATACGAGCTACTCGCCCCCATGTTATGTGGGAAACCCAGCGCATGTCCCACCTCGTGCGAAATCACCATTTCCATCATTTCGCCGATGTCCTCTTCGCGGGTATCGAGCGTACGGGCATTCGGATTAGCCGCACCTGTTTCCAATAAAAAGCGATTCCGGTACGAACGCAAATGGTTATGGTACCAAATGATATCACTCTCAATAATCTCTCCAGAACGCGGATCACTCACGCTTGGACCCATCGCATTTCGTGTCGTACTCGCAACATAGCGAATCACCGAATAACGGATGTCTTCCGGTGAAAAATCCGGATCCTCTGCTGCGGTAGGAGCATCCTTGCAAATGATCGCATTTTTAAAACCTGCAGCTTCGAAGGCTTTTTGCCAATTCTCTACCCCTTTTTTCATGTGCTTCCGCAATTTGACAGGAGTCGCAGGATCTAAATAATAGACAATGGGTTTGATGGGTTCTACCAATTCCCCACGCTTATACGCTGCCATATCTTTCGGCTCCAAACGCCAGCGCTGGATATACGTTTTCTGATCGGATTTCAATTCCTCACTCGAATAATCATATTGTCTTTGCGTGAAATAACCGACACGCTGATCGAATAAACGCGGTTTCATGGGCTTCTCCGGCAATAAAATCATCGACTGATTCATCTGCATGCTAATCGTTTCCGTATAAGCCGTTGCGGATGGTTTCGAAGCGTTGTAGGTGAAATCTTGCAAAACCTCAATGTTTAATGGGAACGATTTTACCGAGCGAATAAAACTACGGCTCGCATCTAAATTTCTGACTTTATGCGTCTCCCGCAAGGAAGCATCCAAACCGCTCATGGCCGGGATGTCACTGCTATAAAACTTGGTCACGTCGATGACCACATGACTTGAATCTTTGCTATAGGTTTCGATATCGAACATATACAATGTAGGCTCATAATTATTAGCCTTCACCGATAGGCTAATTGGCAAGGAATCAGCTGCCACCGCAGCATATGATTTTATCTTGATCAAGATCTTTTCCTGAAATTTCTCCCAAACGATTAATTGCTCATGGGACGACGTTCCTGCATTGACATAGCCTCCGCCTAAACCATTCGGGATTTTGGCGATTTGGCTGACTAATAACATGTCTTTGCCTAAGTGTTTCTTGGGGATTTCGAAATAGAATTTATCGCCTATTTGGTGGGTCGTGAATAAGCCTTTTTTTGATTTTGCTTCCTTCGTGATGACCTGATCATAGGATTTTGACTTGGTCACCGGTCTCTTTGCTGCAGTAGAATCAGCAGGTTTTACGGAAACATTCGCGGGCACTTTAGGTATTTGCGCCAAGCTTAACAAAGATACCGCGACAAATCCGCAGCTAAGGAGTAACGTTTTTTTCATGAATCTTCTTTCCATTTTGACCAAATTAATGAATTATTCTTTTATTCTTCGCTTGACTTGTCTGGCACGACACCTCGTAGGATTACAATAATCTTCTATATTTGCGAGCGAAATCATGCTCATATGTCCACTCCCCCATCGCAACAAATCTTCATCAACCTTCCGGTTGCTAACCTCCAACAATCCCAACTATTTTATGAGGCATTAGGTTTTAGGGGTAACCCAACTTTCACCGGGGAAGATCAAAAATGCATGGTTTGGAGCGATCAAATTTTTGTGATGTTGCAGTCCCATACTTTTTCATATAAGCATGCCCAAAAATCCATCGCTGATTTTCAGCGGGTCACAGGACCCTCATTTACCTTACCGCTGGAAAGTGTTGAGCAAGTAAATCTGCTTACGGAAAAAGGCTTAAACGCAGGCGGATCAACATCCATTCCCATGGTCGATGAAGGATTTATGCAGGTGCGCACCATCGAGGATCCGGATGGATATTCGTGGGGGCTCATGTACCTCGATATACAGAAATTCAACTCGAGAAATTAATGCATCTTGCCCTTTTCCGTGATTAAGGCGTACGCCTCCGCCCATGTTGGGATGCTCTCCGACTCATACCCATAGGTAGGCCCCGTCGCTATTTGCTTAAATGCTTTCATCGCCTTTAGATGTGCCCCACTTCGTAAATACGTTAACATGAGTTCACGGCTTTCCCAAGCGGTTATTGTGCATTGATATTCATGTACTTTTTTTACGTCACAATGCAAATTTCCTTCGGCTGTTTGCGCCTGGCGAAAGGCAGGAATGGCCAATAACCAAAAACGAAGATAGGCGAAGAAGCCTTTGGGTTTTAAACCCGTGAGTGATATATACATATTTTACATTCAAAAAAAGGAGCTATTGCGAACAATAGCTCCTTTAATGCGTTGGTTTACCAGTTGATTGGCCCCTTGCCCAAATACTTCTCGGCAATCGGCATGTAATAAGATTTTAATTCCTCGTAAACAGGAACGACAGGTGATTTGGTATATAAATCGTATTTGTTGAAATCATGAATCCATTCCAAATATTGCTCGTCTTTGGCCGTCATAAATTGACGGTAACTACCTCCCGAATGCCATGGATAAAACGAGTGATAACGAATCATCGCCATCCCCGCTTCGGGAATTTTATTATCAGCATGATTTGTCAACACTTGGTATAAATACTCATCGTGCCCCCAAGCCAAATGTAAATTATCCAAACCACAACCCGCTTCATAAACACCTAACTCGGTATTGTAGCGACTGTCTTGCATATCGGGATTTAAGGCATTGAATTCGGGATAAACACATGAGTCAGGAAGAGCGCAACCAACGACAAACACGTCACCTACCAATCCCCATTGTTCAGCCTGTGAGGTTCCATCCTCATCCGCACCGAACAGGTACATTGCTTTTCCTAAATCGTGGATTAAACCTACCAACTGCATCCAATCCGGTCGGCCTTCCGCGCGTAATCCTTCGGCAGATTGCAATAAGTGAATGATGTTTGGGAGGTTCAAATCGGGATCAGAAACGTCAACTAAAACATTCAAGCGCTCCATCATTTCCCATAAATCCATGGGGCGTTCGAAGGTCAAATACTTTTTCTTCATGCGTAACACATACTCGTAAGTCTGGCGTGAACGCATTTTCCGGTAGTGTTCCTTGACGGCAGCCGTAATATCACCTTGATCGTAATTACGAAATTCTGCTTTTTCTTTTGTTGTCGTTTCCATGATTCAAATTAATAAAATACCGTATAAAGGGCTGCTACTATGCCCATAATTAAAATCGAAATAATGGCAAATTGGCTGCTGACGGTGAAGTCGGCGCGTTCCACAGCTAAGCCTTTCGGATTATCAACACTGGACCGGTCTGCCAAAGAAATCAAAACCATCAAGGCCACCAATATCACATATACCCACGAGGTTACATGTAAAAATGGAATCGGATTTCCGCCGATAAATGTATGCAAATTCTTGAATAAAACCACGAGCGGAATGGAGGCCACCGCGGCGACAATGGCAGCGGTAGAAGTCGTCCGTTTCCAAAACAATCCCAACGAGAACAAAGCAAATGCGCCAGGAGTTAGGTAGTTGGAATATTCTTGGATGAATTGATAGGCTTGCTCTAACTGGCGTAATTGCGGCGCAATCAGTAACGCGATACCGAAGGAAACCCAAATTGCAATGCGGCCGACCCAAACGGTTTGAGCTTCTGAGGCATTTGGATTTAGTGATTTCTTGTAAATGTCTAGGCTAAAAATTGTCGAGATGCTGTTACTTTTCCCTGCCAAAGAAGCCACGATGGCTGCTGTTAAGGCTGCAAATGAAAGACCTTTTAGGCCCGCCGGTAAAAGATTCATGAGCGTTGGGTAAGAATGGTCGGGCTTGATGATTCCGTCAATCGCCATTTCGTTTTGGAAGGCTCCGTTTTGGTATAAGACATACATCGCGATGCCAGGAATTACACAAATCAAGGGCATCAATAATTTCAAGAAAGCCGCAAACAAAATCCCGGAACGCGCCGTGGGCAAGTCGGCCCCCAACGTCCGCTGCACAATGTATTGATTACATCCCCAATAATTCAGGTTATTAATCCACATCCCCCCAAACAAAATCGCAAAGCCGGGAAGTGCGTCGTAGTATTTATCTCCCTCCGAAAAAATCATGTGAAAATGGTCGTCGGCCTGTGTGCGTAATTCCAACAATCCTCCAAAAACGCCACCGCTGTGAAAGCGATCAGAAACCATATCCAAGGCCAAATACGTCACCACCAAGCCCCCAATAATCAACACGATTACTTGGATAAAATCCGTGTAACCGATTACCTTCATGCCACCCAAGGTTATAAAAATAGCAAAAATCGCGAGGCCCAACATCGCATACAAAAAGGGAATCGAGGTAATGCTTTCAATCGCCAAGGCACCTAAATACAGAATGGACGTCAAGTTCACAAATACATATAGCAACAACCAAAAAACAGCCATAATCGTTGCCACGGTATTGTTATACCGCTGCGACAAAAATTGGGGCATCGTGTAAATCTTGTTCTTCAAGAAAATGGGCACGAAGAAAACGGCGACGATGACGAGGGCAGCTGCCGACATCCATTCGTAGGATGAGATGGCTAAACCGATGGCAAAACCAGAGCCCGACATCCCGATGAAATGCTCGGCTGAAATGTTCGAGGCGAGCAGCGAAGCCCCGATCGCCCACCAAGTCAAGGAGCCCTCTGCGAGAAAAAAGTCTTTGGTCGAAATTTCCGCCTTCTTTTTTCGCTGGTAGACCCAGTAGCCATAGCTCGTAACCGAAACGAAATAGAGGAGAAATACGACGTAGTCGAGGGATTGTAATTCTTTCATGGCAATGCAATAGGTTTGAAGCAAAAAGCTTTTTGTTTTTCAAACCTACTGAAAATCAAGTAATTTAAGGCGATGAATTATCTTTCGCGCGCAATTTTACTGGTATATACACTCCTACTAATCAAGTTTGTTGTTTTTAAAGATATGGACATGATCCTCGTCGGCCACATGCGATTCTATTTTGGCGGAACTCAAACTGGTGCGGCTAATTGGATTCCCTTTAAAACCATCGCTGAATATTTTAATGGAGAGAGGGGGCTCTTGATAAGCGGATTAAATTTGGCAGGGAACTTGGTTTTGCTATTTCCAATTGGGTTTTTGCTGCCTAATTGCTTTGCTAACCTATTAGGCCGAAAAGTGATTCTCTACATCGCACTCATCATCAGCTTGGGCATTGAAACGATACAAGCTTTGTCCAATATTGGAATATTCGATGTAGACGATGTACTCCTAAATGGGATTGGGCTCTTGGGGGGATTTGGTGCATATCGGTTGATTCCGCGCAAATGGGTCAATCCATCAACCATCGCATTCGCGCTCTTGTTATCGTTGGGACTATTATTTTATATCACAAACAGCGCCCCCATTTCCAATAGGTAATCTATTCTTTTAGGAGTTTAAACGATTCAAAGGTTTCGTTTTCTGCTTTTAATTGCAAGCCATAAATCCCCGCGGGAAGCTGGCTAACGTCCAAGGTTTGATTGCCCTGAATGGCTTGGTGAAAAATGATTTTACCCCTTATATCAATCAGCCGTAAAAACCTCTCGCCCGCTCCGTGAACATGTAGCACATCGTGAAATGGATTTGGAAATACGGCGTTCACAAATTTAGGCTCCTCTACGCCCAGCGGCACCTCTTGAATAACCTCATCCACTTGAATGGCATTAATCTGAACGGTGGCTAACGCGGTACCCATGTCAAAAACCATGCGGGCATTCGCATCATAGGGTTCCCCCATGGTGAAGACGAAAACGAACTCCTTTTCATTGGGCTCAATCGACAAGTTATTATAGGAACTATAAGCATTGTAGGGACTTGATGAACGGCCCAAATAGGACGTTATGGAAATGGGTTTATCGGCTTGGGCTTTAATTTTTACCACGTAACGCTTTTTATAACTAAGCAGAAATCCAGACCTTGTGAGTTGGATATGCCATCCGGTTCCTGTCACTTTACTCAAGACAACCTGCAAACCCTGAGGAACGGTGGCCAGATTTGCACTCGCACCTGAATTTAAATTGACATTCCAACCGGCTTGGCCATTTAAAGAGAACAGATTTTTCGTAGGCAATACCTTCGCAGCGGGCATTGGGTTTTTCAATAAGGCCTCCACCAAAAGCGTTTTGTAGGTATTTGTTAGCGGGTTATAGATGCCAAATCCAGCGGAATATTCCCAATAGGCCCAACTGGCACCTTGGGCTTCGAGCCAACGGGCGATGAAAGTCGTCCACCGCGCCCGAGAATCTATGTCGGCGAGTTCATAACTCCCAAATTCCCCCACATGCAGCGGCATATTATGTTGTTTTGCCCATTGAATGACATAATCAAAATCGGCGATAATTTGATCGCGTTCCCAGGCCAAATCTTCCCATTTTGTTCCAATGTATTTGTCTTTGTTGCCGGCCCAGTCTGCCCCTTGGTGGGTGAAATTAAAGGGGCTGTAATAGTGCACGCTGAGGATTAAGTTGGAATCTTTGGGCGGATTGAGGTCCCGAACTCCGGCAGGCCCCCCGTAGGATGCGGTGCCCAAAAGCACCTTGCGGTAGGGATTCGTTTTTCGGATTTCTGCCAAAGCCTCCGCAAAGTAGGTGTTCCACAATTCGGGTGTCAGCGCATCGTGCGGCTCATTCAATACCTCGAAATATAGGTGATTATCATAGCCTTTAAAATAGGCAGCTATTTGCTGCCATTGGCTAATAAAACGGGCTTTAGACGCGGCGGGATTGGTAAACAATTCCTCGTGATGATGCATGTTGATGATCACATACAAATGCTTGCTTATCGCCAAATCAACGACCGATTTAATCCGGGCCAAAAACTGGGGATTGATGGTGTAAGGCGGGGTGAGTTGCGTCCTTTCCGCAACATCCCACCGGATGGGCACACGAACGTGTTGGAATCCAAGATCTGCAATTTGGCCGATGTACGCTTCTTTGTATGGGTTCCCCCAAGCGGCCTCGGAAGGGGCTTCAAACATGTTGCCGAGGTTGATGCCCCGACCGAGGTTTTGGCCCGATAATGAAAACGAAAAACCAACTAGCAGCCAAAAAATACGCTTCCGGAAAATCCTAATAATCAGGGACATGTAAATCAATTTGTCCCTGAAGATGCGAGCAATTATCGAAATAATCAAATGAATAATTTCAAATCAAGCCGATGGACAAATTGCGCAATGGTTTCACGGGTGATTTCGGAAAAATGCTCCACCTTAAATAATATTGGTATTTGGCAAAAGCTTGCTAAAAATGTTTCCGTCGCGGGATTAGGCTCTCCATTTATCACGATACCTGCAATGGGAATTTTCCGGCGTTCCAGCGCTTCGATGGATAAAACCGTGTGATTAATACTTCCTAGGTAATTGCGTGAAACTAATATGACCGGAATTTGGAGTTGTTCAATGAGATCCACCATGAGCTCTTGATTATTCAATGGAACCAAGAGGCCTCCCGCACCCTCGACAATTAAATGATTCGAGGTTTGAGGAAGTTTAAAATCCGAAAGGTGGATTTGAACCCCATCCAACGCCGCAGATGCATGCGGAGAAAGCGGAGCATTTAAACGATACCTTTCTGGATGAAAGAACGTTTTCGGGTTAGAAATGAGCGATTGTACTTTCATCGTATCAGTCATGTGCAAATCCCCCGACTGGACCGGCTTCCAATAATCTGCTTGAAGGTATTCTGTCAAGATAGAAGACACGACAGTCTTCCCAATTTCGGTTCCTATTCCGGTGACAAAAAATTGCATAGGTTGTTTATCTAATTTTAGCATATTGTAATCTTTTACCTGTTTTTTCGGTCAGGAATTTCCTAGCTTGAAAACAAAGAATGCCACTTACGAAAGTTCGTTTGATTTCATGTTGGAAGGTTCTTCCTACCACAGGAGCCCATCCACATTTATAAAGAAGCGATTGAGTTTTTACTTCCCAGGGAGCTGATGAAGCAACTTCCACCAAGTCTGCAAAATACCCTTCTCGGATGTAACCCCGGTCGACCATTTTATAGCAGTCGGCAACACGGTGACTCGTTTTATCAACCAAAGTCGTAAGCGCTAATTCCCCACGATCCACGAGTTCAAAAAGCATCAACAAAGCATGCTGGACCATAGGAGCGCCTGATTTGATTTGCATGTAATTTCCTGATTTTTCCTCAAGACTATGCGGCGCATGGTCCGTGGCAATCATATCAATCCTTCCATCCTGTAACGCTTTCAGTAATTCTACGCGATCGGTTTCTGACTTAACCGATGGGTTCCACATGATTTTACTTCCTAAGTTAGGATAGTCGGCATCTGTAAAACATAGATGATGAATACACGCCTCTGCTGTTACCCGTTTTCCGGCGATTGGGCCTGGGCTAAATAATTTTGCTTCGGCTCCGGTCGAAATATGAAAAAAATGGAGTCGATTATTATGTTTTTTTTGAATGTCTAAGACCCTCCGAGTCGCTATCTCGCAAGCCTCAGACGTACGAATGGCTGGGTGGAAAGCGATGGGGATTTCGTCTCCGTACAGTTGTTGAAATCCACTTAAGTTTCTCCGGATAATAGCATCATCTTCGCTATGCAGGGCCACTAAGGTTTCCGCTCGGGAGAATAATTTTTCGAGGTATTCCGGATTATTCGCTAATATTTCTTGGTTCTCTAGGTAGAGCCCGTCGTCAGTTATTCCACAAACCGATTCATTATCTACACGAAGTGCTTCATCTAAATTTGAGGCCGTAACGCCCATGAAAAAAGAATAATTTGCCAATGATTTTTGGGCGGCCCATTGATATTTCTCTTCTAGTAATGCCCGAGTCAAGGTATTTGGGATGGTATTAGGCATATCCATAAAGGAGGTAATCCCCCCAGCGACAGCAGCTTTCGATTCACTGAAAATATCTGCTTTGTAGGTTAGCCCTGGATCTCGAAAATGGACTTGATCATCAATCATTCCTGGGATCAAATAATTCCCATTGAAATCGATAACCTGAGCATTCGCATCAGAAATCCAGGGAGCAATCCGCTCGATCCGCTCATCCGAAATGAGTACATCGGCTTGTATTATTTGCCCTTCATTGACAATAAGCGCATTTGTGATTAGGTGTTTTTTCATTTTGATGCGGCGCGGTCTAAGCGGTCGTTGATCGTGATTCCGAGGCCTTCCGCCGGAAGTCTTTCGACGATAATTAAATCAAGTCCCATGTGATCCAAGGAATGAAGTGCCGAAAACAGGTTTTTAGCGGCTTCATCTAGCGCACCTGAAGGGGCTAGCACTAGATTAACTTCGACGTGAATACTTTCAATTTGAACCGATTTGTACCAAAGTATTCCTACTTTTTTATGCTTGACCGCACTCAGCATAAACAACGGCTCATAGCTTACAATCAATTCGCAGGATGGTGCATAATGCTTTTTATGTTGGCCAGGAAGCGACGCTTTTTCGGATGCCGTTCGATTTAATATACGCCCCACTTGGGCCTCAATTTTCTCAATTGAAATTGCCCCATGCCGCAACAACAAAACCTCGTCATTCTCAAAGCCTACGATCGTTGATTCTACACCGGAATGACACGCTCCTCCGTCTAGGGTATAAATGGCAGGAAAATAGGCCTCTACATGTTCGGCTGTGGTTGGACTAATGCGGTTGAATGGATTTGCACTTGGGGCAACCAACGGAAAGTTCAATTGATTTAAGAGACTTAATGCCATCGGATGGTTTGGAATTCGAATCGCTACATTTTCCTGATCGGCAGTAACGAGGCCACTAACAATTTGACTTTTGGGTAGAATCATCGTCAAGGGGCCCGGCCAAAATTGCTTGGCTAAGAGGGTCGCCTTCTCCGGGAATCGCTTAACTAACGCGCGCGCTTGACTAATGGAAGCGACATGAACAATAAGCGGACTCGAATTGGGTCTATTTTTGGTCTTAAATATATCGGAAACGGCTTTCGTGTTGAATACATTTGCCGCCAAGCCATAAACGGTTTCCGTGGGTAATCCAATGAGTTTTCCTTGCGTGAGTTGTTCACGAATAATCGATAAGTTTTGGGTAATCATGTTATTAAGGGTTACAAAAATCGCAATACATGGGGTCTTCCTTAGTTAGGCAATGACTGGGAGGTCTTAGTTCGGAATAGTGACAACATTGGCAGCTATAAATTTCCGATTTTACCCGCCGAGTAGGCAAATCGCAACAAGCACATGGAAGTCCGCGTTGGATATCAGTCATGCTAAATCCCGGCGTTTCGCATATAGGACATGTCGTTTGAGTCTGTTTGATAAGTTTCTTTGTTAGCGCATCGATTACCCCCATACGCGTTGGATTATGCATGGCTCGCATATCGGTTTCAAGGCTACATTGGCCGAAACGTTGAATGAAATGTGGGAGTGTTTCCCGCAGCTCCCTTTCCACATGAATTCCTTTTATACAATCCGAGGAATCATGCGCACTCTTCTTAAGTATGACAGCATGCGATGGGAATTGGACCTGTGCCAAAAAGGCCACCATTTCCTCCAGCGAATGAATGTTCGCTTGGCCATAATTCGTATTCGTGCCCAAATTCCTTACAACAAATTCCCACGCATTTTTCTTGTCGATGAGTACGACTATTTCTTCATGCGCGGGTACAAACGGGATACTTGGATGCGGCCCAAAAGACCCTTCGGATGCAATCGCCAGATCTGTTGATGTAATTTCCATGGCCAAGTAGCATTTCTGTCGAGCTGTATCTAGGGGGGAGTCTAAGCGTTCAACTTCTCCGGTAAATGTGCCCAATGTATCCGTGTCAAGTAAATTCGTCACCACACAATTCAAGCCAAGTTCTTTTGTTAAATGTGGGGCGATAACCTGTTCTTTCCCGTGTTTGGTTGCAACAACAATGCGGCGTCCTGAAAATAAAGCAACATTATCCATGAATAATTTGAAGAAACAGCGGAATACCGATGGTAATATTGATCGGAAAAGTAACGCCAAGCGCCATCGGAATAAAAATTCCAGGGTCTGCTTTAGGGGCAACTAGGCGCATTGCTGCTGGCACAGCAATATACGAAGCGCTCGCCGCCAGAATCGCAAAAATAAGTCGATTCGCTTCGCTCTCCGTCACAAACTGGCTAATATGTGAGGTTAATACACCGTTCAAAAGCGGTACGAAAATGGCGAAACAGATAAGAAATGCCCCTTGTTTTTTAAATGCAGAAAATCGGCTCGCGGCAACCATCCCCATGTCTAGTAAATAGATGGCAAGGAAGCCTTTAAATATGTCAGATGTAAAATGCTTAATCCCTTCGGATTGATTGGAATCCGAAATGAATCCGATGAGGAGGCTACCAAAAATCATTAAAACGCTCCCATTTGTTAATGCGTGTTTCAATGCGGAGCGCCAAGGTGTTTTACGAACGATGGCTTGTGGGGTACTTGGAAATAAATTCATCAAAATAACACCCATGATAATGGCGGGAAATTCCATTGAGGCCATCACGGCAACCATTTCTCCACCTACTTTCATCTGATTCATCTCGAGAAAGGCAACGCCCGTGACAAAGGTGACAGCACTAACGGAACCATAACAGGATGCAATCGCGCCAGCATCAAAAGAATTCAATTTTATCTTTAAAATAAAAAATGAGAAGATCGGGATGATGGTTGCCAAAAGCAGACCAAAAACTAAATGCTGAATTACTTCCTGGGTAATGCCCGTTACCGCCAACTCAGCACCTCCATTAAATCCAATCGAAAAAAGAAGGTACAGCGCTATAAAGCCTTTGGAGGCCGCAGGAATGGCTAAATCACTCTTTACGATTTTGGCTATAACCCCCAAGACAAAAAAGAGCAATGTTGGGTTTTTTAAATTAAAAATAAGCAACTCAAAATTCGACATGAAATATCAGTTAGGGTCTTGTAACAGTTTAAGCAGATTTAAAGAGACGATGATGAGAAGGCTAATGGCGAGCTTATCAATGAAGATATCCGTGTTATAAAAACTTACGATCAAACCCATGCTGATGAACAAAAAGTGAATACCAACAAGTAAGCTTTTAGGTGCAAATTTCATCTCCAAATAAATATATCACAAAGTAAATGCGCCCACTTAAATAATTTTTATTTAAGTTTATAATGAAATGTATTAGCAATACTTATGAATTATACACTAAATCAATTACAGATCTATTTGAAAGTTGTTCAAACGATGAGCATAACAAAAGCTGCAGAGGAATTAAATCTGACACAGCCGGCGGTCTCCATTCAGATAAAGAATTTTCAAGCACAATTCGAAATTCCGTTAATCGAGATTATCGGTAAAAAAATATATGTAACCGATTTTGGCGCTGAAATTGCCAAGTCGGCAGAGGGAATCATTGACCAAGTATATGCCATAAATTACAAAACCATGGCTTTTAAGGATCAGTTGCTCGGCCGACTAAAAGTGTCTGTTGTGTCTACCGGTAAGTATGTACTACCCTATTTTTTAACAGATTTCTTGAATCATAATCAAGGTGTAGAGATTAGTATCGATGTGACAAATCGGGAAAAGGTGTTCCATAGTTTGGAAAACAATGAAGTTGATTTTAGTCTAATATCAACTGACATTAACAGCCCCCTATACGATCACATTGATATCTTAGAAAATGAACTTTACCTGGTTGGCAATCCGGTAACTGCGTCGTTAAACCCCAAGTTTGCGTTTCAAGAGTTCAACAAGGAGCTCCCCTTAATATTTCGAGAAAATGGGTCTGGCACACGGAAAATCATGGAGACTTACCTAAAAAAACAGGGCATTCATTCCTTAAAAAAACTCGAGTTGATGTCAAACGAGGCGGTGAAACAAGCCGTGATGGCCGGTCTGGGATACTCCATCATGCCTATGATTGGAATAAAAAATGAATTGAAAAATGGACAATTGGCTATCATTAATCGAAGCGGACTTCCCATTGTAACGACGTGGAAACTAATTTGGCACAAAGAAAAAAATCCTTCGCCCGTTGCCAAAGCCTTCATGGCTCACATAATCGAAAAGAAAGAAGAAATAAAGAAAAAGCATTTTGAATAAATAAAGCCGGGCAAAATTGCCCGGCTTTATCTTAAGAACCCTTTTCATTAATTAAATTACTCAAACGAAATCTCACTAATTGTGAGACAAACGTATTCAGGAAGTTTGATAAAAAAAAATTAAGTTTTTTATGACAACCATGAATTTTATTTATAATGAATTAGGCTTTCACTTTTAAGGTAGAACCCGTAATCTCAATGGCCAATTTGGCTAAGCCGCTGGATGCAGGCCCTTGAATCAATGCCCCCGTAGAACTGAAGGTAGAACCATGCGCTGGGCACAAAAAGGAAGAAGTGCTTGCATTGTATTCCACCGTGGAACCCGCATGTGGACAAACGGCCGAATAAGCGACAAAACTAGCTGCCGTATTTCCCGCCGCGGTACGAATGACAATGAACCCATTTCGAGCCACATAATTATTGACAGCTTTTAGATCTGAATCTAAGTTGACCGTAAAACCTGAAGACGTCGAAGGGGTGTTAACCGGGGCCGGAGCGCCATTTTCGTCTTTTGAACAAGCCTGCGCTAAACAGGCCACACAGGCCACAGAAAAACTGCCTGTTAGTGTTGATAAAAATTCCTTGCGTTTCATAATAGGTTGGTGCGTTTATTCTTCGCTTAAACATGAATGCGTTGAATTTGTTTATAATCTATCTGATAAAATAATATGCATGCCGCTTGATCTAAGCTGCCGTTCCAAGATTTGGATGAAAAAAAAGGCCCTTCACTTGAAAGCAAATACACCATAAAGCCATTAACCCAATTAATTTTTCATCTGAGATGCTTTATGGGAAAAAGATTTCCTCAAATATATCTTTATATTTAAGAATTGAATCATTTCAAATTATGTCATTTCAAGCTTACATCGATAACATTCAAGCCAAAACAGGGAAAGGCCCTGAAGAATTTGTTCGCCTCGCCGAAGAAAAAGGGTTTATTTCAAACGGAACCATCACCGTAAAAGCCACCGAAATCGTCAATTGGCTCAAAGCGGATTTCGAATTAGGACATGGGCATGCCAATGCAATATTTGCCTACTTTAAAGGAAAACGAGATTAAGGAAATACCGACGACAAACGAACAAATTCGTTGGCCCCCGTGTTACCCACTAAAATCACGCCATGAACAACTGGGTTATTTCTTCCAGCAGACTGGAAAAAACGTATAAATTCGCCAACTTTGAGGCGGCCATGCTGTTTATGCAACAAGCGGCTGTTATCATCAGTGCATTAGATCACCATCCCACTTGGGCGAATACCTATAATCGCATTCACGTTTCATTGAGTACGCACGATGCTGGGAATACGGTAACCGAAAAGGATTGGGATTTGGCTCGTGCCTTGGATGCATTATATCAAAAAGAACACCATGAATAAATATGTCGCTCTCCTTGCTTGTTTGTTGTTAAGCGCTTGCCAATATTTACCATTTCCCCAACTCACTTCTTCGACAACCATCGGCGGGAGTAATGCTTTTTTACTTGGGAATAATCCCCACGGTTCTTTCACCGTTAGCCTGAAGAATTTAGCTGAAACCGACATCAAGATTTGGAGATGTCCGATCGACGGGGGCCAACATTCCCCTGTTCAGGTTAAACCAAATGAGCAAATATCAGTACGTGTAGAGAAAAACACAGCTTTGCGTATTGAAAATGCATCAGCAAAGGCCGTTGATGTTTTGCTAAAAGTTAAAGGCGACACAGGCTTATCGATGGGTTATCAAAAACCTTAAGGGCGTAAAAAGAGTTGGCGCGTGTAGTCCAACAATTTCGCATCTCCCGTTGCCCCATGTCCCGGAACAACATGTTTCACGATTGGATAAGCCGCTTGAGTTTTCGAAACGGTTTCCGACCAAGCAAGAAGATTCGCGTCGCCTAAAAAGCCTTTGGTCGCCCCCAATTCTTTTATTAAACAACCACCAAACAGCACTTCCTCAGCAGGAAAATAAGCAACTACATTATCGCGGGTGTGCCCTTCTCCAAAGAAACGAATAAGAACTTCCTTGCCTTCAAGCGCGATGCGTGTATTTTCCGCAAAGCCTTTTTGGGGTACTGTCATCTGATGCTGGGTAGCCAACTCAATGGTTTTTTCATTCGCCAAAGAGGGAATCCCCACCGCATGAAATGTCGCTAATCCACCAAGGCAATCGTTGTGAAAATGGGTAGGTACAATGGCCACGATTTTGCATTTCAACACATCCTGTACCCAACGAATTAACTCTTGAGAACTTGGGTCATCCGTGGGTGTATCAAAAATCGCGACCTCGTGACCCGAACGAACGATTAAGCCATTGCAAGCCACTTTTCCAAAATCATCCGTTTGTAAAAAAGAAGTATGCACGAAGCTGTTTTCAGATAAGGTGGTAATCGTCAAACGATCTGATGTGTATAATTTTTGTTGGGCCACGGCCCCAAAACTTAGCATCAAAAGTGCGTACAATAAGCGCTTCATAAGGTCTTTGAAAAGGATAAAACAAAAGTAAAGGATTTAATCTGCTATTTGATTCCAATGCTGTATTTTTAGGCCTTCAAAACGACTCCACATGAAACTAGCTTCTAAAATCGTCGGCGGAATATTCGCATTCTTGTTCTTTGTATTATTCATCATTTGCAAGCGAGATCGCCCCGTGGAGGAATTGATCCCCTTGTATGCGAATCAAGATTCGAAGTTTATGCCCATCTTAGGGATGCAAGTGCATTACCGTGATGAAGGCGTCCAAAGTGATTCGGTGCCCTTGATTTTATTGCATGGTATGTCTTCTTCATTAAACACCTGGGACAGTGTGGCCATGGGTTTAAAAGCTGAGCGGAGAATCATCAGCTTGGATTTACCTGGTTTTGGGTTGACGGGGCCATCGCCGGAAAACGCCTATAATTTTACCTATTATTCGAAATTCATCGATTCATTCACGACCCGATTAAACATAAAGCGATTTATTTTGGTGGGCAATTCGATGGGCGGGGCCATCTCGTGGAATTATGCACTTCACAATCCGAAGGGTCTTGCAAAAATGATTTTAATTGACGCCGCAGGTTATCCGAAAAAAGGAGAGAGTGGTTCTTTGGGTTTCAAAATTGCTTCGACTCCCGTAATTAATAATTTGTTATTGTATGCGACTCCGAAATTTTTGGTGCGCAAAAGTTTAGAAACGGTTTACTATGATCCCGCACGTGTAACCGACGCGCAGGTGGAACGCTTTCATGATGTGGCAATACGAGAAGGAAATCGGGCGGCGGCTTTGCAAATATTCAAGGGTTCATTTACGGGTAGTTCGAAGCGATTCTTGAATTCCCCTGTACCAAAAATAAAAGACATCAAAACACCTACGCTAATCTTATGGGGCGATAAGGATAACCTGATTGGTGTGAATAATGTGGACAATTTCTTGAAAGATATCCAAGGTAGTAAGGCAGAAATCTACAAAAACGTAGGCCACGTTCCCATGGAGGAGGTACCGGGGAAGGTGGTTGAATCGATTTTGAAATTTATCCGATAAAAGCCGAAACCAAATTCGCCCATTCTTCATCGAGCGAATACGCCGGCCGCGTTTTCTTCGCACGGGCATACCAGTAATCCGCATTCCAAATATCCCCTTCCTTGCGGTGTAAATAGGCGTGTACCCAAGCGGAGTCTCTGTCGCCCAACTGATCGATGAGCGCATGGGCTTTGTCCCAATCGCCTTTGGCATCATACCAAAGACTTTTTAAGATTGTCGAAAGCTGTGGTTCTGGGGCGTCTTGAGACAAGGATTCTTTAAATGATTTCATTAGAAATTTTCTTTCTTGGCGAGACAAACAACATCCGTGTCGATCAATTCGAGTGACAAAACCATGTCCTTCACAGCATCCTTATATTTCTTAAAATGAGGTGTCTGAATGTGAGACTGATAGGCTTCTACGCTGGCATAGACCTCGAATATAGTAATGCTCGTCGCGTCTTTTTTGTCGGCCACCGCCGTATAGGATAATACGCCGGGCTCCACGTTAATCGCAGTATTCATCTGCTCTTTTAATAGCGATTTGTAGACGTCGAGTTGCTTGGCGTCAACTTTAATTTTGGCGATTCGATGCATGCGATTTGTTTCTTGAGCGTGAACTAGACTACACACAAGTAGAAAGAGAAGTATGAAGTATTGTTTCATTTTAAATTGGAATTTGTTCTGTTAAAACGAGATTACCCTCGATATCAAAATACGTACAAGTCAATTTTTCGATGTTTACCTCCCACGTTGAGATACCTGTTTCAGCACACATGCGAATGAAGGTCGGATAATCCGTTTTACCCAGTTGGTGCGCCAAAAGTTCTTCTTTAAACACATCTTCGCGTAAAGACTCAGATAAGACGAGCGCATCATATTTTCCTGGCGCCTGAACAACATGCTGATGCGTACCATGGTAGTTTACATGCCCATCCTCCACAAAGGCTATGTAATGCGAAACACCGAATGCTTTCAAATCACGAATGTATTGAGGGAAATCGGCGCCTGATTTTACTCGGCTGTGCGCGGAGGTGATTTGGTCGAGGGAGAACATCATTAATTTGATTGTAAGATCAAAAATTCATACTGTTTAACTTCCATCATCGGATTTTCTTTACCTTCATTTCTACCCTCTTGTTTATTAATTAAGAACAAGGTCGGCAAAAGGATATAAAATCTTTGGCATCGCTAGTCTCACTTGTTCCTAAATCGAGAATAAAGCGAAAGATTGTTATTATTTCATTTATTTCGAATAATTCAATTATTTCGTTTATTTTCGTAAAATAATTCACAATAATGGATGCCGAAGCAAGAATAAGTAGACCTACCAAAGAAGAGCAAAGGGTTGCCAAAGAGTCCTATGAAGCGCTATCTGCGACTTTGGAATCCCTACATGCAACGAACCCAGAAATTGAAATTGAAGAAACCTCAGAAAAAATCAGGATTCCGCTAAAGGCCTTAAAGCTATTGGCAACAATCCTAAAAGCGACAAGTCAAGGTAAACCCATTTCCATCGTTCCTATTGCCACAGAAATGACGACCCAAGCAGCATCCGAATTATTGGGATGTTCTAGGCCCCATTTAATTTCATTGCTTGAAAATGGAGAAATTCCCTTTATCAAAGTAGGAAAGCATCGTCGGATTAAATACGAAGATGTCACGCAATACAAAGCCCACATGTATTCCAAACAACGCGCGCGAATTATCGACATGATGAAAATGGATGAAGACCTCGGGCTGTATGATTCATAGCGTTAAGTTTACCTGCTTTCTGGACACCAACGTCATTTATCCGATCTTGACCCGGGATATCCTCCTATGGTTTGCCCACTATGAATTATATACGCCCAAATGGAGTCCTGATATTTTTTCGGAATGGGCTGATGTTATGAGGCGAAAAAATGTTTCAGAAGCAGAAATACTAAAGCGCATTGAAAATGTAAATTTGGCATTTCCCGGAGCTAAGGTTCAAGACTATGAATCTATAACGAAAACATTAAAACTCCCGGATTTAAAAGACCGTCA
This sequence comes from Aquirufa regiilacus, assembly GCF_032470275.1. Lineage (NCBI taxonomy): Bacteria > Pseudomonadati > Bacteroidota > Cytophagia > Cytophagales > Flectobacillaceae > Aquirufa > Aquirufa regiilacus. The sequence goes on from NZ_JAVNWW010000004.1 coordinate 203,743, forward strand.
TGTATTAGCAGCCGCGATTAAATCTAATGCTGGCATCATCGTAACCAATAATTTAAAAGACTTCCCAGAATCGTATTTGAAAGGCTTCAATATCGCGGCCAAAAACGTAGACGACTTTTTAATTGATCTTAACCATGAAATTGCATTGGACGCCTTTCAAATGATGGTTTCTCAGAAGAAAAAACCTGACTTAGACGAATATCAGGTCCTTAATCTTTGTCGAAAAAATGGTTTAAAAGATACTGCCGACTACCTCCACGCCTTATTGTAAATTCCTTATTTCCAATATTCCACCAACTCAATCGTATCGTCCGTCGAGGACTTATTCTTATCGGAAAATAGCTGCCCAATTTTTATCACGAACTTACTCGAAATCAAGTTGAGAATCGTATTCAAGAAGAATATCCCGAGCTTCGTTTTAGGGTGAGCTAGCCTAGGAACACCCGGAGGAAGTTTTTGAATCTTGGTCACATAAGGCCTAAAGGCCCTGTCATATGCCTCAAAAGCTTCCGGGTAATCGGCATGGCGAGATAATTCCCCCGCTAATATGTAGGCACCGACCACCGACAGGCTAACACCCATGCCCGTGAGTGGCGATGGACAAAAAGCGGCATCCCCCGTCATGGCACAACGGCCTTTGGACCAGCGGGGTGCATAAACTTGGCTGATGGCATCAAAATAGACCTCCGCATTGTTATCTAATGCGGCCAAGACTCGCTGGGCTTCCCAACCAGCATCCACAAATTTTTCATGCAACAAGGCTTTTTGCTCCTCTTGTGACAGTTTTTCATAACCCATGGGCTCCGACATAAACGAAAAGGATGCCCGTGTGGTGCCTTCGTTATCAGGACGCATGAAGATCACACGTGCATCGGTCGCGTTATACCAGCGGGCCCAGCGACTATCCGACGAAGCTCTGGGAATCGTAAAATAAGAGACATAGAGTCCCACAGGTTTCACGAATGGCTCATCACCAAAAATCAAACTCCGCGTTCGCGAGCGAATCCCATCCGCACAAATAACTAAATCAAAATCACGGATTTCACCGTTTTGAAAAGTGACTTTTACCCCATCTTGATGTTCATCAAGCGCGATGATTTGATTGCCAAAAAGATACTCAACATTTTCCTTCGTATGCTCGTATAAAATCTTCACCAAGTCCCCACGAAGAATTTCTAATTCACTCGTTCCCAAATTGGATTCGCCTTTCGGTAAAGCGGCCTTAGTGACATTGTTTTCATCAACAAATAAAACACCCAATTCACCCGTATCCGCTGCACGAATCTCCTCTTCGATCCCCATCCATTGTGCGATTTTTTGGGCAGCCCCTTTGATGTCGACGTTTTGGCCCCCTAAACGTAATGATTCTGCCCGTTCTACAATCGTAGTTTCAAAACCATATCGGTTTAGCCAAAATGCAAGCGTTGGACCAGCTATGCTTGCGCCTGAGATGAGTATTTTTTTTGCCTTCATATTAATTCTTACCCTGCAATGACAATCAATAGCACATCGCGTAGGTATATCGCTCAGCACTTATCAAGAGCTTTCGGGAAATTGCCGGTATATTTTAGTTAGCTATTGCTTGGCCAAATGTAAGCAAATTATGATCCGGACCTAACAGAGCTTAACTTAATAAGGACTTCGGAATCCGAATCTTTCAGCACAAGAAAAGGTTTCACACCTGTTGCTTTTATATCATTTCCTTTCATCGCAAAAGCTTCTTGTTTATAATCTGCGATGAATATCTCTGTACGAGCAGGTAAGGAATAAGTCTTGGTTTCAGCCGGATTTAGATTACTAACGCGGGTTTGTATTTTACCATCTGGAGTATAAATAATTAACGAGAGATGATACACATCTTTGTAATCATTGGAGAAATTGATGTTAATATTGTCCTGGGCTTTTGCAGAAAATGCCATCAAGAAAAGACTAAGGATAAAGGCTACTTTTTTCATAATTGATTGACTAAAAAACAGACTTGATTACATCTCTAAAAATCAAGAAGAGATAGACTATAACGCCCACAATCACTTGGTTTCGATACTTAGTAAAGAATTGTTTCATTCAAGTGAAATTAATAAGTCAAATTAAATGATAAACCATTACATATCCATAACTCATATTATTTATCTTGTCATTCTAAACCTCGTAAAACTATGAAAAAGCTATTTATTGCCATTCTCACCTGTTTGACATTCACCACCATCGCCCAAGATGGAACGATTTATCCTTTAGAAACCCCGAAAGAGCCCAACGCCATTCCCTTAAACACGGGATCCGTGAAGGAGCAGCCCGCACCAGAGACCTGGTTTCGTCAGTGGGGTGACCCGATGGCACGTAACATTTCCACGGCGACCTTAACCCCATTTTTTCCTGAAAAGGGCAAAGCTAACGGCACAGCAGTTATCGTTGCGCCGGGTGGAGGATACCGTTGGTTATCCTTAGGAAATGAAGGATGGGAGGTCGCAGAAGCGCTTGCCAAAAAAGGAATAACTGCTTTCGTTTTAAAGTACAGACTGTTCCCTACGCCCGAAAAATTAGAGGATTTTACGGCCTGGATGAACCGCCCACGTCCCGTTCCTGTAAAAACAGATAGTGCGGCAAAAAATACGAATCCTATGGCGCAAATGGATCTGACCAATCAACTACAAGATGCTGAAGCGGCCTATGCGATGATTCTAAAAAACGCTACTTCATGGGGCGTTGACACCAAGCGAATCGGGATGATTGGATTCTCTGCGGGTGCCGGTTTAACGATGCATGCAACACTGAATTCACAAACCATGAAATTGGCCTTTATTGGCCCTATTTATGGCGGCATGGGCCCGGTAAAAGTACCTACAAACGCTCCGCCGATGTTCAATGTCATTGCCTCGGACGACTTCTTATTTAATGGCCAATTTGGGGTGATAGATTCCTGGTTTAAGGCTGGCCGACCGGTTGAGTTTCATTTATATCAAAATGGCGGACATGGTTTTGGCTTAGGAAATCCGAACCGGACGAGCAATAAATGGTTTGATGCCTTTATGCATTGGTTGGATGTGAATAAGTTTTTAGTAGCAGGAAAAGGGGAATAATACTTATGATTGATCGCTTATTTACCGTAGCATTAAGCCCATCCAATAGCATCGCGCTCGATCTTAGTGCTACGAATACGGAATTAAATTCCTCCGTTTATGGGAACACATCCGCCTTCTGTGAATATATCAACGCGAAATTAGCTGGCAAGATTGGCTATGGAGGATATTTGGAGCATCGTGTCATCTATGAATCTCACGAGAACTTCGCGACAGCCTCCGCCGATTTCCGAAATATCCACTTGGGTATGGATTTTTGGGCTGACGCGGGTACACCGGTTTTTGCACCATTAGCTGGCGTAGTACAAAGCTTTCAGGTTAATCCGGGCTCTGGAAATTATGGGCCAACGATCATTTTATTTCACCCAGCGGAAAAAATCTACAGTTTATATGGGCATTTAGCAAGTTCGGATTTAGAAAGTCTGGAAGTTGGCATGCAGATTCCCGCAGGCCAAAAGCTTTGCCACCTCGGAAAACCCGATGAAAATGGGGGATGGCCACCACACTTGCATTTCCAATTAATCCGTGATATGCAGGGATTTCAGGGGGATTATCCGGGCGTTTGTTCGCTGCGCGATGTAGATTTTTATGCCCAAAACTGTCCGGATCCGGCGCGTTTTTGATACGCCATCAGAGGTTGATGGAACTGAGTTGGATGACAAGTTTGGCATCTGACTCTTTCAAAACTAGATAGGGCTTCACGCCTGTTGATTTAATGTCATTGCCCTTCATGGCAAAAGCCTCCTGTTTATTATCAGCGATATAAATCTCGGTGTTTACGGGCAAAGAATAGGATTTGATTTCGTTAGGCGCCAAATTACTTACACGTGTTTGCATTTTCCCATCCGGCGTGTAGATAATCAGCGAAAGATGATAAACATCTTTGTAATCATTGGAGAAGCTAATGTTACTATTTTCTTGGGCCGAAGCCGAAAAGGCAAATAAAAATAGGGAAAGGATGAAGGCTAATATTTTCATAGTAAAAGGGTCTACTTTAAAAGGTATTTAAATGGGGCGCCTAAGCCGGTAATTTCGACATATCCATGTGAAATATTTCCCATGTGTGGCCATCGAAGTCTTCTAGGGTTCGCTGTACCATAAAGCCATAATCACGCATCTCATTGGGTTCTATACCACCGGCACTTAGGCCACAATCCACCACATGGTTGACTTCTGCTGTGCTTTCCATGGACAAAGAAAGCAAGGCTGCAATGGACGATTTTGTATCGGCAATCGGCTTTTTGGTAAAACTCGAAAACTTCTCATGTGAGAGGATCATCAGAAAAATATTGTCTGACCAAACCATGCATTTGCCGCTTTCATCTGAGAATTGGGGATTATTCTTGAATCCCATAGCCGTATAAAATGCCATCGATTTTTCTGGGTCTTGCACCGCAAGGTTAATAAAGATTTGATTCGCCATGAAATTATTAATTGAATCCTTAAAGTTATGGAATCTGCCATTTAGAACTTACATATAGACAATAAAAAAGCCGATCAAGGAAGATCGACTTGCTCGTTATTTCATGGGAAGTAACATTATTTATAAAAGGGAAACGAGTAACAGATCATGCATTGAACGCTTTTACCTTATACCATTTATTTGGGCCTATTAAAAAAATCAATGATAGCGCCTAAAGCAGCTCCTAAAGCCAATCCCAAAGCAATGTATTGAGAGGAATTAGGCGTGTTTTTCCCAAACGCATATCCTAATGCAACTCCGATTGCGGAGCCTACAGCGATTCCTGATCCGGTGTTGGGGTTTTTGTTTTCTTTCATTTTGTATAAAGCACAATGGGTTGACACCAATTGATTACATTATTTATCTTGCTCAAACGCCTCTTTCGCAATCATAATGGCGGTCATCGCTTTAGGCCAACCAACATAAAAAGCCAAGTGGGTGATAACTTCTACCAGTTCGGCTTCCGTTAAGCCGTGTTCTTTGGCATAATTTAAATGAAATTTGAGTTGGTTGGAGTGCTCTCCCGCCACCAAAGCCGCCACGGTTATCAGGCTCCGCTCGCGTCTCGAAAGCGCCTTGCCTTCCCATACATCGCCAAACAATACGTTGTCAGTGTAACCCAAAAGTCTAGGGGCAAAATCACCTAACATTTTCTCTGCTGCAGATACTTCTTTTTCTTCGCTCATCTTTTAAATCGTTTCAACAAATATACTAAAGATGAAAGCATAAAAAATTTCCGTTTTCACAATTTAGAATTCGTTTTAAAGCAAAGAATTTAACCGCATTTTAATTTCCGCGCCGCTGACAAATCGAAGACAATCAATAGAAAATTTAGATTTTTACTATATTCGTATCCGTGGAATCTTTCTCCTTAGAACCGGTCCCATTTACCTTACTTGTAACCCAATTCGTGATAAAAAGTCAAGCATGCTGGGCTTGGAAAATTTGCATAATGAGCGTAATCAACACCAAATTCAAACAAATTTCGCTGCTCCTAATAGGCTCAATCTTTGTCATCGTGTTCATTGTGGGCATGCTGTATCCCCGGCAAATCAAGCGAATAATTAAAAAATTGATCGCATGGGACGCTATTTTCTATGATAGCTCCTGCAAGAATTGTGAAGAATTGTTTCAGGACGGTGTGGCAGAACATGAAAATGCTTATCGCTATGAAGGAATCAAACCCCGAGAGGATTTTAAGGATTTACAAAAACTGCTTGATCGGCGCATTTTAATGGAAATCAAGACTTCTGAAAACTACGAAGTTGAACAGATGGACGCCTCCTTACCTGGCCTTTTACCAAAGGGATACAGGTTTATCAACCGACTAGCTCGGGAGTATCGAGCCCGATGTATCCAAAATAAGTTGGCTTATATTCCTTTTCGGATTACCAGTGCCGTGCGGACAAAAGAATCAGTCAAAGCACTTAGAAAGCGTAATGGAAATGCGATTGAAAATTCAGCGCACCTGAAGGGAAAGACAATCGATATTAGTTATTTATTCAAGAAAACGGACTTGAAACAGAAGGAATTATTTATTCAATCCTTAGCAAAATTAAAGGACGAAGGGCTATGTTATGTCAAATACGAAACGAACATGAAGTGTCTTCACATTACCTGCCGATAGCAATAACAAAAGGATCTACTTAATTTGCCAACGAAGCATTCTCCTTTTTTGGTCTGCTTGCTTAATTTGTCTAATTTACTTGCGTAAAACCTATTTACATGAAACATATTTTAATTGGATTGCTCATCTGCGTGAGCTATTCACAAATTTTAGCGCAAACCAATAAGCGTCCGAACATCATTTTCATCATGTCGGACGACCATGCTTATCAGGCCATTTCGGCATACGACCAACGCTTAATTTCGACTCCCAACATAGACCGCATTGCCAAAAAAGGTATCCTGTTTACAAATGCCAGTGTGACCAATTCCATCTGTGCGCCCAGTCGGGCCACGATCCTAACCGGTAAGCATTCACACCTAAATGGCAAGGTCGATAATCACTTCAAATTCGATACAACGAACATTACCTTCCCGCAGATTTTACAGGCGAACGGATACCAAACGGCGATGTTTGGGAAACTACATTTTGGGAATAGCCCAAAGGGCTTTGATCAGTTCAAAATCTTGCCCGACCAAGGCAATTATTACAACCCCGATTTCATCACAAAAAAGGAGGGAAATATCAAAGTCAATGGCTATGTGACGGATATAATTACCGACATGACTTTGGACTGGCTAAAGCAGGAGCGAACGCCTGAAAAACCATTCATGTTGATGTATTTACACAAGGCGCCACATCGTTCCTGGTTGATGGCAGAACGGCATTTGGATGAAATGACGCAGAAAACATACCCGGAACCCAAGACGCTTTTTGATGATTATTCCGGTCGGACATCTCCCGCCAAGGAAGCCGAAATGAATATCCTAACCAGTATGAGCTGGGCCGGGGATAACAAAATTTATCCGGCCACGATGGACTCATTGAAAATCCCCGAAATCGGTTTTGATAAGCGTCGTTTCGCTGCTGAAATGGGCCGGTTAAATCCGAGCCAAAAAGCGAATTTTGACCGCGTTTACGATCGGATTAATGCGGAATTCATCAAGGCCTATCCGAGCATGACGGAGCAAGATAAAATGCGCTGGAAATTTCAACGCTACATGCAAGATTATCTCGGAACCTTACGATCAGTCGATGAGAACGTAGGCCGTTTATTGGATTATTTGGAAGCGAATAATTTGATGGAAAACACGATTATTGTGTATACCTCCGACCAAGGATTTTACTTGGGCGAGCACGGTTGGTTTGATAAGCGTTTCATCTATGATGAATCCTTTAAGACTCCGCTGATGGTGTCGTGGCCAAGCCAAATTAAAGCCGGTCAAAAATCAGATGCCTTAGTTCAAAACCTCGATTTTGCCCAAACCTTTTTGGATGCGGCCGGTGTCCCAGCTCCCAAAGACATGCAAGGCCAAAGTCTAATCCCGCTGATGACGGGTAAATCTTGGAAACGCGATGCGGTATATTACCACTATTATGAATACCCCGCAGAACACATGGTGAATCGACATTATGCCATCGTGACGAAGAAATATAAGTTAATTCATTACTATTTTTCTACAGATGCTTGGGAGCTTATTGACCGCGAGAAGGACCCTTTGGAATTAAAGAATGTCTACAATGATCCGGCGTATGCTTCGATACGAAAGACATTGCATAAGCAATTAGACGCATTACGACTGAAATACAAGGACAATAGCACCATCAGCAACGGCTACATTGATCGCTTTTTGAATGACGCTGTGGAAGGAAAAGTATTCGGGGTGCCAAAACAAAAGGCGGCGGAGATGAAAGCCAAAAGAAAATGAGTCGGTATTCTATTACCCTTTATTTATTAGTCATCACACTGTCTGTGTCCAGTCAGATCCCAATCCCTATATGCCACGTTTCCATACCCAATCGGCTGAAGCAAATTAAATCGATTAGTCCTAAACCTACGTTGAAATCCCATGCTGGGATGAAGCGTATTCCGGCAGGCATATTTTCCATGGGCTCACACGATGCGCAGGGTCGTGCAGACGAATACCCGGTTCATCAAGTGCGTGTTAAGGCCTTTTGGATGGATGAAACGGAGGTAAGCAATGCGGCGTTTGCGGCATTTGTTAAATCGACAGGCTACATAACCACGGCTGAAAAGGCGATTGATTGGGAGGAGTTGTCAAAGCAAGTTCCAAAGGGAACGCCTAAACCGGCAGATTCACTTTTGGCGCCCAGTTCTTTGGTATTCGTTCCCACGACAGGCCCAGTCGATTTAACGGACTATTCCCAATGGTGGGCGTTTAAACGAGGGGCCGACTGGCGCCATCCCACGGGTCCAGGCTCAACAATTCAAGGACGAGAAAATCATCCCGTCGTTCATATTTCATGGGATGATGCAGCCGCCTATGCCCGTTGGGCCGGCAAAAGATTACCCACAGAAGCGGAATGGGAGTGGGCCAGCCGTGGGGGATTAAAAAATAAGATTTACCCCTGGGGGGACGTGTCGGTAAATTCCGCCCCGTATAAAGCGAATAGTTTCCAAGGGCATTTCCCCTATGAAGATCAAGCATTAGACGGGTATAAAACGACCACCGCTCCAGTTAAATCTTTCCCTGCAAATGGCTATGGATTATATGATACCGCTGGAAATGTATGGGAATGGTGCGTGGATTGGTACCGCGCCGATTATTACAAAAAAAGTCCGATTCTAAACCCGCAAGGCCCTTCCTCAAGTCATGATCCGGATGAACCCGGTGTTGCCAAACGCGTCATGCGCGGCGGTTCTTTTTTATGCAATGATGGGTATTGTTCTAGTTACCGGTGCTCCGCACGAATGAAGTCAAGCCCGGACTCAGGCTTGCAGCATACCGGTTTTCGTTGTGTGATGGACTAAATGTAATCAACAACGAACTACGCAGGTGTACCCTGTTCTTTGGTGTAATTAAAATGAACTGAAAGGCCTTATTTGAATTAGAAAAATAGATTGAAGATTTCAATAAATATCAATCCAAATACAATAGATAGATTTACAATGAGGACCATTTTTTGCCAAGTAGGCCTGTCACCCCATTTTTGTTCTGGATTGAATGGGTCAAATGTTAAACCTATACCCAGCGAAGCCGCTGCTTGCATATAATCTTTAGAGAAAAGGGCTTGAAATAATCCTAATAGTAAAAAACCGATGTAGAGGAACTTGTTAAATGATGTTTTCATGGAGATATCGTTTAATTTATCCCAAAATTAAGCGCCAGAATTCGATCAAAATTGTACTTTTAGGACACTATTTAATTTCCCAAATAATCTTGTCGCCGACTACTTTACTTGTAGATTTGAAAAAGTCTTTAGGATTATGATGAGTGATTTTTCTAAACTCTTTAATGAAATAGGACTGGTCATAATACCCTCCTTCATAAGTAATATCCGTTAAATTCTTCCATTCCGCACTATTCAACTTGTTCGTTAAAGAGCTTCTAAATCGAAAAATTCTACGGTATTCAACGGGACTACAACCCATGTGTTTTTGGAAATACCTATGAAAGGTTTTAGCATTCAGTCCTACTTTACTTGCGATGGTGGATATAGCCATTTTTTCATCGCTATTTTCTATCAACGTTAACGCTTTGTCAATGGTAGAAAACTCAGGATGATCACCAAATTGAGAAAGCAAAAATGATTCTATTTTGTTAATATCATCATCCTCACAAAATAAAGTTTCACCCAATTTTCTCCACACATCATTCACTAATTCCTGAGAAAAATGAGGCGCCAAGGAAAGATAGTTGTCCTTAAAAAATCGGTTTATTCCTAGAGGCTTAAAGATGATCGAAATCTCTCTTAATGTTCCTTTGTATTCCAAGAAAACCGGTGTCGTATACTTACCAAGTATTTCAATATGTACGCTATCCGTCCTATTTTCTGAAACATGAAGAGTCCAATCTTGCCTTTGAACCGACGCCCCTTTCATAAAAGAAAGGCCCGTGTTAAAATGCGGGAACGCTAAATAACTAAAAGAAGAGTTCGATTTGCCCTCGTAAAAATAGAAGCATTCTACGTACTTTCTCAAAATGGGAGAAGAAGGTTCAATGGTTTTTATCACAAAAAAGAGAGATTTTCTAAATCATTACTCCGCGGCAGGTTTACCGGCCATGGTTAATTTTACCAAATCTCCGATGAATTTCGCAAAGGGCTCTATATTCTGTTGGACACTTGCCATTTCAAGAGAGTTCATATAATCATCTCTTTTTTGAACAGGTATTACCATCCATTTATATCCTCCCGAAGCCAATATTGCATTCATTAAGAACCTACCCATTCTACCGTTACCATCCATGTAAGGGTGAATATAAACAAAAAAGAAATGTCCTAACACCGCTCTAACTGATGCTTCCGGTTCTTCTGAGATTAATTCAAATAAAATGGGCATTACATCTCTTAGAGCATCCATATTTACAGGGACGTGTTGTGATTGTCCAATATAAACTTGATGTCTTCTATACCCAGCTAAATCAGATGGCTTTAAAATGCCGGATGTTACACTGGGTGAAAATAACTCTCTAAACCAATCGCTATGTTCTTCCAAAAGTATCTTACCTAAATCACCACCATCCATAATTTTTTCAATACTGTCTTTTACACTATTAAAAGCAAGCCAATACCCTCTTGCAGCCATAGCATCTCTATGTTTTTTATCTTCTTCATTATCTACTAAATTCCATTTTCCGCTTTTAACCCTTTCAATCAGTTCGGGAGTCACTTTGTATTTTTCAATGGATAATGAGTGGTACGCATCCGTAACATAGATTTCATCCATATTTTTTAGAAATGTCGCTTTGTCAAGAAAATTAATAGCTGAAGGTTTGGGAAAAACTTTAATTACTACATCCCGCATTTCAAACCACATTAAACGGATTCTATTGCAATATGGAGAACGTTCTCTTGAAGATAAGGGTATTGGAGTCATTTGTTCAAATGGGTCTTTTTCGCGGACGTCATAACCTGCTGACTTCATCGTTTTCAAAATCTCATCCGCTATTTTAGAATTCCCTATATTTCTAAAAGCTCCCACGATTCTTCCGGCTTTCAAACTATGTCCACCATCTAACAACAATCCTACTATTTCAGAAGCGTCATTTATCATACTTAACGCTGTTCTTACATCAATTGGATTGCTAACAAAAATGGTAGGAGAACAATAAATAATGGAAGATGGTAAGTTTAATATTCGTAACCCATTTTTAACTTCTACACTTTCTAATTCTGATAATGGCGATTTCATACAGAATAAAGACGATTTAAATAATAAAGGAGTGTTATTGTTTTTACCCTTTACCGACCTAATAATCATCTGAATTGGAACAACCTCATTCCCTGAATGCAGCAATAAGGACTGTTCTGCTGAAACACAATATTCATCACCATATCGGTCTTCCAAGAACCTTGAGCAAAATCCCCAATAGGACGTGAACCAAGATGTGCTATTCCCTTTACTTTCTTCAGGATTCACTGCAATGTACCAACCTCTAATAACTTCTCTTATGAAACCATTTGCGATAAGACGGTCTTTATGGGTTCTACTTAAATCTTCCGACTTAATCGCTATAATACCTTTACCTTGTATTACTTGGAGAACTTTTAGTGATTCCGCTAATTTTTCTGCGGGTGTTGCCATTGTGTATTAGTTATAATATCTCGCCGTGTATTTATTATAATTTAACGCTGTGTGTTTGTTATAATTTGATGTAAATATATAGAATTAATTGCAATGTTATAAAGAAATGATTTGACCTATTAAAACAAAAAAGACCTTACAAAACGTAAGGTCTTTTTAAGGGCTCCCCTTACAGACGAAAGATGCAAAATAATGCAATGATTGAGTATGTTACAATTAGGAAACTGAAGAGTTAGTTAGTCTTTATTTGAATAAAGCTCCCTCATTGTTCTAGCTATCATTGCTGGGCCAACAGAATTGTGCGTTTCATCTTTAAAAACAACCAATTTCGAATTAAACCCATTGTATTTTTTTAAGAGTGTTTCGAATCTCAATAGATTATCAAACCCGTCTTCTAATTCAGCAATTGAGAAAAATACATCTACTTTTAACGTTGAATTGGCTGAAGCATATTTAGCCTCGGCTTCCATAATATCGTTATCCCAAAATAAAAAAGATGGGCTATTAATTCCAAACTTAGTAAAAATACCATCAGATTTAAACAATGCGTTAGCCACATATAACCCACTTAGTGAATGACCTGATAATCCTCTCTCATTATTTGTACTATACTTTGAATCGATTAAAGGAATTATTTCTTTTGTAATGATATTATAGAATATATCTCCTCCTCCAGAAACCAAAGCAGGTGATGAAAAATTCCAGATTTTGCTATAGGTACTATCCTTCTTGATTTTTTGTGTAAAAGTATAATCTGTCCAACGATTCAATAACCAATCGTAATCATTGGTTTCATCTCCTGCTATTGAAACTAGTATGAAGTCCTTTGATAAATTTCCCATTTTTAAAGCTTTCATTGATTCTTTTGCGATAGGAAAAGCATAATATCCATCCAATAAATAATAAACAGGATACTTATTTTCTGGGTTATAACTAGATGGCAATGCAACAGAAACCTTATAGGTTCTATGGTTTAATTTAGACGTGTGGTTAATCTCATCTGTATGTATAGGTAATTTACTCCATTGAGCATTACTTGAAATAATGCTAGCAATTAGAAGGATAAAAGTAAATAGGTATTTCATTTCAATTGAATTTGTGATATAATTTTTTGAAATATAAGAATAATAAATTCTATTGAAAAATAAAAAGATGCAACTAGCCTAACTCACTGAAGGACAACAAAAAAGCCGATCATTTCTGATCGGCTTGTCCAGTGTGGCTCCCCTTACAGACGAAAAATGCAAAATAATGCGATGATTGAGTATGTGACTATTAAGAAATTGCAGGGTTGAACTTCGTGCAATTTTAAAGGAACCCTATATTCAAATTAATTTGGTCGCGTTGTTAAATCTATCTGCCACGTTTTCCCAATTGATGATTTTAAATAACGTATCTACAAAGTCTGCTCTTTTGTTTTTGTACTTTAGGTAATATGAATGTTCCCAAACATCAATAACCAGAATTGGCACGCAACCCCATTGAGTTAGTTTTTCGTGGTTTTCACATTGTAGAACAACAAGTTTCTTTGTCATAGGTTGATATGCAAGTATCCCCCAGCCATTACCATCTACATTTTTTGAAGTTTGGGCTAGATATAATTTTAATTTTTCATAGCTCCCAAAATCTTTTTCAATTTGCTTTAATAAATTTCCAGTAGGAGACAATTGTTTATTGGTAAGATTTGTCCAAAAAATGGAATGCAAAATATGAGAGGACGAATGAAACGCTAATTTCTTCGTCCAATAATCAACTGTTTCAAAATTATTAGAATCCATTGCCTCCTGAATTTTTTTTACATCTACATTCGCAGCTTTTGTAGCCCCACCGTGATGAAAAGTATAATGAAGGTGCACCGTCTCAGCATCCATATAAGGTTCTAAGAACGACTCTGAATATGGTAAAGGCTGTAAAACAAAATGTCCATTTTCATCAACTAATTTATCAATTCGATTATTAGTCAAATTAGTTGCAAATAATCCTTCTAAAGGTAAAATGGAAGCCACGGAGAGCATTCCGCTAGTTTTAAGAAATTCATTTCTATCCATCATTTATATTAATTAGTGCATAAAAAAAGGTTACACTATAAAAGTATAACCTTTTTATCATTATTGCTCCCTCTCTTGTCGGATCTTGCAATTGTTTTTGTTGTTTGAATTGATACTGTACCAACCCCTAATTACTTGGACACATTTGTTGAAAGAGTTGTGTAATAATTGTTTGTTTTTGGGTTTAAATTTTGTCTAAAGTATTTATAATTTTGATTTAAATCATCCACATTTTCGTTTTGGTTTTCGGATAAATTTTGTTCGAGACGTTTTTGGTTCGTGATGTGGATATTTTGTTCCCATTTTTCAATGGGTGTCATTTTGATTGCTTTGTGGAATCTTCGGGTGTTATACCAGATGGTGTGTGCGAATATTGTTTGTTTTGCATCATAAAACCCCGTGAATTCGTAACGTTCGATTACTTCCCGCTGAATGATGGAATGAAAGGCTTCGATGTAGGAATTTTCTTCCGGTGTTGCGATGTGAGTGAACTCTTGATTGGCTTCCGCTGTGCGAAGGTATTGCTTTACGTTGTTGGCGATAAATTGAGATCCATTGTCATTTCGAATGGTTACTCCTTTGATTCCGTATTCGTTGTTTATTCGTCTAAATGCATTGATGACATCAATTTGTTTGATGCTTTTTTGAAATATCTGATCCACGATTTTACGAGAAAAGACATCGATGATTGTTAGCAAGTAAAAGTTTCTTTTTTCGCCGTGTACATAGACGTATTTAATGTCTAGGCATAGGTATTCCATTGGATAGGAAGCCTGAATCTTACGGTGCTGGACAAACTTGCGTTTGCCGCTGGTTCGTATCACTTTACCCAAAAGCAGGTTGTGTTCGTCCATTAATCGGTAAACTTTTTTCTTGTTAATGTAATAATCAAGCTTGCGTAATTCCCCTGTTACATTTTCATACCCGTAGCAGCAAAATTCTTGCGAGAGGATGTCTTTAATTTGCTCGATAACGATCTGATTTTCGACCTTCTCTCCATCTTGTTTCCACGTATGAGAACTGGCTTTAACGCCCGGTTTTCCACCTGTAGACTTATAATAGTAAACGCTGGAAGGAAGGTTAGACCAAGATAAAAGCATACGTGTAGGAGCCTGTTGAATGTATTGTGAGACGATCATCTTCTTGTCTTGGTTAGCACAGGGCTTTTTTTTAAAAGCTCTGATTTGAATTCTATCTCCAATGCTTGTCGAGCGATAATTCGTTTCAATCGTTCGTTTTCTTCTTCCAAAGCTCTAAGCTCTGGATCTATTCGCTTATAGGCAGACTTTAACCCTTCAACTCCTTTGGAAAGGTATTTAGTCCTCCACTTAGCATATAGACTAGGTGATAAATGATACTTCCGACAAGTAACAACATTGCCTTCTCGCTGTCCTTCTTGAAGAATAGCTAAGCGATCCTCCGGACTGAAAATTCTTCTTTCTCTTTTCATAGTTCCCTAATTTAATTGGTTCTAAACTCTTTTTAAAATTTAGTCCAGTCTATTAGGGGGTTAGTACA
>NZ_JAVNWW010000005.1:0-196636 GCF_032470275.1 Aquirufa regiilacus
GCTCGTATCGAGCAGTTGTCTTTGATTACAGCTTCAACACATTGAAGCCTAAACTTGTAATCATACTTGTTTCTTTTGTTCATAAAAATGCCCCCAATAAGTGTCTAACTTTTTGGGGGCAGTCTACCGTCAGCTGACGGATGGCCTTTTTTATTGTATTCTGTTTCCGAATAGGAAAAAACCCTTTTCCCCTTTAGCTTTGGCAAACCTCAAAGGATTGCCAAAGCTAAAGGGGGGATTAAAGCGATTATTTTTTCAAGCGGTACAAGTATGGTGCTTTATGCGCCCCACCTGTATATTTCTTTTCGATGCGCTCCAAAATTTCCAAGCTCAATATCTTCCGCTGAAAATTCGTCCGAACCAAGCGTTTACCCAAGATCGTTTCGTAAACCATTTGCAATTCTGACATCGTGAAGGTATCACCCAACAATTCAAAAGCCACCAATTTCTCATCCAAATTTCTACGCAAAGATTCAAGGGCTTTAATCACAATACGATTATGATCTAGAAATAATTTCGGCAATGCACTAACATCCATCCATTCAGAAGCATCCGACAAGCCACTGGGATTGACCTGCACCTTTGAGTAATCAACCAAAGCATAGTAGCCAATCGTAATGTAGCGCTTCGATAACCAAGAAACATCTTCATCCGAACGACCCATCGCAGCATTCACATCCCGATGCTCCTCCGTCGCCCGGTAATTGCGTGCCAAATCACCGAAGGTATAAAATTGCTCCAAATAGATATCCGTTAAGCCCGTTCGCTCCTCCAAGATCCGCTGTGCTGCTTGATCCACATCCTCTTCCACCCCCACAAAGCCTCCCGCCAAAGCCCAAACAGGGCTCTTCTTGAATTTCAACAAAAGTACTTTCAGTTGGTTCTCATGAAATCCGAAAATCACACAATCCACTGAAATACCCGGCAACCATTGCGCTTCGACACCCATTTACTTAATGTTTTTAATCATAAAATCTTGAATCTGCTTCGCGAAAATCACGTAGCCCTTTTCATTTAAATGCAACTTATCTGCAACAAATATATCTTGCATCAAGGTCCCATCAGCCAAATAAAACGGGCTATGCATATCAATGAAATAACCTCTTTTGGCCTTAATCAATGCATTTAATTCCCTTTGCTTATCGACCAAGGCTGTCCGAGCTAAACTAGGTCTTGCCGCCACAAAAACCAATTTAGCACCCGGTACTTGCTTGGCTAATCGACTCACAAATTCATCATATTCGGCCGCAATGACTTGAGGACTCTTCCCACGCGCAATATCATTATCCCCCTCATACATAATCACCCACTTCGGTTGGTATTTCACCACCATTCGATCGAAATAATACAAGGCATCCGCTAAGGTTGAACCACCGAAACCACGGTTGAAAGCAGCTGGCATCCCTTTCATGTCGGCATCAAATGTCTTCCACAAACGAAAACTGGAGCTACCCAAAAACAATACCTGGCCTTTGGTCGGCATCGAAAGGGAATCTTGTTTTTCATAGGCCAAAATCTCCTTTTCAAAAGGGTTTTGCGCCAACAAATTTGTGCTTACGAAAAGCAATAAAGCAATAAGTATCTTATTCATTTGGATATGTTAAACCGATTTGAGCACGTATTTCATCTAATAATCCCATCAATTCCTGACTGAACTGATGTGTCATCCAAGTATTTTCGGTCAGACCGGCCCACAAATCTTCCTGCACCGCATCCGCCTCGTAACTATATCCCCAACCCTTGCGTTCCGTTTCAAATACCGTTTCCGCTCCATCATAAATGGTTAGCGTCATTCCCTTCGTTTCATGAAAGCGTGGATGCATGTAAATCTTTCCTAACGTTCCATAGACTGTACAAGTCGTATCTGTTTGAGCCGCAAAAGTAGAGAACAAACTCGCCGTCGCACCCGACGCGTACTTCGTCGCAATCGAACAATTCATATCTACACCCGAAGGTGCCATCACACCCGTCGCTTTCATTTCCAGCGGCTGGCCTAATAATAGTTTCGAAATGAATAAGGGATAAATTCCGATGTCCAACAAAGACCCACCTGTTAAATGCGGATTAAACCAACGTGCCTCCTCATCATATTCCGCCTTAAAGCCAAAATCTGCTACAACATGTTTGATGTCGCCGATAAGTCCTGAAGCGATAATTTCTTGCAATTTGGCTACGGAAGGATGGAAGCGGGTCCACAAAGCCTCCATCAAGAAGAGCTTTTTCTCACGCGCTTTCGCGATCATCGCATTAACCTGCTTGCTGTTGATGGCAAATGCCTTCTCACACAAAACATGGACGCCTGCTTCCAAACAAAGCATCGTATGTTCATAATGCAAACCATGCGGAGATGCAATGTAAACGACATCGATTTCGCCACTCGCCAACATCTCCTCGTAAGAACCATAGGCCTTCACATCTGCTCCATAATTGGCCGCAAATGCCTTGGCACGACCTAAATCACGCGAAGAGACAGCCGATAAATATCCATTTTTTGCATGTACGAGGTCATCTGCAAATTTTGTTGCAATGCCGCCGCACGCCAATATACCCCAACGAATGGGCTTTCCAGTTTGAATCATAGGTTTAGACAATTGTACTTATAAAGATCCTAATGTAGCAATTAATGCTTGTACTTGCTCCTCATTCACAGCAGGAAAATTCGCAATTCGAATTTGTGTTTCCTTCATCTTGCCGTAACCCGAGCCTAAAATCATATCTGATTTCGCCTGCACTTGCTTGATGACATCTCCTGCCAATCCTTTGCAATTCAAGACCACAACGGTCGCAGAACGATGATTCGGATTCTCCACAAAAATCTCAAAATTCGCAGATTTGTCGGCAAAATCGTATAATGCCTTCGCCTTGCGATCTGTTTCTTTGCGCATCACATCGACCCCAATTTTATTGAAATCTTCTGCGACTTTCCCCAACACATAAATCCCCATCACGTTCGGCGTTTCAGGCGTTTCGAACTTCTTGTAATTTTCCCAAAGACTTGGCAATGAATGATAAGTTCCTACGATGCCTTCATGCAGTTTCATGCGCTCCGACTTCTCAAGCATCTTTTCATTGGCCAACCAAACGCCTAATCCAGCCGGCATACCAAATGCCTTCTGAACAGAGAACATGGCTGAATCAACTAAGTTGAAATCCAAGTTGGTATACGGTGCCGAAGAAACCATATCGACCATCATCAATTTATCTTTGTTGGCCTTCTTGATTTTATGAATCTCAGCCGCCTTCATTTGAACACCCGAACTTGTTTCGTTCGCTGTGCAACAGATTAATTCCGCGTATTCGGGCACTTCTACTTCCGAAGCATCGAATCCCTCACCGAAAGGTTTGTGCATCGCATGCGCAAACTTGTGTAACTCTTTAGAGAAATCGTAAAATTTCTTGGAGAATGAGCCATTCACTAAATGAAAACTTTCATGCTCCACGGTATTCATAATCGCACGCTCCCAGATTTCCGTTGCAGAGCCCGTAAACAAGACTGCAGTCTCTTTTGGCAAGCCAAAAAGGATACGCAATTGCTCATCGGCATGTTGGTAAATCTTACGAAATGCCGCCGAACGATGGGAAATTGAACCTATGTTTTGGCGAAAAGCCTCCGCATAATGTGCCTCCACCGTGGGAAATAAAGCTGCTGGACCTGGGGTAAAAAAAGTGCTCATATTAATATAACATTCTAAATTTGATCGTATTGTCGATCAACTTCAATTCATTCACGATATCCTCCGCGTATTCCTTCGCCACATCCGTAATCACATAACCAGTCTTCTCCGTCGTTTTCAAATATTGTCCAATGATGTTGACATGGTATTTCGCAAACACATTGTTAATCTGTGCCAAAATACCCGGAACATTGTGGTGAATATGCAATAAACGGTGTGCATTTTCCAAAGGCGGCAATTGCAATTCAGGGAAATTCACTGAACCATACGTACTACCATTGTTCATGAATTGCAACAATTTCGAAGGAACAAACTCACCGATGTTGGCCTGCGCCTCCTCCGTACTCCCCCCAATATGCGGCGTCAAAATCACATTCGGCAAGCCACGCAATTCATTGATAAATTCTTCATCATTCGTTTTCGGCTCATAAGGGAATACATCGACTGCTGTTCCCCAAACTTTACCGGATTTAATCGCATCAACCAAAGCTGGGATTTCAACCACATGTCCACGGGAAAGATTTAAGAAAATTACATTGTCTTTCATCCAAGCAAACTCTTGTTTCCCGATAATGTTGGTATTCGATTTCCGACCATCCACATGTAAACTCACGAAATCAACAGTTGACAATAACTCTTTCATGCTATTGCACTTCTTCGCATTACCTAAGGCTAGTTTATCGACGATGTCAAAGAAATATACTTCCATACCTAAAGCCTCCGCAATCACAGAGATTTGTGTACCGATATTTCCATATCCAACTAAACCGATTTTCTTTCCCCGAATTTCGAATGAATTCGTAGCCGATTTATCCCAAACACCTGCGTGCATTTTGGTCGACTTTTCGAAAATATTACGCGTTAACATGACCATCAAACCGATCGATAATTCCACGACACTTCGCGTATTGGAATAAGGCGCATTGAAAACAGCAATCCCGCGATTCTCACATTCCGCTAAATCGATTTGATTGGTACCGATACAGAAAGCACCCACACACATCAAACGAGCAGCATTCGGATGTTCCAATACTTTCTTTGTCAAATTTGTTTTCGAGCGTAAACCGATGATCGATACATCCTTGATTTTTTCAATCAATTCGTCCTCATCTAAGGCACCCTTCAACAATTCAACTTGAAAACCTTCTTTGGCAAATAGAGCAACGGCTGCTGGGTGAACGTTCTCTAATAATAAAACTTTGATCCGTGATTTCGGATAAGACTGCGCACGACTCAATCCATTGATGTATAAAAACTCATCTAACGATGGAACGACGAAATCAGCTTTATCTGTCACCGCTTTGCGCGATACATTCTCCGTAAAGGCAAAGAACTTATTAGCTAATCCAGCTTCACGTAATTCATAATCCGTATATCCGTCACCGATCACAAATACCTCCCCTTCCAAAGCCAAGGACTGCAATAAGCGAACCTTTCCCTTGTCCTGAGACAATAAATTCGTGTGATCGTAACCGGTAATATTTCCTTCGCCGTCATAGGTAAAGGTATTCGCATGCACATTTTCAGCAGCGATACCCATATCCGCAACCACGGGAACAATAAAGTCTTTAAATCCACTCGAAACAATCAAGATACGATCGGCATGCTCACGAATGAATGCTTTGTTCCGCTTGAATGATTCGGATATTTTTCCTTTCAAAAAGGCTATCAATTGGTCAACATGCAATTGATTCGCAGGCAACAAGGCCACACGCTCCCGAAGCGAATCAGCAAACGAATATTCACCCGTCATGCCTTTATCGGTGATTTCACGAATTTTGCCAACAATCTCCGCTTGTTTCGGATTGCCTTCTAAGGCGATGCGCGCGAGCTCATCTAATCCCTCAACTTTCGTAAATGTGCTGTCAAAATCAATGACGATGGTTAATTGTTCTAGCTCTTTGGTCGACATGTTATTCAATTTTCAATTTCCGTTAAACCATGCAGCGGCTCTTTGCTCAGCCCAAGTTTGTCCCCGATAATTCCTCGGATAAAACCCGCAATGCCCTCCTGAATCTGGTAATTCGATTTGAACAAAGTCCGAATCAATTCGCTCAGGCAGGCATTCCTGCGATAAAAATGGATCATTCTTAGCGTTCACAATTAAGGTTGGCACCTGAATGTCTGCTAAAAAATACAAGGAACTATTACGCTCGTAATAATCCTCCGCATCCTTAAATCCATGCAAGGGACCCGTTATCACATTGTCAAATTCATACAAACTGCGAATAGAGGTTAACATAGTCGGCGTAATATCCATAGGATATCTGGCCGACTTTTCGGTAACTTTTTCTAATAGCGTTTGTAAGAAGCGATGTGTGTAGAGTCTGTTTTCCCGGCGAGTCAATTGCTGACTACTGCTGGAAAGATGCAAAGGTACAGAAAATGCTACAGCTTTTCGAACGAATTGCGATGCTTTTTTGCCATTTTCTCCTAACCATTTTAAACTTAAATTTCCGCCTAAACTAAAGCCGGCCAAGTAGATATCTTTCACACCTCGAGCAATGGCTTGTTGGATCACAAAGTCCAAATCATCCGTCGCCCCACTGTGGTAAAAACGCAAATTCCGATTGGGTTCCCCCGAGCAACTCCGGTAATTCCAAGCCAAGGCATTGAACTCCGGCATCGCACGAATGAGTCCGGTGACATAATGCCGCCGACTGCTTCCCTCTAACCCATGCGAAACAATCAATAAAGGTCTATCAGCAAGTTTTTCAGCACGCATGTGTAAATCCACATCCAGAAAATCGCCATCCGGCAATTCCCAACGCTCGGCATAGGTATGCGTTAATGGTATCTTGCGAAACAAAGCCGGATAAATGCTTTGACTATGACCGTCCGGTAGCCAAAAGGGCGCGCGATAAGCTTGCATTAAATAAAAAAATCGGGGATTAAAGATTTGGGATCTACTGTGGAATCTACTTGATAGGGCGCAAAATCCGTTATACCTGCCTCAGCTAACACAGCATCGTCGATAAAATAATTGCCGGTACAAACCTTAGCATCACGTTTTAATATCTCAAAACAGGCATCCGCCATAATATCGGGTTTTCGAGCTAATTTAAACATCTCTGCACTACCTATCGCGAATTCAATTGCCGCTGTCGCAATAATGGTCCGGGGCCACAAAGAATTGAAGGCGACTTTCCCTTCAAACTCAGCGGACATCCCTAAGGTAACTAAAGACATACCAAATTTGGCCATCGAATACGCCACATGGTGCTTAAACCAACGCGCTTCAAAATTCAATGGCGGAGATAATGTCAAGACATGTGGATTTTCCGACTTCAATAAATGCGGAAGACATGCACGAGAAACCAAATAAGTACCCCGGGCATTGACCCCATGCATTAAATCAAAACGTTTCATCTCGGTTTCGAGGGTACCCGTCAACTGGATAGCCGAGGCATTATTGATCAGTACATCAATCCCACCGAAGGTCTGTACTGCTTTATCGACAGCCTCTAAAACCTGATTTTCGTCACGAATGTCGACAACACAGGGTAGCACTCGCCCACCTAATGCTTCGATTTCGGCTGCTGCGGAGAAAATAGTACCTTGTAATTTGGGATGAGGCTCCGCAGTCTTTGCTGCGATAACAACGTTTGCGCCCTCGGAAGCAAGTTTTTTGGCAATTGCTAAACCAATTCCGCGCGAAGCACCTGTGATGAAAACCGTTTTGTTTTTGAAGTCCATGTCGTTCTAATTAAACTTTATCTAAATTACGATTTTATTACAAAGACTTGTCAAATTTTAATTTTTGCGTTGTACTTTTGTAAACTAGTTTAGTCCACTACCATTAATGATCACACCGTTTAAGTCAGTCAGTATTTCTCACCGCAGTGCGCCACTCACCATTCGTGAGATGGTGGCCCTCAATGAGGACGAAAGCAAAGCTTTTACACTCAAGTGCAAAGACCTATTTGGCTTACAAGAATTGTTGATCGTCTCCACTTGTAATCGGACGGAACTCTATTTCACCACCCAGGAAGATATTTCAGAACAATTAATCAAAGCCTTGTTGATCGAAAAAGGATTAACAAACACGGCCGATTATGTGAATTATTTCATCCAAAGGAATGAAACCAATGAATCACTCCAACATTTGTTTGAGGTGGCTACGGGTTTACAATCGAAGGTGGTAGGTGATTTACAAATCCCAAATCAGATTAAAAAAGCGTATCAATTAGCAGCTGACCATAACATGGCAGGCCCCTATTTGCATCGTTTAATGCATACGATTTTCTATTCCAACAAACGTGTAGCGCAGGAAACTTCGTTCCGAGATGGAGCGGCATCTGTATCTTATGCGACCGTTGCTTTAGCTGAGGAATTATCCCAAGCATTAGCAGCACCGAAAGTCCTTATTTTGGGCTTAGGTGAAATTGGAATCGACGTTTGCAAAAACTTCGAAGACAAAGATTTTGCAGAAGTGACGGTGATGAATCGTACCTTAGAAAAAGCAGAACGCATTGCGCAGGGGAAAAATTTCCGAGTAGCGCCGTTTGAGGATATGTGCAAAGAGGTTGAAGCGGCAGACATCATTATCTCTTCGGTTCGTACGGATTCTCCTATCATCACACAGGAAAAATTGAAAGCGATGCAATTGCTTTCATTTAAGTATTTCATTGACCTTTCGGTTCCACGGAGCATTGAAGAAGGCGTTGAAAAAGTTTCAGGCGTATTGTTGTATAACATTGATTCCTTGAAAGAACGTGCGGACGAGGCCTTGGCCTTACGCATGGCATCTATTCCGGATGTAAGAAATATCATTACCGAAAGCATTGATAGCTTTAATGATTGGTCGAAGGAAATGGAAGTTTCCCCTACGATCCATAAACTTAAAGGTGCCTTGGAACAAATCCGTAAGGAGGAAATCAATCGCCACCTCAAAGGACTAAGTGCAGAGGAAGTAGAGAAGTTGGAAAAAATCACGGCTTCTTTGGTACAAAAAATCATCAAACAACCCATCATACATTTAAAAGCCGCCTGCAAGCGCGGGGATTCGGATGCGATGGTGGATGTGTTAACTGATTTATTCAACCTCGAGCAATTCGAAGAGCACGAATCCTAATCCATGGACAGCGCATTACTGAATAAATTGGCCCGCTATTGCGCCTATCAGGAACGCTGCATCTCAGAAATCAAACAGAAAATTCACGAATTAGATCCTTTGGCCGAACAAGCGATTTATATCCAATGGCTGCAGGAGAACAATTACCTGAATGAAAGTCGGTTCGTGGGACTATTCATTCGTTCCAAATTCAACCAAAAGAAATGGGGGCGTGGCAAAATCCAATTTGAATTACGTAAAAAAGGCATATCTGCTTCGGAGATACAGGCACATTGGAAAGAAATCGCGGAGGAAGACTATTCAGAGGCATTGAAAAACCTGTTAACCAAAAAAGCAGAATCCTTGAAATCGGGAACTTCGGCAGAAAAGTACCAAAAGTGTTACCGAACCGGATTATCCAAAGGATTCGAACCTGGACTTGTTTCCCAAGTATTAAAGGGACTTTTCCCTAGAGGATTTGCATAAAATCATTTTTTTCATACCTTTGAGACATGGATTTCAAATCGACTACCTATTACGCAGGTTATTATTACGCAGGATATTACGTCTGCGCGTAACCGGTTTGATAGGTTTTTGATGTTAACTTATTTTCGCCGGCCTGTGAGTCGGCATTTTTATTTTATGAGCTTTTCTATTTCACCCGCTTCGCGTTTAAAGTCCGTTGAAGAATATTATTTCTCCACGAAACTCAAGCAAATCGCTGCCTTGCGCGCGGCCGGCATTCCTGTCATCAACCTAGGTATAGGTAGTCCAGACCTCGCTCCTTCTCAAGAAACGATCGAAGCCTTGACTTCATCTGCAGCAAACCCTGCGAACCACGCCTACCAAGGGTATCAAGGAATACCTGCCTTACGTGAGGCTTTTGCTGCATTTTATGCCAAGCACTATGCGGTGACGGTAGACCCAACAAATGAAATTTTACCCTTGATTGGTTCCAAAGAAGGCATCATGCACATTGCCATGGCTTATTTGGAAGCGGGCGATGTGACACTAATTCCCAATCCGGGTTACCCCACCTATCAAGCGGCTTGTTCACTTGCAGGTGCAACGGTTCATGCGTATGAGTTAACCGAAGCGAATGGCTGGTTACCCGATTTAGATGCACTGGACAAACAAGATTTATCAAAAGTGAAAATTATGTGGGTGAATTACCCGCATATGCCTACAGGTGCCAAAGCAGACCTAGCATTTTTTACCAAACTGCGCGACTTTGCAATTCGCCACTCGATTCTATTGGTGAATGATAATCCGTACAGTTTTATCCTCAATGAAAATCCAATAAGCTTGTTGGCCGTACCTGGCATGAAAGATGTCGCAATCGAATTAAACTCCCTTTCCAAATCCCATAACATGGCCGGTTGGCGCATCGGTGCGGCATTCGGTCGGGCGGAATTATTAGCACCGGTTTTGAAATTCAAGTCCAACATGGATTCGGGCATGTTTTTACCCTTACAAGAAGCAGCGGCGAAAGCATTATCGGCCGATTCAACTTGGTTTGCTCGGCAGAATGAAATCTACAAATCCCGCCAGAAAAAGGTATTTGAATTGATGGATTTATTGAGTTGTGTATATGACCCCGCGCAAACAGGGATGTTTGTTTGGGCGAGGATACCGGCAAATTTCGAGTCGGGCTATGCACTCTCCGACAAAATCTTAGACGAGAATGCGGTATTCATTACTCCAGGTGGAATTTTTGGATCACAGGGAAATGGGTATGTGCGAATTTCACTGTGTGCAAAAGAAGAGGTATTTCAAACAGCGATCGATCGCATCAAAAATCACAACAATGGAATCTAAGAAAGTAGGAATTATTGGTATTGGGTTAATTGGTGGGTCCATTGCAAAAGCCTTACGCACATCGAGTTGGGCAACTGAATTAATTGGAATTGACGCAAATCCCGAGCACGCCAAGAAAGCACTATCCTTACGCTTGGTGGATGAAATATTAACGCTTGAAGAAGCCATGGAACGGGTCGATGTGTTTGTTTGTGCAACGCCGGTAGACATTTTGGTACAGATCATTCCGAATGTATTAGACCAATTAAAACCTGGTCAAATCGTCATCGAAGTGGGTTCCACCAAAACGCCGGTATACGAGGCCCTAAAAAATCACCCCAAACGCGCGCAATTTGTATCAACGCACCCGATGGCAGGTACCGAATTTTCCGGACCGGAAGCCGCAGTAGAAGGTTTGTTTCAAGGAAAGCGAGGCGTTATCTGTGATAAGGAATTGAGTTCACCTGAGGCCGTTGCAACGATTGAAAGTTTATATCGCGATGGTTTGGGAATGAATTTAATTTACATGGAATCAATTGACCATGACGTACACACCGCCTACATTTCCCATATTTCCCATATCTGTTCTTTTGCCTTGGCAAATACCGTTTTGGAAAAAGAAAAGAATGAGGAACGCATCTTCGAATTAGCTTCCACGGGTTTTGAATCAACGGTACGTTTGGCCAAATCGTCCCCGGAAACGTGGTCGCAGATCTTCCATCAAAACCAAGATAATTTGATGGATGTTTTGGATGAATACATCAACACCTTGTTGAAATACAAGGGCCTGATGTTGTCAGGTAGTTACGATAAACTGAAAGAGGAATTAGGGAAAGCCAACGATATTGGTCGGATCCTGAATAAACATTAACAAAAAGCCCCGACTCACATCGGGGCATTTTGTTTAGTTACCTTTCGGAGCCTTGTAAGCAACCGGCTTCCATGTATTATTTTTTCCGTTGATGTCAGGGAAGACATGGTCAGGATCGATAGTTACCGATTTGATTGGTAGGTTGGTAGCAGTTTTGAATGTCCAAGAACCGCCACGTTGCCAGATTTCCACAGGGAATGTAAAACGTTCTTTGGAACCGCCAACAAGTTCTACCTCGACAATCGCCGGCATGGCCATCTTGTCTACATTTTCAATCGTGATTAAAGCGCCTTTTGCAGGATCTTGTTCGATGTAATCAACATCTTTTACTGATTGATCCAATTTCCACAATTCATAGAACCAGGCTCTCCAGAACCAACCTAAGTCCTCTCCTGCACCATCTTCCATCGAACGGAAGAAATCACGTGGCGTAGGATGTTTAAACGCCCAGTTTTTAATGTATTGTTTGAATGCATAATCAAAACGATCTGCGCCTAAAATGTTTTCACGCAAGATGCGTAAGCCAAAACCCGGTTTGTTATAAGCTTCCCAACCTAAGTTGCGCGCTTGAATGACATCCGGGATGGACATGATTGGATCTGCCTCCGCACGGAACATGCGAGGTGCGATTTGATGCAAATCAAATTTTTGATTCTTGTATTCTCCTTTGTTGAACGCATCTGTCGAATAGAAGTTGATGAATGTATTGAAACCCTCATCCATCCAAGCAAATTTACGTTCGTTATTTCCAATGATCATTGGGAACCAGTTATGGCCAAATTCGTGATCCGTCACACCCCATAAAGAAGCGGTTTGATCGCGGTAGCCACAGAAAATAATCCCTGGATATTCCATACCCGAAACGATGCCAGCGACATTCGTAGCTACAGGATAGGTATATTCATATAGCCAATTCGAATAATGTTCAATCGATGCTTTCACATATTCCGTTGAACGCGCCCACGCCTTTTCACCATCCGATTCAATCGGGTAAACTGATACAGCTGTTGCTTTTTTACCACTTGGCAAATTGATCATCGCCGCATCTTGAATGAATGCTTTTGACGTAGCGAAAGCAACGTCACGCGCATTTTTACATGCAAATTTCCATGTCAAACGATCTTTGGCTGGACGCGAAGATGCATCAGTTACTTCAGCTGCAGAACGGATAATCACCGTTTTTTCGGATGCCTTAGCAGCAGCCCAACGCTTCATTTGCTCAGCAGTGTAGACATCTGCAGGATTCAACAATTCACCAGAACCAACCACGATGTGTGTAGCAGGTACATTGATGGAATATTCGAAATTGCCATACTCTAGATAAAACTCACCTGCACCTAAATAAGGTAAGACATTCCATCCTTCGATATCATCATAGACACACATACGTGGAAACCATTGTGCCACCGTGTAGATGTCGCCGTTCTTCGTTTCTTGGATACCCATGCGGTCGGAACCGTTTTTAGGTGAAGTGAACGAATAAACGATTTTGATTTTCGCGATACCTGCTTTCTCTGCAAGCGGAGATGCTAGGCGAATCTGCATCCGTGTATCTTCGATAATGAAATTTGCTGGTTTCCCGTCTACCGAAACACTTTCGATTTTATACCCACCATCAAAGGCTACGTTTCCAAAACGACCACCCAAAACAGGCGTCGTTTTACCCCCACGTGATTGTGTATTGAACGAATTTTGGTCTAATTGTAACCAAAGGAAAGGCAATTTATCAGGCGAATAATTCTTGTAGGTAATTTCTACATCCCCTGAAATCTTGCGATTGGTATCGTCCAAAGAAGCCGAAATTTTATAATCTGCTACATTTTGCCAATAATTTGGACCCGGAACACCTGCTGCCGAACGCGCCGGAGAAACAGGGCCATAATTCCACAATGGGTGAAATAATTCGTATGCATTGTACTGTGCAAAGACTTGTCCAGAACAAAGCAATAAACTTAAGGTAATTAGTTTTTTAAACATTAGGATGAAGTTATAGATAATACATTATTCAAAAATGGTTAAAATCTCGTCATCAAGCAAACGTTTTGTCAATCCCAAGGCTTTCGGCACCTCATAATGATAGAAAAACTTCATCGTATGGATCTTGTCTTGATAAAATGATTTTTCAGAGGATTCAAGATTGCGGACGGCGACATTCCCTTGCTTCAACCATTGCCATGCCACGACAACCAAACCAAATAATTCCATGTAAAGTGTCGAATCAGCCAAGAAAACATCTGGCTGGCTGGCCTTACTCAATTTATGCATTGTTACCTTATTGAGGCTGGCTAATTCATTGGCCAACATCTCCGCATAGGGTTTCGTTGTTTCATGCGTCATCCCTTGCGCGATATCTGCTTGAATCAATTTGACCAAAGCCTGAACCGCTTTTCCTTGTTCACTTGGAATACCACGACCCAATAAAGTTAATCCGTGAATACCCGTTGTGCCCTCATAGATGGACATAATCCGTACATCGCGCGCCATTTGTTCCAAAGGAAAATCTTCAGTATACCCGTATCCTCCTAGCACTTGAAGTCCCTGATTGACAGCTAAAGTTCCTTGTTCTGCCGGATAGGTTTTTGCCACCGGGGTCATTAAATCCAGAAGCATCTGCGCTTCTTTTTGCTCATCCCCCGTAAGGCATTTGGATAAATCTTCCCAAAGAAAACATTGGAATAATAAGCCCATGGCGCCTTCCATGATCGACTTTTGGTAATACAACATGCGTTGTACATCCGGGTGATTTTGAATGAGTGTCGGTGGCGTCTCTGGATCTTTGTTGGTCAATTTTCGACCTTGGCTCCGCTCAGACGCATATTGTTTTGAGAAATGATAAGCCGCCGAAGCGATGTAAGCGCCACCCATGCCCACACCCAGGCGGGCTTCATTCATCATTTGGAACATGTACATTAAGCCTTTGTTGGGCTCCCCGACCAAATAGCCAATGGAATCCCCTTTGTCCCCAAAGGAAAGGTGTAAGGCCGGTGTCGCTTTTTGACCCATTTTATGGTAAAGTCCCATCGAGGTAACTTCGTTCGAAACCCATTGCCCATTTTCTTGTCGGCGCTTAGGGACCACAAAAAGTGAAATACCCTTCGTTCCTTTAGGTGCACCTTCCAAACGGGCTAAAACCAAGTGAATAATATTTTCCGAGAAGTGATTATCGCCACCGGAGATAAATACTTTCTGCCCCTTAATCGAATAAGTCCCATTGCCCAAATCCTTTGCAGTCGTACTTACATCATTCAACGAGCTACCCGCTTGCGGTTCGGTCAAACACATGGTGCCTGTCCACTTTCCTGCAAGCATGTTAGGGACAAACGCTTGCTTCAATTCTTCGGATCCAAAACTCGCGATAAGGTGTGCTGCTCCGTTACTTAATCCCGTAAACATCACGATGGAATTATTGGCCGCTCCCCGAATAAATTCATGCGCACCGCCTACAATCGAAGGCAATTGCTGGCCTCCTTTTTCATAGGAAAACGTAGCACCAATCATCCCCGAATCACCCATTTCCTTGACATAAGCTTCCACGGAATGATGGACCTGCACAGTACCATTGACTAATTCTGCCTGTTTGCGATCGGCATCCACAAAATGCGGACGCAAATGGCGCTCAGCAATTTGTTCGGCAGAATCCAAGACCATGTCAAACATGTCTGGAGCATAATCAGCATAACGGGGATATTGGCACAAAGCACCATAATTGAAAACCTCTTTCAGAATGAAGTCGAGGTTGCGACGGTCATATTCTCTCGGCATAATTTTTCAGTTTAGATGGAAGCAAATTTGCAGAGAAAAAAACTATTATGCAAGCATACTAGTTTGCTACTTGCCCAGCTACCTTTGGCAAACCTGGGAGGATTGCCAAAGGTAAGGGTAGAACACGAAAATTTTGATCAGTAAACTGGTAAATTCAGGCCCACATTGTAGGGTACCCATGCGGCCTTCCGACAATCCCATAAGGGGGATTCAGCATAGCGCATTTTTTTAAAGTCAACGTAATTAACAAGCTTTTGATAAGATGCTGCAGGTATACCATTGTAGCGATCAATGAACAATCGTTGTTTGCTTTTACCTGCCACCATGAAGTAACCAAGAACCTGGCGCTCCGGCTTATTCAAGCATGTCAAATTACCAATAATCTGCGCAGGAACTTTATCAAAAATCCCACCACCCAATGTCCGCTGATCTTCTTGACGCTTCCAAAACTGATGGGTCGATTGGTCGACATGATACACTTCCAATTGCACAAACCATTCCGTAAAGTCATCATAGGGAACAGATGCTAAGAACAATGCAATTTCCCGACCATCCAAAAAGGCATCATCAGCTAAAATCGGCTGGGTGTTTTGAACAGCTTGCCAACATTTATTGTAACAAATTGGCACCGGAGCTGGCGGCGCAGGAGGCGTCGGACAGGTGGTCAAAAATTGAATGAAATCTTGTCGTTTGACTAAATAATAATCATTCTGTCCTCGTGAATCTTGAACACTTGCCCGCACGTTAAAATGCATTTCCTCCACTTTCTCAGCATTGGAATAAGTGGATTCAAACGACTTTAAATCAACGGGCTTCGTTAACTCTTGCCAAGTTGATGCAATGGCTAAACCATCCGGCGTCATGATTTTCAATTGGTATTTTTTACCCACTTGCCCTTTAAAAGTGGCAGGCGTCTGGTACATACCCTTTTGAATTTCCTTCAAGCTGATGGCTGCACCTGACTCATCCACAATGCGAACATCAGCCCCTGGGATTGATTGCCCCTGAAATTGAGTCGGATCAAAGGGCGAATACCCAGATGTATAATTAATCCGAACGGTATAAGGTCCAGCCAAATTTGACATCTCCCCATAGACCACCACGGCATCACTCAAATTCTCTGTTTTGAAATCCGTAATTTCAGTCTCACAGGAGAACAAGCCCAACAAGCCAACAAATGCCAATATCCTCCTCATCAAAATTTAAAATTATAGGTTACAGATGGAATTGCAGCTCCCAAAACTGATAATTGATATGTTCTAGCCTGATTAATCAAGCCCGTAGATGATCTAAAAAAGATCGAATAAGCGTTCTGTCTAGACAATATATTGTAGACAGAGAAATTCCAACTTCCCTGCCAGCGTTTTCCTTCCTTAGGCTCAATCGTAAATCCAATATCCATCCGCATGTAAAATGGAATTCGCTCTTGGTTACGCAATGTGAAACTTGGACTCGAATAGCCATCCAATAAGGGCTGAATCGTCGTATTGGTCAAATAGGTATTGTTGGATCCTCCATAGGTATACGTCGTAGGCGTCAAACCCGGCCGCGGGAAAATACCATTTGCATACCCGTAATCATACAAATCATTAAAGGCATAAACCTTGTAACGTGCATTAGGATAGGTGATAGGTCGACCAGACGTGTATGTAAAATTCGCATTAAACGAAATGCGCTTGGTCAAGCGATTATTCAACACAAACTTAAAATTATGTGGCATATCAAAATTGGCCGGAAATTCCTTGCCAAAATTTGCTGCCATTTGGTTTTCATTGGCTTCAATCAAACGAAATGACCGCGCATAGGTATACGAAACCCATCCCGTCAAACGTATACCACGCGCCTTTTTCAAGAAAAATTCTGCCCCATAGGCACGTCCTTTCCCAACCAGCAATTGTGTTTCAACCGTCGGGTTTAAATACAAAGCAGCCCCATCGATGTAATCAATCACATTCGATAAGCGCTTGTAATAAAACTCAGCCGAGGCCTCGAATACTGCATTTTGGTCGTTGGTGAAATTCTTAAACAAACCAATCGAATACTGATCCGCCACCTGCTGCGGCAAATAAGGATTCGAATTTTTCCAAATATCCACCGGCGAAACGGCCATCGTATTCGACAACAAATGCATGAATTGTTGCATCCGATTAAAGCCTAATTTAACCGATGTGTTTGTATCCAACTTCACCGCCAAAGACAAGCGCGGTTCAAAACCCCCATAGGCTAGAATGACATCACCACCTTGATATTGTACAGTATCAACGATGGTATTTAAGGCTCGAGGCATGCCTGACTTGTATTGATAAAATGTTTGGGCACCCAATAACTGATAATAGGCATAGCGAAGTCCATAATCCAAACTAACTCGCTTTCCCAATGGCAGACTATGTCCCACATAAACCGACATTTCACGGGAATTTTCCGCTTGCATGGGGAAGGTATTGACGACGGATTTTTCCGAGCTAGGCTTAAATGTACCCGCATCATTTCGGTAAGCATTGAATTCTGCCCCTAAATCGACACGACCCAATTGTTTTAAATCAAGACTTAGATCTTCGCGAAGGGTCTTTTGAGCAATCGATGGCTTCCAAGCAAACTCATAACCCGATTTTAATCCATCAATTCCATAGGCATAATCACTCGCAAATGCGGTGAAATGATGTGACCAATTCTTCCAAAGGGCATGGTGCTGAAAACTCAAAGTCTTCGTCTCCCAAGAATATAAAGTATCCGAAGCGAATTTGAAACCATCATGACTGATGTAGCCAGACAAGGAAATACGTTGGTTTTCGCTCAATTTATGCGTCAACTTAAAGTTTACATCGTAGAAATCAGCTTTGCTTTTCTGTAATGCGGGATTCGGAAAATAACCTAGATAAAAATCCGACATGGAGCCACGTGCACCCAGAATCAACGACGTTTTCCCTTTGACCAAGGGGCCATCCACCAATAAGCGACTGGAGATGGGGCCTACCCCACCTTGGATTCCCCATTTATCAAAATTACCTTCTTTGACGCGAACATCTAAGACGGAAGACGCCCGACCGCCATACATACTCGGGATACCGCCCTTGTACAAACTTAAATCCTGAACCATGTCGGCATTAAATCCCGTAAAAAATCCAAATAAATGGGACGTATTGAACAAAGGGACACCATCCAATAAGACAAGGTTTTGATCCACATTTCCTCCGCGCACATTAAATCCGGAAGCGCCTTCCCCGACCGTGGAAACGCCAGGCAATAACATGATGCTTCGTATTACATCGGCCTCCCCCATCAAATTGGGAAGCTTTTTTAAGGTCTTGCTGGACATTTTTTCCACCCCCATGATGGTACGATTGACATTGGCATCCGACTTCTCTGCCGAGATAACGACCTCATCTAGAATCTGTTCCGACTTCTCCAAGAAGATTTTTACCTGGGCATTTTCCTTTAAATCTATTCGACCCGTCTTGAATTTATACCCCAAGCTGCGATAAACCATTTGATAGGAACGTGAGGGCAAAGTGACCGAAAAATGACCACTAGAATCTGTCCGTGCACCGATCGACAAGCCTGAAAATAAGACAGATGCCCCCTCTAAAGGAGCTTGGGTTTCAACATCCTGAATGGTTCCTGAAAAAATAAAGTAGCCTCTTTTTTGACCCAGCGAAGCGAAGGACAAGAGCAAGCAACACATAAGCAATACCTGCCTCATCGTTTTTTGTTTCGTAAAATTAAAATTCCTTTAGCAGTCTTCCAGGCGGGATCAAATCCGCCTGCAGGGAACTTCGCCACGGCATGACTGCCTAAAACGACATCCAAATCCCCATCCCCTTCAATGTCGGCAATATCCATCACCGACCAGCGCCCCAAATGATTCACTGGAATGCTTCGTTGATTAAACGCTTTACCTGTATTTTCAAAATAAATCAAGCCTTCCGCAGGACGATTTGCTACGTCTGGAAATAAGGCAATCGATATTATGTCTTGATCCCCATCGGCATCCAAGTCAGCTAACATCACCTTAGTCGCACCATTTTGTGGATAAAATGCTTGTTGCTTGAAGGTCATATTTCCTTGATTCGTGTAGACGTAGACCCCGTGATAAGGCTTTAAAATCGTTGAGAAATCAGCATTATCACCCGCTGTACAAACGATATCCAAATCGCCATCGCCATCCACATCACCCATATCAAAGGAACTCGTTCCATAAATCGACGGAAAGCGTAAGAGGCGTGTTTCTTCAAAATTTAAGCCTCCTTTATTCGTATAAAGCATGATACGTTCGTCTCCTTGGGCAAATAATGTAACGATATCCAATCGTCCATCGCCATTAAAATCGCGGACATACACATGCGTCGCACCCGTCTGCGGATTTAAGGTTTTCTTTGTCCAGTTGGTTCCTTTTTTCTTCCATACCGACATCCCTCCTTGCATGAATCCAAATTCACTGCTGATTAATTCGTCCTGACCATCTCCATCCAAATCACGAGCCTTTAATTCAATGGGGCGATTTAACCCTTTGATGAGCATGTTTGGCTCTCCAGAAGTGTATGCTTTTATTGAGCCATTCACATCCGGATTTGCCTGCGTAGTAGTCCCAATAAATGTAAAAAGGTATTGCCCTTTCCAAGGTTCGATGTAGGTCAATGCATCTTGGTTTTCCAATTGCTGTTTGGGTTTTCCTGTGGCATCCAATACCCAGATAACCCGATTGGATTGATCACCCGCGACAATTTGATGCTTCAAAGCATCGATTCGTACCGCAGTAAAATTTGGAATCGTTGCATTTGCTTTGGAAACAGCTAAATCTTCAATGGCGAATAATTCATTTTCCTCTGGCAATGCAGGGTAAGCTGGCATGGCTAATTCTTTGGGAGCCTCCGTAAGATAATATTCCTTGATTTTTTCCCAATCCTCATCCGGAATCATTTGAGACGCCGGTCGCATGATGGCATAATCGGAAAGCGGTTTTTCCAATTGGTCTATCTCATGCGAAACGCCCAACATAATTCCCATATAGGGAAGCGTCGAGTATTTCCATACATTTTGTGGC
The DNA here is from genome assembly GCF_032470275.1 of Aquirufa regiilacus. Classification (NCBI taxonomy): domain Bacteria; kingdom Pseudomonadati; phylum Bacteroidota; class Cytophagia; order Cytophagales; family Flectobacillaceae; genus Aquirufa; species Aquirufa regiilacus. Next base: position 20,199 of record NZ_JAVNWW010000005.1, read on the forward strand.
AACAAAGCTGGGCTGGGTAGCATGTGACAAGACGCACAGTATTGTTTGGCCAATTGCTCGCCTTCCTTTACATCACGTTTACAAGACGCAACCGCAATGCCTAGAAATAGTAGCAATCCGAGGATTTTCCGCATTAATTCAGCTTTTTAAAGATTTGCATCGTAGCCGAGTTACGCGTCACAAAATACAATGGCCCCTTGGGTGTATTGATAATCTTCATATCCCGCACATCACCATCTTGTAAAAATCCGGTTTCCGTCGGAATCATGGGACTAAATCCGCCTTTCCCATTTCCTTTAAGAATCAATCCAAAGAAAGCATCATAACGGGCCTGGTACATCGAAGCCCCATTGAAATTACCTCCCAATAGAACGTCCAAATTGCCATCCTTATCCACATCTTCCGTACGCAAAACCATCACTTTCGAAACCTGAGCCAATGCTGGCAAGAAGTGCATCTCAAACTTCCCTTTTCCTTTGTTTTCGATATACACGGATTCAAAAGTATTTACCATGCGCTCCGTGGCTCCTTTCAATTCACTATCACCGAACAAATCCTCAATCGTATTCCCCGCAAACTCGTTGTACTTCGTGTATTTCTTGCTGATGATGCTTGGGATTTGTTTGCCCATCTCATCTTTGCTGTTAATCGGATACCAATCATCCCCGCGATTGTACGAGATGATGTGCTCTTCTGTATCGTTTTTGTCAATGTCTTTGATCAACATACGTAATTTCCCATCGACTTGCTTCCGCAATTTGGTGTTCGTTCCTAGATTACCTACCACAAAATCCACATCGCCGTCTTTATCAAAATCTCCTGCGGTTAAACCACCCCAGAAACCGGTAAATTCTTCCAAACCATTCTCAACCAAGGTCAATTTCCCTTTTTGGTTTTCATATGTTTTAATCGGCATCCAATCCCCTACGACTGTTAAATCTTGGTCACCATCCCGGTCGATATCTGCCCAAATGGCTTCTGTCAACATACCCGCTTCACGAAGGTCAGGCGCTAAGGCCTGCGTACGATCGCTGAATTGACCCTTACCATTATTGACCAACAGATACGACTTAGGTGAATAACCGTAATGATAACCCACGACACGTCCACCTACGAACAAATCGATATCCCCATCCCGATCAAAATCGGACGGACGAACAACGGATTTATTATCATACATCGCAGGTAAGGCTTTGGCATCACGTGTAAAATTACCTTTGCCATCATTTTTGTATAAGCGATCAAACTGCTCAGGCATTTTATCAAAAAACTCATTTCCGCCCGTTACCACATATAAATCCAAATCCTTGTCACCATCGGCATCGAAGAATAAGGCATCCACATCCTCATACAAACTATCCACTTTGAACGAAGCCTGAGGAGAAAGCGCAAAACCGTTTGGCTTTTGAACATATAATTGTCCCGCTTGGTATTTTGCTCCGCCCACATAAAAGTCTTCTAATCCATCACCATTCACATCACCTACGGCCATTTTAGGCCCCTCGATGGATACTTTGAATGGAACTAATAATTCCCGATTGAAATCGAAATAGGTGTTTTCTTGATGTAAATAGGGAATAGTAAATGCATTAGTCACTTCCTCGAAAAGAGCTTTGGTTTGCGTGAAGAATTGAAAATCCTTGACAAGCATTTGTGCATTCTTCTGATCGAGTGTCAACAGCTCATTGATTTTGGGATTTTTGATAATCTGCATCTTCTCATTTTCCCAAATCACAATCATCGAATCCACTTGGCTCAATTGACCGATACCGAACAAAAGCATAGGCTCCACTGAACTCATAAAACCTCGTGTCGGCATCATCTGCTGAAGCTGTTGGCCGTCCTTCGTTTTCAAGATCACCTTCGCTCCAATACCGAAGGTATTCATGCCTTCGCCCTTGAATTTAACTTTCACAAAATTGTTCTTCAACAACTCACGCGAATGATTTTCGTAAATACCCGCCGGCTCATTTAGGTTATTGGAAATCAAATCCAAATCGCCATCATTATCTAAATCGGCATACGAACTACCATTTGAAATTCCTTCTTCTTCAAATCCCCAAGCCAATGATTTATCCTTAAAGCGCAAATCCTTCGATCCCTGATACAAGTAATTATGCACCTTACCGCTAGGCATCAAATCGATAGCTTCTTGATCCAATTTATGTGAAGTGGGTAATCCGTAATGCAAGGAATCACCAATGACGAATTTCAAGTAATCCAAGTCATTCGGGCGGCGCAAGATTCCATTCGAAATAAAAATATCTTTCAAACCATCCCCATCATAATCTGCCATTAATGTGCTCCAGCTCCAGTCCGTAGCCGCCACACCGGAAGATGCCGCGATATCCGCAAACTTCTGGCCACTCATGTTAAGTTGCAAACAGTTCCGACTGTATTGATTGAAATAGCCAAACTGCAATTTGTACATGTAGATATCCAAAGGGTCTTCCCCAACAGATGATTTCTCTACTTTTTCATCTTCAGGATACATATCCAAAGTCATGACATCTTGGTAACCATCGTTGTTGATGTCAGCAATGTCTGAACCCATCGAGAAACGACTTAGGTGCTTAAAATGCTCCTTGATTCCCTCTTTGTAGGTACCATCTTTCTGATTGATGTAATAATAATCGTCTTCGTGGAAGTCATTGCTGACATAAATATCCAACCAACCATCATTGTTCAAGTCGGCAACCGAAATCCCTAAACCATAGCCCATCGCCGCTTGGTAAATACCCGACTCTGCCGAGATATCCTTGAATTTGCCCCCATCGTTTCGATAAAGATAATCGCCTGCCTCGTTGTCCTTCAACATACGCGTATTCACGCGGTCGTAAGAACGCGTGTTATGTACAGCATGATTCAACAAATAGCAATCCAAATCGCCGTCTTTATCATAATCAAAAAAGGCTGCCTGCGTGGAAAATCCAGTAAAATCCAAACCAAATTCATTGGCTTTCTCGGTAAATGTATTGTCACCATTATTGATGTACAATTCATTCGAGCCTTCCATGCCTTTAAAATTACTCACAGCACAAACATAAATATCCAAGAAGCCATCGCCGTTGACGTCGGCCATGGTAACACCCGTTTTCCAGTCGGAGAACCCTGCCACACCCGCCTTTTCGGAGATGTCTTCAAATTCCATGTTCCCCTTATTGAGGTATAATTTGTTTTTCCCTTGATTGGAGGTAAAAAACAAATCAACTAGGCCATCATTATTGATATCGCCTGAAGCAACACCACCCCCATTGTAAAAATAAAGGTAATCGAGGATGTTAAAATCGGGCGTTTCCTTGATTTGATTCGTAAAATCGATGTGTGTTTTCGAGGCGGGTAATTTCTCGAACAATTGCACATCATCACCTGATTTACACGCTAGGAAACCAATGGATAAAATGAAAAATGCGAGATACTTATTCATATACGACTATTATTTAACTTGAAACACTTGTGCTTTGTCATTGTTTTTAGCGAGGACAACAAAATTCCCTCCTTTTCCTTTTGCAATCGCCATTTTACGAACTTGGCCACGGGTCTGAAAACCTGTGTCGTTTGAACGTTTAGCAGCAAATTTTCCTTGCCCTAATCCTTTGAGCATCAAACCATACAAGGCATCGAAACGTCCCCATTCAGGCAAAGAATCAAAGAAATTACCTGCTAAAAGGATATCTACTTTACCATCGTGATCAAAGTCGGCCACTTCAATTCCACGGATCGGCGAAAATTGCGCTTCATAAGGCAAAGACTGCAAACTAAAGTTTCCTTTGCCATCATTTATCAAAAACGCTGACTCAGTAGTCGTGATTTGGCGAAGTACCATCTCAGCACGTTGATCATCCGAATACAATTCCTCTACCGACTTATTCGCATAATCCTTGTACTTGATGAATTTCTGTTTGATCGCTGGTGTTGCGCGCTGTAATTCACCCTTCAGCACCATTGGGTAGGTATTACCATCTTCCGTTACGCAGGAAATAATCTGTTCGACCGTTCCATTTTTATCAAAATCATTGACCGATAAGGTAGCAGGAAATTCCGTAGATGCTTTGATTTTTGAATTAAGGCCAAAGTTTCCTGCCACAAAATCCATATCGCCGTCACCATCAATATCAGCAGGTTTCAAACAGCCCCAAAGACCTTCTGATCCTGGAACCATTTCTTGTTTGACTAATTTTCGACCAAGTTCGTTTTTAAATACCACGATTCCGCCCCAGTCTTGTGCCACAACTAAATCAGCATAGCCATCTTTATTCACATCAGCCCATTCCGCATCGGTCACCATGCCTAATTCACCAATCTCCGGCATAAATCGTTTTGAGTAGTTTTTGAAACCGCCCGTACCGTCATTGATGTACAAATTACTACTTGGGCTCATGCCATATTTGGCAGAAAGCATCCGAGAACCCACGAATAAATCTAAATCACCATCATGATCCATGTCGGCGGCCGTAGCACATGATCCATTTTCAAAGATGGTTGGGAAGCGTAAATCACGCTTAAAATTCCCTTTACCGTCGTTCAAATACAACAAATCATGCAATTCAGGCGCATTGATATCAAATTCATTACTTCCCGTTACGACGAATAAATCCAAGTCTTTATCACCATCAGCATCAAAGAAAATAGCATCCGTATTTTCTGTCGTTTGGTCTAAGTTAAAATCAGATTGAACACTTTCCTTAAATTGACCAGAGGCTTGCTGGATGAATAATTGCTTCTTCTGTCCTGCCGAACCCCCTAAGTAAAGATCATCCAAGCCATCGCCGTTGACATCACCTACGGCCATCGCGGGACCTTGGGTAGACAGCTTTTGCTTTAATAACACATCGCGATCCCAATCATTGAACATGCTTTCTTGATGTGTATAATTCAATTTCGATGCCGTCACGTCAGCGAATAATTGCTTGGCAACAAATGGCATAAACTTAAATGTAGAAGATGCGTTTGCATAATCAAGCGTTAAAACCTGATCTACCTTTACATTCTTCAATGTCTGCATGCGATCGTCAGGCCAAATAATATGCAATGAATCGATCTTCGCATTTCCCCCTAAACCAAAGACCATTTGGTGATCACTTGAGGATTGAAATCCCCGATTCGGCATTTGCTGTAATACTTTAATTTTTCCTTGTTGGAACAAAGTCACCTTCGCCCCGATACCATTTAAATTACGACCTGTACCTTTCAAATGAATGGTCAGATAATGGTTTTTCAACTTCTCATTGGTCTTATTTTTATACACCGAAAGCGGTGCATTGACATTATTAACGACAAGATCCAAATCCCCATCATTGTCTAAGTCTCCATAGGCCGAACCATTGGAGAAACCTGGTCCTTCCAATCCCCACGATTTCGCTTGGTTAGAGAACTTTAAGTTCCCTTCATTTTTATAAGCATAATTGGGAATGGGCACAGATGATATCTTATCCGTGAATTCTTTGTAGTCGAACTTCTTCCCGTTCAACATTTGTTGCATGGTGTTTCGGTCTCCGAGAAAATCGACAAAGTCTTGATCTGTCAAATCCTTGGCAATACCATTGGCAACGAAGATATCTTTTTGACCATCGTTGTCCATGTCGAAGATTAATGCCCCCCAAGACCAGTCGGTGGCATGTACGCCGGCCAACTGACCCACCTCGCTAAAGGTGCCGTCACCATTGTTCAACTGCAGGTTATTGCGCATGTATTGATGCCAAAAACCACGTTTCAATTTCAAGTCTACCAGGTTATAGCCCTCGAAAATAGATGTTGTTTTTAAGCGGCGATCGTCTCCAGGAAGCATATCGGTCACGAAAATATCGAGGTTCCCATCGTCGTTGATATCCGCAATATCCGCCCCCATGGAGCTTAATGAGATATGCGGCATTTGCGCTTCTAAATCTTCTTTAAATGTTCCATCGTGCTGATTGATGTATAAATAATCACGCTCGTAGAAATCATTTGATATGTAAATATCGGGCCAATTGTCATTGTTGACATCCCCGATTGTAATACCTAAACCAAAACCAATTAAGCTGCCGTAAATGCCAGCTTTCTCGGACACATCCGTAAACATGATGCGCTTACCATCGGGACTGTCGTTGCGAAACAACTTATCCCCTCCTAACTTATCGCGCATATCGCGCAAATTTGTGTAACCTAATTTATCGATGGGTGTAAAACTGTTGTTCAACAGGTACATATCAAGATCCCCATCGCGATCGTAATCAAAAAATGCGGCGTGTGTAGAAAGTCCTCCATCTGCTAAACCCGCTTCCTGTGCCATTTCTTTGTACGTTGGAACCCCTCCCTTAACACCTTGATTGATGTATAATTGGTTTCCTCGTGCATCCCGAGAACCGGAATTACACACATAAATATCCATTAATCCGTCACCATTAACATCGGCAAAAGTTACGCCAGTCGACCAGAATTTCTTTCCAACAATCCCGGCTTGTTTGGTAATGTCTTCAAAATGCATTCCCCCTTTATTGAGGTAGAGTTTATTGTCTTCGAAATTTGAGGTGACAAATAAATCGGAAAGCCCGTCATTATTGACATCACCGATTGCGACACCACCTCCATTATAGAAATTACGGTAGTTGAAAATATTGAATTCCTTTTTCTCCAAACTTCGATTAACGAAGTCAATACCTGTTTCGGAGGCAGGTAATTCTTCGAAGAGGGTGTCTTCTTTGGATGAACAGGCGAAGGTTAAAAATGCAACGCTACAAAGGAGTACAAAATGCTTCATGGACGAATCAAAATAGACTGCAAAAATACAAAAAAGGGACTGTTTATAAAATAAAAAGGCAGAACCAATAGCTCTGCCTTTTTACTAAATTCAGTACGAATTAATACCCAGGGTTTTGTTTCAACAATGGGTTAGCATCGATACGTGGTTGTGGAATTGGGAACAACTCACGAGTCTTATCTAATTTCTTCATGAACTTACGCTCTAAAGAGAATGTACCGAAACGAATCATATCGTTACGTCTCCATCCTTCCCAAGCAAACTCACGACCACGCTCAGCTAAGATATTAGCTGCAGTGATTTCAGTTAAAGCATCAACACCTGAACGCTTACGGATTGTGTTCAAATCAGCTAACGCTTCAGCAGTTTTTCCTAAACGGAAAGCAGCTTCAGCACGCATCATGATCGCATCAGCCAAACGGAATACTACGTAGTCATTTGATTGATCCCCGTTCGGGTTGTTCTTTTGGATCTCATATTTTTGAGAACGGATACCTGCAACTTGGAATTCTGGATCTGCATCCGTCATTTGGTCCTTGTTGAAGTCAGCGATAAACGCTAATGGAGCACCTTTAGCATCTTTCAATGCAGCACCAGAAGCAGCATATTGCTGACCTTTGATCCACATTGAATTACGTAAATCTTTCGACTCGAATGAGTTGTAGAAATCCGCTAAAGTACAGAAACCGTTCCAAGGTGAGTTACCCAAACCATACGTTTGTTGGTTAGCATAGTGCAACGTTCTCATTTGGAAGTTCATACCACCTGCTTTGAAGCTATCGTAAGGGATAGTCCAGATGTTCTCTCCTGATCCTTCGTTAGCAACGATGAAGTTAGAAGCTGTAGAAGAAGATAATGAATATCCGTTTTTCGAATTGATTACCGCGTTAGCAGCATCATAAGCACCTTGCCAATCAGCAGTACCTGAATAAACAGCAGCATTCAACTTCATTTTAGCTAACAACATACGTGCAGCATCTTGCGTCATACGAGAATATGCTTTTCCTGGCAATAAGTTAGGAATAGACTCAGTCAATTCCTTAACAACGAAAGCATAAACTTCAGCACGTGTTTTTGTTCCACCTGCAGAAGCGTTATCCGTTACGATTGGGACGTTTCCAAACGCATCAACAGCCATGAAGTAATAGAAAGCACGTACAGCACGTAACTCATCTACTGCTTTTTGGTTTGTCTTAACAACTGGGATCAATTGGTTAATCTGAGAGATGTTACCAAAGATGAAACCCCACATACCGTTGATAGGACCGTGTTGTGGAGTCCATGTGTGGCGAGAATAAGCCAACCAGTCACCACCATCATACCAGTCACCACCACGTGTAGGAACGATCAACTCATCCGAAGATGCTTCACTTGGATTGAACCAATCCCATGTGATACCACGAAGACCACCGTAAGCAGGTCCTAGTGCCGCAGCAATCTGAGCATCCGTTTTCAAGAATTGATCCGCTGGGATCGCATCATAAACTGGCTCAGTTAAATCTGTACAAGACGATAGGGCTAACGAAGCGAAAACACCTACTGAAAGTACTTTATAGATATATTTTTTCATTTTATTAATAATTTTATTTATTCGATTATTTAACTAATTGAATACGATTTTGTTTGATTAGAACGAAAGATTTACACCCGCTGTAATCGCACGAGTTTTGTAGTAAGTCTCACGAACGTCAATACCCGGAGCAGCAGAACCAATTGCTAAGTTTTGGCTAATCTCTGGATCAACACCTGTGTATTTAGTAAATACAGCTAAGTTGTTACCTGCTACGTAGATACGAGCACGCTTGAACACGCCTTTCACTGGTAATGTATAACCGAATGAAGCGTTATTGATACGTAAGAAATCACCTGACTCAACATAGTAATCCATTGGGATTGTACGCTCATCGTTGATGATTGAAGTCAATGCAGATTTCAATGCACCTGATTCAGCTAAACGACCATCTTGACGACCTAACAACAAGCTGTTCGTGTTAACAATCTTAGCACCTAATTGGCTTGTCAATTGGAATTGCAAGTCAAATGCTTTGTAACGGATGTTTGTAGTCAAACCACCAACGAAAGTTGGGTTAGGATTTCCAATATACGTACGGTCAGCAGCGTTAGGATCTACAACACCATCTCCGTTCAAATCTTGGAATACGTATTTACCGTTTTCGATTTTAGCGATTTTAGCACCATAGAATTCACCTACTGGGTGACCTGCTTGTAATACTGAGAAGTTAACAGCAGATGTACCACGGATGAATGAACCTAAAGAAGTAGACAAAAATACTTGGTCTGGAGCTGCGAATGAATCATTTTTCAATGAAACGATTTCGTTTTTGTTGAAAGAAGCAGCTAACGTAGTAGCGATGTTCCAATCAGTGTTCTCTAAGATTTGGTAAGTTAATGACAACTCAACCCCTTGGTTTTTCATCGATCCGATGTTAGCCAACATTGTTGGGTATACATAACCTTTCTCTTGTGGTACGTTTACTGTGTATAACAAATCTTTTGTTGTACGTGTGTAAACATCCAAGTTACCAGTCAATTTACCTTTTAATAAAGAGAAGTCGATACCACCACCGATGTTTTCGTTAATCTCCCATTTCAAGTTAGGGTTCGGGTTAGATTGGATTGAGTATGCAGGCAAGAAATCGTTTGCAGCACCATCAAAGTAAGAACCTGAAGCTCCGTAGAACGATTTAGATAACAACGGACGGATACCTTCCGAGTTACCAGTTTGTCCCCAGCTAACACGCAATTTCAAGTTATCGATTGTTGAATTACCTTTCAAGAAAGCTTCTTCAGATAATGCCCAACCAACTGAAACTGAAGGGAAAACACCCCACTTGTTGTTATCACCAAATTTCGTAGAACCGTCACGACGAACGTTAACAGTTGCGAAATACTTATTCAATAATGAATATTGAGCACGCGCTAAGAATGAAACCAATTTGTATTCGTTCTTGTATGAGAACAACAAGTTGGGATTAGTACGAATACCTAAACCTGAACCTAAGTTGTTCGCTTCGAATGCATCTGTTAAAAAGTTATTATTTCCCGCACCGAAACCATCAGCAACGACATCTTGGTAAGTGTAACCAGCCAAAACGTTCAATGTAGAAACATCGTTCAACTTCTTTGAGTAGTTCAACGTAGTCTCTAATTGCTTATCCGTAATCGAGTTCAATTGACGGTTTGCAGCGTTACCACCTACAGTAGCTAATAAGTTACCTGGAGTAGATTTCGCGAAGTAAGAACCATCAGCTGTTTGCGTACGCAAAGTTCCTGATACGTTAAATACTAAACCATCTAAGATTGTATAACCTGCAGAAGCATTGAACAAGAAATCGTGCAAACGTTGTTTGTTTGATTTGCTTTCAATTGTAGCTAATGGGTTAAAGTTTGCGAATGTACCTGGGATTTGGAAATAAGTTCCATCTGCATTGTACACGGGATCTGTAGGACGCATGTTCATTGCGAAACCTACTGCACGGTTATCAGTAAATTGGTTGTTCGTTTGAGAAGCAGACATATTTACTTTCATCGCCAATTTACCATCGATTGCTTTCGCATCTAAGTTCAAACGACCTGTCAAACGCTCTTTACCTGAACCTTTCAATGTACCTGTTTGGTCTAAATAACCAACAGATGCACGGTAAGATACATTTTCAGAACCACCTGACACACCCACGTTGTGGTTTTGTGAGATAGCTGTTTGAGTAATAACATCTAACCAATCTGTGTTAGCTCCTAAATCGTCAAATTTTTGACCGTATTTAGCAGCAGCAGCACGGAATTCAGCACCGTTCAACAATTCAGGACGTTGTGAGATAGACTCAGAACCAGCGTATGCTGAATAATCAACCGTAGGAGTACCTGATTTACCACGTTTTGTGTTGATCAAGATAACACCATTCGCTCCACGAGAACCGTAGATCGCAGCAGAAGATGCATCACGTAACACGTCCATCGATAAGATATCTTCTGGAGCAATGTTTTCGATAGGCGCACCAATCACACCGTCAATTACGTATAATGGCTCAGAACCTGCGTTCAATGAACCCGTACCACGTAAACGAACTGTTGGACGAGCATTTGGATCACCAGAAGCCTGTGTGATAACCAAACCTGCAACTTTACCTTGTGCAGCAGCTAATGGATTCGTTACAACACCGGCGTTGAAATCACGAGAACCTAAGCTAGTTACTGTTCCTGAAATTTCTTTACGCTTTTGCGTACCGTAACCAACAACCACAACTTCTTCCAAAGATTTGTTGTCAGCAGCTAAAGAAACGTTTACAACAGATTTAGAACCTACTGCAACTTCTTTACTTGTGTAACCTACAAAAGAGAATACCAACGTCGCGTTCGACCCAGCATTAACTTTATAAGTACCGTTTGCATCTGTTTGAGCACCACGAGTGGTACCTTTTACAGCTACAGAAACACCTGGGATACCTGAGCCATCAGCGGCATCAGTTACTTTTCCCGTTACCACATCTTGAGCAAAAGCACCCAAGGAAATTAACAGTGCCACAGCAACACTAAAAGCTTGTTTGAAGCCTAGGTTACTTACACTTGATCGCACAAGGCGACCCACTCTTTTGTAAGAATGAATCATAAGTGAAAAATTAAGGGTTAAAAATGATTAATGATTCTTTGTGATTTTGTTTCAACCAAAAACTGCTATGTAAACGTTTAGAGTCCAAGGCTAATTTCAAAACCAAGGCAAAAAAAGGAAGAATAAATTGAATAAAAAAATGATTTTAATTAATGAATCAAGGATTACGGCCTAGTAAATTGTACATAAATTAGATTTTCTTGAAAAGTAGCACAGTATAGGACAGGTTCTCGAAATAATCTAATTTATACCTATATAGATGCTGTTCGGTATATTTAAGTCCTGAAAGTGCCCAAAACAGCCCAAAAGCGATTGTATTTTTTCAATAGAATTTTTTTTCAAAAAAAAATCAAATTATTTATCGGTAAGGAATTACCTGTGAAGGAATTATCGTAAAACGGAATAATCCAATTAATTGTATATTTTGGACAGTGCTATGCTGTATATCAAAATTAAGGTAATGGATCGTAACCACTTCCGCCCCAGGGATGACAGGATGAGAGACGCTTCACCGTCAATCGAAACCCCTTCAAAAACCCGTATTTAATAAATGCTTGCTTGGCATATTCAGAACATGTAGGCTGATACCGACAAGCGTTTGGCAAGAAGGGCGAGATTAATCCTTGGTAGAGGCGAATTAAGAAGATGAATATGTATTTCATAGGAATTTCCAATTGAACCCCCGAATGTAAGCAATCAACCTAAATAAAGATGAATCCTCACTTGATTAAAAACTCGATTTACAGTAAATTGCTTTGAAATGAACCGCTTTATCCATTACATGTTGAATTTACCCAAAGGCCCTAAGATTATTGGCGCATTAACCATCTGCACGCTCATTGGCTTACTGATTTCATCGCACCCGACGAAAAGTTTCTTTCATGTTAAGACAAGCACCGAGAAACGCAATGATAGCCTAGCTAATTTATACAACCCCGAAATTGCCAAACAGAAATCCATCAAACTTGACACCTTCTTCTCGAAGCTTCAAGCAAAATCGGGATTCAACGGCGCCGTTCTCGTTGCCCAGTATGGGAAGATCATTTACAAGAAAGGGTTCGGTTATGCCAATTACTTCACAAAAAGCAACATCAATACACATACGCACTTTCAATTAGCCTCCGTATCCAAACAATTTACGGCCGTTGCTATTATGCAATTGCACGAAAAAGGCTTACTGAATTATGATGATGCGATCTACAAACATATTCCAGGTTTCCCATATGATTCAAGCCTAACCATCCGGAGTTTATTGACGCACAGATCAGGTCTTTCGGACTATGCCTACAACATGGATAAAGTCTACGATAAAAAAATTCCTCTAACGAATCAAAAAGTTGTCGAAATGATGATTCGCTTGAAACCGCATATCGACTACAGACCTAATGCTAAATTCAGCTACAACAATACCAACTACATGTTGCTAGCCTATATCGTTGAGAAACTCAGTGGCATGAATTTCAGAGAATATGCCAAAAAGAATTTATTCGAACCCGCAGGCATGTCGGAGTCATTCATCTACGATCCCATGCATCCCGAAATGCTGCGCACAGCGGCTACAGGTTATGTACCTCGCCGCGGCGGACCCGTGGTGTCGGAATTCAATCACTTAGATGGCGTAACAGGAGATAAAGGTATTTATTCAACAGTAGAAGATTTGTACCACTGGGACGTCGCACTCAATGAAGAAAAGCTTGTGAAATTCACGACATTAGAAGAAGCATTTACACCCCAACATACCTCCCCGAAAGTATTGGCTAAAAACTACGGGTTCGGTTGGCGCCTAGCTCAATTGGATAACGGCGAGTGGCTAACTTACCATACCGGGTGGTGGCATGGATTCAAAAACTATTATTTACACAATCCAAAAGACAACTCTGCCATTATCATTTTAGGCAATATGGCAAACCATGCATTGGGACGCGTCAATATTGTACAGTCTATTTTATATCCAGAAAAGGCTAACTTGTTCATGAAAGGTGAACCCTTGCCGACAGAATTTGTCCTTGGAGGCAACTAAATCCAACAACTATGAAAAAAATCATCACACTAAGCATCTGCCTGCTAATGACGAGCACGCTTACCTTTGGCCAAAGTACAGATGAGGCAATCAAAGCAACGGTCAATAACTATTTCGAAGGTTTAACGACAGGCGACACAGCAAAACTCGGCAAGGCATTTCATTCCTCTGCGATTTTACGTACCGTGAACGCGAGCACAGGAAAGATTCAAGACTTCCCGATCAAAACCTTTATTTCCAAAACTCCAGCAGGTGGCGTTAAAGCAACAACTAAATTAATTAGTTATTCGTATGCGGGAATATCAGGTTTAGCGGCGGCTGAATTACAATTCGCCGATTTTAAATACATCGATTTGCTGAGCCTCTTACAAGTAAATGGTGAATGGAAAATCGTAACTCGCGTTTTCAGTCGGGTAGAATTAGACGTAAACCTCAAAGGAAGTGGAGCTTCAAGTCCCAAAGTGGCAGCTCCCGCGGCAGCGAAAAAAAGCCCAGCAAACATTAAACCCAAGAAGGATGATGGTTGGTAGGTCTTAGCCCCTTTGGCAAACCTTGTAGGATTGCCAAAGTTTGAGGCGTATTTCACGCCGATTAAATTACCTGAGCGAACAAGATAACTAAAACTTTTGTAGAGGCGCGAAGTGGGAACTGCACTCAAAAAGTTGGACAACTTATTGGGTGCAGCTCATTACATCGTCTTTTTCTATTAACCCGACAAAAACAAAAAAAGACGCAAACGCGTCTCCAAAGTCCAAAGTCTAATGTCCAACGTCTATCTGTGCAACAGAGATAGCGCAATCGAACTCAACAACATCAATATCCCCAGCACAAAAAAGACGGTTGGGTTCAAAACAGGAATTGTAGATTCATTCAACGAAGCCTCATACGGATTTTCAGTCAGATAACGTACAGGAACTTCCTGACCCACCTCACAATTTTTCGCTAATCCTTTATCCGCCTCCCGACGAAATTCGCTTCCATTGACATGGTAAGAGACGATGGGAAAATATATTGGGAATCGACCCGAATGATCATCGCGCGCATAGCGCTTCGAGATTTCGACGATTTTGCCATAGGTCATTTTAGAATGTGCAATCCACTCCTTCCGCTTTTGGTAAAGAATTACCCCCACGCCTATCAATGCCAAAGCAATAAATGAAAATAGCACCAAGAACAAGGTCATCGAACCTTGAAACGAACCCGTAGGCCTTCCTGATATTAATAAAACACTTGCTAAATTCATGGTATAATAAACACTCCGGGCTACCTGCCTTTTAAATTTTCATCAAAAAACGGATAAATATTACTGAAAATCAAATACTTAGCCTTTGCAACTAAAAGCCCATCAAGTTGCATTTTGAGGGCAGAAAATGGCATTTTTGCAAAAATCGAAAAAATAGGATTCCATTTTGACCCATTCTTTGAAAAAATAGGAGAATTATTGGATTTTACCTTTCCAAAATCATCCCAAAAGCCCCAAAAATATATTTTCCGAAAATTTGATATTTCTTTCAAATTCGTATTTTTGACCTGCAAGAAACCTATAATGATGAAAAATTCGACTAAAATTCAACTCATGACCATGATGTTCCTTATGTTCTTCGGATGGGGAGCATGGTACGGCCAAATGAGTAAATATTTATTAAGCACACTGCATGCCACCGGTGACCAAGTAGGAAATGCTTACCTCACCTTCGCGCTTGCGTCACTCGTTGCTCCATTTTTCGTAGGATTAATTGCCGACCGCTTTTTCGCCGCACAGAAAGTGATGGGGGTTTTAAACATCATCGGTGGTGGACTCTTGTATCTATTAAGTCAAACGACTGACCCAGAGGTTTTCTTTTGGTACATATTAGCCTATACACTCTGCTTTGCACCGAATCTAGCTTTATCCAATTCCATCGCGATGAAACAAATGCAAAACCCAGAAAAGGAATTTGCTAATATTCGCGTAACCGGAACGGTTGCTTGGATTGTTGTCACCAATATCATCGGATTCTATGCTTTGGGTGATCATGTGGCGATTTTCCACATTGCCATGTATAGCTCTTTCGCGCTCGGAATCTATTCCTTTTTCTTGCCAGATACGCCACCTAAAGCCGACAAGAACGCCTCCATCGCTCAAATTGTAGGACTCGATGCCTTAAAATTATTCAAAGACAGATCGTTTTTAATCTTCTTTATTTCATCCATTCTCATTTGTATCCCACTCTCCTTCTATTACGCCATGGCTAATCCATCCTTAACGGATTCCCACATGAGCAATGTAGAAAACAAAATGTCCTTAGGCCAGGCTTCCGAAGTTATCTTCATGCTGTTGATCCCTTTTGCATTCACACGCTTAGGCGTCAAAAAAATGTTAATTGTTGGACTAATTGCCTGGATAATCCGTTTCATCTGCTTCGGATATGGCGACGGTTTATCAAGTGAATGGATCCTTTATATTGGAATTATTCTACACGGCGTTTGCTACGATTTCTTCTTTGTGACGGGACAGATATATACCGACCAAAAAGCAGGTCCGCATATCAAAAATTCAGCGCAGGGCTTAATTACACTGGCCACCTACGGCGTAGGCATGGGCATTGGATCGAAACTTTCCGGCATTGTTCTAGACATGTATACCTCAAACGGAATACACGATTGGCAATCCGTTTGGATGGTCCCAGCTGGAATTGCCGCATTAGTATTGGTACTATTTATGCTCTTCTTCCACGAACGAAAACAGGCCGCTTAAGTATTCTTGATTTTTCGTAACATCCAAGGCATGATGCTTGGAGCCAATTGCTTAACAAATAGGCCAAAACGCTCCAAGGCCCCGCCGACAAAAAACTCATTTTTACCTTCTGAAACGGCTTCAACGATCTTTTGTGCTGCGACCGCCGGATCAAGTCCTTTGGCCTGATTAGGATCCATTTTGCCATATTTTTCCCCATGCTCGTTCATCGCATGCAATGAAATCTCGGTACGAATATACCCAGGTAAAATGGTGCTAACTTGAATTCCATGCCCATGTAACTCCGCTCGAACAGAATCAAAAAAGCCAATAAGCGCATGCTTAGACGCCCCATAAGCCGCTCTTCTTGGTGTCGAAATCCGACCCGCCACAGAGGCAATCGGCACAAAAATACCCGCTTGTTGCTTTTGAAAAACAGGAATAACCTGTTGGACCAAATGAACAATCGAAAAGAAATTGATTTCAAACAACCGACGGTACACATCAAATTGTGTATCCAAGACGAAGGACCTTTGGCTAACGCCCGCATTCAAAACTAAGACATCAATGCGACCAAATGCTTGAATAACGGCCTCAACTTGTTGCGCATGAGTAGCAAGGTCGACCATGTCAAAGGGCAAGACCAACATGCTACCCCCATGTGACTCGCAAGCCTGGGCAACGCGCTGCAATTCCGCTTCTCTGCGTGCCGACAAAACCAAATTAGCGCCTTTTGAGGCATATTCATAGGATAAAGCTTCGCCGATACCGGAAGATGCGCCCGTGATCCAGACAATTTTGTTTTTGAAATCCATAGGTTAAAGGTAAGAAAAATACCTCCGAACATTCAATATACTAACCCCAGGTTTTAACCTGGGTACCCCTAGAAGCCTAGGGCTATAAACGCTCTAACTCCCGAAAGAACTCGGCCATGGGATTCACTTCTAATAGCTGTAATTTCTGCCACAGTCGAATCGCTTTCGTCATCAAACCACTTTCAATTAAAAATCCATCATGCCCATACAAGGAATCAATCACTTGAAAAGATGCACCCGGAATATGTTTAGCTAAGAATTCCTGCTCCACGATGGGAAACAAGGCATCGGATTTAATCCCGATAACCAGTGTATTCGACTTGATTTGCTTTAAGGCAGGAATAATTCCTCCCCGATTCCGACCCACATCTTGTGAATCCATCATGTTGGAAAGGATGTAATAAGAAAAGGCATTAAAGCGTTGGGCCAACTTCTCTCCTTGATAACGCTGATAGGACACGGCTCGCAAGGTTTTCTCGAGTGAATGATCCTGGCGCGCTTGTGTAATTTGATACGTTTCGTAGTTACGGTATGAAATCAAGGCCGTAGCACGAGCTGCCTTCATCCCGTCAATTCCCGCCTTTGGATGGGATTCTCCCCAAGTTTTGTCCAACTCGATCGCCATTCGCTGGGACTCGTTAAACGCCACTCCCCACGGCGAATGAACGGCATTCGTTGCAACCAAAATCAAGTTCTGAATTAAGTCTGGATTAATAATCCCCCATTCGACAGCCTGTTGACCGCCCATCGACCCACCGATACAAGTCTTGATGGTATGAATTCCTAAATCTTGACGAAGCAATTCAAAAGCATTGACGACATCGCGGATTGTTACATCAGGAAACGCATGAAAATAAGGTTCGCCGGTTTGAGGATTCGTTGACAATGGCCCCGTAGAACCATAATGAGACCCTAAAATATTGGCACAAACAATGAAATTATTCTCGGGATTAAACAATTTACCTGGTCCTACAAGCCCTTGCCACCAGTCGGCGACATCCTGACTTCCAGTAAACGCATGGCAAATCCAAATCACGTTATCACCAGCTGCATTCATTTGGCCCCAGGTTTGGTAAGCCAAATCAATTTCAGGAAGCGACGTGCCGCTTTCTAGTACAAATGTATGGGGATAGTGATAGTGTCTAAATTCTGCTTGCATCATCAAAGCTTTATATTTCCCTAAACAGACAAACGCCTGGGGTAGGAATTAGCACCGGGGTCAAATTTTGACGGGTTGCCAGAAGATCAATGAGCCTAGTCTCTCCCTTCTTCTTTATAATTCAATGCTTCACAGCGACTGAATGAGGGCACAAAGTAAATCAGGAAATCAGGATTTTCCAAAATTCTCTTGATATTTGCCCTATGAAACACCTAATACTATTTTATATAGGCTTCGCCGTAATTCTTTATGCGATTAGCCAAAGCGCATTGGTATACTTACTGCACCCAAACGTTTCCTTCATATTTACCTTTTTGGCATTTCAGTCCTATTTAACTTATAGCATTGCACAAATCGGACTAAAAGATGGAAAAGAAAAATTCATCCAATTTCAGATGATAAACTTGACCATACGCTTCATATTAAGCCTTTCGTTCATTGGATTCTTCGCCTATTCAGGCACCCCGGAAATATTCTTATTTGTAATCAACTTTTTTGTACTCTATTTATGTAGCGCAAATTTTGAAATAATTGGCTTGCTTCGTAACTTGCGACGTTTTTAGAAAAGACTGAATTTATTTTTCTTTTTTTTCTGCTTAAAACAACGCTAATCAACGAATTAGCAAATCATTTGAAAACAAAATAGTAAAAGCAAGAATTACGATGCCGATTAAGACTTTTTTAAAGAAAATGTATTTTTCAAATATAATCCTCGGATTATTATTCAGTTTTTCAAGCTTTTCGCTGCTTGCGAATGAAGAGGCTGTAGCACATGACTCAACGCAAGCACATGCGGCAACTCCTGCTGCGCACGAAGCAGAATCAACGAAATTTGATCCAGGTAAGTTAATCTTGCACCACATCGCAGATGAGCACGATTGGCATTTCTTCACGGTTGGGCATTTCCATGCGACATTGCCATTGCCTTGCATCGTATATACGGCATCACGTGGCGTAGTGGTATTTTCATCGGCCAACTTTAAAAACGAACACCACGAAGAAATTCCTTACAATGGATTCCTATTAGAGCACGGAAAAATACACGCAGAGAATGGAGAGAAAGTTTATGATTTCTCTATTACGAAAAATGTGGCTTCATTGATGCTTTCAGCAGTATTATTGCTAACAATCTTCATCGGAATCGGTAAGCGTTACAAGGAAAATCCACACCGCGCACCGAAAGGCATCCAATCGATGTTCGAGCCGATTATCATCTTCGTACGTGATGAAATTGCAAAAAACAATATTGGCGAAAAACACTACCGTCGTTTTATGCCATATTTATTGACGGTCTTCTTCTTTATCTGGTTCAACAACATGTTGGGCTTAGTTCCAGGCGGTGCCAACTTAACTGGTAACATCGCGGTTACGTTAGTATTAGCCATCATCGCATTCTTTGTAACGAATTTCAATGGCCGTTCGACATATTGGACACACATCTTCGCGATGCCAGGTGTACCGAAATGGATGTTGGTTATTTTAACTCCTGTTGAGATCGTGGGTATTTTCATGAAGCCTTTCTCGTTAATGGTTCGTTTGTTCGCAAACATCACAGCGGGTCACATTATTTTATTGAGTTTAGTTTCCTTGATTTTCATTTTTGAAAATGCAGCATTGGGTCTCGCAGTAGTTCCTTTCTCACTATTCATGAACGTGATCGAGCTGATTGTTGCCTTTATTCAAGCGTTTATCTTCACCATGTTGGTTTCAACCTACATCGGAGCGGCGGTTGAAGAGCATCATCATTAATAATTTGTATTTTTTTTAATTTATATAAACCCAAATCGTATGTCTATTTTATCGATTTTATTAGAAGTTTCTGTAGGTCTTGGTCTTGCAGGTATTGGTGCTGGTTTAGCTGCTTTAGGAGCTGGAATGGGTATCGGTCGTATCGGTGGTTCTGCAATGGAAGCTATCGCTCGTCAACCAGAAGCTTCTGGAAAAATTCAGGGTGCGATGTTGATCGTTGCTGCCTTCGTTGAGGCGGTTGCGTTATTCGCTGCTGTAATTTGTCTATTGGTAACTTTGAAATAAGATACCAATCGAATAAGCCTGAGGGATAGCCTTTGAATCCTTATTCAAAACATTTAAAACGCAATTTGGAATGCGATAGGCGCCAAATTGCGTTTTCTAAAAAACGAAATACTGTAAATATTTATATATTATGGAGTTAATTACCCCAGACTTTGGACTTATCTTCTGGCAATTACTTGTCTTTGGAATCTTATTTTTCCTTCTAGCCAAATTTGCTTGGAAACCCATCATTCAATCGTTAGCTGAACGTGAGCAATCCATCGACGAAGCGATCAAATTATCAGAAACAACACGTGCTGAAATGGCCGATTTGAAAGCTGGTAACGAACAATTAATTAATTCGGCACGTGCTGAGCGCGATGCATTAATCAAGCAAGCAAAAGAAGCATCTGACGCGATGATTGCGCAAGCGAAATTAGATGCACAAACAGCCGCTAACCAAGAAATCGAAAAAGCACGCGTTGCATTCGAACAAGAAAAAGCGAGCGCTGTAGCAGCCATTCGTAAAGAAGCAGCTAGCCTATCGTTAGACTTAGCGGAAAAAGTGTTAAAAAGCCAATTAAAAGACAAAGCAGCTCAGGAGAAATTAGTTACTGAGTGGATGGCTGACGTTAAATTATCTTAATCGAATAGACCATGTCAGAATTAATTGTAGCTCACCGTTACGCTAAATCTTTGCTTGACTTCGCCATTGAAAAAAATGCCGTAGAAGCAGTAGCAAAAGATATGATCGATTTCGCAGAGACTTGCGAAGGAAGCCATGAATTAGTCTTAGCACTTAAGAGCCCAATCATTAAGCATTATACGAAATTAGCTATCCTAGCGAAGCTATTTAAGGATAAATTCAACCCTGTTACTTACGGCATCTTTGTGATTATCACAAACAAGAACCGTGAGAAAATTCTTCCTGCCGTGGCAAAAGAATTCATCTCGATGTACACAGATTACAAAGGAATACAAAAAGCAACTGTTACTACAGCTTCTACGCTGACTGCAGATCAAAAAGCTACGGTTTCTAAAATCGTCAAAGATTACACAGGCAAAGAGGTAGAATTGATCGAAAAAATTGATGAAAGCCTTATCGGTGGTTTCATTTTGAAAGTAGGCGACCAACAAATCGATGATTCGATTAAGCGGAAGCTGAACGATCTGAAAGTTTCTTTAGCATCTTAATCAAAAGGCCTTGGGAACAAGGCCTTTTTTTATCCCCCTTCCATGAAAAAATTCTCCTTATTTACGGGTTCTCTTATTGCCGGAATTTCGGTTGCCTTAGGCGCATTTGGCGCACATGCATGGAAAGATTATTTACGCGATATTAACCGTTTGGAGACCTTTGAAACGGCAGCGCGCTATCAAATGTATGGGGGAATCATCTTATTGATTTTAGGGGTTTGGCAGATGCAAATCTCCAATAAATACCTTAAAACAGCCGGCTACATGATTTTTGCAGGTGCCATCATCTTTCCAGGGGCACTATATATGATTTGTATCACACAAAGTGTGCTGTGGGGAGCCGTTGCTCCAATCGGAGGTTTAGCCTACATGACAGGGCTCGGCTTGATGGCATATGCTACACTGAAACAATAATTAGTGACGCATGACCAGCTCTAGGCTGTTCCAAACAATTTCTCCCATCGTTTTGCAAGCCAAGAAGCGCGCATCATCGTAATGCTTCGCTAGTTCTGCTTTAAGTTGCTGAATATTTTCTTCGGGTGCAATGTCATCTTTCGACATAACGGTCATTAAATCGGAGACACGCTGGCTTTCCGACTTCAAGCGACTCGCAATCATTGAGCGCTCCTCAATTTGATACTGCCAAACCGATTCAGGCGTCATGTATTTCATCCCTAATTCAATCAATGCATTATTTTGCTTGAAATATTGGGGCATGTACACCGACTTCTTTCCCTCATAACATTGCTGGTCAAAGTCAATCGGGCGGATTCGGTAATAAATCTCTTCAAAATCCGGATTGGTAATAATCACAAAATTGGCACTGTGCATATCCCCTAGCAACTGAACCAAGCAACGTTCATTGAACTTGACAAACTCCTTTGCCAAACGAATCGGGGATTCCAAATCTTGTTCCAAATCCTGTTTCAAGAAAGCATCGCCTGGAATTCCTGCAATATGTTCTTCAACGAGCGTGTTATCATAAGTCACGTAATTGATCCGGTTCGGAGACAAAATATGCTCTAATTCCAAGCCGTACACACGCGAAGCATCTGCAATTTTGATGTAGAAATAATCGAAATTATCATTCACCCGATTCACAATACGAATACGAAAAGGATGCGTATTGCCGTAAGTACAGAAATCCACTCGGTCAATCACCAAGTGCTTGATAACCTCCTCATTCCCATCCGTTTTTAAGTCGGCATAGATCTGCTTCAACGACTCATAAACCTCTTCTTGATCAGAGGGCGAATAAAAGACGGTTTCCCAAAGTGTATCTAGCCCATTCTTGTCATACAACACAATCGCATTTTCGTAGCGCAATAAATCCTGGTAGGAAATATTCATCGCATGCTCCCGATTGTATTTGTGCAGGTAGCGACGCAATTGGTTATTAATTCGAAAAGGAGATTTTTTCTTTGAGATGAGCGCCATTATTCGGTATAGTCTAGAGATTTACCAAAGGTTTCCTTCAATTGGGAAACCGCGAAAATGGATAAGGCAAAACATAAAATACCCACATAGGCGGCTGCGTGAATCAAGCCCACCGAAGGAATCAAAAACTTAAAAAGCAAGGAGATAGGAATTAATGCCCCGCGTACAAAATTCGGAACCGTCGTTGTCACAGTCATACGCACATTCGTTCCAAATTGCTCGGAGGAATAGGTTAAAAAAACAGCCCAATAACCGCCAAAGAAACCGAGCAGCGTGATTATTAATTTGGCTTGGGCGGTGGAAACTTCTGTAATCCCAAATAAGTAATAGACACATAGGACAACTGCAATAAACAAATAAGTTAGCACAGCCTTTCCGCGACTCTTCAGCCATTGACTCAATGCCCCGGAAGCAAAATCCCCAATCGCCAAACCGAGGTAACAATACATAATCGCATCGCCTGCGTTCACCTTCCCTTTTAATATCTCGGGTGCCGAAAAAACCAAAATACCGATGATGTACCAAATCGGCAATCCCATAAGTATGCAATACAAGTATTTCTTAAATCTTTCGCCAGATGAAAACAATTGGAAAAAATTCCCTTTCTGCACACCAGCATCCATGTGGGAATACATCGAGGACTCAAACGTACCCAAACGTAGAAGCAACAAGGCAAGGCCCATACCTCCACCGATAAAATAACAAGAACGCCACCATTCCGGATCCGAACTTAGCCCCGCAATAATAGGTGCAAAAACGGCGCCTGCGGCGCCAACACCCGCAATGATTAAGGTCCCAATACCTCTTTTAGATGGCGGCAAGGTCTCATTGACCAAGGTAATTCCAGCACCTAATTCTCCCGCCAAACCGATACCCGCAATAAACCGTAGAATGGCATAGGTATTTAAATCTGTCACGAAGCCATTCAAGGCATTCGCAAGCGAGTAGAGTAAGATTGAGCCAAACAACACAGACTTACGCCCTTTCTTATCGCCATAAATACCCCATAAGATACCGCCAATGAGCATCCCACCCATTTGGACATTCATCAAATTCAAACCTTGATTCAGAAGCTCTCCTCCTTGCAATCCCAAGCTTTTTAAACTTGGGTTACGCACAACTGAGAATAAGATTAAGTCATACACATCCACAAAATAGCCCAGAGCAGCTACGGCAATTAACATTTTGGCTTTGGAAGAAATTTTTTCGTTTTCCATATTAGCGAGAAAGCATATCCGACCGGTGAGAGTCTAATTTTAAAAAGATAAACAGCAAAATGGTAAAGGACCATAAGGATGAACCTCCATAACTAAAGAAAGGCAAAGGAATTCCCATGATCGGCATTAAACCAATCGTCATCCCAATATTAACTAAAAAGTGAAAGAATAGAATTCCCACAACCCCAAAACCATAAGCCCTTGCAAAGCGTGAACGCTGCAAATCAGCCAAGTACATAAGTCTCCAGAGAAAGACCATAAACAAGATGATGATCCCAGCTACTCCGATAAAGCCAAACTCCTCGCCAATCGTACAAAAGATAAAATCCGTACTCTGCTCAGGCACAAAATCAAACTTCGTTTGTGTTCCGCCTAAATATCCTTTCCCCCAAAAACCGCCGGAACCAATCGCAATTTTTGACTGCGTAACTTGATAGCCTAAGCCTCTTGGATCAAAGTCGGGGTCCAACAATACCTTAATTCGATTTCGCTGGTGTTCCTTCAGTACATTATTCACGACCCATTCGACCAACATCGCCAGGGACATGACCACCGAAATACCCAAAGCTATTTTCACATAGGTCTGATACATCCGTTGGAGGTAAATCGGCATCAATAACACCAACATGCCCGCCAAAATAACCAGCAAAATAAAGATTGTCAGCGGCTTTAATATCAAAGCACTCACAAAAAGGAAGATTCCACCCAAGAGTAAACCTGGATATTCGCCAGGTAATCCCTCGCGGTAAAGCAAGATAATAAACGACACAAACACCAAGGCAGAACCTGTTTCATTCGAGCCAACAATCAATAAAATAGGCACGAACATGATCAAAGCCGCCTTCCATTGATTGCGAAAACGTGTTAAACTTACTTGGGGGTCATTGAGGTATTTGGCCAACAAAAGTGCGGTAGCCGTTTTGGCAAATTCGGCAGGTTGAATCGTGACAGTTCCGATTTTAAACCAAGAATGAGAACCATTAATCGTGACTCCGAGAAATGGAACCAAGATCAATAAGAAAATGAATAGCCCATAAATCATAGGAGCAAAAGATTCAAAGAATCGAAAATCGAGGGCAAAAATGAACATGATGAGCACAAAACTCGTCCCAATCCAGATTAACTGCTTCCCTGCGTTCGAGGTGTAAAAAGCTGCATCAAATAAACCAAGAGGTGCTTCCGGATTATATACCGCCGAATAGATGCTCATCCATCCCATGAGGACAAAAAGCGCATATAAACCTACGCTCCACCAGTCTAATCGACTTGCCATATATCCCGATGTTTGACTCATTTTCGTAAACTATCGCTTGTGACTTTTTTGACGGGCCGGTTATACGTAACGTTCGCCAAATAACTCATATTCATAAATTTCGTCTCCACATCCTTCCGATCTACACGACCTTTTAAATATTTTTCAATGATCAAAGAAGCAATCGGTGCAGCGGCAAATCCACCAAAACCAGCATTCTCCACAAAAACAGCTATCGCAATCTTGGGATTATCCTTCGGAGCAAAGGCAATAAAAATCGAATGATCTTTTCCTTTTTTATTTTGGGAAGTCCCAGTTTTCCCACACATGGTGATATCCGGAATGCGACCATCAGCCCCCACCGTTCCATGCAAAACCGCATCCTGCATGCCCTGAATGACCACGGGGAAATATTTGGCATCCACACCTACCGAAACAGGATTCCGATAAAAAGGATCCATCGTTCGTTTCTCCCCTACCCCTTTGACTAAATGGGGTGGAATGTACCAACCGCGGTTCGCGATGATCGCGGCAAAATTGGCCATTTTCAAAGGACTCACAACCAATTCCCCTTCGCCGATACTCAAAGAATAAATATTGGAGAACTTCCAGGTATTCTCCCCTTTGTAAACTTTATTGTAATAATCGACCGTTGGCAAATTCCCTTTTTTCTCATTACTGACATCGACGCCCAACTTCCTTCCAAAACCAAAATTTGCGACCAATTCCGACCAGCGTTGTAAGCCTTGAGCTGAACGCTCAAAGGTATTACCGGTTGTCCCATCATATAAAATCTTACGAAAGGCATGGTAAAAATAAGGGTTACAAGACCATTGAATCGCATTATGCAAATCATTGTGCGAAGTATTGTGCGCGTGACATTTGACGGGAGCACCCGCATGTCCAAAAACAGAACCCGCCGAAAGAATTCCTAATTGCTGGCCTACAAGTGCCTGTACCAACTTGAACGTAGACCCCGGACGATAATAAGCAGAAGGCGGACGATTGATCAAAGGCTTCAACGGATCGAGGGCCAATTTCTGATAATATTTGGAAAAATTCCGACCGGCCAATAAACTTGGATCGTAAGACGGGGCCGAAACCATCGTCAGAATTTCACCGGTAGACGGCTCTATCGCAACCACACTCCCTACCTTATGCATCATCAGGCTATCCGCATATTCTTGCAAACGTATATCGATGCTCGTGTACAGGTTCTTACCTGCGACGGGATTAACATCCAGCTTTCCCTTTTTGTAATCTCCTTTCTCAACCCCATTGCTGTTGACCATGCGGTATTTAACTCCACGCTGTCCTCGCAAAACATCTTCGTAATAAGACTCAATCCCTGAAATTCCCACATAATCCCCTTGGCGATAATAATCATCTCGTTGGTCTTTCAACGAGTTTGGATTAATCTCAGCCACATAACCTAAGGCATTCGAAAACGCGATCGATTGATAGGTCCGAAAAGCTGTCGTCGTGATCGAAAAGCCTGGGTAATCCACCATGGCATCTTGAATGCGCGCAAAATCCTCTTTGGTCAAATGCTTTAAAAACAAGGAAGGTTTTACCCGTGAATAAGCACGCGCTTGCTTCGTTACGGTATCAAAATATCCCCGTGTCACGCCAAAAAGCTTACAAAAGCGATTGGTATCTTGCACCACAGCTTTCCGAGGGGTGATGTAGACATCGTAAACCGGGGTATTGTACACGATCAATTTCCCCTTACGGTCATATACTTCGCCACGAAATGGCACTTGAATGATTTTACGAATGGCATTATTATCCGCCGCCTTCTCATAGGTATCATCAAGCAACTGTAAATAAAACAGCTTCCCGATGAACACCAACCCGATGCTCACAAAAACAAGAAATAGAATTAATCGGCGACCTTCGAACACGCTAGCGCGAGTTTAACATGAAAAATAACAGCAATTTACGGAATATTTTGTAAATTATTTGGGGAGACTTTTGATCAAAGCAATCATCGCAAAAACAATCGATCCCAAGGAAAAACCCAAGGTAAACCAAGGCGTGTGGGTATGGAAATACCCGTCCAAATAACGACCTAAATAGACCCCTCCCAAGATTGTCACCAACATTTGAAATGCCGCCCCAATAAATCGCTGATATGATTGCATAATTTTAAAAATAATCCTTCGACCACACACTAAATTTATGGCTTTTTCATTTATATATATTGTAAATTTGAAAATTGTATGCGTCACAAATTATGATTCGGATTCTCTCGGTTGTTTTGGTGTTATTGGTCACATGGAGCTGCTCCCAGCACAGTACCAAACCGGCTGCCGTTACTTTTCATAACATCAACGCAAAATACAATGCCATATGGCAAGCCGACCGTCTGTTAATAAGCCTTCACAATCAACTTGTGCTTGAGCGCGTAGAAAACTTTGCCAATGAATTGCCCATCTTCGCGCCGGTGGATTCCGCATTTGGCATCAGCCATAAATTAGAAATCGGAAACCTGATTCGAAAAGCATCTTTGGTTATTGATCGCCACCAAAATTCAGCCTATTTGGACGATGCTTACCTCCTCATTGCAGAAGGTCGCCTATTACAAAAAGACTATAAAAATGCCGTTGAGACGCTTAAATACATCAATACACTCACGCCAGATACTAAGACGCAAACAAGAGCCTTAACCTTGCTGTACCAAACCTACTTAATCCAAAACGACTTCGAATCAGCCGAACAAGCGGAGGCATTTTTAATCGAAAACGAGCTAACTGGAACAGATTACGCGTTGGCAAAAGCCTTTGAGCATCAACAAAAAGGTGAAATTACGGCCAGCATCAACGCCCTAAATCAAATGGCGGGGAAGATTAAAAACAGAGGAGAAAGAAGTCGGATGTATTTTATTTTAGGCCAACTAAATGAACGAATCAATCAAGGATCTCAAGCTAAAGAAGCCTACCAAAATAGCATGAGACAAAAGTCAAATTATGAATTGACTCTCCGCGCAAACATCGCTTTTAAATCCCTTGATCAATCCATTCCTGCCCTTGAAAAAATGTTGGCCGACCCGAAAAATGAAGATCAAAAATCTGAAATTTATGTGTCCATTGGAAAGATTTACCTCGAGCAAAAGGATTTAGATCAGGCAAAAATCGCGTGGGAAAAAGCAACGAAAAACAATCCAAACAAAGGTGAATTGTATTACCAACTAGCCAACTTATTTGCGAATCAAATCAAGGATTATCCGAAGGCCTCGGCATATTTTGATTCGGCCGCCATTAGTTTATCCAATACACATCCCAGCTATGTGAAGGCACAGAAATTGAAAAAGGATTGGAATAAATACGTGGAATTAGCTAGTAAAATTCAACATGAGGACTCGTTGCAAAAGCTAGCCAAAATGCCGCTGAGCGACTTACAAACACTTTATAAACAGACGCAAGCAAAAAAGAATCAACGGAGTGATTCACTTCAAAAAATTCAGGCTCAACCTCAGAAAATGGTTGTCACATTTACACGCAGACCCGCAAGTTCGGACCAGCAAAGCTTTTATTTTTACAATGAACAAGCACGCATCAAAGGGGAGCAGGAGTTTAGCATGAAGTGGGGAATTCGGAATTTAGAAGACTTCTGGAATCGAAAAAACAAACAAAACACAACGATTTCGACGAATACAAACCAAACGATTGAATTAACGGAAAAAAGTAATATCCCGAGCGCTAGTTTGCAAATGGACTCCATGGATATTTGGTTGAATAACATACCGACCACAGAAGCAAAATTATTGGCATCGAATAAAACCAAAGAACAGGCATTATTCGAATTAGGTAAATATTGCAAGACCCAAATGGGCGAAAATGCTTTGGCTCGCCAACAATTAAAACGACTATTGAACGAGTTCCCCTATTCAAGTTTTGAAGCGGAAGCATTATACCTGCTTTACCTAAGTGCCGAAAACAGACAAGAGAAGCCAAATACGCGAAATGTATTATTTGACAGATTCCCCGATTCGATTTACAAACTTACCATCCTTCAATTGGAGACAGGGACCCTTTCAGATACGAAAGAAGTACAAGCAGAAAAAGCCTACGAGTCCGCATACCTTCTTTTCAAGTCAAATGAATTTGACGCGGCTTTGCGCGCCTGCCAGCAATTACGCATCAATTATCCCGGTAGCAAATCGGAAGATAAAATCGTATTTTTAAGTGCCTTATGCCAAGCGGGCCTAAAAAATACCGTAGAATACGAGAAAACATTAAAACAATTTGTTCAGTTATTCCCCTTAAGCCCATTAAAAGCCGAAGCGGAAGGAAGGATCAATGCCATCCCCAAAAAATAGATAAGTATGTTTGAAACTGGGAAATACGAGAAAATCATTCGATTCTTATATCGATTCTTTATAGGGTCGACCCTTGGAATTATCTTGTTGATTGTGGCGGTCAACTTCAATTTCTTGTGGTTATTCGGCGGTATGCCGAGTTTATATGAATTGGAAAACCCAAAATCTCAAGTTGCCTCGCTAATCATATCTGAAGATGGCCAAGAAATAGGCAAATATTTTCGAGAAAACAGAAACCCCTTGGAATTCGAAGAATTACCAGACAACATTGTTCATACCCTTATTTCGACTGAGGATGCTCGATTTACGGCACACTCCGGAATCGATATTCGATCCATGTTTCGTGTTGTATTTACCTTAGGAACATCGGGAGGAGGAAGTACCATTTCACAACAATTAGCTAAAAACTTGTTTCATACCCGATCGATGGAATTTGGGGAAGATGACCCTGTTTACATGGGTTTATTGATGAAAATTAATGGAGTGAAAACTGTCGTAGCCAAAGTTAAAGAATGGATTTTAGCCATCCGTTTAGAGCGTCGCTATACTAAACAAGAAATCATGGCCATGTACCTGAACGAAGTAAGTTTCGGGAACAATGCCTACGGAATTCAAGTTGCCTGCAGAACCTATTTCCAAAAAGACCTTAAAGACGTCAGTCTAACCGAAGCCGCAACGTTAATTGGCCTACTTCAAAATCCTTCTCTGTATGATCCTCGAGTACGGCCTGAGCGCACATTGGAACGTCGGAATGTAGTATTAGGCCAATTAGCCAAATATGAATTCGTCACCGAAGAAGATTTGCCTAAACTTCAAGCAGAGGACCTCAATTTGCATTACCGCGTGGAGAATCAAAATACAGGTGCAGCCCCCTATTTTAGAGAAGCAATCCGTCAACAGGTTTTATCGGCTATTAAAGAATTAAATAAGGATCGGCCGGAAGACCAGCAATTAAATTTATACACGAGTGGGTTACGAATCTATACCAGCATCGATTCGCGCATGCAAAAGTATGCGGAGGAATCTGTAAAAGAGCATATGCGCGCGGAGCAGAAGTTGTTTTATGACCATTGGCGAGGACGAAACCCATGGGTAAATGAGGAGATGAAGGAAATCAAAGGTTTCTTGAAAGATGCCATGAAGCGCACACAACGCTACCGAGATTTAATGAGTGCCTACAACAATGATGAGTTTAAGGTTTGGGAAGAATTACGACGCCCCATCAAAATGACCGTATTTACTTGGGATGGTGACAAGGATACCACCTTAAGTCCGATGGACTCTTTGAATTATTACAAACGCATCTTAAACTGTGGGATGATGGCCATGGATCCGATGAATGGCCACGTGAAAGCGTGGATTGGGGGAATTAATTACAAGTACTTCAAATTCGACCATATTTCACAAAGTAAGCGCCAACCGGGCTCAACCTTTAAACCCTTTGTTTATGGCGCTGCCATAGAAAATGAAATCGTGACGCCTTGTGATGAATTAGTGGATGAACCGGTGACATTTGGTGAAGAAGACGGATTAAGCGGGGGAACATGGACACCTCAAAACTCTGACGGAAAATACAGCTATCAAAACATGAAGATGCGTCGGGCGATGGGATTATCCATCAACTCGATTTCGGCTAAATTAATGAAACAATTAGGACCGGATAAGATTGCGGAATTTGCCCATAAATGCGGGATTGAAAGTCCTTTACATGAAGTTCCGTCCCTGTGTTTGGGAGCGTCGGAAGTATCCCTTTTCGAACAAGTATCAGGCTATAGCACCCTAGCAAATGGCGGGGAAAAAATAGACCCGATTTTGGTATTGCGCATCACGGATAAGGTCGGAAATGTACTCCGTGAGTATTCGCCTCCTGTCAAAGCAGCTATCAAACCTGAAACGGCATATTTGATGACTTATATGTTACAAGGTGCCGTGCAAGAACCTGGCGGAACCGCGGAAGGATTGAAAAGAACCTCCATCGTATCAGGAAATGAAATCGGCGCCAAAACAGGTACCACATCAAACTATTCAGATGGTTGGTTTATGGGCGTCACTCAAAAAATTGTGGCGGGCGTTTGGGTAGGTGGCGATGACCGAAGCATTCACTTTCGAAGTTTGGCATTGGGACAAGGAGCTAAAATGGCCATGCCGGCCTTTGCCAAATTCATGGAAAAAGTATATGCTGATCAATCCTTGGCCATCGAAGGCTACCGAAAAATGCCATTTATCAAACCCGAAAATTTCGCGTTCGACTTTAGTTGCAATGGCAGAGTGGCCGTTGATTCTACAGCCATCATAGTTCCTTAATCATTGAGATGAAATCCCTGTTATACATTTGCCTTTTTAGTGTCATCTTATTCAGTTGCCAACAAACCCAAGAGGAGAAGGAGGAAGCAATTGCCAAGAAAACCTGTGGTTCATGCCATAAGTTTCCGGATCCAAGTTTATTAGACAAGAAAACTTGGGAGACGGGCGTTTTGCCTGAGATGTCCTATCGATTGGGATTAGGGAATCGCTTCGAATTAATGACGCGAATTTCGGAAGAGCAATTCCAAAGCGCTTTGCAAATGAATACCTATCCGGAGACGCCGAGTATTTCTCAGGAAGAATGGCAAGCCATTGTCAATTACTACACGCGCAATGCCCCAGAGAAAGCAATTCCTCAAAAGAAAAAGGAGCCTGTAACCGTAGAACCCTTTCATTTTCAGATATCCGAATACATTACACCAAACGACATCATTGCAGGAGTGACTTCCATTAAGATTCATCCGTCTAAGCCGGAGGTCTGGGTAGGTATGCGAACACACCAAACGCTTATTCTTGATAAAAACCTGAAGCCCGGCAAACAGATCTCTACAAGAAGCGCAAACGTTTCGACGCAGTTTATTGGTGCCCGTACCTTCTTAACGGGCATCGGAAAAATGTATCCGAATGACCAGAAATTAGGCACACTTTACGAATTACAAGGAAACAAAGCGCAAGTTATTTTAGATTCATTAAAGCGCCCGGTAGACCTACAAGTGGCGGATTTGAATGAAGATGGTGTCTTAGATTATGTGCTTTGTGAATATGGATTTGAACAAGGCCAATTAACATGGATTGATGGAAAAAACAGAAGTATTCATCCACTGAAAATTCAAGCAGGGGCTCGAAATGTAGTCATTCGCGACTTTACGGGCGAAGGGAAGCCCGATCTGATGGTTTTAACGGCGCAGTCGAGAGAAGGTGTATCAATGTTTATCAATAAAGGCAAAGGATTATTTATCGAAAAACCACTTTTACAATTCGATGCGGTATTTGGCAGTAGCTACATGGAAGTCGCAGACATGAATAAGGATGGACATCCAGACCTTATCGTTTCGAATGGCGACAATGCCGACTATTCCTTCTCGAAAAAGGCTTATCATGGGGTACACGTCTACCTGAATGATGGAAGAAATAATTTCAAAGAATCATACTTTTTTCCTGCCTATGGCGCATCGAAAACACTTGCGCGTGACTTTGACCAAGATGGCGATTTAGATCTCGCGATGATTGCGTTTTTTGCGGAAAATGACAAAGGTAAAAACGAAGGATTTTTATATTTCCAGAATCAAGGAAACATGCAATTCAAAGTCAGTAACCTGGGCGTTGCCGAAGGAGCACATTACATCGTAATGGATGCCGGTGATGTGGATAAAGATGGTGACATCGATATTTTATTAGGTAATTACCAATTTGGAAAAAGAAAACCAGGAGATAAAATACCTCCTGGCTTACAAATGCACTACGTCAAAAATCTATTGCACTAATTTGGCACCAGCCGGAATGAATGCTTGCGATTGATTACTCTGGCTCAAATAAGATGCGCCATAGGTCCAAGCGATTCGTTGCTTGCGTCCTTTGTAGACATAGGTAAAATCTTTCCCTACAGGGACGTTAGCTTTTTGCATCGGTGTCAATGGCTTAAATACTTTCATCGAGCCTCTATTTTGTAAAGCTACATAGGCTAAGTCATTCCCTATTTGAATGCCTACCAAGGATTTAGCATCGCCCGGCACTAAAACACCTGAGTTGACAACAGCCTGGAAACCTTTCGGCCCACCTATTAATACCCCGCCATTTGATGCGTCATATCGGCCCATGGCAACTTCATTTCCATAATTATTGCCTACATATACAATGTCTAAATATCCGTCTTGATTCACATCCATGACCTGCATACCATTTAATGCAGAAACTTGTGCCATCACAGGTAATTCGTGTAGGTCAAATTTACCTTGACCTTTATTTTCAATGTACATGGAGGCATTCTCTGTCAGCGTTAATTTATTCGCTTTCTTCTTTTCTGCCTCGTTCAAAAATCCTTCCTGTGTTACCTTACCGAAATCCTTGTAATACACAAAACGAGCACGGGTTGAATTCATTTGCTTATGTGTATCATCTTTTCCGAACAAAGGAGCCGAAATGGGAGTGCCTTCAGCATTTTGGAAATAGACAAAAGGGAACACATCATAGACCCCATTGCCATCCAAATCCCCATGCAATACCTCGACGGGTTGTTTAGTATTTGCGCGAAGTAGGGTGTTCTTGCCCATGTTTCCGGCAACAAAATCCATGTCTCCATCTTGATCAAAGTCCGCAGCGATAATGGAACCCCATAATCCAGCGGCTTGCTCTAAGCCGGTATCGGTCAATTTTTTCAGATGCCCTTTATTATTTTGAAATACCTGAATAGGCATAAATTCTCCCGCAACAACTAAGTCTTGCCAGCCATCTTGATTGTAATCTGTCCAAACCGCATCGCATAACATGGCTTCTTGCAAAAATTCTGGGGCCAACTGTGCAGTTGCATCTACAAATCTGACATTACCAGGTTTCGAATCGTTACGCAATAAGCGGGAAACCGTTCCTTTCGGATATTGGAATGGAACATTCCGACCGCTCACAAACAAATCTAAGTCTCCATCGTGATCCACATCCGCAGCACGAACAGCGGCATTACTTTCTGTAAAATTAGGTAGTGCGCTCATTTGCAGCGTGAAATTCCCTTTGCCATCATTCACATAGATTACATCTTGAGAGGAATTCGACCCCAGCTTTTCTTCTGTACCCCCACGAGCAACGTATAGATCCAAATCTCCATCGCGATCCATGTCAATTAAAAGACTACCTAAGTCCTCCCCTAGTTTTTTAGGGGCATCATAAGCACCCTCCAAGTATTTCTTTGTGAACTTGCCATTAGCTTGTTGGAGATAAAACGTACCCGAGTAAAACTTAGAACCGCCAATAAATAAGTCTTCGCGCCCATCTCCATTAACATCTCCTACAGAGGCCCCTGGTCCTAATTGGGACATCTTATGCGGTGTTGTGCTTTGGAAATTAAAATCAATAAAGTCCATTTCCTTATGTACGTCAGTCAATTGAACCGCTTCACTGATATCAGCGAACATGGTTTTTTCTTGCATAAACAAGGGTTGGTAAGCTTGCTTCGCTTGGCTTATCGTTGCCTTTATGACTTGATTAGACCCCGGATTTTTAATAACCTGCATGGAGTCATTCGGCCAAATCACATGTAATTCCTTGATTTTTTGCTTTGCACCAAGTCCAATGTGGGCTACAGGCTCCACACTCGATAAATAGCCGCGATAGGGGTTGTTTTCGTAATAAAAACGCGTTCCATCTACAAAAACACCTTCAATCCGGGTACCAAGGCCCGCTTTATTCAGCCCTTTCCCTTCAAAACTAACGCGGAGAAAACGCCCTTTTTCTGGCGCTTCTTCCATCGTGTTATTTTTATAAACAAAAGCCTCATCATTAATATTATTCACAACATAGTCTAGGTCACCGTCGTTATCGAGGTCTCCATATGCCGCTCCATTAGAAAAAGAAGGCACATTGATTCCCCAAGCAGCACTTACATCTTCAAATTTTAGTCCACCCTTATTTTTGAATGCATAGTTTTTAACTTTAATCACAGGCATTTGCTCCAGCAAAATGGCATCAGACGCTAATTGCTGCGCGTCAGCCCGATAAGACATGAAGTCTCGGTCCGTGACGTCGCGCGGAAAGCCATTGGTAATCAACAAGTCGCGATAACCGTCATTGTCAAAGTCGGCCAAAGACGGGCACCAACTCCATTCTGTTTCCGATACTCCTGCCAGAAGGCTAACTTCTTGGAATGGCATTGGATTACCTGCAGCATTTTTCCCTGGATTAATTTGTAAGGTATTCCGCATGTATTGATATGTGTATCCGTACAAGTCGGAATTCTGATAAGCTTGGTAGCTATTGGGCGGAGCTAATTGTTTTTTACGCTCATTATCCTTGGGTAACATATCCAAGGCAACAATATCTTGTAGGCCATCATTGTTGATATCCGCCACATCATTCCCCATGGCGCTTAAACTCGTATGTTTAAAATAAGTCTTCGCTTGGTCGGTAAAGGTACCATCGTGGTTATTGATGTACAAAATGTCATCCGAGACATAATCATTTGTCACATAGATATCAGGCCAATTATCTTGATTGATATCACAGATATTGATCCCTAATCCGTATCCCTCAATCGTAATCCCAGCTTCTTTGGATACGTTGGTATACACGGGATGCCCTTTCTCCTTCGAAAAATCACAACGATATAACCTGTCGGTATTCGGATAAGAACCATCCGTCACCTTCGGACGATATAAAGAAGGGAATTGATCGATAACATCCGTCAGCACATACATATCTAAATCGCCATCGCGATCGTAATCGAAGAACGTTGTATGTTCAGAATGTCCTGCGTCATTAACTCCATAGGCTGCACCCATTTCTTTGAAGGAGGGTACACCATTTTTGACTCCTTGATTGACAAAGAGCATGTTCTCCCGGTCCTGAATTGCCGTTTTCATGGTAGCCGAAACATAGATATCCAATAATCCATCACCATTGATATCAACAATGGATACCCCAGAACACCAACGATTCTTTGTATCGATACCCGCTGATTTTGAGATATCTTCGAACTTCATTTCGCCTTTATTGAGATAAAGCGCGCCATTCGCTTGACTACCTGAAAAGAAAACATCAAGCAAGCCATCCTGATTAAAATCACCCATTCCTACTCCACTTCCGTTGTAGAGGTATTCATACTTCAATATATTCAAGGTATCGTTTTCAGCGATTGAATTTGAAAAATGAATACCGGTATCATCACCAGATAATTGCTCAAAAGTGGTTTTATTCTTGCAGGAAGCAATAACAAATAAGATAATGAAGGCAGCTAGTATTCGTGTGTACATAGGGAGGTAAATCTTTGAACTACTAAAATAAAAAAAGGTGGGGACTTCTCCCCACCTTTTTCAAACTAAAATCAAACGATTAATAACCAGGGTTTTGCTTCAATATAGAAGTACCTTGAATATCAATTTGTGCTTGAGGAATTGGTAATAATGCATCCGTATCTGTGTACGACGCACCACCAAACTTAGTTACTAATAACTTAGACTCGTATTTCAAGTAAGCATTCAATGACTTGCTTGCAACACCCCAACGAACTAAGTCGAAGAAACGGTGACCTTCTGTCGCCAACTCCAATAAACGCTCCATGCGAACGATCTTACGAGCGCTTGCTTGGTCGCCTAAAGAAGAATACGTAGAGATTACGTAGTTAGCTTCGTTAGCACCTGTTTTCGAGTTCTTAACAAATCCTGCTGGATTAGCAGCACGAGAACGAACTTGGTTGATGTAACCTAAAGCAGTAGCTAAGCTACCTGCTTCGATTTCAGCTTCAGCAGCCATCAACAATACGTCCGCAAAACGGATAATGTTGAAGTTCATTGTCGCATATCCACGTGTCCAAGAAGATCCATCAGTCAAGGTATTCTCTTGACGCTTGTAGTAGATGTATTTCTTAGGAGAATATGGACCAGCATAAGGCTGAGAACGAATCCAGTTAGCACCTGGATGCTCGATCCAGTCTAAGTATTGGATACCACGACGACCGATCGTATGGTCAATACGTGGATCTAATGGATTAGCATCTTCTTCAAATCCTGCTGAAGAAGCTACACCGTAATCATGCTTAACTGAATTAGCAGCTAAGTTATAATCTGGAGTACCATCAGCTTGCTCTCCTAATAATGGAAGACCATCAGCAGAAACACGGTAAGCATTCGCCATCGAGAAAGATGGTTGGAAGAATCCGCAGCAGTTACCTGGACCATCAGCTCCCGTATTGTATGGGTAGTTCAAGTCATCGAAACCGTTTGCGTTATTCACGTTACCTGTGTTCATCGAAGATTGTACGGCAAAAATAGCCTCTTCGTTGTTGTCATTCTCCGCGTTGAAGATTTCAGCAAACTTAGAAACTAAACCGTATTTCTTACCATTCGTTGTCTTACCGTTAGCAATAACCGTAGTAAAGATCGCTTTTGCATCAGCCATTTTATTGCCTTGATACAAATAAACCTTTCCTAAGTAAGCTCCAGCAGCCCATTTGTTTGCACGACCTGCAGCAGAAGAAGTCTCTGGCAAGTTGTCATAAGCAAATTTGAAGTCAGCTTCGATCTTAGAATACAAGTCAGCAGTAGCTACTACTTTCTCGATACCTTTACCGTAATCCATTGTCTCATCTACGTAAGGAGCAGAACCGAATAAACGCTTCAACTCAAAATAGAAGTGACCACGTAAGAAACGAGCCTCAGCAACAATACGCGTCTTATCTGTAGCAGATAATTCTTTCGAACCATTCGCTAAGTTAATTGTCGCATTTGCACGCGCAATACCTTCGTATTTTGCTTGCCATGTTGAGTTCAAGTCTCCATCATTTGCAGGAACCTCGTAACGTTGCATAACGTTGATGTTTGAGTAATCACCTGGGTCAGTACCCTTGTTACTCTCACCACCACGAATAGAACCCCAAACCCAGTTGGTAGGTGCTGCTAAACGTGAGAATCCTTTACCCGCTAATTGCGCGTAAGTACCAATCAAGGCACCTTCAACACCAGCCTTAGATGATAACTGCGCTTGAGCTAATGAAGCTGTTGGCGGCACCTCTAAAAACTGATCCTTACAAGCGAATGTCAACATAAACGCTGACGCACTAACTAAACTTAATCGCTTTAAAATCTGATATTTTTTCATGTTCTTAATTTTTAAAATTGGCTTTCGCTAAATTAGAAATTCAAGTTGATCGAAGCATTGAATGAACGCGTAACAGGGTAGTTACCTACGTCGATACCAAAGCTTGTATCAGCTGCTCCACCAACACCTGGATCTAATCCCTTGTACTTCGTTAAAGTAAACAAGTTGTTAGCCGATAATGTCAACTTAGCATTCTTAACACCGATTTTCGAAATAACGTTTTTAGGAAGTTTGTATCCTAAAGAGATATTTTGTAAACGGATGTAATCACCATCTTCTACGTACCAAGAGTTCTCAGCAGCTGATGTAGAGATGTTTGATGCTGATTCCCAAATTGGTGCTTCAGCAGCGTTACCCAATGCTGGAGTCCAAGAGTTTTTCGCACGTACACCTTTTCCTGATCCTTCGAAAGTTCCGTAGAAATCAGTAAACCACTTCGATTGGTTCCAAATTTTGTTACCAGCTGAAGCATAAACATACATGTTCAAATCAAAATCCTTGTAAGTCAAACCTACGTTCACACCACCTGTGTAAGTTGGTACCGGAGAACCTAAGTAAGTACGGTCAGCAGGAGTGATCTTGCCATCTCCGTTGATATCCGCATAACGGAAACGACCAACTCCTTTACCTGATTGTTCTGGAGCAGAAGCAACCTCAGCAGCTGAGTTGAAGTATCCCATTACTTGGTAACCATAGAATGAAGATAAAGAACGACCTACTTCCATACGAATTGGCGTAATTCCACGGAATGCACCACCAACTAAGTTCGTGATACCTGGCGCGAAAGCTACAATTTCGTTTTTCAAGAATGAGTTGTTAAATGTCAAATCATACTTGATGTCTGAAGTCAAATTACCACGATTGATGATTTGCATATCGATACCTTGGTTACGCATTTTTGCTACGTTAACTGATGGTGCAGAAGCTGCAGATCCAACAACAGCCGGAAGTGGCACGTTGAATAACAAATCCTCTGTATCTTTTCTCCAGATATCAAATACAACTTCCCACTTACCGTTTAACAAGGTAGCATCAATACCTAAGTTAGATGTTACAGCAGTCTCCCACTTCGCAGCTGGGTTACCGATACGTGAACGATAATATCCTTCATTCGCTCCTGATGATTGACCATCGATTGGATAGAAAGAGTTTCCACGGTTAGCAGCATATAAAGAGTACTGGTTAGCTGGGTCTACGTTGTTTGAGTTACCCATTGTACCCCATCCACCACGGATTTTCAAATCTGTGATTGCAGGAAGATCCTTCATGAATTCTTCCGAAGTCACACGCCAAGCTGCAGAGAATGCAGGGAAGATACCGTAACGATTCTCAGAACCGAAACGAGATGATCCGTCACGACGAACAACACCCGTGAAATAATATTTCTCGTTGAAGTTGTAATCTAACTTACCGAATACTGAATAGAAATTCACACCTGAGTATAAGTTAGAGTTAACTACTGGAGATTGTACCGAGCTCATCGTTACGAAATCCAAGTCCATTGAGAAAGGATTGATACCTGAACCATTGATCGAACGACCTGCTCCTGTATTCAATGCCTCTAAACCAGCTAATAATTTAACACCATGTTTTCTCCATTGGTATTTGTAGTTTGCTGTATTTGTCATTACCCAAGCAAAAGAATACGCTTGACCTTCTGAGAATGAGTTCGAAGCTTCTGGCTCTGAATCTCCCAAATAACGGTAATTGTAGTTCTTGTAAGCAGAAGCGTTGTATTGACCACCAATACTTGTACGCAATGTCAAGTCTTTGATTGGCTCATAATCAACATAGATATTTCCTACTGCATTTGCATTGTAGTTGTTATCATTCGAGTTGTTACGAACAATTTGACGAACTGGATTACGTGGGTTGTTAAAACCAGCAGCTTTCGTAGATGCATAAGCACCAAACTCATCAAATACAGGTATAACCGTTGGCATACGGTAAGCAGACAAGATTACTGACTCATCACCTGCAACACCTAAACCATTATTACCACCTGCTTGACCACGAACGGAACGGTAAGTAAACTGTAAGTTCTCTCCGATTTTCACTTTTTTGCCTAAGCTAAATTCTGAGTTAAAACGTGCAGAATAACGCTTGAAATCATTTTGAATCAAGATACCGTCTTGTTGCTGACCTGACAA
This sequence comes from Aquirufa regiilacus, assembly GCF_032470275.1. Taxonomy (NCBI): domain Bacteria; kingdom Pseudomonadati; phylum Bacteroidota; class Cytophagia; order Cytophagales; family Flectobacillaceae; genus Aquirufa; species Aquirufa regiilacus. The sequence continues at coordinate 60,964 of NZ_JAVNWW010000005.1, forward strand.
TCCTAAGTAGAAACGGCCCGTCTCAGTACCGCCTGAGAAACCTAATGAGTGACGTTGAGTTGCTCCTAAACGAGTAATCTCATCATACCAGTTCGTTCCTGCCTTGTTAGCTTTAATCAAAAATACATTTTCTGGATTTGCAGCACGTGCAGCTGTGATTGCAGCCAAGTCAACGTTATTAACTCCGTTCGCGCCATTTGCATGCAAATAAGTAGGAATAACAGCTTGTGCAGATGAACCGTATTGTGGATGCGAATAAGAAACCGCAGTTCCGTTAGCCGCAGCATTGTTACGGTATGCAACGTGTGTCCAATCTGCTTGCTCTTGTGGAGTCAACATTTTTGGAGCACCAGCTACGTTGGGATCAGTAGCACCATACATTCCATTATATGTAATGCTCAAACCTTTCTTACCACGTGAACCTTGCTTAGTCGTATATACGATTACACCATTGGCAGCACGAGCACCATAGATAGAAGCAGCAGCCGCATCTTTCAATACAGTTGTTGACTCGATATCATCTGGAGATAAGAAATCGGTAGAACCTACTGGAACCCCATCCACTACGTATAATGGCTCGTTACCACCAAAGGCACCAAAACCACGTACACGAATGATTGAGTTAGTTCCCGGCTGACCGTTTGTGATCAAAGTTACCCCTGATACACGACCTTGCAACATTTGCTCAACGTTACCCGTTGGTGCAATTTGCAAATCTGCCGCTTTAACGATCGAAGCTGCCGCTGTAGACTCCTTCTTGTTTGTTACTGAGTAACCTGTTACGATTACTTCGCTCAATTGGCTTACATCTTCATCTAAAGAAACAGCGATAGAAGATTGAGATCCCACTGAAACAGATTTTGTTTTGTAACCTACTGCTGAAATTGTCAAGACAGCGTTACCCGATTTTACTGTAACCGTAAATGCACCATTAGCATCTGTAGTAGCTCCCGTGTTTGTTCCTTTAACAGCAACACTTACACCTGGAATACCTTCAGCGTTCGCATCCGTAACTTTACCAGTTACCTTACGATCCTGCGCAAATGACGAAAAACTCCCTAGCATCACAATCGCGAGCAATAAGAAGCTTCGAAGACTTTGGTAAAAATTGTTTTTCATAATACGTTTTAATTAGTTTTCTAAATAAGATTTAATAATTGTTAATCCAGTTTTTGTTACAATAATGGGTCTCCTTTCTTTTTAAGTTTAATAAATAGGTTTAAGATGTATAAGTTAAAATAGGTTTAAAAGTTCTTCTTAAAATAATACAATAAATAGGTTTAGAAGTCAAACTTCCATTTTATCGGAATCATACAATATCACAACTGTTCTATGCTGTTCCTAGCTTTCAAATATGTATAAACCGATGAACTCTTGCAAACATTTCCTTGATATTTTTTCACTTTTTAAAGCAAAAATGTCATTTATTCCGCAAAATGGCCTTTTGAGCCCCTTATATTATCATATAAATACATTAGAAAATTCAAAAATTCGAAAAAATGGATTGTAAACGATTACAAATCCTGCGACCAAATCGATTAATAGTCCTACAAACAGTCCATAACCTGCGCTTTGTCTAAAATTTACAATTGTCCAAAAAATCCAAATTGATTTCCCGATTTATCCCTAATTTTGGCTTATGTCAAATTTCGACCCCAAAAGCATATTACCTACACTCCCAGATCAACCGGGCGTATATCGCTATTTCGACGAAAATGACACCATCATCTACATAGGCAAAGCCAAGAATCTCAAGAACCGCGTCAGTAGCTATTTTACGAGTATCCAAAACCACAATACCAAGACGAGGCGCCTCGTCCAACAAATTCAAAAAATCGAATTCACGATCGTGCATTCGGAATTTGATGCACTCTTATTAGAAAATACGCTCATTAAGCAGTTTCAACCCAAATACAACATCCTGCTGCGTGATGATAAAACATATCCTTTCATTTGCCTGACAAATGAGCACTTCCCCCGCCTGATCACCATGCGACGCATCGATCATGCCATCGGAACTTTCTTTGGCCCCTTTGCAAATCCTAAGGCCATGAATGGGCTACTCGAAATGGTCCACCAGCTCTACCCGATTCGTACATGTACGCTCGCGTTAAAACCTGCCAACATTGAACAAGGGAAATTCAAGGTCTGCCTAGAATACCACATCGGTAATTGCAAAGGACCTTGTGAAGGACTTCAAAACGAATCCGACTACCAAATATACATTGAACAGATTACCAACATTCTCAAAGGGAATTATCAAAAACCCAAGAGTCTCTTTTTCGAACGCATGCAACAAGCCTCCGCACGCATGGCCTTCGAGGAAGCACAAGAATGGAAAGAGAAATGGGAACTACTCGAAAACTTTCAAGCCAAATCAACGGTCGTTAACCCAGCGATTCATGATGTGGATGTTTTCACCATGGTCTCCGACGAGGCTTTGGCCTACATCAATTTCATGAAGGTAATCAATGGAACTATCCTGCAATCCCAAACTTGGGAGGTCAAGAAAAAACTGAATGAAGATGAATCCGATCTTCTTACGATGTTGATCTGGGAAAAACGGGAACAGTTTCACAGCGAGGCCAAAGAGATCTTAACTAATATCCCGATGGCGATTGAATTTCAGGGAGCCAAAAATACCATCCCACAAATGGGTGATAAGAAAAAGCTTTTGGATATGTCGCTCAAAAACGTTTTGTACTTCCGGAAAGAGAAGGCCGACCGGAAAGCAGCAGAAGAAAGCGGGGGCGACCGAAAAATGCGCGTCATGCTCAAATTAAAAAATGACTTACGCCTGACGCAATTACCTAAACGCATCGAATGTTTCGATAACTCCAACCTACAAGGAACCAATCCGGTCTCGGCCATGGTTTGTTTCATTCAAGCCCAAGCCGCGAAAAAAGAATATCGTTTATTCACCCCGAGAACCGTCGAAGGCCCCGACGACTTCGCCACGATGCACGAAGTAATCACCCGCCGCTATACGCGCCTCTTAGAAGAAGAAGCAGAATTGCCCGACTTGATTATTGTCGATGGAGGGAAAGGCCAGCTAAGCGCTGCGTGTGATGCTTTGAAAGCAATTGGACTCTATGGACAAATCCCAATCATCGGCATTGCCAAAAGACTCGAAGAAATCTATTTTCCAGAGGACAGCCTACCTGTATATATAGATAAAAAATCAGAGTCGCTAAAATTGATCCAACAACTGCGTGACGAGGCACACCGATTTGGCATTACGGCACATCGCAATCGACGAAGTAAAAACTTTTTGGTTAGTCAACTTGAAGAACTAGAAGGCATTGGTAAACTTACGGCACAAAAGCTCTTGAAACATTTCGGTACGATTCGCCAAATGTATGATGCGCCCGTTGAGGAATTAGAAAAGGTAGCAGGAAAAGCCAAAACGCCGATGCTCCGAAAACAAATTAAAATTTGGCTGGATGAAAAAGCCTAGTTTCGAGATTTAAATCGGCCTAAATCAATGTGCTGAAATTGTCTATAAGCCTGAATTACTAATGCCAAAGCCACAGCCATTTCACAAACACCTACCACCAACACGAAAATACCCAATAACAATCCTTGACTCGAAGCATCTTGTCGCGAAAAAGCAATCAAATTCAAGTTGGCCGCATTCAACATCAACTCAACCCCCATCAACACAAAAATGGCATTACGCTTTAGAATCAACATGCTAAAGCCGATGGCGAACAAAAACGCGCCCGCCCAAAGAAACAGAACTAAAGGAATTTCATTCATCTTGCTTCGCGATATAGGTAGCGCCGATCAAGGCAATCAATAAATAAATGCCAACCAATTCAAATGGCATGGCATAATCCGTTAATAAAGAAATTCCGACAAAACTCAATTTGGAATTTGAATCGGCAATTTCCATTCCACCGAAATTTCCCCGCATTAAAATAAGGACCAAGCCAACAAAAGTAGCTAAGCCTATGCATACAGGCCAAAGCCGTGATGATTCCTCTGTCACTAAATTGTTTTGATCTTTATCCCCTCTAGCTTTTTGGTTAGTCAACATGATTCCAAAAAGAATCAAGATTAACACACCGCCCACATAAATCATTAAATGAGAAACAGCCATGATATCAGCATAAGCCAACACGTATAGTCCGGCAAGCCCGAGCATCGTCATAAACATCGCTAAAGCCGCATGCAAAATATTCTTTGTCCAAAGCATTAGCAACGCACTTCCGCAGGTTATGCATACCAAAGCCAAGAAAGCACAAACAATTGGTGTCATTTCAATTATGGATTATCGTTGAATTCTTCAGCATCGGGCTTTGGATTAGCCTTCGGCTTAAAGCTCGGCTTGAACGCGGGCTTGGGTTTAGACGGTAGACTATTAGACGTTAGACTTTGGTCGTTGGACGTTGGACCTTCGGACTTGGGACTATTTTCCTCCGAACTACTCTCTTGACTTGCGACTTTCTTGAAGCTCGGCTTAAACGCAGGCTTGGGTTTAGACGTTAGACTTTGGTCGTTGGACATTGGACCTTCGGACTTCGGACTATTTCCCTCCGGACTTACTACACCTTCGGACTTCGGACTATTTTCCTCCGGACTTACTTCACCTTCGGACTTCGGACTATTTTCCTCCAGACTACTCTCTTGACTTGCGACTTTCTTGAAGCTCGGCTTGAACGCAGGCTTGGGTTTAGACGTTAGACTTTGGTCGTTGGACATTGGACCTTCGGACTCCCGATTATTTTCCTCCGGACTTACTACACCTTCGGGCTTCGGACTATTTTCCTCCGGACTTAGTACACCTTCGGACTTCGGACTATTTTCCTCCGGACTACTCTCTTGACTAGCGACTTTCTTGAAGCTCGGCTTGAACGCAGGCTTAGGTTTAGACGGTAGACTTTGGTCGTTGGACGTTGGACCTTCGAACTTCGGACTTGCGACTGACGACACTTGACTAGTGACTAGCGACTGTTGACTAGTGACTGACGACTCTTGACTAGTGACTGACGACTGTTGACTAGCTGCCTCCTTCATTGCCGCTTTCTCCGCCACAAATTGCTCATATAATTTCCGTTTCTCATCCGCCTCTTCAGCGGTCAAGTTCGCAAAAGCAAAGTTATGTTCTTTGACATCAAACACAGAGAAATCATACTCCGATGTCATCGTCAAACACTCCGTCGGACAGACCGTTGTACACAACCCACAGAAACAACATTTTGACATATCAATGTCAAATTTGGCTGCATATAAGCGAATGGGTGAGCCATCCGATGCATGCCCAACCAAACCCGTTGCTTTTATCGGCTCGATATCAATACAATCAACTGGGCAAACCTTTACACATTTATCACAGACGATGCAATCGTCCATTTCATTGTGCAACTGATAGCGACCATTAACGGATGTTGGAATCTGTAATGAAGGGTATTCCAAAGTCACAATTCCTTCGGACTGCTGAAAATATCCCGCATCTTGAATCTGATGGACAGTCCGCTGCTTACGAGCATCCCAAGCATGCTTCCAAGTCAAAGCCATGCCCTTTCGGGTGCTTTGAACCACCTCGAAAATTTCCTTGAAATAGTTACCTAGCGTAGACATCCTAAAAATAAATAGCTGGGAATAAGGAAGGATCTGATTCCCGCATCATTTCATATACGGTATCAACAACATTTTCCACATTCGGTTTCGAGAAATAATCCCCATCCGAACTATATGCGGGACGGTGTGGACGCGCTGCCAAACAACGTGCTGGACTGTCCAACCACGTGAATGCACCTTGTTTATCCAAAACCTCTTGCATCATGTACGCAGATGCGCCTCCAGGCATATCTTCATCCGCAAATAAGACGCGATGTGTCTTTTGAATCGACGTTAAAATATGGTGAAAGCGATCAAATGGCAATAAGGTCTGCACATCAATTACTTCCACAGATATACCCATCTCCGCCAATGCCTCTGCTGCTTCCATGACAATCCGACACATCGAACCATAGGTTACAACCGTCAAATCATTCCCCTCTCGCAAGATTTCAGGAACGCCTAATGGCACAACAATCTCCTCTAAATTGGTTGGCATCGGTTCTTTCAAGCGATAACCATTCAAGCACTCCACGACTAAGCCCGGATCATCGCCGGCCAGTAAGGTGCGGTACATACCGGCAGCTTGCGTCATGTTTCGAGGCACACAAAAATGAACTCCGCGTAGACCATTCAACAAAACGGCCATCGGACTACCTGAATGCCAAATACCCTCCAAACGATGTCCACGCGTACGAACAATCATAGGCGCCTTTTGCCCACCCGCCGTGCGGTAATGCAAACACGCCCAATCGTCAGATAGAATGGCGAATGGATAGAATATGTAATCTAAATATTGAATCTCAACAATGGGACGCAAACCACGCATCGAAGCTCCTATCCCCTGCCCCACAATACTGATTTCACGAATACCCGTATCCGTTACTTTTAAGGGGCCAAACTTATCCTGTAAACCCGCTAAGGTTTGATTGACATCGCCAATCTTACCCACATCTTCTCCTAAGATAAATACACGCGGATCCTCTAAGAATTTGGCAAAGCTTTTGTTCAAAATCTCCCGACCATCGACTAGGCTAGGCTCTTTTTCATAAGTCGCCTTGACCTCTTGAATCAACAAAGGACTATCCTTTGACTCGCTCATTTGGTGAGAACTGAATCGGCGATGATTGCGCGCTTCTAACTCGGCCAACCACTTACGTAACAACTTAACAGCGGGCCCTTGGAAAAACCGGAACTCGCGCAAAGCCTTGCGACCTGCACGAACTAAATCGCTGAAAATTGGATATTGCAATTCATTTAATTCAGCCAAAATAGGTTCTAATAAACCTGGTTCATTGGTCGAATCATATAGATTTTTAGCAATGCGTAAAAATGACTTTTTATCTACTTCAATCGCAGCCATGTAAGCAGCAAAAGCTTCTTTCTGATACTTTCTGGCTAATATTGTCGACTCGTCATCTATGGCTTTCAACTCCTCCTCCGAAGCAAAACCTTTTGAAAGAATCCACGCATGAAAATGTAGATTGCAATCTGCTTCCTGTTCAAATTGCAGGCGATCAGCCGACTTATATCGCTCATGCGAACCCGATGCCGAATGGCCTTGCGGTTGCGTACATTCAATCACATGTACTAAACACGGCACCATTTCTTCCCGCGCTAGTTTAGCCGCTTTTTGATAGGCTGCAATCAATCCTGGATAATCCCAAGCTTTGACCTGGATAATCTCTAAACCTTTTTCCGTTTCCGTCCGCTGATATCCAGCTAAGGCCTTCGAAATTGATGATTTTGTCGTTTGGTATTCAATCGGAACCGAAATCCCATAACCATCATCCCAAACAGAGAAAACAATCGGCACTTGTAAAACGCCTGCCGCATTGATACACTCCAAATACATCCCTTCCGAGGTAGACGCATCTCCAATCGTTGTAAAACATACCTCTTGCCCACCCTTCGAAAATAGGGCCGCATGCTCAGCTAAATCTGTCCGTTCCCGGTATAATTTAGAGGCATAAGCAATGCCCAAAGCACGTGGAGCTTGGCCCGCAGTGGAAGATATTCCTGCAACAGAATTATAGCGGATCGTTTGATCCAACCATTCCCCTGAATCGTCCAACCAGCGTGTTGCGTGATGATTATTCATTTGCCGACCACCCGAATGAGGGTCGAATTGTATATCGGGATGCCCGTATAATTGGGCAAAATATTGTGGCCAAGTTAAATCACCGATCGCGACACCAATGGTTTGATCCCGGTAATAGCCTGAAACATAATCCCCTGCTTGCATCGAATTCGCTAATGCGAGTTGACACAATTCCTTACCATCCCCATAAATACCAAATTTTGCTCTTCCTGAAAATACTTCTTTGCGAACTAGCAAGCTACAGGCTCTACTTAAAGCAGCCAAGCGGTAATCATCTAACACCTTGGCAGGATCAAATGAAATGTCAGGATCTGAAAAGATATAATGCAAAGCCAACGGTTTCCTGGTAAATTTAACGTGTAAAAATACAACAAAATAAATTAGCCGAATAAAAGCAGCGCTATTTATTTCACAAAAAAACAGAGGCAATTCTTTTGCCGAATCTCCACATTGTTTTAGATTTGCTCAAGTAGTAAACCAAATAAATCATAACCATGAAGAAATTTTTAAGCGTGTTAGCGCTCATCATTGGATTCGCTTTCCAATCTAACGCTCAGGGTGCAATCAAATTCAAGTCGGAAAAACATGATTTCGGCAAAATCGTTGAAGGAACACAAGCTACTTATAGCTTTGAATTCACAAATACAGGAAAAACACCGGTAGTTATCTCGAATGTTCAACCTTCTTGTGGTTGTACTACGCCAGAATGGACTCGTGAGCCCATCATGCCAGGAAAAACAGGTAAGGTTACGGCTTCTTATAACTCAACAGGCCGACCAGGAAACTTTAATAAATCAATCACCGTCGTGAATAACGGAGAAGTTCAGCAAATCCAATTATTCATTCAAGGTACCGTTCAACCAAAAAAATAGGTTGGGATTTTGTTCATAAAAAAAGGGAGGTTCATCGAACCTCCCTTTTTTTTAGTCATGATTTAATAACGCTTTGTTTCGAAGTCCATTAATCCAAGATGCGATCTTCAATACATCCCCCGCAGGCACATGGCTCATCGGAGCCATCTCCGTGGCATAATCTGGCCAGTTCTGCGGATTCGGTTTATAAACTAACGCAAGAATCTGCTTATCCGTATAATTCCGTTTGGCGATATCGGCATAAGAGGGACCTACTACTTTCGCCTCTTTGGCATGGCACGCTAAACACGTATGCTTTTTCAATAAGGCCATCGCCTCCGCATCCGAAATCACCGTTGCTTTTTTAGTTGGCTTCACCGCAACGGCCTTCACCACCACCGCCTCCTCTAATCGATTTGTCGCTTGAACTGCTAATTTACTCCCTGCAGGAATCTGATTCAGCGTGTAATAAGCTGTTTCATGTAACAAGGGTTCACCTGCTTCGTTGCGAATGCCTTCCAACTTAAATTCATGGATAAAATACTGACGAAGTCCTTCGATCACCAGGCGCACCTTACGTTTGTCCGCTGAAACTTCTACCGCCGAAATCTTCAAATTCTTTAATTCAATGATTGGGCTTCCATATTGATGTTGGTATTTATAGATATACGAACGCAAAGCATAAGATGCGGCTTTTTTGACTGAAGCAACATCAACCGCTTGCGTAAAGTTGATTTCAAATCCATCTGATTTCGCCTGAATATCCTGAATTTCAAAAGGCATTTGACCGTTCCACAACAAACGCTGTAAACCGAATTCATCCTTGCCCGTTGATCCCCAGCCACGCGATGTCATCCCAACAAACATTGACCCATCCAAACCAAATCGCTCCCGTAAAATCCCCGACTGAAATCCTTCGCGGTAATTGATACAAAAGCCTTGATAAACGCCATTCACCTTTTCCAAGCCCATGCGCATCACCTTGGATTGACCTTGATCGGCTACGAAATATTGCCCAGGGAAAGGGCTGAATTTACCACGCGTTGTGTCTTGGATAATATCCGAAGTAGAAATCCCCATGATTGCATGTGGAAACCAAACTGCAGGTAGTTTTAAGTTCTTAACTTTTGCCGCAGCTTCGTACATGGGTGCACCATTATCCTGAATTTCCTCCAATGTCAATCGGAAAGGACTGTTAGGTTCTTTGGCCCATTTTAAGCCACCCGGATTACCCGCAAAATCACCCTTCGCCAAATGCGTCACACGGCCTGAGCCCACCCAGTCTCCTTGGTTTTCACCATAAAAAATATCCCCTTGATCATTGATGCTATAACCCGCCGGCGAACGCAATCCTGCTGCAAATGGCTCTAAAGTGCCATCTGGGTGGATTTTCACCAACCAGCCACGCCATTTGGCAAATTTACCTTCGCCAAATCCAACCCAAGCTAGATTGAGTGTCACCAACATATCTCCATTTTTATCAAAAACAGGGCCATATGTATACTCATGGTAATTACCTGAAATATCAAATTGGTAAATCGGCTCATATAAATCCGCCACCCCGTCACGATCTGTATCCGTAATCTTAGTTAACTCTCCGCGTTGTGAGCAGTAAAAGGCACCATCCCGATAAGCTAATCCGAGCACCTCGTGCATACCTGATGCAAAACGCTTGTAATGTACCTGATGATTGGTTTTTTGATACGGGTTTTCGATGATCCAAATCTCACCACGACGCGTACTCACGGCGATTCTGCCATCTGGCATGGTAGCCAAACCTCCTACCTCCAAATAAATTTCTTTGGGAATTGGTAGCGTCTTGATTTCGTAATAATCTTGTTCTGTTTTAAGCGCAGGTTTCTGAGCCAAAGCAAAAAACGAAAGAAGCAATAATGCGATTGTCATTTGTCTATTTTTCATCGGTTTACCAGATCAATTGATATGAAATTCCATTTCCTTGCACCGGAATGCGTTGTTGCTTCAAGCCTTGTTTGGGACTCAAAACGGCACCCGAACGGCCATCCCATTGCACAAAATAGGATTGCCCTTGCAGGCCGATTAATTTGGTGTTAATCGCTGAAATTCCGTGAAAACTATTTCCCAAAACAAGCTCGGCAGCAGATTGCATTGCACTTGCCGACTTAAACGACAAGGTTCTTTCTAACCCCGTTCCCGCTGCATTCGGACGGATATAATCCTCGATGGAGACATTTGCCGCAGGCCATTGGTACATGAAAATCGGTCGGCCATCTTTTAAGCGAAAACCCTTATAAACTAACTCCGTTGAATCCGCCTGTACTTGATGATCCATCACCAAAGGAAATTGACCATCCAAAGCAACTGTTACGCCCAAAGGCTCCGATGTCTGTGGCTCACCCCTGTCTTCCCACATTTGGGTTGCATTTAAGAACGGCCCACGCCAGACTTGAAGCATGGCTCCCTGTTTTAAATCGTATGAATAATGCATGCCTGAAGGATCGCCCACATGAATCACATGCGTCTTTTTCTTTCCCTGATGCATGGCAAATGAGCGCTGAAAAACGGGTTCTGCATTTGCTTTAACCTCAATCATGCCTACAGCTTCTGGATCTAATAAAGAAGTTCGGTCGTGCAAGGCAACGGGATGAGAACCGATTCGCTTCACAAATAAGCCCAAAGCCTGAGGCCCCCATGGAAAATCCTTCACATGAATAACTTCCAAACGGTGCTTACCAGCCGTCAATTGCGTTTGAGTTGATACCATTTCTGAATACCAGTGTGCGCCTTGATTCAATTCCTTGCCATCTACTTTGACAACACCTGACCCTGTCCAATACGATTGAAACTCATAGCTATCGGCTTCAGGAACATCTAATTCTGCTTGGTAATGAATTAAATAGTCGTTTTTATCCTGGATGACCTTGTAGGTCAATTTATCTAATTTCCCTGATTTGATGGGCTTTGCAGCTCCGATAATCGGCTCTGTGAATTTGCCTGTATAATAATCGTATGAAACCTGACCCATACGTACTGAAGGCTTGTCATATGTCTCATAGCGAATGTTTTTAAATGCCACCTGTGTATGATCCCCTTGTATTAAAATAGGTGCCGAGGCCACTTCTTGCAAGGATACAGCGCCGCGTGTAACGCCCAAAACTTCAATATTCTCGTGAATTAAAATGCCATTAAGCACAACTTTTTTGAATACGGCATTTTGGATTTTCTTACCATTCGAATCGAAACGAGGCGCTTGAAAATCGATTTCCATACTCTGCCACAAGCCGGGGGCTTTGGATGCATTCTGCATCGGCGCATAGCCTTCAAATCCTTCCTTCCCCTTGCCTCGCGCATCATCCCAGCGCTCATAAATACCTCCACAATCTCCGTAATTCAATTGTTTCTTGGTCCATGAATCCGCCAATTGAACTTCGTAACGTCCCTGTAAATAAACGCCCGAATTCCCTTTTTTAGGTAGCATGAAGTCAAACATCAAATGAATATCTCCATGTGAAAATGCGAAAGTCAAATCATCTGTTCGTTTGTATTTACCATTGCGAAGGGTGTTGACTAATACACCTTGGCCCGTTGCAACTTGCAAGGAGGTATCCGCATAAGCAGCCTGAACGGCGCCCTCGATGGTCCAATTGTTACTTGGATGCTGAAAAGCAGCCAAATCTTTGAGATTCACCTGTTGTTGGCCAAAACAAGTCCAAGACAACAGCGTGAGCAATAGTATGTTGCGCATAAGCTTAGTTAAATAGGTTCTTCAAGCAAATCTAACAAAATATTATGAACAATTTCATCGGCACAAACAGGATACTCGTAGCATATTTCCCAAGAATATTTTGCAAATTGTTTACTTCGAATCCAAATTCTTGAATTCATGGCTAAAACCAAATTACTTTCAAAGCCCATTTTGCTCCATTTATTATTTTGGGCTTGTTTATTGGCTTTGCCCATTTTATTAGGTCCTAGTTCTCAATCACAAAATCCGGAAGAGGTTCAACGCCATTTTCAATGGAATTTATTTTTCTTCGTATTTGGCCTGACAAACATTCCCATTTTTTACATTAATACGGAAATACTGATCCCAAAGGTGTTAAAGCGCTATAACATTTTAGCGTATTTAGCCCTCTTGGTCATCGGGTATTTTATTATAGTTGGCCTAAACGACCTAATTTTCGACCTATTATTCAAAGATTTATTACCTCCTCAACGACCGCGAGGGGGTGGAGGTGGCATGAAGCGCTTCACCTACTTACGGATCATTTTCCAATACCTTTTCATCATTGCGATCGGTATTAGTTATCGATTCCTTGCCGATAACCTGAAAGAACAAGAGGCAAAAAAGGAAGAAGAAAATGAACGACTAAAATCAGAGCTATCTTTTTTACGCTCGCAAATCAGTCCGCATTTCATGTTCAATGTCCTAAATAGTATTGTATCTCTTTCGCGCAGAAAACCTGAAAGTGTAGAACCTGTGGTAATCAAACTTTCCGAACTCATGCGCTACATGATTTATGAAACGAGCGATTCTAAGGTTGCCATCAGCAAAGAAGCCAATTACTTAGAATCCTACATAGAACTTCAGCGCATTCGTTTTGGGAATGATATTGACATTGACTTTACAACCGAAATATCGGGTGCTGCTGGAAATATAGAACCCATGTTGTTGATTCCGTTTGTTGAAAATGCCTTCAAGCATGGCGTAGGAATGATTGAAAAACCAAGCATAAGTATTCAATTGGTTGGCACGCCACAATACCTGCATTTTGTAGTCAAAAACAAGACAAGCAATCAAGCACAGGAGAAAAAGGATGAAAGTTCGGGCATTGGTTTAACGAATGTTCGTAGAAGACTGGAATTACTTTATCCTGAAAACCATGAACTTCAAATTAGCGAACATGCAAATACTTATGTCGCCGATTTAAGAATCAATCATAGCTAAAACGATGGAAACGAAAGATACATTCTCGGAAATTCCGAATACAATTTTAACCTGCATTGCCATCGATGATGAAAGTTTGGCCTTAGATTTGGTGGAAGATAACATCGCTAAAGTTCCCTTCTTAAAACTTGCGGCGCGGTGTCGCAATGCATTTGAAGCCATCGAATACCTACAAAACAACCCCGTTGATCTCATTTTCCTCGACATTCAAATGCCAGGCTTAACAGGCGTTCAGTTTTTGGAAGGCTTGACGCAAAAACCCATGGTTATTTTTGTTACCGCGTACCAACAATACGCGCTAGAAGGCTTCAACCTAGACGTGATTGACTACGTGCTAAAACCCATTTCCTTCGAACGGTTTTTGAAAGCGAGTCATAAAGCACTTGATTTCTACAAAAGCAAATTGGCCTTGCAGGGTGTATCTACTAAGCAGGATGCGAAGGTGGATTATATTTTCATACATGCCGATTACTCGTTGATGAAAATCATGCTCGAAGATATTTTGTACATCGAAGGCTTAAAAGATTACATCAAAATACATGTACGAAATCAAAAATATCCGATTGTTTGTCGGATGACCATGAAACTCATCAGTGAAAAATTACCTTCTGATGAATTTTTACGCATCCACAAATCTTTCATCGTTTCCTTGAAAAAAATCGAATCGATTCGAAATCAAAAGGTAAAAATTGGGGAAAATCACATCCCATTGAGCGACAGCTATTCAGAGCAATTTTACCAAACCATCGGCTATCAAAAAGAGTAATTACTTCAGTTTGTTTTTGCCAAAATGGTAATTGACACCTAACCAGGCACGCAACAGGCCCGTCTGTACCTTAGAATCTGTATAGGGCGTAAATTCAAAATTCAACCCTAAATGAGGTACGGAAGAAAAAGGATAGGCACGAACGCCTAAACTACCGTAATAGCCCTTCAATAAGGACGATTGATTAAACACATTAGACATCCAACCGATATTCACACCGCCACCCGTATAAAAAACGGCATCTTTGGTCTTGTAAACCGTTAGCATGGGTCCAAGTTCAGATGTAATCGCTGATGTCGCCGAATTCATTTGCATACGAACTTCCGCCCAGGCAATGTTTGTGGGATTCGACGAAACGGCCAACTGTGAATTAAACGGATAATAAGAAATGGATTGTGCTTTTGAAAGCTGTGTAAAAGTTAAAAATAGGCCTAAAAAGGCGATGGTATTTTTCATGTGACGTGTTTTTGATACAAATTTCGCTAGGATACCCAAGGGTCCTAACAAATTATGTAACTTTGAATTTTGGCAAATATACAATTATGTCCATTCTGAAAAAATTAGCAGGTGAAACTCTTTCATATGGTTTTAGTACCATCTTGGGACGATCCCTTAATTTTTTACTTGTTTTTGTGCACACATGGGCATTTCTCCCGGCTGAATTAGGCGTCAATGTAAAATTGTATGGCTACGTAGCTATCGCAAACATTATTTACACCTATGGCATGGAGACGGCTTATTTCCGCTTTGCCAAAGAAGCCCCTGAGAAATATTACCAATTAATCATGACGGCCATCATCGTCACAGCAGGCTGCTTCACCTTATTTTTATTTGTCTTTGCGGACCCCATCATGGTCCAATTGGGCTATCCAGGAAAGGGTATCTTTTTGAATTGGCTCGCATTCATTTTAGCCATAGATGCCATCACGGCAATCCCATTCGCAAGGCTTCGTTTAGAAAACAAAATCCGAACATTTGTTAAAGCAAAGATTGTTTCCATATTGATTAATGTGGGATTAAACCTCTTCTTTTTAATGTTATTAAAGCCCATGCAGGAGGGCGAAATACGCATAGAAGGACCAGGTTTTTTACGTGAATTGTATCGTCCGGAGATTGGTGCTGGGTATATTTTTCTTGCCAATTTAATAGCAAACGCAAGTTTGTTTTATTGGCTTTCGGCAGAATTCAAAGCGTTTCGTTGGCGCTGGGATTGGTCAGAATTCAAAGCGCTTTGGGTTTATGCCTATCCCATTATGTTCATGAGTTTAGCTGCGATGTTCAACTTAATGTTCGACCGATTGTTATTAGAATCATACCTACCTGCAGGATTTTATCCAGGCAAAAGCTCACAAGATGCGTTGGGAATCTATGGCAACTGCTATAAACTTTCCGTGTTTATGAGTTTAGCCATCCAAGCATTTAAATACTCCGCGGAACCCTTCTTTTTAGGTAAAAAAACAACAGAAAACAGCAAAGAGAATTTGGCATTAATCACCCATTGGTTTGTGATTGTATGTACCTTTTTATGGGTTGGCGTTTCCTGTAATTTATTTTGGATAAAGACGCTATTTTTACGGAGAGCTATTTATTGGGAGGGCATGAACATCGTCCCAGTATTATTATTGGCCAATCTATTTTTAGGCATTTATTACACGCAATCCGTTTGGTTTAAGCAGACAAACAAAACCTATTTTGGCACAATCATTACCTTGATTGGTTTGGCCGTTACGCTCGTTGGCAATATCCTCTTCATTCCATTCTATGGTTACATGGCATGCGCTTATGCATTTTTAGCATCTAGCATGGTGATGGCTGGATTGTGTTACGTCGGAGGTCAAAAATATTCGCCTACACCCTACCGCTGGAAAAGTGATTTATTTTATATCTTGTTGGGAGGAATCCTCATTTATGGAGCAAACGCATTAACGCATGTAAGCCCACTTCCGGAATTCATGAATCAGAATTTCGCGGTGCTTTGTTTATTAGGCTATTTACTCATCCGTGAATTTTCATGGAAATCAGGTAAGCCAAAATTGATCGATTAACATGAAGCAAGAATTGAAAACGCAATACCTACATCTCAAACTAAAAGTTAGTTTGATGGTTGCGCGCTTACAAGAAAATGCGGGCAAAATCAAAGAACTGGAAAGGTCAAATAGCGATTTACAAGCAAAGCTTGATGTCAAAACGCGCGAATTGCAAGAAGCACTTAGCCAATCAAAAGAATTGGAGAAAAGCTTTAAAAAATCAGATAAAATTGGTAAACTTGTAGTTAATACAGAAGACACAGAGGCAGCTAAAGCTGAACTGAAGAAAAAGTTAGACGAATATATAGTAAGTATAGATCATTGTATTGAGCAATTACGCAAACCATGAGTACTAAACTACCTTGCAACCTCCTTTTAGGCATACAAAATGTCGCATTAAAGGTTAGTGAACAGGAGGAGTCCTGTGTGCGGAAAGCAGCAAATTTGGTTAACCGCCTCGTAAAGTATTACGAGAAAGAGACAAATAGTTCAGATCCAAGTAAGATTATGGCCCTCGTGGCACTGGATTTAGCTATGTGTGGATTTAAATTCGAGACGGAAACCATATCACTAAACAACAATGTTCAATCGGAAAACGAGCAATTATTAGCGCTCGTAGATGAGTTTCAACTATAAATCCCCTTTCATTCAGTCGTTTTGGAGCCGATGTTCATAAACTAACAATTTATATGACCATTATATCCATTATTATTTCCATCGTTGCGGCAGCAGGTGGATTGTTTATTGGGAAGTCCTTTTCTTCCAAATCAACCAAAAACCACGAAGAAGAAGCCCAACGAAAAGCAGCAGAAATTCTTAAAAATGCTGAATTTGCAGCGGAAAACTTGAAAAAAGATCGCATGCTCGAAGCAAAGGAAAACTTCTTGCGTTTGCGTGGTGAATTCGAAGAAGAGACGCAAGCAAAGAAGGGAATCCTGATCGAAAACGAACAAAAATTACGCGAGAAAGAGCGCGTGTTGACGCAGCAACAAGAACAACAACGTATTGCGGACCAAGAGTTACAATCACAAAAACAAAGCATTCAATCGAAAGAGGAGAACTACCGCAAGAAATTCGAAGAGGTAGAAAAGAAACGTGAAGAGGCGGAGGCGATGCTCGCAACTCAAATCAATCAATTAGAGAAAATTGCCAATCTTTCAGCGGATGAAGCACGCCAACAATTAATCGATGCCTTGAAGGCGGAAGCAGAATCGAAAGCGAGTTCAATCGTAAAACAAGCCATTGAAGAAGCAAAATTAACCGCAACGAAAGAAGCTAAAAAAGTAGTCATTGAAACCATTCAACGTACTGCTGCTGAGAATGCCATTGAAAACTGTGTTTCTGTTTTCAACATCGAATCCGATGACATCAAGGGTAAGATTATTGGTCGGGAAGGACGTAACATCCGTGCGCTGGAAGCAGCCACAGGTGTGGAATTCATTGTCGATGATACGCCAGAAGCCATTATCATTTCAGGTTTCGATCCGGTTCGTCGGGAAATAGCTCGTTTATCGTTGCACCGTTTGGTACAGGATGGACGTATTCACCCAGCACGTATTGAGGAGGTTGTAAACAAGACGAAGAAGAACATCGACGACGAGATCATTGAGATCGGAGAGAAGACAGTGATCGACTTAGGCATTCACGGTTTACATCCTGAATTAATTAAGATGGTAGGACGTATGCGTTTCCGTTCATCTTATGGCCAAAACCTTTTGCAACACTCACGTGAAGTAGCGAAGCTTTGTGCAACGATGGCGGCTGAGTTAGGTTTAAATGCCAAGCTTGCGAAACGTGCTGGTTTACTTCATGATATTGGTAAAGTTTGGCATGAAGAACCTGAATTACCACACGCATTGTTGGGAATGGAATTAGCTCAAAAATACAAAGAGCATCCAGAGGTTTGTAACGCCATTGGAGCTCACCACGATGAGTGCGAAATGACTTCCATGATTTCACCTATCATCCAAGTGTGTGATGCAATCTCTGGCTCACGTCCAGGCGCGCGTCGCGAGATGATGGAATCGTACATGAAGCGTTTACGCGATTTGGAAGATTTAGCAACATCTTTCCAAGGCGTTCAAAAATGCTATGCGATTCAAGCAGGTCGTGAATTACGTATCTTGGTAGATTCAGAGCATGTTAGCGATGATAAAGCATCGAAGCTATCCTTTGATATCTCTCAAAAAATCGAGAAAGAAATGCAATATCCTGGCCAAATCAAAGTAACCGTTATCCGTGAAATGCGTGCGGTCAATTTTGCTAAATAAACTACTTGATAATTTTGAGTCAAGTAATAAACGATTAATTTGCTGACGCTGCCGGAATCATACCCCCGGCAGCGTTTATTTTTTATGGAACTTAGAATCCCACATACGAATGCCGATTGGAAGGCGTATTATGCCCTACGCTTCCGCGTATTGCGCGAACCTTGGAATCAACCCCTTGGATCGGAAATCCTTGCTGATGAACAAGATGCCATTCACATCATGGCCATAGAAAACGATACCGTTTTAGGGGTGGCACGTATGCACGAATCAGCGCCTAATCAAGGTCAAGTTCGTTGTGTGGCAGTGGCAACAGACCAACAAGGTAAAGGGGTAGGAAAAGCCATCATGCGCGCGCTAGAAGAGCAAGCACAGAAGAAAGCTTGGAATGAAATTGTATTAGAAGCACGTGAGAATGCAGTACCTTTTTATAAAAGCCTTGGCTATCACATTGAACAGGAATCCTATCTACTGTTCGGCGAAATCCAACATTACCGCATGAAAAAAGCGCTACCCCTTTCGGAATAGCGCTTCAATATTAATGCTTATGTTCTAGTCCCTGAGCACTCGGGATTTGATTAAATTCAATCCCGGAATTCTTCTCATCCTTGAATGCCTCCTTCGGCTTAATGTTCAGAATTTGAAACAACTCTTTGTCGGACTTCGCATCCGGATTAGGGGTTGTTAATAAGACATCCCCTGAGAAAATCGAATTAGCTCCTGCCATAAAGCAAAATGCTTGACCTTCGTAATTCAATTCCAGACGACCTGCTGACAAACGTACCGCAGATTTTGGCATCATGATACGGGCTGTAGCAATCACACGAACCAAATCCCAAACCGAAGCCGTTTGTTGGTTTTCAAAAGGAGTCCCTTCTACAGGCACCAAATTATTCACAGGCACCGAACCAGGATGTTCAGGCAAATTCGCCAAAGTTAACAACATTCCAATGCGGTCCGCGGCGCTTTCACCCATACCAATAATTCCGCCAGAACATACAGACAATTTAGCCTTACGTACATTCCCTAACGTTTCCAAACGGTCGTCATAGGTACGCGTTGAGATTACATCATCGTAATATTCCTCAGATGTATCGATGTTATGGTTGTAAGCATAAAGACCTGCGTCTTTCAACTTTTGCGCTTGATCTTCCGATAGCATTCCAAGTGTACAGCAAACTTCCATACCCAAAGAATTCACCCCTTTCACCATATCTAAAACACGATCAAAGTCTTTGTTATCACGCACTTCGCGCCATGCAGCACCCATGCAAAAACGGGAACTTCCATTATCCTTCGCACGAACCGCTGCTTGAATTACTTCTTCATAAGGTAGCAGTTTTTGAACCTTTACATTCGTATGGTAACGAGCCGCTTGCGAGCAATACGAACAATCCTCCGGACATCCACCTGTTTTGATTGATAATAAGGTACTAATTTGGACCTCATTCGGATCATGATAAGCACGGTGAACCGTAGCCGCCTGATAAACTAAATCTAAAAAAGGTTGGTTGAAAATCTTTTCAACCTCTTCGCGTGTCCAATTATTTCTAATCTCCATATCTATAATTACTATTCCAATTCCATCATAAACGGCATCAATGCCAAAAACCCTTCACGCTTCTTCATGCGATCTAATTCCCATATCGACTTTGTCCAAGGCATATTACTTTGCACAAAACGTGATTCCATCGAAGACTCAGAAAATGCGGTCGAAATCAATTCATCCAAGAATGACTTTGCCTTCGGATACACCGCAACTTTGTAGCTGGCTGGTGGCAATTTTGCTCGATCTGCCGCGATTTCAATCGCGCGATCCAAACCACCCAACTCATCCACTAATCCAATTTGTTTGGCTTGAACTCCTGTCCAAACCCGACCTCCAGCCAAAGATTGCAACTTTGCCAAAGACATTTTACGTCCTTGCGCTGCTTTCGATGTAAAAGATGCGTAGCCTTGATTAACCATGTTTTGAACAACTGATTTCTCGAAATCCGTCAGCGCACTTGCGGAAGTCATAAAATTAGAATGCGCATGCGTATTCACATGATCCTGTGTAATACCCAATTTATTCTTAAAGAAATTATCTAGGTTCAACCATTGCGCAAATATTCCGATAGAACCTGTAATCGTTGTGGGCTGCGCCACAATCACATCCGTGCCCATCGCCATGTAATATCCACCCGAAGCGGCATAGTCCGACATGGAAGTGATAACAGGTTTCACTTTCTTCGTTAATTCAATCTCGCGCCACATAATATCAGACGCCAAAGAGGATCCACCCGGGGAATCGATACGCAATACAATCGCCTTCACTGACTTATTCTCTCGAAGTTTCTTCAACTCCTTGATAAAATCATCTGAACCGATACTGCCATCCCCGCCTTTTGTCCCCACAATTTCACCCTCAGCAACAAGTACAGCAATCTTATTATTTCCCTCAACAGATGGAATTGGATTTTTGGCATGCAGATAATCTCCTAGGCGTACATATTTTAACTCATCAGAGACTTTTTTGCCCGTCAAAGACTTCAATTTCGCCTCAAATTCATCCAAATAACCTAATTTGACCATGCCCAAACGTTCCGCATTTTTTGGATCAAAGGCCTGCAAACTATCGGCAATTGTATTCAGCTTCGCAGCTGAAATACCCCGACTCTCTGAAATTTTTTGAAAAAGCTCTTTGTTGATTGACTGAATAAAAGACAAAGTCTGCATTTTATTTTCGGGGCTCATATCCTCCCGAATAAATGGTTCCACCGCAGATTTGAACTGACCTACGCGGAAAACCAATGGTTCAATTTCAAGCTTATCAAATGCTTTTTTGAAAAACATGTATTGAACACTTACGCCATTAAAGTCCAAAAGACCCGCTGGATTAAGGTAAACGACATCTGCGACTGAGGCGACGAAATAACCCTTCTCGGAATAAGAATTCGCATAAGCATAGACAAATTTTCCCGACTTCTTAAATTTCGCTAGGGCATTGCGCACCTCGGTCAATTTAGCATAACCGGCCATCGGAAAACTAACATCTAGGTAAACTCCTTTGATGTTCGAATCCACGCGCGCGCGCTCTAAAGCTGATAAAACCTGAATAAGACCCAACTTATCTGTACTCGAAAAGAAAGGATTCGGTAAATCATCCAAAGGATTATCCTCCGTAGAAGCATTTTCTAAGAAAGGGCGATTCAGGTCCAGGTGTAGAATAGACTGCTCTTTAACCACATACTCCTTTTCGTCTCCACCCATCGAGGCGCCTACGCCGGCAAGTAACAATAAAGCAAACACAAAAAATAAGCAAATGCCTACTAGGGTTGCCAACGAATATTTAACAAATTGCCACATAGCTATTAGTTTAGTTGATGCGAAGTTCGCATCCATTCATTCATTTTGGCATTAAATATGACCAGCGGTCATATGTCTATCCAAAGTTTTTACGGTAATCTTCACGCGATTGACGAATAACCTCATGCGCTACCTCGCGTCCATATACGTCATCGATATCCACGGCTGGCGAAGTCGTTTCACCTGGCAACATCTTATAGGTCCAGAAATAGTGACGCAAGCGTTGAACGATATCCTTCGGAGCATCCGAAATATCACGCCATTTGCCGTAAATCGGATCATCTTTCAATACCGCGATAATTTTATCATCTGCCTCTCCCTTATCGATCATTCGAATTCCACCAATCGGAATCGCTTGACATAAAATATCTCCATGCGTGATTGCACGCTCTGAAAGCACCAAAATATCCAATGGATCTCCATCGCCTTGCATAATATCCTTACCTGAATATTTACGAGCTAACTCAGCAATACCATCAGCACAATATGTTTGAGGCAAAAAGCCATATAAAGCAGGAACGATGTTAGAGAATTTTTGAGGACGATCAATCTTCAAATATCCGGTTTGTTTATCAATTTCATATTTGACCGTATCAGTCGGTACGATCTCAATAAATGCAGTTACTTGTTCAGGCATTTGGTCTCCAATTTGGATACCGTGCCAAGGATGTGCTTTAAAAAAGTTACGATTCATATTTTTATCTTGTATAAAAAAACAACTTAGGTTTCATAATCTTCGCAAATTACAAAAAAATAAGGAAACCAAAGGACTCCATTCGCTTTTAAAAATTCCACATTTTCCCGTTTTTTCGTTAAATTTGCCGTTTGATTTTTAATAGACAATGATATATCCCATCATCCCTTACGGCGACCCAGTCTTGCGCAAAGTGGCTAAGCCTGTTGATTTCGGTTCCCTTGATTTAGTCAAGCTTTCGGAAGACATGTTTGAAACCATGTATGCCGCTAGTGGTGTCGGCTTGGCCGCACCTCAAATCGGCATGGACATCCGCTTATTCGTCGTAGACGGTAGACCCATGAATGAGGGTGAGGAGGAAGAGGATATTGACCCATCCTTAATCGATTTCAAAAAGGTATTTGTGAATGCAACCATCTTGGATGAAACGGGTGAAGAATGGGGATTTGAGGAAGGTTGTTTGTCGATTCCAGGCATTCGGGGTGAAGTATTCAGACCCGAATATGTGAAAATCCATTACTGGACAGAAAAAGGAGAAGAAAGAACCGATGTGTTTGAAGGATTTGCTGCGCGCATCATCCAACATGAATATGATCACATTGAAGGGATTTTATTTACAGATCACCTCAATGTTGTCAAAAAACGCATGATCAAAAACAAGTTAAGTGACATTACCCGCGGGAAGGTTTCTGTGGATTATAAAATGAAGTTATCCCGCTAATTCAGCAATATGAAGATTTCGATTAATTGGTTACGTGATTTTATTGATTTGGCTCGTTTACCCCTACAAGGTCAAGCGGAAGAGCTCGATGTATTATTAACAAATACAGGTCTAGAGGTGGAGGGCATCGAAGCACACGAAAAAATCCCTGGCGGATTACGTGGTTTCGTGGTAGGAGAAGTAGTAACCTGCGAAAAATTTGAAGTAAAAGAAAAAACGCTCAGCTTAACGACCGTTGACGCTGGACTCGATGAAAACTTAACCATCGTATGCGGGGCAGCGAATGTAGCAGCAGGCCAAAAAGTAATTGTCGCAACACCGGGTACAATCTTTTACGATAACACAGGTAAAGCCTTATTTACGATTGAAAAACGCAAAGTTTATGGCCAGCCGTCAGAGGGCATGATTTGTGCGGAAGACGAAATCGGAATCGGAACATCGCATGATGGCATCTTGATCTTAGACACAACATTACCCAACGGAACTCCCGCAGCGCAATATTTCCAAATCGACTCAGACCTTGTTTTGGAAATCGGCCTTACGCCAAACCGCGCGGACGCCGCTTCCCATTGGGGCGTTGCACGCGATATTAAAGCAGTAAGTGGCATCGAGGTAAAACTACCCGATGTATCAGGTTTTAAGGTTGCGAATAACGCATTCCCAATCGACGTTAAAATTCAAGACAAAGGCTGTACACGTTTTTGCGGTCTGACGATAGATGGCGTTCAAGTTGCTCCTTCCCCATCATGGCTACAAGAGCGCTTATCGGCCATCGGTCTACGTCCCATCAATAACATTGTGGATGTGACGAATTACATCTGTCATGGTTTAGGCCAACCGATGCACGCGTATGATTGGAATCAATTACGTGGTGGTAAATTGATCGTTGACCAAGCAAAAGCCGGAACGAAATTCACCACATTGGATGGTACAGAAAGAACTTTGTCTGGCGAAGAAATCATGATTTGTGATGCTGAGGGGCCGATTGGCTTAGCAGGTGTCATGGGGGGCGCAGATTCATCGATTCAAGATTCAACGACACGTATCTATTTAGAGGTTGCGTATTTTAAACCTGAACGCATCCGTAAAGCTGCACAAATTCACAGTTTAAAAACGGATGCTTCGTTCCGTTTTGAGCGTGGAACAGACATTGAAGCGAAAGCCTTTGCCATTCAATATGCCGCACTTTTAATTCAAGGGATAGCAGGTGGACAAATCAGTTCTGATTTAGTTGACATTTACCTCGAAAAGCCTGAATTAGCGGAAATCAAGATGACCTATGCGCGCATCAAGCAGCTCATCGGTATTGAAATCGGCGCGGAACGTATCCAAGAGATATTAATCGCCTTGGATTTTGATTTGAAAAATAAGTCGGCAGATGGCTTTACCGCCATTGCTCCCGCCTACCGCGTGGATGTCACACGTGAAGCAGATATTATCGAAGAAATTTTACGTATTCATGGATTGGACAACATTCCGTTGTCAGAGAATCTAAGCGCGAAATTTATCTCGGAATTCCCTGCATTGGATAAAGAGAAAGTTCAATTGAGCATTGGACAAAGCTTAGCAGCCAAAGGTTTCCAAGAAATCATCAGCAACTCACTTACAAAAGGCGAATACCATAGCTTAATTGCCAAAGATCTAACATTCGATACGGTCGAAATATTAAACCGTTTATCGGAAGATTTAGGTGTGATGCGTCAACATTTGGTGTTCCACGGCTTAGAGGTATTGGCGCATAACATCAATCGCCGACAAAAAGACTTGAAGCTTTTCGAATTCGGAAAGACTTACCATAAAAAAGGTGAAAAATTCATCGAAAAACGTCATTTGGCGCTTTATACTTCTGGACTATCGGAAGGAGAAACGTGGTCACATGCGCCGCAAAAGAGCCAATTACATCAAATGTATTCGCAAGTCATTGCGACCATGAAGCAACTGGGCGTCGCGCAATTTGACACAAGGGTCATCGAACAATCGCAGGTATATGCGTATGGTTTAACGATTACAGTCAATAAGAAGTCTGTTGTTTCCTTGGGAATGGTGCATCCGAAATTAGCTCAAAAACTCGATGTGAAGCAAGAAGTCTTCATGGCAGATTTTGACTGGGATTTCTGGGTGAAGCAAGAGAAAGGCAATTTTGTCTATCAAGAGATTTCGAAGTTCCCAGAGGTACGCCGCGATTTATCGTTGGTGTTAGACCAAACTGTCAGCTTGCAAGCGATTCAACGCGTAGCCGAACAAACGGAAAAAAATCTATTGAAAAATGTATCTGTATTTGACGTGTATGTAGGCAAGAACCTGGGCGAAGGAAAGAAATCCTATTCGGTTTCGTTCACCTTACAAGATGAGACACAAACACTGACAGATAAGGTGATTGATGCGACGATGGATCGATTGATCGCGCGCTTTGAGAAGGAATTGGGAGCCTTGATTCGTAAATAGAATCAAGGCTTTGCCAAATTTATCGTTTGAACATGTTTCCTATGTTCGGCATTTTCATTTTACCATCTTGCACTTTGTTCATCATGCGCATCATTTTACGCATGTCTTCAAATTGCTTCAATAAGCCGTTGACTTGTTGGATCGATGTACCCGAACCAGCAGCGATGCGGTTCTTGCGCGTCGGATTTAAGATATCTGGGTTTTGACGCTCTGCCAACGTCATGGATTGAATGATTGCTTCGATCGGCTTGAATGAATCATTCGAAATATCCACATCTTTTACGGCCTGCCCCATGCCGGGAACCATGCCCATCAAATCCTTGATGTTACCCATCTTCTTGATTTGCTGCAATTGTGCGTAGAAATCTTCGAATGAGAAATTATTTTGACGAATTTTCTTATTTAAACGAGCAGCTTCATCCTCATCAAAGGCTTGTTGCGCACGTTCCACCAAGGAAAGTACGTCACCCATGCCCAAAATACGATTTGCCATCCGGTCTGGGTAGAACAAATCCAAGGCTTCCATTTTCTCACCCGTGGAGATAAACTTAATGGGCTTATCAACAACTTGACGAATCGAAAGGGCTGCCCCACCTCGTGAATCACCGTCTAATTTAGTTAAGACAACGCCATCGAAATTCAAACGATCGTTGAAGGTCTTCGCTGTATTCACCGCATCTTGACCCGTCATGGAATCCACAACAAACAAAATCTCGGTAGGACGAATTGCTTCTTTCACCGCAGCAATCTCATTCATCATCGCCTCATCAACTGCCAAACGACCGGCCGTATCGACAATCACGACTTTCTTACCCATTTTACGGGCATATGACAAGGCGTTTTGTGCGATGGAAACGGCGTCCTTATTTTCAGGCTCTGCGTAAACTTCTACGTCTACTTGCTCGCCCAATACTTTCAATTGGTCAATCGCAGCGGGGCGGTAGATATCACAGGCTACCAACAAAACATTTCTGCCTCCTTTTTTAATATGTTGGGCTAATTTACCTGAAAACGTCGTCTTACCTGAACCTTGCAAACCCGCGATTAAAACAACAGCAGGATCACCTTTGAGGTTAATATCTTGTTTGGTTCCACCCATTAATTGGGTCAACTCCTCCTGAACGATCTTAACTAATAATTGGCCTGGTTCAACGGCGATCAAGATTTTCTGGCCCATGGCCTGATCCTTGATACGATCGGTGATTTCTTTGGCAACTTTATAGTTAACATCGGCATCCATTAACGCCCGTCGAATTTCTTTGACAGTCGCGGCTACGTTCACATCGGTGATGCGGCCGTTACCTTTGAGGGTACGCATGGCGGTACTTAACTTGGAACTTAAATTTTCAAACATAGTATGATAAAAAAGGAATGCAATTTAAGCAATTTGAAGCAAATTCTTAATCAAAAATAATCGTCTTATTCTGGTGCATGAATACACGATCCTCGAAAACCATCTTCAAGGCATTGGCTAGGACAATCTTTTCTACATCCTTTCCTGCTTTAGCCATCTCTTTGGCCGAAAAAGTATGATTCACCGCCACGACATCTTGGCAAATGATGGGACCTTCATCCAGATCATCCGTTACAAAATGAGCGGTAGCACCAATAATCTTTACACCGCGATCAAAGGCTTGTTGGTAAGGCTTCGCCCCCACAAACGCTGGTAAAAACGAGTGATGAATATTTATCATACGACCTAAATACTTGGCAGAAAAGGCAGGCGTTAGGATGCGCATGTATTTGGCTAACACGATATAATCCGGGGCATAGGTATCAATTTGAGCCTCGACAAGTTTTTCATGGGCTTCTCGAGACAGACCATCCGCGCTAATGAGATGAAAAGGCATTTGGAATTGGTCACATAAACCAGCTAATGTCGTATGATTACCAATGACCGCTTCAATTCGAAATGGGAGATCCTGAAATTGTGAACGAATTAATAAATCGCCTAAGCAATGATGCTCTTTGGTTACTAATAAGACGACGCGTTTTAATGCGGGCGGAATGATTTCAACCTGGGCATTTTGCGGTAAGACGGCAAAAAGTTCAGCTTGAAGCGCATTAATTTCACAGTTCCCTACATAAGAAATGCGCATAAAAAACTGATTAAATGCCTCATCCACAAATTCATTGGTGCGTGTGACATTTAATAATTTATCGTATAAAATGCCTGTGATTTTGTGCACGAGACCTTTTTCATCCTGACAGGCAATCTTAATAACCGTTTCCATAAAAAATATTGAGTCAATCCTTCAAATTTACCCCAAAATCGTGAATAAAAAAGAATTCCTTATTTACCTTTGCAAGATTAATCGTGCCTAAGCCCGATAATTAGAAAGCTTATAAACAATCTGTATCAAAATGGAAAAAATTAAAGTGGCCAACCCGGTCGTTGAGCTTGATGGAGACGAAATGACTCGCATCATTTGGAAATTTATCAAAGACAAATTGATCTTACCTTACGTGGATGTTGATATCAAATACTACGATTTAGGTGTAGAGTATCGCGATGAAACAAATGACCAAGTAACGATTGAGGCAGCTGAAGCCATCAAGAAATACGGAGTAGGTATCAAATGTGCGACTATCACACCTGATGAGGCACGTGTAAAAGAATTCGATTTGAAGCAAATGTGGAAATCACCCAATGGTACGATTCGTAACATTTTGGATGGAACCGTTTTCCGTGAGCCAATCGTTTGTTCAAATGTACCACGTTTAGTACCTAACTGGACAGCACCTATTATGATTGGTCGTCACGCATTCGGAGATCAATATAGAGCTACGGATTTCGTAACAAAAGGAAAAGGTAAGTTGACGGTAACATTCACACCAGAAGAAGGTGGCGAAGCACAAACATTTGAAGTATATAACTTTAAGGGTGATGGCGTTGCGTTAACGATGTATAACACAGATGAATCCATCAAAGGATTTGCACACTCATGCTTTAACATGGCATTGAGCAAAGGATGGCCATTATACCTTTCTACCAAGAACACAATCTTGAAGAAATACGATGGTCGATTCAAGGATATCTTTGAAGAAATCTACCAAGCAGATTACAAGGCGAAATTTGAGGCTGCGGGAATCGTTTACGAGCACCGTTTAATCGATGATATGGTTGCATCTGCATTGAAATGGAATGGAAATTTCGTCTGGGCATGTAAAAACTATGATGGAGACGTTCAGTCGGATACCGTTGCACAAGGTTTCGGTTCATTGGGCTTGATGACTTCTGTTTTAATTACACCAGATGGAAAGGTTATGGAAGCTGAGGCTGCGCACGGAACGGTAACACGTCACTACCGTGATCACCAAGCCGGAAAACCTACATCTACGAATCCAATTGCATCCATTTTTGCTTGGACACGTGGATTAGAATTCCGTGGTAAATTAGACAATAATGCGGCATTGATTAACTTCTGCCAAACATTGGAAAAAGTTTGTGTTGAGACAGTAGAATCAGGTAAAATGACCAAAGATTTAGCTGTATGTATTCACGGTAACAAAGTGAATCACGGAGAGCACTACTTGTACACAGAAGAGTTCTTAGAAGCGTTGGATACCAACTTGAAAGTAGCGTTAGCTTAAGCTTTAAGTCAATTATAAAAAAGCCATCCGTCGAAAGACAGATGGCTTTTTTTATGATTAGCGATAATCGACTACGATTGTTTTGTATAATAATTCAGTCCCATTCGTTGGCTGAATGGTCAACTTGTAAATGGCAGGAGAAAGACCGCTGACATTGATAACGAAAGCAATCGAATTATCGATGACACCGTGCAACATTTCGCGACCATCAAGGCCGTAAAGCACATACTTAGCACCTACTAAATCATATTTCGACTGAATAAATAATTCTTTGGAAGCAGGATTTGGATAAGCTACGACGCCGTTTCCTGCTGGTAGTTCGTAATTGATTTGATTTGAAAAATCAGAGGTACACGTTGGTCCTTTCGGATAAATGTAGGAAAACTTAGCCTGGTAAAGTCCTGACTGCTTAACATGCAGATTTATCGCATCTGAAGCGACTGGCAGCTTATTTCCGTTAAAAAACCAGGAATAACTTACACCTGTCACACGTGGACCTGTGGTCAGGTAGAAAGGCGACATGGTACTAATTTGAGGATTGGCTGGCAAAGGATAAACTTGGGTAGTTATCGCTTTGGATTCCGGAGAAAAACAGCCTAATTCGTCATACGTTTTCGCTGTAAATAAGCCTGTTTTTGAAACGGTAATATCTTGTGTGGTTGCCCCTGTATTCCAAACATAAGAAATCTTTCCTCCTGTCGCTGATAATTTCACCGAGGCATTTGAACAAAATAAGGTGTCTGAATTTGCTAAAATAGAAGGTGCTTTGGGCAATTTTAATTTCTTGAACTCAATGATTGGGATACTAAACTCCCGACCTAATGAATCAAATAAGTTGGCTTGATAAATACCATAACCTACATTATTATTCTTAAGCGCATCGACACGAACGACACCGTCTAGATCCGTCCAATCTCCACGAATAAAGTCACCCGTGATTTTTTTGATGACCAATGAATTATCAGGCCCACAAGCCGTTTCAATCTTAGGCATATCCCGATAGCTCAAATGTTTCATCCCATTTACGATTGCATCGTCAATGCTTTTGAACCATGCGGAACCGAGGAATGGGAAACCCACTGGTGAAAAATGCACACAATCATAATAAGGCAAGGCAGGATTACGCGGCACTTCAATATCATCGGTATTGGGGCCCTCAAAAACCTGGCTTATTGCTGGATCATGTGCTATGCGCCTTTGGGCGGCACGAATTTCTGGACTTAAAATCACTGTAGCACTATCGCAGCCCCCTCCTCGAGTCGCCTGAGCAACAATCCAAGGTATTGATTGATTTGCGTCTTTTCTTGAGAAATCAATTAGCTCTTCCAGGTAATTATAATATTCATCTTGGGTCATATTAACCCGCGCGTCGGTTTCACCTTGGTGCCACAAAACAGCACGAAAACCCATTTTTTGACCGTAAACCTCCAATGAACGCTTGAAACTTCGGTAAGGAAAATACAGTTCATAATTGACTGCAAGATTCCAGGGATTAGGAGAAGGAACGCCTCGCGCACTTTCAACCCAGTTTCTGATTGATGAACCACCCCAACCCGTATTAATAAAACATACAGGCACATTGTATTTTTTTACTAAGGTATCTCCCACTGCGGGCCAATAATGCAATGAAAGGCCATTGGGACCTATTGTTGAAAATGAATTCATTTGGCTGAATACACCTAAAGGATAATTCAACCCAAAATTCCCAATATAAAAATGTGTTTGACTGTTATTATACTCCGGAAAATGAGCATAAAAATTGGAACAGTTAACCCGATCATCTTCTGCACCTATTTCGATTGGCATACGAAAAGTTCCTTGCGCATTTGATTGACCCGCAATCAAGAAATTTTCACCCACTCCTACCCGGTTTAACTCCGTGGAATCGATCAACTTATCACCTTGAAACGAACGAACTTTCATTCGATACCATCCTCCAGTTACGACAACCTTGCCCTGGTAAATACCTGCATTGGGATTTGAATCAAGCAGCACCCAATCAATCAATTTCCCTTGCCCTTCCTTGACTGGGACAAATGAAACCTGAACCTTATCAGCTGCTTCCGTGCAGTTTCCTAATACAGAGATGGTCGCCTCATTCTTATCATTACGCTGAAAAATTTGACGATTACGCGGAAATGCAACGAACATTTGAGCATTCGCCAAATTTGTAAGTAATATCCCAATACATAAAATCAGTACGCGCATACTTGGTTTAAATGATGACAAATTTACGAAAAAAGTCGTATCGGAAAACCAATACGACTTCAATACTTACTGAACGTTAACCAAATTACTCTCCTACTACAGAAAATGCAATTTTGTGTTTCACATCCTTGTGTAAATCCAAGGTAGCTGTGTAATCACCAGTCGTTTTAACCTCTGAATCAAAAGAAATTTTCTTACGATCTACATCGAATCCTTTCTCTTTCAACATCTCAGAAATTTGTAAACTTGTTACACGTCCAAAGATTTTACCGCTATCTCCTGCTTTTGCAGCGATAGTCAATGCCATTTCGCCGATTGATGCAGCTAAATCAAACGCATCTTGACGGATTTTCTCCACTTTGTGCGCTGCTTGCTTAATGTTCTCAGCTAATACTTTACGATTGGATGGAGTCGCCATCACAGCAAATCCTTGTGGGATTAAGTAATTACGACCGTAACCAGCTTTCACCGCTACTACATCGTTCTTATATCCTAACCCAGCAATATCCGTTTTTAATATAATTTCCATCTTATTTTACAATCAAATGTTTATCAGGTTACCCCAGTTTATTTCAAACCATCTGCCACATATGGCATCAAGGCTAAGTGACGTGAACGCTTAATTGCTTGCGCCACACGACGTTGGAATTTCAAAGAAGTTCCAGTAATACGACGTGGTAAAATTTTACCTTGCTCGTTTACCAACTTCAATAAATAATCTGGGTTTTTGTAATCAATATATTGAATGCCAGCTTTCTTAAAACGGCAATACTTCTTGCGACTACTATTTTTATCTACAGGTTCGTTAACTAATGTCATCTTATGCTTCTGTTTTTTCTGGTTTTCTACCTACTAAACCTTTTCTCTTTTTCTCGTTGTATAATACTGCGTGCTTATCAAGTGCAGTAGTCAAGAAACGAATTACTTTTTCATCGCGCTTGTATTCAAGCTCTAATTTCGCGATTAACTGAGGATCCGCTGCAAATTCAAAGATTTGATAGAATCCTGTGTGCTTGTTTTGGATTGGGTAAGCCAACTTGCGTAAGCCCCAAGCATCGTCATGAACGATTTGAGCACCATTATCTACCAATAATTTTTTGAATTTTTCAACGGCGTCCTTTGTCTGTTGCTCAGACAAAACGGGAGTTAAAATGAACACCGTCTCGTAGTTTTTTAATTGCATACAAAATTGTTGTTTAAAAACTTAAAAAAAATTTGGATTGCAAAAGTATGAATAATACTTAATAATCAAAAACTTAGCCAAAAATAAATTGAAATTAACGCACCTCGAATGTGCCAAGGCCAATTAAAAATCCTTCCGAATAGAGCTCGATTTCGTGCTTACCTTCCCGGTAGGCCGTTGAACGTGCGTAAATAAATTCCACCGACTGGTGATTATTCTCGTAAAATATGCGCTGCTTAGCAGTATAAACTAACTCTTTCCCCTTAAACATCACGGTTCCAGAACCTAAGGCATAGTCGGAAAGGGTATTTCCCGTCGGCTCAATGATGCGTAAATAAATGGTCTTAATTTCACGCGTAGCCAAAGGGTTATTTTGTAAATGGAAAATGACCCGTATTTTATCAATTCGTTTCGCTTTCTGCACCCCCGTTTCTTTCCCACGTGTCGAAATAGCATATACGTTGACACCTTCAGCCCGTAATGCGGCTGCAACTGTTACCTTCTCCGTTAATTCCTGATTCCGCACTTCCAAAACCCGCGAACGCTCACTCAATTCTTTTTTCTCAATCCCAAAAGTCGCACTGGAATCCCGCAACGCCTTTTGAACGTTCGTTAATCCGTCTTGCAATAATTTGGCTTCCCGACTTAATGAATCATTCCGAGCGATTAAGACTACATTTTCCCGACGAAGCTTTTTGATTTCTTGATCCTTCAACCCCAAAAGACGGAGGTAGTAAGCTAATTTCTTTTGGAAGGCTGCCTGTCCCATCTCGGGATGTTCCGCCAATTCTTTTTGATCTCCTTCAATTTGCAAACGGGCCTTTTCAAGTTCATTCACTCGGCCTCCTAAGCGTTTGATTTGAACCATACGCACTTGCAATTGCTGCGAAACCGAATCCAAACGCGCTTGCGCATCTTCCACAAAATCTTCTTGCCCTTGCTCCAAAGCCCAAAAATTAGGCTGGTATTTCTCGATGTAAAGCACCCCTGCCAAAAGAAACACCAAAACGGTCAGTAGATAGACCAGGCGCTCCAATCGCTTTTCTCGAGAACTCATCGAATCTGATTGCATTGTTGTATAAATAATTGATGTGGACTTTCGTACCGCACCGCAGAATCAAAAATAATAAATTAATTTTACATCACAATTTTTTTCCGAACCGATGTCCATAGCACAACAAATCGCCAAAATTCAATTAGAATTAACACCTTATGCAAGTAAATTAATCGTTGTGACTAAAACACGATCAATCGACGAATTGTTATCGGTGCATACATGCGGTACGCTAGATTTTGGTGAAAACCGTGTCCAAGAGATGGTTGAAAAACAAGCCCAACTACCCCAAGATATCCGTTGGCATCAAATTGGCCACCTTCAAACGAATAAAGTTAAATACATCGCACCTTTCGTTCACCTCATCCATTCGGTTGATTCTTGGAGTTTGTTAGCGGAAATCAATAAACAAGCAGCAAAAAATAACCGTGTCATTCCCTGCTTATTGCAAATGTACATCGCACAGGAGGATACCAAATTTGGCTTAGACAAGCAGGAGGCAATCGACATACTTCAAAATCCCGCTTTGACTCAACTCGAGAACATTCAAATTGTCGGACTCATGGGCATGGCGTCTTTTACATCAGATACGGACCAAATCCGACAGGAATTCAAGCTTTTAAAAGGCCTATTCGAGCACTTTAAATCTCAGCAAACGGGCGTTGGTTCTGGCCGAGTGGCTTGGAATGAAATCTCGATGGGCATGTCGGGGGACTATTTACTCGCTGCACAAGAAGGTTCCACCATGGTTCGCGTAGGTTCTGCAATCTTTGGCCCAAGGGCATAAAAAAAACCCCCAAAAGGAGGCTTTCAATACTATCAAAGGAAGTTTAACGTGTCAAGGACATCACTTCAAATTCCAAATGCCCAGCAGGCGCTTGAATTTGAGCTAATTCCCCAACCTTCTTTCCTAATAATCCTTTTCCGAACGGAGACGAAACAGAAATCTTACCCGCACGTAAATCCGCCTCTTCCTCAGAAACAATCGTGTATTTAACTGTAGCGTTGTTTTTCGTGTTACGTATTTCAACAATGGAATAAATCGAAACTTTTGACAGATCAATTGTCGATTCGTCTAATACACGCGCGTTTGAAACCACCGCTTCCAATTTAGAAATCTTAAGTTCTAAAAGACCTTGGGCATCTTTTGCGGCATCGTATTCGGCATTTTCACTTAAATCTCCTTTGTCACGCGCCTCAGCAATTTGCTTGGCCATGTCAGAACGCCCCTGAATCTTCAATTGATGTAATTCAGCCTTTAGTTTGTCGAGCGCCTCAGCGGTATAATATTGAAAATTTGCCATAAGCTATGAAATGTTAGTGCCTGTGTTAAAAAACAAAATAGAACGGCCTCCGACCGTTCTACTTAAATTATTTGTAGTTTTGTTTCGGATTCGGAACTAAAATAAATGTTGCTTTGCTAACACAAAATCAGTTTTCGTAAGCCACAAAGGTAAACAAAAAATGTTTTACAATAACCAAAAAACATTTTCACCTAGCCCCCCACAAATATGCGTATTGTTTTTTTTGGCACCCCCGATTTTGCCGTTGCAAGCCTTGAAGCCCTCATTCAAGCGAATTTCAATGTCGTAGCTGTCGTTACGGCGCCCGACAAACCAGCGGGAAGAGGCCAACAACTACAATCCTCGGCCGTTAAACAATATGCCGAGACGCAGGGACTACCGGTTTTACAACCCATTAAGCTAAAAGATCCCGCATTTGCGGAGGAATTAAGGTTATATAAGCCTGACCTACAAGTCATCGTCGCTTTTCGCATGCTACCAGAAGTAGTTTGGAACTTGCCGCCTATGGGCACGTTTAATTTACATGGATCCTTGCTCCCCAACTACCGAGGAGCGGCTCCCATTCATTGGGCAGTTATCAACGGTGAAACAGAAACAGGTGTCACGACCTTTTTCTTGCAGCATGAGATTGACACGGGCGATTTACTTTTCCAAGAAACGGAACCTATCCACCCAGATGACACGACGGGAGATGTATATGAGCGTTTAATGAAACGCGGTGCTAAATTGGTCGTAAAGACGGCAGAAGCGATTCAAGCTGGAACGACAAATCCCGTCCCACAAGATGAAACCGCGGCCATGAGGCCTGCACCCAAGTTAACACGTGCAACCGGTGAAGTCCATTGGTCCAAAAGCGGAGCTGAAATCTATAATTTGGTTCGTGGGATGTATCCTTTCCCGGGCTCTCACACTACATTCCAAGGTAAAAATTGCAAACTCATTCAGGTTAAATTCCATCCAGAATCAATTCCCGACTTAGGCATTGGCATTTGGGATACTGACCAAAAAACCTTTTTACGTGTAGGTTGCCAGGATGGATACATTGAAATCTTAGAATGGCAAATGGAGGGCAAAAAACGAATGAAGATTGACGAATTTTTACGCGGCTATAATTTTAATTTTTAGTCACATAGGCCCATCGGCCAAGGGAGTAATAATAACCATTGCCCTGGTAAGGTTTGATAAAAACCCGATTTTGAGTCGTATTCACTTCGACGCGTGCAGCATCAACTGCCGACTGATTTGCATTCGGCAGGATGGCTTGTTGGCAAGCACATACCTTCCCCGCTTTTAGGCGATTTAAGGTTATCAATAACGCTTCGGTATCAAGGACCTTATCGACACGCAAGGCATTTTTCCGATATACGGCTTCGTAATGATCGCGGTACTTCTCAAATTCAAAAGCCAATTCAGGATATTTCGCCACCAAGGCAGCACTATTTTTAAATCGCTGAATGTGACCTGGGTCTGGGAAACCAACAAAATCACCTCCCCAATAGATCCCTAAATCCTTCGCCATTTGGCCCATGCGTTCATACCGTGGCGACCGACGTAAATAGCGCCGACGGGCATAAAGACCAACATCAGCGGCCAAATTAAAATTATGAAAAGAGAGTAAAACTTGCGATCGCCCGCTACGATTCAATTGTTGTTGCCGCTGCAAGTTCCGAACAGCTTGTAGGTAGCGCATGGACCAGCGAAGCGCTGAGACCTTGGCCAACAAGCTATCTTTTTGAATGGCAAAATACTTCGTTTCCGCTTGCAACACAGTTGAATAAATTGAATCCAAGGCCGGATAAGTTGACTGTAAACTCGCTAAATACCGTAAACTAGTTGAATCTGTATAAATGAGCTGATTCCCATTTAAAACCACTTGCAAATTTGTCGCGGCTCCATGATGGCGCAAAGTGTCACGCTGGCGGTACATCCACAATAAATCTTGTTGATTAACTAGACTTACTTGTTGGGGCTGGCACACCAATCGCAACGAATCGACTTGCGCGTTGATGGTAAAACAGCAAAAAAAGAAAATTATGCCAACGAATAAACGCATTACTGCAATGGAATTACGAGCTCTTCGCCACGCATCGTAACGTCCTCTTTTTTATGGTTGGCATCCATCAAAGCTTTCTTCGAGATATGGTATTTCTCCGCAACGACACGCAACACATCTCCTTTTCCTACGATATGAATGGCTTGAACTTTCACTTTTACCCTTGAACCGCCCTTTACTCCAGCTGGGTTCATTGCTTTCAATTGATCGACAGTTAAGCCAAAATGTTTCGCAATGGTTTCTGCAGATTCTCCTGGATCGGCTTGGTAGGTAAACGATTTGCCCGAGGGCTCTTCTACCGCAACTTCAGGTACCTTCTCCGCTTCTGCCTCTTTCTTTTGTTGGTCTAAATCAACCGCATCCTGATCGACCGACGTCGTATCCGTTGAGGTCGTATCCCGTATAACGGTGGACGAGACGATATCTTCCATCGGCAATTCGTCCTCGTCTACTTGTACTTTCTCTGCCTTAGCTAGGCTACTCGTTTCGGGTCCTAGAAAATGCTCATAACCCACGAATAATAAGGCAACTACAGTTCCGATTAATACGAACAAAGTAACTAAAGGCAGATTCGAAGATTCGCTTTCTTTCATAAAAGAGAAAGGGTTTTTCATGTTTACTTAATTAAATCGTTGGTTTTTTGGCTCATTTCGGCGACCTTCTCAATCAATTCTAATTTGTATTGATCTAATTTCGACGACAATGTAGCATCGCTGATGGCAATCATCTGTACAGCTAAAAGCCCAGCATTTTTAGCGGCATTTAAAGCCACAGTTGCTACAGGAACGCCATTGGGCATTTGTAAAATGGACAGAATGGAATCCCAGCCATCGATTGAATTAGATGATTTAACCGGAACACCGATGACAGGCAAAATTGTTGCGGATGCAACCATCCCTGGCAAATGTGCCGCACCGCCAGCACCGGCAATAATGACTTGAATTCCGCGAGATTTGGCACTTTGTGCATATTCGAGCATTTTGACAGGCGTCCGATGTGCAGAAACAATATCCACTTCATACGGAATGCCAAAATCCTTGCAAACTTGAATTGCATCTTGCATTACAGGCAGATCAGAGCTGCTTCCCATGATGATTCCTACCATAATTTTCTATTTAACTAACCACACGGATTAGACTTTTTACTTGTTCTGACTTTTCGATAATTTCCTCTTTTGTCGTGCCTAAAATGGTCACATGCCCCATTTTCCGAAAAGGCTTAGTCTGTTTCTTCCCATACAAAAAGGGGTATACCCCTGATATGGCGAGCGCTTCATTGAGCCCTTCGTATTTGACTGGACCGCTAAATCCAGCTTCGCCCAACAAATTTAACATTCCCGATACGCCTTTCGCTTTTGTACTACCTAATGGCAAGCCTGCGATGGCCCGCAAATGCTGTTCGTATTGAGAGGTTTCGTTACCACGTATTGTTTGATGTCCCGAGTTATGTGGCCTTGGCGCTACTTCGTTGATCAAAATTTCTCCTGTTGGAGTTAAAAACATTTCAACAGCTAATAGGCCTACAAGCTCCATTTTATCGATCAAGTCGACCGCAATTTTTTCTGCCTTCGCTGCTATTTCTTTTGAAATGGAAGCAGGTGAAAAAAGAAAATCTACCAAATTATGTTCCGGATGAAAAACCATTTCAACGGCTGGGAAGGCAGAAATTTGCCCCTGTTCGTTTCGTGCAACAATCACCGCTAATTCTTTTTCAAAATCAACCGCTTTCTCCAATAATCCAGGCGAATTAAATCCTTTTGACTGGTCGGCAAGTGAAGCAATCCGTTGAACCCCTTTCCCGTCATATCCCCCTTTGCCCAACTTATGGAAAGCTGGCAAGAAATCAGCATGCTTTGCGATATCGGCCTGGTTTTCAGTCAACACAAAGGATGCCGTTGGGAATCCGTGATCTTGAAAAAATTGCTTTTGAAGACGTTTATCTTGAATCATCCGCAAAATATGCGGCTGAGGAAAAACCTGCTTGCCTTCTTTTGCTAATTGTTCGAGCGCTTCAATATTTACGTGTTCAATTTCGATACTGATCACATCGAAATGCTGACCAAACTGATAAACTGCATCATAGTCCTGAAAGGAACCTACTTTAAAAAAGTGAGCCAATTCGTGACAGGGTGCTTCAGCATCCGGATCTAAACAAGATACCTTAATATCCAAATCGATCGCCGCTTGCAATAACATGCGACCCAGTTGACCACCACCCAAAAGCCCAATCGAAGGCAATGCTTTATACATAAATTGAAATAGAATGGATAAAATTACGGCTTTTGTTTTACCTTTGGAAATTATTTAGCTTCCCAAATCAAGAAATATCAAATGACAAAGCGCACAATGGTCCTGTTGGGATTTTTAGCTCTCGCAGTAGCCAGCCGATTTTTAATTTTACTTAATCCATCATGGGCGAATTTTTCCCCGGTAAGCTCAATGGCATTGTTTGCTGGCACTTATGCCTTAAATCAACGTCAAGCGATTTTATGGTCGATTCTTCCTATTTGGATTTCGAATTTAATTTTAAATAATGTGGTTTATCCGCAGTATTTCGATGGGTTTTCATTTGGCATCGATTTTGTTCATTTAAGTATTTTTGCAGGAATTGCATTCATTGGATCTCGCATTTCAAGTATTAGCTCGTTTGTGGGCGCAAATATTATCAGCGTATTAGGTTTTTTCATCCTTTCAAATTTGGCTGTTTGGGCCGGAGATGCCATCGGATATGGCTTTAAGGTGGGTAACGCAGTTGTTTACGCCAAAGATTTCTCAGGCCTGATGACTTGTTACGCAGCTGCTCTGCCCTTCTTGAAAAATGCAATTGTCAGTCAGTTCTTATTTTCCACTGTTTTATTCGGTGGATTTGAACTCGTAAAAAATAAAGTACCCGCACTTCAGCGCTAGTATCGATTCAAAAAAAATGCCCGAACTAACATTCGGGCATTTTTTTTAGTCTTGTTTGTAGACTTTTCCATCTCGCATGACGAATTTCATCTTCAGGATATCAGCTATATTTTGTGTGGGGTCCCCATCCACAGCAACGATATCCGCTAGCTTCCCAACCTCAATGGAACCAATCGAATCCGATTGACCCAGCAGATCAGCTGCGGCAACCGTGGCAGATTGAATAGCTTCCATAGCTGGCATGCCCGCCTCGTGCATCAGAATAAATTCATACAAATTCTTCCCGTGACCAAATACACCCGCATCTGTTCCAAAAGCAATCTTCACACCGGCCTTGTAAGCCTTACCAAAAGTAGATTGAATAATGGGTCCAATGGATTCCGCTTTCTTCTTCACCATTTCCGGATAGTAATTCGGGATTTTTGCTGAATCAGCTACCGAACGGCCCGCAATAATGGTAGGTACATAATAAGTTCCTTTGGCTTTCATTAAATCCATCACCTCAGGCGTCATATAGGTTCCATGTTCGATGGAACTAACGCCTCCCAAAATCGCACGCTTCATCCCTTCAGCACCATGCGCATGAGCAGCAACTTTAAACCCATAATCTTTCGCTGTTTGAACAATGACACGAATTTCATCCTCGGTAAATTGAGCACCCATGCCATCTTTGGCATAACTCAATACGCCACCCGTAGCCGTAATTTTAATTAAATCCGAACCTTCTTTGTAGCGCTGACGAACCGCCTTTGCCGCATCAGAAAGGCCATTGACAACACCATCTTCGGGTCCTAAATCTTTTTTGAATGTTTCATTTAGTCCATTTGCATCATCAGCATGCCCACCCGTGGAGCCAATCGACACACCCGCGGTGAAAATCCGAGGACCATCTACAATGCCTCGATTGATTGCATTACGCAAACTAATGACAACGTGGGAACCACCTAAATCACGCACCGTTGTAAAGCCAACATTAAGTGTCTTCTTCGCATGTACTAAGGCTTGGTAGGCTACATCACCCGGATTTTTAGTAAACCGATCTAAATAGGCACTTGGATTAGTTTCACTTTCCATGTGCACATGCATATCGATCAGCCCAGGCATAACCGTTTTGTTTTTAAGGTCAATGATGCGGTCTCCTTTGCCAGCGGGAATATATCCAGGTTGAATGCTTTGAATCTTTTTGCCTTCCACGACAATGGTCAAGGCAGTTTGTACTTTTCCGGCCTTCACATCGACCATTTTACCGCAGTATAATAACGTTTTCTGACCCAATAAGGCCAAAGGTGATAAAATTAATAGGACTAAAATCTGCTTCATCGTTTGAGTTGGTTTTGGGGTAACGCTGCCGGGGTCTTCAGACCCCGGCAGCGTTTACAATTCTACGCAAAAAATTGAATTTTAGCGTCCAGGAAACTAATAAAAATGGAAAATTATTCGTTAGTTGATGATTTCAACAACAAATCCACATGATTCCAAAAGCTTGGGTAGGATTTAGCGACTACACCAGGTTCATGAATGACAATCTCTCGCAATAGCCCCACAGGAGCAAAAGCCATGGCCATGCGGTGATCATCATAAGTATCAATTACAGGTACAATGCCCTGAGAAATAAATGAACCTGACACCGTGTAAAGTTCATTGGTTTTCATCTCGCGTAATTCGGCCCCCAGTTTTTTCAACTCATTTTGTAAGGCTAAAACACGGTCGGTTTCTTTCACCTTAAGTGATTCAACACCCGTTAGATGCAGAACGATATTTTTGACTGCAGCCACGACACTAATGGTTTGGGCTAAATCAGGACAATCGGTAAAATCCCATGTCAATTCCGACACGGCTTCGCATTTCGTGAGTAAATAACCCCGACCCGTAAATGTACTTTTTACGCCAAGTGGCAACATGATATCTCGAATCGCTGCATCACCTTGTAAGGATTCTTCCTTCAAGCCCAATAACTCCAAGGAACTATCTTCAAAAGGTGACAAAGCAACCATAGAATACCAATAACTCGCTCCAGACCAATCTGATTCCACGGCAAATGGAGCCGCGGCATATTGTTGAGCAGGAATTTCAATCAACCCTTGGGTCCAATCCACCTCAGCTCTGATGCCAAATTGGGCCATTTGCGCCAAGGTCATTTCAACATAAGGCTTTGAGCCCAAAGAACCCGTTATCTGAAGTGCAATTCCCTCTGGCAATAAAGGTGAAATCATCAAAATAGCCGAAATAAACTGAGAACTTACATCACCTCGAATGGACAATTCCCGACTTCCGGCATATTGAAAGCCGCCTATCTGCAATGGCGGATATCCTTCTTGATTTTCATAGGCAATGGAAGCCCCAAGTAAACGCAAGGCGTCTACTAAAATTCCAATAGGACGCTCACGCATGCGCGCTGTCCCAGTCATCTTTTTCGTTGCCCCAGTGATGGCATAATAAGCCGTCAAAAACCGCATCGTTGTCCCTGCATCTAAGACGTCTGCGATAGGGTTGGCCGAATCTGCTAGGAGACGGATCATGGTTTGCGTATCACGCGCCTCCGCCAAATTTGATAAGTTATCAATATCTCCTCCTGCTAATGCATTAATAATTAATGCACGATTACTCTCAGATTTTGATGAGGGCAAAGGGATAATTTCTTGAAAAGAATTTGAACGAGGGAAAAGGCGAATTTGACTCAAAATAAATATACGATTAACGTAATTTTAAGGTTACTAAAGAAATAACAGCAAGGATAATTCCAACGATCAAAAACCGGGTAACAATCTTAGCCTCATGGTAATTTTTCTTTTGAAAATGATGATGTAATGGGGACATCAAGAAGATGCGTCTACCCTCTCCATATTTTCGCTTGGTGTATTTAAAATAACCCACCTGCATGATGACCGACAAATTTTCAATTAAAAAGATGCCGCATAAAATGGGAATCAACATTTCTTTCCGGATTACAATCGCTAGGGTCGCAATAACTCCCCCAAGCATCAAACTCCCCGTGTCGCCCATGAACACTTGGGCAGGATATGCATTATACCAAAGGAAGCCGATACAAGCGCCAACAAATGCCGCACAAAAAACAGCCAACTCGCCAGAATTCGGAATGAACATAACGTTCAGGTATTGAGAAATCACTTTATTCCCCGACACATAGGCTAAAATCGCTAAAGCGATACCGATAATGACGGAAGTACCTGCTGCAAGCCCATCAATTCCATCCGTGATGTTTGCACCATTTGAAACAGCCGTAATGATAAAAATCACGACTAAAACATACACAATCCAAACGTATTGATCAGGAATAAAACTCGGCAATAACATATTGTAATCAAAAGAATTTCCCTTCATAAAAGGGACTGTGGTCAAGAGCGATTTATGATCTACAAAAGTGCCATCCGCAGCAAATTCACGTACTTTGATATGTTGGTTGAAGTACATCGTTAAACCTACAATGATACCCAAACCCACTTGGCCTACGATTTTAAACTTCCCGGAAAGCCCTTCTTTATTCTTTTTGAATACTTTGATGTAGTCGTCAGCAAAACCGACAGCTCCTAACCAAATCGCGGATGTCAGCAATAAAACAATGTATACGTTAGTAATTTTTGCGAATAATAATGTGGGGATTAGCAAGGACAATAGGATAATGAAACCTCCCATCGTTGGGGTACCCTTCTTTGCCATCTGACCCTCTAAACCTAAATCACGAATTTCCTCACCAATTTGAAGGCGTTGTAAACGATAAATTACGGCCTTTCCCCAGATAGCAGCAATACCTAAGGAGGTAATTACGGCAGCTACCGCACGAAATGTAATGTATTGAAAAACTCCAGCACCCGGAATATTTAAGCTTTTATCTAAGTATTCGAAGAGGTAATAAAACATGCCTTTGGGTGAGTGATGGGTAAAAATTTAAAACAATTGACAAATTTGCAAAAATTTATGGCCAAATCAAACTTTGGCAAAGGCTTCCGAAATGACCTGTTTGTCATCAAAATCATGCTTAACACCTTGAATATCTTGATAGGTCTCATGCCCCTTTCCGGCTACGAGAACAATATCCCCCGTATTCGCTAATTCCTGAATAGCCTGCTCAATAGCCCGTTTACGATCCGAAATTCGAATGA
Source organism: Aquirufa regiilacus (assembly GCF_032470275.1). Taxonomy (NCBI): domain Bacteria; kingdom Pseudomonadati; phylum Bacteroidota; class Cytophagia; order Cytophagales; family Flectobacillaceae; genus Aquirufa; species Aquirufa regiilacus. The sequence continues at coordinate 105,096 of NZ_JAVNWW010000005.1, forward strand.
CCTTATCAGCGTCAGCGGCTAAAATACCGGCCTGCATTTGATCCAAAATTAATTCGGGATCCTCAAAGCGCGGATTGTCGGACGTCAGCACGACGTGATCGCTATATTGTGCAGCCAATGCAGCCATGATTGGACGCTTTCCTGCATCGCGATTTCCGCCACAACCAACAACCGTAATAATATGTTGATGTTTTTGACGAATAGCTTGAATCGTTTTTAATACATTTTCCAACGCATCTGGCGTATGGGCATAATCCACAATGGCCATTTTATGATTGGGTCCGTGCATTTGTTCAAATCGACCAGTCGCCGTCTTCAAGCCAGAAAGTGCGATTAATACCTCTTCTTTATCTTCCCCTAACAAAATTGCTGTGGCATAGATGGCCAATAAATTATACGCGTTAAACTGTCCAATGAGTTGGGCATGTATCTCACTCCCATCTAACTCCAGTTGCAATCCAGACAATACATTTGCCTTTATTTTTGCTTTGTAATCAGCTGCCTCTAAAATCCCATAACTGGCTTTTTGGGCTTTCGTATTTTGCAACATGACTGTACCGCGTTTATCATCCACATTGGTTAATGCAAATGCCGACTTTGGTAAGGCATCAAAAAATCCTTTTTTGGCTTTGATGTATGCATCGAAGGTTTCGTGAAAATCTAAATGATCGCGCGTAATATTAGAAAAGATAGCCCCTTTAAATGTCAAGCCAAATATTCGTTTTTGCACAACCGCATGGGAACTCACCTCCATAAACACATGCGTGCAACCGGAAGCCAACATCTCAGCTAATAAGGCATTTAAATTCAATGCATCTGGCGTCGTATGGGTCGCCGGAATTACCCGATCTTCAATTTTATTCTGTACCGTTGATATCAATCCACATCGATGTCCCAAAGCCTTGAAGAGCTCAAACAACAAGGTAACACTCGTTGTTTTTCCATTTGTGCCTGTAATTCCAACTAGATTTAACTGTGTGGAGGGATTACCATAAAAGGCAGACGCGACTAGCGCCATGGCTTCGTTTGAATCTCCTACTTGTAGGAACAATATCCCTGCCGGCATTTCTTCAGGCAACTTCTCCACAACACATGCCGAACACCCTTGCGCAAAAACTTGTGGTAAAAATTGATGCCCATCCACCTGAGTCCCTGGAATTGCAAAAAATAACGATCCCGATTTCGCCTGCCGAGAATCAAAACACAAATGACTAATTTCTTGATGCCCCCCAACTTGTTGGATGATATCAATGGACTTAATTAAACTGCTCGAATCGTGGGACATAAATTAATGAAGCTGAATGGTAATGAGTGCATTTTTTTGAATGGGAAATCCTGCCGGTATCGATTGTGACTGAACAAAACCTAAACCTTGTGCACGCACTTTCAAGCCTTGATTTTCTAACACGAATAATGCGTCTCGCAAATTCATCCCAACTACATTGGCAACCTTTTTAGGTGCAAAACTTAGACCATAATTCTTCACTTCCTTTTTATTCAATTGAAATGACAACCAGCGCCCATCTTCTTCAATGCGAGGAAAGCCTAAATTGGCATATAAGATACTGTGATCCAACGGATGGATTAAATGATGCAAAGAGGCATTATTCAAAGAATCGGGCAAGTAGCCTGAAAGCTTGCGCTGAATTTTCATGTCCCTCGCATAAATATGATCCGAGATATCTTTAAATACGGGAGCGGTAACCTGTCGAGCATAAGTACCTTCTGAACTACCCAATGGCTTATCCATTGCTACGAGCATCGTATATTTTGGATTGTTGACAGGGAAATATCCAATGAAAGAAACATAATAGGTCCCTTTAATATAGTTTCCATTGACACGTCGCTGGGCTGTCCCTGTCTTACCAGCAATCCCATAGGGCGTACCCTTCAAGTTATTTCCTGTTCCACTTTCCACAACCCCTTTTAACATAATACGGATTTTATCCAACGTTTCTTTCGAACAAATGGGCTTAGAATCACGCTTCTGCGTTTGTGTATAATCAATCACGACCTCATTTCCTTTCGTCGCGTTTTTCACGATGATTGGTTGTACCCAATAGCCATTATTAGCAATGGCATTGTAAAAAGACAACAAGTGTAATGGTGAGGTGTTAGAAGAATAACCGACCGAAGTCCACATATACGTCAATGCATCCCATTTTGCAGGCACATTGAAATTAGGCTTTCCGGTGACGGGCTTAATTTGAAAATCTAAAGGATCCAACATATGAAAATTTCTCAAATAGTCGTACCATTTTGATGGTTTTGATCCAAAGACACGCTGCATCAACTTGATTGTTCCAATATTTGAGGAATGTTCAATGACACCCTGAGCTGTTAGGGTCCCATAATCATGGGAATCCGTCATTGTCTTATTGTAAACCGTATATTTCCCTCCGGTTGTTACTGTTGCCGTCAAAGGCATATGTGATTCTTCTAGCATAGCCATCATCGCTGGAAGTTTAAAAACAGAACCCGGATCATTTTCGGAGACTTCAATCGCATAATTAACAAATTCCGAATATCCGGTAGGCGATTTTTCGTTCTTCATAAGGTTTGAAATGGCCTTAATCTCCCCGGTTGCCGTCTCCATCACAATCGCCGTTGCATAATTACCCTTGTAGGCATCTAATGATTTCATCAATGCCAACTCAACGATGTCCTGAATATCCACATCCAAGGTCGTGTGTAAATCCAAACCCCGTTGAGGAAGAATTTCTTTATTTCCATCCAATGGGCGCCACATATTCTTATCCATCTTCTCGAAAATTCCATGCCCAGGAACTCCCGCTAATTCCTTATCGAAGGCGCCTTCAAGACCCACGCGCACTTTATCCTTCATATACCCAACGGTCCGATAGGCCGTTTGACCAAATGGCGCATAGCGAACATTGACCTTATCAAAAACAACCCCTGTTTTAATCGGATTTTTAGGGTGCAACTTAAATACAGGAAAGGTTAACACAGTTTTGCGCTCCTGAAAATCAAGCAATCGCATATTAATCAACACATAGGGTTTGCGCTGTTCGAAGCCACTCTTCAATTTATAATAATACTCATCGGCAGTTCGATCCTTATAAAATGCCGACAAATGCTCGGCTAAGGGACGCATATTCTTCTGAAAAACATCCCGCATTTTGGACGTTTTAAATACTGAAAAATCCATGCCCAGACGATATTTAGGCAAAGACGTTGCCAATAAACTTCCATCGCTCGCATAGATATTCCCGCGCACAGCCTCGATAGACCGCTCTTTTAAATATTTTGATGATGCATCCGCCTTCAAGGTAGGTCCATCCACAAAAACAACTTTAAATAAGAAAAACAGCAATAAACCAAAAGCCCCAAGCATAATGACAAAAAAGCCATTAAAGCGCTTGGTGATAATTTGGCGAATATTCTGTGTTGTTGACTTAGCCATACCTATTGCTCTTTTTCTGATTCTGCTACTAATTTAATCGGTGGAGTAAGGCTTACCTCCAACTTGTATTTTTTCATCGAAAGTGCCAAATAACTCTGTTTTCCTACCTTCATATAATCCGCTTTTTGAGTGGTATAGTCAGCACGAATCTCTTCCAATTCCATTTTTGTTCGCTCGATGCGGTGAATTTTACTTTCCGCCATCATGGTATAATAGATGTAAATCATAATTAAAACCGCGATGTAAATAATTTTCTTCAACAAGGCGACGGGTAATTCGCCCCCGGTCATGGAATCAATATTAAACAACAAGTCCATCACCCCAGTTTGTGGCTTACCTGCGGGTTCATTGGATTGATTTTTTACTGCATTTGCCATCTTATATTTTGCTAGCGATTCTCAATTTTGCACTCCTTGAACGTGGGTTCACTTTTAATTCCTCCTCAGAAGCTGTTATCGGCTTGCGAATTTCACTTTCCAACGGCTTATGAACCACCCCAAACATGTCTTTATCTTCTTTCCCAAAACAATCTCCTGTCCGGACGTAATTTTTAACCAAACGATCCTCCAACGAGTGAAAGGAAATCACACAGAGTCGGCCTGCTGGCGCAAGGACCTTGGGTGATTGTTCCAAAAATTCCTCTATCACTTTCAACTCCTGATTCACTTCAATCCGAATCGCCTGAAATGCCTGAGCGAAATAACGAAACTCTTTATTACGAGGAGCTAATTTAAATAAAATCTCCTTGAACTCGCCAGTCGTTTCAAGGGTCTTTTGCGTCCTCGCTTGAACGACAGCTAATGCCAAAGTTTTGGCATTTTTAATTTCACCGTACATCCCAAACAACTTCTGTAAATCCCCCGCTGAATAGGTATTTAAAACCTCCGCAGCACTTGTGGAAGCCGATGGTCCCATTCGCATGTCCAAGGGCCCATCAAAACGTGTCGAAAATCCACGCTCCGCGGCATCCAACTGAAACGACGAAACCCCCAAATCAGCTAATATCCCATCTACTTGCTTGACACCTTGTAATCGCAAATACTTCTCCAAATACCGAAAATTAGCCGTTATCAAAGTCAATCGATCATCATCAATCAAATCTGCCTGCTTCCATGCATCTGGGTCCTGATCAAATGCGTACAATCGACCTTCCGGCCCCAACGCATTTAAAATAGCTTTCGAATGCCCACCTCCCCCAAAGGTTACATCCACGTATATCCCGTTCGGTTTAATCGCTAAACCACTCAAACATTCTTGCAATAAAACCGAGGTATGGTAGGTACTTTCAGACATAATTCAAATTTACAAATTATCTGTCGGCAAGCATAAGCTTTTTTATCAGGATGTCGATTTTTTTGTGACAAGTTTTATCCGCTATCTTTGTCAAAATTATCAATCCCCATGAAATCAATCATTACTGCATTATTATTGATCTTTTTAAGTACTTATAGCTTCGCTCAAAATCCTGCAAGCGGACCTTGGCGTGGGGAAATTGACCACTTAGGAGGCAAACTTCCCTTCAACTTCATCGTAGCAAAAAACAAGCTAGACATCCGAATCCAAAATGGATCCGAAATTGCTACTTTAGGTGATTCCTATTTCCGAGGCGATTCATTGGTGATTCCCTTTGATTTATATGACTCAGAAATGGTGGGATCATTGAAAAACGAAAAATCTATCATCGGATTTTGGCAAAAAAAACGCAATGGAAAAACACTTTTTCGCATACCCTTTCAAGCGCAGGCAGGTAGCTCGGAGCGTTTTCTACAAACGAAACAAGCCAGCGTTCAGGTAAGTGGGAAATATTCTGCCGACTTTTGGTCGGACGAAAGTAATCATAGCTCAGGCGTCTTACTCTTGAATCAAAAAGGAAATCTAGTGACAGGAACCGTACTAAAAACGAGTGGTGATTACCGTTTTCTACAAGGAAATATCAGCGGAGACAGCTTGTTTTTAAGTTATTTTGACGGTAGTGGACTAATGCAATTCCGCTGCAAAGTCAATGGCAACCAAATTGATGGCCAATTCTATTCTGGCCTGGCAGGTAAACGCAATTTTAAGGCAATAAAAGATGACAAGGCCAGTCTTCCCGACCTTAAAAAACTCACGTATTTAAAGCCTGGATTTGATCGTCTTACATTCAGCCTACCTAATCCAGCAGGAAAAACAATCAGCTTGCAAGACGAACGATACAAAAACAAAGTGGTCATCATCGAATTGATGGGATCTTGGTGCCCTAATTGCCTCGATGAATCTCGCTTTCTGGCACCCTATTACAAGAAAATGAAAGACAAGGGCGTAGAAGTTATTGGCCTTGCATTCGAATATTCACCGGAATTAAGTATTTCTGGACCCAAAATTGAAAACTTCAAAAAGCGAATCGGCGTGGATTACGAAATTTTATTCGCAGGCCAACCAAATGACGAAACCATTGCGCAAGTTTTACCGATGTTGCACAAAATCAATGGCTATCCGACAACGTTCATCTTGGATAAATCAGGTAAGGTACGCGAAATACATACCGGCTTTTCAGGACCAGGAACGGGCGTTTACTACACGGATTGGATTCATGAATTCGAACAAACGGTTCAAAACCTCTTGAATGAAAAGTAAAATCTTCAGCATTTTGTTTTTATGTTTGAGCCTACCCAGTTATGCTCAAAAAAAAGCCTGGTATTATGTCGCTGGACTATCAAGTGCGAGTGCTATCCTATATGCTGATTATGCTAAAAATGAACAACAGAAATACTATCAGCATAACCTGATTGGCTTTCATACCTCAGTTGACGATTACCTTCAATATAGCCCTACACTGATCAACATAGGCTTATATCTTGCAGGTCTAGAAGATACTCAAAAACCCAAAGACCTGGTACCCGTATTTATTATTGGCACCGGAACCTATACCGTCATTACTCAGGGACTTAAATATGCCGTTGACGAAACGAGGCCTAACGGGAACGATCACAGCTTTCCCTCTGGACATACGGCCACAGCATTTTTTGGTGCACGCATGCTCGATCGCTCCTTCGGAAAAAAATACCCGGCCATTGCCATAGGCGGATACGCCTTAGCAACTGCCACAGGAGCATTGCGCATGGCGAATAATAAACATTGGGCATCCGATGTTGCCATGGGTGCCGCCATCGGTATTGCCTCCGCCGAGCTAGCAAATTGGGCGTACCCAAAACTCAAGAAATCCTTGGATAAAACTAGTTTGACTTGGGAACCTGTTGTAGCCCCCAACTTCTATGCTGCGCGTGTTCGTTATGCCTTTTAATGGACCAACAAATAGGTAGCCGCCCCAGCAAAATAACCGAGCAAGGCCAGAAATCCGATTCGTTTGGCGTACCATACAAAATCAATTTTCTCCATCCCCATCACCGCAACACCCGCTGCAGAACCGATAATCAGAATACTCCCTCCCGTACCCGCACAGAACGCTAGATACTCCCACATGGCGTGATCCAATGGAAATTGATCTATTGGATACATTCCCATCGTTGCCGCAACTAAAGGCACATTATCAACAACCGAAGAGGCAATTCCAATCACGGTAACAATGAAAAATTGATTCCCTAAACTTCCTTCCAAATAAGCAGCTAATCGGCCTAAATATCCAAAGGATTCTAGTGCACCAATAGCTAATAAAATGCCTAAGAAAAACAATACACTTGAAGTATCAATCTTAGTTAACGCATGCCCAACGGTATAAGGCTTTTTAGCCTCTTCATCCTTGTCGGCATGCAAAAACTCAGACAAAATCCATACCAAACCCAAAGCCAATAAGATCCCCATATAGGGTGGCAAATGGGTCACGGTTTTAAAAACGGGAACTCCCAATAAACTTAAAACGCCCGCAAATAACATGATACGACCATGACGTTCTTCTTCAATTGTCATTGATTTCTCCTGCTGAATCGCACCCAAATGACTCTTTCTCACCCAAAATGCGGCTACTGATAATGGAACCAACAAAGAAACAACCGATGGAACAAACAAACTCCTAACGATTCCCATAGCGGAAATCTGTCCACCAATCCACAACATGGTTGTCGTGACATCACCAATAGGCGACCATGCGCCACCCGCATTCGCTGCAATGACTACAACACCCACATAAAATTTACGTGTGGAACTATCGCTAATCAACTTTCGCAATAATGCCACCATCACAATGGAAGAGGTTAAGTTGTCTAATACAGACGAAAGGAAAAAAGTAACAAAACCAATAATCCACATCAATGTGGCAGGATTTTTAGTTTTAATTAGCCTGCTAACAAAATGAAAACCTTCGTGCGCATCAACTAGCTCCACGAGTGTCATCGCACCTAATAAGAAAAATAAGATTTCCGACGTTGAGCCCAAATGATGGGATAACGATTCTAAATCATGAGGCCCGCGAACTAAGGCGAAAACGACCCACACTAAAACACCGGTCACTAAGGCAGATGCTGTTTTATTAATTTTAATTGGATGTTCAAACGCAATGGCAAGATATCCAACAATAAAAATGATAACTGAAATTATTTCCATGACGTAAATATAAAAAAGAAAGTCAGGGTTTTATGCCCCTGACTTTCAAATATAAATCAATGTAAATCTCCTTATTTCAACTTAGCAACGGCCGATTTAATACGCTCGCAAGCCTCTTCTAATTGCTCATCAGCAGCAGCTGTAGAAATACGCATGCAATCCGGAGCACCAAAACCAGAACCTGCTACCGTCGCAACAAAGGACTCATTCAATAACCAAGTACAAAAATCATCCGAATCATGAATGGTTGTTGTACCATCTGATTTACCAAAATAGTAAGAGATATCTGGAAACGCATAAAACGCACCATCTGGCATATTCACCTTAAATCCTGGAATTTCACGCAACTTACCTACCACCAATTTACGACGGCGATCGTAGGCTGCTTTCATTTCATACGCATGATCCAATGAACCATTAAACGCTGCTACAGCTGCTTTTTGGGCGATAGAATTCGTTCCCGAAGTCACTTGGCCTTGTAATTTCTCTATTCCATCTGCAATCCATTTCGCAGCTGCAATAAATCCAATACGCCATCCCGTCATCGCATGTCCTTTTGCCACGCCATTAACCGTAATCACACGATCCTTAATTTCTGGAATAGAACCGATTGAGAAATGACCTCCTTGTGTAAAGTTGATGTATTCGTAAATCTCATCTGCCAATACAAAGATGTTCTCGTGACGTGCGACAACATTCGCGATGTCACGCAATTCTGATTCCGTATATACCGAACCTGTTGGATTGTTTGGCGAAGCAAACATAACCATTTTCGTCTTCGGTGTAATGGCTGCCTCAAATTGTGCAGCAGTTACTTTAAAGTTATTGTCAAAAGCTCCCTGAACAACGACAGAAACACCATCCGCTAATTTGACCATCTCCGAATAAGAAACCCAATACGGCGAAAAGATAATCACCTCATCACCTGGATTAATTAATGCAGCAATAGCATTTGCCAAAGAATGTTTCGCTCCCGTAGAAACTACGATGTTCTCTGAACCCCACTCTAAACCGTTATCTCGCTTTAATTTATTAGCAATAGCTAAACGCAAATCTGGATAACCTGCTACCGGCGAATATCCGTGAAAACCATCATCAATGGCTTTCTTTGCAGCTTCACAGATGTGTGCCGGTGTTTTAAAATCAGGCTCACCTACTGAAAGGCTAATAACTTTGTGACCTTGCGCAGCTAATTCACGCGCTTTTTTTGTCATTCCCAACGTGGATGACTCTTCTAATGCTTGAATGCGTTGGGCTAATAGGGATGACGACATAATATATAAATACTAAAGTTGAATTCGGGCGCAAATTAGCTATTTGAACGCTGAATTGCTAATAAACTTATGAAAAAGCACGCTTAATATTGTTTGCTTAACTTCGCATAGAAGCCTTTGGAATTCGTTAATAATTCGGTATGAGTACCCCGCTCAACGATCTCCCCCTTATCCACAACTAAAATTTGGTCAGCATGTTGAATGGTACTCAAGCGATGTGCTATCACCAAAACCGTTCGATTCTTCATTAAATTGGTCAGCGCCGCCTGTACCATTTTCTCCGATTCGTTGTCAAGCGCACTCGTGGCTTCATCTAAAATCAAAATAGGTGGATTTTTCAATACCGCACGAGCAATAGAAATTCGTTGGCGCTGCCCTCCCGATAACTTAGAACCTCGATCGCCAATCACCGTTTGATACCCATCCGCGCTTGCCTCAATAAATTCGTGCGCATTCGCAATTTTGGCCGCCTCAATGACTGCTTCCAAACTAGCAACTGTACCAAAAGCTATGTTATTGTAAATCGTATCGTTAAACAACACCGATTCCTGCGTTACAATCCCCATCAAAGCACGTAAATCTTCCAAGGGAATTTGCTTCAAAGGCACACCGTCAACCGTGATTTGACCGGACGTGGCATCATAAAAACGCGGTAGTAAATCAGCTAATGTTGATTTGCCCCCACCTGATGCCCCCACCAGCGCAATGGTCTTTCCTTTGGGAATTTCAAAACTTACGGATTTCAAAACAGGACGCCCGGGTACATATTCAAAACCCACGGCATCAAACCTAATGTTAGCTTTAAATTCGCTCACAGCCTGCACAGGTTCTTCTACCTGAATCTCCGAAACCGTATCCAAAATTTCAATGATCCGATCTGCCGAAGCCACCCCTCTTTGAATGCCGGAAAAAGCATCTGCGATTACTTTGGCAGGGCGCATTACTTGTGAAAATGTTGCGATAAAGGCGATGAAGGTCGAAGCACTTAATTCATTGTCTCCTGCAATCACTAAAATACCGCCATACATCAATATACCTGTCACCACCAAAACACCCAAACTCTCCGAAACCGGGGAAGTCAATTCCTGCCGAAAAACCATACGCAATAAGGAATGGCGGTAACGCAAATTGGTTTCTTGAAAGCGGGCATCCATAACGGGTTCCGCTCGAAATGCTTTCACAACGCGCATCGCACCAAATGTCTCATCCAACAAACTAATAATTCCACTCAAATGCTGTTGCACTTCTCCAGCCGCGCGACGTAAACGGCGCGTGATGAGCGCAATTACACCACCAGATAATGGCAAAATAATAAGCGAAAACAGGGTTAATTTCACCGACATGCTCGCAAGGAAAACGAAGAACATAATCAAGGTGAATATTTCTTTAAAGGTCGCCGTGAAAGCTCGACCGATACTATTTTCAACTTCTTGAACGTCCGTCGTTAAGCGCGACATCAAATTGCCTTTCTTTTGTTCTGAGAAATAACTCAAATCCATACGTATAGCACGTTCAAATACGGCCTGACGCAACGAGGCAATCGTATCAGCCTCCACCGTTTTCAAAATACGTTGCGAAAAATACCGGAAAATATTGGCTAACAAAACCGAGATGATAATCGCCCCGCATGCATATTGTAAAGCACCCAAACGACCATAGGACTCCAAAGCCCCATAAAAATAATGATTGAATACGAAGGAAAAGTAACTTGGTGTAACTGAAAACGCAGGCAAATGACGAAACATTGCCGCTTGATTTGCTGATGCTTGATTGAATAAAACATTCAACAAAGGAATCAACAAGGTGAAATTTAAAATCCCAAATAGACTACCTAGCAGTGAGAACCCGAAATATGGAAATACATATTTGCGGATAGAATTAGCATAGGTCAATAAACGGATATAGGTCTTCAACGGATTATTTCAAAATTTGAGGCAAATTACGACAATTTTCACATTTACTTACGTTCAGCGAGTTTGGTATACACATCAACATAGCTCGCGGCAGCCACCGACCAGTCAAATCGTTTGGACCATTCCTGAATCGACTGTTTTTTATCATGTTCCTGATAATCATTTAAGCCATTCACCAAGGTATCCCGCATGGAAGCCCCATCAAAGTCGGTGAAATAATAGGCATCCGGACCACCCACTTCAGGCAGGGAAGTAAATTGCGACAAAAATACGGGTTTCCCAAGGTGCATCGCCTCCACAACGGGTAAGCCAAAACCTTCTGCCAAAGAAGGAAACACGAAAGCTTCACAGTGCACATACAAAGCCATTTTATCTTCCTCGCTGACCGCTCCCGCAAAAATGACACGATCCAAAACACCCAGATCATTCGCTTCCTGCTTGATTTGCTCCAAATAATGTGCTTGCTGGGTTATCCCCGCGATGATTAACAAGCGATCATTTCCGACCAACAAGCGAGGCAAGACGTGAAAATTCTTTTTCTCTGCAATCGTTCCAATCGTAAATAAATAAGGTCGACCAGCAGCAAGCGCAGGATAAGATACGTCCGTTGATATTGTAGACCAATTACAGCCATTGGGTATAACTTCTTGGGGTGTATCGCCCAATACAAAATTCGCCTGCACATCACGTTGTGTGTATTCCGAAATAAATACGAGGTAATCGGCACGATTAATTTTCGCTTGTAACTGATCTCTAAATCGCTGCTTTTTTGCCTCCGATTTCCGGGCGTCATGCAGGTAATTTAAATCCTGAATGGTCAGTACGATAGTCGCCTGTGAATTGGTGGGAAAATATTCGGTATCCTGGTGTGTGGCATGCCAAATGAATGGGCCACTCACAGGTTTTAACCACCATTTATTCCAAAAATGTATTGATATACGTGGACTAAGCACATCGTTGGGCGAAAAAAAACGAATATGACAACGTTTCGAAATAGCTTGTCCCAGTTGGAGGCAAAAATGATATAAACCCGTGTTCGGGTATTTCAAGCGTTCGGCATCAAAAAAAACAGGAACCTTCACCTAAATCATTTTATAGTTACAATACTCACCAATTCGCCATCCTGTCCAATCTTCAATCTGCTGCAAGATTTTGCGTCGTAAACTCATACGTTTACGCAATGCGACAGGATCAAATTGAAAAGGCCATTGCATGGATTCAATTCGTTTTTGGGCGACTTGCGGATGCGTTCCCTCAAAGCGAGTCAACCGTTCTGCATTACCTAAATCAAATGTGAAATTTTCCGGCATATGTCGGTCAAGCCACGCATCATCATGGTAAAACTGATGGAAATTCCGAACCTTATTATTGAGCCCAGTGGGAGGTTTGACCCATCCATAATGATAAATCGAAGCATCAATTAACTTTGCATGTATCTTTTGACCTGCTTTTCGAAAACCCTGCGCATCTTTATACGAATGTACATCTTTGTCAAATTTAACCACGCGTATTTCTCTACGGTACCAGCGACGTGAATCCGCAATGAAATTATACGAACCGTAAAAATGTTTGTAATGGAAAAGTAATCCTTCTACGTTGGGGTCGTTTGCATTGTTTTGCATCGCCTGTAAAATGACGGGCAAATCTTTTTCATGGACACATTCATCTCCTTGAATATAAAATGCCCAATCCGTGTCCGGCGAAATCGCTTGATAGGCCTTATCCGTTTCTAAAGCAAATACGCGCCCCCCTTCTCGGGCTGATTCATCCCAGACCGTTTCAATGATTCGGATTTTTTCCGAAGGAATCCCTTGAATTAATTCGAGCGTTCCGTCATCCGAATTCCCCACAGCGACCACAAATTCATCGCAAATAGGCAAAATGGACGTAATGGCTTCCACGATAGGATAGTCATTCTGCACCGCATTTCGAATAAAAGTAAATCCGGCTACTTTCATCCTTCGTACTTGACTTTAATTCCATGGTAACGCTCTTGCTCCACATAATCCTTTCGCAAAGGATGGCCTTCCCAATCAGCGGGTAATAAGATCCGTGTCAAATTTGGATGTCCAATGAATTGAATGCCAAAAAAATCAAATGCCTCGCGTTCATGCCAGTCGGCGGTTTTCCAAATACCCGATAAACTAGGCACCTCTGGTTTTTCACGATCTAGGACAACCCGCAAGTGCAAAGTCACATGAAAAGGAATCGAGTAGAGTGTATAGATTACTTCCATTTGGCCTGAATCAACACCCAAGTCAATCGCCGTTACACAGGATAACGAATCAAAATAGGTAGTCGGATTCCGCCAAAGGAAATCACAGACAGCAACAAGGTCTTGGGTATGTAAGGTTAGTTGGCCTGATTTTTCATTCAGCTCAACCGATCGTTTCAGCTCATTTTCGAGTAATGCTTTGATTTCTAGCAAATCCATGATGTTACGATATGGCGTCTAAAATGCGTTGAGGAACGACCAAGGTTTCCCGATTAATTTTCTCTTGTAATTTCAAAATGCCCCCAATGAGTGCTTCGGGTCTAGGCGGACAACCGGGCACGTAAACGTCGACAGGAATAATCCGATCTACGCCTTTTACAACATGGTAGCCGTGTTCCCAATAGGGCCCACCGCAATTCGCGCAAGAACCCATGGAAATCACATAACGAGGTTCGGGCATTTGTTCATATAGCCGACGAATACGATCCGCCATCTTGAAGGTTACCGTTCCAGCGACAATCATCACATCGGACTGACGAGGGGAAGGCCGTGGAAACACGCCAAAACGATCCAAATCATAGCCTGCGGCAAAAGTTTGCATCATTTCAATGGCACAACAAGCTAATCCAAAGCTCATCGGCCATAAAGAGCTCGCACGCGCCCAGTTCAACAGGTCCTCTACTTTCGTAATGACAAATCCCTCTTCCTGAAATTCTTGGTCTAGTAAACTCTTCATTTAGCGTATGATGGTTAACGAACCGACCACATCCGGATAATCCGCATTAGGTTTAATTCGGTACATGTAAACACCCGTAGGCAATAATTTACTGTCTAATTTTCCACGAAAAGGTCTTTCTTCATAGGTTTCCCCCTTCCCTTCGAACACCGGCGTACCCCAGCGATCAATGACCGTGATAGTTGCCTCCGGATAGGATGAAATATTATCAATGGCCCAGTAATCATTTAAATCATCTCCATTGGGTGTTATCGCATCGTAAGGTTTTACTCGAGCCAGAATGATTACATCGATCGAGGCAAAGACATTACAACCTAGACTCGGGGCCTTACCTTTAATAATAAAAGAGGTCTTGAAGGCATTTCCACCCAAATCTCCTAATTTTTGAATATCAAAATAGGGCTGCAAAAGACGCGAGCCATCATTTCCATTTTTATCAACCATGCCCAAAGCGGGTGTCCAAGTCCACTCAATCAAAGGACTCAACGACCCATTCACGGGAACCAGAATAGGCTTAATGATTTCGCCTGGTTCCGGAGAGAACATCAAAATCTTGGAATCTGTCGCGACCCAAACATCTTTACATGGATTTGTTGGAACCGCCTGTGCCGATAATGCATACGATATTCCCAGAAAGAATAAAGAATACGTGATTTTATGATAAAAAGTAGAAATCGACATAAAGGATTTTAAGATACGCTTTAACCGTTTTGTAAATATACCTAAATTCACAAAAAATTTGTTCAATGTCGGTAGGCCATTTTTTCGATACGGATCTTTCGCAATTACGCGGCATGACTCCCACCCGTCTCAGTTTACTCCAAACAGAGCTGGGCCTATTCACGTTTGGCGACCTAATTCAATATTACCCCTTTCGCTACGAAGATCGAACACAGATTCATCGAATCGCCGAAATAACGGACCAAATGGAGCATGCGCAGTTCATTGGTCGCATTCGCTACAAAGAAAAACTGGGCAATGGATCCAAACAACGAATCGTCGCCGAATGCTGTGACGAGAGCGGATGCATCGAACTTGTTTGGTTTCAAGGAGTCAAATGGCTCGAAAAATCACTAGTCACCGGGGTTGATTATTTATTTTATGGTAAGCCAACTTCCTTTAACGGTCAGATGCAAATGACGCATCCGGAAATGGAGGTGTTTAAAGGGGCTAATCATACCGATAAATTTTACCAACCGGTCTATCCACTCACAGAAAGACTGCGTAAAAAATACATCGATAGCAAAGTAATCGCAGGATTACAGCGGACCTTACTCGGGTCTGCTTTCTCCCATATTCGCGAGACCTTGCCCATGGAAATCATCCAACAGTTTCGCTTGGTTTCCAAACAAGAAGCGCTTTACCACATCCACCACCCACAAAGTGAAAATTGGTTACATCAGGCTAGGCGCCGACTGAAATTTGAGGAATTATTCTACAATCAATTACGCCTCATTAAGCAGAATCTCGTTCGAAAAGAACAGTTTCCAGGTCAGGTATTCGCATCAGCTGCATTATTAACGACCTTTTACCAGGACCATATGCCTTTTGATTTAACGGGTGCACAGAAAAAAGTGATCCGAGAAATCTTTCAAGATATGAAGTCGGGCAAACAAATGAACCGCCTGTTACAAGGAGATGTAGGTTCAGGAAAAACCATCGTTGCCTTTATTTCCATGTTGCTTTCCATCGATAATGGCGCGCAAGCCTGCATCATGGCGCCAACCGAAATTTTGGCAGACCAACATTACCAGGGTTTGAAGAAATTTGCCGATGTACTTGGCATCACCATCGCGAAGCTGACCGGATCTGTCAAGAAAAAAGACCGAGTCGGTTTACTCGCAGATTTAGCTTCTGGTGAACTAAAAATATTGGTGGGGACTCATGCGATTTTCGAGGATGTTGTCCAGTTTCACAACTTGGGATTATGCGTCATTGACGAGCAACATCGTTTTGGCGTAGCGCAACGAGCCAAACTTTGGGATAAGAATAAACATATTCATCCACACGTTTTGGTTATGACCGCGACACCCATTCCGCGTACATTAGCCATGACGCTCTATGGAGATTTAGATGTTTCAGTCATCGACGAATTACCTGTAGGACGTAAACCGATTCAGACGACACATCGCTATGACAGTCACCGACTGCAAGTGTTTGCCTTTATTGAACATGAATTAGCGAAGGGCCGACAAGTCTACATTGTTTATCCGCTGATTGAGGAATCTGAAAAAATGGATTTCAAGGATTTGATGGATGGCTATGAAAGTATTTCACGAGCCTTTCCGGAAGTTCCGTTGGGCATTTTGCATGGAAAGATGAAACCCGCGGATAAGGATATCGAAATGGCGCGCTTTGTCAAACATGAAACCAAAATCATGGTGGCGACAACCGTGATTGAGGTTGGGGTGAATGTCCCTAATGCGTCAATCATGATTATCGAAAGTGCGGAGCGTTTTGGCTTATCGCAATTACATCAGTTGCGCGGCCGGGTTGGTCGGGGAGCAGAACAGAGTTATTGTATTTTGATGACGGATTATAAATTAAGTGCCGATACAAAGAAGCGAATTGAAACGATGGTTCGTACCAATAATGGCTTCGAGATTGCTGAAGTCGACTTACAATTACGAGGACCCGGCGATATTACAGGAACGCGTCAAAGCGGGGCAATTGATTTAATGATTGCGGACTTGGCGAAGGATGGTGAGATTTTAAAAGTTGCGCGAGAAACGGCGATCAAGATTTTAGAAGAGGATCCGCATTTAGCTTTTGACCGCCATTTAATGATTCGCGAACAAGTAATGCAGCAACGAAAAGAGACCACAAACTGGGCACGAATTAGTTAGCACCTTACCTTTGGCAATCCTCCAAGGTTTGCCAAAGGTACACGGGAGAAATTTAATTTAAGTTGGGATCGTCGGGATAAGTTGATAAAACGCGAAAATTACCACCTTTCTGATAAAGTACATTGCGCCACAATTTTCCAGGCTCCTCTTCAAATACATCTTCTATGCGCGCTTGAGAAACCATCCACGCGTTCGACTTTAATTCGCGGTCCAGTTGGCCCGCCGACCACCCCGAATAGCCAATAAAAAACTTAATCTCTTGAAAAGAAATCGTCCCATCGACGACAGCCTCAATCACTTGTTCGAAATCACCAGCCCAAAACAGACCTGGGCTAATTTCTTGCCCCCCTTGAATGAGATCTGGGCGCCGATGAATAAATTGTAATATCGTAGGATCAACTGGACCACCGGCAAATAAGGGAATTTCCCCCATGACTTTGGCATCCATGATGGAGTCTAAAATCACTTCTTGGGGTTGTGTGAGCACCAAGCCAAACGAATGCGAACGCGTATGTTCACATAAAAGAATCACCGCACGTTTAAAGGAAGGGTCTTCCAAAAAAGGCTCGGAAATCAGTAAAACACCTGGTTTCAAGTCAGATGGGCTAGGCATAAAAAAGAAATTTGTAAGTTTGCTGAGAATATAAACGCAAGAACTATGCACGTTTTCCTCTCTTTAGGAGGCAATCTAGGAAATACTCAGGAAATATTTGAAGCTTGTTATCCGATGATTGAAAATAAAGTTGGGGTCATCCTCCAACAATCCAGCCTATACCGTACGGCAGCATGGGGATTGCAAGATCAAGCCGACTTTACGAATCAGGTTATTTTAGTCGAAACAACGCTGAATCCACATACGATTTTAACCGAAATTCAAGCGATAGAAAAGGCTTTGGGCAGGGAGCGAACAATCACGTGGGGACCACGAACATTGGATTTGGATATATTATTCATTGACCAACAAATCATTCAAACGACTGATTTACAAGTTCCTCATCCGCGCATACAAGATCGGAAGTTCGTTTTAATTCCGATGGAGGAAATTGCAGGAAACTTCAAGCACCCGGTATTCAATAAATCCATGATTGAATTATTGGAAGAAACGACAGACGAAACGGCTGTGTCACTTATTCTGAATCCGTAAATTTCTGGGTTGGGAAGCGCCAGCTTTGACCTACGATCTTCTCGTAGTAGCGCTCGTACATCGGCAAGATTTTTTCTAGAGAAAAGTCTTTTGCACGCGCCAAGGCATTTGCCCTCATTTGCAGGTGCAAAGTCTCGTCGGTCAGAATTTTGACTGTATTCGCAACCATATCATCGATGTCCCCAATTTTGCTAACATAACCCGTTACGCCATGGATATTCACTTCCGGAATACCTCCAGCGTCCGATGAAATAACCGGAACTTCACAGGCCATCGCTTCTAAAGCGGCTAAACCAAAACTCTCTTTTTCAGAAGTCAAGAAGAATAAATCAGCAAGAGAAAGCGCCTCCTCTATGGTATCCAATTTGCCCAAGAAACGAACATCCGATGCTACGCCTAAATCACGGCATAAAGCTTCAATACCTGAACGTTCAGGGCCATCACCTACGAGTAAAAGTTTGGATGGAACTTGTTTTTGCACTTTGGCAAATACCTGAATAATATCCTCGATGCGTTTTACTTTGCGAAAATTCGAAGTATGCATCAAAAGCTTTTCGCCGTTTGGACAAATCGCTAATTTAAAGTGCTCTTTGGGTTGCTTTTGAAAACGCTCCAAATCGATGAAATTCGGGATTACCTCAATATTGCTTAAAATCTCAAAAGACGAATAGGTATCATCCCGCAAACTTTCAGAAACCGCTGTGACGCCGTCTGACTCATTGATCGAGAAGGTAACAACCGGCTCAAAAGAAGGGTCACGCCCCACCAAGGTAATATCCGTTCCGTGTAGGGTCGTAATTACGGGCACGTGAATGCCCTTGTATTTCAAGATTTGCTTCGCTAAATAGGCCGCCGAAGCGTGTGGAATCGCATAATGTACGTGAATCAAATCCAATTTTTCATTTACCGTCACATCCACCATTTTGCTGGCTAATGCCGATTCATAGGGCAAATATTCAAATAAGGGATAGGAAGCCACTGATACCTCGTGATAGAAGATATTTTCACTGAAAAAATCCAAACGAGGGGGTTGGGTATAGGTAATAAAATGCACCTGATGTCCAACTGACGCTAAGGCTTTGCCTAATTCAGTTGCAACGACACCACTGCCGCCATAGGTTGGGTAACAAATGATTCCTATTTTCATATTTGAAGATTCAAACGCAAACAAAACTACGACAAATCCCGAAAGGTTCCTGAATAAGCCCTAAATTTGCAAAAATAAAATAAGCTCCTGTGAAGAACATTGTCATTTTTGCCTCTGGCTCTGGCTCAAACGCCGAGAAAATCATCGAACATTTCAAGCAATCCGATCAGGTAACAATTACCCATATTTTTTGTAATAATCCCACGGCAGGTGTGATCGAAAGAGCGGCAAGATTGCAAATTCCTTGTAGCATCTTCTCGCGTGAAGAATATAAAAACGGAACCGTCTTGCGTAAAATCCAATCCCTGCAAACCGACTGGATTATTTTAGCAGGCTTTTTGTGGTTAGTCCCGTCGGAATATGTACAAGCCTATCCGCAACGCATTATAAACCTACATCCTGCATTGCTGCCTAAATTTGGCGGAAAAGGCATGTATGGGCATTTTGTCCACGAAGCTGTTGTCGAAGCAGGCGAAAAAGAATCCGGCATCACCATTCATTACGTGAATGAACATTATGACGAAGGAGCCATCATCTTCCAGAGTTCATTCCCCGTGTTACCGAGTGATACTCCGGAAGATGTAGCTAAAAAAGGGCAGGTATTGGAACACCGCGACTTCCCAAAGGTCATCGAATCGCTTGTTTTACCAGCCACCACCTAATACGCGATACAATTGGATCGCATGCGTCCATCGTTTTCGAGAAATCTCAAGTAGTTCTAATTCAGAACGCAACGCATTTTGCTGCGCTGTCAAAACCTCCAAGTAATTGGCATTTGCAGTTAAAAACAATGTCCCAACCGTATTGATAGCTCCTTTCGTCAGCAATACTTCGCGCTCCTTTAATTGATTCTGTCTTTGCAAATATCCCAACGATTTAACCTCGGTATCCCATTCTAAATATCCTTTGATCAAGGCGTTTTGATAGGCCAAATCTTGTGACTTCCATTGTGCATCCGAACGTAAAATATCAGCAGTTATCGCAGACCGATTTAACCACGGTGCGGTCACCCCTCCCAGCAATTGATAGGCCATCGATGCCGGCAATTGAAATAGATACGCCGGCTGAAATCCTTGAACGCCTAAAATACCCGACAACACAACAGACGGCTTTAGGGCTAATTTGGCACTTTCTTTCGATTCAAATGCGGCCGACAAATTTAATTTTGCTTGTCGGATATCAGGCCGTCTCTCCAACTGATCAATCTGCACATGCGCAAACAAAGTACTATCCAACGTGCATTGAAAAGGGAATGGAGTCCGTTTAATTTTGGCTCCAGGCTTATTTAAATAATAACGAATCTGATTCTCCAATACCGTTATTTGTTGAAGGACATCGCCCTCCTGCGCACGGGAATTCAACAACTGTGCTTCTAATTGTTGGACCGCCGACTCGTTCACGGCCCCGGCTTCTTTTTGAACTTGAACTAGCTCAAAGGCTTTCCGTTGAATCGAAATATTCGTTTTTAAAATCTCCAATTCCTGATCCAAGGAAATCAATTGACCGTAGGCACTCGCAACCTCCGAAACCAACGAAGTAATCAACCACTGCTGGCCAGACTCCGTCGCTAAATACCGTAAAGCACTCGCCTTTTTTCGTTTCGCTAATTTCCCCCAAATATCCCATTCCCAACTTGACTGAATTCCAATCTGTAGATCCGGTAAATTTTCGGGAATTATCTGGTCCTTTGTAATGTTTGTTGAAAATTGCGTGTCATAATTACCTACGCCATCCATGGTATACTTACCGAATCGTTTGAGACTCGGCTGAATGATGCCGGAAACGATTGGCTTACGCAAACCTCGCTGAAACGTAAAATCTGCACGCGACATAGCCAAGTCCAGAAAGCCAATCTTAATGTCGTTGCTTCGCACTAATACAGAATCAATTAGCTGCACGAGTAAACTGTCGCGGCGCCAACAAGCCTGAACATCCGAAACGGAAGTTTGATCATTCACGATGCGATAGCTTTCTAAATCCGCATCGACACGCTTCTGAACGCTTAAGTTGGATTGGCAGGAAAAAAATCCAAAGCCAAATATGATTAACCAAAATCTATTTCTCATTTGTTGACCATTTAGCCGAGAGCGTTGCAAAGACAACATACAATCCCGGAATTACTAATAAACCTCCTACTGTCCCTAAAATCATCCCGCCGGCTGAGGCAGTACCAATTGTCCGGTTTCCAATTGCACCAGCACCCGAGGCAATCATCAGTGGGATTAAGCCCGCGACAAAGGCGAATGACGTCATCAAAATTGGACGTAAACGAGAGAAGGCTCCTTCTTTGGCAGCCTCGATAATCGATGCCCCTTCTTTCTGTTTTGCGATCGCAAACTCGACAATCAAAATCGCATTCTTACCTAATAAACCGATCAACATCACGAGCGCTACTTGCGCATAAATGTTGTTTTGTAGACCAAATAGGTACAAGAACGCATAAGTCCCCATCGCTCCCAATGGTAGAAATAACAATACCGGGAATGGCAACAGGAAGGATTCATATTGCGCCGCGAGTAATAAATACACAAACAAAAGACAGATGGCAAAAATGAAGATAGCTTGATTCCCCGCCAAATCTTCCTCTCGCGTCATCCCTGACCACTCCAGCGTGTAACCTCTAGGCAAACTTTTCGACGCCTCCACCCGAATAATGTCCAATACAGCCCCCGAAGAGAAGCCCGGTGCCGGCTCGCCATTTACCATGGCCGACGTAAACATATTGTAGCGCGTAAATTGCTCAGGACCATAAACTCGTTTCATTTTCACGAAAGATGAATACGGTACCATTTCACCTGCTTTGTTTTTAGCATAAAACTTCAACACATCGTCTGGATGCGCGCGGTAACGTGGATCCACTTGCACCATCACTTTGTACATTTGACCAAAACGAATGAAGTTCGTTGCATAAAAACTACCCAACAACGTTTGTAAGTTATCCATGGCCGGAAGAACATTCACGCCTTTTTGAGCAGCAGCTTCTTGATCTACTTCCAACATATACTGCGGGAAACTCGGGTCAAAACTCGAAAAGGTATTTTGAATCGCTGGCGTTTCGTTTAATTTCTTTGCGAATTCATTGGAAACGGCTGCCAACTTCTGTAAGTCCCCTGAACCACTCCGATCTTGAATTCTAAATTCAAAACCAGAGGCATTTCCAAAACCTGGAACCGCCGGCGGCGGGAAAAACTGAATACTCGCATCCTTAATCCCATTCGTTTTCGAACGAATGATTTCCGTTAATTCATCGACCGTCTCCTTGCGTTCTTCCCACGGTTTCAGCGTGATAATCCCGGTTCCATAAGAAGCCCCTGAACCATCGGTTAATAAACTAAAACCGGCCAACGTAGAAAAGGATTCAATCGCATCTACACCCTTAATGGATTTGAATACCTGATCCATGACACCTTCCGTGCGCTCTAAAGTTGCACCGGCCGGAGTCGTTGCGTTTACATATAGAGTCCCTTGATCCTCCGATGGAATAAATCCACTCGGCACGATACCAGATAAAACTACCGTTCCCACGACCGAGCCCAGCAAAATCAACCACATCAATATTCGCTTACTAATCAAAGCCCCTACCCAAACCAAATACTTTTGCGCGATTTGATCATAGCGGTGATTAAAGGCATGAAAGAATTTACCCAGCCAATTCTTTTGATTGTGCTCTGGCTTTTTCAACAATAACACACAGAGCGCTGGTGTCAAGGTCAATGCTGTCAATCCGGATAATGCAATGGATATCGCCATCGTTACAGAGAACTGGCGGAAGAATACCCCGATCGGACCAGAAAGAAAGGCTACCGGTACAAACACCGCTCCCATCACCAAGGTAATCGCTAAAATCGCTCCAGAAATCTCATGCATTGCCTCTTGGGTAGCAGCAAGAACAGGCATGTCTTTTTCTTCCATTTTGGCATGAACAGCCTCGACAACGACAATGGCATTATCGACAACAATTCCGATGGCTAGTACCAAAGAAAATAGGGTCAACAAGTTGATGGAAAAACCAAAAGCCAACATGAATGTAAACGTTCCTACGAGCGAAACGGGTACCGCGATAATCGGAACAAGCGTCGCCCGCCAATCTTGCAAGAAGATAAAAACAACCAAAGCCACGAGTAAAAACGCCTCGAGCAAGGTCTTGATTACTTCGTGAATCGATGCATCCAAGAAACGGGAAACGTCATACGAAATCGTGAACCCCATGCCTGGGGGGAA
Organism: Aquirufa regiilacus; assembly: GCF_032470275.1. NCBI lineage: Bacteria > Pseudomonadati > Bacteroidota > Cytophagia > Cytophagales > Flectobacillaceae > Aquirufa > Aquirufa regiilacus. Next base: position 128,552 of record NZ_JAVNWW010000005.1, read on the forward strand.
GGTTGTCGTTTTCAATTCAGCCAACCGTTTTTTCACGTTGTCAATAACCTCAGCCGCATTAGAACCGGGACGTTGCTTTAATAGAATCGCAGCAGAAGGTCGGCCATTTTCTTTCGAAAGCACATCATAATCCAAGGACCCAAACTCCACTTCGGCCAAATCTTTTAGGCGCAATATTTGACCTGTCTCAGTTGCCTTAATCACTAAGTTTTCATATTCCGCCACCTGCGTAAACTTACCTGTGTAGCGCATGACGTATTGCAAAGCCTGCGGATGTTTTCCTGAACTTTCCCCAATTTTACCGGGCGCTGCCTCCACGTTTTGATTACGTAGGGCTTGAATAACATCATCTGCTGAAAGCTTGTAGGCAAACAAACGATCTGGATGTAGCCAAATACGCATGGCGTATTCTCTTTGACCCATAATATCGGCAAAACCGACCCCATCAATTCGCTTCAATTCCGGAAGCACGTTGATATCCGCAAAATTGTAGATAAACTTCTCGTCGATGTCGGAATCCTCACTCAATAGATTCACGTACAATAACATACTATTTACCTCTTTCTCTGTAATTACCCCGGCTTTAATTACCTCCTCGGGTAATTCATCCAGTACTGTTTGAACACGCGTTTGGACGTTGACCGCCGCGACATCGGGATCGGTTCCCACCTCAAAATATACCTGAATAATACTTGTTCCGTCGTTACCGGAAACTGAGGTCATGTAGGTCATGCCAGCCACGCCATTGATCGCACGCTCTAAAGGAGTAACCACAGCTTTGGCACACACCTCCGCGTTTGCACCCGTATACTTAGTCGTAACGGTTACCGCAGGGGGAACAATATCTGGAAATTGCGTAATGGGCAATTGCTTCATGGCAATCACCCCTAAAATCACGATAAAAATCGATACAACGATCGATAATACCGGTCGGGTTATAAATTGTTGGACCATGTTACAGTGCTTTATAATCAGTTAATAATTGACGCATCGGCTTGAAAGTCGACTTGATTTTTTGGCCCTGTTTCACCAGCTGAATCCCTTCAATTAACACCGTATCTTTCGCAGAAAATCCTGACTTAACAAGGTAAAAATGAGGAATGCGCAAATCTGGAATGATGCTCTTCATTTTGACCATGCCAGCTGCGTCTTTGACAAAAACATAGCTTTTCTCTTGAATTTCAAAGACCGATTTTTGAGGTATCGCCCAATATCCTGAGACCTTTTTAGGCAATTGAACTTTCCCTGAGGCTCCATGGCGAAGCAATTTATTCGGATTAGCGAAACGGGCACGGAAGGCAATATTCCCCGTATTTTTATCAAACTCACCTTCGATTGTTTCCACAATTCCTTTTTCGGAATAGGTCTCTCCATTTGCCAAAAGCAAATCTACCGCGGCTGCTTTATTCACCCCTCCTTTCATACTAAAGGCCAGATATTCCTGTTCGGAAACATTGAAATATGCAAATACACTCGCATTATCAGAGAGTGTAGTCAGCAAAGTTCCCTCATCCACCAAACTACCGCGTTTAAATGGCAGTCGGTCAACCACCCCATCAAAGGGAGCACGAATATTGGAATGATCAACTTTGAGCTCAGCAGTCAGTACATGCGCGAGCGCCTCCTCTCTTTTTGCTTTTAAGCCATCTACTTTGGCTAAGGAAATAGCCAATTGATTTTTAGAAATGACATTTTTATCCACCAGCAAGCGAGTATTCACCAAGGTTAACTCCTCTGCTTTTAATTCCGCAGTAGCTTGACTTAACACGGCCTTCGCACGGGCTAAATCAGCTACATATTCTTGACTATTGATCGTAAACATAATCTGGCCTTTATTCACCCGCTTACCTTCGTCGACCAAAATGCGATCTAAATAGCCTTTGACCCGTGCGCGAATCTCTACATTTTGCACGGCATGAATATCAGCAACAAATTCCTGACGAATCGTGGTATCTAATGAGATCGGGGAAGAAACCTCCAAGGTTTGAATTTCCAAAGCTTCTTCTTTTTTTGCCGTACAGGCGGACAAAAGCAATAGTCCGAATAGGTATTTTTTCATAGCTACTTAGTTTGGCCTTCCTCCGTGTTGTTTATAGGAAGGGGTTTGCGTTTTAAATGTATCGACCCATTCTATATTGGGTTTATTAACTTGGTACTTCGGGGTTTGATTACTAGGTTTCGTTTCTTTGATTTCCACCCGTTTTTCAATCACTATGTTCTCTTTTAATGTCCTATTTATCTGGTTTTTATAGTGCTTCCCCTGAGCCAATCCATTAAAAACCATACAGATAAATACAGACGCATATGCGTATATTTTCATACCGTTCATTTGTATGCTATAAAAGCACACGTTACAAGAAATTATTCTGATTTTGTTTCAATAAGGCACGCGTATTATGCGATGCGGGGTGGGGGACTCACCTGCTCTAGGAGCACATTTAACACGGATTTCTGATACTGATCATCAATGGATTTATCAATAAATCCGTCTTGAGAGTTTTGATTTAAGGCTAAACCAAAATCTTCACTGGCAAAAATATCATCTAAACTATCTTCTTCGAAGGAATCTTCCAAATTCATCTCACAGGCAATGTTACCCTTTTCTCGTATGACATCAAGCGCTAACGAAATGCCATCTTTCGTTAACAAACAAAATAAAAACAAGAAATAAACAACAATTCCTTTCAACATACCTATTCCTTAACCTCTTCATAAGGGACATAATCCCCCTCTAAACTATCTGACTTCGCTTTTTGTTTTGGTGGCACATAATCCACATCAATCGTACCCTCTTTACGAGGATTTGATTTTTGTTGATTGCGAATATCTTGTTCTGACATCTTTCTGTGCACCTGCGTGATGACATACCCCTTCATCAAAAACTTGATTAAGGGCCAAATAATGTAATAAAACAGAAAAATTAAGCCTAGTACTTTTAACATAGTCTTTTAACGACTTAAATATAAGTTTCGCTCTCCATAAACCTTGCGGAAGAAATCGTCCTTCAAATCATCAATGAAGTAAATCGCTTCACCCGTTGACTTCATCTCCGGTCCTAATTCCATATTCACATTCGGGAATTTACTGAAAGAAAACACCGGAATTTTAATCGCGTATCCTTTCTTAACCGGTTGGAAATTAAAGTCTTTCACCTTCTTGTCTCCCAACATCACCTTCGTCGCATAATTCACATACGGCTCTTGGTATGCCTTACAAATAAACGGAACCGTACGAGATGCACGCGGATTCGCTTCGATGATGTAAACTACCTCATCTTTCACGGCAAACTGAATATTCAACAAACCTTTCGTTTTCAATGCTACCGCAATCTTGCGCGTATGATCTTCGATTTGCTTGATGACGTTGTCCGACAAATCAAATGGAGGTAATACCGAGTGAGAATCACCTGAGTGAATTCCTGCTGGCTCAATGTGCTCCATCATACCGATGATGTACACGTCTTCGCCATCGCAAATCGCATCCGCCTCCGCTTCAATCGCATTCTCCAAGAAATGATCCAATAAGATCTTGTTACCCGGAATATCGCGTAAAATATCTACGACATGTTGCTCTAACTCTTGCTCATTGATAACAATCTTCATCGACTGACCACCTAATACATAAGAAGGACGAACCAACAAAGGATACCCCAACTCGCGACCTAAGGCCACAGCATTATCCGCATCTTCACAAACCCCAAACTTCGGATAAGGAATTCCTAAATCTTTCAATAAGCTTGAGAATGCCCCACGATCTTCTGCTAAATCCAACGCCTCATACGAAGTTCCGATAATCTTGATACCGTATTTCGATAATTTCTCAGCTAATTTCAAGGCTGTTTGACCACCCAACTGAACAATCACACCTTCCGGTTTCTCATGCTGGATAATGTCATACACATGCTCCCAGAATACAGGCTCAAAGTATAATTTATCGGCAATATCAAAGTCGGTAGACACCGTCTCTGGATTTGAGTTGATCATGATTGTCTCGTATCCTGCCTCTTTCGCTGCCAAAACACCATGCACGCACGAATAATCAAATTCAATACCTTGACCAATCCGGTTAGGACCTGAACCCAATACAACCACTTTTTTCTTTGGCGTAACTTGTGACTCATTATCCAAGACATCTGTTCCTACTTGACCAAAAGTCGAATAATAATAAGGTGTCTTTGCTTCAAATTCCGCCGCACACGTATCGACACATTTGTAAATACGATTGATTCCCATGGAATTACGCATGTCATAAACCTCTGATTCAAGGCAACGTAACGTATGTGCAATTTGGCGGTCCGCAAAACCTTTGTGTTTTGCTTCTTCCAATAATTCCTTTGGTATATTTGAAATCGTATACTTTTCAACTTCACGCTCCACACGCACTAAATCCTCGATTTGATTCAAGAACCACTTATCGATTTTCGTTGCTTGTTGGATCGTCTTGAACGAAATGCCCATCTTAAAGGCATCGTAGATATGGAACAAACGATTCCAAGAAGGATTCGCCAACGAGTGCATAATCGCATCTTGATCACGCAATTCCTTGCCATCCGCGCCCATACCGTTACGCTTAATCTCTAAGGATTGACACGCTTTTTGCAAGGCCTCTTGGAAGTTCCGACCGATACCCATCGTCTCACCTACCGACTTCATTTGAAGTCCAAGGGTACGATCAGAACCTTTAAATTTATCGAAGTTCCAACGTGGGACCTTCACAATCACATAGTCCAAAGCCGGCTCAAAATAAGCGGAAGTTGTCCCCGTAATCGCATTGGTTAATTCATCTAAATTGTAACCGATCGCCATTTTTGCGGCAATCTTCGCGATTGGATAACCCGTCGCTTTCGAAGCTAGTGCTGATGAACGTGAAACACGTGGGTTAATTTCAATCGCAATAATCTCATCCGTGTCCGGATTTAATGAGAATTGTACGTTACAACCTCCTGCAAATTGACCGATCGCATTCATCATGTTGATCGCCATGTCACGCATGCGCTGGTAAATAGTATCCGGCAATGTCATCGCTGGAGCCACTGTAATGGAATCTCCCGTGTGAATACCCATCGGATCGAAGTTCTCAATCGAACAGATGATAATCACGTTACCTAAATTGTCACGCAACAACTCTAATTCATATTCTTTCCAACCCATGATGGATTGTTCAACCAAAACCTCATGGGTTGGTGAAGCGTGCAAACCTTTATTTAAAGCTGCATCAAAATCTTTGGGATCATGCACAAAACCTCCACCCGTACCACCCAAGGTAAATGATGGACGAATAACCAAAGGGAATCCCGTCTCTTGTGCAATCTCTTTTCCTTCCAGGAATGAACGAGCCGTACGGCCTTTACACACCCCAACACCAATTTCCAACATCTTCAAACGGAACTTCTCACGATCTTCCGTCGTTTCGATTGCTGCAATATCCACCCCAATAATCCGCACCCCGTATTTCTCCCAAATTCCTGCCGCATCACAATCGATCGCCAAGTTCAAGGCCGTCTGTCCACCCATGGTAGGCAAAACCGCATCAATTTTGTGATTTTCTAAAATATGAATGATCGAAGCCTTCTCTAAGGGTTTCAAGTACACATGATCCGCATTCATCGGATCCGTCATGATGGTTGCCGGATTTGAGTTAATCAAGATTACTTCAATGCCTTCTTCACGTAATGATCGTGCGGCTTGAGAACCAGAATAATCAAATTCACAGGCTTGACCAATGACAATAGGACCAGAACCAATAATTAGGACAGATTTAATCGACGAATCTTTAGGCACGAGATGGTATAATTTTAAGAGTATTGATTAGCAAATTGTGAGACCTTAACACTAGGCTCAAAAATTGTACAAAATTAGGGTTTTACGCCCGAAAAGTGAAGCGTTTGTGAAAATAAAATTCACAAGGACAATCCAGCCAAAAAATCCCTTATTTTTGACAATTAAAACCTAAAATCGTGCTAAAAATCTTGGTGGCCTTCGATGAAAATCGGGTAATTGGAAAAAATAATACGTTGATTTGGCATTTACCTGCCGACTTGAAGCGTTTCAAAACCTTGACAACGGGTCACGTGATCATCATGGGCCGCAAAACCTTCGAGTCAATCGGGAAACCATTACCTAATCGGACAAGCATCGTGATTAGTCGGCAGGCCGATTTACAAATCGATGGCGCAATCATCGCCCACTCAGTTGAGGAAGCCATCTTAAAAGCCAAATCCATCACACGAGAAGACATTTACATCGTTGGGGGAGCTGAAATTTATGCCTTGAGTTTACCTTTGGCAGATCAGATATTAGTTACCCAATTGCATGATATTTTTGAGGGGGATGCTTATTTCCCCGAAATTCCCACGGAAACATTTGAGGTCGCGGAAAAAGAACGGGGGATTACGGATGAGAAAAATGCTTATCAATACAGCTACATAACCTATACCCGTAAATGACCCATCAGATTCTATTAAGTGAAACCGCTTTGTCCATCGATGAAACCTACCAGTATCTTCAGGATCCCGAGGCAGGTGGAATTTGCCTATTTGTAGGAACAATCCGAAACAAGAATCAACATAAAGATGTAGAACATTTAACCATGGAGGCCTACTCTGCCATGGCAAAAAAACAAATGGAACGTATTGCGAATGAAGCAGCAGCTCAATGGCCAATTCGGAAGATTAGTGTTTCTCATCGGACCGGCAAACTTGAGATTGGGGATATTGCTGTGATTATTGGTGTCTGTTCAGTTCACCGGGCGGAGGCATTCAAAGCCTGTGAATGGCTCATCGACACATTAAAACAGGAAGTTCCTATCTGGAAAAATGAATTTTACACGGATGGTTCCGCTTGGCTCGTTCCCCATCCTTGATCCACCATCAAATTACACCCGCGTATTTCCGAATTATCGAACCGACCTAAGACTTTAAATCGAATTCCATCTTCTTCCAAAGAACCCAAATCCCGTGTTTCGATGAATGGACATGAATCGATGTTCGCCAAATCGATGATTTGAATACCTCCCACGCGACCCGCTTGTGTTACTTTGGCTAAAGGATCCGTCACTTCGCGCAGTTGAACTCGCATGGAAACACCGGGAGTAAATATTCCATCCGATGTCGCATATGCCTGCGAAAACAATTCGGTCATCCCATATTCCGACGCGATTTGATCAATACCCATGGATGTTTTAAGAAACTCATGTACTCTTTCTCGGATCCATTCTTCTCTTCTCCCTTTCATCCCTCCTGTTTCCATCACGATCAATCGGCCGGCATCCACCGCTTCCTTCCAAAAAGAAAAATCCTGACCTGAGTCTACCCAATCCAATAAACCGAAGGTTACCCCCATCACCCAGATCTTACGATCCGATTGCAGGGCTTTTTTTATTTGGCCAACGAGATCCTCATATTGATTGAGAAAAAATCCGGAAATCGGGGAATTGGATTCTTTGATAAAATAATCCATCATGAAAACGAGTGAAGAAGTACTTCGCTCTAGATAAGATGGCAGCAAGGCGTAAATATGGTAATCGGTCAAGGCGCCATATTGCTCCTCAAAAATACGCTTGGATTGCATTTGGTAAAACGCCGGATCACAAACGGGGTGTTTGGAGGGGATTTGACCCGTCGTCCCCGAACTTTCAAAATCGAATAAAACGGGTGCATTACCGCTTAGCACGCGGTGGTTTTTAAACAATTCAATGGGCAAGAATGGGATATCGGAGATTTCCTTGACAGCCTGGATATCGATTTGCATTAAGTCGATATATTGCCGATACAAAGGATTATATGTCGAAGTAAATCGAAACATTTCCAGAGCGATTGCCTCAAAATCAGCATCCTGCATCGCTAGAACCTTATTTTTAAGATCCAAACGCCAAGAGTCCCACATGTTCAAATCGTCCTGCATCGCTTTTTTTGAATAATCATACAAAATTAAACCAATTCATTAACTTTACGAATTATGAAATGGGGCATTCGCTTTTTCGTTGGTTTATTTTGCTGCACAGGTCTTTTGGCTTGTACAGAAGAACCTCAATGGAGTTTAACTCCAAGCATAAGCTTTAGCCAAATTCAAAAAATCACAAAAATAAGTAACGATGGATTTGGAGGAAAGGCCAAAATTGATTCCGTTGTGATGTCCATTCGCTTTCAAGACGGTGACGGAGATTTAGGCATCACGCAAGCGGAACTAAAGGCTAATCCAACAAAATACAAGGACTTCCGCAATTTCGAAGTCAATGTATTGCTACAAAAAAATGGCAAGTTTATTCCGGTCAACTTTAGTCCAAGTTTAGGGGGACTCATGAATTTCAAATTTAAAGGGGAACAAAAACCCGGGCCGATCGAAGGGACCGTTGATTATTCTACGCAATTCGTTTACGCCTTTTACAAGGGGTATTCACCGCTGTTTACAGCCAAGAACGACACGGTAAAATTTCAAATTTACATTCGAGATAATGCATTACAAACAAGCAATGTGGTAGAAACCGACCCCATTGTTATTTTCCAAGATTAACCTACTTCTAACAAACAATGAATATCAAACACTTTCTTTTAGGATTCCTATTACTAGGATCTTCGCCAGCATTTGCACAAAAAGACATTACTCTTGAAGATATTTGGGCGAAGCCTACTTTCCGTCAAAAAAGCATTCAAAACTTGAATTGGACCCAAGATGGCCAATCGTATTTGGAACTGAAGGAAGGCAAAATCATCAAGTACAATATATTGGATCCGAGCAAGTTCGAAACCTTGTTTGACGAATCGATTCACAAAACAAGCAATGGCGGCACGATTCGCGTTCAACAGTTTTCTATTTCTGCTGATGAACAGACAATTTTAATCGGGACCGCTTCAGAATCCATATACCGTAGAAGTTCGAAGGAAACGAATTACATCTTTACCCGCAGTAAAAATACATTGCAGCTTCTATCGCAAGGGGGCAAACAGATGCATGCAACTTTGTCGCCCGATGGAAAACGCGTGGCATTTGTTCGAGACAACAATCTTTTTTGGACGGACATTCAAACAGGTAAAGAAACCGCTGTAACGACGAATGGGAAATTCAATCACATCATCCATGGAGCTTGCGACTGGGTTTATGAAGAAGAATTCTCATTTGCAAAAGCCTTTACTTGGTCACCCGACAGTAAAAAAATTGCTTTTTACACATTTGATGAAAGCCAAGTGCCGGAATACAATATGCAAATGTGGGGTGATTTATATCCCAAAGATTACCGTTATAAATATCCCAAAGCAGGCGAAGCCAATTCAATCGTAAGCCTTTCGGTAGCTTTATTAGATGAAAATAAAATCCAAGCGGTACAAGTTGGCCCCGAAAAAAACCAATACATCCCGCGCTTAAAATGGACAAAAAATCCAGATGTCGTTGGATTCATTCGCTTGAACCGCTTGCAAAACCACATGGAATTATTGCATCATAGCATTAGCAAAGCAACAACTAGTTTAATCTATGAGGAACATGCAGAAACTTCCATTGAAATTGAAGCCGTAGGCAATGATATTACGTATTTGAATGACGGGAAATCGTTCATTTTTAGCTCGGAGCGGAGCGGGTTTAAACATCTATACGTGGGCGACATCGCTAGTGGCAAATTCACTCCCATCACCACAGGCAACTGGGAGGTAGATGATTTGTATGGATACAATGAAAAAACGAAAACCTTGTATTTTAATTCGGCGGAATTAAGTCCGATCGGCCGACAAGTTTATTCAATCAAATTAGACGGAACGAATAAAAAAACCATTTCAACCTTATCGGGAACGAATACGGCAAGCTTTAGCCCTGACTTTTCTTATTATATTTTGAATAACAGTTCAGCGAAAAAACCCTTAAGTATCGGCTTATACAGTGCTTCAAAGGGTCTCGTGCGTGTCTTAGAAGACAACCAAAAACTACAAGCACAAATCACCGAATATCAAATTTCGCCACGTGAATTCTTTGAGATTCCTTTGGCAAATGGGGATCACTTAAATGCGTATTGGATCAAGCCCACAAACTTTGACCCAAACAAAAAATACCCTGCATTAATGCATGTGTATGGAGGCCCGGGCAGCCAACAAGTGTTGGATTCCTATCCAGGCGGTGATTTTTACTGGTATCAAATGTTGTTGAAAAAAGGCTATTTGATCTATTGCGTGGATAACCGTGGAACGGGTGGACGCGGCGTAGCATTCAAAAAAATCACTTACCAAAACTTAGGACGCATTGAAGTCCAAGATCAAATTTTTGCTGCTAAATTCATCGGCAATCTTCCTTATGTAGATGCAAGCCGTATTGGAATTTGGGGATGGAGCTATGGTGGATTTATGTCGTCTAATTGCTTGATGCAGGGAGCTGATGTATTCAAGGCTGCGATCTCGGTCGCGCCGGTGACCAACTGGCGTTTTTATGATTCGATCTACACAGAAAGATATCAACGCACGCCACAAGAAAACCCGACGGGATATGATGAGAATTCACCGGTTTACCATGTAAACAAATTGAAAGGAAACTTACTATTAGTGCATGGGACAGGAGATGACAACGTACATTTCCAAAATGCGGTGGCGCTCGAAGATGCGTTGATTAAGGCCAACAAACAATTTCAAACATTCTATTATCCAAACCGAAATCATGGAATTTCAGGAGGGAATACACGTTTGCACTTGTATAATATGTTGACAAATTTCTTAGAAAAGAACCTATAGCTTTTTAATCGCTTGGTAAATCGAATCGGTTAGTCGGTAAGTCAGCATCCGTTGGTCCTTATCATCAGCTTGAATATCGAGTACCTGTTCCCCCGGGAACACAAGGCCAAGTGACTTATTTAATCCTTCAATTAATTTAGCCCTGAATTGCCTTTGCGATTCGGGGCTACTTTTATGTTTGCCAAAGAAGGCGACAATTTGATGTCCCGAAACATAGCCCTGTCGGTAATTCAAGCGCAAGAAATCCAAGAATTGCTTTTCGTTTGGACCTAGTAACATGCGCAATTGCTTCCTTTTATTACGTCTTTTCAGCAAAATAAAGAAGCGTAACACGAAAAACACAATCAATACTCCGAAGAAAATCACAGCAAAATCACGGGCCGTATCCAGCAAGGGTTTTTCCATGATGGGACCAAGCGGTGTACTTTCGGCTAGCAAGGTTTTGATGGGAACCTCCACAATCTGGTAGGATCCATAGGGAAATGTCTCCTGGGCCTGAGGCAAAAATAAAGTTGTCCCGTTTACAAATACACTGTATAATATACCCCGATCTTCAATAAATTTTCGAATTTGAAAACGCGCAGGATTTGTCCACAAATAGGCTTTGAACGAATCCTTGACATCTATAATATAGAGTAAATCGTGATTATAGCCAGGAACATCATGTTTAGGAGAAATGACAATATATTGACCCAATGCGAGCATAAAATTACTGGGTTCGCCTGACATCAATTCTTTCAACAAAGGTTCATGAACTTCTCCTAAGCGCTTGAAACTTTTATCTGAAAATTTGAAATCATAAACCGAATAATTTAAATCGAGCGCACCTGCTGATTCCGTCTGATTAATGCGTCGTGCACCAATCGCGACAAAGCGATCTAATTCAGGCAAATAAACGGATGATTTTTTATGAATGGCCTGAGGAATATCACCTTTTGCTAAAATATGCGTCCAATCTTTCGAAACCCAATTAAACTGGGTCATGATATTCGTTGACTGCCAAAATCCATACCCACCAAAACTGTACAAAGTATCCTTTCGCGTAAATTGGGCTGCTTGACAATTTGCTCCACGGTAATAGGTCAAATCCTCTCTTTTAAGCGTTTTAGAGGCCAGATTGAAATGATATACTTGTCCACTGCATTCCATGACCAACAGCGTACCCGGTCTCCCCTTAATTTTGATCGGATTTATAGCATCTGCATTCGAGTATAAATCGGCAGATTTAATATCAACCAAATTTACTTCGCCTAAATCAACCCATTGCCCTTTGACATTGGATTCAAATAAATGATTAGCTACAAAATCAATTTTATAACAGGTTGATACTCCCGGTTCACGCCAAGAAAACACTTGCGCATGCGACAGCAATGGGGCAAATAACAGGGCAAAAAGAATGAAAAGAAGAAATCTAACTCGCATGCATCGAAATATCAAGACCTCAAAAATGCACTTTTTTTATACAAAAATTGAATATTGTTTAGGTAACGGCGGGAAAAATGTAGTAATTTTGTCTTTATGCTATTAAAATAGCGCAAAACCATTCGATTTATGACATTACACCGAGAAGGAAAATCTTTATTAATTAGTTCGTTACTTATTGTTTTAGTGATTAATGGGCTTGTCGCCTATTTTTTCCCAGCGCAAGTTTATTTTCGCGAAAGTGTTGTTGTCATTACATCACTCTTCTTTTTAATTATTCTTCAGTTTTTCCGTGTGCCGAAACGTCATACCGAAATTAACCCCAATCACATCATTGCGCCAGCGGATGGAAAAGTGGTTGTAATCGAAGAAGTCGAAGAGCCCGAATATTTTAAAGGCAAGAGAAAACAAGTTTCCATCTTCATGTCACCGATTAACGTGCATGTGAATTTTAACCCAATTTCAGGGATTGTAACCTATTTCAAATACCATCCAGGCAAATATTTAGTAGCTTGGCACCCCAAATCAAGTACAGAAAACGAACGTACAACTTGTGTCGTTAAACATGAGAATGGTACGGAGGTATTATTCCGTCAAATCGCCGGAGCACTTGCAAAACGCATATGTTGGTACGTTAAAGAAGGCGACCAAGTAACCCAAGGACAAGAATTTGGGTTTATCAAATTTGGTAGCCGCATTGATATCTACCTACCCTTAGATGCTGAAATTTGCGTGAATATTGGGGATAAACCGGTAGGAAGCGAAACGGTTATTGCCAAGCTTCGTTAATTAATCCGAGTATTTTTTCGAGTCCTATTTGGTCAACTTCTGAAAAGTCGTTGAGCAAATCTGAATCGACATCCAATACCATGGTCACACGACCTGCCTGATTTTTCACGGGCAACACAATCTCTGATTTAGATGCAGACGCACAGGCAATGTGTCCCGGGAATTCTTCTACGTCGGGAACGATGATTGTTTCCGCTGTCGTGTAGGCGTGTCCACAGACTCCCTTATGAAATGGAATTCGAGTACATGCAACAGGACCTTGAAAGGGGCCAAGAACTAATTGTTCATCCTTCACAAGGTAGAAACCCACCCAAAAAAATCCAAAAACTTCTTTGATCGCAGCAGCTATGTTGGCGAGATTGGCCGTTAAGTCATTTTCACCCGCAACAAGCCCTTGAATCTGCGGAAAAAGTGCTTCATATTGTTGGGAACGTGAGCCTTGCGGAATAATTAAATCTTCTGCCATCTTAGAAATAACGCTTTAAATAGGATTGATCGGCTGAGCTTAACCAATTGTTCCGGTACTGTTCAACACTTTGTAGCAAGGGCGTAATGATTTGATCTCCGGCTTCTAAAATCCCGGCTTGAACCGCTGATTTTAATTGGCCTAAGCCTAATAATTCGACTTGTTCATTGCGTACAACCGCCACATCCCGACTAAAAAAATCAACCTGCAAGGTTTCGCCTAAAGCCTTAAACCAACGGGTAGATGCATCGATAGAACAACCAGATGCAGCATTCATAGCTTCATTTACGGCAACGATGATTACTTGGTTATACTTTATCTCAAAAGAGGCTTGTAAGGGTGCGCCATGCGCTTCCCAGTTTTGGCAAGATTGAGCGAGTACTTGCTTGATTTGATCAAGTTCTGTTGCGTGTAAGCTGCGTGAAGCCTGGTAGACCCATATACGCGCTTGGCCCGGCATTTCCTGAAAAGGTATATACATCTTATTTTAAACTTTGCTGAACTAATTCAGCTAGATCGACTACTTGGATTTCATGTTCTTTGCCAGATTTGTTCAAGCCATCTTGAAGCATCACCATGCAGAAAGGACATGCCAAAGCTACTTTATTTACGCCAGATTCTAGTATTTCATCCGTACGTTTTACTTGAACTTCTCCCGTTCCAGCCTCAGGTTCTTTGAATACTTGAGCGCCACCCGCACCGCAGCAAAGCCCTTTGGTCCGACAGCTTTTTAATTCCTTTACTTCTTTTTTAAGCCCAGCGATTATTTCACGAGGAGCCTCAAAAATTCCGTTTCCACGGCCTAAATAACAGGAATCATGGAATGCAATCGTCTCAGCCTGTTCATTGAATTGAATCTTACCGGCTGCTAACAAATCAGCCAATAATTGACTGTGATGAATCACTTCATAAGTCCCACCAAGTGAGGGATATTCATTTTTGAGCGTATTAAAGCAATGCGGACAAGCGGTTACGATTTTTTGAACGCCATACATGTTCAACACCTCGATGTTTTGCATCGCCTGCATTTGAAACAAAAACTCATTCCCTGCCCGACGAGCAGGGTCACCTGTACATGCTTCTTCCGTTCCTAAAACGGCAAAATTTATCCCGACATGGTTCAGAATTTCAGCCAATGCACGCGTAACTTTCTTGTGTCGGTCATCGAATGAACCAGCACAACCTACCCAAAACAATAGGTCGGGGCTTTCTCCTTTTGCGGCCCATTCGGCCATCGTGGTCACTTGTAGTTCCATGATTATTTCTTTTTCGCTTCTGCGCGCATTTGTTCGACGGTTAATCGGCTTCCATCATCACTCCATCCTGGAGGGCCAAATAGATAACCGGCCACTTGTTTCATGCTTTTGGCATGAATTAAATCCTTCCCGATTTGCACCCATTCATAGAAGGCAATTTTGGCCGGATTGTAACTTTCAATTTGCTTCGTTAAGCCATAATGTGGACGATCTTTTTCCGTTTGAAAAGATCCAAAAATACGATCCCAAATGATTAATACCCCCGCATAATTTGTATCAAGGTAATCCAAATCGGTACCATGATGTACCCGATGGTGTGAAGGCGTATTGAAAAACTGCTCAAACCAATTAGGCATTTTTTGAATAAACTCTGTATGAATCCAATATTGGTAAAGCAAGCTAGTTTGTTGGAAAAAGAACACAATAAACGGATGAACACCGAGCAAAGGCAACCAAGCCCAAAACAGAAATCCACCGGTTAAATTACCCGTCCACGTTTGGCGTAAGGCAGCTGCTAAATTGTATTTAGGCGAAGAATGATGCACCATGTGAGATGCCCAGTAAAAACGTACTTCATGGGAAATGCGATGCACCCAATAATAAGTCATGTCTTCCGCAAGAAAGGCAAATACCCAAACCGGCCACCAATTGAATTGGAAGTCGGCCACACGCCAATGATCATAGACATAGAAATAAGTAACAAAGGCTAGACTTTTGGTAATCGTACCTACAGCCAAATTACCTAAACCAAGGCCAATGGAAGTTAGTGAGTCTTTGGCCTCGATAAAATCACGATGTTCTTTGTAGGCAAGCCAGGATTCAAATAGTACCGTAATCAGAAAAAACGGGACAGCGTATAAAATTAGTTGAGGGGTCATAGTTTCTTAATAAAATCGAGGGAAGCTTGAATCGGTAAATCGACACGTTTCCCTAAGATATCGGACGTAATTACATGATAGCCTGAAAGTGGGAATGCCTGTTCTTTTTTAATTACACTTCCTAATTTTAGGAACATGTCGCGCATGGCTTGCACGGAAACGACATTATCTTGATGCGCTTCGTCTTGATAGTAATAACTTAAGAACACAGGTACTTTCACATTTTCAAAGGTTTCGTCGGTCATTGCATGCGTCAAGAAATTTTGAATCGCAACGATGCCTTCTAGGCGATAATGTAAACTCCAAAAGTTTTTATGTCCCGGACTCACGGAAGGGATATCACGAAAATCGGATTGCATAACGGTGCGAGCTAATTGCAATCCCCATGGATTATCAACGAGCGGCGCTGTCGGGTCTTTGATGGCGATACATGGGCCATATAACATCAAGGCCTTCAATTCTGGGTGTTTGGTCGCGAGGACTAATGACATCGCTCCCCCAAAAGAAGTACCCAAAACAATAACCTCATCGCCTAATTTTTTCGCAAGGGCATAATAGTTCTCTACGCTTTGGTAGAATTTATCGGCAGATGCTTTGGCCATGGTAGAATCGGTAGGGAACTCACCATGATCTTCAATGCGGGCTAAAACGAGATTAGCATTCAATGCTTTGGCCACCGATTTATGCAAGGGATTTCCTTCCATAGGAGACGCAGAGAACCCGTGAATGTACAAAACAACCGTCTTTGTTTTTTGGGGATTCGCCGAATCTGCATAGATGATTTGACCTTGGTTATCAGGCTTCAAATTTCCATTTTCAGCTTCTTTGGCTTGTAAAAAAGCTCTGATGGCTTGAGGTTCATTGGGAATATTATTCCAAGATGGACCTGGAAAAGTTGGGGCATCCGGATGAGGGCCTACGAAATAAAGGCCTACTAAAACAACAATGGCAATGAGGATTTTCTTCATGATTTGGCCCAGTTTAGTCGGTCGCTTGGATTAAATTTCCAAGGAGCTTGATTGGTTTCAATATTGGCAAACATCGCATTCCACGCCCCTGGAGCATCAGATTGTTCCATGATTTGGTAGCGACGTAAAGCCAAAATAATTTCTAGAGGTGATAATTGGATCGGGCAGGCCTCTACGCATGCTTGACAAGTCGTGCATGCCCTGAGTTCTTCAGCGGTAATGTAATTTCCTAAAAGTATATTGGTGGAATTGGGGTCTTTTTGAAGTTCTTCCAAACGATCCCGCGTATCCATCATAATTTTCCGAGGAGACAAGGCCTTACCTGTCTGATTCGCTGGGCATTGTTCCGTACAACGACCACATTCGGTACAACTGTAGGCATCTAATGTATTCTTGATCGTTAGGTCTTTGATATCTTGTGCCCCAAATTTCAAATCAGGGTTACTAGGTTCGCCAGGCTTACCCAACATGATGTTGACCTCATTGGTTACATGTGGCATTTCCGACATCTGTGCGCTAGCATCTAGGTTCGAATAATAAACGGCAGGGAAGGCGAAAAAAATGTGCAAATGTTTCGAATAGGTCACATAGAGCGCAAAAAACAGGATTCCGATGATGTGAATCCACCATGCACTTTGCTCAATGATATGCAGATTTTCTTCCGGCAGGAATGATTTAAGATGACGTGAAATAACAAAGGATTGATCCGGGTCGGCGGCGTTCATGATATATAGCGCCGACATGAGGACTAATTCAATGATTAAAATTTGCATCGCATCTTGGATGGGGAAGCCTTTTAATTCACGATGTGCCGCGGAGTCTAATCGAGGAACTTGTTTGCTTACTCGGCGCAAGATAAATACCAAACAGGCTAGTACCACCCCGCCAGCGAGTATTTCAAAAAAATTGATAATTACGGGATAAAAATCGCCTAAAAAAGGAGCAAAAATTCGATGAGTTCCGAGCATTCCATCGAGGATAATTTCGAGAATTTCGATGTTAATTAACACAAATCCCAGGTAAATCAACAGGTGCATTGTGCCGACAAACGGCTTCTCAAACATCTTCTTTTGCCCTAAAGCAAGCAATAGAACGCGTTTCCAGCGTTCCTTTGAATTCGTAATACTTATTGGCTTTGCGAGATGTATTGTTTTTGCAATTAGTCCAAAACGCCTTGCTATCAGATAGCCCATGGCTAGAAGTAGTGCGATGAAGCTTATTTGAGTCATGTTGATTGTGTTCTGGGTAAACGCTGCCGGGGTCTACGACCCCGGCAGCGTTACCGAAATCCACCACCAAACTAGCTCAAAAACATGAGAGAAAAAAATCAAAATCATGATAATTTTTATCTATTTATTTCAATCCATAAAAAAGACTTATTGCCAAATTTGAAGAAAAAATAAAATGAAAAATTTCACTGAGCCACTAATAGAAAATAAGGTTTTCCATATCTATACCCGCGGTATCGATAAAAAACCAATTTTTCTTTCCGACAAACATTACCGATCGTTTCTCTGGAAGTACCATAAAAAAGTAAGCCCCTATGTTGACACTTTTGCTTTCTGCCTTTTAGGTAATCATTTTCATCTATTAATTCGGGTTAAAACTTATCAAGAGATTGATAAACTGACTGATCTAAAATTATGTCCAAAACCCAAAGGACCAATTGGACTATTTATCAGCCGAGTTTTAGGAGATATTTTGAATTCACATGCACAAATGTTCAATCGTGCGACGGATCGAACAGGCGGATTATTTGAATCCCCCTTTAGAAGAAAACCCGTGGATTCATTGATTTACTTGACGCATTTAATCAAATACATTCATTTAAACCCTGTAAAGCATGAAATTTACAGTAATTATGAATTTTACCCTTACTCTTCCTATCAGGAATATTTAAAATTCAAACCACGAATAATTAATAAAACTGAAGGTTTAAATTTCTTCGGCAACCTGGCCATTTTTGAAAAATTTCACGAAACAGACACTTCTTCAGAAGAAAAAATATCCAAGTTACTGATAGAATAAAATTGAATATAACACGTTTGAGCGGTAACGCTGCCGGGGTCTGCGACCCCGGCAGCGTTTACCCTACATCTCCTTCTTTAAAAACCTCCCCGTTTCACTTCCCTTCACTTTACAAATCTCCTCTGGCGTACCCGATGCAACCAATTTACCTCCCGCATTACCACCCTCGGGGCCCATATCAATCACATAATCCGAAACCTTAACAACATCTAGGTTATGTTCGATAATCAAAACGGTATTTCCCTTATCCACCAACTTCTGTAAGACGTCTAGCAACAGCTTTACGTCTTGAAAGTGCAGACCGGTCGTTGGCTCATCTAAGACATATAAAGTCTTCCCAGTATCCTTTTTAGACAATTCCTCTGCCAACTTCACCCGTTGAGCCTCACCACCCGACAATGTTGTAGCGTGTTGGCCTAAAGTTATATACCCCAACCCCACTTCCGACAAGGTTTGAACCCTCCGATGAATGCGCGGTTGATGTTCAAAAAACTCAAGCGCTTGCTCAACTGTCATATCCAACACGTCGGATATAGACTTTCCTTTGAAGCGAACCTCTAAAGTTTCCCGATTAAATCGCTTTCCTTTACACGTTTCACATTCCACCAACACATCCGGCAAAAATTCCATCTCAATCTTCTTCCGACCAGCTCCTTCACAATCCTCGCAACGACCGCCTTTCACATTGAAACTAAATCGGCCGGCTTTATAACCTCTAATCTTTGATTCCGGTAACTCGCAATACAATGCACGAATATCTGTGTACATGTTTGTGTAGGTCGCTGGATTTGAACGTGGAGTACGCCCAATAGGCGATTGATCTACCTCAATAATCTTATCAATATGCTCAAGACCCGAAATCGACTTGAATGGCAATGGATCTCTCTTTGAGCGATCAAAGTGTTGTTTCAATTTCAACACCAAGGTATCATGAATCAAGGTAGACTTACCTGAACCCGAAACACCTGTTACCGTAATAAATTTCCCTAAAGGAAATGTAACCGAAACACCCTTTAAATTATTCCCAGATGCGCCTTTCAATTCAATTAAATGACCATTTCCGGATCTACGTACCGCGGGTGCCTTTATCGCCAATGTCCCATTCAAAAATTGAGCTGTGGGGGTTCCTAATTTCACAAACTCCGCTGGAGTTCCACTACCTATCACCTGCCCACCATGTCGGCCTGCACCCGGACCAATGTCCAAAATATAATCGGATTCCAGCATCATATCCTTATCATGCTCAACAACCAACACAGAATTCCCCAAATCCCGTAGATCCTTCAAAGCCTGAATCAACTTTTCATTATCCCGCTGGTGCAATCCAATGGAAGGCTCATCCATAATGTACAATACACCCACCAACTGCGTTCCAATTTGGGTAGCTAACCTGATCCGTTGGGACTCCCCGCCCGACAAGGTCTTCATTGGTCGATCTAAAGTCAAATAAGTCAAACCAATTTGTGTCAAGAAAGAAACACGCTTCCGAATTTCCTTCAATACTTCCGCACCAATTTGCAATTGGCGTTCTGAGATGCGCGAATCGATATCTTCCAACCAAGCAGCCAGCTCGGCAATATCCATTTGGGCTAATTCTCCAATATGCTTATCTGCAACCTTAAAATGCAAAGCCTCCTTCTTCAAACGATAACCCTTGCATTCCGGACAAATCTTGATCACTAAAAAATCACGTAACCAATCTTGCGTTTTCTCAGAACCACTCTCCTGCTGACGCTTTAAAAAATTGATTATTCCATCGTATTTTGAATTCCAGTCGGAACCCACATATTTCTTCGATGGCACGGGAACGGGTTCATCCGTACCATACAACATCACTTCCACCGCCTCGCGGGGAAACTTAGCAATAGGGGTTGATAAACTTACTTGATAAGGCTTCAGCAAAACCTCTAATTGCTTAAAAATCCACAACTCCCGATATTCTCCAATCGGTGCAATAGCACCACGTAAAATGCTTAATGATGTATCTGGAATAACAGATTCCTCGGTTATTTCTTCCACCACACCGAGACCCGAACAACAAGGACAGGCGCCGTAAGGACTGTTGAATGAAAAAGTATTAGGAGCTGGCTCATCGTAAGACAAACCCGTCTTAGGATCCATCAAAGTCTGAGAGAAATAATGCAATTTATTGGGGGCATCCAAGACAAAAACTTGCCCTTTACCCACATTCATGGCTGTTTGTAAACTTTGGGACAAACGTACACGCTCATCTTCCGTGATTACTAATCTGTCCACAACCACTTCAATATCGTGCACTTTAAAGCGATCTAATTGCATCTTGGGTTCGATATCCATCACTTCCCCATCGACGCGCACTTTGGTATATCCCCATTTGGCAATCTGTACAAACAATTCACGGTAATGGCCCTTCCGCCCCTTAACAACGGGCGCAAGCAAAACAACTTTACCGTTTGCAAATTGAGAAAGCAAGGTCCCAATAATTTGGTCCACGGACTGCTTCACCATCTTCTCCCCACTCAAATACGAGTAAGCCTCTGATGCACGCGCATACAATAAACGCAAGAAGTCATAAATCTCCGTTACGGTACCCAGGGTCGAACGTGGATTTTTAGAAGTTGTTTTTTGCTCAATGGAAATAACCGGCGACAAGCCTTCAATCTTATCTACATCCGGGCGTTCCATATTGCCCAAAAATGAACGTGCATAAGCAGAAAAGCTTTCCATGTAGCGACGCTGCCCTTCGGCATAAATGGTATCAAAGGCCAAAGATGATTTTCCTGAACCCGAAATACCCGTCACGACTACCAGCTGATTCCGAGGAATCGAAACATCAATATTCTTCAAATTGTGCTCACGAGCACCCAATACCTCAATATGTGAAAAACCCGTTAAGTCCATGCCTGCTGCTAAAAATTCAATCCATAAAGGTACAAAAAAAGAGGCTGCCCTTTTCGGGGCAGCCTCAAGAAAAACGAGATTATCTTATTTATTCAATAACTCATCAAATGTAATGCTTACATAGTACATACTTCCCACAGTTGGGTTAGCCCAACCTGTTGTGTATGGTGTACCAAATAAGTTAGTAGCTCCCACTTTTAAGATAGATTTCAAGCCAGACAATTTCTTGCTCACTTGCGCATCTAACGTATTAAATGAAGGAATTAAACTCTGTTGTGACTGATTAACCACTTGGTTAACAATCGATGATTGCCAAACAAATTTCTCTTGGTATCTCCAAACTGCATTTACACCCCAACCAGATCCACCGATGTTACGGTTACCAATTGTAATGTTAGTACGGTAGTTTGGCGTGTTGAATGCCAATTGGTAATTATTCAAACCACCATTATCCTTTACTGCGTTATAAGATACGTTCGTTCCTAAAGTCCAGTTAGAGCCTAATTGGTAATCTAAACTCAAGCCCCATCCATTTGTAACAACTTCATTGTCAACATTTGAAGGGAAAGAGTAAAGTTTGTTACCCAAAACAGCAGGATCTTGATGCTGAGCAGGCGTTTGAACAACAACTTGACCCGCAGAGAAGTTGGTGAAGTTTGATTGATATACATAGAAATCAGCCAAAATACGATCACCTAAAAATCCTTTATAACCGAATTCAAGTGTGCGAACTTGCTCAGGCTTCCAAGCCTTTGATTGATATGGAGCTGGCTTACCTGCTAATACAGATTGCAAGGTATATGAGTTACCTGAAAGTTTGTAACGATCTTGAACTACTGCTAAACCTCCTAATAAACGAGCAGAAGGTGTCTGCAAGTCAATGTATTGGTCTTGTGTCGTAGGAATACGGAAACCTGTTTGGTAAGAAGCACGGAAGTTTGAACGTCCTTCCGAGTAAACCCCTGACAAACGTGGACTAAATTGTCCTTCAAAATTTTCGTTCTTATCATAACGTAACGATCCAGTCAATTTGAATTTGTCAGCAAACATTTTCTTCGCCACTTGTGCATAAGCACCAAACTCATTGATTGTAAATTCATTTCCTGCATTATCTAAAGCGAACAAAGTTCCTTCAGAGTTCAATGCATATTGACGATAATTTGCACCTACAATCATTTCAACTTTATTGTTCAACTTTTCAGTCAAATTGTACATCCCTTCTAGGTGATACAAAGCCGACTTATCTGTAAACTTAGCACCTCGTGGTAACGCTTGGCCTTTGATTGCCTCAACAGCTGTATTAAACGCCGCTGTTCCAGGAACCAAACGACCTACATCCGCTACCGAACGAGCTGTTCCATGGTAGTATGGAAAACTAGCTTGTGTACTTGCAATGGCAGTTCCAACAGCAGTAGTAGGATTTCCTGTTTGCGCTAATGTTGTTTGTAACACCTTTCCGAAGTTTGTTAATGCCAAACCAGCAAATGTGCTAAAGTATTCTGGATACCAAGCCTGGCTAGGTTTCGCTGCTTCGTTGATCAACTGGCCCAATGTACCCGTTGCATAAGCATCACCTGAATTTTCTTGCGTCGTGTAAGCACGTAAGAAGAAGTTAGAACCTTTTAACTCTGCCTTGTATTGTCCCATCGAGAAGTTCTTAATCGAATAACGATCAGCTCCTGTGTACATTGCTGTACCTTGACCATAAGAACCTTGTAAAATCAATTCTACTTTATCGTTGAAACGATAGTGCAATGCAGCATTAAATTTGATGTTACGATTTGCATATGAAGCGATATCGCTTTCTGCATAACCTTGACGAGAAATCGCTACGTTAGGAACGATGTAACCTAAAATAGCTGATGGAGTCAATAAACCTCCTGTCGCCTTTGAAATTTGGTTAATTCCAGCAGTTAATGGATTTGTTGGCACACCTAATAGTGGAGTCAATGATGACAACATATTTACATTTGTCTCATCACCATAAATACCTACACCATTGTAAGCCAAATTCGTTGAACGATCACCGAAACCTAATGAACGGCCGTTCAATAAACTTTGATCACGCGTGTCTGTAGCAGCCCAATCTTCCGCACTTAACATGTTGAAGTTGATCTTATAAGCCCATTTGTTATTGATCGCTTTCGCATAACGCAAAGAAACATCTCCATAAGGAGTCAATGCCTCAGCACGATTACCTGCATACATCGCACCGGCTTTCACCTGTGCACTTAATCCTTGGTACAAGAAAGGTGATTTTGAATTCATCAAAATGATACCGTTCATCGCATTGGGTCCGTATAGCGCAGAAGCAGCTCCTGGTAAAACCTCTAAGCCTTCCAAATCCAACTCTGAAATACCTACGATATTACCTACCGAGAAGTTCAAACCTGGCGCTTGGTTATCCATGCCGTCAATCAATTGAACAACACGAACGTTACCATTGCTATTGAAACCACGCATGCTGATGGAAGAGAAATTCACAGATTGTGTACTCACCTCTACCCCTTTCATGTTGCGTAAAGCATCATAAAAGTTGGCCGCTGGCGTCTCACGAATCGAACGCAAATCCATTTTTTCGATTGAAACTGGAGATTGCAATACTGATTCCTCAATACGTGAAGCCGAAACAACAACGTCTTGACCTAACACAGATTGCTCTTTTAAATCGATTTGAATATCTGATTTTGCAGATTTAACTGCAATTTCTTGACGCTCATATCCAACCATTGAAACGGAAATCGTAAATGGAACTGGAGTTGATGTCGTAAATGCAAAATGTCCATTTGCATCGGTAATTGTACCAATTACCTTCCCTTTAACCGATACACTTACCCCGATTAATGGTTCCTTTGATGCCGCATCTTTAATCGTTCCCCCAACCTTTGTCTGAGCAACTGCTGCAAACGCAAGTAAAAAGACAACCGTAAAAACCGGCAAGATTTGAGTAAAAAGTTTTTTCATAAATGTGATTGTTTGAAGTTTCTGTTAACGTTTTTATACACTTCTTTAACAAAGCTAAACAAGAATTAAGAATTTGCCCAATGATTCATATTAAAAATATACCAATTTTTCCGAAAATATTTTAATTATAAATAAATCTTAGCTTCCAATCCTACCAAAATGCTTCCGTAACGACATAATTCTTAGTAGCTTTGATCAATTATTTGACTCATGCAGCAAACACGTATTTTTTTAAAAACCCTCCTAATACTCTGTATTACAGCAGCTTGCAAAACTCAAGAGCCCGCTCGATTATCCATTGCATGGAAAGAAAGCCCTGTGCCTGCTGAAATTGACTATAACGCATCTGAAAATTGGGCTGCCTTACCCGAGCGGAAGGACGCTGCTGATGCAATTCCTACTAATTCCCCGCTAAAAGATGAACAACAACAGGCCGTAGCCGATGTATTTTTTGTTCACCCCACGATCTATACCTACGCTCCCACGACAGCATATCAGTGGAATGCCAACGTGCAGGACCAATACCTCAATCATAAAGTTGACTCATCTACAATCTTGAACCAGGCTTCTATTTTTAACTCTGCAGGAAGGGTATTTGCTCCGCGCTACCGGCAAGCTCATTATTTTGCTTTTGTCACGCCGAACAAGGCGGATAAAGATGCGGCGCTTCAAATAGCCTACTCGGATGTTAAAAAAGCCTTCGAATATTACCTGAGCCATTATAACCAAGGAAGGCCATTTATCATTGCTTCTCATAGCCAAGGAACTGTACATGCGACAAAACTGATCCAAGAGCTTATCGATGGCAAGGACCTACAAAAACAATTTATTGCAGCCTATTTAATTGGTATTGCCACACCCAAAAATACCTTTAAACAAATTAGCCCATGTCAAAATGCGGATCAAACGGGCTGCTTTGTTGCGTGGACGACGTTCCAACAAGGCTATTTGCCACCGTGGCATCCGGGTAAACCGACTGAGCTTGTCTCAACAAATCCATTAACTTGGACGCTCGATGAAAACTTTGCTTCGAAGAAACTTAATGATGGTGGCGTATCCTATGGGTTCAAGTGGGTTAAAAACTTTGCTGACGCACAAAATCATCAGGGCATCCTTTGGATCAATACGCCCTATGTATTCGGTAGATCATTTGTACGAATCAAGAATTGGCATCAAGCCGATTTGAATTTATTTTACGCACCCATCCGAAATAATGCTAGCAATCGGGTTTCGGCTTACTTAAAAGCAACAAAATAATATGCAAAATACATACCTCATCATTATGGCTGGCGGCATTGGCACACGTTTTTGGCCAATTAGTCGGAGTGCAAATCCCAAGCAATTTCACGATGTGCTGGGCGTAGGTAAAACGATGCTTCAACAAACAGCCGAAAGATTTGAAGGAATAATTCCACAAGAGAATATATATGTAGTAACCAGCGAAGAATTTGCCGGTATTGTCAAGGAACAGCTACCCTATTTGACGGAAGAGCAAATACTACAAGAACCCCAACGGAAAAATACGGCACCCTGTATTGCTTATGCAGCCTATAAGATTGGGAAAAAGAATCCTAACGCCACACTGATTGTAGCACCCGCGGACCATGTGATTATTAAAGAAATTGCTTTTCAAAATCATGTTAGAGCCGCTATTGAAACAGCAAAAGAGGATGTATTGGTAACCTTGGGGATTCTTCCTACTCGACCAGATACAGGCTATGGGTACATTCAATTCCAACCCGGAGAAACAACAGCCAAAACAGTCAAAACGTTTACTGAAAAACCTCACCTTGAACTAGCTGAAGCCTTTTTAGAAAGTGGTGATTATGTTTGGAATGCGGGCTTATTTGTCTTTAAAATTCCTGTATTTAAAAAGGAATTGGAAAAGCATCTTTCACGCCTGGCTGAACAATTTGAGGAAGGAGAAGAGTTCTATTTCACTAGCGAGGAACAAGATTTTATCCGCAAAGTCTATGCGGTTTGTAAAAGTGTATCCATTGACAATGGCATCATGGAGAAAGCGCAGATTGTTAAAGTAATCCTTGCCGATATTGGCTGGTCCGATCTAGGAACATGGAAATCACTCTATGAAATTCATGACAAGGATTCTAACGGCAATGTGATTGACGGCAACGTGATGATCTATGATACTCAAAATTGCATCATCAAAACCCCAAGCGAGAAATTAGTTGTCGTTCAAGGATTACAGAACTTCATTGTTGCAGAACATGAAAATGCCTTAATGATTTGTCCGCAAGATCAAGAACAAGAGGTGAAAAAGTTTGTGGAGGCTGCTACCTATTTGAACCCTAAATACTCTTAGGCATTCGCCAAATCAATCATGGCTTGAAAATCCGAGAGCAATTTAATATTAGCAGGAACTTTACGATCCGGTTGTAATATTTGATAGCCTGTTAACAAGACCTGAGATTTGGGAAAATCCTGTGCCATCTGAACTAGATAATCATCGATTAGCTCCGCATTGGGTTCAGAAGTAAATACGCTAAAAATATAATCGGGTTGATGAATTTCGTAAGCCAACTGCAATTCCTCATAGGGCAGAGATTGGCCTAAATACACCACCGAATGTTTACGGGCACGAAACACATAATTCGCAAATAAAAGTCCAATTTCATGCAATTCGCCTTCCGGCAAATACAAAAGGAATTTCTTCGAGTCTGGCTTTAAACTTAAATCTTGTGAATCAATGTTGGCAATCAGTTTTTGACGAATCAGATGACTGATGAAATGTTCCTGTGCGGGTCCCACGGAACCTGATAACCATAATCCGCCTAGTCGGCGCATAAAAGGATAAATCACATGCAACATATAGCTCTCGAAGCCATGCGCATTAATCATATTTTTGGTTAATAATTGAAATTTGGCTTCATCCAAATCCAACATAGCCAAGGTCAATGCTTGAATTTGTTCGGGAAAATCGAATTGACTTTCGGACAAATGTAAAATGTGCGATGCCATTTCGGCCTCCGACATATTCGCAATGGCTGATATCTTAAATCCGCCTTTATCTTGAAGTAAAGCAATATTGAGAACACGCTTTAACTCCTCGTCGGTGTAGGTTCTGATGTTCGTTTCCGTCCGACTCGGTGTCAAAATGCCATAGCGTTGTTCCCAAATGCGCAAGGTATGCGCTTTGATTCCGCTTAAATTCTCTAAATCTTTAATTGAATATATGGCCATTCCACGAATCTGTATAGTAGGCTAACGAATCTAATGGTAAAATGTTTAAGAAAAGATTTGCAATAAAATCCAATGTCCCAAAAAGAAACAAAATTGCAAGACAGCGATGAGTCGAAATAAACTCGATTTCGTAGATAAACCCGCCGTGTTGTACACCCAATGAAAAAAGAAACTAGCTAACCACCAGGCACCGAAATTCTGCACGGGTACCGTATTCCCTGCCCATTGCCAGAAATCATAATGCATGGCAACGGGTTCAATTAATAAATCCAAGGCCGTCATCAATCCTGCACCTATGGCTGCCTTTCCAATACGCCCTTCTATATTCCATTCTGCGACAACGGCATTCGTTGCGATGACTAAAATAACCCAATTTAGCCCGATGGTAATCGGAACATTCATCACTTGAAATCCAAGCGTCTTTCCATACGCATAAGAACCAAATATTTGGCCCGTTTTCACGCCCACAACTTCCAGCATCCAACCAGCAAATGCCAAGGCAAATAACATGATATAGGCGTTTTTATTGGGATTGGGATAATAAACCACACAGATAAAGGCCGTAAACCAAAGCGTCAAGGGTACCAAAGAGGTAAATAGCTGCGCCGTTTCAGGAATATGCATACCTAATAATCCTGCAGCATAGACGACAATCAAAAAACGTTTTAAAAATTGTGGATTCATATAATATTTTATTTACCAACCCGCGGGTTTTTGTAACTCGATGCCATCCTTTCCCACTAGCTTCATGGGAAATTGACACTCGATTAATTTTTCTTTGGTAATCAATTGACTTGAACGCGCCTCCTCCTCTAATGTTTCGTTTTCGCGCAGTGGAGGAAACAACATAACCACCGATTTTGAAGCAAAACTTTCATTGACAGCTTCAACACAAGGAGTAAAATCCGTATCGCCGGAAACCACAAATGCGACATCATAAGCATCCAAATGCGCATCCATGAGTAGATGCGTCGCCAAATTGACATCCGTCATTTTCTCCGTAGGCGTCACCCATTTGTGATTACATTGATAACATTCAATGGTTTTACTATGGTAAGATCCAAAAATCAAATCAACCCCGGATAATTCAAGCGCATCCAAATACGTTGCTTGGCGTGCTTCTTTCGCCACATCATGGGTTAAACGAGACGTAAAGAATTTTACAGCGACCAAGGATTGACCAGAATCTAGAAAACCTTCCATCAGCTTCTTAACATCTAACCATTTACAATACTTCAGGCCGGCATCGACCATGCCAAAATATAAATTAGAGCCATCGATGTAAGCAATTACGCGCTGCTTGGATTCGTTCATGCCCAAAAATAAAAAAAAGTCCTGGCATTATACCAGGACTTTTCAAATGAAACGGGCGGATGATGGGACTCGAACCCACGACCAAGCGCACCACAAACGCCTACTCTAACCAACTGAGCTACAACCGCCATTTAGGACTGCAAAAATACGGAAAGCTTGCAATAATGCAAACCTTAGGATAAAAAAAGCGGGAGATTTTTTTCAAATCCCCCGCAATAAATTATTTCTGAGCTGCTACGTAACGCGCCTCAGCCTTGTTCCAATCGATCACACTCCAGAATGCATCGATGTAATCCGGGCGCTTGTTTTGGAATTTTAAGTAATACGCATGTTCCCAAACATCTAATCCGATGACAGGAAATCCTTTTACATCCGCGACATCCATTAATGGGTTATCTTGATTTGGTGTAGAAGAAACGGCTACAGAGCCATCTTTTTGAGAAACTAACCACGCCCAGCCTGAACCGAAACGCGTTAAACCTGCTTTTTTAAACTCTTCTTTGAATGCATCAAATGAACCGAATTTCGAATCGATTGCTTTTGCTAACGTTCCTACGGGAGCCCCACCACCGTTTGGCGATAAGATATTCCAAAACAAATCGTGGTTAAAGTGACCACCACCATTATTACGAACCGCCGGAGATAGGGTTGAAATCGTTGTAAACAATTCTTCCAAAGACTTTCCTTCTAATTCCGTTCCAGCAACAGCTGCGTTCAAATTCGTCACATAGGCATTGTGGTGACGATCATGGTGAATCTCCATCGTCAATGCATCGAAATGCGGTTCTAATGCGTTATTCGCATAAGGTAAAGGTGCTAATTCAAAAGCCATATCTATTAAAATTAAAATTGTGAATTACCTATTGATTTTAGTAAACACGAATTGCGACAATTTTGTTCGCTTTCCCTATCGTTTACGTGAAAAAAATTCTTTTAATAATGCCTCCGATTCTTCGGCTAAAATCCCCCCAATAATTTCTGTTTTGGGATGCAAAACAGTTGAACCCAACGCACGAAAACCTCGTTTTTCTTCCAAAGCCCCAAATACCAGTCGGCCCAATTGCGACCAATATAATGCCCCCGCGCACATCAAACAAGGCTCAAGCGTTACATATAATGTACAATCCTTTAAATATTTCCCCCCGATTGTCTGCGCAGCTGAAGTAATGGCAAGCATTTCGGCATGTGCCGTTACATCGGTCAATATTTCAGTTTGATTAAATGCCTTCGCAACAATTTTGCCTTGACAAACGACAACTGCCCCTACGGGGATTTCATCCTCCTCTAACGCCTGTTCAGCTTGTCGGAGCGCCAATCCCATGTAATATGCATCTTCATTCAAGACCATTAGGCAGGCATTTGAATCACGCGATTACGCAAATAAAAATCCAACAGAACGATGGCAGCCATCGCTTCTACAATGGGCACTGCACGAGGTACAACACAGGGATCATGTCGGCCTTTGCCTGAAACCGTAATCTCCTCGCCCTTTTCATTCAAGCTTATTTGATCTTGCATGATGGTAGCAACAGGTTTAAATCCAACGCGGAAGTAAATGGGTTCTCCATTCGAAATACCCCCTTGAATACCACCTGAATGATTTGTCAACGTTTTTAAAGTTCCATCAGGACGTTTTTCAAACAAATCATTATGTTGGGAACCACGTAAAGCAACCCCGTCAAAACCACTTCCGTACTCAAAGCCTTTCACGGCATTGATACTCAACATCGCCTTGCCTAATTCAGCATGCAATTTATCAAAAACAGGCTCTCCTAATCCTACTGGACAACCAGTAATATAAGCGGAAACAACACCCCCAACCGAATCACCCTCTTTCCGGATACCATCAATGTAAGTGAACATCTTTTCAGCTAAGACTGGGTCAGGGCAACGAACAGCATTGGATTCCGTTAAACTCAAATCCAATTGCTCGACTGGGGTTTCTAATTTCAATGTCCCCACCTGCGATACATAAGCAGTGATTTTTACCCCCAGTTGATTTAATACTAATTTCGCCAATGCTCCTGCCGCAACACGAGCGACAGTCTCACGTGCCGACGAACGTCCGCCACCGCGGTAATCCCGCAATCCGTATTTCGCAAAATAGGTATAATCCGCATGCGAAGGGCGGAATTGATCTGCGATATGCGTGTAATCTTTCGAACGCTGATCTCCATTCCATACCAACATGGCAATAGGAGTACCCGTAGTCTTACCTTCAAAAACCCCAGAAACTACTTCAACGGAATCAGCCTCTTTACGCTGTGTCGTAATACGCGATTGACCGGGTTTGCGTCGATCTAATTCTGCTTGAATAAATTCCAAGTCAAAATTAATGCCTGCTGGGCAACCCTGAATCACGACACCCACAGCCGCACCATGTGACTCGCCGAAGGTACTTATCTGAAAAATTTTACCGTATATACTCCCCATATTACTATTTTGACGCCCTCCAAAAAAGGAAGACAATGAATCCAAACATGATAATCAATACAAAATTAACCAATTGTCGCCAGTTGACCCAGCGATTCCATTGTACTTCTAAACTGTCTTGTTGCTCGATCGACTCATAAATACCTCCTTTTTCTAACGAGGTATCTAATTTCCGATCACGCGGTTGGCCTTTGACAGTCAAAACCAATTTTGAACGCAAGGTATCAAAACGCGCCTTATCAACATTGAAATAGATCCAATTAAAATAATTGGCCAATGCAAAAGTACCGGCTTGCTCCGGAATTATACGAACAATGTCCGATTTATTCCCGAACATTTGATCGCGGTAAGGAAATACAACACGCTCCGTTGATAAAAGATTAAAACTTAAAAAATAATCCGATGCGACCGCCTTAGTATCCCATAGAATACTATTCCCATCGCCTAAGACCTTAGCGCGATACGTAATGGGATCACCTGTTTTAGCCACATTTTTATCTATCTCCTCTACCAAGGTATAGCGTCCCACAGGAACCCTACCGGAAAGAACGTGCTTAGGCATAGCTTTCGGATGAATAGAAAAAGCTGCTGATTTCAGGAAAACAGGTCTTTTCTCTGTGGATTTTACCTTTTGCAATACACGCAATTGAACAGATGGAATTTGAATAACATGCATATCCAAAGGAAAATAGGTTGCTTGAAAAAACCGATATTCCGTATACTTTTTACCTCCAAAAGTCACCTTCAATACACGTTCTACTTGTAAATTGAAGTTTTCTTCCCAACAATTATGCGGCCTGATTTGCTGAATCAGGGCCGGTATTTGAATATCATTCCGATCGAAACTCAACTCCATCGTATTATTCGAGGGCACATACAATGACATGGTCAATGTAAACGATTGGCCAACGTACGGACGATCGATCGTTGATCGTACGAGAAAAAAGGGTTTATTATTCGCTAGATCAACAGTATTAGGAACCTGAATTTCACTTGAGACATCATCTTGCTTCTCAATTCCCGGAACAACTACGATGACAAATGGCTCGATCTTAAAAACCTGTTTATTGACTTCTAATTCCAACAAAGGCACCAATACATTTCCAGGTCCGTTTGCTTGATAATATTGCGTAAATGTTAATGTCTGCTCAACTTGCTCATTCTCAAAATTAGAGGCTTTACTCCTACTGACCCCCAATTTCCTAAATCCATTGATTTCAGGAAAACGATAAGTAGGCAATTGCTCTGTGGCAGTAACGGAAAACTGAATACTGAATTGATCCGTTGTAGAAATAGATTTTGCGCCTATTTGAACGCTAATATTTTCTTTTGCTTGGCAAAACGCTTCCGCGGAAGGCAGGAATAGCCCCATGTACATAACCAGCAAAAAGCACAAAATATACCGCATCCCCGCAATTTACACAATTATCGTATTCAAGCACAATCACCAAAGACGCATACGGAAAGAAATACCCAGTGCGACATACCATGAATCACTTGTACGAAGACTCTTCCCAGCGGATACGTCAGCTTTGATGTGATCAGAAACATAATAGGCTAAGCCCCCATCAATCCAATGGTCCGTAAATTGTGATTGAGGGAAACGACCAAAAATCTCAGCATAGGCATAACCTCGTTTACCGAGGTTAACATTGGGAGCAATTCGGTAAATTCCCTCCACAGCCCCATCCGAATGATATTCAGCGCCCAAATTATATCCAATTCCCCAAGGTCCACCTAAGCTATTCTGAAAGGTTAATATAGTTTCCCCAATCGAGTGTGGAATCGAATTTAACTCACTTTGATCTCGATGATCCTGATTGACGTGGTATTGGACGATAAGTGCTGAACGTGGGATAAACCCTTTCTCTTTGAATAAGTGTGCCTTAAATCCGAATGATTCATTCGAAATTCCACTTCCTGGCTCATGCAGCACGGTGTAGCGTAATTCTACTAATGGATGAACACCTACTTTCAATAGGCTTGTTGGCAATAAATAATGAACTTGACCCGCTTCGCTAGCGCGATTAAAGCCGATTTCCGCTTGAAAATAGCCTTTCTTGACAATAAAAGGACATTCCGTTTGATCGGGACGATCTGTCTCAATTCGACCGCTTTGTTGGGCCCAAAGCACATGGCCCAAAAACAAAAAAAAGATAACTCCGTAGCGCATGCCACGAAGATATAAATTTTTAGACTAATCTAAAATTTATTTTTTGCGCCCAAAAGAAAAGCCGAGCGCGCCATAGACCTCCCCAAACCATATACTTTGATCGGCGGAGTCGCCTGTTTGACCTGTGGTGCGAATATCCCAAAGCGTCGTGTAACCTCCTTTCACCGTTGTTTCAAAGAATAATAGCTTGGTCAAATTCAAGCGCAAACCTGTTTTAATAGATGCCCCAGCCCCTGCTAAATTCCAGAAATTATTACGACCCAAGGTAAACAATCGCACATCGGAACGTGGAACCACAGCCCCCAAACCAACACCATTCATCCACTCCAATTCCAATTTCCCTACACTTGGTTTCCATAAGGACGTATAATGCTCTAATTCCACAGAAGCATAATTAAATCCATCCGTATGTTCAAAACGTAAAAAATCCTTTGAAGCAATGGTAAAGGGGGTATTCGAATAGGTCCCTACATAGGTGGGATTGATCGTATATGCAGGATTAGATACCTGCGCACCGATTGTCCCGCTAATGTGTGAAGCCTGATCAGGTACCATCACATATTTCATGTGATCCCAGCCTAGGCTAATGGATAAATTATCCTGAATGAAATAGCCCACATGCAGATTAAACTGTGGAACAGAAAACAAATTCGGGTTAAAATAGGTGGTAAAACCGTCAAAGGGCGTAGGCGCATCAGCAGCCTCAACGTTTGCTAACGTAAAATCATAACCATTGCCTGCAAAGTGAATATCGGAATTGGCATAATTAGACCGATTATATCCCCAAGTGACATTATAAGAACCTTTACGCCCTTCATGTTGGGCTTGTAATAGAAACGGGAAACAAAGTAAAAAAACGTAATAAAACTTAGCCATTCGAGGTGAAATTTGAAAAGACAAAATTGCAAATAATTCCAGGGATAAAACTGATAAAATGCTGATTTTAGTCAGAATTTTAAAAGCAATTGAAAATATTTCAAGAACATTGGCGTAAATTGCATGTCCAATTATTGCCTAAAAGTAGCTAGGAACAATCTTGAAACATAAGCCTGAAAGGCCTTGATCAACATGAAAAAAACAACACCTAAATTTGAATATAAAACCTTCACCCTCGGCGAAGCCTTGACGGAGGAACAAAAACAATACTTCCAGAAGTATGGTGTTATACAATTCAAAAACTTCATTTCAAACGAAACTGCTGAACTATTCATTGCTGAGCTAGGAAAAATTGAGGCTAATTGGTTAGCTGAGGGCGTCGAAAAAATCAACGGAATCCCTTTAAAATTTGGCAAAGATCCAGAAGGGAAAGACATGATTCAACGGATGTGTTTTACGAATAAGCACAGTGACGTTTTAGCTGAATTCCTAAAAGATCCACGATTCGAATTGTTATTGGAATTCCTTGAACCTTATGAAGGAAGAATGGGTTCCGACGAAAAAGACGGTTTAGTATTCAACCATTATATCAACCAACCCAATTCCAAGTTCACTCAAATGGGTTGGCATACAGACTCCCCGCGTGATTTGTTCTTAGGACAAAAAATTCTACCGATGTTAAACGTAGGGATTCACCTAGATAAATGTCCCTCTTCCAACGGAGGATTACGCGTTTTACCAGGCACCCAGAATCAAAGCATGTTAAAATTACTGTTTGGTAAAAAACAATTCATTGATCATCGTCCAGATCCACGTGAAGCAGCTTTTGAAATCGACCGTGGAGACTTAACGATTCACGATGGCCGCCTATGGCACCGCGTTGAAGTATCTCCGAATTTTGGCGAAAAATCAAGAAGACGTGTCATGTATGTTCCCATTATCACAGGAAAATACAAACCAAAGTCTTCCACGAGTAAGACTCCTTTTTATCACCGATTTGCCAAGGTGGTAACCAAATAATAAAAAAGGCCATCCGTTGGATGGCCTTTTTCTATGCTTGCGACTCCATATAGGATTGCAAAATGATTGTCGCCGATACTCGATCGACATTTCCTTTTTCCCTTCGATCTTTTTTCGACATGCCTCCTGAAATCATTGCTTGCATCGCCATTTGCGAAGTAAATCGCTCGTCATGCTCAACAATGGGCATGGCCGGAAACTTCTTTTTAAAATGCTTGATGAGTACGCGGACACCATGTGTAGAATCCGTATCTGAACTATCCAAGTTCTTTGGCATTCCGATGATCACTTGATCGACCGCCTCTTTGGCAAAATAAGCTTGTAAATAGTCCAACAACGTGTGCGTAGGAACTGTTTCCAATCCCGTAGCGATAATCTGCAAGGAATCTGTTACTGCCAAACCCGTACGCTTTAATCCAAAGTCAATGGCTAGCAGTCTTCCCATATTAGTTAATCAAACCCTTATCACGCATAATTTTATCCATCAACTTACGATCATTGTCATTATTGAAAATCGCTAATGGCAAGTAAATGAATTGGTATTTACCCATTTCTAATACGTAGGCTTCTTTATCCTTATAGGCCGACAAAATCATATCCCACTTTATCACACCACCTTCTTTGTCGGAGATTTTCATGAATATCTGCCGACTATCGATTTCGTAACGGTATTTATCGAATAGTTGCTTGTATTGTGCTAATTGAGTGATACCTGTAAATTGGATTAACCAAAATAAGATATATCCAATCACACCGATAGCTAAAAAGATGTAGATCCAATAGTTTTTATACGTGCCCGACAGATTAAGAAAGACATTTAGTCCGACTAAAGCCAAAGGTAGAAACGCCCATTTCCATTGGTTAGCGAATAATTGACGCATGCACATGGCAATGTATTTATTCTTCTCTAAGCCGTATTTCTTCGTTTTTATTGCTAAAGGATTGGAAGGTGCTTGCATTTGGGCACGTTGTTGTGCTCCGTAATTCTTAGCCATAGGTAATTAATTTAAACGCTAAATAAAGGCCAAAGGTACAAAAATTGGATAATTTTGGGTAATTTTAGTCGGCTAATTTAGACAATAAGCGAAAGAATATGTCGGCAAAACAAGTTTTAGACGGACCCGCTCTCCTACAGAAAATCAGACGGATTGCTTTTCAAATATTTGAGAACAATTTTGAAGAACAAGAAATCATCATGGCAGGTGTTCATGGACAAGGGTATGCACTTGCTGACATGTTGAGCAAACACCTCAAAGAAATCTCAACGATTAACGCGATTCCGGTAGAAATTAAACTGAACAAAGAGGTACCCTACGAAAGTCCGGTTCAGTTTTCCGCCGATATTAAAACATTCGAAAATAAGGTCATTATTGTCGTTGATGATGTACTTAACACAGGCCGCACTTTCTCTTATAGCCTAGCACCCTTTTTAAGTATCCCGGTAAAAAAACTTCAAGTTGCTGTTTTAATCGACCGAAACTATCGCAAATTTCCCATCGCGGCAGATTACAAAGGTTATGAACTTTCCACGACCATTGCAGAACATGTGGAAGTCATTGTAACGGACGACGTGAAACGAGGTGTGTATTTGAAATAACTAAGACTGCCAAATTTCCCAAGCCTTATCCGCTTGCCCATACAGCATCTCAATACCTGTATGGATTCCGCCAGCACCATGCGCTAAGCCATTCCTCAGAAAGGTTGTTTCCAAGGGATTGTAGACAATATCATAGAGGTAATGTTGGCCTCTCAATAATTCATAAGGAATAGGCGGACAAGCTGCTTCATTCGGATGCATGCCCAGCGGCGTTGTATTGACAATTAGCCCAACAGATTCCATTAACTGCGGTAATGCTTCGTATGCAACAACACCCTCACCTGCCTGGCGAGATACTTTAATGACAGGAATCCCCAAGTCCTCAATCGCCGCGATAACCGCTTTGGCTGCGCCCCCTTGACCCAAGACCAAAGCACTAAGTGATTTAAAATGCGGATAAGCAGGCCAGGCCTTTAAAGTTCCTTGAAAACCAAAATAATCCGTGTTGTACCCACGCGTACGCCCATCCGGCAAAATCTTAATGGTATTCACGGCACCAATTCGCGCGGCAGCAGGATCAATTTCATCTAGAAATGGAATGATTTGTTTCTTATAAGGGATTGTTACATTAAAACCTTTGATTGATTCCGTACCTAATAGCGCTGGAAAATCTTCAATCGTTGGGATCTCGAATTGCGTATAGGCATGTGAATCCTGTAAGTCTAATTGCTCAAACTTTTCCGTAAAATAGCGCTTTGAAAAGGAATGTCCCAGGGGATAACCGATCAATCCGAACAAGGAATTCATCTTATTTCTTTGAAAATTGTTGCTTGAGAACTCCTACAATAATGGGCAATACCGATACTCCAACGATTCCCAAAACGACTTTCTCGAAATTATCTTTAATCCAAGCGTTATCTCCTAAGAAATAACCCGCGAGTGTAATGCTTATCACCCAAAGGCAAGCACCCACTACGCCAAAAAACAAATATAAAGGATATGACATCCGGCCCGCGCCTGCAACAAAAGGGGCAACGGTACGTACAATCGGGATGAATCGAGCTAAAATAACCATTTTAGCGCCGTATTGCGCATAAAACGCTTCTGTTTTTTCAATATGCTCACGCTTTAAAAACAAGATTTTTTCTCGGCTTTTTACCCATTCACTGAAGTTGCGACCAATGTAATAATTCAATTGATCACCCAATAGCGCAGCGATAATCATCAATGGAATAACCGTCGTTAAACTCAGTTGGCCACTTGCCGCTGCTAATAAACCCACAGAAAACAGCAAAGAATCTCCGGGCAACAAAGGCATAATAACAAAACCCGTCTCGACAAAAATAATGGCGAACAACAAAGCATAAGTCAATGACCCATTTGCCGCAATAAAATCACTCAAAAATGTCAAGGGATCTTTAAGTAAATCGAGTATGATTTGAAGCATCTGCTATTTATCTAAGAAATGATCAAATGTATCACCACGTAAACCCAAACGTATTGTTTCTAACGAAATCACCTCATGAGGTGCGATATTTCCTACGTTAACATTGGCGCCAACCAATTTCACAAACCAAACTTGTTGGGATTTCTGAGGAGCCTCCCAAATGATTTTTTCCTCTGGGATTTCTGTCAATATTTCTTCAACCAAACCTTGGCGTACTTCGCCTGAAGCACGAAATAGCCCCACATTACCTCCTTCACGCGCTTCTCCGATAACCTTCCAAGATCCCGCTTCTAATTCCATTCGCATCAATTTGATCCATTTGTATGGAGGAATTATTTTGGCCTCATCTTTTGATCCAACTTCCGACAATACCGTTACTTGCTGAGATAATGTGCGAATAAACTCACATTTTACCTCGGATTCCATTTCAACTGAACCATCGGAAACCTCGGCATATTCCATCCCATACTGGTCTAAAACACGGCGGTATTCATCGAATTGCCCTCGGATATAGAAAGCTTCAAACAGAGTCCCTCCGAAATAAACAGGAATGCCTGCAGATTTATACAAGGCTAATTTTTCTTTTAAATTGGGGGTAACATAAGACGTCGCCCAACCCAATTTTACAATATCGGTATGCCCAGCTCCCATTTCCAAGAAATCTTCTACTTGACGTAGACTTAATCCCTTATCCATGACCATCGTCAAACCTTTTTGTCTTGGCTTGGTTGTTCTGTCGGGTATTTGATTCAAATTGTAATTCATACGTTCAAAAGCTTGTTATGAAATTATTTATTAGCGGGTAATATCTCACAAAAATAAGCATAACATCTGACTGAGGCAAACACTATGTTCTTCGAATTAGAAACAACAAATCCCAAAATCATCCTATATTTGTCACAAAACTTACACACACAATGAAAAAAACAATTGCACTACTGCTTTACTTAGCACTCACACAAGTTCCATTATTCGCAATGAGCAATGGTGATACCATTTTGGGCGAATGGATTTCCGAAAACAAAGACGGGAAAATCGTCATTTTCAAGCAAGCCGACCGCTATTATGGTAAAATCACTTGGGGGAAAACACCTGGTAGAAAAGACACGAATAACCCCGATAGTCGTTTACGCAACCGTGAACTCGTGGGCAGCGTGATTCTAAAAGAGTTTGTATTTAAAGGCGAAAGTTGGGAAAATGGAACGATTTACGACCCAAATTCTGGAAAAACTTACGACTGTATTTTAAAGGTAAAAGATAATAATCGAAAATTAGATATTCGCGGATTTGTGGGCATGGCCATGTTTGGCAGAACTTCCACCTGGTCTCGAAATTAATCTACATCCGCCTAAGTAATAACATGAAACCAAACGAAAAAATACTCGCTTATTTACAAGCGAACTTAAACAAAAAAATTGCCGACGGGAATCCAAATCCCATCTCCACGTGGCTTGATGGAACACTGATTAAAGCTTCTGCTGGTTCGATTACGGCTGAATTTACCGTACGTGAAGATCAGTGCAATCATGCACAGGTGTTACATGGAGGCATTATTACGACAATCTTGGACGAGATTATGGGCATGACCCTCATTACCGTGGAGATTGAACACCTTTATGTGACAATCAACCTACATGTAGATTTCCTATTTGGAGCGAAAGCTGGCGAA
Organism: Aquirufa regiilacus; assembly: GCF_032470275.1. Classification (NCBI taxonomy): domain Bacteria; kingdom Pseudomonadati; phylum Bacteroidota; class Cytophagia; order Cytophagales; family Flectobacillaceae; genus Aquirufa; species Aquirufa regiilacus. The sequence continues at coordinate 168,578 of NZ_JAVNWW010000005.1, forward strand.
AAAGTCACAGCGGTTTCGGAAGTATATCGCGTAGGTAAAAAAATTGCCAATGTTGAGGCAAAACTTTATAATGCGGAAGGCAAATTATTAGCGAAGAGCACGAGCAATTTAGCCGCTACTTCAATTCCGATGAAGTTTTAGGATAATACTTGGTAAACGACGAAGGCCGACAAATATGCCAAAGCCGTCATATATAGAAACTGAATCGTTGGGTATTTCCATGATTTGGTCTCCCGATAAGTCGTTGCCAGCGTACTCATACACTGCATCGCAAATGCATAAAATATCAACAAGGAGAAACCGAGAGCCGCATCATAAAGCGGCTTTCCTGTTTCAGGATTTATTTCGGCACGCATCCGATTTTTGATCGTTGCATTTTCATCATCTACTTCGCCACCTAAACTGTAGATGGTCGACATCGTTCCCACAAACACTTCACGTGCAGCAAAAGAAGTAATTAACGCAATACCAATCTTCCAATCGTATCCGAGCGGCTTAATGACTGGCTCAATAAAATGCCCAAAATGACCCGCATAGGATTGCTCCAATTTCTCTGCCGCAACCTTATTGGCCAAAGCCGTTTCTGATAATGTGGGGTTCGCTTGTCGAACAGTTTGCTCAACAGAAGCCAAACTGTCACCGGGCCCATAACTCGCCAATACCCAAAGCACAATCGATATAGCCACAATAATTTTACCCGCTTCAAAAACAAATGCTTGTACCGAATTATAAATCGACAAAGCCATGTGTTTAAAACGAGGACCCTTATACGTAGGCAACTCCATGATAAAATAGCTCTTTTCCTTCACTTGCAACAATTGTTTCATCACCCAAGCCGACAAGATTGCCATGAAAAAGCCCAATAGATACAAGCCAAACAAGGCTAAACCTTGTAGATTAAACATCCCAAACAAGGTGCTTTTCTCCGGAACGACTAACGCAATTAAAACAGTATAAATAGGTAAACGAGCAGAACACGACATCAAAGGCGTCACCATAATCGTAATCAATCGATCTTTCCATGAACCAATGGAACGCGTACTCATAATCGCAGGCACCGCACAAGCGACACCAGACATTAGTGGCACGACTGATTTACCATTTAAACCAAAGCGACGCATCAACTTATCCATAATGAACATGACACGCGACATATAGCCTGTTTCTTCCAACATGGAAATAAAGAAAAACAAGAAAGCAATTTGAGGAACAAATATTAACACCCCACCAATTCCGGCAATCAGCCCGTCGGTTAGTAAACCCGTCAGAGCGGAAGGAGGTAAAATCCCTTTTAAATAATCATTCAACTGAGCAACACCGCCATCAATCGCATCCATAGGATAAGAAGCCCAGGTAAATACTGCCTGAAACATCAAGAATAAAATGCCCAAGAAAATAAGGTAGCCACCTACAGGATGTAAAAAAAACTTATCCAAACGGTCGGTCATCGTTTTTACCGGTGGTGCGTCCCATTGTCGATTCAAATTAATGACACAACGCTCAACAATTTCAGATAAGGCCTCGTAGCGCTTAACGGTTTCTGAGGTTTTATACGATTTTGCATCGAAACGATGTTTCTCTTGCAAACGGTCAAATCCCATACGTTGCTCATCCGAAAACATTTTCATGCGATCATGTTCCATCAACCACAACAATGAACGATAAGGATCCGCTTCACCAAATTGCGCTGTAATGTCAGCCAATAAATCTTCGCCTACAGGCAAAGGTAAAGCGTCATTAGAGGCATATCGATTTTTCAAGGTTTTCTCCACAGCCAAACGTAATCCGTTTACTCCGATACCTTTTTTCGCATTGATTTCGGCGACTTCAATACTTAACTCGCGAGCCAACTTAATGGAATTAATCACATAGCCTTGGCTTTCCGCCACATCAACCATATTCAAGGCCAAAACAGTCGGAATGCCTAAATCTCGCACTTGCGAGAATAACAACAAGTTACGCTTTAAATTAGAGGCATCTGCCACCACAATCGCCATATCGGGATAATCTGGGTGGGCTGGATTCCCTAAGATATTGATCACTAATTCTTCGTCAATAGACTTCGGGTAAATGCTATAAATACCAGGTAAATCAAGTACCTCGACTTTGGAATTTGGCTCTAACTCCCAAATACCAGTATGTTTGTCCATTGTAACACCCGGAAAATTCCCCGTCTTCTGATTCAAGCCCGTGAGGCTATTGAACAGCGACGATTTCCCCGCATTCGGATTCCCGATTAAAGCTATTTTAGGTAGTTTGGACAAAATTTAGTTGGTTTTAACTTGAATGGTTGCTGCTTCCTCTTTTCGCATACTCAGCGTATAACCCGAAACTTTAATGGCAATCGGATCACCAAAAGGCGCCTGATGTGTCAATTCAATTACGGTACCTGGCAAACAACCCATTTCTAACAATTTCAATGAAAGCAATTCGTCAGTAAAGCCTATGATTTCTGCCTGCTCTCCCACCTTTAAATCTGCTAAAGTTACCGACATCAAATTTTACTTATTTAGAATTGTTCAAAATTAGGACAAATGTACTAAGTATTTCCGACCTAAAAAATGATAAGTTACAGTTTTGGCGTAATTGATTTGAATTAGCTAAAATACTGACGGGATTATACTTTAAAGCAAATTTTCTATTGTAAATTGCATGTCCTTTAAGGAAATCGAGGCATGATCCTGAATGAAATACACGTGTTGGTTAAAAAGGAGCTACATCTTGAGTGGCGGCAGCGCTATGCCCTGCATGGTTTGCTCTTGTATTTAGCATCCACTATCTTCGTTTGCTACCTCTCATTCAAAGCCAAACAACAAGCCATTAATCCAATTACCTGGAATACCCTTTTTTGGATTATTATGCTTTTCATTGCCATTAACGCAATCGGGAAAAGCTTTACCCAAGAATCCAATCAGCGTAACTTATTTTACTATACGTTAGTCAGCCCTGAGGCGATCATTTATTCGAAAATTATCTACAATTCCATCGTTATGATTGGGATCTCATTCGTAGGCTTCTTTTTTTACTCGTGGGTCATGGGCAATCCCGTGGGAAATATCCCGCTTTACCTGGTTGCGATTGTTCTGGGAGGCATCGGATTTGCCTCGAGCTTATCATTGATGGCGGGTATTGCCGCGCAAGGGGAAAATTCTGCCACACTCATGGCCGTATTAAGTTTCCCTCTCATCATTCCCTTATTATTATTGATTTTAAAATTGGCCAAAAGCGCCATGGATGGCATATCAATTCAGGAAAACTGGGATGAAATCGCTATTCTGAGTTCGCTTGACACCATTGTGATCGTCTTATCCGGAATTCTATTCCCGTTTATATGGAAACATTAAAAAAACATTATGGCAAAATTCTCTGCATGATTTTGCTTTACTACACGATTTATGCAGGGTTTGAAGGGAAAGTACCCCGGCAACCCATTTTAAATGAAACGGTTCGGAACCTATATTTCCACGTAACCATGTGGTTTAGCATGATTTTCCTGTTAGGAACCTCTGTTTATCATTCCATAAAATATTTACGTTCGGGTGATGTTCAAGCAGATTTAAAATCCTATGCTTATGTCGAAACTGGTTTGGTATTTGCTTTGTTGGGCTTAGTAACGGGTAGTTTTTGGGCCAAATTTACCTGGGGAGATTGGTGGACCAACGACCCGAAACTGAATTCCGTTGCCGTAGGTTTATTGATTTACTTAGCTTACCTCCTTGTCCGTTCTTCACTTCCAGAAGAACAACAAAAAGCGCGTATATCCTCTGTGTATAACATTTTTGCATTCGTCGTGTTTATGGTATTGATCTGGATCCTTCCACGCATGACCGATTCTTTACACCCCGGAAATGGAGGAAATCCTGGTTTCAACTCCATGGACTTGGACAATCGCATGCGCATGGTGTTTTATCCAGCTATTATCGGTTGGACTTTACTCGGCTTTTGGATTGCAGGTTTACGCATTCGAATCAAACAATTGGACCAACAAATTGAAGAAAACAACTAACATGAAAAAATACATTTTCAGCTTATTCATGGCGCTTATTTCCTTCGCGGGACAAGCACAGGCACAGGTAGAAATGGCCGACCAATTTCGGGCCGACGGTAAAATCTATGTTGTCATTGCCATCGTGGCAATCATCTTAACGGGTATATTCATTTATTTATTCCGCTTAGACCGTAAAATCACAGACTTAGAAAAACGAATCAAATGAAAAAGAAACATATCGTAGGGCTTATTCTCATTGCGATTGCGATTGGCATCATCTTGATTACAACAGGGGACGCAAGTACTTATGTGGGATTTGATGAAGCCGAACGCATTAGCCAGCAAGATCCTAGCCAGAAAGTTCACGTGGTGGGTAAATTGAAAAAGGATGAAGCCGGGAAAATTGTGGGAATGATTTTCAATCCAGCTTTGGATGCCAACCGACTAGAATTCATCGTTGAGGACAGTTTGGGCAGGGAAAACCAAGTCGTTTATTCCGCACCCAAACCCCAAGATTTCGAAAAATCAGAAAAGATCGTTTTGGTCGGAAGTATGAAGCCTGATAAGATTTTCTATTGCGATAAAATATTGCTTAAATGCCCGTCTAAATACCAAGAAGGGAAAATATCTGCCGACTCAAGCGCTTCGTTAGAAGCCAAAAAATAATATGATACACGAAACCATTGGACAGGTTGGGCATGCGCTCATTATTGTTTCCTTCGTAACCGCCTTATTGGCAACTTATGCATACTTCCGATCGAGCCAAGAAGAAACTTTGGCGAATGATTGGCGACAAACTGCACGCACACTATTCATTGTGCATTTAGCTGCAGTAATCGCTGTTGCAACCACCTTGTATATCATCATATACAACCATTATTTTGAGTACCATTACGCATTTTCGCATGCCTCGAAGGCACTGCCTATCGCCTACATTGTATCCTGTTTCTGGGAAGGCCAAGAAGGCTCGTTCTTACTTTGGATATTTTGGCAAGCCTTATTAGGTGTATTATTGATGTTCCGCAATCCGACCTGGGAAAGTCCTGTTATGACGGTTTTTGCCCTCGTACAAACATTCCTAACATCCATGATTTTAGGTGTCATTATACCCGGAATCGAATTGAAAATCGGCTCATCTCCTTTCTTATTGTTGCGCGAAGCGCAACCTGATTTGCCCGTTTGGAGTATGCAGCCCAACTTCATCCCATTGGATGGTCGGGGTTTAAATCCTTTGTTACAGAACTATTGGATGGTAATCCACCCCCCTACCTTATTTCTGGGTTTTGCGTTAACGCTTGTTCCTTTTGCCTTTTTGATTGCTGGTCTTTGGAAAAAGAAGTTGACAGAATGGATAACGCCTGCTTTACCCTGGTCTCTTTTTGGAGGAGGCGTATTGGGTGTAGGTATTATGATGGGAGCCTATTGGGCCTATGAAACCTTAAACTTTGGAGGATATTGGAACTGGGATCCCGTGGAGAATGCGTCTTTCGTCCCATGGTTGGTCTGGATTGGTGCCATCCATACAATGATTGCCTACCGCAATTCGAGTTCGGCGTTGAAAACATCCATCATCTTGGTCATTACGACTTTCATCCTCGTGCTGTATTCGACGTTCCTAAACCGGTCAGGTATCCTAGGAAACGCTTCGGTGCACTCGTTCACTGACCTAGGTTTATCCGGACAATTACTCTTATACATGGGAACTTTCTTGGTAGGGGCCATCGCCTTAGCATGGTACCGTTGGAAAGATTTACCTACGGATGAGAAAGAATTGGGCGTTTACTCGCGTGAGTTTTGGATTTTCGTGGGAGCTTCCGTTTTGGGACTTTCGGCTTTCCAATTAACCTTCACGACTTCCATTCCCGTTTACAACAAAATTGCCGAAGCCTTTGGCTTGGTTTCAAATATTGCACTTCCAGCAGACCAAGTGGAGCATTACAGTAAAATCCAAATTTGGATATTCATCAGTATTGCCGTCTTAAGTGCAGTAGGTCAGTTCGTTTGGTGGGGAAAACTAAAGGACAAAAGCCAGTGGAAAGCCTTATGGAATTCCGTTTTGGTGGCGACTTTGTTGACGGTACTTTTGGTTAATCTTGGCAAAATATTTACCCTATCCTACATCGTATTGTTATGGTCGAGCTTATTTTCGGTCTATGCGAACGGAACAATCTTGTGGTTTTTAGCACGCCAAAAAATATCGATCGCAGGCGGTGCTTTATCGCACGTAGGATTGGCCGTGATGTTGATTGGCATATTATTCTCTTCAGGTTATTCCAAAGTTGTTTCGCTAAATCGATCAGGCTTTGCGATTTCGAATAAGGTGGAACAGTTCACCAAAGACGATAACAAAGAAAACAAGGAAAACCTTCCCTTGTGGTTAGGCCAAGGTGCCCAAATGCAAGATTATCTAGTGACCTACAAAGGCCGTAAGATTGCGTTGCGCGGCAAAGCAGGCTACTACAATAAGAAGGATTTTGAAATCATCGAAGGTGATTTTCATGCGGTAGCTTTAAAAGATGTCGTTGCAAACGGCGAATCCATTGCAAAAAAAGGGGATACAGTCATCGTAGAGCCGGAAAATAATTATTACGAATTGGAATTCAAAAATGCAGAAGGAAAAGCTGTTTCGCTCTTCCCACGCTGGCAAGTGAATCCCAAAATGGGAACGGCGATTTCTCCGGACATCAAACATGCATTTAGCCACGATATCTATACCTATGTATCCTTAGACCCTCGTTTAGCTGCTGAAGCAGGCGAAGAAAAACAATGGAGCCAAACGGTTAATTCCACGGTCATGGTGGGCGACACGCTTTTCTTAAATGACTTTGTCGCTGTACTGAAAGAAGTAAGCCGTGTGACAAAATTAGAAGGATTTGAATTAGGTGTGAACGATGCGGCGGTGCAGGCCAACTTCCTTGTACTCGGGAAAAATGATCAACGATTTGAATTAAAACCCACCTTTGTCATTAAGGATGGGATGGTTGCTATGCCGGCATATGAAAGTGAAGAAACAGGTATCAAAATCAAATTCACAACCATCAATCCGAAGACACAGCAATTTAGCTTTGCAGTCAATACGACCCAACAAGACCTGATTATTATCAAGGCCCTTGAAAAACCTTACATAAATTTGGTTTGGATTGGATCTATCATGATCTTTATCGGTCTTTTCATCGCAACATTCCGACGAACAGAAAAACCCATTGCCTCATGAGCCGCAGTGAAAAACTAAGTTTATTTATTGCCATCGGGTTCCTGATCATATGGATTCTCGATTTAAACTCGCCTACTCCCAAGGAAATTCAAGGGATGTTTTGGCAAGAAATTGGCTATCATTATAGTTGGCTCATGTTTGCCGTAGGATGTCTTTTTTACTACCAATTCGCACGCAATGAGCGAATATCGAAAGAAGACAAGAACAAAAAGAACTAATATGCCCAACCCCGAATATACCATACAAAGTGCCCAAATCATTGGAATCATAACATCCATGGTTTTTTCTGCCTTCTTTTCTGGCGTAGAGATGGCGTTCGTTTCTTCCAATAAATTATACTTCGAATTAAAAGCGAAACAAGATATTTTAAGTGCGAAAATCATCTCGCATTTCAATAAAACGCCGTCTCGTTTCATCGGTACCATGTTGATCGGCAATACGCTCTCGCTAGTAGCCTATGGTATTTTTATGGAGGAGTATTTACACCACTTAATCCTCGCGAACATTCCCATCATTCAAAATGAATTATTCGCTCGTTTATTGGCTTCTGTCCTTGCGACCGTCTTGATTCTAACGACCTCTGAGTTTACGCCGAAAAGTATCTTCTTAATAAATCCAGATGCCATTTTAGAATTCTTAGCCATCCCGATTTGGATCATTCATACACTCATGTTTCCATTGGTTTGGCTAACAGTCGGTTTGTCTAAATGGTTTATTACCAAAGTGCTTCGCTTAACCTATTCCGAGGAAAAGCCCGCGTATGGATTGACGGATTTAAACCATTACCTCCAAAATCTGAATCGCAAAGTTTCGACGGAAGAGGAGAACGAAGTTGATACCAAAATCTTCCACAATGCGCTGGAATTTAAGCAGGTTAAGGTGCGTGATTGCATGATTCCACGTACTGAAATCACGGCCATAGAACTGGAAGAAGGCATCGAAGGCTTAACCAAGACGTTCATTGAAAGTGGGCACTCGAAAGTACTCGTGTATAAAGAAACATTGGAGGAGGTCATCGGCTATTGCCACTCCTTGGCGCTCTTTAAAAAACCGAAGGATTTACAATCCATTTTAACGCCCATCCCGATTGTTCCTGAGGCCATGCCCGCGAATGATTTGATGATTAAGTTTTCCAAAGAACGTAAATCATTGGCCATCGTCGTAGATGAATTCGGGAGTACGTCCGGATTAGTCAGCATGGAGGACGTGATGGAACAGATCTTTGGAGAAATTCAAGATGAATACGATGATTCGGAAGATTGGATTGAAAAACAATTGGATGAAAATACATTTGTTTTGTCGGGCCGACACGAAATTGATTACCTGAACGAAAAGTATGAATGGAACCTACCGGAGGGTGATTACGAAACCTTGGGCGGAATGCTGATTAGTCTATACGAGGATATTCCTGAGGTGAATGAAACAATCATTCTAAGTCCTTTTCAATTCCAAATCCTGACCGTAACCGATGCCCGTATCGATACGATTAAAGTGATTATTACGGGAAAAATTGTTCAGAAAGAAGAGCTTAAAGGGAAGCATTAATGACACGCTGAAGTGTTTGGCACTTCATTTGTGTCTCTTGCCATTCCTTTTCCGGATCGGAATCTTCCGTGATTCCACATCCCGCAAAGTATGTCGCCTTGCCATGACTAATTTGTACCGTACGCAGATTGACAAACAAATGTGTCTCTGAATCCAAATTAATGGGGCCCAAATAACCACTGTACAGCGAGCGATCATGTTTCTCAGTCTGTAAAATCCAATCCAGTGCAGCCTCTTTGGGTGTACCACAAACGGCTGACGTAGGATGCAATAATCCCAACATTTGTGTAATTAAATGGGGATAAGTGAGTTCACGCGTACTGACAAGGTATTCCGTCTTCAAGTGCATCAAGTTACCTGCTAGCACCGTTTTAGGGCCATTCTCGATGTATTCGCGTAAGCGGATTTTCTTGAAACAATCAATGATATAACGGCTAACATAGGCCTGCTCCTCAATCTCCTTCTGTGACCAGCGCGCTTCGGAAGGGGCTAATACATGCCCATTCGAATCAAGTCCTGATTGTGTGCCGGCCAACGAAATCGTCCGAAATATTCCATCCGAATCCTGTGAAACCAAGGTTTCAGGTGTGGCACAAAGCCAAATATTTTGTAAATCCGGCAGGTAAATCGCCGAAACAAATGCCGAGGGGTAGCTACCGCATAGTCGCTCAAATGCATCGCAAAGATCAAAATCTGGCTCCAGCGTTTGTACGTCGATCCGAGATAGAACTACCTTTTGAAATTGGCCTGTTTTTATCTGCTCAATGGATTGTGAAACTTGCTCCTTGAATTGATTCTTCAAGGTCACATCTTCTGGGATTAGCACCGCCGCCGTTCGATTAATCACCGGATTAGCCGTCGATTTGACAAATAAAGCAGATGCCCTCAGAAAATAAGGTTGACCCACGAAAGGACCGACCAAAAAACCGGGGCCCAATTGCTCTAATTGATCCGCTTCCGTTCGAATGCCTCCGCCTGTATCTTGCAATAAAACCTGTTGGCTTTGATTCGGAAGGCGCCACATCGCGAGCGCAGTCCCTTGCAAGGGGGCCTGTTTCCAAATTTCTTTCCAATCCGTGTTTACCTCAGACATTAATCTACTTTCAAGATAGCTACTGTTAAACGACTTGCACAGATTAATTGTTCAGCCTCATCGTGAATTTTAATGTCATAGACATGTAAAGTTTTGCCAATGCGCAAGGGGATGCAGGTTCCTATGACAAAGCCTCCGCGGGCCGACTTCAAATGATTGGCATTGATTTCAACTCCGACGCCCTTATAGTGGTTCATGTCGGGCACTGCTAAAAGCGCGGCAATACTTCCGATCGTTTCTGCTAACACAACGGAAGCTCCGCCGTGCAACAAGCCAAAAGGCTGTTTCGTCCGATGATCAACAGGCATTTTGGCTTTAATGAATTCAGCTGTTATTTCAGTAAATTCAATCCCAAGATGTTCAATCATGTTGCCGCGGCTCCATGCGTTGATCTCATCGATACTGATGGAAGTATTAAACATATAATTTGTATTTTTGTGCCGTAAAATTCGCAATTATTTAGCGAAATAAATCTCAATTCAACCAATTAATATGCATAGCATCAAAGACATTTACCTGATTCGCCATGGGGAAACCGACTACAACCGCATGGGAGTTGTTCAAGGAAGTGGAATCGATGCGGATTTGAATGCATTAGGTCAGCAACAAGCACAAGCGTTTTTTCAACATTATCAAGATTTACCCCTTGATAAAATATATACATCGGCATTAAAGCGTACGCATCAGTCGGTCAATGGCTTTATTGAAAAAGGTTTACCCTGGGAACAACATGCAGGTTTAAACGAAATCTCCTGGGGAATTCGTGAAGGGCGCACGCCAAACAATGATGATGACCAATACTACCGAAATCTAGTTCGAACCTGGCGAGAAGGCCAGGTAGATGTTCCATCCGAAGAAGGCGAAAGCCCGGTGGATGTGCTTGAAAAACAAAAACCGGTTGTCGAATTAATCCTTTCGAGACCCGAAGAAAGACATATATTAATTGCCATGCACGGTCGGGCCATGCGCGTTTTACTCACGCATTTATTCGAAAAACCCTTGCATGACATGGATACCTTTGGACACCAAAACTTGTGTCTTTACCACCTGCAATACGACTACCGAACGCAGAAATTCAACGCCATTAAAGCCAATCATACCGCCCACTTACATGGGTTGCCTGATTGCATGTAAGCTATGACAAGAAAGCGCCTGTATTGGACCTTGCAATGTTTCGGCTGGTTTGCCTGGGCGCTGAATGAGGCTTTGCTCTACACCAATCAATATGGATGGAAATGGGCCTGGGTCTTTTCTTCGTTGGCGAATATCGCACTCGCCATTTTCTTAACCCACCAATATCGCCGCATTACTAAACGTTTTCGTTGGCAGGATAAGAATTTGTGGCAAATGCTCCAACTTAATTTTATCGCATTGGTTGTCATGGCACTCCTTTTGATGGCGCTAAACATCCCCTTAGACTACATTTTTCTGCAAGAAAATTATGAGGTCAGTTTAAGTCCATTTATTCTCATTCAGATCTTTTTCAATTTTGTTAAGCCGCTCGCGATTTGGGCATTGATTTACTTCTTTTTTCAGTATTCGAATAAGCGTTTGGAAATGGAACGTGAAAACGACCAATTAGAACGTGCCATCTTAGAGACGGAAGGAAAGGTTTTAAGGGCACAAATGAATCCGCATTTTGTATTTAATGCCTTAAACAGCGTACGCGCACTGATTACAGAAGATCCACAAAAAGCAAAAAAAGGCATCAATCAATTGTCTAAATTATTGCGGAGTTCTTTGTTGACCGAACGCAAGAAAACGATATCCTTGGCGGAAGAACTAGAAACCATCACGGATTACTTAGCCTTGGAAAAAATACGTTACGAGGATCGATTGGAATGGAAACTTAGCATTGACCCCGCATGTAACAAGGCGCAAATTCCGCCTATGTTGTTGCAAACGCTCGTTGAAAATGGAATCAAACACGGTATTTCACGATCGATGAAAGGCGGCGTGATTGAATTGTCCGCGCAAAGAACGGAAGATATGATACAGATTTCCGTGATAAACCCGGGACATCTTAAGCCGAGTAAAGAACCAAATGATGGAGTAGGACTCCTTAATTCTCAAAATCGCTTGCAATTAATATACGGCAAAACCGCTCAAATCGAACTTCAACCACTAAACAAAAATCAAGTGTGTGCAATTGTCACATTGCCCTATCTTGAAGAAATTTAAATTATATGAAAGCAATCATCGTAGACGACGAGCGTTTAGCACGCAATGAACTGAAACGCTTATTAGAGAACTTTCCACACATCGAAGTGATTGCTGAGGCATCGAACACGGATGAGGCTTCTTCCTTATTGGAAACCCTACAACCCGATGTCTTATTTCTCGATATTCAAATGCCTGGAAAAACAGGTTTTGAATGGTTGGAAAGTTGGGATGGCTTCTTACCCGAAGTCATTTTCACCACGGCGTTTGATGAGTATGCGCTGAAGGCTTTCGAGGTAAATGCATTGGATTACGTATTAAAGCCCATCGAACTTGCGCGTTTAAGTGAAAGTATTCAGAAGCTTGAAAAAAGACAGATTCAACAAGTCCGGACAAGCACATCTCCGAATCATGTCTTGGGAGCACAAGATCAAATATTTGTCAAAGATGGCGAGCGTTGCTGGTTTGTTCGGCTAGATCGTGTTCGCCTGTGTGAATCCATGGGAAACTACGTCCGTTTATTTTTTGATGACCAAAAGCCTTTGGTACTTAAATCATTAAATGCACTAGAGGAGCGCTTAGACCCGAAAGTCTTCTTCCGTGCCAATCGCAAACACATCATCAATTTGAATTACATAGATAAAATCGAACCCTGGTTTTCGGGCGGATTACAAGTGACTCTTTCCGGTAAAGGGGAGAAAATCGAAATTTCCAGACGCCAATCGATTCGTTTCAAGGAATTACTCTCCCTTTGATCGTTTGGGTGCTTCGCCTAACAGGAACCCATAAGCCTCTAATGCCGGCACATGGTCAAAAATGACCTTCAAAATCGCCGTTAAGGGAAGGGCTAAAATTAAACCTGGAATTCCCCAAATCATCTCGCCTGCTAAAAGAGCCAACATGGCTACCATGGGATTGATACTTACCTTAGACCCAATCACCAAGGGTGTAATGAAATTAGCTTCCACAAACTGAACAGCAGCGACCCAAGCAATTACGCCCAAGGCATAGTTGGGCCCCAAACTTGCCAACGTCAAGATGATAGGCAAGGCTGCTCCTATCCAAATTCCGATGTAGGGGATTAATAACAAGATACCTGTCAAGCAGCCGAAAAACATAAAATAATCTACGCCAATCCACCAAAATCCGGCGATACAAAGCAAGGAAACGATCAACATAACGGCTAATAATCCTACCAGATAACTTTGTACGACGGTCCCCGTTTTTTGCATAATACCTTGTAAGACAGTTCGGTCGGTTGTAGGAAAAACACGGGAGAGAAAATCGGCAAAAAACTGGCGGTAATACAAAAAGAAAAAGACAAAAATAGGCACAATGATGAGCGTTGTAACTCCGTGAATAACCGTTCCAAAAGTTGTGGTAATGATATCACCCGAGTTCTTCAACAAATTAATGGTTTGGTTACTTACCTCGAGCATTTGTTTTTTGCGCGAGATGTTCAGGTTGTGGGATAAGAAACTTTGCAAGCCCGCAATCCATTTTTCAGCTTTGCGAATAAACATGGGCCAATCGCTGGCAAATTCGGCTATTTGGCCAACAAGCAATAAAAGCAATAAGCCGATACAAACCAACATAATCAAGATGCAAAGTGCGATGGCGATGGACCTAGCAACACCCTTCGATTCCAACCAAGAACAAACTGGCAAGACTAGCATGGCCAATATCATCGAGAAAGAAAGAAGAATCAAAAGATCTTGCAATAAATACAAACCCAAAACAACGAGGAAAATGCTGATTAGCACAGCGGCTAAACGAACGGAATAAGCAGTATCTTTAGACATAATTCAATTAAATGTATTTCAAATTACGTAAAATTTAACAATTTAGTAACTTAGACCTCTCTATCTTTGCCACATCATTTTAACATCCAAAGCGCTTAAACCATGAGTAAAACGCTAAATCAAGCGAAAATTTTATTGGTCGACGACGATCCGGATATTCTGGAGCTTTTGGAATACAATTTAGCAAAAGAAAATTACCAATTAGCAAAAGCTTACGATGGCAAGGAGGCCTTGGAAATCGCACAGGTTTTCAAACCCGCACTAATCATCATGGATGTTATGATGCCCATCATGGATGGCATTGAGACGGCACGTAAAATGAAGTTGATGCCAGAGCTGAAAAACACCCTAATCTTGTTTTTAACAGCCCGTGGCGAAGAGTTTACCGAAGTTGCTGCCTTCGATGCAGGAGCACACGATTACATCATCAAGCCCATCAAACCACGTGCTTTGGTGAGCCGAATTAATGCCTTATTGAAGCGAGAAGCATCCGAGGAATCACAAGATATCATTGAAATAGGCGGCTTAGTCATTAATCGTACGCAATATGCAGCTACCTTCGAAGGGCGCGCATTAATTCTACCCAAAAAAGAATTTGAACTACTTTCTTATCTAGCTAAAAACCCAAATAAGGTTTTCAATCGGGACGAGCTATTGGAAAAAGTCTGGGGCGCAGACGTGTATGTCGTAGAGCGTACCGTAGATGTCCACATCCGTAAATTGCGTGAAAAAATTCCGGAACATTACATCAAAACCTTGAAGGGAGTCGGGTATTTATTCTCGATTGATAAGGCCTAAATTTCGTCTATTTTCGGTAAATTGCGGCTTCATGACAAGTCGGCTTATCCTTTTCTGTTTATTATTGAGTAGTACATTGCTCGCGCAACATCCCAAACGCGAACTACGTGGGGTATGGATTGCGACCGTCCAAAACATCGATTGGCCAAGTCCTCGAAATTATAATGCGATTAAACAGCAGGAAGAATTTCTGAATATCCTGAATTCGCACCAACAAACCGGCATCAATGCCCTTTTTGTCCAAGTTCGTACAGCTGCTGATGCATTGTATGCCAAAAGCAATGAACCCTGGTCTAGTTATCTATCTGGCCTACAAGGACAAGCGCCCAAACCGACTTACGACCCGATGGCCTTCATGATTCAAGAATCACATGCCCGTGGAATCGAGTTTCATGCATGGCTGAACATGAATCGGGCGAGTATGTCTACCAAGAATTTGCTGAGTGGAAATCATATCGTTCGCCAACATCCCGAATGGATGGTGATTTACAACAACCAACATCTATTTAATTTTGGCATACCTGCTGTACGTCACTATATCACACAAGTGGTCAAAAACATTGTGCAACAATACGATGTGGATGGCATACACTTTGATGATTACTTCTACCCTTACCCCATTAAAGGGGCGCATTTCAATGATGACGAAGCCTATGCCCAACACAAATTACCGAACGAGAGTTTAGCGGATTGGCGACGCAGGAATATCAATTTGTTGATTGAAGAGATTTCTTCCACCATTAAATCCGTTAATCCGCGCGTGAAATTTGGCATTAGCCCCTTTGGTATTTGGCGACATAAAAGTTCGGACCCCGAATATGGTTCGCCTACAAGTCGGGGATTACAATCCTACGATGACCTTTATGCGGATACGGAAAAATGGACAAAATCCGGTTGGCTTGACTATTTAGCCCCACAATTATACTGGGGAACAACGCATCGCGTGGCAACATTTGGACCATTAGCCAAATGGTGGAGTGAACATGGATATGGCAGACCGGTGTACATCGGGCATGCGGCCTATCACCTCTCCGACCAATGGAATGCGACTGAATTATCGAAACAATTAGCGCAGGCGCGCAGTTTAAATCAGGTGCAAGGATCCATCTTTTTTAGCTCGAGTCAATTAACGAATAATGCCAAAGGCTGGCGTGACAGCTTGCGCGCAACACATTTCAAGCACATGGCACTTGTTCCGCCCATGCTTTGGATTGACAGCATAGCACCGACAGCACCACATAAAGTATCATTGTTGAAGCAATCGGGAAACTGGACATTACGTTGGCAAGCAGGTGAACCCAGTTTAGACAATGACCCACCAGCCTATTATGTCGTTTATCGCATTCGTCGGTCAGAGGGCATCAAAGGCATTGAAAACGCCGCCAACATTATTTACAAAGGACAAAAAAATACGTTTATCATCGACGCATCCGAAATACAATCAGGACATGGCTTTGTTGTTACAGCCTTTGACCGATTGCATAATGAATCGCCCGCAGGGACTATTCAATGGATCGTCCCGAATTCCAATTAATATGAGCTTACGATTTTTACATTTAACAGTCAAAGATATTACGGAGGAAACTCCGGATACGAAAACCATTCATTTTTGGCATCCGATCCATGACACGCTGCATTATTTGGCAGGACAATTTTTGACCGTTATTCCCAACATTGCAGGCGAGAAACCGCGCAGAAGTTATTCCCTTTCTTCTTCCCCGGCGACTGACATGTCACCGACGATTACGGTGAAACGCATTTCGGGGGGATTGGTTTCCAACTTCCTGTGTGATACCGTGAAAATAGGAGATAGCCTAGAAGTGATCGAACCCATGGGAAACTTCGTCATTGAACCTGATGCAGATGCAGCAAAAAACTATGTATTTGTCGGTGCTGGTTCTGGCGTAACGCCACTGATGTCGATGATCAAAACCCTACTTCAGCGCGAGCCGAAATCGAAGATACATTTGATTTATGGTTCACGTCACGAGGACCAAATCATTTTCAAAAAGCAATTAGACGCCCTCGAAACCGAGTTTTCGGATCGTTTGACAATCCTGCATGTCATCAGTCGGCCAGCGGCCAACTGGCCTGGTTTAAAAGGACGGATTAATCAAGCGTCTACGGTGTATTATTTAAAACAAGAATTAGGGATTGACATCGCCAAGGCACATTATTATTTATGTGGTCCATTGGAAATGATGGAAGAAGTGCAGAAAGCGTTAGCCATTTTTGAGGTTCCTGGTGACCAGATTCATAAAGAATTATTCAACACAGCCCCATCGGTAGAAAGCGCTGAATCCGACAATGATGCTGCCAGAGAAATTACGCTGATATACGAAGGCAAAGAGCACCTAGTGACGGTTCAGCCACATGAAACAATCTTAGAAGCCGCGTTAGAAGCAGATTTAGACATTCCCTACTCGTGTCAAGCGGGCATGTGCACGGCTTGCATGGGACTATGCAAATCAGGAACTGTCGTGATGGATGAAGAAGATGGCTTAACGGCAGGCGAAATTGCCAAAGGATATGTTCTGACTTGTGTCGCACATCCCAAGAGCGATGGCGTCGTGATTGACCTCGATTAAATTATCAGTTTTAAGGGGCGCAAGCCCCTTTTTTCCTACTACCTTTGGCAATCCTCCAAGTGTTGCCAAAGGTAAGTCTTGATACCCAAAGGTAGGTTGAGATTAAAAATCCCGTGGATCCCAAGCAACCCGCGTATTGTCATACAGAACGGCCATTCGAGCCAAATCATCTGTATCCAAGACAAAATCAAACACCTCCGCATTTTCAATCATCCGCTCCGGATGAATCGATTTAGGAATCGTTACTGCACCTTGTTCGATGACCCAACGAATCAAAATTTGATAGGTTGATTTACCATATTTACGCGCAAGGTCCACCAATACCGGATGGTCTTTCTTTTGACCGCGAACCACAGGGGCATAACCCTCCAATTGAATATTATTTTGCTTACAAAAATCGAGTTCCTCCGGAAGATAACAGAAAGGGCTCAACTCAATTTGATTAATCGCCGGACAAACATTCGCGTAGACAAACAATTCCTCCAAATGCTTTTGATAATAATTCGAAACACCGATGGACTTCACCACACCTTGATCATACAAAGACTCGAGTGCCTTCCACGTCTCCTTACGGTGTTGGTCTTTCGGCCAGTGAATTAAATAGAGATCCATGTAATCCAAGGACAAATCCTGCAAGGATTTCTCAAAAGCCCGCATCGTAGCATCAAACCCCATATCATCTATCCACACCTTGCTCGTGACAAACAATTCATTTCTGGAAACTCCCCCCTGCCGCAAAGCCTCTCCTACTTCTTTTTCATTCCCATAAATCGCTGCGGCATCAAAGAGGCGATAGCCAACGGCTAATGCTGCCTCGACCGCCTGACCCACTTCCTGCTGTTGTTCCGGCGCATAAACTCCGAGGCCCAAAGCCGGCATTGAAATTCCATTATTTAATTGAACAGAGGGTATTGATAAGTTCATATCGCTAAATTTTGATTTAAAGCTAGCCAAATTTGATGTATTTTTACAAAAAAAATAAGTTCATGACTCGCCAAATTTCCGCCCAATCCTCCCCACGCAAATTTCTTGCACAGGATTTCCAATTAAGTACCTGGGAAAGTGTATTATCCTATTTCGAACAACTGAGTGCAACCGAAATAACCTCCTTAGAAGATTTAATTCTGTTTTGTGAAAACCGTTCTGAACTGGAAAGTTATTTGTCGGAAAACTTCGCTTGGCGTTATATCAAGATGTCATGCGACAACCAAAATGAGGCGCATCAATTAAGTTACCAACAATTCGTCAACGAGATCATGCCAAACGCATCGGTCTTCGACGATGCTTGGAACAAAAAGGTAACAGAAAGTAGATTCATCAGCGAACTACCCGATACAGGTTATGCGGTCATGTTACGCGGCATGAAAAAATCCATCGAAATATTCCGGGAGGAAAACATTCCGCTATTCACCGAATTGCAAAACTTACAAACCCAATATGGCGCATCGACAGGTTCACTGATGGTTGAAATTGATGGAGAGGAAAAAACACTCCAACAAGCTAATGCCTATCTAGAATCCACAGACCGCACAAAACGCCAAGAGGTTTACGAAAAAGTGTCGGGCGCACGCTTAGCCATTCAAGAAAACTTAGACACACTTTTCAACCAGCTGGTTGAAAAAAGACATGAAGTTGCATTGAATGCAGGCTTTGCAAACTACCGGGATTATTCCTTTGCGAGCCTTGGCCGCTTTGACTACACCCCAGCCGACTGCTTTGAATTTCATGAAGCGGTGGCAAATACCGTAGTGCCGATCATCAACCAACAGGCTGAAAAACGCAAAAAGGCGTTACAGCTTGAGGCCTTAAAACCTTGGGATAAGTCGGTGGATGTACTCGGCCGAAAACCCTTAAAACCCTTTGAAACTGGGAAAGAGCTTTTGGATAAAACCATTCAGGTATTTGAAAATATTGATCCATTCCTAAGTAATTGCTTGAAGGAAATGGTGAAGCTGAACCGCTTTGACTTAGACTCGCGGAAAGGTAAAAATCCGGGGGGATACAACTATCCATTAGAGGAAAGTGGCTTCCCATTCATTTTCATGAATGCCGCTGGGCAGGTGCGTGATATGGTCACATTATTACACGAAGGTGGCCATGCGGTACATTCAATTTTAACCAAAGATTTAAGCTTGAATGCCTTCCGTAATTTTCCATCGGAAGTGGCAGAACTGGCATCCATGAGCATGGAATTGATTACCATGGACGAATGGGACCAATACTTTCAAGACCCCAAAGATGCCAAAAGAGCGAAAATCAAGCACTTAGAGGACATTTTAGACACATTGCCCTGGGTGGCGACGATAGATGCCTTCCAACATTGGATTTATGAAAACCCAACACATAGCGTCGAAGAGCGTAGTAAAGCATGGAATCGCATCTTCTCCACATTCTCAGACTCCATCACGGATTGGTCGGGAATCGAACAAGTAAAAGCGAAGCTTTGGCAGAAACAATTACACCTATTTGAAGTACCATTTTACTACATCGAATACGCCATTGCACAATTGGGGGCGTTAGCTGTTTGGCGCAATTATTGCGAAAATCCTAGCCAAGCATTGAATCAATACTTAGATGCATTGTGTTTAGGATATACGAAACCCATGAAAGAGATTTATGCGACTGCAGGCATCTCCTTCAACTTCAGCCAAACATATATCGCTGAGTTGATGGATTTTCTCGTCGAAAAAATTAATCAATTAGAAGAAAGCTAATTTTTTTAAACCAAAATTTGGCCTTACTTTTGTATCGTATTTTTGTCCAAAGAGAACAATGAAATTAAAAAATCTACTTCCAATTGTTGCGCTAGCGCTAGTTGCTACAGCTTGTGATTACCAAAAGAACAACCGCATTAAACAAAAAGATTTACACGCAGGTGATGAATATGTGTACGGTGTTCACCCGGATTCAGCTGCAGTTCAATCTAAAAATACATATACAGCTAAACCAGAATTAGAAGTTCGTGCAAATGCAATTCGCGAGAACTTATTCCAAGGAAAAGAAATTTCGAAAGGAAACTAATTACCAATATAATTTTGAGGAGAAAGCCGGTCGATGACTGGCTTTTTTTATGTTCCTACTTGATTAACAAATCTCGAAGAAAGGTCAACTGGTAAAACATGACCGTAAACACCACGGCCCAGAATATCCCTGAAATAGCCATAAAAAACAATACGCGTGGCGTGGGTACTTTGAAAGATAAGGCAAGTAAACTTCCGCCAATTGGTGTAAAAAGCAAAGGTGTCATCACCGCAATGCCTTTAATCCCAAATCGCTGCCAAACACGTACAGCATAACGCGCGCGTCCCGAAAACAACCTAGGTTTTTGAACGCGAAGTCGGGAAATTTGCTGAACAATAAAGCGCCCCATCGTCAACATAATCGACACCGTGGTCATCATTCCCACCCAGGTACAAATGATTGTTTCAAGCATGGAAAGCCCTAAACCAAAACCCGTCAAGGGCCCTGCAACAAATTTAATCGACGATGCGGCCATGACCGCAAAATAGGCTCCCCAATTCATTATTTCGCTGCTTGATAAATCGTTACGCCTTGATCTAAAAATGACACAAAATGATTGATATCAGCATCAAATGCCACCGGCTTTACCATCGGCGATGCATCATTTCGAGGATCTAATAATACATAATGTGGCTGCGCATTTGAATTAAAGCGTGTAATCTGAAAGTCTAGATTTTGATCTCCCAAGGTCTTTTTTTCCTGGCCATCTACTTTGGATACATACCATTGCTCCGAAGGCAGTTCAGTCTTATCATCGCAGTAAAGCGCAACAACAACATATTTTTCTTGCAGCCGTTTTAACACTTGTGGATCTGACCACACATTCTCTTCCATCTTCCGGCAATTCACGCAGCCATGACCTGTGAAATCGATGAATAAAGGTTTATTGACTTTTAACGCATAGGCTTTGGCCTCTTCAAAATCAAAGAACCCTTGAAGACCTAACGGAAGCGTAAGGAAGTCGGCATATTTCTTTTGTCCCTGATCCGTTTTCACGGGAGCTGCTACACTTGTGCCTGAACCCTTAAAGTCCTGCGAGCTCAACGGAGGCAACCAACCCGATAAACCTTTTAAAGGCGCACCGAACATACCTGGAATTAAATAAATAACGAAAGCCAAGACAGCCGTTGCAAACAGGGTGCGAGGCACCGACAAGTTTTTGGCAGGGCCATCGTGCGGCAAGGAAATCTTACCAAATAGATATAAGGTCAAAGCACCAAACACCGCAATCCAAATCGCTAAGAAAATCTCGCGATCTAATAAATGCCAGTGGTAAACCTGATCCGCTACACTTAAAAACTTAAAGGCTAGGGCAATTTCCAAGAATCCCAAGACCACCTTTACTTCATTCATCCAATTACCCGACTTCGGTAGTGACTTCATGAAACCTGGGAAGATCGCAAACAAAGTAAACGGAATGGCGAAGGCCAACGAAAAGCCCAACATACCGATAATCGGTTTTAGGAAAACCCCTTGAGATGCCGCAATCAGAATCGAACCCGCCAAAGGGCCTGTGCAAGAAAATGAAACCAATACCAATGTAAAGGCCATAAAAAACACACCCATCAAACCTCCTTTATCTGATTTGGCATCCACCGAATTCACTAAACCCGAAGGCAAAACGATTTCAAATGCTCCCAGAAAGGAGATTCCAAAAAAGATAAAAATGACGAAGAAAAGTAAATTAGGAATCCAGTGCGTGCTTAAGAAATTCGCAAAACTAGCCCCCGCAAAGAATGCGAGTATTGTACCGAAAAACACATAAATCAAGACAATAAACAAACCATACAAGAAAGCGAGACGCTTTCCACCCTGTTTCTTCGTGAAGAAACTCACGGTCATGGGAATCAAGGGATAAACACATGGCGTCAATAAGGCTAACAGGCCTGCGCCCAAGGCCACAAAAAAGAACTCAATTAGCCCACCCTCAGCTACATCAGAGGCTTTTTTTTTTGAGTCTTCCGTCGCTGAAATCTTGAAATTCCCTTTGATGGGAACACAAAGACCGCTCTCATTCGAGCAAGTTTGGGAATCATAGGCCCCATCGATCAACCAATTATCAGACGTGATTTTCACCTTTTGGCGGAACTCAGCGTTTTCCGTAAAGTAGGTATATGTTCCACCCCAAATCTCTTTATCCTCTTTGCTGTGTGGGTTAATTGCCTTTAAGGGGCCTACCGCCTCAACGCCTAATCCCGGCTTCAACGTTACCGAAGTCACCACAGGCCCTAAATCTTTATCGAAATCCGATGAATATAAATACCAGCCTTTGTCAATAGTAACCTTAAATATCAATTCCGCCTCTTGACCTACAGTAGGTTGCGCTGGCGATAAAGACCACGACCATTTCGCTGGTGTAATTTTTTGTCCGAATAACTGTACCGAAAAGAATAGGAACAGCGCTAAGAATTTTAATTTCATTTGTTGAAAAATTAATGCCTTCAAAATTACGCTTTTTTGTTGGGATACAAACGTGATATTTGTCGGGATAGTTCCTCCTTTTTCGTTTTTCTATTCAGATAAAAAAACGTAATTTTACACCCTTAAAATACGTAATCAAGAACATCTTATATTCATGGCTGCTAGCACATTTCCTACCCAAAGAGACAACGAAATTTTTTCATTAATTAGTCAAGAAGCTCACCGCCAAGAATTCGGCATTGAGTTAATTGCTTCAGAGAACTTCACATCCCCACAAGTGATGGAAGCGCAAGGAAGTGTTTTGACAAATAAATATGCAGAAGGCCTTCCAGGCAAGCGCTATTATGGCGGTTGCGAAGTTGTGGATGAGGTGGAAACCTTAGCGATTGAGCGTGCGAAAAAATTATTCGGTGCCACATGGGCGAACGTGCAACCACACTCAGGTGCGCAAGCAAATGCAGCAGTTTTCTTGTCATTCTTAAATCCGGGTGATAAAATTCTAGGATTTGACTTGTCACATGGCGGTCACTTATCACACGGATCTCCTGTAAATTTCTCTGGAAAATACTTTCAAGCATTCTTCTACGGAGTAGAAAAAGAAACAGGTTTAATTGACTGGGATAAAGTAGAAGCTACGGCTTTGAAAGAAAAACCAAGATTGATCATTTGTGGTGCGTCAGCTTATTCTCGTGATTGGGATTATGCGCGTTTGCGTGCCATTGCAGATCAGGTAGGGGCCATTTTATTAGCCGACATCTCCCATCCCTCAGCGTTAATCGCGAAAGGATTGTTGAACAACCCGATGCAACATTGCCATATCGTCACGACAACAACGCACAAAACGTTACGTGGACCTCGTGGTGGTTTGATCATGATGGGCAACGATTTTGAAAACCCATTTGGTTTCAAAACGTTAAAAGGCGACTTGAAATTAATGTCGGCATGTCTAGACGGCGCCGTGTTCCCAGGAACACAAGGTGGCCCGTTAGAGCACGTAATTGCTGCCAAAGCGATTGCTTTTGGTGAGGCTTTGACCCCAACATTCGAAACGTACGCGAAACAAGTTCAGTCAAACGCACAAGCGATGGCAAAGGCTTTCTTGGCAAAAGGATACGATATCATCTCAGGAGGAACGGACAATCACTTAATGTTGATCGACTTACGTCCAAAAGGATTGAGTGGTAAATTAGCCGAGAATACCTTGATCCAAGCTGATATTACCATTAACAAAAACATGGTACCATTCGATGACAAATCTCCATTTGTGACATCAGGTATGCGTGTAGGTACGGCGGCAATGACGACACGTGGATTGAAAGAAGCTGACATGTCCCAAATCGTAGAGATGGTGGATAAGGCTTTGATGAACCACAACAACGAAGCGGTATTGAAGACAATTAAAGGAGAAGTAAATGAATGGGTTAAACAATTCCCATTATATCTATAATTAACAAAAATGGCCTTAGATCAAGATTGGGACGATGAATTAGACGAAGATAAAGATGGGACCGAAATGTCCTTTCTCGATCACCTGGAAGAGTTGCGCTGGCACATCATCCGGTCCATCGCCTCTATCTTGATTTTCACCATTGCTGCCTGGATATTCCGAAATGAGATTTTCGGAATCGTCATCATGGGTCCTACCAAAGTGGATTTCTGGACCAATCAGGTCCTTTGCCAGTTGGCAGACTTAACCAGCTGGACAAGTCTTTGTATGCAGCAGGCCGACTTTATTCTCCAGTCTCGCGAGGTTTCTGGGCAATTCATGATGGCCTTAACACAATCCATCATTGTCGGCTTAATGTTCGCATTTCCTTATGCATTTTATGAAGTTTGGCGCTTCATTAGCCCAGGTTTAAAATCCAAAGAACTTAAAGCAGCTCGCGGAGCTGTCTTTTGGGTGTCACTATTATTTTTTGTTGGCGTATCCTTCGGCTATTTTGTGGTCGCTCCTATGGCCATCAATTTCTTAGCCAACTTCAAGTTAGACCCATCCATTCAAAACCAATTTGACATCAACGATTACATCTCGTTATTATCGATGTTGACACTGGCTTGTGGATTAACGTTTCAATTACCTATGGTTGCTTTTGTATTATCGCAGGTTGGCATTTTAACGCCTTCATTTATGCGCGAATACCGCAAGCATGCCTTAATCGTCATCTTGTTAGTGGCAGCGATTATTACGCCATCACCAGATGTGATTTCCCAATTGCTCGTCGCGTTTCCGTTATTCGGATTATACGAGATTAGCATCATCGTTTCGGGCCGAGTATTGCGCAGAAAAATGCGTGAGGAAGCTGCAGAAGCAAACGACTAATACCTTATGAATTATCTATCGGCGGAGAATATTTCGCGAAATCTTGGCGAACGCTGGGTGTTTAAAAACCTATTTTTCGGATTGCAAAAAGGCGAAAAAGTAGCGCTCATCGGAAAAAATGGAACGGGAAAAACAACCTTGATGGAATCCATCATGGGCATGCAGTCCCCAGACGAAGGCAAGATTACCATCCGCAAAGGAATTCGCGTGGGTTACCTACCACAGAATCCGTTTTTTGAAGAGGGCGAGCGTGTGTTGAACTATCTGTTTTCAGATGATTTGCCTAGTGCGGTAGCAATTAAGGCCTACGAAAAAGCCATGCTTTCGGGTGATCCACAAGAATTGGAAGATTCCTTTGCCTTGATGGAAGCTAATAATGCATGGGATTATGAGGCGAGAGCCAAACAAATTATCACACGATTAGGCATTCCCGATGGAGACCAACAAGTTTCTACGTTATCTGGGGGCCAAAAGAAACGCCTTTCTTTAGCTAAATTATTGATCGAAAGTCCAGACATCATGATTCTGGATGAGCCAACCAACCATTTGGATATAGAGACCATTGAATGGTTAGAAGGTATTTTATCCGGGCCAAACGTAACGGTTTTAGTCGTATCCCACGACCGTTATTTCTTGGATAAGGTATGCAACAAAATGATGGAATTGGCGCTCGGGTCGATTTACACGTACGAAGGGAATTACGGCTATTTCTTAGAGAAAAAAGCAGAGCGTGAGGCCTCTGAGGCGAGTACAGTAGCGAAGGCCAAAAACCTCTACCGCAAGGAATTGGAATGGATGCGTCGCCAACCGAAAGCACGTGGAACCAAATCACAATCCCGCATCGACGCCTTCTCGGAAACAGAGGAAATGGCGCATCGTAAAGTAGATGATAGCAAGCTGGAATTGAATATTCAAATGTCCCGTTTGGGTAATAAAATCATTGAAATCAACCACCTGAAAAAAGCGTGGGGTGAGAAGAAAATCGTCAATGATTTTACATACACATTCAAGAAAAAAGACCGCATTGGGATTGTGGGTAAAAATGGCGCAGGCAAAACGACTTTCTTGCAATTATTGACCGGCTTAGAACAACCTGATTCAGGTACGATTGACCCGGGTGAGACTTTGGTGATTGGCTATTACACGCAATTACCATTCGAATTCAAGCCGGAACAACGCGTCATCGATACGATTACGGAGATTGCTGAGGTGATTCCATACGGAAAGAATGAATCTTTGACACCTAGTCAGTTTTTGAGCAAATTCTTATTCCCAACGGCCCAACAATACACACCCGTTTCGAAACTATCCGGTGGAGAAAAGAAGCGTTTGCAGTTGATGCAAGTCTTGGTAAAGAACCCCAATTTCTTGATTCTGGATGAGCCTACGAATGACTTAGACTTGGATACACTCCAGTTATTAGAAGACTTTTTAAGTGAATTCCAGGGCTGTCTATTACTTGTATCCCATGATCGTTACTTCATGGATAATTTGGTCGACCAATTGATCTTGGTGGAAGGCGAAGGGGAGGTCAATTTCTTTAATGGAAACTATACTGATTACCGCATTTCGCTAGAAAATAAGGAAAAAGAGCCGGCTCCAGTAGCCAAAGCTCCGGTGATTGAAACGCCTGTTGCACCCGTACAAAAAGGCGCCAAACTGAGCTTTAAGGAGCAAAAAGAGTTTGAAGATTTGGAGAAAGAAATGGCCAAATTGGAAGCTGAAAAAGAGGCCTTGATTGAGCAATTAAATGGGGGTTCTGAAGATTTTCAATTATTGGCCGACTGGGCAAAGGAAATTGAAGTCCTGAAAAACACCCTAGAAGAAAAAGAATTACGCTGGTTAGAACTATCCGAAAGAGCATAAACGATGGATCCATTAGAAGGCAAAACACTTAAGTTTATTATTGAATATTTGGTTGACAAGTATGGCTGGGAAGGACTCGCAAGCCGCATTCGTATCAATTGTTTCGCGCATGAGCCGAGTATCAATTCGAGCTTGACATTTTTACGCAAAACGGATTGGGCGAGAAAGAAAGTCGAGAACTTGTACATTAAGGCCATCCGAATGGATGATCACCCTCCGAAATAAAAAAGAGGCCCCGCTTTGGACTGAACCCCAAAAGTTGGACAAAGTTAGTAATTAATTATTAATGTGATGAGCTCGGTATTGCACCGGGCTCATTCCGTTTAAATTCAGTTTGATTCTTTCATAGTTGTAGTATTTGATATATTCATTGATTTCTTTTTTTAGCTGTTTTATTGACTCATATTTGTTTAGGTAAAATAGTTCTGATTTTAATGTTCCAAAGAAGTTTTCCATGACTGCATTGTCCAAGCAGTTTCCTTTTCTAGACATGCTTTGTTGGATTCCATTGTCTCTCAAAACAGCTTGATACTGCTTCATTTGGTATTGCCAGCCTTGATCTGAGTGCATCAGAAGGGCTGTTGATTTCGACTTCTTTTTCACCGCCTTTATTAGCATATTCATGACATTTTTGAAATCAGGTCGTTCTGATAAGTCATAGGTAACGATTTCCTGATTATATAAGTCTAATACAGGCGACAAGTACAGCTTCTTTCCTAATACATTAAACTCTGTTACATCGGTTGTCCATTTTTGATTAGGTGCCATTGCTTTAAAAGCCCTGTTTAATATATTTGGCGCTACTTTACCTTGCTCTCCTTTGTAGGATTTATATTTCTTCCTTCTAATCAAGCTCTTTAATTTCAAGCTGGTCATTAGTCGATGAACAGTTTTATGATTAATTAGGTGGCCGGCTTGACGCAATAGAATGGTTATACGCCGATAACCTAATCTACCCTTATGTTGATGATAGATTAGTCCAATCTCTTGCTTTAGCTCCGCGTATTTGTCTGCAGTCCCTTGTTTTGAATAATAATAAAAACAACTCCTTGCCAATTTAACACAAGTAAGCAATACTGCTAACCTGTGCTTATGCCTTAGTTCACTTACGGCTTGCGCTTTTTGTCTGCTTGAACTAAGGCTTGAAGCTTTTTTAGCAAGTCATTTTCAGCCCTTAGGTATTCATTTTCCTTAAGTAATTCTTCTTCTCTTGTTAGAGGCTTCTGGGCTTTCTTTACGTTGG
>NZ_JAVNWW010000006.1:0-87652 GCF_032470275.1 Aquirufa regiilacus
TGCTCGTATCGAGCAGTTGTCTTTGATTACAGCTTCAACACATTGAAGCCTAAACTTGTAATCATACTTGTTTCTTTTGTTCATAAAAATGCCCCCAATAAGTGTCTAACTTTTTGGGGGCAGTCTACTTGGGGCCTCTTTTTTATTCTATATAAACCAAATTATTATAACCCCAGGTTTTAACCTGGGGTATTAAAAACTTAGTTCTCAAAGAAGAACTCCTTCAACGCATATAGCGCTTTCTCACCAGCTACTGGATTGACAAATACAAAGTATAAGTCGTTCACGCCTGCTGCATCAACTGGCATAGCAACCTGGCCTGCTTTCTGAATATCAACGCTACCCACTAATTTGCCAGTTGGGCTACCAAGGTGCAACTCAAGTTTTCCTCCAGCCGTTTGGCCTGCTAAAACAAAAGCAGAAACCTTGATTTGCTTAATTCCAGTCAAATCAATTTGATTGAAAGATGCATAACCTTGATCACCAAGGGCAACCAAAATCTCGCCAAGTCCATCAACTTTCGTTTTCATCGTTTTTGCATTCGCATCGCATGAACTAGCAGCTACTTTCGCATCGCGTAAGGTTACCACTTTTTGACCCGTAGCAGGAGCCATTTTGCCATTTCCTTTATCCGTATAAGATGCAGAGAAAATAAACGTTCCTGGCTTGCCTTTATCCGAAGTCACATAAGAACCTTTCACCGGTTGTGATGCTTTCTTCGCATCCGAAAGTCCTAAGATATAAATAACCATTTCACGCGCATCTGATTTGGAAACTTGTGGATGGGCTGCCATCACTTGTTCACCCCATACGCCGCCGCCGCCACTGATTACCTTCTTCGATAACTCATCGATGTTCTGAGAGCTCGCACGGTATTTCTTCGCGATTTCCTTATAAGCGGGTCCAATCGATTTCTTATCCAAGGCATGGCAAGTTTTACAATCGGACAAATCAATTAAACGCTTTCCGTTAGAGAAGGTTGTATTGCTTTTGTGTCCTTGTTCGATGATTGTTTTGTCATAACCTTCCAAGTAATTGATATTTAACACAACGTCTTCTTCCGCAATTTTACTTGCTGCCAAAGAACCATCTTCTTTATCGACTACCGCAACTTGGTAGTTGACCGTTTTGTCATTCCAATAGAAGGTTTTATTTCCTTCAATTTGAACATCGACTTTCGGTACATCATTTCCTACTTTAACACGAATCGAAGCCGTATTAGCATTTCCTTTGTTGTCCTTCACTTTTAAGACAACATTGTAAATACCCGCTTTGGTATACGTATAGGTAGGATTTGCTGCCGAACTTGTTTGGCCATTACCGAAATTCCATTGATAGGTGATCGGATCTTTATCAAAATCCATCGTACCTTCTGATGAGAATTTTACTTGCATTGGTGCTGCGCCTTCTTTTTTATTTGCGGATGCAACAACTTTGGGCGTACGGTTACCTGCATTGTATTCCAATTTAAATAAAACGGCCTCTTCGTTTTGCGCGAACCAGTTTGGACCATATTCCAACCCATAGATGGATCCTTCCTTCGAGAAGGCAAAGTCCATTGGATGCGAGAATGTCGTTCCTGGTAAGAAACGCTCCATACCCAAATAATCTCCATTAGCCTTCATGCTCACGGTATAGACCATATCGCGTGCCCAATCATAAGCAAACAATTTACCATCATAGTAATTTGGTAATTTCACCTTTGAATCCTTTGGATAGTCGCCACTATAATATACTCCGGCAGCCATCGCATTACGAGAACCTTTTCCCATCACTGGAAATTCCGGCGAATCGCCATATGGATAATAAATGAATGCTTTTTGTGCATTTGGCAAATGCGCCAAACCTGTATTGTGTGGTGAATCATTTACAGGTGCTTTGGGATTAAACTTAGCCCAAGTGCTGTCTTTTGCAAAATCACGTTGGTTGTACGGGCGATTATCAGCGACAAATAGAGGCCAACCAAAATAGCCGGCTTCACGTGCTTGGTTCACTTCATCATGTCCTTTTGAACCATATTTAGGAGAATCATCTCCCGCATCAGGTCCTACTTCACCCCAATACAAGAAACCGTTGTGCTGATCTACTGCAATCCGGTAGGGATTACGATTACCCATCACATAGATTTCGGGTTTTGTGTGATACATACCTTTAGGGAATAAATTCCCTTCCGGAATCGTGTATTTGCCATCATCCGTTGGCTTAATGCGTAAAATCTTTCCACGGTAATCATTCGAGTTCGACGATGTTGCACGTGCATCCCAACCTGAACGTTTGTCGCGGTTATCCATCGGACCGTATCCATTGGAATCAAATGGATTTGTATCATCACCGGTTGACAAATATAAATTACCCGTCTTATCCCAAGCAATCGAACCACCGGTATGGCAGCATCCGTCACGCTTCACAGGAACACGTAATAATACCTTTTCGCTATCCATCATTAAGGTGTCTTTCACGTCGTCATAGACAAAGCGAGAAAGGTGTTGTGCAGTATCCGCTTGACCCGTTTGTGGCGAATAGAATAAATAAATCCAATGATTTTTGTTGTAGTTCGGGTCAACATTCACACCCATTAAACCGTATTCGAATTTAGAAAATACGTTCAAGTCGGCAACCACTTTCACCTTCCCTTTCTTCGGATCATACATCTTCAGTTTTCCTTTTCTTTCCCCGTAGAATATTTTACCTCCATCCGTCAAAGCCAATTCCGTAGGCTCATCTAAGTTTTTATCTAAGATTGTTTTAGTAAAACGGTTGTCTTCTGGAAGTGGACCTGTACGTAAAGCCTTATTGAAATTAATGGCAGGACCTGAAGCCGCCCATTGCAAACCACCCCAAATATGTTGTAATACTAAAGGCTCATCAAAGGTCTCATGCGTATGTCCCCAGTTGGTGTAAAATGCACGCCCACCATCGAATTCGTGGTACCAGGCCATGGGGTGATAATCCCCCATTTTACCGTCTTTGTATGTTTTCTCATCCAAAGTCACAAGTACCTTTACATCCTTGTTGAAGTTTTTGAAATCGTAGAATTCATCGGTGCGATCAAATGTTGTAGGCATATGAGCCGTTGAGATGTGTGTCTTATCAACCGCCGTAAATGTCCCTTTTTGAACATTGGGACGCCCTGGATGGGATGCAAATTGGCCGCCAGCTAATTTGTTGTACCATGGCCAATCATATTCGGTATCCGTCGCAGCATGTACCCCAAAATAGGCACCACCTGCTTGAATGTATCGCTCGAATGCGTTTTGCTGTTGGTCGTTTAGGACATTTCCCGTCGTACTCATAAACACGACCACGCGGTATTTTTTTAAGTTTTTTTCCGTGAATACAGCTGGATTTTCTGTCGTATCGACTGAGAAACCTTTTTCCTTTGCCATTTTAAATAAGGCGATTTGACCTGGTTTAATGGAACTGTGACGGAAACCTTTGGTTAATGAAAAGACCAAAACTTTTTGACCTTTTAATGGGTTAGCCTCTTGAGCAAAGGCAATGGTGATCGATGTAATGCTAATAATAACAGCAAACATCACTCGGCCTAAGCCGAACAAATTCTTTTTCATAGTTGATAATTTTAACAATAGGTCTTGCAAGATAGCCTAAATGCCAATTTTATTCATAAATTTCCTCAAATATTTCTACCATGAACAAACTAGTCACAACAATTGCACTCATTTTTGTAAGTGTTTATGCTTTTGGTCAATCTTGCTGTTTCGTAACGAAAGACGAAATGCAATTGATGGCTTCGAACAAGGCCTTCCAACGCTCCCACAAATTACCAAAACCTTATCATCATGTGAGTCAAGCTGGCGGCGAGATGATCACGTTTTCGACGCCGGATGGCCAACAAGCGAATGCATTCTTCATTAAAGCTGCTAAGCCAACGAATTACACCTTATTCGTTTTTCAAGAATGGTGGGGGTTGAATGATCACATCAAGCGTGAAGCAGAGCATTTCTACACAACCTTAGGAAACGTAAATGTCCTAGCGATCGATATGTATGATGGCAAAGTAGCCACAACCCGCGAGGATGCTGGCAAATACATGGGCGGAGCCAATCCTTTGCGTTTAGAAAATATCATCAAGGGTGCTATCGACTACGCAGGACCTCAAGCCAAAATCGCCACAGTAGGTTGGTGTTTTGGAGGTGGACTTTCTCTAAAAGCATCCATTTTAGCGGGATCTCAGGCAGCTGCTTGCGTGATGTATTACGGAATGCCGGTGAAAGACGTGGACCAGTTGAAAACACTTCAGACGGATGTTTTAGGTTTATTCGCGGGTCGGGAAAAATTCATTTCTCCCGCTATCGTTGCTGAATTCGAAGCCAATATGAAGCTAGCAGGAAAAACAGTAGCCGTTAAATCCTTCGATGCGGAACATGCTTTTGCGAATCCGTCGAATCCGGCTTATGACAAAGTTGCTACAGAAGAAGCTTGGAACATGGCAATAAATTACTTCAAAGCCCGTTTAAAATAACATGCGCAAATTTATCCTCTTATTGATTCTGGGAATGTTTTTCGCGGGACCTACTTACGAGGCATCCGCGCGTGCGACCGTGTTTAGCTATGCCAAACCAAAGGTCTACAAGAAGAAAAAAGGCTTTCTCTGGGGACTATTCAAAAAGAGACCCAAAAAGTGCGATTGCCCTAATTTATAATCGGGTTTAACCAAGAGTCTGCTCGGCTACCTGCTGGCTTACTAGCCAACCAGCGTTTTCGGTCAGCCTCTTGGTTTTCATTTTGGGGTTCACATACCTCGATATCAGCATCCATAAAGATTATCGTCATTACTTCACGCATGGTTTCGGAATGATTCCCTGGCGCAGCATGAAGTGTCCAACCCATGTGAAATGTCGCATCTCCGGCGGCCATTGTTTTTTGAGCCACTATAGGGAATCCTTGATCATGAACAAAAGAAGCAATCGTCGCCTCTGATTCATCCGAAATAGGCATAGGGGGCAATTTCACACCTTGTGTACCGGAGGCAAACGTCAACATCCCCATTTCTTCTGTTATATCCACGAGTGGCATCCACATCGTAACGGTTTTCGGATTACTTAAGGGCCAATAGTATTGATCTTGGTGCCAGGGCGTATGCCCACCTCCCGCTTCTTTGAACAAGGCTTGGTCATGGTATAAGCGAACCTGCTGAACGCCTAATAAATCCGCGGCAATTTGACCAAAACGCTTTGCGAGGACAAATTCTTTAATCTTTGCATCCTCTTCCCACAAATTCATCATTTGTAAAAATGCTTTCCCATACGTATCACGTTCTTCCATGGGCTTTTGCTTCTTTCGAAAATCGTCGGCCCATTCCACGATAGCATCCCGATAGGTACTTAATGCTTCTTTAGGCATTAATCCTGACAAATAAATATGACCGTTGCGCTGAAAATCAGCAATTTGATGGGCTTGAAGCGGATAGTTTGTTTGCAACATAGAAGAAGATTTCCTGCAAAATTCTTGAAAATAGATGGCTTTGAACACATCAAACTTAGCAAAAAATAATGCAATTTTACCTAATAATGATTTACCGACTTATTAGTCAGCTAAAATGAAAGCGAGTTTAGAACATTTGGACCCTCTAGAAAACAGTTCTTTCCAACTGAAGGAAGTTATTCAAAATCGATTTGATGCCCCGTATCATTATCATCCTGCATTTGAGTTGACATTGATTATTTCCGGAGAAGGCAAACGTTTCGTAGGAAACCACATCACGGATTTTCATCCAGGGGATTTAGTTCTGCTGGGGGCAAACCTACCGCATTGTTGGCAAAATCACCGCCAAGACTGGCTAACGGAAACGGAAGATGCCCAACAAGCACAGGCATTAGTCATACACTTTACGCAAGATTTTTTAGGGGCTGACTTTTTTAATAAACCGGAGTGCCGGGCCATTAAGCAATTATTAGAGAAATCCCGTGGGGGCTTCGCTATCCAAGGACCGACGCAAGATCGCGTCGTGCGGGAAATGTTGGCACTGAAGGAATTGAATCCCTTTGCTCGTTTAATGTCCTTGTTGAATATTTTACATCTCATCAGCACGTCGGGTGCGGATACACAAGCGATTGATACGAATGAGGTAAACTATCAGCTATCAAGTACCGACTTGGATCGAATCAACCGTATTTATGCCTATGTGATTGCTAATTACACGCAGGAAGTCCATTTAGATGAGGTCGCACACTTAGCCAATATGACAGAAACGGCCTTCTGTCGGTATTTTAAAAAGGTGACGAAAAAAACATTTGTGTCTTTGGTGACAGAATTTCGCATTAAACATGCGTGTGAATTATTACGTTCCAGTAATAAACCGATGGTCGAGATCTGTTTTGAGAGTGGATTCGGGAATCTATCGCACTTTAATAAACAGTTTAAGCAATACATGAACGAGACGCCCTTGCAGTACCGAAAATTAGTTCGGGAATGGGAGGTGGAGTAAACGCTGCCGGGGTCTTCAGACCCCGGCAGCGTTAGCAAAAATCAGTTTTAAGATGAGAATCACCTAATAAAAAACTGATAATAAACTGATTATTTTTTCGCAGGAAAAAGAAGGCTCAAACCGATGCTCACGCTCAATATTCCAAGAATAACCCCAAGAGAAGCCAGGGTTCCAAAGCCCCATTGTTCCAAATAATGGTGCCCAATCATCTTCAATCCGACAAAACTGAGCAACACCCCCAAACCCATCGGCAGGAAGCGAAACAAACCCATCAAGCTCGACAAAAAGAAGAACAAAGACCGTAAACCCATCACGGCAAATACATTGCTAAAGAATACAATATAAGGATCTTTCGAAATCGAAAATATCGCAGGAATCGAATCCACGGCAAATAATATGTCCGTAAAAGCAATCACAACCACAATGACGAAAATCGGGGTAATGAATATTTTACCTGTATGCTTCATGCGTACAAAGAATCGACCAATCACATTTCGCTTGTATACATTAAAGTATTTAGACAACAGTTTGACAACCGGATGATCACCTGGATCAATCGACTCCTCGTGCTCTTTGGAAAATAAAATTTTCACCCCCGTGTACACTAAAAACGCCCCAAACAAATAAATAATCCAATCGAACTTCTGCAATAAAGCCGCACCCAGGAAGATAAAAATCAAGCGTAAAACAATCGCTCCCAAAATACCCCAAACCAATATCTTCTTGTAATAGCGCTTTTGAACGCCAAAAGAGTTGAAAATCAAAATGAAGACGAATACATTATCTGCCGACAAAGAGTATTCAACCAAATAGCCGGTGATAAACTCCAACGATAAATTATCCTGAAAAATGGCCAATTGATCGAAATAAGATCCAGACCCTAAATCAATGTGTGGCGCATAAGCCTGTTGAACCGCTTTCAATCCAGCCATATCCTGAATACCGTGAACCATCGCCCCATTGTAGCCCAAAAACACATAAAAAATAATGGCTAATAATACCCATGCTCCACTCCAAAAACCCGCTTCCTTAAAACTTACCTCAGCCGCACCTGCCTTTTTGAACACGCCCAAATCCACTAACATGACAGCAATAACAGCCACCGAAAAGACAAGAAAAAATAGCGTTTCACTCATAAATAAGTATTTTTACATTTTGAAGGCACAAAGGTCGTAAAATTTGGCCAATATTATATGTACGAAGGCAAAAAGGTAATCGTCGTAATGCCCGCTTACAAAGCAGCATTGACACTTGAAAAAACTTACAAGGAAATCCCGCACGATTGGGTGGATGAAGTCATTTTAGTTGATGACTACAGCCCCGATAATACGGTAGAAGTGGCCCAACAAATTGGCATCAAACACATCATCCGCCACGATAAAAACAAAGGTTATGGCGGAAACCAAAAATCATGCTACACGAAGGCATTGGAATTAGGTGGCGACATTGTGATTATGCTTCACCCCGATTACCAATATACTCCCATGCTCTTAAAAGCCATGATTTCCATCATCGGAAATGGCCTATACCCGGTCGTTTTTGCGTCGAGAATTTTAGGCAAAGGAGCCCTGAAAGGTGGCATGCCTATTTATAAATACATTGCCAATCGCATCTTGACATTATTCCAAAACATTCTGATTGATCAAAAGCTATCCGAATACCACACGGGATATCGCGCGTTTTCGAAAGAAGTACTCGAAGCCGTGGATTTCACGAAATGTGATGATGATTTCGTCTTCGATAATCAAATGATTTTACAAATCTTCTGGAAAGGTTTTGAAGTTGGCGAAGTAACTTGCCCAACTAAATATTTCGAAGAAGCTTCATCCATCAACTTTAAACGCAGTTCGATCTACGGGCTTGGCGTAATCTGGTATTCCATCCGATACCGCCTCGCAAAATGGGGTTGCAAATGGGAACTGATGAACTAAGTAAAAAAAGGCATTGCAATCGCAATGCCTTTTTTATTTATAAACGAACCGAAAGACCCATTAAGAAATTGAAGCCCGCCTGCGGATAATAAAAATTCTCCGTCGTCGTCGCTCCTGCATATTGATAACTATACGTATAGCCATTGGAGACATATTGCTCATTCGTAATGTTGTTCAACAATAAACTATAGGCAAATCGCTTCTTAAATCGATATTGAATGCGAATATCACGTGTTAAATAAGCCGGAATTGATCGAGCATCAGAAGACGTATTATCTAAATATTGCTTCCCTACATATTTACGTAATAAACTTGCCTCAAACGGACCGTTCGTATAAGTCCATGTTATACCTGCAATCATCGAGGGAGAAAAAGCAATATCCGTCGTTCCATGATCAATAACTACCGTTTCATAATTTTCATAATCAATCATTTTCTCCTGAAAATTCCTGATTCGATTTTGACTCAACGTCGCATTAGCCTCCAACTTAAACCGCTTCGACACCTGATAGTTCAGGATTGCTTCCAATCCCAAGCGGTAACTGGATGCCACATTTGTTCGAATCGCATCTCCTGTCGAGTTTACAGCACCCGTTAATACCAATTGGTCTGAATAATTCATCCAATACCCATTCAATTGATAGGCTATTTTCTTCCGTGCGCCTTGCAATCCTAACTCCAAATCTTGTAAAAATTCAGCACGCGGTGTTGTCCCTGGGTTATCGACAAAATCCTGTCGGCTGGGCTCCTTACTTCCCACGGCATACGATGCATAAACCTTAGCGCCCGGAGAAATTTGATGCGTCATACCAATCTTCGGATTCACGAATTGATAAGACCAAACTTGACTTATATCCTGCATCTTATCGGCCGTTCCAGCCATCTTATGCCCTACCGAACGGTATTGCAAATCCAAATAGGCATTCCAAGCAGATGCAATTGCCCAATTCGCTTTGGCATAGAGATTCAAATCCGTTTTCTGAGACCTACTACGATACCATTCATGTCCCGCATAGGCAAGCGGCTGAATCAATAAGCCATAATGCCGACCTACATAACGATTCCAAGCTCCCCCAAAGGTCAATTTAACCCGTTGAGAGCCTTCATATTTTAACGCAAAGGTCGAACCGTAAAAATCATTATCGAGCCACTTTTGGCGCACAACATCCACAATAGGTTTGTCCGCAATCCCATAAGCACTTAAATCCGCCGATGGCTTAAATTCCTCAAAATAACCGCGCCCATAGGTATAATGGAAGTTCCAATCCAAATCCCAGTTGGGCGATATCCGATGATTCGTCAACAACTGCAAATGATCCTGCGCATAATTATCTGTCTGATTCGCGTAGGTATAATAATTGTAGGTTCGGCCACTTGAAAGTAAATTATCGGCCTCCGCTGCCGATAAATAATTTCGGTCAATATATGCCTGCATATCTGCAACAGAACCTGAAACACGCGATTCCGGTGTACCATACCAAGACTGATAGGTCTTTTCCCGTCCCGTAAAATAATTCAAACGAATGAAGGAATTCTTCGCAAAATAAGCGGCCGATAAATATGCCGACTGCAAGTTTGACGATGCCCGATCGATGTAGCCATCAGAAACAATTTGCGACAAACGACCATCTACCGTAAATTTCCCATTCATCAAACCCGTCCCTACTTTTAAAGTCGTTTTCAGGGTCCCAAAAGAACCTCCTGAGGCATTTAAATCAGCATAGGCCTTCTCTTCAAAGGTATTCGTCTGCATATTCACAGACCCGCCAAACGCACCTGCGCCATTGGTCGATGTTCCGACCCCGCGCTGAATCTGAACAGAATTAACGGAAGAAGCAAAATCAGGCATATTAACCCAATAAGTACCTTGAGACTCTGAATCATTCACAGGAATTCCATTGATGGTCACATTCACTCGTGTGGCATCACTACCACGAATTCGAATACCCGTATAACCAACTCCGGCACCGGCATCGGAGGTTGTGACTACTGATGGCGCGAAATTTAACAACATTGGCATATCTTGACCCAAATTACTTTTCCCTAATTCTTGAGCGGAGACATTGGTATATGCCATGGCAGAATTTTCATCCGCTCGGGTAGCCTTTACGACAACCTCGTCCTGTAAATAACTCGAACGTTGAAGTAGAATCCGCGCAGCATTTGATGCTGCAACTTCTTGAGCTTGATAGCCCACAAACGAAACGGTTAATTTCGTTGCTGCCGAGAGGTCAGATAGGGCAAAATGCCCCTTGGAATCCGTCAGTACACCTCGTTGGCTTCCTTGAACGCGCACCGAAGCACCCCATAAAGGCGCATTCGTTTCTTGATCGATAACGATCCCTTCGACCTTTTGGCCGAATAATACATGCGTAATAAATATAAAAAACAGCGTCGTTAGCTTTTTCATTTTTTTGAAAAGTTTAACAACAGGTAAAGGAGTCAAATCCTGTGTGATTTAACAATAACCCTTATTTTTTTGATTTTTTCCGAGTTTTCAGCGCTAAAAACTCGACAAAATCCCTTCGACGGCATTACCCGTATCAGGTTCAATGGGTATAATCTCAGCCTTTTTTAGAGGCACCCCTTTTTGTGGATGCACAAAGTTACAAATTTTTCTACCTTTGCAAGCCATTCGCCTGTTCAGAATTTTATGATTGTCAAAGAGTTTCTTTCCCTATACAAATCAGACGGGATTGTTCAACACATCGCTGAACAAATTCATCGTCCTGAGCCACAAAACACCTACATCAAAGGGCTTTGTGGTGCCTTGGATACCGTCCTCATGGCATCATTGCTGAAAGAAAACAATCCTTTCTTAATTATCTGCGAGGCAAAAGAAGAGGCACAATATGTGCTAAATGACCTGCAATCCCTGTTGGGCGAATCCGCCGTCATCCTCTTCCCGATGTCCCACAAAAGACCTTACGAATGGGAGGAGGTCGACAATGCCAATGTACTCATGCGGGCAGAAGTCCTCAATGTACTGAGCAATTACAGCGGACAAGCCTTAATCCTTGTCAGCTATCCCGAAGCCATGACGGAAAAGGTGATTAACCGGAAATCATTGGTTAAAAACACACTTTCCATTCGTGTGGGGGATAAAATCGATCGGAATTTTGTCGCGGAAACGCTGAATGAATATGATTTTGAACGTACCGACTTCGTCTACGAAGCGGGCCAATATTCCGTACGCGGAGGTATTTTGGACGTATTTTCTTATGCGGCGGAATACCCTTACCGACTGGATTTCTTCGGAGATGAGGTGGATAGTATTCGTACCTTTCATCCAGAAACACAATTATCCATCCAATCCGTTTCGGCCATGCACCTCATTCCCGATGTGCAAACGAAATTGGTTCAGGAAACGAGGGAATCTTTCTTCACCTTTTTACCTGCGACGACACGCATTTGGTTGAAGGATTTTAGTATGCTCATCGATGCGATTGAGACGAATTTTGATAAGGGTGAAGCCGCTTATTTGGCGAACAGCAGTTCGGATATCAATGTATTGAACAAACCGGAGGAGCGCTGGGAGACGAATAAAAGTATCAAAAAATCCTTGCAGCAATTCAGCTGTGTGGAGTTTGGTAAACGGACACACCTGAAGAACAGCCAGGCGATTGTCTATCCTTCTAAAAACCCAGGTGTATTCCAAAAAGATTTCGAACGCTTAGCGAATACGCTGTTGGACAACCAAACAGCCGGATTTCAAAACATCATTTGCTCGGAATCGCCAAGGCAACTGGAACGACTTGACGTGATTTTCAACGAAATCAATACCAGTATCCAGTTTAAACCCTTGCAGATTTCCTTGCGGGAAGGTTTCATTGACGAGCAAACGAATATTGCCTTTTATCCCGACCATCAATTATTTGACCGCTTTCACCGCTCCAAAGAGAAAAATAAGTTCTCCAAAAGTAAAGCGCTTACCTTAAAGGAATTGCGCAGCCTGCAAGTGGGTGATTTCGTCACACACGTGGATTATGGAATCGGCCGATTTGCTGGATTAAATTTGATTGAAACGTCGAATGGCGAACAAGAAGTCATCCGACTGATTTATCGAGACGACGACGTGCTATCTGTTTCTATCCATTCTTTGCATAAAATTTCCAAGTATGCAGGCAAGGAAGGCGCCCCGCCGACCATGTCGAAGTTGGGAACGCCAGAATGGGAAAACAAGAAATCGCGCGTTAAAAAACAAGTCAAGGACATCGCGAAGGAATTGATTTCCTTGTATGCCAAACGTAAAAATGCCCCCGGTTTTGCCTTTTCACGTGACACCTATCTCCAAGCGGAATTAGAGTCATCCTTCTTATATGAAGATACACCTGACCAAGCCAAAGCTACAGCAGATGTTAAGGTCGATATGGAAAAACCTCACCCGATGGACCGTTTGGTCTGTGGCGATGTGGGCTTTGGTAAAACAGAAATTGCGATTCGTGCCGCATTTAAAGCCGTAGCCGATTCAAAACAAGTAGCGGTATTAGTACCAACCACGGTACTTGCCATGCAGCATTACCGAACTTTTCATGATCGTCTAGCGGCATTCCCATGCAAAGTTGAATACGTAAACCGATTCAAGTCGGCGAAGCAAATCAAGGAAACACTGGAACGGGTTACGAATGGACAGACAGATATTTTAATAGGTACCCACCGATTAGTCAACAAAGACGTGCATTTTAAGAATCTGGGCCTTATGATTATCGATGAGGAACAGAAGTTTGGGGTGAAGGTGAAAGACCGTTTAAAAGAAATGCGTGTGGATGTGGATGTGTTGACATTGACGGCAACCCCTATTCCTCGAACATTACACTTCTCCTTGATGGGAGCGCGGGATTTATCGATTATCGCGACCCCACCACCCAATCGCCAACCCGTTGAGACGAAATTAGTCGTCATGACCGATGAGTTATTGCGAGATGGCGTTCGAGATGAGTTGGCCCGCGGAGGACAAGTCTTTGTGGTCCACAACCGGATCAATGAATTAGAAAGCACGGCAAATCGCATTCTACGCTTAGTTCCCGATGCGAAGATCGGTGTGGCACATGGGCAGATGGAAGGCGATAAGCTCGAGAAAATCATGATGGATTTCATCGAGGGGAATTATGATGTTTTGGTCGCTACCAACATCATCGAGTCCGGATTGGATATTCCGAATGCCAATACGATTTTCATCATCAATGCGAATCATTTTGGCTTATCAGACTTACACCAAATGCGCGGTCGGGTTGGGCGATCCAACAAAAAAGCTTACTGTTATTTAGTTACCCCATCCCTATCCGCTTTAACAAGTGATGCGCGCAAGCGATTGAGCGCGTTGGAGGAATTTTCGGATTTGGGCGATGGGATCAAGGTTGCGATGCGCGATTTGGACATTCGGGGAGCGGGGAATTTATTAGGTGCGGAGCAATCAGGCTTTATCAATGATTTGGGATACGACATGTATCACAAAATTTTGGATGAGGCGGTGCAGGAATTGAAGGAGAATGAGTTTAAGGCCCTGTTTGAAACAGATTTAAGTGAAATTGCGGAGGCCTTGAAGGTCGATTGCCAAATAGAAACCGATTTACGGGTATTGATTCCGGAAGATTATGTGTCGAGTATTTCCGAACGATTAGGTTTGTACACACGCTTGGACGAAATCGATGACGAGACGAGTTTGACAGGATTTGTCACCGAAATGGAAGATCGTTTTGGTAAAATGCCTTTGGAAGTCCAAGACATGATTGACTTGGTGCGCTGCCGCTGGAAGGCACAAGTCTTGCGCGTGGAAAAAATCACCTTGAAGAGCAATATTTTGAAATTGTATTTCGTTTCAAAAGAGATTCCGCAGGAGATTGTGCTTAAGGTTATTCAATTTGTTAATGGCAAAAAAGGACAATGTCAGCTTCGTGAAAAATCTGGAAAAATGATTTTACAAGTGGACAGAATAAGCACCATTCCAGAATTAAACACTATTTTGGTGGATATTTTAGGATAGCATAGCAGGATTAAGTTGATTTTTATACCTTTGTTTTTCAAATTCTGACGAAAGAGCATATAGATGATTGCTAAATTATTAAACGTACTAGGCCTTTGTGCTAGCTTATTCATGTTGACTTCCTGCCCAGGTGGCTTGAAAGGTGGACTTGCGAGTGGATCGAAGCCTAACAGTGTCAATATCGGTAATGTTTCAACAACAACCGGATTAGCCTACAATACCAAAAACGGTTTTCAGGTAGACAAAAAATTCACCGGACAGTTAACCGGTCCTAACTTAGTTTTCATTGAAGGCGGTCGTTTTACGATGGGTTCTTTGGAAGAGGATGTGTTAGGATTACATGACAATATCGAACGTACAGTGTCTGTTCAATCCTTTTATATGGATGAAACGGAAATTGCCAACGTGCATTATTTAGAATATTTAAGTGCCGTTAAAAAGGATTCGACACAAGATTTTTACGAATCAGCGTTGCCTGACACAACGGTTTGGCGCAATGATTTGGCCTTTAATGACCCTTATGTAGAGCAATATTTACGTTTCCCTGGTTTCCGCATGTACCCTGTTGTGGGAGTTTCATGGAAACAGGCGACAGATTATTGTATTTGGAGAACGGCAGCTGTTAACAATAATTTAGCCGCAGCACCCGCTTCAAAAATGAAATTACCGAAGAAATCAGCGGCTGGCGCAGCAACAACGGCAGCGGCACCAAGAACCAATGCGAATGCGCGTTTGACAATCGAATCAGGGCGTGTGTTACCATCTTATCGTCTTCCGACAGAAGCGGAGTGGGAATATGCGGCGAAGGCGATGATTGGTACGCAGCAACAAGATGAGAATCAGGTAAACCAACGTATTTATCCATGGGATGGTCCATCCTTGCGTGAGTCATCGGGTAAAGGTCGGGGAACGATGCTTGCCAACTTCAAACGTGGACGTGGGGATTATGCCGGTATTGCAGGTAAGTCGAATGATGGAGCCATTATTACAGCAGAAATTTACAAATACGCACCAAACGATTTTGGTTTATACCAAATGGCAGGTAACGTGAATGAGTGGGTACAAGATTTGTATCGTCCATTATCTTTCCAAGACTTCAACGATTTGAACCCGGTTCGTCGTAATGATAAGGAAGATAAGGAGTCACGTTATGACAGCAAGAACAATCAATCCTTGATTACGAACAAAGTGCGTGTGTACAAAGGAGGATCATGGGCAGATGTGGCATATTGGTTAGCGCCAGGTTCACGTCGTTTCTTAGATGAAGATTCAGCAACGGCAACGATTGGATTCCGTTGTGCGATGATTTCAGCAGGAACAAACAAATAATAAAAGCTTATTTCAAGGCTGCTAGTGTGAAAAAGGAAACCTCCTTGGCACCAGCAGCCTTTATTTTTTCTGCTGCGGCTAATAAGGTTGCCCCTGTCGTTAACGTATCATCTACGATTAGGACATGTCTACCTCTGACATCAGCCAAGACTTCAAATGAATCTTTTAGGATTTCAAAACGATGTGAACGGTCCTGACCGATGAGTGAGTTCGTTTGGCTAAATTTCTGTAGGGCCTTCGGGAGGATGGGAATTTGCAATCCTTTGGCTAGGCCATTTCCAATGCATTCGGCTTGATTATATGAGCGCTCTTGTAGCCTTTTCGGGTGCAAGGGAATGGGAATGATGCAATCGACCTCATGAAAAAAATGGAACTTTTTCAATGATTGCCCTGCCCAAAGTCCCAAATATTCGCCTAAATCTTCTGCCCCTTTGTACTTAATCGCGTGCATGAGGTACTGCACGCGCCCTCCAGATGCGAAAATAAAAAAGGTTTGAACCTCCTGATAGACGAACAGTCCATCAAACTTCGCGCGCAGCCACCAAGGGGAATTTTGTGTGTAATCGACTCGAGCTAAGGAGATTCGGCAATAGGTACAGATAAATTCTTCTGACTCAAAAAGGGGGTCTTCGCAAGCGAAACAGAGCTTTGGATAAAGCAATTGTAAAAAGGCATTAAACATCTGAGAAATATTTTTGTATTTAATTAAGTTTCAGTAATTTTGCACCCCTAAACGAGTACCTAGACAAATCATTGTCCAAGTATTTGATTATTAACAAACGGATTAAAAAATCATTTCATAATTAACCTTTTAAAATGGCACGCGATTTAAAATTCACTAGAAACATCGGTATTGCTGCGCACATTGATGCGGGTAAAACCACAACCACGGAACGTATCCTGTATTATGCAGGGGTTTCCCAC
This sequence comes from Aquirufa regiilacus, assembly GCF_032470275.1. Classification (NCBI taxonomy): domain Bacteria; kingdom Pseudomonadati; phylum Bacteroidota; class Cytophagia; order Cytophagales; family Flectobacillaceae; genus Aquirufa; species Aquirufa regiilacus. Next base: position 16,616 of record NZ_JAVNWW010000006.1, read on the forward strand.
AAAATTGGTGAGGTACACGATGGTGCGGCAACAATGGACTGGATGGAGCAAGAGCAGGAACGTGGTATCACGATTACTTCTGCGGCGACAACAGTAGGTTGGAAATACCGCGATCAAGATTACCACATCAACATTATTGATACTCCAGGTCACGTTGACTTTACAGTAGAGGTAAACCGTTCATTACGTGTATTAGATGGTCTAGTATTTTTATTCTCTGCCGTTGACGGTGTAGAGCCACAATCGGAAACGAACTGGCGCTTAGCTGATAACTACAATGTAGCACGTATTGGTTTCGTTAACAAAATGGACCGTTCAGGTGCTGATTTCTTAAACGTGTGTAAGCAAGTGAAAGAAATGTTAGGTAGCTACGCAGTGCCTTTGCAATTGCCTATCGGAGCTGAAGAAGGATTCGAAGGGGTAGTTGACTTGGTTAACTTCCGTGGTATCAAATGGAATGAGGCAGATAAAGGAATGACATTCACTGAGGTACCTATCCCAGATGATATGTTGGAAGAGGCGACTGAATACCGTGAGAAATTATTAGAAGCAGTAGCTGAATTCGATGAGTCTTTGATGGAGAAATACTTCGAAGATCCAGCGTCTATCTCAGAAGATGAAATCTTAGCGGCTTTACGTGCAGCTACGATCTCTATGAAAATCGTTCCAATGCTTTGTGGTTCATCTTTCAAAAACAAAGGTGTTCAAACGATGTTGGATTATGTAATGGCTATCTTACCATCTCCGATGGACAAAGAAGGCGTAAAAGGAACTCACCCTGATACAGGTGCTGAGATCTTGCGTAAGCCAAGTGAGTCAGAGCCATTCGCGGCTTTGGCATTTAAAATTGCAACGGATCCTTACGTAGGTCGTTTATGTTTCATCCGTGCTTATTCAGGTGGATTGGATTCAGGTTCTTATGTATTGAACAACCGTTCAGGAAATAAGGAGCGTATCTCTCGTATCTTCCAAATGCACGCAAACAAGCAAAACTCAATCGAGCGTTTAGGTGCAGGTGATATCGGTGCGGTAGTAGGTTTCAAAGACATCAAAACGGGTGATACCCTTTCTGATGAGAAACACCCCATCATCTTAGAAGCGATGGACTTCCCAGAGCCAGTTATCGGATATGCAATCGAGCCTAAGAAAACGGCTGATGCGGATAACTTCTCGAAAGCAATCACGAAGTTGATCGAAGAAGATCCTACCTTACAAGTTGAATCAAACGAAGAGACTGGTCAAACGATCATCAAAGGTATGGGTGAGCTTCACTTAGAGATCATCATCGACCGTATGCGTCGTGAGTTCAAAGTTGAAGTTAACCAAGGTGCTCCACAAGTAGCATACAAAGAGTCTTTGACTAAGACAACTGAACACCGTGAGGTTTACAAGAAACAATCAGGTGGTCGTGGTAAGTTTGCTGATATCGTATTTGAAATCGGACCAAGAGAAGATGACAAACCAGGTTTAGAATTCGTTAACAATATCGTGGGTGGTGTGATTCCTCGTGAATTTATCCCGGCGGTTCAAAAAGGATTCGAAGAAGCCATGAAAACAGGTGCTTTGGCTGGATACCCAATGGATTCAATGAAAGTTCGTTTATTCCACGGTTCATACCATGATGTCGATTCAGATTCATTATCATTTGAATTAGCAGCTCGTATGGGTTACAAAGAATCAGCGAAACAAGCAGGTGCTAAGTTGATGGAGCCTATCATGGCTGTTGACGTAGTTACTCCAGACGAATATACTGGACCGATCACAGGTGACTTAAACCGTCGTCGTGGTATCATGAAAGGTATGGATTCTCGTCAAGGAGCTGTTATCTTGAAGGCTGATGTGCCTCTTTCTGAATTATTCGGTTACGTAACAGATTTACGTACGATGTCTTCAGGACGTGCAACAGCATCGTTAACGTTCTCTCATTACGAATTCGTTCCGCAAAACATTGCTGACGAAGTAGTTAAGAAAGCAAAAGGATTGTAAGATTCTTTGAGTATAGTAAAAGCCCGAACTTCACAGTTCGGGCTTTTTTTTGGCCTTGGAAAGCGTGGTGGGTAAACGCTGCCGGGGTCGCAGACCCCGGCAGCGTTACCGCTCAAAGCTACGTAAAGTAATGCAAGTAAACTTAGCTAAAACTGATAATTTTAAGCCAATTACAGCCAATTTGAGCCGAATTTACACCAAATTACTCCAACTAATTTATAAACCGTAAAGACCTTTAGTTGTATTGTAATTACTTAAGATTTCAGCCGCCGACAAGAATCCGTTGTATATCTGCAAAGCCCCCATTCCTCCAGCAAAGTTGGGATCACCGAAACCCCAGTTAGAACGACCGATATAGCAGTTATTACGCACAACATTTACAGGACGAGGTACCGTTGCGGAACCTGCAGCAAGACCATCGACATAAATGGTTGCTATCCGTGTATTGGTATCAAATGTTGCACAAACATGGTGCCAAGCATTCAGCGTCAAGTTTTTAGATGATTGAAACTGCGCACCCTCAACATATAAGCCAGGATTTCCGCTTGTTCCATACGTATTCGACAACAAAATATTATTTGATCCTGCGCCATTTCCAAAATCAATAATCCGATTCCAATTATAAAGTTGCATGGGGTAAACCCAACTTTGAATAGTAAATGAACCTCCATTAAAATAAACCCCGCTCTTTGCCTGAACATAATTTGCATTCCCTCCAGGAAAATTTAATGCTCCACCATTACCAGATCCGTAGGCCACCGTACCATAAATCGTGGCATCATTTTGGTTCCCAGACAAATCATACCAAGTCCCTGGTGTAGTTGTCCGAGCCAAGGAATTCACATTCCGAGCATCCAAATTTAAGACCAAAGTTGCCCCACTCGCTGCCGTTTCAATAACATCTATGGTAGTTGTTGCCGTGATATTCAAAACTTTCCCCTCGTCCGTTATACCTGTACCATTATTGGTGCCTCCGGCATTATTCACAAGCAACGTAGAGGTTGTAGGTACTATATTGCCTTCAGCGGTCATACCACAATCATAAAAAACAACTGATGCTGATGTATTTGAGCATGTTCCATCAGATACAATTACCTTAAAAGTTCCTTTAATAGCTGGTGCATATGATCGTAATGTCGCCCCTCCTATCACCACATTATCCTTATACCATGCATAGGAGACAAAACCATCTGTTGCCGTCATCGTCGACTTTTGAGCACAATTATTTCCAGAAACCGCAACGTTGACCGTTGGCAATTCAATCACCGTAATACTACCAACAGCTTCGACAACCCCACAGCCTCCCGTTGCTGTAACCGTATAAGGATAAGTCCCAAAAACAGATGCCGCGCCACTTATTGTCGCAACATTCGATGCATAAGTACCCGTGATTCCAGCTGGTAAACCCACAAATGTAACTCCCGTCGCACCGCTAGTCGTGTAGGAAATGGACACAATATTTGCATTCTTACAAATACGCTGCGCATCAGAATTGAGCGCGGAACTCAAGGCGATGACATTCGTCGCTTTGACCAAAATGGTACCACTTAAACTTGTTGTACCACAACCTCCATCTAAACTGACCGTGTAGGTATAACTTCCTGACAACGAAGCCGTTCCCGAAATAGTCACTACATTATTGGACCAAACACCACTTATGCCTGCTGGAAGACCCGTAAAAGTGGCCGAAGTAGCACCTGTTGTTGTATAAGTAATAGTCGTAAGGGCAGAATTTATACAGATGGTTTGGGCATTAGTTCCTGCACCAGAACTTAATACAAGCGTATTTTGGGGCCGAACCACAATTGACCCTGTCGCCGACACTGGTCCGCAGCCGCCTGTCAAGGTGACTGTATAATTAAAGGTGCCCGAAACAGTGGGTACACCCGAGATGGTCACAACTTGATTAGCCCAACTACCCGTTACCCCATTAGGCAATCCACTAAAACTTGCTCCCGTAGCAGATGTACTCGCGTAGGAAATGTTTGTAATCGCCGAATTCAAACAAGTTGATTGTGCATTTGTTCCAACAGCAGAAGTTAAGGCAATTGTGTTCTTCGGATTGACGATAAGTGTTCCTGTCGCACTAACATCTCCGCTGCAGCCTCCAGTCAAACTGATGGTGTAAGTGTAAGTCCCTGCAACCGATGGGGTTCCCGAAATCGTAATTGTTCCATTCGACCATGACCAATTCACACCCGTAGGTAACCCTGAAACATTCGCGCCACTTGCACCCGTTGCTTCATATACAATATTCGTAAGTACCGTCGAGATACATTTTGTTTGAGCATTCGTTCCAGCAGCTGATTTCAAGGTAATTTTTGATACAGAGGTTGATATCGTATTCGAATTTGTAGCACCATTTCCTCCCGTCGCCGCATAGTTTGCCCGTACTTCCTCCGCGCTTAACGCTCGGTTATACGATTGAAAATTCCGAATTCCTCCTTGCCAATTCCAATTATCTCCCGGACCAGCACCGCCAATGTATAAGGCTGTAGGGCTTGAACGCGTAGGCGACCAATAGGTTGCTGCTCCCTTAAAGACACCGTCAAAATACAATTTAGCATCATTTGTCACAGCATCTACGACAATTGTATATTGGTGAAACTCCGCGTCAATTATTGATGTAGATACAGTCCCAAAAGGAGATGCCTCAGAGTTCCAAATATTCCAAAAAATTCTACCATTGTAAAAAAACACATCAGGACCCGAGCCTGCATTCCCTGCATTAAATAACATCACAGCCTGCGGATTACTTGTTTTGGCCCAGGTTGAAAAGGTCATTGACGTTGTCTTGGGTAATGGCGCACTGATGTACGTGCTTGCTAATGAGAAATATTTCACTCCTCCCAAATTCGTAAATACGGCTGAATTCAAGGTGCCATGATTATTATTCCCACTTAAATCATACCATGTCGTTCCTGATCCTGCGTAGCTAATCGGATTAGAGGCTTCTAAGTACTGAAGCAATCCATTCGTATTAACACCCTCGCCACTTGTGCAGGTAGAAGCGTAACTCACATAAACAGCGTCACTATGGTTAAGCGTATTCGTTGTAAATGTACTATTGGTTTCACCCGAGATAGATAATCCATTTTTATACCATTGATACGTACCATTAGTTCCTGGATTTGTTACTGATGCCGTAAATGTAACAGGTGTCCCATAACAGATCGGGCTTGAACTTACATCTGATACAATGGATACGGCCGAACTTACCACGGTAATTGATCCCGAAATACTAACTACTCCGCAACCCCCTGTTAACGTTACCGTATAGGAATAGGCTCCTGTCGCAGTCGGCGTTCCACTAATTGTCACAACATTTCCAACCCAAGTTCCTGTCACACCCGGAGGTAATCCGGTAAAAGAAGCGCCAGTAGCTCCTACCGTAGCATACGTAATCGCTGTAATTTGCGATTTATTACAAATACTTTGCGCGTCTGTCCCATTTGAAGAGCTTAAACTTATTGAATTCTGAAGCACTTGTATTGTACCGCTTAAGCTAACACTTCCGCAACCACCAGTCAGCGTAACCGTATAAGAATAACTCCCAGCAAGCGTTGGCGTACCTGAGATAACAATCGAATTCGTATTCCAACTACCAATTACCCCGGCAGGTAATCCACTAAAAGTAGCTCCCGTAGCACCCATCGTTGAATAGCTAATAGGTGAAATAGCTGAATTCACACACACCGACTGGGCATTTGAACCTAGTGCCGAACTTAGCGTTGCAGCATTATTTGCCGAGGATACGATTGTTCCAGATGAACTTATCGTTCCACATCCACCAGTCAATGTTACCGTATAGTTAAATGTCCCAGATTCACTCGGTGAGCCTGAAATCGTCAGCGTATCATTTGCCCAAACCCCGGCCACACCCGAAGGAAGACCAGAAAAACTTGCACCTGTTACTCCTGTACTCACATAAGAAATCGGAACTAATGTAAGCCCATTACATACCGTTTGATTCGATGTACTGGCAGTCGACAAAAGGTTAAGTGTATTTGTGGATTTAATCGTTAGCAAACCCGACAGGACGGTAACATTGCCACAACTCGAAGTTAAATTAACCGAGTAGGTGAAGTTACCAGAAACACTTGGTGATCCACTGATTGTCACAACATTATTGGCATAAGAACCCGTAACTCCTGCAGGTAAACCACCGAAACTTACTCCTGACGCCCCCGAGGTATTATAGGTAATCGAGGTAATAGATGTATTTATGCAGGCCGTTTGTGCATCTGTACCCGTAGCAGAACTCAGCGTTGCTGTTGCCGCTCCGTTTGCGCGCATCGTTAAGCTATTCGATAAGGCTGTCAAGGGGCTGAGTTTAAACCTACCAGCTCGATAGTTTTGGGCAATTTCTGAAGTAGTTAATGCTTTCCCATAAATAAAGGCCGCGGCCATTTTGCTGTTGAAGTAGTTGGCCCCTGAGTTATCGTTGACCGTCGTCCCTAAATAGGTCCCGTTAGCAGGAACAGCTGGAGTTCCAGTTCTAGAACCTACGAAAATATCATTCACATACATAGATTCTGTTGTTCCTGAAATTGTCATGGTGACTAATTTCCAACCATAACCCATAACAACACCTAATGGCTGCCATGCAACAGCATTGAGAAGCATAGTCGCCTTATTCCCAAGTCCAAATCCATTTCCTCCTGCACCTGTACCAAATGAATAGCCTCCATTGCTTCCGTTCTTCATGAAGGGACCTACCGTTGAGGCATCTAAATAGACCCAACATTGCATGCTTACATTGTTAATCGAATTTGTTACCAGCGGCATGACAACCGGGTTATTTGTCCCGTCAAATTGAATACTTCCTCCCCCATCATAACTTTGGTGACTATTAAGGGTTGCATGATTATTCATCCCACTTAAATCGGCCCATGTGGTTCCGGTACCGGGATAACTTAAAGGGTCGGTCGCATCTAACTTTAGAAGCAAAGTATTATCACTAACAATCGTGGATGTCAAACTTGCCGAATTTTGGTACATCTCAACAGTAATCACATCATTATCCGCGATACTTGTGGTCGTGTAAGTTGCTGCCGTTTCGCCTGAAATAGAAGCGCCATTTTTCTTCCATTGATAAGTAGGATTTGTCGCATTATAAGGTGTTGCCGTAAATGTAACAGATTCTCCCGCACAGAGGGTATTATTGCTTTTGGAAGACGCTATACTAACAGAGGGCTCAAAGTATATGTTTTTTTGATTGGCTTCGAGTGTAGACTGCTCGGTTGCACTGATACTTTTTGGGAAAAAGATAATCTCAGCAATATTACCATCAAATTTTCGTGTACCTCCGGATCGAGTTCCGATATTGATTTGATCCGTACTTGTACTTGTAAAGGTACAAAATGTTGCCTTACTTGCCTTTAACGAACCAAAATCATAAATGTGAGAACTTACATTATTGTTGATAAAGGTGGTTAGCAATTTTGGATCTGTACTCGCCTCTCCGGTTATAGCATTGATACAACCCGCACCATCAACGTAATATCCAAAGAAGGGTGACGCTGAGCCATAACCCATTCCCCATGCACCACCGTCTCCGGCATTGATAATTCCAGAAATCCCACTCGTGCCATTACTGGCTATATTTTGTATGACTGTACTGTATGTACCTGAAGTTAAGGCGGTTAAATTAACGGTAGCTGTAGAACGGAAACCCTCCGAATTACCCGTTGTACCCGCGAAATAAAGAGATGGAACTCCGTTTAAATATTTCAATTTCCCTGCAACAACCAAACGAGGACCATTTGTCGATGCCGTAGTCACATGAATAGCATATCCACTTTGATCGTACCAAGTAGCAACATTCAAATTTGTTGCCCCGTCAGTGATGATAGAAGATAGTGCGTTAGAACTCGCTCCCGTTATCGCAGCGCTGTAGGCTATTGGGGAAGAAATTTTCGAATTTAGAGATAAAATTGAGGTGTTAGCATCCGGATAAACATCATAATAATTAACCCCATCCGTAATCCGAACTAAAGGACCCACGTAGCTCGTACTCAAGCGCCGAAGTGAATAAGCATAACGGGCTGGCGTAGAACTCGTTAGCCCGACTTTATCCAAGGTATTCTGAGCAAAAGTACCAAGCTGCGTTAGGAACAATAGACAAATGAGAATAAATCTGAAGTACGTAAATTTCATGTTACTCAGATTAATAAATGAAGTCAAATTGCACCCGATCGTTAAGTGTCAATACATAAGCGTTATTGCTAGCAGGAACATAGGTTAATGTGGCTCCGCTCCAACTGTAAGCCTCATTATTGGTTCGAATTCCATTGATGTACATATAGACCTGACAATCGGCACTTGGATTTTGAGACAAAGTAAATGATGTTTGACCCGCCGAGGCCCGAACTTGTTGGCGCGCTGATCGAAAGACCAATGGGTTCGTTGGAACCCAAATTGAACCATTATAAGTAAGAACTTGTCCGTTTGATGGAACGATACCACTCACAGTAATTCCTTGAATTTTGCTAACAGATGGGCTTGAAGCTGAGCCCGCCAAATCACCTGCTAATTGAATAATTCCTTTTGAATTAGCAGTTGCGTCATTTACGGTTGCTGATGCAATTGCTCCTTGAACATATGCTGTTGTGGCAATTTGAGTTGTGTTCGTACCTGCACTCGCCGTGGGTGCGCTCGGCGTCCCTGTAAAAGTTGGCGAAGCAATATCAGCCTTACCAGAAACTGTTGTGGCCAATGCAACACCTAGGGTTGCCTGATCTACATAATCCTTAACAGCTTTTACAGAGGGGTACTTGCTATCAGAAGCGCCATCAGATTGAATATTAGTCGATTTATTGGCTGCATTTTCTTTTAATGACAAAGCGGGAACAGTGGGTAATTGGGCTGTTCCACTTAAATCTCCAGCCAATTTAACCTTACCCGCTGTTAGTGTTGTTGCATTGGGAACTCCTGTGCCCACAGCTTCATAAATTGTATTATCTACATAGGTTTTGGTTGCCTTTTGCGTAGGATATAAAATATCAGAAGGATTCGCGCCACCTAATTCAGGCGATGATGATTTATTATCCAGCACTTCATAAGATCCTGAAAGGTTATTGACGGTTGATACAGTCTGATTAAGTTGAGATTGTATCCCGCCTAAATTATTAACAGCAGAATTTATTTGATTTTTATTGTCATAGATCTGTAATTGATGATCCTCTAGCAATGTATTGATATCAGTGATAGACTGCGTATGTTCTGTTATCATATTCTCCGTCGAACTGATGCTTTGATTAACGACGCGGAAAGTTGAATCTGTTTGTTGCTTTGTTTGTACAATTGTTTGATTCATTATGGCCAAATCTACCTTGATGGGATTCAAATCATTCGGAACCAAAAACCCCGCATCATTGGAAAATTGAGAGAGCTTCGTTGGTGCATTTAATACATTTTTGTATTCTACAGCATCAGCATAAAGCGCGTAGGGCGTATAAGTCAAGGATTGGGCACTAACTTGCTTGAAGCTTTGACAGCCGTCGTAACTAACGCTTACTTGTAAACTCTTTAAGTTTGCATTCCATACAATACTTTCAAACGAGCTGTATTGAGGAGTTGCTGAAATACTTTGCGCCGCCAAATTTGTCTGTCCAGCCCCAATGGATAGATTTACTAAACCATAATCATCCGTGATAGTTTTTTGATATTCCTCATACTCTAACTGTCCATTAGACCCTAAAATAGAAAACCTGATACAAACATTCCCTTTTGATAAGGCTTGCCCCGAAATACTTGAACCTGGAATATCAATCACTTTAGGATCAATAATGACAGCTTGATAGTTCAAAGACTTTTTGGGAATTTGAGCTTTAATCAAACTAAATGAACCAAGCAAAATGAGTAATGAATAGAAAAGTTTGTTCATAGGATTTAACTAGGGCTGTACATCTTTGATAATTGTTCTTGTAACGGGGTTCCCATGTTGGAATATTAGTAGCAAATATTTACCCGCACGTATTTCTGAAAAACCATCCAAAGAAATCTCAGTCATATTTTCTGGGTACAGACGCTCCCAAATCACACTAGCAGATGCGTCGTATAGTGTTAAGCGTGTTGGAGTACGAGTAGCTTCTGAAAAACGGAGAAGAACATGATCTACAAAAGGATTAGGGAAAACATCGACTTGGATTGGTACTAAAGGTTCTGAAACAACCATCGCGGCTGTTTTAAACGCTACATTATTTTTACTAATAAAAGGTTGCTTAAACCCCTGTCGGACAACCACATTTCCACTTCGAGCAGTCCCAACTACGATACTCGATTGACTTACCACATGGGAAAGATAGTAGTTGCCGTGACCGCCTCCCATACTTCCACCTGCCGATAGTGTGGCTGATTGTATGTATTGCCCTGAGCACCAGAAAGGTAGAATGAGAAAACTTAATTGATAGATGAAACGCATGTGATTAGATCAAAAAACGGATTCCAACCGAACCGGTGGTTGGTTTAAAATTCAATGTGGATTCTCCAGCTGATGTAGGTAAAAAAGTTTGCTGGTACTGATAACTGGCAAAACCGGCCAATTTCTCAGAAAATCTTTTTTCAACATCTACTCCGAATCCAAGCATCATTTTAAGTCCTGAAAATTGAGGATCAAGAGTTAAATCGATGTACCGATTCATTAAAAATTGATTCCCATGCACGATCTTATGAACACTTGCTATACCCTGAAAATTAATAGAAGTTTTTAGCGGCAAAGGAATACTTACACCCAATTTAGTCTGCAAGCCCAAAAAATCTGTCTGATAAGAAAATGCATTTTGTTGAATATCCCCCACAGCATTCATTTGAATAAAGGAAATCCCAACATCATAGTTTAACCAACTTAATAACTGTGCTAATCTTCGGTGCTGAGCCAAATAAATATCAACAGGTTTTTGATTGATTAAGTATTTAGTTGAATCGACTAAGTTTGCTTTATGGTAAGCTACTTGAAACGACAATCCAGAACCAGATTTCAAACCTCCAATAGACTGGCCTTCGTTGTTTGAGTAATCAAATTGAGTAATGGCAATACCTTGACTCAGTTTTACCTGTTGGGTGAATCCATTAAATTGAACCGCGATAAACAAGATTAAGCCTATCAGTAGTGATTTGTTATTCATAGTGAGATGGAAACGGTTTTGTGCTAGGGTTTCCAGTAGCAAAACAAAAAAAATAGGACCAACAATGGGTTGCTGCGAGGGAATAAATGGTTTAAAAAAATATTATTTAGACGTCAAGCATGACAACGAAGGGTTTAATAATAAATTTTTCATACTACATTTGATCAAATCCTAAGCTCAGCTTAGAAGCTCCAATTGTTGTTCTAAAAATTTATGATTAATACTGCCTTCATTTTGACCATTGTCATTTGTTCCATGCTGATTTTGTATCACTGGAAACATAATAAACCGATCGTACTTTTTGTGTACGTATTCTTAGCAATCAACCAAAGATCTCTGATTTATTTACTGTTCGAAAGTGGAACTGAACCAAAACTTTTGGCTTATTTATTTATCCACAATATTCCATTTACACTTTTACTTGGCCCCGCCTTATATTATTATAGTCTGAGTGTCATACATGGACACTTTTATATCAATCGATGGATATGGATTGCGATAATACCTACAATTTTAGCTTTTATATCCTTGGAACCCTATTTTGAAATTCCCATTGCTGATAAAATCCAATTTTTCTCCACGTCGGATACGGTAAATTATAACAGCGAGTTCCTAAAGAGTGCAAATAGTCGAATACCCGTACGATTCTTCCATAACGCGATGTTAATCTTCAATTCAGCCTATTTTTATTATTGCGTGTACTTGCTGATCAAGGCAAGAAAAACTGCAAATAAAATTATCAAGAAGCGAATCAATAACTTTCTAGGGGTACTAACGGGAATGACAATCATGACGTATTTACCAGCAATTTTGGTTTATATGTTTGTATTCTCAAATACAAATTTCATGTTGAATACGAATCTGAAGATGAATAACTTTCCACCGCTTCGCTATGTATCGATATTTACAGTACTAACCCCAATCATAATCCTATTTTTTCCAAACTGGCTATATGCCAATCAAATAAATGCCAACCAACAGAACAAATGGGATTTGTTTTTAGAAAAATATTTAAACCATTCAATTTCGGAGGTTAAAAAGACTGATTTCATAACAAATGATGAGGAGGAGGATTTGGCCCGAATAATGAATTACCTTAAAAATGAAAAAAAATATTTAAATCCTGGCCTTTCAATTCATGAAATATCCAAATCGCTCGACATTCCACAAGCGCGCGTTACTTACTATTTTAATAAGATAATCAAGACTCCATTCCCTAAACTTAGAAACCAACTCAGGATCAATCATGCAATTGAGTTAATTAGCCAAAATGCACATCAATCTCTTTCCATTGAAGGAATTGCTATGCAATCAGGATTCAAAAATAAATCAACTTTTTACCTCGCATTTAAAGATGAGAAAGGGATGACTCCACTTGAATGGATTAGCAATAAAAACTTGGATTAAACGCTGCCGGGGTCTGCGACCCCGGCAGCGTTACCGCTCAAAGCTACATAAAGCCCATTGCAAAACGTCCCAAAAAACTGATAATTTTAGGCGACAAAATAGCGCTTAAAGGCCTGAATCGGCAATTCGATCAAACGATACGACAAATAAGCTGATAAACCGAGTACCCCCACAGATACAATATGATAAGGTAGCTCAGGAATCGTTATCCCCATGCGACCAGCTAGTTGAAAAAACAAATCCGGCACCACCATGTGATACAAATATAGCCCATAGGACATTTGACCTATCAAACGTAACGGCCGCACAGATAAAACGCGCGACCAGAGCCCGGGCTGCATGGCATAAAACAACAACGCTACAGACACCATCGATGTAAATGTTCTAAAGAATAACTGCCTCACAAGATCAGCATCCGAATGTTTCAAACTTAACATCAAAAAGCAAAAGCCTACCGGAACGATCATTCGCTTAATCCATACTCCTACAACTACCTCATGACCTGCCCGCATGTAATGGGCCAACAAAGCTCCCCAGGCAAAGGTATCCACACAGGCAAACATGCTGACTCCTTGACCGCCGTTTACATGGATTGAAAAATACCGAAAAACGACTCCGAAGATGACTGTAAACCATAAAAAATAAGCACGAAAACGTGTCGCCAACAGCAACATGCAAAGCGGCCACAATACATAAAACTGCTCCTCGACCGAAAGCGACCAATAGGGCGATAGCGCATCTGCCCAATTCCCATGTAGCTCAATCCAATAATTCACTAAATACGACCAATAATAACCTGGATGCGCATAAAAATCAGTATTAACCACGACAGAAAAACGCTGTAAAACCAACAGTCCCAACAATACCAGAAAATAGATTGGGAAAATGCGCAAAGCCCGACGCACCACAAAATTCTTAAATGAACGAACAAAAGTCCCTAAGGTCTGTTGCTCCATCAAGATATTGGATATCAAATACCCACTCAACACAAAAAATAATGTCACCCCGATCGGACCATTGGGCATCACATTAATCCACTGTCCTTCCGGAAACCAATGGTATACCAATACCAACAAAATCGCCAAAGCACGTACGCCGTCTAGCGCAGGGATGTATTTCATAGCAACAAAACTAAGTAAAACCTCTTATCCTTCCTATAACCGCTTCATCCCCGCAAAATATCTTTCGTCGAAAAGTTCCCAGATTATCAACGGAAGCATGTATTTTTGATTCGAATTTTTCTGATACCATGACAAAAATTATTGAGACCAACCATATTTCCAAGCGCTACGTGATGGGAGAAGAGATTATCGACGCACTCAAAGACGTCACAATCTCCGTAAATAAAGGTGAATATGTTGCTTTCATGGGCCCTTCCGGATCAGGAAAATCAACCCTCATGAACATCGTTGGGTGCCTGGATACACCCAGCACCGGATCTTATATCTTAAACGGTCAGGATGTATCAACCATGTCGGAAAATGAATTAGCCGCCGTACGAAACAAAGAAATTGGTTTCGTTTTTCAAACATTCAACCTACTTCCTCGACAATCGGCCTTAGAAAACGTCGCACTTCCTTTAATCTATGCAGGTTATTCTAAGTCAGAACGTACTAGAATTGCCATGGAAACGCTTAAAGGGGTTGGACTAGACAATCGGGCACTTCATAAACCCAACGAGCTCTCAGGAGGCCAAAGACAACGTGTTGCCGTAGCGCGTGCCTTGGTGAATGATCCTTCGATCTTATTGGCCGATGAGCCCACGGGTAATTTGGATACGAAAACTTCCTATGAGATCATGGACCTATTCGATCAATTGCATAAAAAAGGCAATACCATCGTCATGGTTACCCACGAAGACGATATTGCCCAATATGCCCACCGAATCATTCGTTTGCGGGATGGTATCGTTGAATCTGATACGATTAACCAAAACGTACGCAAGGTTCAAAAAATCTAAGCCTTCACGCGGTCTGTTCCATAAGGTGCACGTTGCGAACGGCGTAACCAACTATTGGCCTCGGAATTATTCACGAAATGCTCTTTGCTAGGATCCCACTGCAATTTGCCGGGAACTTTCATGGCGATATGCGTAATTAAACACACCGTACAAGCCCGATGACCGATTTCTATCGGTGAAATAGGTTCCTTCCGCGATTCAATGCAATCCAACCAATTGCCATGTTGGTCATCTGAGTGATACAAATGCAGTTCATTCTCGCCGATTACAGATTCCAAAATCTTTGGATCTGAAGCATCCAATGCTTTCGAACGCACTTTAGCCGTTGGATCACTAGGTGTTGCTGCATATTCCCCACGTGACACAAAAATCCACCCTTCAGACCCTTCATATCGAATACCATTTTGGTAACCGCCTGATGTGTACATCGTGATGCCATTCGCATATTCAGCCTTAGCCATGAAATCGCCATGGACATTCCATAAACCTGATTTTGGGAATTCAGCTACCGCTTCTACCGAAATAGGACCTGTGTATTCCGTATCCATACCCCAGGCTGCAGAATCGTAATGGTGCTGGCCCCAACCGGTAATCATCCCCGCACCGAATTGCTCTAAGCGCAACCAACCAGGGCGATCATAGCCTTTTTGTGGATGCACGGCAATCTCGGTATAGGGCATATTGGGCGTAGAGCCCAACCACATATCGTAATTAAATCCTTTTGGTATAGGCATCGCAGGAGCGGCTGGTCCTGAAGGATCTCCCGGTAAACCCACCTTCACCGTATGCAATTTCCCGATCCGACCATTACGAACCAATTCCGCTGCGATGCGAAACTGAGCAGTAGACCGCTGTTGTGTCCCTACCTGCAAAATTCGGCCTGTTTTCTTGATGACCTCAGCCAGTTGTCGGCCTTCGTGAATCGTCAACGAAGTCGGCTTTTGCAAATAAATATCTTTCCCTGCCAAAGCCGCTTCCATGGCAGGCTGCGCATGCCAGAAATCCGGCGTACTAATCATCACAGCATCGATGTCTTTATTTAATAACATCTCACGGTAATCATCGTACATCTTGACATCCATGTAATTCGATTGCCCGGTTTTTTTCGTGTAATATTCCTCCACCAATTGCTTGGTCTCTTCCGTACGATGCCGATCTAAATCACAGACCGACATAATACGCGCCTTATCAAACTTCCACGTTCCCGGCAAATCATGCGTGCGGGCAATCCGACCACAACCGATTTGGCCTATATTAATCTTATTACTCGGCGCATCCTTTCCTCCCAATACATGCGCGGGAACAATCGTTGGGAATCCCAAGGTCCCCACCGCCCCAAGGGCTAAGTTGTTAATGAATTTTCTCCGTTTCATGCTTTGATGGATATGTTGGTGGCGTTTTTCTGTGCAATTAAAGCTAACTCGGTTGATAAGAAACAATGCGCCTGAGTCATGGCCGTTTCCGTGCGATTTAAGACGTCATTTACCAACAATTCTCCATGTGGCAAATAGACATCCTTGCAATCAATATACAAAGTCTCTTTGTTGTTCACGATATATAAATGACTTCCTGTTCCATGTGGCGATGCAATATCCGTATTCTTGCGAACCTCGATATAGCCATCCGTCCCCAAGATAGTCAATCGGCCGTCACCCCAGGTATTCAATCCATCCGGGGTAAACCAATCCACCCGGATGTAACCAGAACCTTTATTACTACGCAACATCAAGTCCCCAAAATCCTGAAATTTTGGATACTGAGGATGGTGATGATTCGCGATTTGTGAAGCAACAACCTCGCCTTGCGTCGATCCCGTAAAATGCAAAAATTGATCTACTTGATGGGAGGCAATATCCGTGATAATCCCACCATAATATTTCGTATCGAAAAACCAATCCGGACGGGAATTCACACTCATGCGGTGCGGGCCTGTACCCAAGGTCTGCATAACCTTTCCGATCTTTCCTTGTGCGACCAATTGGCTCGCCAACTCCGTCGCCTTATTCTCAAAACGCTCACTAAATGAAATTGAATATATACGCTTGGTTTCCTGTTGGACCTTCCGAACCTCTGCCAACTGCTCTAAACTGATAATTCCAGGCTTATCCACCATGTAATCCTTCCCATGTTGCATGACACGAATTCCCAAAGGTGCACGCTCATGCGGGGTAATCGAACTCAAAACCAATTTAATCGAAGGGTCTTCTAAAACCTCGGCCTCACTCTTAACCAATTTCACTTGCGGATAACGCTTCGCAAAATCTTTAATCAAATCGGGTTCTTTGGCGTAATAGGAAACAAATTCGCCACCCCCACGAATAATCGAATTCGCCATGGAATAAATGTGCCCATGATTGATGCCCACCACTCCGAATCGCAAACGCGGAGCAATAACTTTTTCAGGAGCAGCTGTAACAAAGGAGGAGGTAACGTCTTTTACGGATGGCATAAACGCCAATCCGCTTAATAGACTCGCGTCGTGAAGGAACTTCCGACGGTTCGAAGCATTCGATTTCATGTATGAATAGGTTTAATCTATCCCTAAAAGTAAAAAAAAATGCGAGCCTACTGAATATTAAACACAAAAAAAGCTGTCCATTTCTGAACAGCTTTCTTTTATATAAAAAAATCTCAAACCTATTTTTTCTTCTCTTTAACACGAGCAGCTTTTCCTTGCTTACCACGCATGTAGAATAAACGTGCACGACGCACTTTACCACGACGCAATACTTCGATTTTATCGATGTTTGGTGACAAGATTGGGAAGATACGCTCAACACCAATTCCGTTTGATACTTTACGCACAGTGAAAGACTCACCTGCACCTGAATTCTTACGTTGGATTACCAATCCTTGGAAAACCTGGATACGCTCTTTATTACCCTCACGGATCTTTACGTATACATTGATAGTGTCTCCCGCTGCAAATGCTGGATGCTCAGCACGACGCGTTGCGTTTTCTGCTTCTACAAATTTAATTAAATCACTCATCTGACTTTTTATTTTGTGTAATATCAGCACTCAGCGGTCACTTCGTACATAAAATTGCTGATTGGGTTGCAAAGATAGGAAAAATATTTCTTTCCAAAAACAATTGGCTACTTTTTACCTTTTATCGATTGAACAAAGTCAACAATCTCAGCATGAAGATCTTGCGCTTGGCCCAACAACTTCACGAAAGCGCTACCAATGATCGCTCCAGCCGCGGATTCTGAAGCCTTCAAGAAACTCGCGCGATCCGAAATACCAAAGCCAATTAATCGTGGGTTTTTCAAATTCATCGACTCAATTCGCTTGAAATAAGTCTCTTGATCACTCGAAATTCCGGTCTTTGCTCCGGTCGTACTTGCCGAAGAAACCATGTAAATAAAACCTTTGCTAATCGCATCGATTTGAGCGATACGCGCATCCGTCGTCTGCGGCGTGATTAAAAAGATGTTATACAGACAGTATTGCTCGAAGATTGCTTGGTATTCCGACTCATATTCCGCCATCGGTAAATCGGGCAAGATCAGTCCATCTACACCCACTTCCGCACATTTCTTACAAAAAGCTTCGACACCATATTGTAACACGGGATTGATGTATCCCATTAATAAAACAGGTACCGAAACCGTTTGACGCATATCTTTTAATTGCTCAAACAAATGAGCGACCGACATCCCTTGATCCAAAGACACTTGGTTCGATTGCTGAATCGTCTCCCCATCCGCAACGGGATCCGAATAAGGCATCCCGATTTCAATGATATCAACTCCACCGGCCTGCAAGGCATTCAAAACCGTCATCGTATCTCCATAATTAGGATAACCTGCCGTCGCATAAACATTCAATATAGGCTCAGTCGCCTCCGCAAATAATTTCGTAATCCTATTCATCCTAGTCATTCAATTTTAAGTGCTGTTGATACGTTGACAAATCCTTGTCGCCTCTTCCTGATAAATTAACCACAATCACCTCATTCGGTTTAGCTTGTAATTTACCAAATACAGCCAGCGCATGTGCTGTCTCTAACGCCGGGATAATTCCCTCCAACACAGAACATTCAACGGCAGCATCCAACGCCTCCGCATCCGTTATTCCAAAAAACAGTGCACGTCCTGTTATGGATAAATTCGCGTGCATCGGTCCAATCCCCGGGTAATCCAAGCCCGCAGAAATCGAATAGGGTTCAATTACCTGACCATCTTCTGTCTGCATCAATAAACTCTTGCTGCCATGTAAAACACCTGGTTTTCCTAAGAAAGTAGTAGCCGCTGAGTGACCTGAATCAACCCCTTTTCCAGCTGCCTCAGCCGCAATCAATTGCGTTCGAGGCTCATCCAAGAAATGGTAAAAAGCACCGGCTGCATTCGAACCGCCACCTACACAAGCTATTACATAATCCGGATAATCCCGACCTTCTTTTTCTTGTAATTGGCTACGCATTTCTTCGGAAATCACCGACTGAAACCGTGCAACCATGTCGGGATAAGGATGTGGCCCTACAACCGATCCAATAATGTAATGTGTATCAACGGGGTTATTAATCCAGTGACGCATCGCTTCATTGGTCGCATCTTTCAAGGTTTTTGACCCCGATTGAGCGGCAACAACTTGAGCGCCCAACATACGCATCCGCGCCACATTAGGCGCTTGGCGTTCGATGTCAATGGCACCCATGTACACGATACACTCCATGCCCATTAACGCACAAACCGTTGCCGTCGCCACACCATGTTGGCCCGCACCCGTCTCTGCCACAATCTTATTTTTACCCAAACGCTTCGCAACCAAAATTTGACCAATCGTATTGTTCACTTTGTGTGCGCCGGTATGGCATAAATCCTCCCGCTTCAAGTAGATATTTGTATTGTACTTCGCAGATAATCGTTCCGCCTTGAACAAGGGGGTCGGTCGGCCCACGTAGTCTTTCAACAACGCATGAAACTCCTCCTGAAAGGATGGTTCCGCGATGATGTCTAAATAGCGACTACGTAATTCCTCTACATTGGGATATAACATTTCGGGAATAAAGGCTCCGCCAAAATCTCCGTAATACCCACGCTCGTCAACTTGAAATGACTGATTCATATGTTTTGCATTATTTCTTTCACCTTCGTCAAGTCCTTTAAACCTGGACTCAATTCTAATTTACTGTTAAAATCCAGGGCATAAATACCTGGCAATTGCTTTGCTTCTTCAATACTCGCCTCATCCAATCCCCCCGCTAAAAAATAAGGAATATCGATTGCATAGGCCTTCAAGATAGACCAATCAAATCGCTCCCCCGTTCCACCTACTTGAGATCCTTTTTTCGTATCAAATAAGTAATAATCAGGCTTTAAATTCAAGCCTTTTACATCTTCCTTTGACGCGACGCTGACAGCTTTAATGACCGTCAATCCTTCTGCATGCAAGGCGTCAATCACATCCTGCCCCTCTTCTCCATGCAATTGCACAACCTGAAATCCAGCCTTTTTAGACAGCGAGATGATCGTATCGGTTGATTCATTCACAAACACACCCACGGCCTTCGTTAGGGCAGGAAGCGTAGGAATCACAAAATCAGCTCCTACATACCGGGGCGATTTCTCGACCCAAATAAAGCCCATGTAATCCGGTTCGCAAGTGGCTACTGCCTCGATATTAGTCAAATCCCGCATGCCGCAAACCTTCCACTTCATCTCTATTGCTTTAAGAAATCTGTTAATGCCTGTCCCGGATTGCTCGTTTTCATAAAACTCTCACCGATCAAAAACCCTCGATACCCGAAGCCTTTCAAATCCTTAATAATCTCAGGTCCTGAAATACAACTTTCCGAAACCTTCACAAATTGAGCAGGTATCTTATCCGCAAGGACTTTGGATGCCTCCACATTTTGTTCCGAAAAATTCTTCAAGTTGCGGTTATTCACACCCACAACAGAAATATAATCACCTAACGAACGATCCAATTCTTCCTGGTCATGAACCTCCAACAGGGTTTCCATACCTAATGAACGCGCCAAAGTCCCTAAGGTTTTGATTTCCGCAGGGCTTAATGCTGCCGCAATCAATAAAACGACATCGGCACCCATCGATTTGGCTTCCACAATTTGGTATTCGTCCACCATAAAATCCTTACGCAAAATAGGCGTATTAGGATTCGTACGGCGTGCTAAATCAAAATCAGCATAGGTCCCACCAAAATATTCCGTATCCGTCAGCACCGATAAACAAGCCGCTCCTGCCGCCACATATCCCCGCGTTACCTCATCAACGCCCATGGAATCATTGATGATACCTTTCGAGGGAGACTTACGCTTAAACTCTGCGATGATGCCGGTGGACGCTGGCTGAACCAAAGACATGGCCAACGAATGACAAGCCCGGGCAAAATAGCCTTGCTTTTCTAATTGAGATACCGAAACGCGTGCTTTCGCGGCAGCGACTTCCTCCCGTTTTGTGGCAATGATTTGATCTAAAATACTCATATCCTAATGTTGTAGAGACACGAAACATCGTGTCTATTTATTTGCGTGATACGCCGCGTCTAATTTTTTCACGCGACGCTCCTCGACTTAATCCATAATAAACTTCTTGAACACTTGGAAAGCTTTTCCACTTTCCAACGATTCTTTCGCCATGGCAAAGCCATCCGCTAAAGATGGTGCTTTCTCGGCAACCCAAAGTGCCGCACCTGCATTCGCAAGTACTGCATTCGTTTGAGCTGGCGTACCCTCTCGTTGCAAAATCTTATACAACATATTCGCCGACTCCTCCACATTCGCCCCTCCAAACAACTCGGACTGCTGCACATATTCACAGCCTAATGCTGTTGGTGTATAAACTTGTCGGCCTGCAGCCGTCTCCAACCGGAAATTAGAAGTCAAGGAAATTTCATCATACCCATCCTCTGCATAAACGATGCCGTATTTCTTACTCGAGTCTTTGAAAAAACCCGCATACAAATCGAACACCTCTGGCGAATAAACGCCGGTTAATTGCTTATTGACATTCGCTGGATTCAACAAGGGTCCCAGCAAATTAAAGAACGTTTTCATCCCTAATTCTTTCCGAATTGGCCCTACATAACGCATGGCAGGATGGAACAAAGGTGCATGCAAAAAGCACATCCCCGCTGTTTCCATTTTACGTTTCAAGATTTTGGGATCATTGTTGAATTTCAAACCTAAAAATTCCAAAACCGTCGAAGATCCTACCGAAGAAGATACCCCGTGGTTCCCGTGTTTGGCAATCTTTTGACCGGCACCTACAATAACAAAGGAAGAAGTCGTACTAATGTTGAAGGTATCCTTACCATCACCACCCGTTCCGCAAACATCCATGGCATCGAACTCCGACAAATCAATCGTAACTGCCAAGTCCAACATGGCCGAGACAAATCCCTTTAACTCTTGCACCTGTATTGGATGGTACCAATAAGATGATAAAAATGCGGCAATTTGGCTAGGGTTTACGCCGCCATTCCCAATTTGTAATAATACCTCATGCGACTCTTGTTCTGACAACGCCTCACCACTTACTCTTCTTTCTAGAACCTTCTTCATTTTATTTCATCCAATTTTTAATCATTTGTAAACCATGTTGCGTCAAATAGGCTTCCGGGTGAAATTGCACCCCACGAACATCAAATTGCTGATGCGCCTCCGCTAACACATAACCTTTATCATCTTGGGCCGTAATCTTCAAATCACTCGGCATTGAACCGGGAATCACGGTCCATGAATGGTAGCGACAAACCTCGAAACGAGATGGAATATCCAAGAATAAACGCTCTGTCGGGTCAATCACTTGACACTCCGTCGTCACGCCATGCAATACCTCGCCCATATTCTGCAATTCAGATCCAAAAGCCTCCGCAATGGCCTGATGGCCTAAGCAAACACCTAATATCTTTTTGGTCGACTTATATTCCTTCAACAAATCCATCATAATTCCTGCTTCCGAAGGAATCCCAGGACCTGGAGAAAGGAGAATTTGATCATATTTACCTACTTCCTCAAGGCTAATTTTATCATTGCGAAACACATCCACATTCGCACCTAATTCCTTCAAAAGGTATACCAAATTGTACACGAAGGAATCATAATTATCTAAAACCAATACGTTCTTCATGTTCTCTTATGCTAAGTTCTCCGCAACTTCCAATGCACGACGCAAAGCTGCTAATTTATTGTGTATTTCTTGCATTTCACTTGCCACGACCGATTTGGCAACAACCCCCATCCCTGCTTGGAAAAACAAGGTATTTCCTTTGCTTAAAAAGGTACGAATTGCAATGGCATGATTAAAATTCCCTTGAAAATCCATGAAACCAATCGCCCCACCGTAAATCGCACGGTTCGTTGGCTCTAACCGATTAATAATCGTCATCGCATTGTGTTTCGGTGCACCACTTAAGGTTCCGGCAGGAAACGTATCTGCCACCAATTGCAAGGGATTAACACCTTTTTGTAATCGGCCTGTTACCTTAGAAACCAAATGAATCACATGTGAGAAAAATTGGACTTCCTTGAATGTTTCTACTTTGACTTGGTCCGCACTTCTACTTAGATCGTTGCGGGCTAAATCGACCAACATCACATGTTCCGCAGTTTCTTTCGGATCTGCCAAAAGCTCTTGTGCAAGTTCCGCATCGCGGGCATCATCCCCTGAGCGTCGAAACGTTCCCGCAATGGGATGAATTTCAGCCACATCCCCATCGATTTTAATCTGCTTTTCTGGAGAAGCACCGAAAATCCGATATTGCTCATAATCAAAATAGAACAAATACGGTGAAGGATTCACGGAACGCAAGGCGCGGTAGACTTGGAAATCATCTCCTTTAAACCCTTGTGCAAAGCGACGAGAAGGAACAATTTGGAAAACATCCCCGCGCAAACAATGTTTGATACAGGTTTCCACAATCTCCTTTACTTGATCATCATTCAAATTACTGACCTCATCTCCTACGCGCTCGAATCGTTCCGAGTCGTAATGCGGCATATTTAATAAATAGGTAATCGTATCAAATGTAGGTTCCGTCCCATCGTAACTATGTGCATAAAGCGACATCTGGTTATTGAAGTGATTCACCGCAACGACGTACCTGTATACGTAATAGCGAATCGAAGGAATTTCCGTTTCAGGATTTTTCGCTTGAATCTCGATGTCCTCAAAATAGGTTACGGCATCATAGGATATATGACCAAATAATCCATTGGCCATCGGAGAGTCCCCTTTTTCTTTTGGAAAATCAAAGCGATCTGCAAATGCCTTTAGTGCTTGAACTGCATCCCGACGATTCGTCAAGGTGAAATTTTCAACAGACCCGTCTGGGAATTTTTGGGTAACCTGGGAATCCGTTAATTCAAATGAAGCAACAGGGTCAAAGGCAATATGTGAAAATCCATGCTCCCGACCGTGGTAATCGGCCGATTCCAGGATCACTGAATTTTTGAAATTTTTACGAATTTTCATGAAAATGCCAATTGGCGTGAGGGTATCAGCCAATAGGGTTTTTCTCGCAGTTCGTATTTGTATGGTAGACATGTTTTCTAGGGACAAAATTAAAAAAGGCTTACTGAGAACAGCAAGCCTTTGGTAAACATATCATGTACACACAGCGAAACTGTTCAAGGAAATATTAGCCTTGCCACCAGTTTTTGTTGTATGCTGCTTTTGTCATTTTTGTATTTATTTGATGCAAATGTAAACTGAAATCTCTTAATTCAAAATTTTAGCCAATTAAATCCCACAAATTTCCGTATAAATCCTCAAATACCAGCACTTTACCATATTCTTCGACCGCAGGACCGCGCACAATTTTGATGTTGTGTTTGATCAAATTTTGATGGTCTTTTTCGAAATCATCGGTATGTAAAAATAAGAAAACACGCCCGCCCGTTTGGTTACCCACACGTGATTTTTGCTCATCGGTCGCGGCTTTGGCCAATAACAATTGGCAAGAACCCTCACCGGAAGGCTGCACTAATACCCAGCGTTTCACATCACTCAAACGCGTGTCTTCTATCAAGGTAAAACCCAGCTTCTCCGTATACCAAGCGATGGCTTCGTCGTAATCGGCGACCACAAGGGCGATGTGCATTAATCGGTGATTCATAATTTTCAAGTCACTAGTCGCTAGTCACTAGTCGGGTTTTAGTTTTCGTCGCGTCCTACGAAGTTAAAAGGACTGATTAATTTCAATTCTGCCTTAATAGCATCCGAAACGGCTAATCCATCAATGAATGCGTGGAAAACAGCTTGGTCTATCTTGCCATGGTGACGTGTCAAATCCTTCAGCGCCTCGTAAGGTTTCGGGAACGCTTCACGACGCAAGACCGTTTGAATCGCCTCCGCAATCACGACCCAGTTATCTTCTAAATCTTGTTGGATTTTGCTGTTGTTCAATTCCAATTTACCCAAACCGCGTTGCAAAGAATTCAATGAAATTACGACATGTGCCAAAGGCGTACCTACATTACGAAGTACCGTCGAATCCGTTAAATCACGTTGTAAACGTGAGATAGGCAATTTCGCAGCTAAGAATTCGAAAAAGGCATTCGCCATGGCTAAATTCCCCTCCGCGTTTTCGAAATCGATGGGGTTAACTTTATGCGGCATCGCAGATGAACCGATTTCTCCCGCTTTGATTTTTTGCTTGAAATAACCCATCGAAATGTACTGCCAAATATCACGCGACAAATCAATTAAGATAGTATCTAAACGCTTTAGTCCATCAAAATAGGCCGCCAAATTATCGTAATGCTCGATTTGTGTGGTGTATTTTGAACGCGTAATCCCAAGATTCGCGTGTAAGTTGGCCGCAAATGCCGGCCAATTAATCTCCGGAAATGATACCTGATGGGCGTTGAAATTTCCCGTTGCACCCCCGAATTTTCCGGTAAAAGGCACTTGCGCCAATAAATCCAATTGGCGATTCAAACGTTCAACAAAAACCTTGATTTCTTTACCTAAACGGGTTGGAGACGCCGGTTGGCCATGTGTATGGGCCAACAAAGGAATCTCTTTCCATTCCGTCGCGTAAGCATCTAAAATCGAAACGACCGCTTGGTATGCAGGAAGAATGACTTGCTTGTGCGCCTCCGCGATGGAAAGTGGGATGGCTGTATTATTGATATCTTGAGAAGTTAGACCAAAGTGAATGAACTCAACATAAGGTGTCAAATCACCTGGTAAAGCCAACATCCTATCTTTAATGAAATATTCAACGGCCTTCACATCGTGGTTGGTCACCTTTTCTGTCTCCTTAATCCATTGCGCATCGGCTTCGGTGAAGTTGGTGTACATCGCCCGCAAAGCCGCAAAATGTTCCTTTGGAAAACTCGCTAATGGAGCTAAGGGGATTTCACACAAGGCGATGAAGTATTCGATCTCCACACGAACGCGGTATTGGATTAACCCAAACTCGGAAAAATAAGGTGCGAGCGATTGGGTTTGGCGACGGTAACGACCATCAACGGGCGAGATTGCCGTTAGCAGATTTAATTCCATAAGTTCTATTCAAAGCGCAAAGGTACAACATTTTAAAAAATTATCCGTAATTTCAAGCATGTTACAGCCCAGATATCTTTCGGTCGTTTTAGCATTGGTCATAGCCATCGTGACAACGGCGTTTCTTTCGTTTATTCCGAGTTCCGATTTGGTCACTATGACCATTGGATTTATCAGTTGCTTTATATTCGGTTCAGTCTTGATTTATTTTGCACTGGATTATTTGGTATTCCAAGAGGTGAACTCTTTGTATGACCGAATTAAGCAGATTAAAAAGAAAGATTTCAGTGTTACTCCGCGTAAACAATTAGTTGAAAAAGAGAACCCGATTGAACTCTTAAGAAAGGAGTTAAATACCTACGTCGCGACCAAAGAGGGCGAAGTACAAGATTTAAAAAAGGCTGCCAAGTACAGACAAGAGTTTTTAGCAGATGTTTCCCATGAGCTGAAAACACCCATTTTCGCGGCTCAGGGATTTGTCCATACGCTTTTAGACAATCCGGATGAGGATCTCGAAATTCGCACAAAATTTTTAGAGAAGGCCGCCAAAAGTTTGGATGGGCTAGACAGTTTGGTACAGGATTTGCTGACGGTTTCCCAAATTGAAACTGGGGCTATAAAAATTGAGAAAAAGAAGATTAATCTTCGCCCCTTGATCGAAGAGATTTTCGAACAAGTAGAAGCAAAAGCAAAAAAACGGGAGGTCTCGTTAAAACTCATCGCCCCGAAAGGCGAAATTCAAGTGAAGGCTGATACTCAGCGAATTTCGCAAGTCATCCTGAACCTCGTTGTCAATGCAATTAAGTACGGCAAGGAAAAAGGTCTTGTTCAAATTATTATTAATGAAAAGAAAAAGGCCTATACCATTTCAGTGGTCGACAACGGCCCAGGTATCCCCGAAGAACATTTGCACCGCATCTTCGAGCGATTCTACCGCGTGGACAAGAGCCGAGCAAAAAACTCGGGAGGAACGGGATTGGGTTTATCAATTGTTAAACACATCGTTCAGGCACACAACAGCAAGATTTCCGTACAGTCAGAAGAGAATAAAGGAACTCGTTTTGAGTTCAAGTTGGAGAAAGCATAATAGTAGATACGGGATAACGCGCGAGACCCCAGGCTGAAGCCATTTGTCAATTTGTAAGCTCAGACTTTAGTCTGAGAAATCGACGCAGTTCAAACTTCGCGTCTCTACCATTTCTATACCGCCCCTTCCGTCAAGCGTTCCGCATTTTCTGCGATACGTAATTGCTCGATGAATTCAGCAATTTCTCCATCCATGACCGTAGGCAAATTATAAACCGTCAAACCAATGCGGTGATCCGTTACGCGGCCTTGTGGGTAATTATAAGTACGGATTTTATCCGAACGGTCACCTGTGCCAACCATCGATTTCCGGTTGCCCGCAATTTCTGCATTCCGCTTCGCTAATTCAATTTCATATAGACGAGACCGTAATACCGTCATCGCTTTATCAAAGTTCTTAATTTGTGAACGTTCATCTTGACATTGCACGACCAATCCCGAAGGAATGTGTGTCACACGCACAGCCGAATACGTTGTATTTACGGATTGACCACCTGCTCCAGATGAACAGAATGTATCTTTTCGGATATCATTCATGTTGATTTGCACATCAACCTCATCTGCCTCTGGCATCACGGCTACCGTAGCGGCCGAAGTATGAATACGTCCTGCTGATTCGGTGGCAGGAACACGTTGAACCCGGTGAACACCTGATTCAAACTTCAATTTGGCATATACGTCTTCTCCTTGAACCGAGATAATGATTTCTTTATATCCACCGGCTGTTCCGTCAGTAAAGTCCATGATTTGGAAAGTCCAACCCTGCTTTTCCGCAAAACGCTGGTACATACGGAATAGGTCTCCTGCAAAAATGGAAGCTTCATCACCACCCGTACCCCCGCGGATCTCAAGAATACAATCTTTCGAATCATTGGGATCCCTAGGAATCAACATCTCTTTCAAGACTTCTTGCATTTCCTTTTCAGCAGGAACCAATTCTTCCAACTCCGCTTTCGCCATATCGCGGAAGTCTTCATCCTTTTCTGTTGCAATAACAGACTTCGCTTCATCAATGGATTGCAACAAATTTTGGTATGCGATGTATTGCTCTACAATTTTTTGCAAGTCTTTGTATTCCTTACTTAACGTCTTGAATTTCTTCAAGTCGGAAACAATTTCCGGCATCGCAATTTGTTGTTCTACTTCGATGAATCGTTCTCGGATGGCTTCTAGCTGCTCCAGCATGTCTAATCGGGGTTAAAAAATCTCCGCAAAGATAACAATTAAATTCATTGCCCTTTCTGCTCAAGATGAATACCTTTGTTCTTTCTCCTGAAACCCATGAAAAATTCCCTCATAGTACTGCTCGCTTTATCACTTTACGGCTGTGATTTTTCCAAACGAATTGATACCACAGCGGCCGTTAAGGAAATGCGCGAAAGACAAGTCAAACGCGTATTGCCGCAAGACATTGTGAATCAGGTCGACGTTTGGGGGAAAGAAATACAAACGGATTTAGAGAAAGGCGATTCGGCAGACACCTTAGGCCAGAAAAACAAGGTCTTTATTGCCTCGGGGCCTACAAATATTTTAAAACAAGCCATCAAAGACGCCAAAATAATCAACATGCTAGAGGCCATTGATTATGGCATCGCTCAAAAACAAGACATTCCACCAAGCATCCAAAAAAATAGTACGGGTGATAGTCTTTTCTACATGTTCCCCAACGCCAAAGGTGAGGTTACCGTCATTGGATTTAGCAAAAAACAAGTCATAATCCAGATGGATAAACCTTTGATTAAATAGGATTAGACTTTACAAGCGCCAACATATTTTTATAAATCTCCTGCATTTCAGGGCGAGACATAAATGCTTGTTGGTCGAAGACCACGCGAGAATCACTCAATTTCGCAATATCTTGGTCGGCATGTAAGGTCTGATTCGCAAAAAAAGCTTGCACATAATTTTGAACTACCCCTTGAATGAGGGTCTTGTCTAATTCGATGGACTCCAACAAGCTTTGTGCTTGTTGCCAAAGTTGTTGCGTGAATAATCCTGCCATGAGCATGGCCAAATGGATTTTCTTACGCTCTTCCCCATTCACTAAATAGATGGACTTCGAAATGTCTTTGGCTAAGTGCACAAGTGTAGCTTCGGTTTCCTCTAGGAGTACCTCGATACAAATGGGCACATTTGATAAACTAATTTTGCGTTCGGATTGCAAGTGTTGAACCGGGAACAACACCCCCATTTGATTCGTGCTTTCACGCAGAGGATCATACTGCATCATGGATTCCGTCAGCGATGCTGTACCCGCTACGAGGACCAAAGTTGCATATTTAGGAAGTAACAATTCCGGTAAAACCTGCGCATAAGCAGATTCTGGCACACAAAGGAAAAACACAGTGGAGCTTGATTCTGAAAAGTCCAAATGTTCCTGCACGCGGGCATTGTACAGATAACTAACTAAATCGCGCGCTTTTTCCGGGTCTCTACTAAAAACTTCCTGAACGCTATTTCCTGCATTTTCCAATGCTTGTGAAATATGCCATGCCACGTGCCCTGCACCGATAAATGAAATTTTAATCATTACTGAATTTTTTCGTGTTTCGCCCCGACAAAAGGCATCCATTGATTATCCAAAATTCCGGAAAAATTTCGCAAAAACATAACGAAGGATGGTTTGAACGGTTGGCGATTCAAATGCATCCCAGCTTCCTCTGGCGTTTTGTCACCTTTTTTTGAATTACAATATTTACAAGCGGTGGTCAAATTGTCCCATGAGGTTCTGCCTTGACGTGATTTGGGCAACACATGGTCTAAGGTAAGGTGATCAGACGAACCACAATATTGGCAACGATTTCCGTCCCGTTTAAAAATATTTTGCCGCGTTAATACAACCCCTTTGTAAGGAAAATATACGTAGCGATTTAATCGAATGACAGATGGGAAAGGGAAAGATTGGCTGATGGAGTGAAGTCGGGCCGTACTTGATTCGGCAATGAGTTCGGCTTTATTGAGGTAGACCAACAAAAAAGCTTTAGGCATGGAACAAATTGTCAATGCACTGTAATCTTGATTAAGCACTAAAACTTTCTGACTCATAGACTTCCAATTTTATAAGGTTATCCCTGCGCAAATCCATCACATGCATTAAAGTTAAAGAAAATAATCATCTGATAAACAAGTACTTGACATAAAATTTTGAGCGGGTTTTGGCGGATTAAAACGGCATTCTAAGCCCTTTTTAGTAGATTTGTAAAAAATAACGCAAAGGCCCATGGCATCCCTGGTAGAAAAAATCAAATCCTTGTCCAATTCATTAGCACAAGAGACCGTTGGCAATCGCCATCATCTCCATATGCACCCAGAATTATCCTTTCAGGAAACGGCAACGCAAGCTTTTGTAGAAAAACAATTGAATGCATGGGGTATTGCTACGAATAGACTCGCGAATACGGGCGTCGTTGCCATCATCGAAGGTAAAAATCCAAGTAAAAAAGTTGTTGCATTGCGTGCCGACATGGATGCTTTACCCATCATTGAAACGAATGATGTACCCTATAAATCGCAAAATCCGGGGGTAATGCATGCCTGCGGACATGATGTGCATACTTCTTCCCTATTAGGAACAGCACATATATTGCAAACAATCAAAGACGAGTTTGAGGGGACGGTGAAGTTGATTTTCCAACCTGCAGAAGAAAAAGCACCAGGCGGAGCCAGCATCATGATCAAAGAGGGTGTTCTAGAAAACCCGAAACCGGTGAGTATTTTCGGCCAACATGTAGCCACAAACGTTCCCGTAGGCAAAATCGGTTTCCGTGAGGGCATGTATATGGCAAGTACGGATGAATTATATATTAAGGTAATCGGCAAAGGAGGCCATGGCGCTATGCCAGATGCTTGTATTGACCCGATTGTGATTGCCTCGCACATCATTGTGGCGATGCAACAAATTATATCTCGCAATAAGAATCCTAAGTTTCCTTCGGTGTTGACTTTTGGTAAGATCGAAGGATTGGGTGCTACGAATGTGATTCCTGACGAGGTCAATATTGCGGGTACATTCCGTGCCATGGATGAAACATGGCGTGCGGAAGGTTTGGAGAAAATGAAAAAATTGGCTGAAGGCATCGCGGATGCGATGGGTGGTCAGGCGATCTTTGAAGTACTAAAAGGTTATCCCTTCTTACAAAACAATCCTGAATTAACACGAAAAGCGAAAGCTGCAGCAATCGCCTACATGGGTGAAGAAAACGTCGTTGACTTAGACCTTTGGATGGCCGGGGAAGATTTTGCTTTCTACACGCACCATGTGGATGCGTGTTTTTACCGCCTAGGAATTCGTAATGAGGCCAAAGGCATTACGAGTGGTGTTCACACACCTAGCTTTGATATCGATGAAGATGCTTTGGCAATCGGGCCAGGACTGATGGCATGGTTGGCCGTGAATGAGCTAGTCTCTTAGTTGAGAGTTGAGAGGGAGGCAAAATATTGGGACATAAAAAACCCCAGGTTTCAACCTGGGGAATCTACAAAAATTAAATAAAGGTTGGCAAATCAATACGTTTTGCCAACGAAAATACCTAAAACTCCATCGGATCTGGCCATTTGAAATCGTAGCTTAATTCCTCTACGATTTTATCCCCTGAAACAATTTTACCCCCTAAACATGGTTGGCTTGAGTCCCAATACCCTGGATTCATCCCCCGTTTCTCACAGTCGTTCATCCCCACATCTTGCTTCGTAGGATGCTCAGGAGCAACAATATTATAAATTCCGGATTGAATTTTATCGCAAGTCAATGCAATCAAATTTACCACATCGTCCTTGTGTACGTAATTGACAGGGCAATTCGCGCCATCATTACGCTTATTGGCAAAATATTTGGCAACAAAACGATCTCCACCCATTAAACCGCCCAAGCGTAAAATAATAGAGGTAACCGGAGAAGCAGCAACAATCGCTTCGGCCTGCGCCATTAAGGAATTCGTATTTATTTCAGCCGTTTCATCCACAATCGCAGAGACATTCGCGTAAACAGATGTAGAGGAAAGGAAAATAATTTTCTCCACTTTTTGAGGATCCAAGCCATCTACCCAAGCCTGAACGATACGTAAGTATTGTTCTTCTGAATTTTTCTTTCTACGGGGAGGAATCGCCCAAACTTGAATGGCCGATTGATTTAACAGCGCCCAATCCCCTTCTGTGGTTTCGTCAGTTGCGCGAAAATCAACGACCTGAACTTTGGGATGCTTTGCTTGTTGGTGCACCTGAGATGCCGAAACCTTTACTTCAAAATCCGCTAATGCTAGTTTAAATGCCAATGGTGCGCCTACCCAACCGCCTCCGTAAATACTTATATTCTTTTTCATAATTTTATGCACCTTTGGAACAAATGCAAAACAAAGATAGTTTATAAGCCATGAATAAAATGTTTTTTGTGCCCTTAATCACCATCATATTAGTTGGTTTAGACTATTATGTATGGATGGCGGTTAAAACGGCCCTTCGAAATTCCCGAAAAAGTATTCGCCAAACGGCAGCCTATGTTTACTGGGGATTTACTGCTTTCGTATTATTGGGAATCATATCCTACAATGCACTTCCTTTACATGCTTGGAAAAATGAATTCCGCATCACCTTCATGGCGCTCGTTATGATATCAGTGATCAGTAAGATATTCATCATTTTGTTCTTGCTTTTAGAAGACATCACCCGATTCTTTCGTTGGGGCACCAACAAGATTCGCAAAAAAGACCCGAGCGCGATTAGTCGGCATGAGTTCTTATCGCAAGCAGCCTTGGCAGTAGGCGCAGTTCCCGCTGCGACATTTGCTTTTGGTATTTTATCAGGAGCGCATGATTACCGCATCGAACAGGTGAGCTTAAAGATACCTAAACTACCCAAAGAATTTCGTGGCATGCGCATCGCGCAAGTCTCTGACATTCATTCGGGAAGTTTTTTCAATAAGACAGCCGTTCAAGGCGGCGTCGATATGTTGATGCGCGAAAAGACCGATTTGGTATTCTTTACAGGCGACTTGGTTAACAATGAGTCCAAAGAAGTGGAAGATTATTTCAACATGTTTTCTAAAATCAAAGCCCCTTACGGTGTTTTCAGCACGTTGGGAAATCATGATTATGGCGACTATGTAAAATGGAAAAGCCCTGAGGCCAAAAAGCAGAACTTAAAAGATTTGATGAAGGCACATGAACTGATGGGCTGGAATCTGATGATGGATGAGAATCATATCATCACTGAATCTGGCGAAAAATTAGCCATTATTGGTGTTCAAAATATTGGGATTGGCCGATTCCCCTGGTATGGTAATTTGTCCAAAGCCTATGAAGGTACGGATGAAGCAGCAACTAAACTTTTATTATCCCACGATCCGACGCACTGGAATGCCGAGGTAACGAAGAACAATAAATTCCATGACATTGATGTGGCATTTGCGGGTCATACCCATGGAGCGCAGTTTGGGGTCAAGATTCCAGGCTTTGAAAAATGGTCACCGGCTAAATACATTTACAAGCAATGGGCGGGTTTATATGAGGAAAATGGCCAACAACTATATGTGAATCGCGGATTTGGGTATTTGGGATACCCGGGTCGTGTGGGGATGCCGCCAGAGATTACGGTGTTTACGTTGAGTTAGACGTTGGAGTGAAGAGTTGAGAATGAAGAGTTAAGAGGTAAGAATTAAGAGTGAAGAGTTAAGAGGTAAGAGGTAAGAATTGAGAGTTTAGTCTTCGGACTCTAGACGAAGGTACCACTCCCTTCGGACACCGGACTAGCTACAAGCTCAGGACAGTCAACTCACTCCTGCCTAGCGACTGACGACCGGTCACTGATCACCGACACCGGACTAGTGACTAGCGACTAGTGACTGATTACCGTCCACTGACATCTGACCTCTTCCTTCGGACTAGTGACTGACAAGCGGTCACTGACCACAGACCACTACCCTTCGACTTTTTTTCGCATTCCTTTTGCTCCTTTCTAAAAAAAAGCTATTTTTGCATCCCAATTAAATTGGTTTCGTGGCCGAGTGGCTAGGCAGAGGTCTGCAAAACCTTCTACAGCGGTTCGAATCCGCTCGAAACCTCAAAAAACCTTCCACAATGGAAGGTTTTTTTGTTTAACTCCATTTTGTACAAATCCCTCTAAAAAAATTACACTTTCACTTTGGGTTTATTTTGAAAGATTCTAAATAATCGATTAAACCTTAAAAAAACCTGAAATTGTTTCTCCTATAAATTGTTTCCTAAAAAATCGGAACGTAGTTTTGCGCACTGAATTAAAATGTGAAAACCAACATGATGTTTTGCAAAAAATCAACACTCGTTAAAACCTTTTTATCCTTTGCGATACTCTTAGCTAGCGTTAGCGCAACATTTGCGCAAGATGCAGCAGAAGGCGAAACCTTATTCAAAAACAACTGTGCAGCTTGTCACAACACATCTGATGAGGTGCTTGTAGGCCCAGGTTTAAAGGGAATAGGCGAAAGACGTCCTATCGAATGGATTGTTAAGTGGGTTCACAATCCACAAGCAGTTATCGCCTCAGGTGATAAGTACGCAAACGACTTGTACAACAAGTTCAACAAGGCAGCAATGACGCCTTATCCAAACTTCACAGACGCTCAAATCAAAAGCATCGTAGCTTATGTAGATGCTTCAAACGCAGCTCCAGCAGCTCCGGCAGCGGGTGCGGCTCCAGCAGCAGATGGCGCAGCAGCTCCAGCAGCTCAAAGCTCAGGTGGAATGTTAGAAGTATTATTAGTAGGTCTTTTAATCATCATGGTATTAGTACTGATTGCCTTACTATCTATTGTAAGCACATTAGGCAAAATCACAAAAGGTGAAGCTTCAGAGGATAATCCATTCATGCAACGTGTAGGAGAAAATTTGAAAGCGATGGCTGCTAACTCATCTGTAAAAACAGGTATTTTGGTTTTGGCATTGTTATTAGGCGGAAAAGCAACAATTGATGCAGCATACGGCGTAGGTATCCACCAAGGATATGCTCCCGAGCAGCCGATTAAATTCTCGCACAAATTACATGCGGGTCAAAATCAAATTAACTGTAACTATTGCCATACAGGTGTATATGAGGGAAAAGGTGCTAACGTACCTTCTGCAAACATTTGTATGAACTGCCACAACGCGATCAAACGCGAATCACCAGAAATTCAAAAGATTTACCGTGCACTTGAAAACAACGAACCTATCCAATGGGTACGTGTGCACAACTTGCCGGATTTGGCGTATTTCAATCACTCCCAACATACAAACGTGGGTGGTTTAGAGTGTAAAAACTGCCACGGTGAAATTGAAAAAATGGAAGTAGTTGAGCAACGTTCATCATTAACAATGGGCTGGTGTATCGATTGTCACCGCGAAACAGATGTGAACGCGAAAGGAAATGCATACTATGACAAATTAGTTGAGGTGCATAACAAAGACAGCAAAACACCACTTAAAGTGCAAAACATTGGTGGCTTAGAGTGTTCTAAGTGTCACTATTAATCATATTACAATAGATTCAAAATTAGTCTGAATAAGAAAGATTATATGGAAAATTCGAACAAGAGGTATTGGAAAGGAATTGAGGAGTTAACCAATGAGCCATCGTTTGTAAAAAATATCCACAATGAGTTTGGCAATATGCCCTCAGAAAACGATGCGAAAGGCGAAGCCCTAGTAGACGGTTCTGGAACTCATCGTCGTGACTTTTTAAAGATGTTGGGTTTTGGAGTAGCAGCTGTTTCATTAGCGGCATGTGAAGCCCCAGTTAAAAACACCATTCCTTACTTGAACAAGCCGGAGGATGTTGAGCCTACGATTGCCAACTGGTACGCGTCAACATACGTAGATGGTGGCGATTACGCTTCTATCTTAGTTAAGACGCGCGAAGGTCGTCCGATCAAAATCGAAGGAAATACCTTATCATCCGTTTCTAAAGGAGCTCTTTCAGGCCGTGCGCATGCATCTGTTTTGAGTCTTTATGACAACGAAAAATTAAAAGGTCCACAAGCGGCTGGAAAAGCAACGGATTGGAAACAATTGGATGCTGAATTCACGGCAAAATTAGCAGCAGTAGCAGCTAAGGGTGGTCAAATTAGAATTGTTTCCAATACAATTCTTTCGCCAACAACGAAAAAGGTTATTGCTGATTTCGCGGCGAAATATCCAACAACACAACATATCTCATACGATGCGAATCCAGCTTACGGATTATCTGCTGCACATGGTGGCATTATCCCAAGCATCGATTTCAGTAAAGCAAAAACAATCGTTTCTGTAGGCGCTGATTTCCTAGGATCATGGATTGCTCCAAGTGAATTCTCTTCTCAATGGGCTGTTACACGTCGTGTAAGCTCAGAAAAAGGAGGCAAAAAAGATATGTCACGTCACTATCAGTTTGAGACAATTATGTCGATGACAGGTGCGAACGCAGATTACCGTGCAACTTACAAGCCATCTCAAGAAGGTTTAGTTACCGTTGCATTATACAATGCGGTAGCCAAATTAACAGGTGCTGCAGGAATTGCAGGTTCAGCTGTTAAAGTTGAGCATTTAGATAAAGCTGCGAAAGATTTAGTTGCATCAAAAGGTGCTTCCATCATCGTCGCAGGTTCTAATGACCCAGAGGTTCAAAAAATCGTTGCAGCTACAAACGCTTTAGTTGGCGCTTATGGTTCAACATTAAATACAGCTATTCCATTGAACTACCGTCAAGGTAATGACATGGCAATGGCCAACTTCATTAAAGAAGCAGGTGCAGGTAAAATTGGCGCAGTTATTTTCTACAATGCCAACCCCGTTTACAATCACCCAATGGGAGCAGCGTTAGCAACAGCTTTACCGAAAGTTGAAGTTAGCTTAGCAACCAACGAGCGTGCCGATGAAACAGCATCTTTATGTCAATTCATCGCACCCGATTCTCACTTCTTAGAGTCTTGGAATGATGCAGAGCCAAAAGCTGGTTTCTACTCATTAACACAACCGACTATTTCTACGATCTTCAAAACACGTCAAGCTCAAGCAAGTTTCTTAACTTGGGCAGGTTTGGCTGGTGATTTTGCTGCATACTTAGAAAGCAATTGGGAGAACAACATCTTAAAAGGTGGTAAAGTAGCTTGGAACAACGCATTGCACAATGGTGTTTTTGAACCCAATGCAGGTAGCATTTCAGCTTCTAGCCCATCGGTAGACGTAAATGCTGCAGCAGCTGCGATTGCAAAAGCTTATTCAGCTACATCAACAGGATTAGAAATTGCCGTTTACGAGAAAGTAGGTTTAGGTACAGGATCACAAGCGAACAATCCATGGTTACAGGAATTCCCTGAGCCAGTTTCAAAAGCTTGTTGGGACAACTATGCTGCCATTTCACAACCAACAGCAACAGAATTAAAATTAAAACAAGGCGACTTAGTCAAAGTAAGCGCTAAAGGATACGAAGTTACCTTGCCGATCTTGGTTCAACCAGGTCAA
This sequence comes from Aquirufa regiilacus, assembly GCF_032470275.1. Taxonomy (NCBI): domain Bacteria; kingdom Pseudomonadati; phylum Bacteroidota; class Cytophagia; order Cytophagales; family Flectobacillaceae; genus Aquirufa; species Aquirufa regiilacus. The sequence continues at coordinate 54,108 of NZ_JAVNWW010000006.1, forward strand.
GCACAAGGAACGATTGCAATCGCAATTGGTTACGGACGTACGAAGGCAGGTAAATCTGCTGACGGAGTAGGTGTTAACGCTTATCCATTTATTTCAGAAATCAATGGCGCTTGTGTAGGAACATGTACACAAGGCGTATCCGTAACAGCTACTGGTGAAACGAAAGACATCGCACAAACGCAAACGCACCAAACGGTGATGGCGCGTCAAGCGGTTGTTCAAGAAACAGTCTTAGCTGAATTTGCTAAAAACCCATTAGCAGGAAGCTACAAACCAAGAGTTAAGACATCTGAAGGCGAAAAAGACGCAACAGATTTGTCACTTTGGAATGGTCACGAATACAACAACCACGCGTGGGGAATGGTGATCGACTTAAATACATGTACAGGATGTTCAGCTTGTGTTATTTCATGTAATGCTGAAAACAACGTACCGGTTGTAGGTCGTCAAGAAGTAATCAATCGTCGTGAAATGCACTGGATGCGTATTGACCGTTATTACTCATCTGACGCTGAAGTAGAAGATTTAAAAGGATTGGAAATTGCTTCTGATAACCCAGAGGTTGTATTCCAGCCGATGTTATGCCAACACTGTAATAACGCTCCATGTGAGACTGTTTGTCCAGTTTTAGCTACAACACACTCAACAGAAGGATTAAACCAAATGACTTACAACCGTTGTATCGGTACACGTTATTGCGCAAATAACTGTCCATACAAAGTACGTCGTTTCAACTGGTTCCGTTATTTCCAAACTGATGACTTTGATTTCCACTTCAACAACGATTTAGGTCGTATGGTGATTAACCCAGACGTAACAGTTCGTTCACGTGGGGTTATGGAAAAATGTTCGATGTGCGTTCAACGTATCCAAGAAGGCAAATTAACAGCGAAAAAAGAAAGTCGTCGTCCAGTAGATGGTGAAATTCAAGTAGCTTGTGCGCAGTCTTGCCCTACGAACGCAATTACTTTTGGAGATATGAATGATCCTAAATCAGCTATCTCACAATTGTTATTAGTTGAACAAGAAGGACGCGCTTACCACGTAATTGAAGAAATTAACGTGAAGCCTAATATTTCTTACTTGAAGAAAGTTCGTAACAAGGATGCTAAAAAAGCATAATTTTTTAATCGTAAAACAGTAAATAAAAATATGTCGCACGTTGTATCACCCATAAGAGAGAAACTAGTTACTGGTGGAAAATCTTATTCCGATGTTACCCACGATATCTGCAAACAAGTAGAGGGAGAGCCTACGAAAGAATGGAAAATTGCATTCGGGATCTCAGCACTTGTATTCATTTATGGTGCTTATTGCCTATTCTACACTTGGTGGCAAGGTATTGGCGTTTGGGGATTAAATAAAACCGTAGGTTGGGCTTGGGATATCACTAACTTCGTATGGTGGGTTGGTATCGGTCACGCAGGTACCTTGATTTCTGCCGTATTATTATTGTTCCGTCAAAAATGGAGAACATCAATTAACCGTTCTGCAGAAGCCATGACAATCTTTGCCGTACTTTGTGCTGCTTCGTTTATCTTAGCTCACATGGGACGTCCTTGGTTAGCTCACTGGGCTTTACCGCTTCCAAATGCCTTCGGTTCTTTATGGGTTAACTTTAACTCACCATTGGTTTGGGACGTTTTTGCAATCTCTACGTATTTATCCGTTTCTTTATTATTCTGGTACATGGGTCTTGTGCCGGATTTGGCAACGATTCGTGACCGTGCTACTACAGCAGGACGTAAATTCTGGTATGGTTTGTTCAGCTTAGGTTGGACAGGTTCTTCAAAGACTTGGGCACGTTATGAATACATGTCATTGATTTTGGCAGGTATCTCTACTCCCCTCGTACTTTCTGTACACACGATTGTATCCATGGACTTTGCAACGTCGGTTATCCCAGGATGGCACACGACAATCTTCCCTCCATACTTCGTAGCAGGAGCAATCTTCTCAGGTTTTGCCATGGTGCAAACCTTGTTGTTAATCACGCGTGTGGTTTTCAAATTAGAAGATTACATTACCATCGAACACATCGAAATGATGAACATCGTTGTAACTGTTACAGGTTCAGTCGTAGGTATTGCTTACTTGACTGAATTCTTCATCGCATGGTATTCGGGAGTTGAGTATGAGAGTTATGCATTTATCAACCGTGCAACAGGTCCATACTGGTGGGCATATTGGATGATGATGACATGTAACGTAATCTCTCCACAATTATTTTGGTCAAAAGCGATCCGTACAAACTTGATGGTTTCATTCTTCTTATCAATCGTGGTAAACGTAGGTATGTGGTTTGAGCGTTTCGTAATTATCGTAACATCCTTACACCGTGATTACATCCCATCTTCATGGGCTATGTTCTCGCCAACGATGTATGATATCGGTGATTACATTTTCTCATTCGGTTTATTCTTTACCCTTTTCTTCTTATTTGCTAAGTTCTTACCAGTGGTAAACATGGCAGAGGTGAAATCAGTAATGAAAGGCGTTTCGACGGAATTTACAATCAAGCGTATCAAGCCTACTAAAAAAACAGAAGAGTAATTTTCTAATAAGCAAATTCGAAATTAAGACAATATGAGTTCGACAACTAACTACATTTTGGGAGTATACGACGATGAGGACGAGGTTTTACACGCAGTAAGTGCCGTAAAATCGAAAGGTATCAAAGTTGAAGATGTATATTCTCCATTTCCAATTCACGGATTAGACGTAGCCGTAGGACATGAACGTACACGTTTACCTATCGCTGCATTTATGTTCGGAACCTTAGGGATGATCTGTGCTTTTGCATTAATCAGCTATACGATGGTTTTTGACTGGCCTATGATCATTGGTGGTAAAGATTTCTTTGCACTTCCAAACTGGATTCCTATCGCATTTGAAGGAACTGTATTATTCACAGCCTTTGGTTTAGTATCAACATTTTGTGCATCCAACAACTTATACCCTGGCAACAAGGTAGAGCCATTGGATTTGCGTATCACGGATGACAAATTTGTGATGGCAATCAATGTTGACAAAAACAAAGTTAGTGCCGCTGACATCAAGAAAGCCTTGAAAGATTCTGGCGCAATAGAAGTAAATACTAAATAATTAACCAAGAACAATTGTTCATGAAGAAGCATAACAAGATGTTTAATCCAAGAATTAAATTCGTTTTATTAGCTGGTGTAGTTGCGGGCTTAATGTCATGCGGTTCAGACCCGAACGATACAGGAACAGAATTTGCTCCAAACATGTATCACTCGGTAGGATATGAACCAATGTCTCAAACCCAAGGTGACACCAATACCATCAACCCATTAGGCATGAACATGCGTTTACCTGTAAAAGGTACTGTTTCACGTAAGCGTTATACAGGTTCTGATAGTTTAAAGCAAGCTTTCTTAGCACAAGAAATGATTGCAAAAACAATCCCGAACGATAGCATTTCATACTCAGAAAAATCTTTGTATAATCCAATCGCTGCAACACCAGAGAACATCGAAGCAGGAAAAACTCAATATGAGCGTTTTTGCCAACATTGCCATGGTGAAGCTGGAAAAGGAGATGGTTTGGTAGCGAAAGCATACAAAGGAGTACCTGTTTACTCAAGTGATGCATTAAAAACGATGAATGACGGACATATTTACCACGTCATTACACACGGAAAAGGAAGAATGTGGCCACACGGATCACAAATCTCTTCGGAAAACCGTTGGAAAATCGTGCTTTATGTTCACGAACTACAAAAACAATAATTCAATCAATTTAAATTAAATAGAGATCAAGATGGCGGGACATTCACATTTTTCCCCAGCAAACGTTGAAGAGCATTTTGAATTTAGTGCTGAAGGCAAAAAACGTATAATTTATGCTTTCATCGCTGGTTTAGCAGCTTTAGCGCTCGGTATTTACCTTTTATCAAAAGGTGAAGCTGGCGGACACGAAGTAGCGAATGCAGGACACGATGCAGTTAAAGCAGGACATGAAGCAGCTGGCGAGCACCTTTCTGGTGGAGCCGTTTCACACCAAACAGGTGCCGAAGAACATTACGATTGGACAAATCGTATTTGGGCAAACGTATGGTTGAACGCTGTATTCTTCACAGGTATTGCTGTTGTAGGTATGTTCTTTGTTTCATTGCAATACTTAACTAAATCAGGTTGGTCTTCTGTGATGAAACGCGTTCCAGAAGCTTTCCCTAAGTTCTTGTATATCTCTTTGCCAATCTTGGCTGCTGTATTTTTGTTCAAAGGAGATGTTATCTTCCACTGGATGCACCATGGTGTAACTGAGGTAGGTAGTGAAAACTATGACAAAATCATTGCAGGTAAATCTGGCTATTTGAATAAAAACTTCTTTTTGATTCGTTTAGTGGTATTCGGCGGATTGTGGATCCTTCTTTGGAACATGTTACGTAAAAAATCACTTGAAGAGGATTTGAATGGAGGAACAGAATATTTCACTCAATTAGTGAAAATCGGTACGGCGTTCATCGTAATCTTCGGTGCGTCAAGCTCAATCTTTGCTTGGGACTGGGTTATGTCGATCGATACGCACTGGTTCTCTACGATGTTTGGATGGTACATGTTTGCTTCATGGCACGTAACAACCTATGCTGTTATCGTATTAGCCATCTTATACCTAAAAGACAAGGGCTTAATGGGCTATGTAAATGAAAACCATTTACATGATTTAGGTAAATTTATGTTTGCATTCTCGATCTTCTGGACATATGTTTGGTTTGAGCAATTCTTATTGATTTACTATGCCAATCTACCGGAGGAAACAATCTATTTCTTAGAGCGTTGGGAAGGACACAATAAAATTTACAAAACATCAGAAATTTTGATGGTAATTTTAAACTTCTTGCTACCCTTCTTAGTTCTTATGACACGTGATGCCAAAAGAACTCGTATATTCTTAAAAATCGCCGCATTCTTAATCATTGCTGGTCACTATATTGACTTTTACCAAATGATTATGCCAGGTGTGTTAGGAAAGCATGGAGGATACGGATTAGTTGAGTTCGGGATGGTAACAGTTTTTGCTTCTGTGTTCATTTATGTGATCTCAGATGAATTGACAAAAGCTTCTTTAGTAGCAAAGAATCACCCGTTCTTACCAGAAGCATTACATCACGATATTTAGTATTAAGCGATTACGATTTTAACAAATACACATATGAATTACCTAATTGGTCTTTTATCCGTTGTTTTCTTCATCTTAGCAATCTCTGTGATTGTGAAAAGCATGAAATTAAATAAAAACTTGACCCCTAGCGAAGATGAGTCATCTCCACTTGATTCAAGTAACAATGTCAATGCATACGGCATGTTAATTTTTTGGTTGTTAGGAACCGTTGCAGGTGTTTGGTCATTTTTAACTTGCTTACCTGATTTTTTACCAGAAGCGTCTTCTAAGCATGGACTAGATACTGATAAAATGTTCTGGGTATCAATGGCTGTTGTAACATTTGCATTTTTTGTAACAAACACATTGTTGTTATTCTTTGCATACAAATACCGTTACAACAAAAATAGAAAAGCGACTTTCTACCCTGTTAACCACAAATTAGAATTAATTTGGACGGTTATTCCTGCGATTGTCATGGCAATCTTGGTTTTCACAGGATGGAGAACTTGGAGAGACATTACTTCACAAGCTCCAAGCGATGCCGTGGTTATTGAAATCACAGGTCATCAATTTGGTTGGTATGTACGTTACGCTGGGGTGGATGATAACCAACTAGGTAATTACAACTACAAATTGATCGATGAAACAAATAGCATCGGTATTGATTATACAGATAAGAATTCATTTGACGATTTTACAGCTACAGAACTTCACTTGCCAAAAGGAAAGCCTGTATTATTGAAAATTCACGCGCAGGATGTCTTACACTCGGTATATTTACCATATCACCGTGTTAAGATGGATGCTGTACCAGGTATGCCAACTAAATTCTGGTTTACGCCAAACATTTCTACTGACGAGATGCGTGCGAAGATGAATAACAAGGACTTCAACTTCAAGTTAAACTGTACAGAGATTTGTGGCCGTGGTCACTTTGGTATGGCGATAACGGTATTTGTGGATGAGCCGGAAGATTACAAAAAATGGTGTGCTGAGCAAAAACCATTCTTAGCGATGAATCCAGGTTATTTGGAAAAAGTTCCAGCAAATTTGAAGGCAAAAGCTAGCAAGTATATTCCTGCTGAGCCAATTGCCACAGATAGTACTGCAACAGCTGCAGCATTGTAATAAATTTTAAAAGAACAGTAGAAAGAAAAATATACGAATATGTCAACTGCTACAACACACGCTGAAGAAGTTCACGCTCACACACATGATCATGATCACGAACACGAGCATCATGAACAAAATTTTATTCAGAAGTATATCTTCTCTGAAGATCACAAAACGATTGCCAAACAATACCTAATCATGGGTATCCTATGGGCATTCGTAGGAGGATCATTGTCAATCATGTTTCGTTTGCAATTGGGTTTCCCAGAAATGCAATTGGAATGGTTACGCCCTATTTTAGGCGAGTGGATTGATGAATCAGGTAAATTAGATAAAGAATTTTATTTGGCCTTGGTAACAATGCATGGTACCATCATGGTATTCTTTGTATTAACTGCAGGTTTGTCAGGTACATTCTCGAACTTTTTGATTCCATTGCAAATTGGTGCACGTGACATGGCCTCAGGATTCATTAACATGTTATCCTTCTGGTTCTTCTTCTTGTCATCAGCTGTGATGTTTTCATCATTGTTTATTGAAACAGGTCCTGCATCAGGTGGTTGGGTAATTTATCCTCCATTAAGTGCATTACCACAGGCAATGCCAGGTTCAGGCTTAGGTATGACATTGTGGTTAACATCGATGGCATTCTTTATCGTATCCTCTTTGATGGGTGGTATTAACTACATCTGTACAATCATCAACTTGCGTACACGTGGTATGACATTTACGAAGATGCCTTTGACGATCTGGTCATTCTTCTTCACTGCAATTTTAGGTTTGTTATCATTCCCTGTATTGTTGTCAGCTGCTTTATTATTGATTTTTGACCGTTCATTCGGAACTTCTTTCTACTTATCAGAAATCTATATTCAAGGACAAGCGCTTCCAAACATGGGAGGTTCTCCAATCTTGTACCAACACTTATTCTGGTTCTTGGGTCACCCTGAGGTATACATCGTATTGTTGCCTGCATTGGGTATGACATCCGAAGTTATTGCAACGAACGCGCGTAAGCCTATCTTTGGTTACCGTGCGATGATTGGTTCAATGATGGGGATTACCTTACTAGCCTTTATCGTATGGGCTCACCACATGTTCGTAACCGGTATGAATCCGTTCTTAGGTTCCGTATTTATGTTCCTAACGTTAATCATTGCGGTACCATCAGCGGTAAAAGCATTTAACTACATTACTACATTGTGGAAAGGTAATTTGATCTTTACTCCAGCGATGTTGTTCTCGATTGGTCTTGTATCCCTATTTATTTCAGGTGGTGTTACAGGTATCATTTTAGGTAACTCGGCATTGGATATCAACTTACACGATACGTATTTCGTCGTAGCTCACTTCCACTTGGTTATGGGTTCTGCTTCATTCTTTGGATTAATGGCAGGGGTATACCACTGGTATCCAAAGATGTTCGGTCGCATGATGAATAAGACGTTAGGTTATATTCACTTCTGGGCAACATTCGTAGGAGTTTACTGTGTGTTCTTCCCAATGCACTACACAGGTATTGCAGGTTTCCCACGCCGTTATTATTCATTTACAGCATTAGGAAACGGACGTGAAGAGGCATTTACCGATTTGAATATGTTCATCTCTATTGCTGCCATCTTAACGTTCTCTGCACAAGCTATTTTCTTCTGGAACTTCTTCTATTCGATGTTCAAAGGCAAGAAAGCAACGCAAAATCCATGGAACTCAACTACATTAGAGTGGACAACTCCAGTAGAAGTAGGACACGGCAACTGGCCAGGTGAAATTCCTGCAGTGTACCGTTGGCCATATGACTACTCAAAGCCAGGTGCTGAGTTAGATTTCATTCCTCAAAACGTTCCGTATTCTGCAACACCAGAATCAAACTTACCGGAGGAAAACGAAGAAATTGCAAACGAAAAAGCAATTGAAAGTTTATTGACCGCACAAAACGAGTCATATAACCGTTAATTAAAAAAATGCTTAAGGATGCATCGAAATGGTTTCATTTGGATGCATCCTTTTTTTAGCTACCTACATGTCATTCCAACGATTCGGTATTATCACATTAATTAGCTTATATGTCCTCATATTAGCGGGTGGTATCGTACGAAGCACAGGTTCTGGCATGGGATGCCCTGATTGGCCCAAATGCTTTGGCCAATACATTCCCCCTACACAGGCATCCGAATTGCCCTTCAACTACCAGGAAATTTACAAGGAAAAACTTCATGGAGAAGTTCTCTTTAACCCAACCAAAACCTGGATCGAATACATCAACCGATTGATTGGCGCATTAACCGGCCTTTTCATGGCCATTACGCTTGTCTTATCCATTAAAAAAGGCAAATCCGTATTTCTTCCAACGCTGGCAGCCTTTCTGCTTGTCATGGCAAATGCTGTGCTAGGAAAATACGTCGTTGATTCATTCCTTTTACCTGGTGTGGTCACGATGCACATGCTGCTAACAACCGGTGTATTATTTTTCCTATTAAAAGCATTACAGACTGAGAAGCCTAAAATTGAATTAGCGCAATCACAACGTAAATGGATTGCCATTAATGCGATTGTTATCTGCGTACAAATTTTATTGGGTACACAGGTACGCGAAAACATGGATGATGTCATCCGTAGTCTTGGCGAAAATGCTAAAGATCAATGGATAGAAGCCTTAGATTTAGGTTATATCATTCACAGAACGTTCTCATGGGCTATTTTGATTAGCCATTATTTCCTTTGGAAAAATGTCCAAACAAGTGGATTAGTCCAAACACCTTATGTCAAAGCCTTCGTCCTATGCATCGGACTTTCCTTGATCTCAGGCGTACTGATGGCCTATTTCGCCTTGCCGCTGGGATCTCAACCGATTCATTTGGCTAGCTCATTAGTTTTATTTGGTCTTCACGTGCATGCGTGGTTAAAAACACGAAGTATATGAACAAGATAAAACCCTACATCGATTTATTAAAGTCTCGGCTCTCTATGACCGTGGCATTTTCAGGGACCTTTGGTTTTTTGCTAGCACCCGTTGAGCATAAAGCACTCGATATCATTTTAATCTCTTTAGGAGGATTTCTTCTGACGGGTGCTGCCAATATCGTAAATCAGTTAAAAGAAATTGAATACGATAAATTGATGAAGCGAACGGCCAAACGTCCACTTCCTACGCAGACATTAACGCCACAAAATGCCCAAATTTACGGGCTAATTGTAGCCGCTTTAGCTTTGGGTTTGCTAAGCTACTTCACATGGAAAGCGGCAGCGATCGGTTTATTGTCCTATATCCTGTATGGCTATGTGTACACGCCCCTAAAGCGCGTGGGTCCAATATCCGTATTTGTTGGGGCTTTTCCTGGAGCATTTCCTCCGATGATCGGTTGGGTTGCAGCTACTCAACACTTTGGTTGGGAACCAGGCATCCTATTTGCCATTCAATTTTTCTGGCAGTTCCCCCATTTTTGGGCTATTGCCTGGGTGGCAGATGCCGACTACAAAAAGGCGGGATTTCGTATGTTACCCAATGATGGGAAAAAGGACTTAAAAACAGCCTTTACCATTATGATCTACACGGTATTTTTAATCCCTTTGGGATTCTTGCCGTATATGATGCATATGACAGGAATTACCTCGGCCATTATAACAATTGTGGCCGGTAGCTTGTTCTTAGGACAGACCTTTTACTTAATGATGAAGCCAACAGATAAAGCTGCCCGCTGGATGATGTTTGGTTCCTTTATTTATTTATTATTAGTTCAAATCGCCTTTTTATTTGATAAAGCTTAAGTCATGAAAAATCAAGAAGAACTCCTTGCAGCCAATGAAACGCGTTCGGTCAATCCGAAAGTATTTACCATGTGGTTATTTATCGTATCCATCATCATGCTGTTTGCCGCCTTTACAAGTGCATACTTGGTAAGAAAAGCGGAAGGCAACTGGGTAGAATTCGATTTGCCCAATTTGTTTTATTACAGCACATTCGTTTTGCTTGGCAGCAGTGCATCCATGCATTTTGCATACTTAGCTGCAAAAAAAGACCAATTTAATGCGCTTCGAATAAGTATTTCTATTACTTTTGTGCTCGGATTAATATTCTTAATCATGCAATTTTACGGTTGGATCCAATTAGTGGAGAAGAACGTATTCTTTGTAGGAAATCCGTCAGGTTCTTTTGTTTATGTACTTTCAGGCCTTCATGGGCTACATTTAATCTCTGGATTGATTGTGTTATTGGTTGCTTTAGTAGCAGCTTTCCGACTGAAAATTAATGCAAAAGCATTGACCCAAATTAAGATTTGTACCACCTATTGGCATTTTTTGGATGCTTTGTGGGTATATTTATTTTTATTTTTAGTTTTTAACAATTAAGCAATTACCGCATGTCAGTTGCACACACTGCCCCTGCTGTACCCGAAAACCTTTCATGGTCGGGTGGATCAGAACCTTTAAAAGCGAGTTACGGAAAATTAATGATGTGGTTTTTCCTCCTATCAGATACATTTACGTTCTCTGCCTTATTGATCACTTACGGAATGATCCGTTTCAGCCAACCTGCATGGGAAGGAACTCCTGAAACATTCTATTTCTCAACGACGCACTGGCCAATCCCAGAAAAAGTATTTGAAGCGGTTCCATTTTTACATGGAATGTCTTTGCCTTTGGTATTCGTAGGTATCATGACCTTCATTTTGATTGCATCGTCCGTGACGATGGTATTAGCTGTAGAAGCTGGCCACCGCGGTGATCGTAAAGATGTAGAGAAATGGATGTTGTGGACAATCGTAGGTGGGTTTACGTTCTTAGGCTCACAAGCTTGGGAGTGGACACACTTTATCCATGGTCCAGAGGATTTATCCTTAGCAGCGAAGCAATTAGTTGATGGCGTTATTTCGCCTATTGAAGGAGCCAACTTAGTTCGTAACCCCTACGGCCCTCCTGCATTTGCGGATTTATTCTTCTTCATTACAGGATTCCACGGAACACACGTATTCTCAGGCGTTATCTTGAATGTCTTAATTTTCTTTAATGCAGCTACGGGAGTTTACGAGCGCAGAGGGCATTATGAAATGGTTGAGAAAGTAGGTCTTTACTGGCACTTTGTTGACTTGGTTTGGGTATTCGTATTTACCTTCTTCTATTTAGTATAATCTTTATTCATTGATATTATGGCTCACGTAGCACACGAAACTTCTGAAAAAGAAATCGCCGCTCCAAACACCGGAGCGATTTGGAAAACATTTTGGATCTTATTGATCTTAACGGCAATCGAATTCGTTATCGCATTCACGATGCCAGCTAATACCTTACGTGTTGCTATTTTCTGCGGCATGACCATCGTAAAAGCATTTTATATCGTTGGAGAATTCATGCACTTAAAGCATGAGGTGAAATCATTAATTTGGATGATTTTAGTTCCGACGCTCTTCGTGGTTTGGCTTTTAGTAGCCTTGATCTACGAAGGCGGTCACATGTATTAGTCAACCCATTTTCCTACAAGGAATTATGAATAAGAAGACAGGCATCTTATTAATTACATTAATAGTGCCTGTCTTTATCTTTTTAGGACTAAAGACATTTGGTACTAACCATTACGAATTACCTCGTTTTATTCCCGCGATCGATTCTACGACGGGGGAAATTAAAATGGCCAAACGGTTAAATCCCCGCTGGAACGAGTCTGAACTCGATACCGTATTTCAAACGATTCCGGCTTTCCAGTTGACCGACGAAAGTGGCAAAGCATTTTCATCTAAGAACTTACAAGGCAAAATATACATTGCCAATTTCTTCTTTACGCGCTGCGGAACCATTTGCCCTAAAATAACCTCTCAGGTTAGTCGGGCAACAGACACCTTCAATCAAGACAAAGACATTCGTTTCATCTCTATATCGGTCGATCCGAACTATGATGAGCCTGCTAAGCTTTCCGCTTACGCAAAACGATTTGAAGCAGATTCTACGCGCTGGACCTTTTTAACTGGGGCAAAAAAAGAAATTTACCCATTAATCCTCAAAGGCTTTCACGTACCCTTGGCGGACGCATCTGAATATGACGCGGCAATTAAGAACCCAGACGAAACATTTATCCATTCAGAACGTTTAGTTTTGGTAGATAAGTCGGGAGTTATTCGAGGATTCTACGATGGCACGGACAAAAAAGAAGTCGACCGATTGATTATGGAAATCAAAGTCTTAAAAAGCATTTATGCGACTGAATAAAATATGATTACACTAACGAAATCCCCGAAGAATAATTTGATCATTAATGTGATCTCCATCGCCATACCCTTGGCGGTTGCAGGCCTCTTATCATTGCCTAGCAAATTACCTTTAGGCGACTGGACCAAGATTCTTCCGCATTTGATTGGCATCATCAATAGCACCACGGCATTAAGTTTAATCATTGCCTTGATTGCTGTGAAGAAAAACAACATTGAAGGCCATCGCAAAGCCATGGGAGCTGCCGTATTACAAGGTGCTGTCTTCTTAGTTTTATATATCTTATATCACGTTGCAAACGAATCCACAAAATTTGGCGGAGAAGGACTTATCAAAGGCATATATTTATTCTTGCTTTCCTCCCACATTATCCTTTCCATCGGCGTTGTTCGTTTGGTACTTATGGCTCTTTATCATGCATTAACAGGTGATATTAGCGCACACAAAAAAACAGTTAAGTGGGCTTACCCTATTTGGTTATATGTTTCCGTATCAGGTGTCATTGTTTACCTTATGATCTCCCCATATTATGTATAAGCGTATTTTAATACTCATTTGCATATTGTTACTGATTCAACTGGATGTTGATGCACAATGTGCCATGTGTCGTACAACCGTAGAAAGTACGGTTTCAAACGGCCGTTCCAATATCGCTACAGGATTAAATACGGGTATCTTATACCTGTTAACAGCGCCTTATTTATTGGTAGGAGCGGTCGCTTGGCTTTGGTTTAAACAAAGCAAGCAAGAGCAAAAGGAGCGTTTTGCCAAATGGCAATTACGTCAACGCGTTTCTCAATTGCTCAGCAAATCGAATTAATCCCAAATCGGGTATTGCGTTAATTTGATGGTTTCCCCAAAGAAAATCTGTGTCGATTTTTCGAAAGAATCGGTGTAGTCCGACACGAAAAATTGCCGGGTTGAGGGGGCTTTAGAATCTACCAACAAATCTGCATCCGCTAAAATTTGTTTGATCGCAGCTGCGACAATCAAAGATGTATCGATGACCTGAATTTGTCCGTGAAAGTATGCGTCAATCTGCTTCTTGATTAACGGGTAGTGCGTACATCCCAAGATTAAGCCTTCAATGTTTTCCAGATTAGGATGCGCCAAATACTCCTTGATGATCTGTTCGGAGATGTTATTGTTGAAGAAACCTTCCTCGATCATGGGTGCCAACAAAGGCGTCGCTAAGGATTTCACCTGAATTGATTTCCCAAGCGCTTCGGCTTTGGAGGCATAAATGCCGGAGTTAACCGTTTGTTTCGTCCCGATAAGTCCAATCGTTTTCTCAGCCCAGTTTTGGTCTAAATAATCAATGACGGGGTCGATGACATTGACGACGATTGCTTTGGTTCCTACATAGGTTTTAACCAAATCGTAGGCGGCAGCAGAGGCTGAATTACATGCAATGAGGATTAATTTGCAATTCTTTTCCATCAAGAAATTACAAATCTTCAAGGAATAGGCTTGAATGGCCGTCGCTGATTTATCGCCATAAGGTAAATGCGCCGTATCGCCGAAATATACGATATGCTCATGCGGCATCAATTCCGTGATGGCATGTGCAAGCGTTAATCCGCCGATTCCACTATCAAAAATCCCAATGGGTGCTGCGTTTGGCATAGAAGTCTAATTGGATGTAAAGAACGGAATTTTGGGATTCTTTTCAAACCCACGCAACCATTTTGACTTTTTAACCATCTTTACGTACAATTAACATTTTGTCAACTTTGCAAACACATTTACCCTCCGAAAACCTTGAGCGATCATTGGTGCAGGCCTGCAAAAAGCAGGACCGCAAGGGGCAACATGCGACATTTAATCGCTATTCGGGAAAAATGATGGCTGTTTGCCGAAGGTATTTAGGCAATGGCCCTGATGCAGAAGATGCGTTGATGGAAGGATTTATGAAAGTCTTTTCCAAAGTGGAAACATTTAATGAGGCAGGGAGTTTTGAGGGATGGATTCGGCGAATTGTCGTCAACGAATGTTTGATGAAGATCCGAAAGCAAGGAGATGTATTCACAAAAAACATTGAAGAGGCCTGGGATGTGGGTGAGCCCGCCGATGCGCTGATGCATCTTCGGACGGCAGAAATTGAAGCCATCATTGCGGAATTGCCTCCTGGTTATCGAATGATATTTAATTTATATGCGATAGAAGGATATAGTCATGAAGAGATTGCCACATTAGTAGGTATCTCATCGGGAACATCAAAATCACAATTATCAAGAGCTCGGACAATGATCCAGCAAAAAATAAAAGTTATTGAATCATGAAAAAGCCAAATAATACTTCTTGGGAAGCGCTTGAAAAAGCTTGGCAAAAGCAAATTCAAGCACAAGAATCCGATATTCCTACTAACATGTGGGAACGCATAGAGCAACGCATGGATGAAAAGCCTGTACGGCCGCTATGGTTGCGCATGAACACCTGGGTATGGTCGGCCGCGGCCGTATTAGCCGTGATCATTGGGTTAAATTGGGAAAGCAATGTCGAAATGCCACAGCAATCGAACACGATGCAACAAGCAATAAGTTCAGTGACAAAGTCAAGTGTCGCGACTAATACGCCTGCGTTAGCTGTAAGCGAGCCCGTTAAGAAACCCAGATCTATCTCGAATGCCCTTTCCAATCAGGCGATGACGCCTGCCGTTGAGCCCATCGTTATTCAAAAGGACCCACAACCTCAGGTGGCGCAGGCAGAGAAGGCACCTGAGCAGCCGGAGGAGGTTTGGGTACGTATTGACATTGATCCGGTGGAGGAAACCGCGAAGTCCATAAGCGTTGCCCAGCGAGAAGACGTACCGGTACTGACGAAGAAGAAAACCTTTGTGGGTCGTTTATTAAAGCAAGTCAAACAAGTCGTTGCAGGCGAGCAACTCGATTGGCAAGAATTAAAGGAAGGGAATCGGTCATTGGAAGATGGAATTCACCAAGTCGCAAATACCTATTATCGAACAGAACAAACCGTTAAACAAACATTTCAAATACAATGAGAACATTAATCTTCATCATCCTATTGGGATTGACACAGCCGCTTTTGGGAAATAATAATCCAGATAGCTTATTACTTAAAATTGACAAACGGAATCAAACCCTCCTCGGCGGGAATCAAGATACGAAGAAAACCCTGCGAGAAGAGTTGGAGAAGGTTTTCCAAAGCAAGGGTTTAGTCCTAACAGATAGTTTATGGCAAAATATTCGGACAGTTATCAAAACTGATTCGGAAGGTGACAGCAGTTTATCCGTGCAAATCGGGAATAGCAAGGTGAAAATTGGTGTGATAAAATCGGACGCGCCTCGGCAGAAAACATTTAAGATGTCGTATCCAAGCGACGAAAAAAAAATCAATGTAACAAATGACAGCTTGGGGAAATCGCTTGTGATTCACAGTGACGGGAAAGAAGAGGTCCGCGTGGGTTGGAATGGAATCCATGTCAAAGATGGAAAAGAAGAAGTCCATGTGGATTGGAATGGCGTGCAAGTTAAAGAAGCGAACGGGGAAGAGACTAAAGTAATTTGGGGAAGGGATTCTACAAAGGTACATCCGAAAGAAAAAAATCTTAATTTATTTCAACGGAAGGGGATGAACCTATATTTGGGACTAAATGGTTTATCGGGCACGATGCCTGAACAAGTGGTAGCAATTTATCCTGCCCCATTCCTAGCTACGGATTCGGAGTTAAAACCCACTAGTTCACGCTATGTGAGTTTAGAATTTGCACGTTCGGCGACGATAGCGCGCGGCAAAAAAAGTGCGTTCAAATTAGGCTACGGAATATCATTTGATTGGTACAACTTTATGTTTGACCACAATCGGGTTGTTAACAAAACAGCAACCGCTACGAATTTTCAACCTATATTAGATGCTCAGGGCAAAGAGACACTGTTAAATAAAAATAAATTAACAGTTTCTTACATTACTTTACCCATTATGCCCCATTTTGCTTTTAGCAAGCAGTCTGCGATTCAAATGCTTGGGATCGGTGGCTATGTAAGTTATCGATTGGATAGCTGGACGAAGACCGTGGAAGAAAAAAGCGAGGATTTAGTTCGAACAAATGCAAATTTCAATTTAACACAAGTTCGATATGGGCTAAAGGCGGAGGTTGCATTGCGCCATTTTCCAGATTTGTTCTTTAATTATGATTTAACACCCTTATTTGAGAAGGGCAATGGGCCACAATTAACGGGATTTAGCTTCGGAATTAAACTATTATAAAAATTTATCACATTTTTTTTGGCGAGAGCTTTGCGGAAATCAAAAAAGGAGCTACTTTTGCGAACTATTTCAGCAAAACGTTTCGCTGAAACAAAATGAATGGGGATATACCAGAGCGGCCAAATGGGGCAGACTGTAAATCTGCTGGTGAATGCCTACGGTGGTTCGAATCCATCTGTCCCCACATTTTTTTATTGAATTTAGATTCTTTTTACAGGAGAATCTAGCCAGCGGGAGTAGCTCATTTGGTAGAGCGATAGCCTTCCAAGCTATAGGTGGCGGGTTCGAGCCCCGTCTCCCGCTCAGAATAAAGATGTTGCTTAGGAGAAAACCGCCTGAGTAATATTTTTATTTGTGGTAAGTCTAATGAGGCAAGCCAAAATGGCCGCAAGGTTTTGCCTTTGTAGCTCAGTGGTAGAGCACTTCCTTGGTAAGGAAGAGGTCGGCAGTTCAATCCTGCTCAAAGGCTCTAGGCATGAAGCAAGGCCGAATTTGAATAAGTACAATTTGAAATTTTTTATAACTTAATTAAGAACTAAATAATCATGGCAAAAGAGAATTTTGACCGAAGTAAACCCCACGTTAACATTGGTACAATTGGCCACGTTGACCACGGTAAAACAACTTTAACAGCTGCTATCACTAAAGTTCTTTCTGAAAAAGGTCTTGCTGAGAAGAAAGATTTCTCTTCCATTGACTCTGCTCCAGAAGAAAAAGAGCGTGGTATCACGATTAACACGGCTCACGTTGAGTATTCAACAGCTAACCGTCACTATGCACACGTTGACTGTCCAGGTCACGCGGATTACGTGAAGAACATGGTTACTGGTGCTGCTCAGATGGACGGTGCTATCTTGGTAGTTGCTGCAACTGACGGACCAATGCCACAAACACGTGAGCACATCCTTTTGGCACGCCAAGTAGGTGTACCTCAATTGGTTGTTTTCATGAACAAAGTGGATATGGTAGACGATCCAGAATTATTAGAATTAGTTGAAATGGAGATTCGCGAGCTTCTTTCATTCTACGAATTCGATGGTGATAACATTCCAGTAATCCAAGGATCTGCTTTAGGTGGATTGAACGGAGATGGTAAGTGGGTAGCTACAATCGAAGCGTTAATGGATGCAGTAGATTCATGGATTCCACTTCCTAAGCGTGATGTTGATAAGGCATTCTTGATGCCAGTTGAAGACGTATTCTCGATCACAGGTCGTGGTACTGTAGCAACAGGTAAAATCGAGACAGGTGTTATTAACTCAGGTGAAGCAGTTGATATCTTAGGTATGGGAGCTGAAAACTTGAAATCAGTAGTAACTGGTGTTGAGATGTTCCGTAAGATCTTAGATCGTGGTGAAGCTGGTGATAACGTAGGTTTATTGTTACGTGGTATTGAGAAAACTGATATCCGTCGTGGTATGGTAATCTGTAAGCCAGGTTCAGTGAAGCCTCACACTAAATTCAAAGCAGAGGTTTATATCTTGTCAAAAGAAGAAGGTGGACGTCACACTCCATTCTTTAACAAATACCGTCCACAATTCTACTTCCGTACGACAGACGTAACAGGTGAAATTACTTTACCTGCAGGAGTTGAAATGTGTATGCCTGGTGATAACTTAACAATTGATGTTACGTTATTGAACGCAGTAGCTATGGACAAAGGTTTACGTTTCGCGATTCGTGAAGGTGGCCGTACTGTAGGTGCAGGTCAGGTAACTGAAATCTTAGACTAATTTTAATTAGCCTATACGGAAAAGAGCGGTCAATGACCGCTCTTTTTTTTTATACTTGTGAGAAGCCTAGGCGTGTCTCCTTCAGCTTTGGCAATCCTGATAGGTTTGCCAAAGCTAACGCCTGAGGCTTGAACGATTTTAATCTCTAACATATTATCTCATGAAAAAATTATTTCTATTATTATCAGTTCTCTTATATTCGATTTCGGCAATTAGCCAGGAATATTACGAAATCAGAACCTACACAATGAAATTCCGTGGCAATACGGCCGTTTTGGAAAACTATTTGTCCAAAGCCCTCATTCCGGCATTGAATAAATACGGTGTCAGTAAAGTTGGGGTGTTTAAAGACCTCGGAAAACCAGAGCCAGCCGTCTTGGTCGTCGCGATTCCGTTTGCCAATCTGGAAGCCTATGCGGGCTATAAAGATGCGTTGGCAAAAGATGCCAACTACCTTGATGCCGCAAAGACCTATTTTGAACAAGTGGGGATGGAAAAACCCCTCTTTGAGAAAATTAGCACGTATTTGGCGAAAGGGTTTTCGGGGCATCCCACGATGAAGTTGCCCGTTACGAACCCAGAAAGAATCTACGAATGGCGTACCTATGAAGCCTATAATGAAGATGCTTTGCGTAGAAAAGTAGCCATGTTTAATGATGATGAATTGAAAATATTTGACCGCGTAGGCTTACACAATGTATTTTTTGGGGAAGCCCTCGCAGGTGAAAACACCCCATGCCTAACCTATATGGTTGCGTTTGAAAACATGGCCGAACGCGATGCGAATTGGGCGAAATTTGGCGCAGATGCCGACTGGAAACGAATCGTCAATGATCCTCGTTATATCAATAGTCATTCGAAAACCGTGCGTCGATTTTTAGAACCGACACTCTATTCCCAATGGTAAAAAATCAATAAAACTAAGAGAGGTTTGTTAATTAGGTTTTTTTATCTAAATTTGCAATCCTTTCTACGGGCATAGTATAATGGTAGTATGCAGGTCTCCAAAACCTTTGGTCAGGGTTCGAATCCTTGTGCCCGTGCAACGAATTAACAAAAACCGATAATCGGTAAATTATGAGCAGTTTTACATCATTGATTAAAGAATCTTGGGTAGAAGTAACGGAGAACGTTACATGGCCTAAATTCACAGACTTGCAATCAAGTTCTGTTTTAGTTTTAGTTGCCTCATTGATTTTTGCCTTATTGGTAGGAGTCGTAGATTTGGCGTTTAAATCTGGATTGGATTTATTCTATAGTTCATTTTAACAAGGGGTAACCCAATCCTAAAAAAGCAATTTCCATGGCAGAGACTAAATGGTACGTATTGAGAGCGATCTCAGGGCAGGAAAAAAAGGTAAAGACCTATATGGAAAATGAGCTTGCACGCCAAGGTGTGTCAGATTCTGTTCCACAAATTCTTATCCCAACTGAAAAGATTTACGAGATCCGTAAAGGAAAAAAAGTCATTCGTGAGAAAAACTTATTTCCAGGATATATCATGGTGGAAGCTGACTTAGCTGGAGAGGTAAGTCACATTTTGACTTCAACGCCAGGTGTCATCGGTTTCTTACAAGCTAACAACGAGGAAATCGAAGTTACGAAGGTTGAAGGCGGAAAGGTAAAAAAGACGAAAGTAATCGTTAAGAAACCTGTACCGATGAGCCAAAGCGAAGTAAATCGTATTTTAGGCAAGGTAGATGAGGCGGCAGCTGTAGAAGAATATGCATCCATAAGCTTTATCAAAGGCGAAACCGTTCGCGTGATTGATGGTCCATTCGCTTCTTTTGAAGGGACTGTTGAAGAAATTCACGAGAACAGCAAAAAATTATCTGTTATGGTTAAGATTTTTGGCCGTAACACACCATTGGAATTGAACTACGCACAAGTAGAGAAATAATAACGCATACGATTATGAAAAGCCTTGGGTTACCAAGGCTTTTTTTTTGATACAATTTACTAGGTACATGAACAAAAGAATTAGACTTATTTCATACCTGATTGGGCTGAATGAAGCTATTCAATTCTACCCTAAACTAAAGCGGTTTTACAAACAGGCTTTACCTGCGAATCCACGTATTTTTGATGTGGGGGCCAACAAAGGCCAATCCGCGGATTTCTTTTTCTCCATTCGCCCGGATGCCCAGATTACCTCATTTGAACCCAACCCGAGATTGTTCCAATTGTTGACCCAAAAATACAAGGGTAAAACAAACATCAACCTGGTCAACAAAGGGGTATCCCAAGCGAAACAGGTGCTTACATTCTACATCAACAAATTGGATTTGACCTCTTCGTTCGAAGCGCTCAATCCCACGAGTAAATACTTAGCAAAGAAGGCACAAGTGATGGGCGTGAAACCCTCTGAAATCATCAGCGAAACGATTGAAATTGAAACAATTGCTTTGCGTGATTACATTCAGGAGCAGCAGATAACCCACATTGATGTATTAAAAATTGATACGGAAGGTCATGAATTAAAATGCCTGAAGGGCTTATTCCCTATTTCAGGGTGTCAGATTGATCGGGTCCAACTGGAAAATCATCAAGATGACATGTATCAGAGCATGGATACATTTGAGTCCATCCAAGCCTTTTTGCTTGAAAATGGCTATACGGTGGAAATAACCATCAAGCATGGATTTGGCGATTTCTATGAGATGATTTTCAAAAAAGCCTAATATCCAGTAAAATTCTTCACGCAAGTACTTGCATTCTAATTATTTTCCCTTAATTTTGCAGTCCGTTTAAAAAGCGGCATTATGTCATTTGAAAATTTCAAAGGCTTAATGGGCTGGAATGTATTGTTACACAGGAAAGTCACCCGGAGGGGATTCAGATAAGGAAGCTTCCACCCTTATTGGCAGAAAAACCTCTAATTTCACTAAATAAACGATGTTTTAACATGGCAAAAGAAATAGCTGGTTACGTTAAGCTTCAATGCAAAGGTGGCCAAGCCAATCCTTCACCACCCATCGGTCCTGCATTAGGTTCGAAAGGATTAAATATCATGGAGTTCTGCAAGCAGTTTAATGCACGTACTCAAGATAAAAACGGCGTAGTATTGCCGGTCCTAATTACTTATTACGCAGACAAATCGTTTGATTTCGTTGTAAAAACTCCTCCAGCGCCAATTTTGTTATTGGATGCTGCGAAAGTTAAATCCGGTTCGGCACAACCAAACTTGAAAAAAGTAGGTTCTGTAACTTGGGATCAAGTACGCGTTATTGCGGAAACGAAGATGCCAGACTTGAACTGTTTTACAATTGAAGCGGCAATGAGTATGATTGCTGGAACGGCAAGATCAATGGGTATTACTGTTTCTGGTGATAAACCGTTCTGATTTAACCATCAGAAATAAACATTTTAATTAAAAGGTAATGGCAAAACTTACGAAGAAAAAAAAGGAAGCCCTATCAAAATACGATGCAACGCAAGCGTATACGCTTGACCAAGCAGCTGCATTATTGAAGGAAATTTCCTATACAAAATTCGATGCCTCTGTGGACATTGATGTTCGCCTAGGCGTAGACCCCCGCAAAGCGGACCAAATGGTTCGTGGTGTGGTTGCCCTACCTCATGGAACTGGTAAAGACGTACGTGTACTCGTATTGTGTTCTCCAGATAAAGTAGAGGAAGCAAAAGCAGCCGGTGCTGATCACGTAGGATTGGATGATTACATTGCAAAAATCGAGAGCGGTTGGACCGATATCGACGTAATCATTACAATGCCGACAGTGATGGCAAAATTAGGCCGTTTGGGACGTGTGTTAGGACCTCGCGGTCTGATGCCTAATCCAAAGTCTGGTACAGTAACTTTGGAAGTAGGAAATGCAGTAAAAGAAGTAAAAGCAGGTAAAATCGACTTTAAAGTTGACAAAACTGGTATCATCCATACCTCTATTGGTAAGGTTTCTTTTGATGCATCTAAAATTGCTGAAAATGCGCAAGAAGTTATCAACACATTGTTGAAATTGAAGCCATCTTCTGCAAAGGGTACATATGTTAAATCGATCAATATATCTTCGACAATGTCTCCGGGCATCATCATTGATAAAGGATCTATAGCTGGATTGTAATCATGACAAGAGAAGAAAAAAATCAGATTATTGATGAGTTGAGCGAAAAGTTCGCGGCAACTCCGTACTTCTACATTGCAAGTACAGCCGGTTTAACAGTAGCCGAAGCAACGGAATTCCGTCGTATGTGTTTTGCGAAAGGTTTAGAATATAAAATCTTCAAAAACACATTAATCGCGAAAGCCTTAGCTAAAACAGGTAACGATTATACTCCATTTGATGCTGAAGTTTTGACTGGCATGTCAGGTGTTATCTTCTCTCCAGAAGATGCTAAAGTACCTGCTAAGTTGATCAAAGAATTCAAAAAAGCAGCTGGGAAAGATAAAATCACATTCAAAGGTGCTTCCATCGAAGGTGGTTTGTACATTGGCGAAGGTCAATTGACAGCCCTAGAGAACATCAAGTCGAAAAACGAGATGATTGGAGAAGTTATTGGCTTATTGCAATCGCCTGCTAAAAATGTTGTTTCAGCATTGCTTAGTGGTGAGAAGAAATTGGCTGGTATCGTTAAGACTTTGTCTGAGCGTCCTGAATAATTTTAACACGTTTAATCGGAGCTTAGCTCCAACAAATAATTAATTCTTAACAATTAAATTTTCAAACAATGGCAGATTTAAAAGCGTTCGCTGAGCAATTAGTGAACTTAACTGTAAAAGAAGTAAATGAATTAGCTACTATCCTTAAGGATGAGTACGGTATCGAACCAGCTGCTGCTGGTGCTGTTATGGTTGCAGGTCCTGCAGCTGGTGGCGAAGCTGGTGAGGCTGCTGCTGAGAAATCATCATTCGATGTTATCTTGAAAGCTGCTGGTCCTAACAAATTGGCGATCGTTAAATTAGTGAAAGACTTAACAGGTTTAGGTTTGAAAGAAGCTAAAGACGTAGTAGATGCTGCTCCAAAAGCAGTTAAAGAAGGTGTATCTAAAGACGAAGCTGAAGGTTTGAAAAAATCTTTAGAAGAAGCTGGTGCTGAAGTTGAATTGAAATAATTCAATTACCTGATTATTCAAAAAAGGGAATGGCAACATTCCCTTTTTTTTGGTTTATTTGAAAGCTGAATACAAACAAACATGCGCGACATTATCCAACTCCTCCCCGATGCCATAGCCAATCAAATTGCGGCAGGAGAAGTCGTGCAAAGACCTGCCTCCGTAGTCAAAGAACTCATGGAGAATGCGATTGACGCAGGAGCAACAAGCATCCAACTCATAATCAAGGATGCCGGCAAAGGAATTGTTCAAGTCATCGATGACGGATGTGGCATGTCGGAAACCGACGCTCGCATGTGCTTCGAACGCCACGCAACATCCAAAATTCGACGTGCCGAAGACCTATTCAGCATTAAAACCATGGGATTCCGCGGTGAAGCGATGGCATCCATCGCCTCCGTTGCCCAGGTAGAATTAAAAACAAGGCGGGCCGACGACGAATTAGGAACCTCCATTAAAATCGATGGATCTGTTTTAAAAAGTCAAGAAAGTATACAAGCCCCTCAAGGAACTTCGATTGCGGTCAAAAATCTATTTTATAATATTCCTGCCCGCAGAAACTTCCTTAAGTCGAATCCGGTCGAAATTCGCCATATCCTGGATGAATTCCAACGCATCGCTTTGGCGCATCCTGAGATTAAATTTTCCTTCATCCAAAACGAGCAAGAAACCTATGCGCTACCGCCCGAGAAACTAGGCAAACGCATCGTGGATCTGTTTGGGAAAACCTACCGGGAACAATTAGCAGCCTGCGAAGAAAACACCAACTATGTCTCTATTAAAGGTTATGTAGGTAAACCCGAACATGCCAAAAAAACCCGCGGCGAACAATTCTTCTTTGTGAATGATCGCTTCATCAAAAACGCATACCTAAACCACGCCGTGATGAGCGCCTACGAGCGTTTATTACCTGACGGCGCCTTCCCCTTCTATGTTTTGTTTCTAAGCATCGATCCGGCACACATTGACATCAATGTCCACCCGACGAAAACGGAGATCAAATTCGAAGACGAAAGGTCCATATACGCCATCATTCAATCCGCCGTTCGCAAGACGCTGAGTATTCATAACCTAATTCCCTCGTTGGACTTTGACAGCAATGTTAATTTTCATTCCCCTCAACATTCAACACCACGTCAAGAACCTCATTCGGCTTATAGTGATTCAAGCTATAAACCGAAACCCGCGCAAGATGCTTGGAAGAAATTATATGAAGGGCTACAGAACAATATAGACGCGTTTGAACAACAAGCGCCTCAAACACAATCTGCGCTATTCCCATCCGCCATGAACGAATTTAAAACCGTTCAAAGCAAAGCGAATGACCGACCAGCATTATCTAGCACACAGACCAACTTTCAATCTGTTCAAATTCTGAACAAATTTATCGCACTAAGTATCTCAAGCGGATTATTATTAATTGACCAAAAACGTGCCTACCAGCGCGTACTCTATGATCAGTTCATGGATAATTTGCAACGGAAGAATGGCGCGTCCCAACAACTACTTTTTCCTAAGGTGCTGGACATTAACCCCGCGGATCAATTGCTATTAAACGAAATAACGACTGAGATAAACGATTTAGGGTTTAGATTACAGTCGCAATCAAATGGGCAACTTGAAATTGTTGGAGTACCCTCGGAAATTGGGGATGAAGATGGCCAAGCGCTATTGGAAGGTATATTGGAGCAGTTAAAACACGCCTCAACAGATTTAATCGCGCATCGTGCAGAGAAAATTGCACAAACGATGGCCAACCGCTCTGCGGCACGTTATCATCAAAAAAGATTAAATGAAGTTGAGATGAATGCCCTCATTGAACAATTGTTTGCGAGTACAAATCCAAACTCCTCACCAAATGGTGAAGCCATCAGTCAGGTTTTGAATGAGGAGACGTTAGTCCAATTACTTCGCTAATTCAGAAGCACGGTCACGCGCGGCAAAAATCCCTTTTTGAAGTCCTTCCCCTACTTGAAAATCTGCAAATGTTTTCAATGCCGCTTCAGTAGTGCCCCCTTTCGATGCAACTGCTTGAATCAATTCATCTAGCGACTTATCGCTTGTTTGCATCAAATGATATGAACCCAGCATGGTTTGTTTGACTAACAAGGCTGACATCGCTGGATCAAAGCCCATAGAAACACCTGCATCAATCATCGACTTGATCAGATAAAAGAAATAGGCTGGGCCGCTACCACTCAATCCCGTTACGGCATCGATCAAGGCTTCGTCTTCTAAGAATACAGCCCGACCTGTAGAATTAATTAAATTCTCAACCTTACGTACATCCGCTAATCCGACCGTTGAAGCTGCCGCAAATGCAGTCATCCCCATGCCCAATAAAGCAGGCGTATTTGGCATCGCACGAACAATCAAATCATGCTGCAACGAAGCTTGTAATTTAGCAATAGGAATCCCCGCCATAATGGATAGCACAATTTGATTTGGCAATAATAAACCCGCCACTTCGCTCGCTACACTTGGGTAATCCTGCGGTTTGACAGATAAAATGACCAAATCAACCCCTGATATTTTAGCTGAAATTGTATCAACAACAACCCCCGCTTTCTGCTCTTGCAAAACGGTGCCACGCTCCTGATTTTTCTCGATCAATAATAGGTCCTCCTTCTGAACTAAATTGTACTGAATAAATGAGTTGGCAAATGCCATTCCCATATTCCCACATCCAATGATTGCGATTTTCATGATGCTATTTTGAAAAAAGGTTAGCTAAATATTGATTTAAAGAATCTCCGCGAAGGCCTTTGGCGATTACCTTTCCTTGCGGGTCCAACAAAAATGTCATCGGAATCGATGAAACTTGATAAGCCTGTGCTGCCACAGAGTTCCAATATTGTAAATCTGACACATGTGGCCAAGTTAATTGATCTTTGGCAATGGCATTTATCCAGGCAGATTTCTCTTGGTCAAGACTTACACCAAAAATTTCAAATCCTTTGTCTTTATACGCTGCATAGGTTTTGATAACGTTGGGATTTTCACGCCGACAAGGCCCGCACCAACTTGCCCAAAAATCAATCAATACATACTTCCCACGTAAATCAGACAAGCGCATGATTGGTCCAGCGGGCGTAGGCAAGGCAATTTCAGGTGCTTCAGAGCCGATGGATACACCTTTAAGGCGTTTTAAATTCTCGAGAAAGGGTTTAACATGTGGATGATTGGGTTTAGCTTTTCGAAAACGTTCGCCAATTTCCTCTAAGAGCGCGAGCTCTTTTTCCGCGGGCAAAAAATTAGTTGCCCACAGCGCTACCAAATGTGTACCCATACTTGGGATCAACGCTTTTATTTTAGTAAATTGTTCTTGTTGGGCCGTTTCAAATGCCGCTTGAATTCTAGCCTGCTCGCCAGGCTTATCTTGTAATTCTTTCGTCCAAACGGCAACCTTTGCTTGTAAGGCATTCGTCAAGGCAAACAATTGATTCATGTAAACAATGTTGGGAGCATCGCTCTGAATCTGAAAAGAACCCGCCTTTTCTGGCGTATTTATTCCCTCTGCTTGCACAAAAACGCGCTCTCCACCTTCTAGAATAACCAAAACCTTCTGTGGGTTTGGAATATCAAAGAAGTTAAGCAGGTAAAAACCACCTTGATCCAAGACTTTCCCCTTGAAAACAACTTGTTTTTGTGCGTTTGGCAACAATGAATCAACTTTGATGGCTTGACCTCGTCCATTAATCCATTCCAAGAATACTTTCTTTTGAGGTACGACTTGATTAGCCCGAACGGTTAATTCAAATTCTTGCGCCTGGCCTAGAAAGGTCAAACAAACGCCTAGAATAACAAGCAGCTGTTTCATCTATTTATGTTGTTGGAGTGCTTCATTCACTAATTGATTCACGCGTTTCGGATCAGCGGTTCCTTTGGAACGCTTCATTACTTCACCGATAAATAAGGCAATTAGTCCTTTTTTGCCTTGGTGGTATTCCTTGATTTTATCGGGGAAAGCAGCGAGCGCCGCGGCAACAAATGCAGGCAATTCATCCGCAGCACCTTGGTTTAACCAACCCTGTTCATCAACAATTTGGCTTGGCTTTTTTGAAGGAGAAGCGATGCAAAGCGGGAACAATTGGTGTACTGCCAAATTATGCGTTAGCGTACCTTCCTCAACCAAATCGACGATCTCAGCTAAGTGTTGTGCACTTAGCTCAAATGCATTGACCGCTAAGCCCTTTTCATTTAAATGCGATTTCACGGGGCCCATGAGCCAATTTGCAATCGCTTTGTATGCGTTCGTATGTGATGCAACGGATTCAAAATACAAGGCCATTTCACGCGTTTCCGCAAGAAAATGTGCATCATAAGTTGACAATTGATATTGTTCAATGAACTTATGCTCTTGTTCCCAAGGCAGGGTAGGCATAAGGGCTTTTATTTCGGAAAGCCATTGTTCTGAAATTTCCAACGGAGCTAAATCTGGCTCGGGGAAATAGCGGTAATCATTCATCGTTTCTTTGACGCGCATGCTATGGGTTTTACCCGTATGCGCATCAAATGTCCGTGTTTCTTGAATTAGTTTTTC
Source organism: Aquirufa regiilacus (assembly GCF_032470275.1). Lineage (NCBI taxonomy): Bacteria > Pseudomonadati > Bacteroidota > Cytophagia > Cytophagales > Flectobacillaceae > Aquirufa > Aquirufa regiilacus. The sequence goes on from NZ_JAVNWW010000006.1 coordinate 82,119, forward strand.
GCCTTTTAATAGAGCTTCCTCTTGTCGGCGGCACTCATATTCGATCGCCCGTTGGATATTCCGCAGGGAGTTCATGTTTTTAATTTCGACTTTGGTCCCTAGGGTAAACGTACCTTTCGGTCGTAACGATATATTGACATCGGCACGCAAGGACCCTTCCTCCATGTTTCCATCACAGATTCCAAGGTAACGAACCAATTTACGTACCTCGGACACCATGGCAAAAGCCTCTTCAGCCGAATGTATCGCGGGCTCGGTAACCATTTCAATTAATGGCGTTCCAGCCCGGTTATAATCGATAAAGCTAAAGGGATTATCTCCTTCATGTAAGGATTTTCCAGCGTCCTCTTCCAAGTGGATGTGGTGGAAAGGTAAAACCTTGACACCTTCGGCAAGATGCACTTGGATAGCACCACCGATACAGATAGGGGTTTTATCTTGTGTAATTTGATAGCCTTTAGGAAGATCGGGATAGAAATAATTTTTACGGTCAAAATTTTGCCAACGGGCAATCTCAGAACCCAAGGCAAAGCCCATTTTGATGGCAAATTCGACAGCTTTTTTATTTAAATGGGGAAGCGTTCCCGGATGACCTAGTGTAATAGGGGAAATGAGCGTATTCGCATCCTGACCAAAACGAACGGGATCACTTGCAAATATTTTGGAATCCGTTTGTAATTGGGCATGAATTTCAAGGCCAATTACCGGTTCATAGATCGAAGATTGAAAAGTACTCACAAATTTTTTGGCTTATACAACATACAAAAGTAGGTAAATATACAAAAAAGCTAAGCGAATAAGTTCCTTACGAAGCTTTCATTTTACATGTACATGCCGTTTTATGCTGATAATTTACCCAGTAAGCGTAGGCAACAGACAATCCTAATAAAACACCAAAAATCCAGTCATAGGACTTGCTCTCTAACGCGACCTCAATCAATTTGAAGCCAAAAGCAATACCTAGAAAATAAAGAGGTTTTAAGCGCCGATGTTTTTGGAAATCAAGAATTAGTACAAAAGCAGCGAGCCCAAAACTCAGAAGAACTAGTATCCATTCTACTTTAGATGAAAATGCGATACTACCCAATAAATAAGGCGCGAAGAAAACAATAAAAGGCATAGCCAAACAATGGATAGCACAAGCAAAGGACAGAAATAGTCCTAGCTTTTCCATGGGAATCAATTGTTTGGCTTGCTTTAATTTAGACATTTTGCTAATTACTGAACAGTCAAAGGAAAACTAACATCGACATCGGTTGAACCACCTTCTTCAGAACCCGTCTTACCTGCTTTACCATTTACAGGCGGTTGGTGTTTTAAAATAACCTGGAACTTACCATTACCAGGGACATATTGCGAACGAACATCAGCCTTCAACCCAATTGGGAGGCCATTCTTATCTAAATCCTTAATTTGAACACCCACTAATCCCAAGGGTGTAACCTTGTAGACAAACAAATGAACATCTGATTCCTCTTCAATTTCTTCAGATATATCAAATACAGGATTTTTGGTTTCATCTAATAACGAAATAGTCATTTCGTAGGCTGTATTCTTATCCAACAAGATAGGATCAACAGAATCCATAACACCATCACCTAGCTTATCACGCCAGTAGAACGACTTAACTATGCCAGTTGGCGACTTAAAAGACAATTTAACGGTGGTAATTAGCTCATTATCGTCAGAAGGCTCAACATCTTCTTTTGAGCAACTCGTAAACACTAAAATGAAAGCCAACAATAAAATAGTAATGTTTTTCATGGGACTGTAAATTAGTTTAATTGAAATGGTGTACAAATTAAACTGATTACAAAGATGCAACAATGTTGCAAATAAAACAAGTCGATAAAACAGGGAATCGAGTAGATGAAAAGTTAGGAACGAAGAGTTAAGAGTGAAGAGTGAAGAGTGAAGAGTCCATCCCCTACGGACTTCGGACTAGTTTCCTCCGGACTGACCACTTCAACTGTTACCTGATGATTAACTATCCTCCGGACTTCGGATAAATCCCCTTCGGACTCCGGACTAATTCCCTCCAAACTGACCACTGCCCACTGATAACTGACGACTAACTCCCTTCGGACTCCGGACTAATTCCCTCCGGACTGACCACTGTCAACTGTTACCTGATGATTAACTATCCTCCGGACTTCGGATAAATCCCCTTCGGACTCCGGACTAATTCCCTCCGGACTGACGACTAACGACTGACGACTGACGACTAGCGACTAGCGACTAGTGACTGACGACTAGTGACTAGCGACTGTAGGGCATAAAAAAAGACCCACACTTTTGGTGCAGGTCTTCTATAATAACTTGGAGCTTACTTACTTTCCCGGGTTTGATCCCAGTATCATCAGCGGTGCGGGGCTTAACTTCTCTGTTCGAGATGGGAAGAGGTGAACACCCGTCCTATCGGCTCCATACTTTTTACAAGGTCATAGCCTTTTTCCATATTGTGAGATAAAATAAACAGCAGTGTGTAAATTAATAAAAGGTAAGCTTTCGGGTAATTAGTACTACTCGACTTTGACATTACTGCCTTTACATCTGTAGCCTATCGACCGTGTCGTCTACACGGACCCTTCATGGAATACTCATCTTCAGGTCAGTTTCGCACTTAGATGCTTTCAGCGCTTATCTGGTCCCGACGTGGCTACTCAGCTATGCCCTTGGCAGAACAACTGATATACCAGCGGTCAGTCCAACTCGGTCCTCTCGTACTAAAGTCAGAACCTGTCAATATTCCTACGCCCACAACAGATAGGGACCGAACTGTCTCACGACGTTCTGAACCCAGCTCGCGTGCCACTTTAATCGGCGAACAGCCGAACCCTTGGGACCTTCTCCAGCCCCAGGATGTGACGAGCCGACATCGAGGTGCCAAACCTCCCCGTCGATGTGAGCTCTTGGGGGAGATCAGCCTGTTATCCCCAGAGTACCTTTTATCCTTTGAGCGATGGCTGTTCCATACTAAACCACCGGATCACTATATCCTACTTTCGTACCTGATCGACTTGTCGGTCTCACAGTCAAGCTCCCTTTTGCTATTGCACTCTACGCACGGTTACCAAGCGTGCTGAGGGAACCTTTGAAAGCCTCCGTTACTCTTTTGGAGGCGACCACCCCAGTCAAACTACCCACCAAGCAATGTCTCCCCTTTGGGGATTAGAATTCCAGTACAAGAAGGGTGGTATTTCAACGTTGGCTCCCCGATGCCTAGCGACACCGGCTCACAGCCTCCCACCTATCCTACACATCCAGTACCAAAACTCAATGCTAAGCTATAGTAAAGGTTCATGGGGTCTTTCCGTCCCGTTGCGGGTAAACGGCATCTTCACCGTTACTACAATTTCACCGAGCTCACGGCTGAGACAGTGCCCAGATCGTTACACCATTCGTGCAGGTCGGAACTTACCCGACAAGGAATTTCGCTACCTTAGGACCGTTATAGTTACGGCCGCCGTTTACTGGGGCTTCAGTTCAATGCTTCGCCTTGCGGCTAACATCCCCCCTTAACCTTCCAGCACCGGGCAGGTGTCAGGCCTTATACGTCATCTTTCGATTTAGCAAAGCCATGTGTTTTTGTTAAACAGTCGCCTGGGCCATTTCTCTGCGGCCACGATTGCTCGTGGCTCCCTTTATCCCGAAGTTACAGGGTTAATTTGCCGAGTTCCTTAGCCGTGATTCACTCGAGCGCCTTAGAATATTCTTCTCGACCACCTGTGTCGGTTTACGGTACGGGTTACTTATTAGTTATACACGCCTAGACTTTTCTTGGAAGTTTACTCACTACACTCGTTTTGGCATTGCTGCCGCCTCTCAAAGACACTATTCCGTCAGTATCTGGTAACCTGTAATCTCCGTCATCTATTTGCCCAATAAGTAAGTGCAGGAATATTAACCTGCTGTGCATTAGATTGTCGCTTTCGCTAGACCCTTAGCCCCCGACTAACCCTCAGTTGATTAGCATAGCTGAGGAAACCTTAGTCTTTCGGCGTGAGGGTTTCTCGCCCTCATTATCGTTACTCATGCCTACATTTGCTTTTCTGAACGCTCCAGCAAAGCTTGTCGCTTCACCTTCACCGCTGATCAGAATGCTCCCCTACCAGTATATAAATATAATCCAAAGCTTCGGTACTTTACTTGATGCCCGTTTATTATCGATGCCCGCCTCGCTCGACCAGTGAGCTGTTACGCACTCTTTAAATGAATAGCTGCTTCCAAGCTAACATCCTGGCTGTCACTGCAATCAGACTTCCTTAGTTCAACTTAGTAAAGATTTTGGGACCTTAGCTGTTGGTCTGGGTTCTTTCCCTCTCGGATTGGGACCTTAGCACCCCAACCCTCACTCCCGGGTATATTTTAAGCCATTCAGAGTTCATCAGGATTTGGTAGGATTTGACTCCCCCTAGTCCTATTGGTAGCTTTACCTGCTTAAAACTTAACCCCGAGGCTGTTCCTAAAAACATTTCGGGGAGTACGAGCTATTTCTCAGTTTGATTGGCCTTTCACCCCTACCCACAAGTCATCCAAATACTTTTCAACGTAAACTGGTTCGGTCCTCCACTCCGTGTTATCGGAGCTTCAACCTGCTCATGGGTAGATCACAAAGTTTCGCGTCTACTCCCACTGACTAAGCGCCCTATTCAGACTCGCTTTCGCTCCGGCTGCTCACATCTATATGATTAACCTCGCCAGTGAAAGTAACTCGTAGGCTCATTATGCAAAAGGCACGCCGTCACCCCAAAAAGGGCTCCGACCGCTTGTAAGCGTATGGTTTCAGGGTCTTTTCACCCCCTTACTCAGGGTACTTTTCACCTTTCCTTCACAGTACTCGTTCACTATCGGTCTCTTGGTAGTATTTAGCCTTACCGGATGGTGCCGGCAGATTCAAAGGGGATTTCTCCAGTCCCCCCCTACTCAGGATACCACTACAATTATATAAGCTTACCAATACAGGGCTCTCACCTCCTACGGCCTGCCTTCCCAGACAGTTCTTGTTCCTTTATATAATCGATATCGTGGTCCTACAACCCCAGTCTTGCCGCAACAACACTGGTTTGGGCTAATCCGCGTTCGCTCGCCACTACTTACGGAATCACTTTTGTTTTCTCTTCCTCTGCTTACTTAGATGTTTCAGTTCAGCAGGTTCGCCTTCTATCTTAAATAGAATAATAGATCTTCAATCTACTGGGTTGCCCCATTCGGAAATCATCGGATCAAAGGTCTTGTGCACCTCCCCGAAGCTTATCGCAGCTTAACACGTCCTTCATCGCCTCCAAGAGCCTAGGCATCCCCCATACGCCCTTAATTCACTTACTCTTTTATAATATATCTTCATCCCGAAGGATTCAATAATTCTAATTTGCTCTTACTCTTTACTTTATTCTCACAATATGTCAAAGAACCTTGTGTGAAATTCAATAAGCTTGCGCTCATCTCATTCACATCGTTCCCAAATTCCGATCTCCACATTTGGAAAGGGTAGGGGTGGTGTTTTCAGTCGCTAGTCACTAGTCGTTAGTCAT
>NZ_JAVNWW010000007.1:0-1897 GCF_032470275.1 Aquirufa regiilacus
GAGAAGTTAAGCCCCGCACCGCTGATGATACTGGGATCAAACCCGGGAAAGTAAGTAAGCTCCAAGTTATTATAGAAGACCTGCACCAAAAGTGTGGGTCTTTTTTTATGCCCTACAGTCGCTAGTCGTCAGTCACTAGTCGCTAGTCGCTAGTCGTCAGTCGTTAGTCGTTAGTCGTCAGTCCGGAGGGAATTAGTCCGGAGTCCGAAGGGGATTTATCCGAAGTCCGGAGGATAGTTAATCATCAGGTAACAGTTGAAGTGGTCAGTCCGGAGGAAATTAGTCCGAAGTCCGAAGGGAGTTAGTCGTCAGTTATCAGTGGGCAGTGGTCAGTCCAGAGGGAATTAGTCCGAAGTCTGAGGGATGTGGGCTTACCTCTTCACTCTTAACTCTTAACTCTTAACTCTTAACTCTTACCTCTTCACTCTTAACTCATCACTCTTCCCTCCCATCGCACTTCGGACTGACTACTGACCACTAAATTCTGTCACTCATTTACCTATCCACAGCTTTGTAATTAACCCCTAATGATTTACTTTTACTTCATGACAATCATCTACATCATTATCGCAATTTTAGTTGGCGCTGGAGCCTCCTACCTCCTACTCCAAAATAAAATAACCCTATTAAACAGCCAATTGAGTCAACTCACAGGTTTACAAACCAAAGCTGATGCACTTGAACAGGATAACAAAACGATGTTTGGTAAATTATCCCAACTCGAAGGACAAAACGAAACATTGAAAGCAACGGTGGAAAGCCAGAAGGCCGACGAAGATAAATTGCGTAAAATGTTGACCGATATTAGTAATGAGTCAGTGCTCCGACAAGGTCGCATGTTAAGCGACCAACAACAAGTCAAATTAAACGACGTTTTAACCCCGCTCAAGGAAAAACTTTTGGCATTTGAGACTCAGGTCAATGAAGGCCAAAAAAACTCCTTACATCAAAACACGGTGCTTTTGGAGCAAATTAAAAACCTAACGAGCCTCAATCAAACCGTTACACAAAAAACTGAAGACCTTACAAATGCCCTCAAAGGATCCAACAAGTCCCAAGGAAACTGGGGCGAGATGATTTTAGAACGCGTTTTGGAAAGCTCAGGTCTCAAAAAAGGCATGGAATATGAGACACAATTTGTCACTAAAAATCAAATAAATGAGACAATTAAACCCGATGCAGTTATCTTCCTACCTGATAACAAAAACCTGATCATCGATTCCAAAGTGTCATTGACCGCATACGAGCGCTACACCAGCGCTGAGGAAGGTACAATCGAAAAAGAACAAGCACTCAAAGAACACATTGAGTCCCTAAAATCGCACATCAAATTATTATCAGCCAAAGATTATCACACAGGCCTCGACCTAAATAGCCCCGATTTCACACTCTTATTCATTCCCATTGAATCAGGTTTCGTGGCAACCATCAGCCAAGATACAACTTTGTTTAATTACGCATGGGAACGTAAAATCGTTTTGGTATCCCCTTCTACCCTATTGGCCACCTTACGTACGATTGCATCTGTTTGGAAGACCGAATACCAAACACGTAATGCCATCGAAATTGCTCGTCAAGCCGGTGATCTTTACGACAAATTCGTCTCCTTCACCCAAGATATGGAAGACGTAGGTAAACACATGAAACGCGCTGAAGATGCCCACGCTGGGGCACTAAACAAACTCAGCACCGGAAAAGGTAACCTTGTCAGTCGGGCCGAAAAACTACATAAACTAGGCATCAAATCAACCAAAAAACTGAACCAAGGACTGATTCAGGACGAGGAGCCAGAGATTGAGGAGGAATAGGTTGGAGGTAAGAACTAAGAGTGAAGAACTAAGAGTGAAGAGGTAAAAAATCCTCCGGACTCCAGACTAATTCCCTCCGGACTAGCGAC
>NZ_JAVNWW010000007.1:1993-82395 GCF_032470275.1 Aquirufa regiilacus
CTACTGACAACTTAGAATTAAGAGTGAAGAGGTAAGAGTGAGGAGCGAAGACTATATCCCTCAGACTTCGGACTAAACCTTCCTAACTGCCACTGTCCACTGATAACTGATGACTAACTCCCTCCGGACTCCAGACTAATTCCCTCCGGACTAGCGACTGACAACTTAGAATTAAGAGTGAAGAGGTAAGAGTGAGGAGCGAAGACTATATCCCTCAGACTTCGGACTAAACCTTCCTAACTGCCACTGTCCACTGATAACTGATGACTAACTCCCTCCGGACTTCGGACTAATTCCCTTCGGACTAGCGACTGACAACTTAGAATTAAGAGTGAAGAGGTAAGAGTGAGAAGTGAAGACTATATCCCTCAGACTTCGGACTAAACCCTTCCTAACTGCCACTGTCCACTGATAACTGATGACTAACTCCCTCCGGACTTCGGACTAATTCCCTTCGGACTAGTGACTGACAACTAAGAATTAAGAGTGAAGAGGTAAGAGTGAGGAGTGAAGACTATATCCCTCTGACTTCGGACTAAACCCTTCCTAACTGCCACTGTCCACTGATAACTGATGACTAACTCCCTCCGGACTTCGGACTAATTCCCTTCGGACTAGTGACTGGCGACTAGCGACTTTAAAAAATCCGAAGCCCACTAGCATACACCTTTGGACTTCGGATTTGTACAGAAAAGTAAGAATTAAGAGTGAAGAGGTAAGAAATCCTCCGGACTCCAGACTAATTCCCTCCGGACTAGTGACTGACAACTAAGAATTAAGAGTGAAGAGGTAAGAGTGAGGAGTGAAGACTATATCCCTCTGACTTCGGACTAAACCCTTCCTAACTGCCACTGTCCACTGATAACTGATGGCTAACTCCCTCCGGACTTCGGACTAATTCCCTTCGGACTAGTGACTGACGACTAACGACTATTTCACCTCCGGCCTCCGGACTAATTCCCTCCAGACTGATGACTAACGAGTGTATCACCTCCGGCCTCCGGACTAATTCACTTCGGACTGACGACTAGTGACTAGCGACTAGGGACTAGGGACTTACTTAAGCCTTCTTCAAAAACTCCGTTCTCAACACCATCATCGACTTCTCCACTTTTCCTTCTACCTCATCCGCATCATCCGTCAAACGAATATTCTTCACCATCGTACCGCGCTTGATCACACTCGATGATCCGCGTACCTTCAAATCCTTAATTACTGTTACTGAATCGCCATCTTTCAACACAGCTCCATTGCTATCGCGAACGATTAATTCTTCATTCTCATCCATTGTATGATTATTTTTTGGTTAATAAATTTGGTCGGAACTATTTCTTCCAACCGGTTTTGTTGTTTCTAAATCCTAATAAGCGCTGGGCCAAATCAGGTCGCTTCAAATGCGTCAATCGATTTCGTATCCAATCCTTATATTCCGCCTTATACCAGAAAAAATACTTGTTCTGATTCTGCTTCTCCTCCTTCGTCTTCGCCGTTTTAATCGGCTGCAAAGTGTACGGATGAACACCCGAATAATAAATCACCTCTGCCACCGTCATCGGGGTTGGAGTGAAATCTTGTACTTGCTCCAACTGGAATCCAAGATCCTTCGTTTCCGCCGCCAAATTAGCCATGTCCTCTTCTTCGCAGCCTGGATGGGATGAAATGAAATAGGGAATCAAAGGCTGCTTCAAACCAAATTTGGCAGAAATCTCATCGTATTTCTTCTTGAATGCATGAAAATACTTAAACGATGGCTTACGCATCACACGCAACGTAGCGTCTGATGTATGTTCTGGAGCGACCTTTAATCGGCCAGAAACATGGCGCGTAATCAATTGCTCCATGTACTCATCATGATTTCCGTCTTGGTTGTTTTTATTAAAGTCATCCACCAATAAATCATAGCGAACTCCCGATCCGACAAAGGCTTTCTTTATGCCTGGATGAGCATCCACCTTGCGGTATATATCGGTCAATGGTTTATGATTCGTGTCCAAATTATTGCAAATCACCGGGTGAATACACGATGGACTCACACATTTGGCACAGATCGACTCATCTTTCCCCTTCATGCGGTACATGTTCGCAGATGGTCCTCCCAAATCGGAAATATAGCCCTTAAAATCAGGCTGCTTCGTGATTTGATCCACTTCCTTCATGATCGACGTCTCACTCCGCGAGGCAATAAACTTACCTTGATGCGCCGAAATCGTACAAAAACTACAGCCCCCAAAACATCCGCGGTGCATATTCACCGAAAACTTAATCATCTCAAAAGCCGGAATAGGTCCACGCTTCTTGTATTTTGGATGTGGTAATCGTGTATAGGGTAAATCAAATGATTTATCCATCTCCGCCTCTTCCATCGTTTTGAATGGAGGATTAATGACTAAGACCTCATCTCCTACCAACTGCGTAATCCGATTCGCTTGCCATTTATTCGACTCCACCTCAACAATCTTGAAGTTGGACGCATACTTAATCTTATCTTGTAAACACACCTCATGACTTGCCAACTCAACCGTCTCCCAATCACCTATGACAGGTAATGGCTCCGACTGTTTTTGCAAAAACGCCACTTGGTTAATATCCGTCAATTCCGACAATTGCTTGCCTGATTTTACCCCACGAATAATTTCACGCAAAGGTTGCTCACCCATGCCGTAAACCAACATATCCGCTTGGGAATCCACCAAGATGGATGGAAATAATTTATCTGCCCAATAATCATAATGGGTAACTCGACGCAAGGACGCCTCAATACCCCCAATTAATACAGGGACTTCGGGATAAATTTCCTTTAAAATCTTGGAATAAACCGTGGTCGCATAATCCGGACGAAAACCCGCTTCACCACCCGGCGTATAGGAATCGTTGGAACGTAAACGCTTATTCGCTGTATAGTGATTCACCATGGAATCCATACAACCTGCTGTTACACCAAAAAAGTACTTAGGTTTACCTAGTTTCTTGAAATCACGCAAGTCATCTTGCCAATTTGGCTGCGCCACAATCCCCACTTTCAAGCCCTCACTTTCCATGATTCGGCCAATGACAGCCGTCCCAAATGCTGGATGATCTACGTAAGCATCCCCTGAAATCAGGATAACATCGAGCTCATCCCAGCCACGCTTTTCAACTTCCTTTTTTGTTAAAGGAAGCCAGTCGGTTATAGGTCTTTCTTGCATGCTGCAAAATTAGCTAAAAACGTGGGTTTAACCTATTTCGTTAATTGAGCTTTTAAGTAATCCGCCGTAGCTTGAAATACCTTAATTGCATTCGAAAATTTCATCCAATGATGTGTATCATCTACAATGACCAGGGTCTCCATCGGTACTTTCTTCTTCTGTAAGCGATTGATTAAATCAATACTTTGGCTAAAAGGCACATTACGATCATCATCTGCATGAATAAATAACACAGGTGACTTCCACGTATCGACCGAAGATATCGGAGAAGAACGATAAGATAAACTTGTTGCCCAGTCGGCATCTGGCGCCTTATGTGGACCCGACAATAAATCCATTGGAATCTTGCGTTGGTATGCCCAATCATGTACCCCATGAATATCAACACCAGCTGCAAATAATTTAGAATCACGAGCCAAGGCTAATGCTGTCAAATATCCACCGTAAGATCCACCATATAAACCTATTTTCTTTGAGTCTACAAAGGACTGCTGAGCTAACCACTCCCCGGCCGCTTTGATGTCTAAATACTCCGATGCACCCCATTGGCCCGCCGATTTCGGATTATGAAAATCATATCCATATCCAATTCCCAAACGGTAATTGACAGATAAAACCACAAAACCTTGATTTGCCAAATATTGATTCAACGCATATGCATTCGCATAATAATCTGAATAATGCCAGCCCAAAAGCATTTGGCGAGGAGGACCACCATGCACAAAAATGATCGCTGGTTTTTTCTGTGTACCATTTGAATTATCAAAAATTTGACCGTGAATTGTCAAACCATCCAATGACTTAAAAATAACTTGTTTCGGCTCGACCAATGCACTCGTTGGGAATTCAGCAGGAATTAAACCTTCCGTTAATGAGCGCGCTGTCGAAGACGCAGAAAGCATTAATTGAGGTGATTTTTGTGCACCTGCCCCGATGTAAGCATATCCGCCCAAGACTGAGACTGCCGTCCATTCGACTCCTTTTCCAGGCGTTAAAACTTTCATGTCGGCTTTATCAACCGATACCTGACAAATGTGTCGGCGATCTTTATCGGAATCTTCTCCGCCGGTATTCGCATCAAAATAAATAGAATTACCATCTGCACTTACACTCAAATGCTCTACCATAAATTCCCCTGGGCTTAGCAATAATGCTGGGCCACCGGTAGAGGCAACCGAATAGGCATGCGGCCAACCATCCTGATAAGAGGTAAATACCATGCGGTCTTGTCGAGCCCATTGCAGGTTCGTTCCTCCATGGGTCGTAGGAATAGAACCACGATATGTATTAGGTGCTTCCCATACCAAAGTTGATTTCTCGCCAGTAGTAAGTCCCGCTTTACGGATTGACCATGGCGTTCGCTTACGCTGCGTTAATGAATCAGCTGATCCGCCATCTGCAGGTGTACGAATAAACGCAATTTGATTTCCATCAGGAGACCATCGCGGATTAAAATCTTTAGCAAATGCAGGATCTACCCAATTCACCAATTGCTTACCCATTTCAAGGAAGCCGATGAATGAATGATCACCACGATTGGCAACAAAAGCTAATTTCTTACCTCCTGTAGACCACGTTAAAGAATGAACTTCTCCGCGTGTTTTCAACAACCGAACCGGTGCTTCTAGAAAATCTTCATTTTCATTGGTATCCAATTTACATATCCACGGTTGGCCTTCCTTAATGTAGGCAACTACTTTATTATCTGGCGAAATAACGGGGAAATCACCTTCGGAAATCACACGAATAGGTCCCCCAGTGAAGGCAATCTGCATAACTCGAACCGTTTGAGGCTCCGTGTTTCCTGCAGGATTAACCGCTTTTTCATCATCAAAATTTGCACCATGATCACCACCTCGAACGAATAACACCCATTTGCCATCATCTGAAATTGAAATTGAACTCAATTCTTGCCCATCATCATCCTTGAAATTTGTCAATTTACGCGCTGTGAAATTCGGAGCTTCCGCGACATAAACATTGCGAACACCTTTTTCGTCCAAGGCCCAGGCAATTTTATCGCCTTTGGTAGACCTAACCAATTCCGTAGGAAAGGCATAGGATTTCACCGCTTCGAAGGTGAATTTTTGACCCAATAATGTTAGGTGAAAGGTAATTAGAACAAGGGAGTAAAATAATTTACGCATAGATTGATTTTATAACACGAAATATAGGGAATGTCCGACGGAATCGAAAAGAAAAACCGCGCGACCTGTTTAAATAAAATAAATTCAAACTAATTTTGAGGTTCATGGATGTATCAATCGTATTTGTTAATTACAAGACCGAAGCACTCTTATTCGATTGCTTTCGGAGCATTCACGAATACACATCCGGCATAAATTTCGAATGCATTGTCGTAGACAACCATTTCATTCCCGGACATAACCAAACGATCCTACATGAATATCCCAACACAAGCTGGATTGATTCTGGAGGAAATGTTGGATTTTCAAAAGCTAATAATATAGGACTTAAAGCCGCAAAAGGGGAATACATCTTATTTCTTAATGCAGACACACTCCTGATTGATAACGCGATTGCACAGGCTTGGAACCATTTAAAAAAGGATGCCCATTTAGTTGCTCTCGGCGGAATTCAACTAGACATAAACAGAGAACCCATCCCCTATTACCGAACGCTGAATGATGTTCGAAGGGATTTTTACATTATACCGAATAGACCTGTTTTTCACCAACTGATTGATCGATTATTGCCTGAACAAAGATTCAGCCAACCGGAAGAAACGAATAATTTAGTTGGGGCATTTCTCATGGCCTCCCGCGCAAATCTACTTAATATAAAAGGCTGGGACGAAGACTTTTTCATGTATGCGGAAGATGCGGAATTGAGTTTCAGATTAAGCAAAATGGGCAAATTAGCCTACTTTGATGATGTGAAATTTATTCATCTCATTCAGGAAAACCCATTTCGTCGCACCAACTATTCTTGGGTTAATCGCTTTGCGATGCAAATTCAGGTTTCGAACTTGTTGTGGATTCGAAAAAGTTACGGCATTTTGCCCTTTGTAATTATCTATGCGAATTATACAATTTTGGCACCTTTGTTTTGGGCATGGAAAATTTGCCTGAATATCATCAAAGGGAAAAATTTATTCGATGACACGAAAAACCAACGCATCTTTAGCCAAAAACTGAGCATTCTCTATCGCTATTTTTTTTCCATTTTATTCCTCAAAAAAGGTCCTTACCGAATAAAACCGGAAGAGAATATTGATCAAGTTAATAAATCATAAAAATCCTCGTTTTTTTTAGTATTTTCGTTGAAAGGAACCTAATTAGCCGTGAAAACGAATATACAAATCACTGAAACCATCGCATCCTTTGCGAATGAATCAGAATCCACCTGGATATCCGAACAAAAAGCCTCAATAGGCAAAGCCTTGGCATTAGCTTTTGTAAAAGCCCCACGTTTTATATCCAAAAAAAATATTGAAGTTGGAGTGTTCAACGGATGGACATTGGACCAAATTGTTCGTTTAAATTTACTCACACAATTAGACCAGGCAAATATCGATTTGCTATTTGAAACAGCCGAAATGCAAGAAGCTGTCGCGCTGACTAAAGCCCTGCCCTATTTAGAAAACCCTGCTACGTTTTTATTGCGCGCAACAGATGCTGTGCGTTCTAACATGGGACCTGTTTTCGATGCTATCGCTTTTGGCAACACCTATCCGAAGGATTACTTCAGTGAAGCGGCATGGAACCAATTAGTCTTAAAATGTATTTTCAACGATAAGGCCATTCATCAAATCATCGGTTTAGATGAACGAGCAAATCAAGAATTAGCCAATACGCTTTCTGATTTTGCACATGAAAGATGGTCTGCAGGCCGCAGAGTACCTTCGCAGGTTTGGCGACTCGTTCCTAAATTTATGAACGAATCCTTACAAGCTGACATAGAAAAGCTAGCGCAATCCGAAATTCCTCGGGATGTACTTGCTGCGAACTTAGTGAAACAAGAAGTCCAAAATCCTGGCAGCACGCAGGGGCTTTGGCAAGAATTAGAATTACCCGAACCGATTTATACAGCCTAATATGTGTCAAGAACATAAACCCATCGGAAACCCTTCCCATTTTGAAGGAACAGAACAAGAAAAAACAACTGCACACGCTGTTGACGGCACATTTGCCCAATATACGCAAGGCATGAAATTCTTTGATCCGCATGTACACATGACATCGCGAACAACGGATGATTACCAAGCCTTGGCAGATGCAGGCGTTGTGGCATTGATTGAACCTGCTTTCTGGTTGGGCCAACCACGTACCGGATTAGCCTCATTCAAAGACTATTTCGCAAGTTTAGTCGGCTGGGAGCGTTTTCGTTCTTCGCAATTTGGCATCAAACATTATTGCACGATTGGCTTAAATTCACGTGAAGCAAATCACGAAGCTTTAGCAGAACAAGTGATGGAAATATTGCCCTTATTCTTGCAGAAAGAAGGTGTAGTGGGTGTAGGAGAAATCGGTTTCGATGATCAAACAGCTGCAGAAGAAAAATACTACCGTGCACAATTAGAGCTAGCCAAAGAAATGAATTTGCCCGTTCAAGTTCACACGCCACACCGGGATAAGAAAAAAGGAACGGAGCGCAGCATGGCCATTGCCTTGGAGCATGGTATCGCCCCGAACATGGTGATTATTGACCACAACAATGAAGAAACTGTGAAATCCGTTTTAGACCAAGGTTTTTACGCAGCGTTTACAATATATCCATTCACTAAAATGGGCAATGAGCGCATGGTCGAAATTGTGAAACAATACGGACCAGAACGCATCATGGTGAATTCGGCGGCCGATTGGGGCATTTCAGATCCCTTAGCGATTCCCAAAACAGCTGCTTTAATGAAGATAAAAGAGGTACCGGATGAGCACATTCGCTTAGTTACCTATCAAAATGCCTTGGATGCATTTGCTCAAAGTGGACAGATTCAAGAATCGGATTTCATCAACGGATTGGAAATCGACCAAACACAAAAATTCAACGGAAATACGGTCTTACGTGGAGGTCAAGCACCGCGGGTCAACAAAGATTCCCTAATCATTCGCTAATGCGCATCAAAATCAGAGCCTTTCTTGAACTCATGCGTCCTGCCAATGTCATCACGGCTTTAACAGATGTATTGGCGGGTATGGCCATCGTGGGATTTTCTTTTGGAACCTTAGACTATCAATTTTGGCCGGTCGTTTTTCTTGGAATTTCAACGATGTGTCTGTATGCCGGCGGAGTGGTTTTCAATGACATTTTCGATCATGAGTTGGACATCATTGAAAGACCCGAAAGAGCCTTGCCAAGCGGCCGAATCCAACGGGCTGAAGCTGTATTTGGTGGGATTGTTTTGCTCGCATTCGGAATTTTCTTAGCCTTCTGGCAGAGTCGATTGAGCGGTATCGTTGCCGTTATCATTACAATACTTGCCTTATTTTATGATTACAAAGGCAAACACATGCGCATTTTTGGCCCCATCAATATGGGATTATGCCGAGCATATAACTTAATGCTGGGCATGAGCGTCTATGAACTGGGCGTTTTAGAGCACTTTTATTTAATCTTAATTCCCTTGATTTACATCGCAGCGATTACTTTGGTCAGTCGCGGAGAGGTCCATGGAAGCCAATCGGCGCCATTATGGTTTGCGACATTTTTATTCATTATCGTTCACGCGAGCCAACTAGCCGTCGGAGTTCAAGCAGGCAAATGGTTATATATGTTACCTTTTGTTTTGGTACATGCCTATTTAATTTTTGCGAAATTAAGCAAGGCTATTAAAAACCCGATTGGCCCTAACATAGGCCAAACCGTTAAAACAGGAGTATTAACACTGATTTTGATGAATGCTGCCTGGGTCAGCGTGAGTGAACAATATTACATGGCATTTGTTACCTTAGCTTTATTGCCGCTCTCCATGTGGGTAGGCAAAAAATTCGCCGTTTCTTAAATTATCTTTCATGCAAGTTTTACAACAGCAATTTCAAGTACCCTTCAGTTACCAGGTGATTTTCACGAAACACTTGTTTGATTCAAGCAATAAAACCTTGTGTGATTTCATTTCGAATTTTGGCCAAAGCAATTTCCGCAAACGTATCCTTTTTGTCATCGACAAAGGGGTGGCTGATGCACATCCCTCATTAACTACCTCGATCATCGACTATTTCGAATCGAATGCCATAGCTGATTTAGCGCCCGAGATCTTGGTATTACCGGGCGGAGAAGTCTGCAAAAATGATCCCCGATTTTACGAAGAAGTCGTTCGAGCGATTGATGAACACCGTATCGACCGACATTCTTTTGTCGCGGCGATTGGTGGTGGTGCATTTTTGGATATGTCGGGCTATGCCGCTGCCATCTCCCACCGCGGAGTTAAATTAATTCGCATACCAACAACCGTTCTATCCCAAAATGATTCTGGGGTGGGTGTTAAAAATGGAGTGAATTACTTAGGAAAGAAGAACTTCTTAGGAACCTTCGCTCCGGCTGTTGCCGTATTTAACGACGTCGCATTTTTAGCCACGCTTGAAGATCGGGATTGGCGCTCAGGTATTGCAGAAGCTATTAAAGTTGCCTTGATTAAAGATTTAGCCTTTTTTGAATGGCTAGAGGCAAATGTCGAAGCCATGAATTCCCGTGATGAAGCGGCGATGGTTGAGCAAATATATCGATGTGCCGACTTACACATGAAGCACATTTCAGGCGGCGATCCTTTTGAATTGGGATCCGCTAGACCCTTAGATTTTGGGCATTGGGCGGCGCATAAATTAGAATACCTGACCGACTTTAAGATTCGTCACGGGGAAGCCGTTGCCATTGGAATCGCCTTGGATTGTGTGTATTCACATTTGATTGGAGCCATTAGCCTTGCAGATTGTGAACGAATTTTAGCTGTCATTAAAGGCTTGGGCTTTGATTTATATCATCCAGCTTTGGCAGAAAATGATTGCCAAAACCTACACAAAGGCCTACAAGAATTCCAAGAACATTTGGGTGGCCACTTGACCATCACCTTATTAAAAGCCCTCGGAAAAGGAGAAGAAGTGCACGAAATGGACTTTCCTACCATCCAGGCTTCCGTTGCCTTATTAGCCAAACACGCCTAACATGAAAACAGCCCACGGACACCTTAGTTATTGCAGCAATATTCATCCTGGAGAAATTTGGGAAGAACATTTTGCCAATTTACAAGCAACCGTCCCAAAGGTTAAGTTAGAAGTTTGTCCAGACCAAGCGATGGGATTGGGTTTGCGAATTGCAAATCAGGCGAGTATCGATTTAATCGACGACCCGAATAAATTAACGGAACTTAAAGCCTGGTTGGCCCAAGAAGATCTCTACATATTTACGCTGAACGGATTTCCGTATGGTGGATTTCACAATACGATCGTCAAAGATCAGGTGCATGCACCCGATTGGACAACGCAGGATCGTGTGAATTACACCCGTCGGTTGATTGATTTATTAGTTCAATTATTGCCATCTGACCAACACGAAGGAGGAATTTCAACATCTCCCCTTTCCTATAAATATTGGTGGGATCAGCGGGGAGCTGCAATCGGTCAAGCCACGATGGAATTATTAAAACTTGTTCCTTATTTGGCCCAAACAGAACAGAAAACAGGTAAATGGATCCATATTGACATCGAACCTGAACCGGATGGACTCTTGGAGAACCACCGTGAATTCGTTGATTGGTATACGGATACCTTGATTCCTTTTGCGATTACAGCCGGAATTCCAGAAGATTGGGTTCGCCGACATATTCATATCTGTTTTGATGTGTGCCATTATGGCGTTTCGTTTGACAAGCCATCGAAATGTTTAATGGAATTACAGGAGAAAAATATTTCCATTGGTAAGATTCAAATCAGTTCAGCCTTGCGTGTGGACTTGCGAAACAATGCGTCAGCACGCATCGAAGCCTTGAAACAATACGAGGAACCAACCTATTTGCATCAGGTCAAAGCCTTAAAAAAAGATGGAAGCTATGTGCAGTTTAAGGATTTAGGCGAAGCATTAGCGCAATATACAGAAGGTGTTTACGACGAATGGCGCGTACATTTCCACGTTCCTTTATTCTTGGACTCCTATGGATTATTGAATTCGACCCAAGCAGAAATTGCCGAAACATTGGCCTATCACCAGCAATATCAGGTAACAAACATGATGGAAATTGAAACGTATACCTGGGGTGTCCTGCCTTCGGAATACCAAGAATCCATTGAAACATCCATTGCACGTGAAGTGAAATATATTCAAGATCTATTATGCAAAAAACCGTAGTCATTGATATCGTAGGTCTGAGTGAAAGCATTTTAGGCCAATACACGCCTTTTTTGGACGGATATATCGCGGGCAAAAAGAAATCGAAAATCAAGCCACCGTTTCCGGCGGTGACAACGACATCACAAAGTGTCTATCTGACCGGCAAGTATCCTAATTCACATGGCATCGTGGGTAATGGTTGGTATGACGAAGTCGACTCCGAAGTGAAGTTCTGGAAACAATCCAATAAACTTGTGGGCGATGAAAAAATCTGGGATGCGGGACATAAAAAAGACCCAAATTTCACCAGTGCCAACTTATTTTGGTGGTATAACATGTATTCATCAGCCGATTATTCGGTGACTCCTCGACCTCAATATCATTCAGACGGCGTCAAAATGCCAGATTGCTATAGTCATCCGGCCGTTCTGCGGGATGAATTACAGGAAGCCTTCGGGACATTTCCCCTGTTTAATTTTTGGGGACCCAATGCGAATATCAAATCGACAAATTGGATTGCAGATGCTTCTATTTACGTCGACAAGAAATACGATCCGACCCTGACCTTCATCTATTTACCTCATTTGGATTATTGCTTGCAGAAATTCGGGGTAGATTTTGAAAAAATTAAAGGTGAATTACAAGAGATCGATCAGGTAGTCGAACGATTAATTACGCATTTCGAAAGTACCGGAGCAAAAGTGATCATACTTTCGGAGTATGGCATTAATAATGTTTCCAAACCCATACATGTGAATCGCATCTTACGGGAAGCTGGTTATATCGCATTACGGGAAGAACAAGGATTGGAATTGTTAGATCCAGGAGCATCGCGTGCATTTGCGGTTTCCGACCATCAAATTGCCCATGTTTATTGTCCCGATGCAACTGTTTTGGATGAGGTCAAGCTGCTATTGAAACAAACGAAAGGTATTCATACAGTACTTTCAGGAGACGAATTAGCGGCATTTCACATCGATCATCCACGAGCAGGTGATTTGGTATTGATAGCCGACAACGATGCCTGGTTTACCTATTATTACTGGTTGGACGACAACAAAGCTCCCGATTTTGCGCGTTGTGTAGACATCTTTAAGAAACCAGGTTATGATCCCGTGGAGATGTTTATGGACCCCAAAAACCCATTCATCAAATTACGAGCTGCTTATAAATTAGCCCGTAAACTCACAGGATTCCGCTACCGCATGGATGTCATTCCCTTGGATGCTACCTTAGTCAAAGGCTCACACGGAAGCCCGTTCTGTGACGAAGCCTATTATCCTTTGTATATTGCTGATAATCAATCAACTGATAACATGGAACCCACGGAAGTTTATTCGTTGATTTGGAATACGGTGTTTAAATAATTTGATTAACTTGAAATTCTAAACTTATCAAAATGAAAAAGATCTTAACAACAATTGCCATGGTCGTTGCCTTAATGGGCGCCGGCGAAGCAGCACACGCACAGATGCCAAGTCCACAAGAAATGGCTATGAATCAATTGAACCGCATGAGTTCAGAGTTGAAATTGACCAAAGAACAAGAGGATAAAATCGAACCTTTGATTGTTGCACGTATTGAGAAGATGATGGAATTCCGTCAGGCAGGAATGGATCGCGAGGAAATGATGGGGGAAATGAAGAAGATTAATGAAGGCCAACAAGAAGCCTTGAAAGCAATTTTGACACCCGAGCAATTAGAAAAATACAAGACCATGCAATCGCAAATGCGTGCTGGTGGTCCTCCACGTAACTAATTCAAATGAAATACGTCTGCATTTTATTGCTATTCATTGGGCTTTCTCCTGCCATGGGGCAAGCCCAATTTGAAAAAGCCCTACAAACCCAATTAATCCTTGCATCCGATGGGGATGTCATTGAATTGGAAGCAGGTAATTTCCAAATTTCAGGAAGTCTCTCGCTCGAGGGCAAGAAGAAAATTACCATTCGCGGCAAAGGAATGGATAAAACCGTATTGAGTTTTAAAGATCAAAAAACGGGTGCTGAGGGAATTAAAATCACCAATTGTGAAAATATCGTTTTGGAAGATTTAACCGTTCAAGATTCGAAAGGCGACTTAATCAAAACGATGCACGTAAAGGATATCATATTCCGACGCATCAAAGCCGAATGGACAGGAGGACCCAAAGCCTCAAATGGCTCCTATGCACTATACCCTGTGCTTTGTACGAATATCCTCATCGATAGTTGCATTGCCATCGGTGCATCTGATGCTGGCATATATGTAGGCCAATCCCAACACATTGAGGTAAAAAACTGCACTGCCTATCAGAATGTGGCTGGCATCGAGATTGAAAACTCACTTTACGCGGATGTGCACCACAATCATGCCTATGGAAACACGGGAGGAATTCTGGTATTTGACTTACCCGATTTAATTCAAAAAAAGGGAGGATTCGTCAAGGTACATAACAACCTTATCGAAGAAAATAACCTTTCTAATTTCGCGCCCAAAGGCAATATCGTAGGCAAAGTACCCAAAGGAACGGGGATGCTGATATTGGCAACAAGTCATGTGGATATTTATGACAATAAAATCTTGAATCACCAGACCGTTGGCGTGGGAATCATCTCCTATTTCATGGCAGAAATCGCGATTAAAGACAAAGAATATGACCCCTACCCGACAGCCATTTCGGTCTTTAATAATACCTTTGAACGTCATTTAGGCCGCGTTCCTCTACAAGGTCGTTTTGCGCAGATTTACCGGTTCAAATTGCGCTTTGGGCGGGATGTGCCTCATGTCGTTTATGATGGAGTATTAGATCCAGCGCGATGTGGCACTGATGGGAATTATTTACCCCAACATAAAATTTGTGTGCACCATAATGTAAATCAGTCGGTGGCTAATATGGATGCTGAACATGATTTCAAAAACGTTCGACGTAATCCTACGGAATTAGATTGTGTCCAAGAATATGTCAAATCGAATCAATTTTAGCGATGCGTTATTTGGGATTCATTTTACTATTGGGGCTATTTTCTTATCAACCCGCTCCTAAATTCCCTAGCAAATTATCCGATTATGGATTGTTTCAAGGGGATCTGAAAAATCATGTACCCAATGTTGGCGTAACGCCTTACGAGTTGATATCACCTTTATTCTCTGATTACGCGCACAAATTGCGCTTTATTCAATTACCGGCAGGTCAAAGCGTCGCGTATAATCCCGATTCTGTATTTCAATTTCCGGTAGGAACTCGAATTGCAAAAACCTTTTATTATCCGATGGACGAACGCAATCCGAAAGGCGGTCGGCGCATCATGGAAACCCGTATCCTAAGCCACGAGCCGTCAGGTTGGGTGGCATTGCCTTACATTTGGAACGAGGAGCAAACAGAAGCCTATTTAGAAGTAGCAGGAGGCACGAGTTTGGTTGAATTCAAAAACCAACAGGGTAAGAAGCAGCAGGTTAATTATGTAATACCAAACATGAATCAATGCAAAGGCTGCCATGAGCGAGATGGAATCATGACGCCCATCGGACCTTCCGCCCGACAAATGAATGCTTCCATGCGCTATGCCCATGGGGACGAAAACCAATTGGACTATTGGTCTCGGAGCAATCAAATGAGCGAAGTGCCTGTATCGCGTCCAAAATTCGTGTCGTACATAGACGAAAGTGCAGCCATCAACGACCGCGTAAAAGCTTACCTCGACATCAACTGTGCGCATTGTCATAATCCAAAAGGGCCAGCAAAGAGTTCGGGATTGTTTCTGGATTATCGTTATTACGGAACGACGGCCTATGGGATGATGAAATCACCCGTGGCAGCGGGTCGGGGATCCGGTGGTTTATTGTATGATATTGTTGCGGGAAAACCTTCGGAAAGCATCTTACATTATCGGATGAATTCGCAAGATCCTGGCGTGATGATGCCGGAACTCGGCCGGACCATCATTCACCAAGAAGGCGTCGCGCTCATTCGCGAATGGATTAAATCAATTAATTGATAATCATTCAATTAGTCATTTTTTGAATAGGAAAAGGTATTTCTCTAGGCGAAATTTGTGTTATCAAACCTAGCCCGAAAGATGAAAAAGAATACCAAAATAGAAAACCAGCTCCTTGAAATGATTCAGCCGCGCATTCAGCTGATTGAAAATAAATTTTCCCTTGGAGAGGCTTTAACGGATCAAGATGTGAATACGCTTCTCGTGAAATCCGCATTTCATCATATTAACCATTTAGATCAACGATTGGATGAGGTTGCAGCCGATGTGGCACAATTGCGAATAGACTTTTGTGGCCTAGAAGGAAAATTTATTGAGCTTGAAGGTAGATTCCATGTACTTGAAGGTAAATTCCATGAACTTGAGGGTAGATTTCATGAACTTGAAAGAAGATTTTATGAACTTGAAAATAGATTCTACGCACTTGAAGGCAAATTTCAAACACTTGAAGCCAGATTCGAAACCTTAGAGGCGAGATTCATTTCTTTTGAGTCAAGAATGGAGGCAACCATCGAAAAGACTATGAAATCAAACATAAAATGGACACTTGGTTTGATGACCTTCTGCCTCACGCTTTTTAAAATAATTGATTTAGTCGTCCACAACTAGAAAGGGCTGATTGCTCAGCCCTTTCTATCTATTTTCCTAAAACAATATTAACAATCCGTTTCGGAACTACAATCACCTTGGAAGGCGCTTTGCCGTCCAAATGTTTCTGTACTTGCTCATTGGCCAGCACACCCGCCTCCACTTCCGCAGGGCTTGCCGTAGCCGAAAAGGCTAATGTTAATTTCACCTTACCATTAAAAGAAATCGGATAGTTGAATTCGTTCTCGACCAAGAATTCTGGATTAAATACCGGGAATTTGGCATGAGAAATGCTTCCCGCCTCCTCACCTAGTGCAGCCCATAACTCTTCCGCCATGTGTGGCGCATAAGGCGAAAGTAATAGTACCAATTCACGAAGAACTGATTTCTTATGGCATTTCAATTGGCCTAAATCATTCACGCAGATCATCAGGGTTGAAACGACCGTATTGAACGAATAACGCTCCAAATCATCTTGAACCTTTCGAATCGCCATATGCAATACTTTTAATTCTTCAGGTGTTGCTGCTGCATCTACTAAAACCGATTTTTGTGCTTGTTCATCAAAGAACAAACGCCATACCTTGCGTAAGAAATTATGTGAACCTGAAATCGAATTCGTATTCCAAGGCTTGAATTGCTCCAATGGACCTAGGAACATCTCATAAACACGTAAGGTATCGGCACCGTATTTGGCAATTAAATCATCCGGATTCACGACGTTGAACTTGGATTTGGACATTTTCTCCACTTCCCATCCGCAAACGTATTTCCCATCTTCCAAGATGAATTGTGCATCCGAAGGTACATCGTTACGAGAACGCTTGAACTCTTTGACGTCCAAGATGTCATTTTCCACAATGTTCACATCGACGTGCAAGGCTGCTACATCATATTGATCTTTCAATCCATGGGAAACAAAAGTAACCTGATCGGAGTTTTTCACGCGATACACGAAGTTCGACCGACCTTGAATCATCCCTTGGTTGATCAATTTCTTCGCAAATTCTTCCTCCGCTACATAGCCTAAATCCTTTAAGAACTTATTCCAAAAACGCGAATACAACAAGTGTCCTGTAGCGTGCTCAGAACCCCCAATGTATAAATCGACTGCCTTCCAATAATTAACCGCCTCCGCAGAAGCAAACGCAGCATCATTCTGGGCATCCATGTAGCGATACCAATACCAAGATGATCCAGCCCAACCCGGCATGGTCGACCATTCGTAATCATATTGCCCTTGGTATTTCCACGAATCCGCAGCACGTCCTAAAGGAGGCTCACCCGTTTCCGTTGGTAAATACTTATCAATTTTAGGCAATTCCAAAGGCAATTCAGATTCCTGAATTAAATAAGGTAATAATTGGCCTGAGGCCGTTGGCTTGAAATAAACCGGTACCGGTTCGCCCCAATAGCGCTGGCGTGAAAATACAGCATTCCGCATGCGGTACTGTACTTTTCCTTTCCCGATTTCACGTTCCTCCAACCACTGAATTAAGGTATTCGTAGCCTCTTTGTATCCCATGCCATTGATGATACCCGAGTTGATGTATTTCCCCTCTTTGGTATTATCCGCCTGCTTTTCAATATCTTTTTGTGCATCCAAAATAGCTGGAATAGGTAAGTCAAAATGTTTGGCAAAATTCCAGTCACGTTGATCGCCTGAAGGTACGCCCATCACGGCACCTGTTCCATAACCCGCTAAAACATAGTCCGCCAAGAACAATGGCACACGTTCATTATTCAAGGGATTAATCACATAGGATCCTGTAAATACCCCGGATACCGTTTTAACCTCTGAAACACGATCTAATTCTGAACGAGATTTCGTCCAGGTAATGTAGGCATCTACATCAGCCTGTTGTTCCGGCTTCGTTAACTCCGCCACCCATTCATGTTCGGGGGCTAATACCATAAAGGATACTCCATAAATCGTATCCACACGCGTCGTAAACACTTTGATTTTCTTATCTGAAATTCCTTCGATAGCAAATTCTACATCCGTACCGATTGACTTCCCAATCCAATTACGTTGTTGTTCTTTCAACGAATCCGACCAATCTACTTCCTCTAAACCACGCAATAAACGATCTGCATAAGCCGTGATGCGCATCGACCATTGGCGCATTTTTTTCTGCTCCACGGGATAACCGCCACGCTCAGATAAACCGTCTTTTACCTCATCATTTGCTAATACCGTACCTAATTGTGGACACCAGTTGACAACCGAATCATCCAAATACGCCAAACGGAAATTTAATAAATACGCATATTGCTCCTCCTCACCCATCGCATTCCATGCTTCCGCTGAAATACGCTCCACATCATCTTCACATACAGCTTTTAACCCTACAGAACCTCTGGCCGCTAATCGTTGCGTTAAGGTATCAATCGACTCGGCTTTATCCGATTCCTGGTTGTACCAAGAATTGAACAATTGCATAAAAATCCACTGTGTCCATTTATAATAGGCAGGATCCGAGGTGCGTACCTCACGCGTCCAATCGAACGAAAAACCCATGTTTTTCAATTGTTCAATGTAACGCGTAATGTTTTGTTCTGTCGTAATCGCTGGGTGCTGCCCCGTTTGAATCGCATATTGCTCTGCTGGCAAACCAAAAGAATCGAATCCCATCGGATGCAAAACCTCATATCCTTGCAAACGCTTATATCGCGCCATGATATCAGATGCAATATACCCCAGTGGATGGCCCACATGTAAGCCCGCTCCCGAAGGATATGGAAACATGTCCAACACATAATACTTGGGTTTATTGGGATTTACTTGTGCTTTGAATGTTTGGTTTTGTTCCCAAAATCCTTGCCACGCTTTTTCGATGTCACGAAATTGATACTCTGAACGCATATAATTGTTTGTTTTTCAAAAGGGGATGCAATTTACACGAATTTTGCGAAAAAATATTTACTCTACTTTGTTGGTAGATTAAGTAAAGTCTATTAGTTTTGTAGGATAATAAAGTTACCCCATGTCTACACAACCCGACTCGACTCCTAACAAGCCTAAATTCCCCAGCTTATTAAAAGCGATCGATATTATATGGAAACGCGAACGGAGCATTACTGAATTAATTATTCATGTAAGCAACGCATTAGCCCTAATGATTGTGGGACACCTTCTTTTTACCTACCTAACTGCTGAAAATATAATTGCTGTCTTTAGTACCGTTAATTCAGAAATTTTATATTACATCTTAGGCGGATTTATTGCGCAAATGATTGATGGTGCTTTGGGAATGGCCTACGGTGTTACCGCGACTACCTTCTTGATGGCTGTGGGAATCACGCCCGCCGCCGCGTCTGCCAGTGTGCATGCATCAGAGGTATTTACCTCCGGAGTTTCCGGTTACATGCACTTGAAATTTGGCAATGTGAATTCTAAATTATTTAAAACATTAGTTATTCCTGGAATCATTGGAGCCATTTTAGGTGCATATGTATTATCATCACTCGAAGATTACGCGGGCTACATTAAACCAATCGTTTCCATCTACACACTTTTCTTGGGTGCCATCATCATCCGTAAAGCCTTGATCAAACGCCAAGAAAAACGTCCATTAAAGAAAGTGGGCTGGTTGGCCTTATTCGGCGGATACCTAGATTCCATCGGTGGTGGCGGCTGGGGTCCGATTGTTTCTTCCACATTAATTGCTTCTGGACGTCACCCTAAATACACCATTGGAAGTGTCAACCTAACCGAATTTTTCGTCTCGCTTGCCTCTTCGCTCACCTTCTTCACCGTGATCGGTTTGGGCTATTGGCAAGTGATTGCAGGCTTAATTTTAGGTGGTGTCGTGGCGGCACCCATTGCCGCACGTTTGGCAAACAAACTTCCTATCAAGAGTATGATGATTTTAGTTGGAATTGTGATTATCGTTGTAAGCTTACGTCAAATCGTATTAGGCGCTGGAAAATTCTTTTAATTGTGTTGAATTTTCCGCGTGCTTACTTTTCCCGTTGCATCCACAAAGCGTAACAAGGACATATCCGCATGTATAAATTCAAAGGTCTTACCCGCTTGCAAGGTCTTGATTGAAATTACTTGACCTGCTTGATTGTATACCTGCAATTCCCCCGACTGATTCGCAAGCACATATACGATTCCTGCCGTGGGATTTGGCCAAACTTGTAGCGTTTGAGTATCCAAGGCATCCCAAACCGGTAAACTACTTTTATTTTCCAATAAGTAAACGCCACCAGCACCGGTCCCAACGACCAAATCTACTCGCCCATCGGCATTTAAATCGGCCACACTTAATCGTGTATTTCTACCGACCGTGAATCCTTGAAAATCCGCTGTTCGCCATACCAACGAATTCGTTCCCGCTTCATAATTCCCTATATGCCACATTCCTTCTAAATCAATCCCGATAAACTCCACAGTTCCATCGCCGTCCAGATCCGCAAATTGACAGGTTCGCAATTCCCAAGATTCTTTACGCAGTTGGCCCCAGTCGGCATTCGATCCCCATACCAAACGTCCTGCCTTGGATAAAACCATCGTACCCCATGGACTCATCACGGGTGTTTCACCCAGAGTTAGATCCAAGTTGATTACTTGTAATTGCTGATTGCTGATGTTGAAAACTTTGGGCCCAAATGAACTTTGGCCAACTACTAATACCTGTCCATGCTGATTTTGTATGACAATGTCGGTGAGGGATTCCCGCGATGCTAAGCCTACATAATCGGCTGTTTTAAAAATGAATTCTCCTGCTTGATTTTCAAATAAATAGATTCCCGCACGCACATCATTTGAATTCCGATAACCCGCATGCCCGATGAGTAAATCCAAATCGCCATCCGAATCCACATCAACCATGCACGGACTGGCCTTCTCGCCCACATCAATCATCTGATCTTGTAAAAAGGGGGTAACCTGTCCTTCTTTCATCCGAAAAGACGAGTGTTGGAAATCCTGCAAAAAACCTGCATTATCCGATGTATTCACTGAAACAAATAGATCCTCTCGATTTCCCGTCAACTGAAGCGGCATTGCCGCCATAAAAATACCCGAAACAGCAGGGTATGTACGAAGAAAATCAAAATCAAAGTTGGAATAATTAACTTCTGCGTTTGTCCCCTGATTCTTCAAGTATGTCAAATTCGAACAAGAAACGTGTCCCATGAATAAATCATTGCTGGCAGTTCGGCCCAGCGCATTTCCCACATGATCCACTCGACGGGGTTGGCTTACGGCTTCTGAGCGGATATCCGAGTTTACTATTTGCGCATCCTGACAATCATTGTGGACGATATTCCCCCAGTTTTGCGAAGACTTCTCAAATGCCAAATCCGCTTTCCCCGATTTCTGTATCGAAACGTTTTCATGGAATTCAATGTAATGCCCTCCTGGCTCGAAGGCCAAAACATCGACATCCCCGTCACCATCAACATCAGCAATGACCGGAATATCAGGAGCCGCTACATATAAATTAATTAGTCCTGCAAAGCCCTGGCTGTAAATAGGATCCTGAACCTTTTCAAAACGAAACTGCCCCAGTGAGGTCTTATTTTGATACACTTTAATGCCAGCCCCAGTCGCACAAAACAAATCCATAAAACCGTCTTGATTATAATCAACCAAGACAAACCAATTTTCTATGCGAGGAAATTGAGCAATATAATGCGGCGCAAAGGTAAATGCACCCGCTGAATCTTGTAAGAATGTAGAAATTTGTTGGCTCGTCCGATCAAAGGTCACCAAATCCATGACCCCATCCCCATTCAAATCCATCCGTTGATACTGCATGGCATTCATCCCACCGGCCCATGCATTTGATTTCGAAAGTCCATTTTGTTTGACTGGAATACCCTGAAAAACATCAAATCGCAAGGTCTGCCCTTGGATTTGCATACTTATCAAGCCCAATAAAAGGATTAAACAATTTTTCATTCGATATTTGCACCTGCAAGAAAACAAAGGCTCACTAAAATTAACATGAAGATTTTAAATTCAGCTCTTTTAGAATTTTTTCTATCCTCTACGGGTGTTTGTACCGATACACGTAAGATCCAAGCAGGGAATTTATTCTTCGCTTTAAAGGGGCCCAATTTCAATGCGAACGCATTAGCGAAAGAAGCCTTAGAAAAAGGAGCCTTGGCGGCAGTTATCGATGATGCAGCTTATGAATCAGGCGACAAAACTTTATTGGTCGAAGACGGACTAAAAGCCTTACAAGACCTAGCCCGCGATTTTCGCATTACCTTATCCATCCCAGTAATCGGATTGACAGGTTCGAACGGAAAAACGACAACGAAAGAATTACTATTTTCCGTGTTGTCCCAAAAATTCCATTGCTATGCCACGGCAGGCAATTTGAATAATCACATCGGGGTTCCCTTATCTATCTTGCAGATTAAACCGAATCATGAGGTTGCTGTGATTGAAATGGGGGCCAACAAGCAGGGAGACATCAAGGAATTGGTTGAAATAGCCCAACCCACACATAGTTTGATAACGAATATCGGGAAGGCGCATTTAGAAGGATTTGGTGGAGAAGCTGGAGTCCGAAAAGGCAAAGGAGAGTTGTTTGATTATGTAGCACAACATGGCGGGACAGTATTTTTACCCAAAGACAAAAATGTCGTACATGAAATGAGCCATGAACGTGGTATTAACACGTTTGTGCTTGCAGATGAGGCGATGCCAACGAAATTAATTGAAGCAAAACCTACCGTTACCTTTTCGTGCGCGGATGGTAGCATTGTCAAATCACACTTACCAGGCATTTATAATTTTGAAAATATTCAAATGGCGATTGCGGTTGGAAAAGCTTTTGGACTCAGCGACGAGGCTTGTCGGACAGGGATTTCATCCTATCTACCGACCAACCACCGATCTCAATTTATCAAAATTGGATCCAACCAAGTCTTGATGGATGCCTACAATGCAAATCCATCATCTATGGAAGCGGCCATTAGCCATTTTGCTGAAACGGAAAATAATCCGAAGATTGTCATCTTAGGCGATATGTTCGAATTAGGTGATTTATCCGCTAAAGAACACGAATTACTAGGCAAACTCATCGCAGGATTCCAGTTTTCAAAGGTTTTACTTGTGGGGGAACACATGCAACATGCGCTCATCAATTTACCTCAAGCTTATTATTTTCCAGACAAATTCGGTTTGCACAATTGGTTACAAGATAATCCGATCACAAACAGCTTTTTATTAGTAAAAGGTTCGCGTGGGATTCAGTTGGAAAGTGTTCTACCTTTCTTGGAATCTTAGTTAATCGTTTATCAAAACAAAATTTTGTTGCTCAGCAATAAAGGGCTAAATTTGCACTTTCTTAAGAATTCGAAATAAAAAACAATACACAATGGCATCACAATCAGGCACTTACGTACCTTACAAAGTTAAAGACATTGCATTGGCCGACTGGGGTCGCAAGGAAATTCAATTAGCAGAAGCTGAAATGCCGGGTTTAATGGCATTGCGTGCGGAATTTGGCGCAGCGCAACCGTTGAAAGGAGCTCGCATCGCTGGTTGTTTACACATGACAATTCAAACAGCTGTTTTAATCGAAACATTGACAGCTTTAGGAGCAGATGTAACATGGTCTTCATGTAACATTTTTTCTACCCAAGATCACGCAGCAGCAGCTATCGCAGCGGCAGGAATTCCAGTTTATGCTTGGAAGGGCATGAACGAAGAGGAATTCAACTGGTGTATCGAACAAACATTATTCTTCGGTGAAGAGCGTCAACCTTTGAACATGATCTTGGATGATGGTGGCGATTTGACGAACATGGTGTTTGATGACTATCCTGAATTAATCGAAGGGATCAAAGGTCTATCAGAAGAAACGACGACAGGCGTTCACCGTTTATATGAGCGTATGAAGAATGGCACATTATTCTTGCCAGCGATCAACGTGAATGACTCAGTAACGAAGTCTAAATTTGATAATAAATACGGCTGTAAAGAGTCATTGGTTGATGCGATTCGTCGTGCAACCGACTTAATGTTGGCAGGTAAAGTTGCTGTTGTAGCAGGTTACGGTGACGTAGGAAAAGGTTCAGCAGATTCATTGCGAGGCGCTGGTTGCCGTGTATTGGTTACTGAAATCGACCCGATCTGTGCACTTCAAGCTGCCATGGATGGATACGAAGTTGTTCCTATGGACGAAGCTGCAACACGTGCAAACATCTTTGTTACTGCGACGGGTAACGTAAAAATCATCCGTGATCGTCACTTCAAAGCGATGAAAGACAAAGCAATCGTTTGTAACATCGGTCACTTCGACAACGAAATCGATATGGAATGGTTGAACAACAATTATGGTTCAACAAAAGACCAAATCAAACCACAAGTAGATATGTACACAATCGACGGCAAAAACGTAATCGTTTTGGCAGAAGGTCGTTTAGTGAACTTAGGATGTGCGATGGGCCACCCATCTTTCGTGATGTCAAACTCATTCTGTAACCAAACATTAGCTCAATTAGAATTATGGGCTAATTCAAAAAGTTACGAAAACAAAGTTTACATCTTACCAAAACACTTGGATGAGAAAGTAGCATTCTTGCACTTAGCACACATCGGCGCGAAGTTGGAGAAATTAGAAAAAGAGCAAGCAGAATACATCGGCGTACCTCAAGCAGGTCCTTTCAAGCCGGAGCATTACCGCTACTAGGATTTTCCTACGCGATATCAAAAGCTGCACTCACAAGGTGCAGCTTTTTTTATATCTTTAATTTCAATTTCGATATCAATGCCCAAGAAAATACTTCTCATCCTCTTATTCCCATTCGGTTTATTTGGTCAAAAATTCAGCCATGCAGATAGCCTTCGCGGCACATTAAGCCCCGCAAGAGCCTGTTTCGACGTCTTGCACTATGATTTACATGTGGCCGTTGACCCAGCCGAAAAAAGCATAGCGGGAACGAATAGCATTCGTTTCATCACAACCCAAAAAACGAAAGAGATTCAATTGGACCTTTTTGCAAACCTCGTCATCGATGAAATTCGATGGTCAAACAAAAAGGTCAATTTCCGTCGGGATGGTAACGCCATTTTTATTCAAGCAGGTAAATTGATTCCAGCTAAACAAGTACAAACCGTTTGGGTAAAATACCATGGTCAGCCTCGGCCTGCCGTGAAACCACCTTGGGATGGCGGATTTTCTTGGACAAAAGATCCCAAAGGAAATCCATGGGTAACGGTATCCTGTGAGGGATTGGGCGCTTCTGTGTGGTGGCCTTGCAAGGATCATCCTTCCGACGAACCTACTTCGATGGACATTCACATCGAAGGACCCAAAGGGCTAGTTTCCGTTTCTAATGGAAATTTAGTTGAAAAAATAAGCAAGCCAACGACCGACGAATACCACTGGAGAGTCAGTTATCCAATCAATCTATATAACGTCAGCATCAACATGGCCGACTATGCACATTGGTCGAAAACCATGAAACAACGCAATGGACAAGCGTTGAATTTGGACTATTATGTATTGAGAGAAAATGAAAATGTCGCAAAAAAACACTTCGAACAAAGCGAGGAGATGTTACGCATTTTCGAAAAGTATTTTGGTCCCTACCCTTTTCCAAAGGATGGATACGCCTTAGTTGAGACAGATTACTGGGGTATGGAGCATCAAAGCGCGGTAGCCTACGGCAATCACTACAAAAACAATAAATTCGGTTTTGATTTCATCATCATTCACGAATCTGCACATGAATGGTTTGGAAATTCTATCTCCTGTTCAGATCATGCGGACCTTTGGATTCACGAAGCTATGGGAACCTACGCTGAAGCCATTTATGTAGAGGAGAAATTTGGCAAAGCGAGAGCGCAAGAATACCTGAATGGCCAAAAGCGCAACATTCGCTATGCATTTCCGATTGCAGGCCCTTATCAAGTCAATTACCAACATCCCGATTCCGACATGTATTTCAAAGGCACATGGATGTTCCATACCTTACGAAATATCATCCATGATGACGCACTTTGGTTTAAAACAATGCGCGAATTCTGTTTAGCCTTCTATCATAAGAATACCAACACCCAAGAGGTAGTCGAATACTGGAGCAAGCGCCTGAACAAGCCCATCAAGGATTTGATGTTGATTTATTTGTATCAAGTGAAGAATCCCAATTTGCAATATAGCATCCTAAAAACGAGCAATTCTTGGACATTGCGCTATCGCTGGAGCAACTTGAACGATGCGATCAGCTTTCCACTCACACTAAAAACAGGGGAGAAAATCCAACCGAATTCGATATGGCAAGAAATCCAATTAGACCATGCGCCGGAATTGGATGAAGAAAGCTATTTATTTGATAAAGAATTGCTAAAATAAATCGCTGAAATCCCGTATTTTTGCACAAAATTAAGACAGAAAAGAAATGAAATTTGGCGTAATCGTATTCCCGGGTTCCAATTGTGATGATGACACCGTTGGCGTAATTCAAAGCTTAGGCCACGAGGCCGTTAAATTGTGGCACAAGGATACCGATTTACAAGGTTGTGATTTCATTATCGTTCCGGGTGGTTTCTCTTATGGTGATTACTTACGATCTGGTGCGATTGCACGCTTTTCTCCGATCATGGACCATGTAATTGAATTTGCAAAAAACGGCGGCTATTTAATGGGAATCTGCAATGGTTTTCAAGTATTGGTCGAAGCGCATTTATTACCTGGCGTACTATTGCGTAATAGCTCTCAAAAATTCATTTCGAAAAATATCTACTTAAAAGCAGCAACGAACAATGCGTTGTTGACCCAAGAATTAGATCTAAACAAGGCTTATAAAATACCAATCGCACACGCAGAAGGCCGTTACTTTGCTGACGAAGCTACACTAGCGTCTTTGCAAGCAAATGATCAGATCTTATTCTACTATTGCGATGCAGATGGAAACATCAATGAAGCTGCAAATCCGAACGGAAGCTTATTGAATATTGCAGGTATTTGCAATGAAGGTCGCAATGTATTCGGTTTGATGCCGCACCCAGAACGTGCTGCCGATCCGGATTTGAATAACACGGATGGTTTAGAAATCATGAAGCAGTTAATTCTTGAACTAGCATAAAATCAAAAGGCGCGAATTTGAACTGCACCCAAAAAGTTGGACAACTTATTGGGTGTTTTTTTTATTCCCATTACTTTGTGATAAAACTCTTCATAACCCTAGGCTTCAGCCTAGGGACCCCAGACTGAAGTCTGGGGATAAATAATGTTATCTCAAATCATTCACCTCAACCCCCGGAAATGCTTTCTTATTAAACGTAAAGAAGGCATCATCTGCTCCTGCTTTCGGATTCAACTTTGTTACACTAAACAACTGCTTCTTACCTGATTTATTTACAATCGTCCAAGACTTTACGGTAAAGTCGGCCGTATTGATTTTAAGGCTAATATGCTTCACCTGAGCAGCTTTCCCGCCGGGTACCATCTCAACAGTAGCAATGCCGCCTGATTCGCCTACCCACGTGAACTTATAGCCTTTTTTGTCAAATGTGTAAATCTTCGCAGGATTCAAATCCCCATCAGCAGGATCGAAGGCTGAAATATTCACTTCATTGATTTCTTTGATGTAGGTCGCTACCTCTTTCCCATTATTAAATATTTCCTGCCCCGCGGTCTTTAGGCGAAATTTAGTCCCTTTTACAGTAATCGATCCATTCATCGGATTTCCGCCATCGGTTTGATAGCTAAAATTCGCCGAAAACGAACCCATGCTTTTATATTTCTTCTGCATACCATCAATTAAACGGATGGCCTTATTCGCTTGCCCCCAAACAGGCATCGATAACAATAATAAAACGACTAGCTTTTTCATTACTTTAAATTTTTCAAAATTTCTTCTAACTCCGTTTCCGATTTCACGAGTACCTCACGCGCTTTTGATCCACCAAACGAACCCACAATACCCGCAGCCTCCAACTGATCAATCAAACGTCCCGCACGGTTATAACCTAATTTTAACTTACGCTGAATCAAAGACGTACTTCCTTGTTGATGCATCACAACCAAACGTGCTGCTTCATCGAAAAACGAATCACGATCTCCTAAATCGACATCGCCACGATCTTGCCCTCCCATTTCATCCGCATCCGGCTCTGGCAACAAATAGGCCGACGAATAACCTTGTTGGTTCCCGATAAAATCACAAATCTCTTCTACCTCCGGCGTGTCCACAAAAGCACATTGTAAACGAATTACCTCAGAACCCATGGACAATAGCATATCTCCCATACCCACCAATTGGTCTGCACCACCGGCATCCAAGATCGTACGAGAGTCAATTTTCGACATTACCTTGAACGACAAACGCGCTGGGAAATTGGCCTTAATCGTTCCCGTAATTACGTTCACAGAAGGACGTTGCGTGGCAACAACCAAGTGAATACCAATCGCACGCGCTAATTGGGCTAAACGCGCAATCGGATGTTCGACTTCCTTGCCGGCCGTCAACATCAAATCGGCTAATTCGTCAATCACCAAGACGATATAAGGCATAAAATCATGCTCATTCGGATTCAATCGGCGATTGATAAATTTCGTATTGTATTCTTTAATGTTACGACATCCCGCTTCTTTCAACTTATCGTAACGCATATCCATCTCCTTACATAGCGAGTTCAAAGTCGCAACAACCTTCTTGGTATCCGTAATAATCGCCTCCGCAGAATCAGGCAAACAGGCTAAGAAATGACGCTCTAATTTATTAAACAAAGACAACTCAACCTTCTTCGGATCCACCAATACAAACTTCAACGTCGATGGGTGTTTCTTGTAAATCAAGGAAGTCAATAACATATTTAATCCAACTGACTTACCTTGTCCCGTCGCACCTGCCATCAATAAGTGAGGCATTTTGGCTAAATCGGCCACAAAAATCTCGTTCGAAATCGTCTTACCTAAGGTAATAGGCAAATCATACGTAGACTTTTGGAATTTCTCTGAACCGATTACCGCACGCACAGGAACCATTTCACGATTCTTATTCGCAACTTCGATACCAATCGTGCCTTTACCCGGCATTTGACCGATGATACGAACGCCCATCGCTGCCAATGAAAGCGATAAATCATCCTCCAGCGACGTGATTTTACTTACACGCACACCCGCTTTAGGAACAATCTCATACAAGGTAACCGTTGGCCCAATCGTCGCCTCAATCTTCTGAATTCCGATGCCATAGTTCAACAAGGTCTCAACAATTTTCTCCTTGTTTTCCTTCAGCTCATCCATCGTCACCTGTGTCGTCTGATTCTTCTGATCGTATTCTTTCAACAAATCGAGTGTCGGATAGACATATTTTGGCAAATCTGCCGTCGGGTCATATAAACCAAATTGGGCAACTAAATCATTGGCTTGAACAGCCGTAGTAGGTTGTGTTTCTTCCACCTCAATCGCCGCATCATCTTCATCAGCCACCTTAAATGTAAATGGGGTTTCATCAATTTCTTCCAAAGCAGCCTCCGCGATTTGTTCTTCTACGACAGGCAAATCGGCCGGCAATACATTCTCCACGTCATCTACCTTAACTGGCGGAACAAGTGGACGGTAAGTCTCTAAATCCTCATTATCCACATGAAACGATGGATCATCGTCATCATTAAACAAGGCCGCATCATCTTCGAATACTTCGTCCGATGCTAATACTCCACCGGAAGCAGCCGTTTGAACTTTCGCCTTGGCAGGGTTCCATTGGTAGAACAAAATCAAAAACACGAGCCCGGCAAATCCTAAGGCAAAAATGGCTAAGTAACCGATCAATTGTATCAATTTCTCACTCACAAAATACCCTACACCTCCACCAATGGAATGAGGCAAGTCCAATTGATACACAAAAAATCCAGCTAATAAACTTCCCCAAATGACGTAGAAAATCACTTGCCATGTCAAACGATCCAAGGGATAGATTTCCTTCTTGAAAATAAGTTTGATGGCCGACAAAAAGAATAAGGGAATCAACAATAAAGAAGACCAACCAAAAGTTCTGAATAAGAAAAAATGTGCAATTTTCGCACCCAATAAACCTGCCCAGTTTTTAACCGGAATATCGGAACCTGCAATCACATCCAAGGCACCCTCAGATACTTCACTTTGGTCTGCAACGCCTACGAAGAAACTCGACAAAAAAGCGAAAAGCAAAAGAAACCCAATAAGAGACAAAAAGCATCCGAAAATCAATCGAACGCGGTATGCAATCTCGGCAGGTGTCTTAGGTTTCCTGTTTTCAGTATCAAAATTAATTTGAAGGGTACTCGTAGGATTTACTATCTTCTTGGCCATCTAAGAAACAATCATATTTAACATATAAATTTCGACTTTTTGATTCGATTTACAAAATCAATTTTATAGACCCGCCTGAACGATTCCTTGATTAATATCTTTGATCAAACCCGGACCTTCATAAATGAATCCCGTATAAATTTGTACCAAACTCGCTCCGGCACGCAATTTCTCAATGGCATCTGCCGCAGCATGAATCCCTCCTACTCCGATGATCGGTATTTGTCCATTTGACTTTTGATGTACATAGGCAATTACTTCTGTCGAACGTGCACGGACCGGCTTACCGCTCAATCCGCCTTGTTGGGCCTTGAGCGTATCCTCCGACAGCAAGCCTTCCCTCGACAAAGTCGTATTCGTGGCAATTAAGCCCGCAATCTTGGTAGATAATACAATTTCAATTACGTCATCCAATTGTTCATCCGTCAAATCAGGGGCAATCTTAAGTAAGATTGGCTTTTGTTTCGGCTTAGCAGCATTTAACAATTGAAGCCGCATCAATAAATTTTGCAAGGGTTCCTTCTCCTGCAAGGCGCGTAAATTAGGGGTGTTGGGTGAACTTACATTGACAACAAAATAATCCACCACATCATACAAAGCCTCAAATCCTTTGCAATAATCCTCATCTGCCTCCTCGTTTGGTGTAACTTTATTCTTACCCAAATTCCCTCCAATGATTACCTGCGATTTACGGTTTTGCAAACGCAATTTCATCGCATCCAAGCCTTCATTATTGAAACCCATCCGATTGATAATCCCGCCGTCCGCAGGCAAACGAAATAAACGCGGTTTGTCATTACCCGGTTGAGCTTTGGGAGTAACGGTTCCAACCTCAATAAAACCGAAGCCCAAATGGGAGAATTCATCCACCAACAAGGCATTCTTATCAAAACCAGCTGCTAATCCGACGGGATTGGGAAATTTGATTCCAAAAACCATTCGAGCTAAACTTGGATGCTCATAGCCATAAACCCATCGAAACAAGGCGGGAACGCCTGGAATCTTCATGGAAAACTTGATGATGTCTGCAAGCAAATAATGCGCGCGCTCAGGATCAAACAGGAAAAAGAAAGGCTTGATAAGGTACTGATAAAACATAGATAGGGATTCAAAAAGCTAAGGAACAAAAATACAAAATGCCCATAAGATTATGGGAATAAATCAAGGATAATCTGAAGTTTCTCAGGACTTTTTAAAATATCGCTTACAAGCGCGTGGCCAACTCGAAAAAAAGGCTAATTTTAAAAAATACCTTATGAGGTAATCAAGCATTTAAAAACTATCAAGCCTATGTTAAGTCGTGTAGCAAACTCCATCTATTGGATGAATCGGTACATTGAACGTGCAGACAATTATGCGCGTTTCATATCAGTCAACTTCAATCTTGCGCTGGATTTACCTCCTAATGTCCCTGAACAATGGGAACCCTTAATCGTCGCTACAGCCGATCATTACAATTTCTTTGAACACTATCCGACTGCAAACAGAGAAAATGTCCTCTACTTCATGACATTCGATGAAAGCAATCCGAACTCCATTTTATCTTGCCTGTACAGCGCACGTGAAAACGCACGTACAATCCGAGAAAGTATTTCACGGGAGATGTGGGAATATGTCAACCAAATCTACTGGAAAGTAAAAGACCGTGTCGAAGGCAGTAAAGAATGGGAAATATCCCGCTACCAAGGCTTTTTAGAAGAGATCAAATCCGGCAGTCAATTGTTTTATGGGATTGTAGATTCCACGATTACGCGTGGCGAAGGCTGGCATTTTGGCCAATTAGGCAAATTATTAGAGCGAGCTGATAAAACAACGCGCTTTTTGGATGTGAAATATTTCACACTGCTACCCGACATTGAAGCGATTGGTTCACCGCTTGACCTCTTATTATGGTCGGCAGTACTGAAATCCAACTCAGCCTACAACATGTACCGTCAGCAATACAAGGTCATCAACCCCAAAAACATCGTGGAGTTTTTGATTTTAGACAAAAGCTTTCCGCGTTCCGTGGTGCATTGCTTGCAAGAGGCAGAAGCTTCCTTGTATGCAATCTCGGGCACATCTTCCGACCATGGTTATTCCAATCCTGCGGAAAAAAAGGTCTCTAAATTGCTTTCTGAAGTTCAATTTACCGAGATTGATGACATCCTAACTACTGGACTTCATCAGTTTTTAGATAATTTCCAAAGCAAAAACAATGAAATAGGCCAAACCATTTTCAATACCTATTTCGATTTGAAGCCGGTCAGCTAATCCGGCATCTCAAATTAAATTTGTAATATTGCGCTCCCATTTGCCACCCATCATTTATGACATACTGTTTAGGAATCACCGTTAAAGAAGGTCTTATTGCCATTGCAGACACCCGAATCACTGCGGGGAATGAAATGTATTCCAATAAGAAAATTTCGATTCATGAAATCAATAAACATAGTTTATTCATCATGACTGCGGGGTTACGCTCAGTACGCGACAAAGCCGTTACCTATTTTAATCAGAAAATAGAAGAGGAAGAGTCTAGCTACGATTACATGTTCCAAGCCGCAACGGCATTTGGACAAATGTTGAAAAAAGTGGCACAAGAAGACCGGGAGGCATTAGAAAAAGAAGGTTACAATTTCAATCTGCATGCCATCGTAGGAGGGCAAATGCCCAAAGACAGTGAACATAAATTGTTCCTCATCTTCCCAGAAGGCAACTGGATTGAAATCAATGATGGCTTGAAATACCAAATCATCGGAAACTCCAACTACGGAAAACCACTGTTGAATCGTAACCTAAGTTTCGAAACACCGCTCAAAGACGCACTCAAAATGGGCTTCTTATCTTTTGATGCTACGCAAGTGAGTACCAATGATGTAGATTATCCGATTGATGTTGTAGTCTACGAAAAGGACAGTTTCAAAGCCAAAGAAATTCGATTACATAAAGAAGACATGCAAAAGATTTCCGACGAATGGAATTTAGCTTTGCGTAATTCGCTCGAAACGATCGATGAACACTGGATGAAAAGCTTGCTTACCTTAGCATCCAAATGATCGCCAAAATACACCACAGTCTTCAGTATCAATACAGTGAACCCGTCACATTGGATCCCCATATCTTGTATTTACACCCAAGAAAAAGCTCCCTATTGACCGTTCAATCCTTTGAATTAAGCATTGAGCCAACACCCGTGCAGATTTCCAAAAATCTAGATCCGGAGGGCAATATTCAAAACATCTTGTTTTTTAAAGAGCCTACGAATTTCCTAAATATCCGTGTGCAAGCACAGGTAGAAACAACCGAGTTTAACCCATTCGATTTCGTTTACTTTCCCTTCGAAAGCAAGCGTTTGCCTATGCGCTATTCAGATTCCTATCTGAAAACGCTGAGCCCCTATTTAGGCCTTGAAGGAGTAACGTCGGTCGTGGAGCAAACGGCCCGCCAATTAGCATCCCAGGTCCGCTACGAGACATCTGAATTTTTGATGCAGATCAATGAATTCATCTACAAAAACTTTGCTTACGAAATTCGCGAGGAAGGAGCTCCCAATACGCCAGAATACACACTCTTAAACAGAAAAGGTTCTTGCCGGGATTATGCTGTCTTATTTTCTGCCTTATGCAGAACAATGGGATTAGCTACCCGATTCGTATCGGGTTATTACACAGGTGCCGCTCCAGTAGATGTACCGAATCAAACCCATCATTTACATGCTTGGGTGGAAGTGTTTTTACCCGGTGGTGGATGGAGAGGTTATGACCCCACGCAACATGAAGTTGTATCGGGCAATCATATTCCCTTAGCAGCTTCTTGCTTACCCGAAGAAATCACACCGGTTTATGGCACATACCGAGGCATGGCTGTTTCAACCTTAACAACAGAAGTTTTTATTGAGCGAATTTAGCCTACCAATAACTGGGCTAATAAGTAATCGGCAATTAGAATCGCGATACATGAATTTGTAACAGCTGCCGTACTTGCTTTTCCTACCTCGTATGCTCCTCCTTTGGTGTAAAACCCTTGAAATGCGGCAATTGACGCGACCAAGAATCCAAACACAACCGATTTAATAATCGCAAAAATCACATAACTCGGTTTGAACGCAAACTGAAGACCATAAATATATTCTTGTTGGGTCACGGAACCTGTCAACCATCCTGCCAAATACCCTCCGTAAATGCCAAGAAAACAGGCTAGGGTTACCAACATAGGAAATGTTACCATAGAGGCAAT
Organism: Aquirufa regiilacus; assembly: GCF_032470275.1. Lineage (NCBI taxonomy): Bacteria > Pseudomonadati > Bacteroidota > Cytophagia > Cytophagales > Flectobacillaceae > Aquirufa > Aquirufa regiilacus. The sequence continues at coordinate 36,512 of NZ_JAVNWW010000007.1, forward strand.
CATTTTGGGTAAAATCAAATACGAAGAAGAGTTTATCCCCATGACCTCCAGCGCATCAATTTGTTCTGATATGCGCATGGTGCCTAATTGGCTCGCGATATTGGATCCGATTTTCCCGGCTAAAACAACACAAGTAATCGTAGGTCCTAATTCCAAAATCGTCGAATCCCGAACAATTAAGCTAATGATGTATTTGGGTACAAAAGGATTGTCCATGTTGGCAGCCGTTTGCACACAAGTAACCGCACCTAAAAAAGATGCCACAATGGTCACAATTAACATGGAATTAATCCCGATATCCTTGCATTCTTGCATCGTTAATGCCCAATACACCCTAAATTTCTCAGGATTTGTAAAAAGCTTACTCAGGAAGATTAAATATTTGCCTAATTTTGACATGCGTTTGAATTTAAGAACGCGCTAAGTCTCAAAGATAATGAACAAATCCGTAGTTATAAGTGGAGGAAGCCAAGGAATTGGCAAAGCACTCGTAAAAAAGTTTTTAGCCGAACAATTTACGGTGTATACCTGTTCCCGCAACCAATCGAAATTAGATGCACTGGCTGCTGAATTGGGATCTGATCGCCTTCATACCTTTGCGGCCGACTTGAGTCAAAAAAATCAAGTTCTTGATTTTGCCGCGTGGGTCTTAAAGCACACGAACCAGGTAGACGTCCTTGTCAACAATACGGGCGTATTCATCCCCGGCCAGATCCAAAACGAAGCGGAAGACTTACTTGAAAAGACGATTGAAACGAATTTATATAGCGCCTATCATTTGACACGCGCTTTATTACCTACTTTCCAGGCTAAAAAAGCCGGACATATTTTCAGCATCTGTTCGACAGCTTCCATTACGGCTTACACACTTGGCGGATCGTATTGTATCAGCAAATTCGCTCTACTTGGATTCTCCAAAGTCCTTCGTGAGGAACTGAAAAATCAAGGAATCAAGGTAACGGCTATCCTTCCTGGCGCAACACTTACTCCTTCATGGGATGGTGTTGAACTTCCTGAATCGCGTTTCATTCCCGCTGATGATGTGGCACAAACCATCTGGTCTGCCTATCAAATGAGCCCATCCACCGTTTTGGAAGAAATCTTAATTCGTCCACAATTAGGCGATATTGATTTATGAGAACTTGGGAATCCTATACATTAGCTGACTTACCTGTCGTTGCCAAAGAAATGATTGAATCATTGCAAGGGGCACCGCGCGTATGGTTATTTCGCGGTCAGATGGGCGCAGGAAAAACAACGCTTAGCAAGGAACTCTTATTACAATTAGGAGTAGGCCAAAATGTACAAAGCCCTACTTTTTCGTTGGTAAATGAGTATCAAACCAAAACAGGCGAAATTATATACCATTTCGATTTATACCGATTAAAAAATATCCAAGAGGCACTTGCCATTGGTATAGAAGAATATTTAGATTCAGGAAATTATTGTTTAATCGAATGGCCTGAACAAGCAGAAGAACTTTGGGATTTCCCACATGTTAACGTGGAAATAGAGGCAATCAATGAAGTTCAACGAAAATTAACTCTATCTTGCTAAGATGCGTATGACAAATCCATTTCACGAGTTATTATCCCAACAAGGCATTATGCCGATGGAGGCGATGAGTTGGACCAAACAAAATGCCAAAAGCATTCAAATTGCGCTTCCTAAAGAAACAGCAACCTACGAAAATCGCATTGGGTTAACCCCACAGGCTGTCCAATTACTCGTTGCCAACGGCCATGAAGTGATCGTTGAACGAGGTGCTGGTGAACGTGCCGGATTTTCAGATGCCGACTACCTGTTAGCCGGCGCGAGTGTTACGGAAGATTTGCAACAAGTGTGGCAAGGTGGATTGATCTTAAAAATAAATGCACCTACGCTAGAAGAAGTAGGGCGTATGATGCCAGGACAATCTTTTGTATCCTGTGCCTCAAAGAATCAGTTATCAGGTGAGCTACTCGACGAAATCAATAAAAAACAATTGATCGCCATCGGCCTAGAATACGCCGAAGACAATGCGGGAGGCTATCCCTTCGTGAAAATCATGGCTGAAATCGCGGGCCAACTGGTTTTGCCGATTGCGAGCGGAATTCTCAGTAATCACAAGGGACCCGGATTATTGATGGGTAATGTTACCGGGGTTCCTCCCTGTAAACTCGTCCTATTAGGCTCAGGTCATGTAGTAGAACAGGTAGCACGCGCAGCTTGGCATGCAGGGATCCAAATGCAGGTATTCGATAAAGATATTTATAAGCTCCAACGCCTCAAACATACCTTAGGATTTCCTTTGGTAACCCAGGTAATTGACTCAGAGAATTTACCCCATGCCTTGCAAGATGCAACGGTCATCGTGGGTGCTTTGCGGTCTGATTCCGGTGTAACCCCTTGCGTGGTTACGGAAGAAATGGTGAGTAAATTAAAGCCCGGCACGCTCATTATTGATGTCTGCATCGACCAAGGTGGCTGTTTTGAGACATCTGAAATCACCAGTTTGGGTAAACCCGTATTCAAGAAATTTGGCGTGAGCCATTACTGTGTACCCAACATACCTTCACTCGTATCGCACACAGCCAGCGTTGCGATGAGTAATTTATTAACCTCCTTTGTGTTAAAGGCAGGAAAAACGGGTGGAGTAGAAGAAATGCTTTGGCAAGGGAAATCCTTCATGAAAGGAACTTTCTGCTACAAAGGCCACGTTACCCTAGCGAGCATCGCAAAACTCTACAAAAAACCGTTAAAAGACATTCAACTCTTATTATTAGCCCGATGATTGAAGATTACACCGCAATATCCAACGCTCCTAACTCTCCAGAATTGAATGGAAAATACCTGGGACTTATCTCCAGTGATTTTGTTTTAGTTGCTGATGCGCTGAAAGAAGCTGCCTACCAAATCAAGAAACGTGGGTTTTCAGACTTTCCCGTATTTGTCTGTTCACAGCGTCCCATTGAAATTGGTCAAATGCTCATCGGTGTAGCTGAATTAAATGGCAATAAATGGAATTATCACGCTTCGATGATGGAAGAGTTTGTGCAACGCAAACTAATCGCAGAAGAAAATGTGGAATTGTTTGTTCAGAACTTTAAGGACGTCGAAGAATATGCGTGCTTATTTGTGGTAGATGGGCAGTTCACCAATTTCGTATTTATTCCATATCCCGACGAAATCTAAGACTCCGACCGTCGGTTCAAGGGGTGAAAATCGTGTACCATTTGACTTAAATATGCCCGATCCAAATGGGTGTAAATCTCAGTCGTCAAAATGGATTCGTGCCCCAGCATCTCTTGTACCGCCCGTAAATCTGCACCCCCTTCGATCAAATGCGTCGCAAAGGAATGTCGGAACGTATGCGGACTAATCGTTTTTTCTATCCCCGCTTTTGCAGCTAAATCTTTACAGATCAAAAATACCATCACCCGACTTAAAGCTGCACCCCTACGATTCAAAAACACGGTATTTTGCGCCTCTTTTTTCACATCCATGTGCGCACGCACTTCTTCTTGATACAACTGTAAATAACGAAATGAATCGCGCCCTGCTGGTACTAAACGTTCTTTATCTCCTTTTCCGCGCACCTTGATTAAGCCCAAATCCGGATATACATCGGTTAATTTCAGCGAAACTAATTCCGAAACGCGTAACCCGGCTCCATATAAAAACTCCAACATCGCTCGGTTCCGAATACCTTGCGCATTTGACATATCATTCGATTCCAAAATCTTTTCGATTTCATCGAACGAAAGCGTATCAGGTAGATGACGGCCTTTTTGTGGAGATTTAATGTGAACGCTAGGATCACGAAAATCAGGATGCTCTAGACATAAAAATTGAAAATAACTGCGAAGTCCCGACAAGCAACGCGCTTGGCTGCTCGATTCAATCCCGAGATCATGTAAAATTTTAAAAAAATCGAGAATGTGATTTTCTTCTACTTCCAAGGGAGACAAGGAGTGATCGGGAGAATCTGCCATAAACTGGGCAAATTTCTGCACATCGCGCACGTAACCATCCAACGAATGTGCGGAGAGTCCCCGTTCAATCTTCAAATAATTACCAAATGCTTGGATTTCCGTTGACCACATGAATGCAATATTGCTAGATTCCTTGTAAATTTAGGCTAAATTTAAAATATAGCACAGGCATTAAACATGGTACATAAAAAGATATTAATCCTGAATGGTCCCAATTTAAATTTATTAGGCACAAGAGAGCCTGAAATTTATGGACATCAGACCTTTGAACAATTTCTAGAAATTTTGACTGAAAAATTCAAAGACAGCTTGGACATCGCCTACTTTCAATCCAACGAAGAAGGCGCCTTGATTAATAAACTCCATGAAGTAGGCTTTAGTTATGATGGCATTATCTTCAATGCTGGTGGATATACGCATACATCTATCGCTTTAGGAGATGCCGTTGCCGCCATTAAAACGCCGGTTATCGAAGTACATATTTCAAATGTACACGCCCGTGAAGCATTCCGAGGACACAGTTATTTGAGTCCAAATTGTAAAGGAATCATCGTGGGATTTGGCTTACGCGGATACGAATTGGCATTAAATTCATTCCAATAAATTATGCTATCGTTCTACCCCGGTCCTTCTAAGGTACATCCGGAGGCCTTGAAATTTATTCAAGAGGCCTTTGACCAGGGTATAGTCAGCATAAATCACCGAAGTGCTCGTTTTGAGGAACTATTAAAAGACACGCTGGAAATATTGCATGTCCAGTGGAATATTCCTTCGGATTATACGATCTATTTTGTTTCCTCTGCGACAGAAGCGTGGGAAATTGTCGCCCAATCTTTGATTGAAAAACAATCCCTGCATATTTACAATGGTGCTTTTGGCAAAAAATGGGCCCATTATACGCAAGAAATTTACCCAAACGCACAATCCATTGCATTTGATACGCAGGAAGGATTAGCAAACATGTATCTTCCTTCGCTTGAACAGGTAGACACGATTTGTTTAGTCCAGAGTGAAACTTCAAATGGTACAGGTCAAACGATTTCACGGGCTATGTTTGGCGATGTGTTGATTGCAGTAGATGCCACATCGTCTATGGGAGGAATCGAATTACCTTGGAATGAAGCCGACGTATGGTTGGCCTCCGTCCAAAAATGCATCGGTATCCCTGCAGGGCTTGGTATCATGATTTGTTCGCCAAAAGCATTAGCCCGCGCTGAAAAACTAGGGCGTAAATCGCATTATAACGACGTCTTGTTGATGGAGGAAAATCGCCAACGGTTTCAAACCCATTATACGCCGAATGTCTTAAGCATATTTGTATTGAATAGATTAACCCATTTACTTCCCAACTTAAGTATCATCGATGCTCAGACGAGAAAAAAGATGAAAACCTGGGAAGACTTTTGGGCATCAAATACAAGCTGGGGGCTAAAATGCTTAATAGAAAACCCTGTACTCAGACTTCCTACCGTATTAGCCCTACAAGGAGACCCTACGCAAATTCGGTTAATCCAGCAGAAATGTTTAGCTGCGGGAATTGAATTAGGGAAAGGATATGGCGATTGGCAGGCGAATACCGTTCGGATTGCCAATTTTCCAAGCCATACGGAAAACGATATACAAACACTCATCCAACTATTAACGCATGAACTTTAATTTCAAAGAAATCTTATCATCCTCACTGATTTTGTTTTCGGTCATTGATATTTTAGGTTCCATACCCATCATCATTGATTTACGTAAGAAGAATGGTAATATCCATGCGGAACAAGCGACTTTGGTGTCCGGTTTGATCATGATTGGCTTTTTCTTTGCGGGCAAATTGATTTTGCGTTTTTTTGGGGTAGACACAAACTCCTTCGCCATGGCTGGCGCATTGATCATCTTTCTCATCGGTTTAGAGATGACCTTGGGACGCAATATTTTTAAATCGGAGGAAGTACAAGAAGGATCAGCGCATAGCATTGTCCCATTAGCGTTCCCCATTATTGCCGGTGCAGGAACCATGACGACCTTAATTTCTTTGAAATCTCAATTTGAAGAAGAAAACATCATGATCAGTATCTTGATTAATCTTATCTTCATCTACATCGTCTTACGTTCCAGCGTCTGGATAGAAAACAAATTAGGCAATGCTGGGACACAGGTATTACGCAAGGTTTTTGGGGTAATTTTGATTGCCATTGCCATTAAAATCTTCAAAACGCGTTTAGGATAATGGCCAAAAAGCAGAAATACTATGTGATTTGGGAAGGCCATAAAAAAGGGATTTTCGACTCTTGGACAGAAACGGAGAAGAACATCAAAGGTTTCCCGAATGCCCAATATAAATCCTTTGAATCTCGGCGGGAAGCAGAGGCGGCCTCAAAGAAAAATTACTGGGCAAGCATCAACCCCAAAGCGGCTAAAACATTAAAAGCATCAGGCACTGCGGGTAATTTTATCATTCCTAGCATTTCTGTTGATGCGGCTTGCGCTGGCAATCCCGGCGTTTTAGAATACCAAGGTGTCAACACAGCCACCAAAGAAGTCCTTTTTAAACGCGGACCCTTTCCGGTAGGCACAGTTAATTTAGGTGAATTTCTTGCTATCGTACATGGACTCTCCTACTTAAAAAAATTAGATTGCCCATTCCCTCTATATTCTGATTCTCGAACAGCAATTGCATGGGTCAGAAATAAGGCGATCAAAACTAATTTAGAAAGAAACCCAAAGACCGAGGACCTATTTGAACTCGTCGATCGTGCCATCGAATGGTTGAAAAACAATAGCTACTCAACCAAAATCTTGAAGTGGGAAACCGAAGATTGGGGTGAAAACCCGGCAGATTATGGCCGAAAATAGATCTATTTTTCAGTTCAAGCAATTTGCACTCGCGCATGGAAATCCCGGTTTAAAAATAACAACGGAGGCCTGTTTGTTTGGTGCGTGGTCGGCGCAGTTCCCCCAACAAAATACATTGGACATCGGAACAGGATGCGGATTACTCATAGGTATGCTAAGCCAAGCCCACCCGAATGCCCATTTTACCGGCATTGAAATCCAGCCGGAAGTGGCCAAATTAGCGAAAGAAAACACAAGCTCCTTATCCAACGCAAACATTCAGATTCACGCAAATGCACTGGAGAATTATAGCGGAAAACATGATTTCATCCTATGTAATCCCCCCTTCTTCATCAATCATTTAAAAAACAGGGATGCCTCCAAAAACCAAGCGATGCATAGTGACACCTTAAGTCCAGCGGAATTGGCATCGGGTATCCAGCGCTTATTAAGTCCGGAAGGGAAATTCACCGTTTTATATCCACCGGTCGGCATGAAGCAATTCGAAGAAGCAGCGAAAGAAAAGGGGCTTTATGTAAACCAAATATGCGAAGTCAAACATCAAGCAAGTCACGAAACGCTCCGGTTGATGGCACAAGGCTCATTTCAAGAAGGTCAGAAAGTACAGGAAATATTGATCATCAAAAATCCAGATGAAAGCTACAGTGACGCATTCATCCGCCTATTAAAACCGTACTATTTGATATTCGACTAAATTATCCACCGAAATTTGTATTTTTGTTTGTTTGAAGCCCAACTATGTTGCAAATATCCATTGTAGTACCTCTGTATAACGAAGCTGAATCGCTCCCTGAATTATGTTCATGGATTGATCGTGTGATGCAAGAAAATCAATTCAGTTATGAAATGATTTTTGTAAACGATGGCAGCAAAGATGATTCTTGGCAGGTCTTACAAAACTTATCCAAGCAGTACACCACGATAAAAGGCATATCCTTTGCCCGCAATTATGGGAAATCGGCCGCCTTGCATGAGGGTTTCCAAAAAGCAAGTGGACAAGTCGTTATTACCATGGATGCTGATTTACAAGATTCGCCAGACGAAATCCCCGAATTATATCGCATGATTACCTCAGACGGATATGATTTGGTATCGGGTTGGAAACAAAAACGTTTCGACCCACTGACTAAAACCATCCCGACGAAACTATATAATGCAGCTACACGTGCTTTATCAGGTGTATATTTAAATGATTTCAACTGCGGTTTAAAAGCCTATAAATTAGAGGTTGTCAAAACCATCAAATTATACGGAGAAATGCACCGCTACATTCCGGTTCAGGCCAAATGGAACGGATTTACAAAAATTGGGGAGAAGGTCGTTCAACACCAAGCACGTAAATATGGCGTGACCAAATTCGGTTTAGAACGCTTTTTATATGGTTTCTTGGATTTATTATCCATCACCTTTGTGCAGACATTTGGGAAAAGACCTATGCACCTTTTCGGGAGTTTGGGGATATTATCCTTCTTTTCGGGAACGTTAATCACGCTGTGGTTGATCGGCGTAAAGCTTTATAACATCGCGAATAATTTCAAGTACCGGAATGTCACCGACAATCCTTTGTTCTTTTTGGCATTAGTTGCCATCATTTTAGGAGTACAATTATTCGTCGCAGGATTTTTGGGTGAATTACTCATCACAAATTCCGACAAGACAACTCAATACCAAATCAAGGAAGAAATTGCCTAATGTTACACGAAAATGACCTTAGTTGGCTCAGTCGGTCCGAACTTTTAATCGGCACCGAAGGAATCCAAAAAATGCAAAACGCCCATGTCCTTATCGTGGGCCTAGGTGGTGTAGGATCGTTCGCTGCGGAATTCATTGCCCGGGCAGGCGTAGGAACCATGACAATTGTGGATGGTGACGTGGTAGACCCAACTAACCGGAATCGACAATTACCGGCCTTATCAACCAATCACGGTGTATCCAAAGCTCAAATCATGGCGGAACGCTTACTGGCGATCAATCCAGCCTTGAAATTAACTAGCATTGAAACCTTTTTAAGTCCGGAGGCAGCCAAAGAATTATTGGAGCAAACGCGCTTTGATTATGTGATGGATTGCATTGATTCGGTTACACCCAAAATCACCTTATTGAAAACAGCCTATGACTTAGGTTATCGGATTGCGAGTTCCATGGGAGCTGGAGGCAAATTGGACCCTACGAAATTGCGCACGGCAGATTTGTTAGATACGCGGGAATGTTATTTGGCATCCTTGGTACGTAAGCGTATCCGTAAAATGGGCGTAGGAAAAGGAATTAAAGCTGTATTCTCGCTTGAAAAAGTGAAGGATGAGTCCTTGATTTTAACAGATGGTTCCAACTTCAAGAAATCAGCCTATGGGACAATTTCGTATTTACCAGCAGCATTTGGAGCTGCAGTAGCATCCATCGTCATTCGTGATTTATTAGAGGAGCCCATCCCAATGGAAAAACGTCTTAAAGCCTATAAGAAATGATCAAAATTGGCGTCATCAATGTGTCGGACCGAGCGAGTGCAGGAATCTACGAAGATATTCCGGGCAAGGCGGTCGTGGAATTATTGCACGAATTTTTGACCTCGCCATTCGAGGTGGTTTATGCTGTCATCCCCGACGAGCAAACTTTGTTGGAGGCCAAAATGATCGAAATGAGTGAAGAGGTTTGCCTCCTCGTAACAACAGGTGGAACGGGACCTGCCTTGCGTGATGTAACTCCGGAAGCAACAGAGGCCGTATGTCAAAAGATGATGCCTGGATTTGGAGAGCTGATGCGCTCGGTCAGTTTGCAATATGTCCCTACCGCAATCTTAAGTAGACAAACGGCAGGCATTCGTAATCAAACCTTGATTTTAAACCTACCCGGAAAACCTAAAGCCATCCGACAATGCTTAGAGGCCGTTTTTCCTGCGATTCCTTATTGCATTGATTTAATCGGGGGACCATTCTTGGAATGCAATGAAGCGAATATGAAGGCGTTTAGGCCGAAGGGGAGTTAAGAGGTAAGAGGTAAGAGTGAAGAGTGAAGAGTTTAGAATTAAGAGATTTTGAAGAATTTGTAGAGACGCGATAGCTCGCTATTAGACATTAGACCTTGAACCTTAGCCGTTGGAGTTTTTGTCTTTGGCAAACCTTCAAAGATTGCCAAAGTTTGAGGCGCCTCGCGCCGATTCTATCATAACACATATTTTGTAGAGACGCGATAGCTCGCTATTAGACCTTAGTCGTTGGAGTTTTTGTCTTTGGCAAACCTTCAAGGATTGCCAAAGTTTGAGGCGCCTCGCGCCGATTCTATCATAATAATATATATTTTGTAGCGACTTGACACTTTGCGTCTTAAATTAATAGACGCGAAGTATCGCGTCTCTACAATACCTCTAATTTCACCAACTCATCATACAATCGCTTCGCCACCGGCCCTCGCTCACCAGAACCAATCGTTTGCCCATCAATCGCTAATATGGGAACCACGCGTTTCGTACTTCCAGTTGTAAATACTTCGTCGGCCGTTAAAAAATCATCCAAGTTACATGGCTGAACATGAACCGGATAATGTTGGCCTGCGATTTCCAACACTTTCATCCGGGTAATTCCTTCCAAAATATGAACATCAGGAGTGAAAATCTCCCCGTTTTTAACATAAAACAAATTACTTCGGGTAGATTCTGAGACACCATGCTTTTGCGTGTAATAAATCAAATCATCAGCACCAGCGGCCTTCATTTCAGGTATGTGTCGAATCCCAAAGGCATAATTCAAGGATTTGATATCCGCCATCTCCCGCACAAATTCCTTGCTCAATAAACGCATTCCCTTTTCTGGATCTGTGAACTGAAAAACACTGGGCAAAATCCATAGGTTTGCTTGCTCAGCAGGTACATATCCATTCATACTTTCACCACCTGTCAATACCATTTTAACACCTAAACAGGCATCCGTTGACATGGAGGCTAATTCATAAATACAAGCGGATAAAGCCTCTGTTGAATAAGGCAAGTTCAAACCCATTTTAGCCGCCGAACGCTCAAAGCGCGCCAAATGATCCGCTAAAAAAATAGGCTTCCCATCCATGATGCGAAAAAAATCAAAAATTCCATAGCCACGCAAGAACCCGATATCTTTGACTGATACATGTGCTTCATGGGCCGGCTTCCAAGCCCCATTAATCCAAATTGGGTAATCCATTCGATTGTAGTTTAGCAACTAAAGTGATCACTTCTTTGGCCTCCGCCACATCGTGCACCCGTAAAATATTGGCGCCTTGTTGGAGCGCAATTGTATGCAACACCGACGTCCCATTCAAGGATTCAGCTGCCGTGATACCCAAAGTTTTGTAAATCATCGACTTCCGAGAAACACCAAGTAATATGGGAGCGCCCAATGTTTTAAAAACTGATAGATGAGCCAGTAAAACATAATTATGTTCCATAGATTTAGAGAACCCCAAACCTGGGTCAATAATCACATCTTTAGCACCCAAGACACGTAATTGTTGGAGCTTCTCAGCCAAATCCGACCACACATCCGAAACAACATCTTGGTAATCGGGTACTTCATGCACTTGATCAAAGGCTCCCCTACTGTGCGATAAAATATAAGGCACTTGATTTTGGGCAACCCACTCAAAGATTCCGGAATCCATTTGGCCTGCACCAATATCATTCAAAATATCAGCACCCGCGGCGATAGCAGCCTTTGCGACGGACAAACGGTAGGTATCAATTGAGATTATAAGGCTAGGGAATTGTTGGCGCAACAAGGAAATAACCGGAACCACACGTGCAATTTCCTCTTCAACAGATACAGGAGCTGCTCCTGGACGCGTAGAATGCCCACCGATGTCAATAATGTCTGCGCCCAATGCAATCATTCCAGCTACGCGTTCTAGGCAAATAGAAACATCCAATGCCCGACTGCCCGCATAAAAAGAATCAGGAGTTGTATTTAAAATACCCATGATAAGCGGCTTATCGAGGCTTAGGATTCGACCCTGTACGCGAATTGTTTGAAATGATGGAAAAAGAGCGTTCAAATCAACGAAATTTAGGATAATTTAAATATTTTTGTAGGCTATAATTAAAAATACAGACCCGTATGAATAAGGACTCCGCGCCTTCCCAAACTGAAATCGAATATCGCCAAGTAATTTCATACTGCAAAGCCTTGTTTGATAAAAAAAACAAAGATTACGGTACCTCTTGGAGAATTTTACGATTACCTAGTTTGACTGACCAAATCTTCATCAAAGCACAACGCATCCGAAGCATTCAAGACAAAGGAACGCAACGCATCGAAGATGGCATCGAGGGAGAATTCATCGGAATCATCAATTATTGCATCATCGCATTGATTCAAAAATCACTTGAATCATCCGATCAAATGGAATTTAGCCCAGAAGAATTAAGTGGTTTTTACGACCTCCAAGTTGAAACAACCCTTGAACTCTTGCGCAACAAAAATCACGATTACGGCGAAGCATGGCGCGATATGCGCATCAGTAGCATGACGGACTTAATCCTGATGAAAATTTTCCGCACCAAACAAATTGAAAACAATCAAGGTGTAACGCTCGTTTCTGAGGGTGTGGAGGCCAACTACCAAGACATGCTTAATTATGCTGTCTTTTGTTTGATCAAATTCAACGAGGAGAAGCAAATGCAAATGGCCCAACAGCAATAATTCGGATGAAGCAATACCGCAACATAGCCACGTTTGTTTTGGTCGGGATTTTTTTATTTTCCGGACTAATCAAACTTAATGATCCCATTGGAACGCAACTGAAACTCGAGGAATACTTCGAAGTTTTCTCGGTGGATTTTCCATGGATGGCTGGTTTCTGGAAATTACTTATTCCTCAGGCACTTCTTTTTTCGATCGGGCTAAGTAGCGCTGAAATTGTTTTAGCCATTGCTTTAGCACTGAATTACAAAACAAATAAGACGCTCTACAGCTTTGTTGGAATACTAATCTTTTTTAGCTTTCTGACATTCTATTCAGCCTATTTCAATAAAGTGACTGATTGTGGCTGTTTTGGCGAGGCGATCAAATTAACTCCGTGGACATCTTTTAGCAAGGATATATTCTTACTTGTTTTGACCTTAAGCTTATTCTTAACAGACAAAATCAAGCAAAGCCGCGCGACAGGAAAATGGGTTATCGCATCTACCCTATTAAGTGTCGGACTAGGAACCTATTGCTATTTCTACCTCCCACTTCAAGATGGATTGCCTTATGCCGTAGGCCAACATATTCCTTCGAATATGAAGAATCGGGAAGATTTGAAATTCAGCTATATCTACAAAATTGATGGCAAGGATGTTGAATTAGCCGAAATGCCTACAGATCCAAAAGCAGAATTTGTTTCCATGCAGGCGATCAATGAAAAAGAGGCTAGACCATTAATTACCGACTACCGTTTATGGATTGATGGGGATACAACGGATTATACTCAAAAAATATTTAGCGGCGATCATTTGCTCGTCATCGTACCCAATGTACACCATACACGATTAGCCGCATTTGAAACCATTAGCCAGTTGGCAAAAACTGTCAAGATTCCGGTTTGGTTGGTAAGCGCCTCATCCGATGCGGATGTTAACGCATTGCGCCATGAGTACCAATTAGCATTTCCAGCCCTATCGGCGGACACCAAAGTATTAAAAACCATCATTCGTTCAAGTCCTGGACTTTGGCTTATTAGCCAAGGAACCGTCAAAGGAAAATGGTCGGCCTATCGACTACCCAATGCGGATGAAATTCAACAACATATAAAACAATAAGTGCAAGAATGAAGAATATCTATTTAGTTGGAATGCCCTCATCAGGAAAGAGTACATTAGGGAAAGAATTAGCAAGAAATTTGGGGTATAGCTTTACAGATATGGATAAATTGATTGAAACACGTGAACAAAAAACGGTTTCTGAGATTTTTTCCAATTACGGAGAAGCACATTTTCGCGAACTAGAAAAGAAGACATTGCGTGGTTTCCAACCGAATCAATCGATGGTGATTGCAACGGGTGGAGGCATTCCATGCTTTAATGACAACATGGATTTCATCAAAGAAAATGGAGTTAGTGTGTTCCTAAACGTTGATGTAAACGATTTGGCCAAACGACTTTACAAGGCGCAAGGAAACAACCGTCCATTGTTAGATAAAAGCCAAAGTGAAGAGGTAGTCATTGCCTCCATCAAAAAGACGTTTGAAGAGCGTTTATCTTTTTACCAACAAGCCGACATCCAGGTAGATGGCGAAATCACGGTAAGCCAATTATTGTGGCTATTAGACCAATACCTGCCAGTTTAGAAGAATATTCCACCACCTAAGGTGAACTGCGTATTTGTTAGTGTCAATGCGGCTGATGCATAATCGGCCGCATTTTTCAATGTATAAGGGGTATAGGCATCTTTGCCGGTACGTTGAACGACAGCGAAGTCCACATAATATGCCGAACTACGATAACCTAAACCTCCCGAGACCTGGAATTGATTGCGATCGATGGAATCATACGTACTTGAAAAACCACTACCATACAATGCTGCCCCCCCACGAACGGTCCATGCACTCGAAACACGAAACTCGGCTCCCACTTTCATGTTAAGCACAGTTTGGTAGTTTTTCGAGATTTGGCTGTTGTATTTATCTTTAAACTGTTGGTTAGCGTAAGGTCCTAATTCTGCCGAAGCAACTGACATCCCAGCATAATTAAGCATTTCAACATCAGCACTTAGCAAACCTCTTTTACCGAAGAAATAGGCCATTCCACCTGAAATTCGGAAAGGTGTCACCAGCTGGTAGGTAAACTCATTAGGGGTCAATTTAACCGGCTTTACATTCGTGATATAACCTCCGGTAACAGGAATCTCCGAAATTTGTGGAGACATCGAACCCGTCAATTGTTCCTTAATATTATCATAATAGGTTGGCGATTGCACATTTAATGCTACGCGCAAATTGGGCTTCAACTTATAAATAACACCCAATGAGGCAGAAATACCTGAACCCGTCGTAATTAACTGCTCTTCATAAGTAAAACCTTCCACAAAATTATTCCCCGCATAACGCTCTTCCCATAATTGCGATTGAGATGTATTCAGCTTCGTAAAATGTAGGCCAAGACCTACATATAAGTGTTCTTGATAGGCTGCGCCGTAACTAATATCCCATTGTGAAACCGAACCCGAATTGACAGCATAACCAAATTGCTGCGTGGGTAAATTTGGCAAATATCGCTCAAAAGGAGCCCCACCTGTTTTTGCATTTGGATTGATTAAATAGGCTTGATAGGCTGCTGCTTCCGGACTATCCGCCGTATTGTAAACAGGATCAAATTCATTATCTAAACTTGCCCCGGTTGCACCCTTATCCCCTGCTTTTTGAATTAAATGATCCAAATAAGAACTCCGATTATTCGTACCCTCCATATTCAAAGGCTGTGTTAAAATAACCTGACGTGAGTAACCAATACCAAAGGCTCCTCGCCAAGAAGAACTTGACAAATAATCACCCGAAATCACGATACCAAAATTAGGCATGTGAAACAGATTATTGGTACCACTTGTCGATTGACTTAAATAGTCTGCATCCGTTTGGGAGGAGTTCAATGCAAAATTTAAGCCAACTTCAGAACGAGAATAAAACCCTAAACCAGCGGCATTCCCGGCAATTGAACTTAAATCAGCACCTAATACACTCTGAGTCCCACCTAAACCTTGCATGCGAGCAGAACCCGTCACATAAGAGGTGGAAAATTGTTTTGCCAGCATCGGATAGGTATAAACCTGCGCATGAGCAATATAGCTTACCAAAATAAGCGAGAAGATCTGAAATATGCGTTTCATAAAATTATCTTGGACCACGTGAAGAACCACCATTTGAACCACCACCACTGTTATAAGAGCCTCCTGAATAATTGGATGAGGGAGAACTGTATGATTCCGTTCTATTTTGACCATAATTCTGCTGTGGAGCAGATGGCCTGTATTCTACATTTGAATTTCTACGAGGTGCTGCTTGCACTGGGGCATTCGAATTACCCACGGATGAATTCACACGCGGTTGATTTGTTCCTTGACTATTGTAGGTATTATTACTACTTCGTGGCGTATTTGAATAGTTCTCACCTCCATAACGATTGGTAGCTCCACCATCACGCGGTCCACGATTGTAACGCTGTATAGGCTCTTGCGATGTCCCTACATTGGATTGATAAAAATTACCCCCGTAATAATTTTGACCAAAGCCATGGTAGTAATTATAAGCAGGTCCATAACCAAACATCATTCCTGGCCCTACATAGCCGTAGAAAGGATCGTAATAGCCATAAGGACTAGAAAAACCAAACGAATTATATCCATAACCCATACCACCCATATATCCGAAATTCGTCCCCATGGCAAAGCCTGAATAAAATGGATCATTCAGACGCCAAGCTTGCAAAGGTGAATACCAACGATTTGAATATCCAATGCCAAAATTGATGTAAGGATTTGAATACCAATTATTCCAAGGATTGGACGTGAATAAACCTTGATTAAAGCCTGAATTATAGCCTTGTTGGTATACCGATCGTGAATTCAAATAATTCACATCGGCTTCTTCCTGAATGACTGTTGACTCCTCTTCTTGTATAACCTGAGCATCTTCCTCAAAATTCAAATATGATGCTTTTTTTTGCTTTGTGACTACAGCAGCTGGTTTTTGATAACTATCATATAAATCATCTGAAACAAAGGCTGTTTGAGAAATCGAACATGCGTTCAACAATGCGATCATTGCAATCAATACCGAGGCAATCCCTAAATTTTTCATGGCATTCAATGGATTAAGATCTGAGTTCAAGCTAGTATTTTTAAGTTCATGGTTTAATTCGTAAATTTAACCTTTGAACCTTGAAAATAGTTTCCATTTCAAGATCATACAAATTAACGAAATAAATACCCACCTAGTACGATTCCCAAAAAATATATGAGTAAATCCTTACCGTCACGTGCCGACAACTATTCTGAATGGTATAATGAGTTAGTAAAAAGAGCTGATTTAGCTGAAAATTCAGCAGTACGAGGCTGTATGATTATCAAACCCTATGGCTATTCTATTTGGGAAAAAATGCAACGCGCATTGGATGATATGTTTAAAGAAACAGGCCATACAAATGCCTATTTCCCTTTATTCATCCCAAAATCATTCCTTTCCAAAGAGGCTTCCCACGTAGAAGGTTTTGCCAAAGAATGCGCGGTCGTTACGCATTACAGACTCAAAAATGACCCAAATGGTGGGGGTGTCATTGTGGACCCTGATGCCAAATTAGAAGAAGAATTAATTGTAAGACCTACCTCTGAAACAGTGATTTGGTCAACCTATAAAAACTGGATTCAATCCTACCGCGATTTACCCTTATTGATCAATCAATGGGCCAACGTGGTTCGTTGGGAAATGCGTACACGTCTTTTCCTTCGTACCGCTGAATTCCTATGGCAAGAAGGTCATACCGCGCATGCAACAAAAAAAGAGGCGATTGAGGAAACAGAGCAAATGTTAGAAGTATACGCAGATTTCGCTGAGAACTTCATGGCAATGCCTGTCGTAAAAGGAATCAAAACGGCTAATGAGCGTTTTGCAGGTGCCGATGAAACCTATTGCATTGAAGCATTAATGCAAGATGGAAAAGCATTGCAAGCGGGAACCTCTCACTTTTTAGGCCAAAACTTTGCCAAAGCGTTTGACGTAAAATTCCTGAGCAAAGAAAATCAATTGGATTATGTTTGGGGTACGTCTTGGGGTGTTTCTACCCGATTGATGGGAGCCTTAATCATGGCCCACTCGGATGACCAAGGTTTGGTATTACCTCCCAAATTAGCCCCTATTCAGGTCGTTATTGTGCCTATTTACAAAGGCGAAGAGCAATTGAATGCCATCATTGAGAAAGTTAATCCATTGGTAAAATCACTTCGCAAAAGCGGTGTTTCTGTGAAGTTTGATACATCGGACAACCAAAGCCCTGGATTCAAATTTGCTGAATACGAATTAAAAGGTGTTCCTGTTCGTTTGGCGATTGGAAATCGGGACATGGAAAATGGCACGATCGAATTAGCCCGCCGCGACACACGCGAAAAAACAAGCATGGCCTTCGAAGGAATAGAGCAGGTTGTACTAGATACCTTAGAAGACATTCAAACGAAAATCTATGCAAAGGCTTTGGCATTCCGTACGGAGAAAACGCATGTCGTAAAT
Source organism: Aquirufa regiilacus (assembly GCF_032470275.1). NCBI lineage: Bacteria > Pseudomonadati > Bacteroidota > Cytophagia > Cytophagales > Flectobacillaceae > Aquirufa > Aquirufa regiilacus. The sequence continues at coordinate 54,547 of NZ_JAVNWW010000007.1, forward strand.
ACTTGGGACGAATTCAATGCTAAATTAGAGGAAGGCGGATTTATCTCGGCGCACTGGGATGGCAGCTCGGAAACAGAAGAGAAAATTAAGGAATTAACCAAAGCGACGATTCGTTGTATTCCTTTAGATGCTAAAGATGAAGCTGGCAAATGTATTTTGACTGGCAATCCTTCGAATAAGCGTGTATTGTTTGCGAGAGCATATTAGATTATTCCCCAGACTGAAGTCTGGGGTTAATGAACGATTTTAGAAACCCCAGACTTTAGTCTGGGGAATTTAAAAGCGTTATTTCACCAAGCGTTCCAACACCTCCAGCACCCGATCGATCTCTTCCTTCGTATTATTCTTTGAGAATGAGAAACGAATCGCAGCTCCTGTTGCCGTAGGATTCAAGGCCGAAAGCACATGTGACCCCACCGAAGTTCCGCTCGAACAGGCACTTCCGCCCGAAGCGGAAATTTTCTCAATATCCAATTGGAACAAAAGCATATCCCCATCCGTAACACTCGGGAAGCGAACGTTTAACACGGTATATAAACTATTGTCCACTTCGCCCGACCGACCGTTAAACTGAATGCCTGGAAAGCGTTTTTGTAAACCTTCAATAAAATAGGATTTAATGGATTTTATGTGTTCCATATGTTCGTCCATCTGCGCATAAGCCATGCTTAACGCTTTGGCCAAACCAACCATCCCATACACATTTTCCGTTCCGCCACGTTGGTTACGCTCCTGAGCACCTCCATGCATCAACGGATGAAACTTAGCACCCGCGCGTGCATATAAAAATCCGATCCCTTTGGGACCGTGAAACTTATGCGCCGCCCCTACCAAAAAATCGACTGGCAACGCTTGCACATCATGCGTAAAATGCCCCATCGTCTGCACGGTATCCGAATGGAAGCTAGCGCCGTATTGTTGGCATAATGCACCCACAGCTTTCAAATCCAACAGATTTCCAATTTCATTATTTCCATGCATCAGCGATACAAGAGCATTCGGATTTTCGGCCAATAAACTTTCCAAATGACCTAAATCAATATCACCTTCCGCGTTGATTTGAACCAAGTGAACCTTCACCATCCCCAATTTTTCCCAAGCCTCCGCCGTATGCAAAACCGCATGATGTTCCAATGGAGATGTGATAATGGTCTTCACACCACCATATAAAACGGCCGACTGTATAACCGTATTATCCGCTTCTGTACCGCCTGAGGTGAAGAAAATTTCCGCAGGTGAAGCATTCAATAAGGTAGCAACAGCCTTACGCGCTTTCTCGACGATCACTTTGGCTTGTCGGCCATGCGAGTGAATCGACGAAGGATTCGCGGTGAATTGCTCAAAAAAGGGCTGCATTTCCTGCCAAACCGCCGGATCCACCGGGGTGGTTGCCGCGTTATCGAGGTAAATAGGTGTTTTTGTTGTTGATGTCATGTTCTACTTATTTGCTAGCAATCGCTTTGATCACCTGCATGATTTGTTGGGCCAAGCCACTCGCTTCTGCCTCCGATGGAGCTTCCGAATAAATACGTATAATGGGCTCCGTATTCGATTTACGTAAATGTACCCAGCGATCAGCGAAATCAATTTTCACGCCATCGATCGTATTGACACGTTCCGCTTTAAATTGTTCCGCGACCGTCGCTAAGATTAAATCGACATTTAAATCTGCCGATAATTCAATCTTATTTTTCGACATGATGTAAGCCGGATATTCCGCCCGAAGCGCACTAACTGTTTTATTTTTATAGGCCAAATGTGTTAAAAACAATCCGATACCTACCAGCGCATCCCGACCATAATGTGATTCAGGGAAAATTACGCCGCCATTACCTTCACCACCAATGATGGCATTTTCAGCTTTCATTTTCGTTACGACATTCACCTCACCTACCGCTGCAGCAAAATATGTACCGCCGTGCTGATTTGTTACATCGGCTAACGCTCTTGTTGAGGATAAATTTGAAACGGTATTTCCTTTTTCTTTGGCCAAAATATAATCAGCTATGGCAACAAGGGTATATTCTTCACCAAATGGCGTACCATCTTCCGAAATAAAGCATAAGCGGTCCACATCTGGATCTACCACAATACCTAAATTATATTTTCCCGTTTTCATTTCAGCAATCATGGCTGTCAAATTCTCCGGCAAGGGCTCTGGATTGTGCCCAAAATGACCATTGGGTTCACCAAAAATCACATCCACCTGTTGAACACCTAAAGCATTCAATAATTGAGGAACAACGATGCCACCCGTAGAGTTGACCGCATCCACCAAAACCTTAAAGTTTTTAGATTGAATCGCAGCCTTGTCAACCCATCTCAATCCCAAAACGTGATCGATATGTTGTTGTAAAAAGCTCGCATCTTCTGTAATCTTCCCTAATTCGGTTACCTCAACAAAATTAAAATCAAGGTTTTCAGCTAAACGAAGTAAAGCCTTTCCATCTTCGTCGGAGATAAACTCCCCTTCCGCATTCAAAAGTTTCAATGCATTCCATTGAGCAGGATTGTGACTTGCCGTGATGATTATACCCCCAGCAGATTTCGTCCAGGGCACAGCTAATTCAACCGTAGGTGTGGTAGAAAGGCCGATATCCAACACATTCCAACCTAGACCAATCAAGGTGTTTGCAACCAAAGAGGATACCATAGAACCGGAGATCCGTGCATCGCGACCTAATACAATTTGATTCGAAGTAGGATTCGTACTTTTCAACCAAGCGCCATAAGCCGCCGCAAAAGTCACCACATCGATTGGACTAAGTCCGTCACCCGGTTTTCCACCGATGGTCCCACGAATACCTGAAATAGATTTAATTAATGCCAAAATGGAAAATTTTAGGGTAAATAGAAGAATAAAATTAAGGAGAAATTATCAGTTTCTCAAGTCAAATTTACATCTGAAAGACCTAGCTTTGGCAAACCTTAAAGGATTGCCAAAGCTTAGTGGCGAAGCATCCTTACAATTTGCCTCCACACATTTTTTTTGTACATTTCAGCAATTAAACCTATCAACATGAATTCCCAGCGATTAGAAGCCCTATTGGCTAAAATCAGCGCATTACGCATCGCGGTCATCGGTGACTTTGCCTTGGATTTCTATTTTGACTTCAATCCCAACACAACTGATTTTTCCATTGAAACAGGAAAACAAGTCCAACATGCCTCGAAGACCAAAACCTATTTAGGCGGTGCGGGTAATGTTGCCAAAAACCTAGCTTGCTTAGGTGTTCAAGTAGACGCCTTTGGCCTACGCGGCGACGATGTGTTTGGCAGAGAAATGGAATACCTTGCAAACTCCTTGCAAATAAATACACTGCAATTAAAGTCAAAAATCCCATTAGATACTCCCACCTATAGCAAACCCATGCAGGCTGGTATCGAACAAAGCCGTTTGGATTTTGGAACACAAAATCAGCTATTCCAACAATTCACGCCAGAAATTATACATGAATTGGCAATTCATGCGTCAAGTTACGATTGGATTATCATCAATGAACAGTTCCAAATCCCTTTATTGAATCAAGCTACATTCGAATACCTACAGAAATATGTGGGGGAACATGCGATTGCCGACTTGCGTAGCTTAGGACAATATGCGACTAACACCTTACTAAAAGTAAATGAGTTAGAATTAACAAAAATTATAGGCAATACAAATGACTTGGAAAAGGCAATCAAAAACTGGGTTGCCAAAAGACAAAAGCCCGTATTGGTGACTCTAGGTGAGCAAGGCATGGTATATGCCTCCCCGGCAGAATTTCATTGGGAAAAAGCAATCCCATTGCACGGTAGCATTGATACCGTAGGCGCCGGCGACATGGTCGTAGCAGCCTTTAGTGCGGCGAGAGCTTCGGGGGCCAACATACAAGAAGCTTGCTTATTCGCCAGCCTAGCCGTTCATGTAAGCATTCACAAAATGGGTGAAACGGGCAGCGCAAATCCACAAGAAATAATCGACGCATACCATGCAACAAGAAATTAAAGACTACACAGAAAAAGCTTTACTTCCATTTTGGATTAAACGCACCGTAGATCCGAATTATGGAGGATTCATTACCCATTTCGACGAATTTGGTGTTGACACGGGTGAAGACGAAAAATCCCTCATTGCGCAAACACGGTCCATTTTCACCTATTCACAAGCTTACCGACATGGCTTTGGAGGGCCCATCATGCTCGAAATGGCGAAACAGGGCGTTAAATTTCTCCTTGAAAAAATGTGGGATACTACGCATGGAGGATTTTACTGGATGGTTGATCGCGCAGGGAATCCAATAAACAAACAAAAAATAGGCTACGGCCATAGTTTCGTGATTTATTGCCTGAGTGAATATAGCTTGGCTTCAGGGGATCCGATTGGGCTTTCATACGCAGAAAAGGTATTTGACCTCTTACAAAAACATGCGGTCGACACCCATCATGGAGGATACTGGGAGTTTTTTGCAGAAGATTGGTCGCTGATGGGGCCAGGTTCTCCCGGGGGAGATAGAAAAACTTTGGACGTTCACATGCACCTCATGGAGGCTTTTACAACACTTTATGAGGCAAGCGGCAAATCCTTGCATCGACGTAAACTTGAAGAGGTCATTGAAATTCTCATCCATAAAATCATGCATCAAGTGACAGGAACGGGCATCCCGCAATTTTGGGCGGATTGGTCGGTGGCTCCACAAATAAAATTCGACATAGTCTGGGGATGGGATCGCTTTGTAGATGGAGGCCAAAAATCCTCCTCAACCGACAACACGTCCTATGGACACAATGCGGAATTCGGTTGGCTCCTCATGCATGCCATCAAAATCGGCGGATTTGACCTTGAAAAATATCGTCCAAATCTAGAAAAGGCTTTTTACCATGCCTTAGACCACGGCATCGATTGGGAACATGGGGGCGTCTTTGTAGAAGGATCACATACCGGCGAAGCGATGGATCATGAAAAAGAATTTTGGCAACAAGCAGAAATGCTGATTGGGATGCTAGATGCTTATCGCTTAACAAAAGATGAACGCTTTCTAGAAGCCCATAAGCAGGTACATCGATTTGTGTTTGATAAAATGATCAATCAACAAACAGGTGAATGGTGGCCATTGATGACGCGCGAAGGCGAACCTATTTGGCGACATATGGCACATAACTGGAAAATCAATTACCATAATGTTCGTTCGATGATTCTCTCGTATGAGAAGCTAGGCGAAATCAACCGATGAAGAAAATCATCCTTTTACTCTTAATTACATATCAAGCTTGGGCACAAACAAATGAGCCTTCGGCGTTATTCATTCGCTATTTTTCAAGCCCAAACCAACAGCTAATGCTAAAGCATGACACCTTGTGGGTGTATTGGTATGAGGAAGCCAACAAACAAAATCCGAAAGAATTCCGAGACACGAGTGCGGTAGATTTACGACAAATTGCGGACGTGAAAATCATCAAAGGACGGAATTTGGAAGGCAAAAAAGGCATAGGCATCCAAATTTACCCAAAAATGAATCCTGTGGAAGAAAGGTATAGTCAGATAAGCGAAATTGATGCTCAGAAACTGAGTCAAACAAATACAGCGTCGGTAACTCAGAAATTACAAGGCCAAGCTGCAGGTGTCACCATAGGTAATGATAATTCCCCTGGCGGTGGTACGATGGTGCGCATTCGAGGAATTGGCTCCATCAATGCGAATAGCCCTTTATATGTGGTAGATGGAGTTCCTTTGCAAGGCAATATTAATTCAATCAATCCAAATGATATTGCCTCTGTCCAAGTATTAAAAGATCCATCCCAAACTGCACTGTATGGCGTCCGTGGGGCAAATGGAGTCATCGTAATTAACACGAACAAAGGACAAGAACAAAAATGGGATTTTACGCAATCAACCATTATACCCTTAACATTATGGTCTTGGGGCACCACAAGTGCAGAAATGCAAAAGACAAAAGCTGCGAAAAGAATTGTTTCTTGGTTGAAGGGCAAATAAAAAAGCCCATCATTACGATGAGCTTTTATTCAGAATATTAGATATTATTTTATGGTATATATAGCATATTTTAGGATCGAAAAGATCAAGATTTTCTAAGTGTAATCATACTAAATAAATTTGTTGTCTTTGACGACTCAAGATCAACTACATATAAAACCAATTTTGACTCATATTTACCAAATTTAATTGCTTTAACTTTTTTATAACTTCAGACTTTGTAGTACTTTATTTAGTATCAATATTTTTTTTTCTTATTAATATAAACAATAACCAACCAATGGCAAGAGACCAAAAACTTTCATTTTCAAATGAAAAATAACTTGCAAACAATAAAACTGCCGCGACTAATAAAAAATACTTAAAATTTCTCTCGCCACCCGATAATGAAGTTGCCAAAAAACCAATTCCAAATAGGGCAGTTAAAGATGCAAATAAGTACAGAATCATACAGATTTTAAATTTTACGTTTTTTTTTAAAATTTAATAAAATTAAATAAATTAATATAAAATCTTATACCCTTATCCTTCCGAAATTTAAATTGCTTTCTCGGCATTAATACTGCTAGTTAATATTTTTTTAAAGGTAGTTTACAGAATAACAAAATTTAGAGTTATTGGTACTCCATCAAACTTCAGAAATGAATTAGATAAATATTTTTCTGTATTATTAAAAAATTAAAGGCTAATGCTTGAATCAAAACAGACAGTATTTTATTGAATTTGGTGCGTATTTAGAGACACCTGGTTATTTTAGTCAACAAAAAAGCCTTCCACATTGCTGCAGAAGGCTTTTTTATTTTATTCTGTTGACCTACCAGGATTCGAACCTAGAAAACCAGAACCAAAAACTGGTGTGTTACCATTACACCATAGGTCAATACCAATTGTGTTGCAAAAGTAAGGCCTTGCTCCCAAAAAATCAAACATCGCCTAAAAAAAAACGAATTATTTATTGGCCGAGAAACCTAACTCCTCATTATCAACGAATTAAACTAACTCCATCGAAGCCACAATTGACTCTCCATTAATCTTTTTGACTAATCCTTGTAATACTTTTCCTGGACCACATTCAATGAATTCCGTCGCACCCATGGCTACCATCGTTTCCACCGACTGCGTCCACCGAACCGCACCTGTCAATTGAGCAATAAGGTTTGCCTTGATTTCAGCTGGATCTTGGGATGCTTTGGCATTTACGTTCTGAACAATAGGACAAATGGGTTTCAACACTTCTGTCGCCTCAATCGCCGCCGCTAATTCTACACGCGCTGGCTCCATGAATGGGGAGTGAAAAGCTCCACCAACCGGCAAGGTTAATACACGCTTAGCGCCTGCTTCTTTCAATTGAATCCCAACCGCTTCGATGCCTTCAACAGATCCTGAAATAACCACTTGACCTGGACAATTATAATTAGCTGCAACGACCGATGGACCATAGGCTGCACAAATTGCTTCAATCGTGGCATCCGGCAATCCTAACACTGCAGCCATGGTACTTGGTTGAATTTCACATGCCTTTTGCATCGCTAAAGCACGTTTATAGACTAATTGCAAACCATCTTGCCATGCAAGACCACCTGCAGCGACCAAAGCAGAGAACTCCCCTAAGGAATGACCCGCTACCACAGCAGGAGCAAAATCTTTTCCTAATTTCGCTACCAACACAGAATGCAAATAAATAGCCGGTTGGGTAACGCGGGTTTGCTTCAACTCCTCATCCGTGCCCTCAAACATAATTTGAGCGAGCGAAAAGCCCAAAATTGCATCAGCCTCATCTACAATGGATTTAGCCGCAGCGTAATTTTCGTAAAGATCCTTCGCCATACCTGGAAATTGAGAACCTTGACCCGGGAAAACATATGCTTTCATTTGTTATTTTTTTTATAATTTTGATATCAATTCAAGAGACAAATATAATCAAAGTGGTTTGAGATACCATTTTGAAACCCAATTATACAAATGAATAAATTCATTCATCTTTTTTTCATTACGATACCATGCTTCATTTTATTATTGGCATGTGAAACACAAAACATTGAACCTGAACCTGTCGACACAGGAACAAAAGTCACATTTGATATCGCGAACTGTCGAAAATTTGTCCAAAGAAACAATAATAACGAAGGTGAAATATTCATTACAGGTAGCACAAATGCGTCATTCACTTCCGCAAAAATTAAGTTTAAAAACTTCTTAGGTGGCCAAGAAACGGGCTGGCTTCCTTTAACGAATGACGGGGGCAACAAATTCAGCGGAAGCTTTGTCTTGAAAGGTGGTGGTTATTATCCACAGGTGATCATTGAAAATGCAAACCAAGTCATTGAAGACACGTTGATGCTTTGGAACTTCAAAGTAGGCGAAATATTTGCTGTCGTGGGACATTCGCTAGCTGAAGGTCAAGACCCCTATAATATTGACAACTTTGACAAGCAATGGTGTGAGGTAATTACTTGGGAATCAGGACGAAATGCCTTTTGGGGAAGATTAGGAGATATTTTAAAAACACGTTTGAATGTTCCTATCCGCATTTATAACACGGGAATCGGTGGTTCTACCTCTTTACAGTGGGGTAACTCTGCTGTAGGACTTCCTTTTGAAAGCCCTATTTTTGATTGGAAACTTCGATACCCCTATCAATTTTTTGAAAATAGAATCTTAGCGGATTTCCCAAAATCAGGTCTTCGTGGCGTATTAGTCATGCATGGTGAAAACGATATTAACCTGACACAGGATGAAATTGTAGAAGGCACTAAACTATACATGAAAAAAACGCGTGATTTATTAAACATGCCAGACCTTACATTCTTCGTCGCTAAATGCAACCGAGGTTCCGAAAATGAAAAAGAAGTTAAAGTCCGTGCCGCACAAAAAAGAATCTTAAATGAAATTCCATATACCATTGTAGGTGCAGACTTGGAGTCCCTCACAGAACCTACATTCCGACATGATGGAACCCATTTTAATTTTAAAGGAATTGAATTCGCGGCCAATAAATGGGGAGAAGCTTTATTGGATTCTTATTTCACATCCGTGAAACCACTGTTAAGAACTAAGTAGCGAAACCGGAACGATATTTATAGGAGTAATTCGCAAGCCTGCGATTTTCGATTTCGAGCCACCCAGTCATACCCTCGATCCAACCACGCTTCAGGTAATAAAAAAAACAAACGCAAGGGTTGTGCAAACCAACGTGCCGTTCGCATCACCTCCGCGATCGCTTGGGATTTAATATACAATTTCCCTTCTGAGATTACTTTGATACTATCTACCGTCCAATAGGCTTCAGATGACCACGTATTTAAGATATCCTGTGAAACGCTAGCCAAAGGAATTATTTCCAAGCCCGGCCTACATAATTTTCCCAAAAGCTTAGAAGCCCATTGACAAAATGCACAATCTCCATCGATGATGACCAACATCCTATTTAACTAGCTCAAGCCAGCCTTTTAATTGTTTCTTTGCTTTTGTTGCATCAACTACATCAAACTCAACTTCCACCGTGTAGAAATAAGTACCAGAGGCCATTGCTTGTCCGCTCATCGAACGACCATTCCATCCGAATCCTGCCATTGCACCTGCGTATTCATAAACCAAGGCTCCATAACGATCTACAATTTTGGCATTCACTTGTTTGACAAATCGAGGACAATACATCGCCTGAAAAACATCATTCTTGCCATCACCATTCGGACTAAATAAATTAGGTAAATCAAAAGATGGACAATTGTCTACACAAACGACATTACTCTTTGGACTTTCAACCCCCAAAGAATTAACCGCTACCACGTAATAACAAGCAATATGCGAAGTAAGATTTTTATCCAGATGTGTGAGCGTTTCGGTTTCAGCTAATTTGAGATAAGGGCCAGCTGCCAACTTTGCACCATACACGCGATATTTTTCAATGTTGGGATCACAAGTACCCGAAACAACTGGCTTCCAAGCCAATAAATTTGCAACTGAAATAGATTCACAATTCGAGGTTTGAACGCCACAGTCGGGAACCGTTACTTCCAAAATAGGCGCACAAGGAGGATACAAAACAGCTAAGGGTTTCACACAAATCGTTTGAGATGCATTTTCGATGCGCATGGCTGGCAATCCTTCCCCGAATCTACCCACTGTTTGTACGTAATAACAATAGGTTGAATCGGCCGACAAGGACACATCCAATTTCCCATCACTTGGAATAAAATCCGTTCCCATATCGGTAAATTGATAAGTACCTGGCCCAGCCACAGAAACATCTGATATTTGGTTGAATTTTCCTGACCCCTTGTACGTTTCCCGGTATACCCGATGTACCTGAAAGTCATTCGACCAAGGAACAAAGGCTGTCCAAGCTAATTTCACCGACTTCACCGCTGTTTGAGCTTGTAAACGTACCGAGCTCGCAGGGGTAGGACTATCCAATAATTTCAGCACGCCATTCGCTGTGTAATAAAAATCGACTTGGTAGCGATAGGCCTTTTCTGTTGTATTCAAACCCTTATCCACGAAAAGTGTATCAGCCGTCGTCCCTACCTCAGCGAATTGCAATCCAGTTTGCCCCTCACCACGTTTCAAGCGATATTGGTAGGGTGCTTTAAAAACAGAGGTGTCCAACTTCAATGGCTTAGTCCAACGAACTTGAATTTCACCTGCAATTATATCTGTTTTCAATACACTTACTTGCGTCATTAACGGAGCCGTGGAAGGAATAAATGCACAGACAGATTCCGACATGGGGCTATAATTGACAAGCCCTTTTGAATTCTGAAACTCAACAACGAGCACATAGGAATAATTCGTATTTTTCAACAAACCCTCTCCCCCATTTTTATCCGTGAATGAAGTTACATCTATTCCCACTTCTCCAATTTTAACAAAACCAGTCGCGGTCATGCCGGTAGCGCATGCGGAATTAACGACGGGGCTACAAGCCCCCGTCCGACGATAAATAATCGTTTTAGCACCCGTTAAGGCACAGGTAAAATCACTCCAAGTTAATACCGCATTACTTGCCTGTAAAGTAACTTTTAAGCCTTTGGGAGCAGGAGCAATGACCTGAATCTTCCAAAGTTTAGAATCCACTAATTTCAAACCATTTCCAACTGTAAACGGCGGATTATCTTCCACCTTAAAAAGTACATCATACGTCTCCTTGCGAATATGTTGGCAAGCTGTTTGCCAACGAAACGTTGCACTGGCCGGTGAATTTTGTTTAGCAATCGAGGCAAAGGTGGCATAAGGCTGCTTCACCGCATAAACAGTATCCATAGCATACACATTACCAAAACTGTAAATCGTCAATGGATCGACGCGTCCTGTCTTCGATGGAACATCAATGGCCGTAATACGCTCATTGATTAAAGCCCCCGCTTGCACACACACATCGGGTGGTACGGTCAATTTAGGGGCTTTGTTATCTACGTCTTTCACTTCAATCTGCATATCACGAACGGTCTCCGAAATCTTCACACCATTACGCCATTCTTCGATGATAAAGGCACAATTATATAAGCCCAATTCTTGTGGAGCATCCCAGATTAAATCACCTGTTAACGGATTAATCGTAAAATTAGATGGAAGTAAAGACACCTCATTCGGCTGTCTAAAGTTAGGTGCCGTGATCCCGCGACTGCTAGGATTACATGTTTCGGAATCGCCTGTACGGGAAACCGATAATCGATACGCTAAACTATCGCCTTCCGCATCCACGGCATTCGGATTATGAATAAAAGGCTGACCTACGACCGCCGTTAAGTCCACGGCAGGATTAAGCAACAAAGGCGTTGAGTTTTGGCCTAAGCCCGAGTTGATGGAAAATATCGTTTCCACATAGAAAGGAACTTCCACCGAGCGGGTCATATTTCGCACACCATCATTCCTATTTGGAATAGCTACAGAGACCTTGTAAAATAAAGCGGGAGCAGGATAGGTATATTCAACTTTATATAAGTTTTTGAGTGTACCATTTCCGATATCCACCGGAGTTCCACAACAACGTTTGGCCTTGATAATCGCTGAACCATCTCCAAAACAAAAATTCACCTCCACTTGATCCTGATTCGCGCGATTATTCTCTGTATAGGTGGTTAAGGTGAATTCATAGGTCAAAGTTTTATCCGAAATACGTCTTACCGTAATCTCTCCTCCCTTTAAGTGCGTCGCGAATGCTGCACTTACCGAAAAAACAAGCATGAAGATGATTAAAATATATTTCCGCATAAAACAATCGAGTATGTTAGCAAGTTACTAAGGCAAAATTAAAATCGTAAAAAAAAGCATTTTTTTAAGTGATTAATTTGATTGACAAGCGATTGGATTGTAGTTTTGAAGGCTAAAATTCAGTAGCACAGTTGACTTGATTAATTCGCTCTGAATATTTTTACCTAAATCTAATAACCTAATTTATGGCTTGGCTAGCAAAATCTCTTAATTCATCCCTTGGAAAAAAGCTTCTCATGGCAATTACAGGCCTATTTTTGATTAGCTTCCTTTTAGTTCACTGCGGTTTGAATGCAACCATCTTCTTAAACGATGGCGGTGTTGCGTTCAATGAAGGCGCTGAATTCATGGCACACAACCCAATCATCCGTACGATGGAAATCGTCTTGTTTGGTGGTTTATTATTGCACATCTTTGATGGTCTTCGCTTATGGTTAGACAATAAAAAGAAACGTCCCGTCGCTTATGCGGTTGTGGATGGCGCTGCCAATAGCAAATGGTACTCTCGTTCGATGGGTCTATTAGGAACATTATTGTTATTGTTCTTAATCATCCACTTGAAGCATTTTTGGTATTTCTCACGTTTGACAAACGACTTAACCGAGACGCATACCTTGTACAATGAAATGCAAGTCGTATTTCAAAGCCCAATCGTCGTAGCAATTTATGTGTTAGGATGTATTTCATTAGGATACCACTTATTACACGGCTTCCAAAGTGCTTTCCAAACCATTGGTTGGAATCACCCAAAATACACACCAACCATCAAGGCCATTGGTGCGATTTACTCGATTATTATTGCTGCAGCATTTGCCGCAATGCCAATCGCCTTCCATTTTAATTTGATTCAATAATTCCTCAGCCGATACGATTATGACAAAATTAGACGCTAAAATTCCAGAAGGTTCGCTGGCCGAAAAATGGACCAAGTACCAATCAAGCGTACCTTTAGTAAATCCTGCAAACAAACGTTCTTTGGAAATTGTGATTGTAGGTTCAGGTTTGGCTGGAGCATCCGCTGCAGCATCGTTAGCTGAATTAGGATATAAAGTAAAAGTATTTTGTTTCCAAGATTCTCCACGTCGTGCGCACTCCATTGCAGCACAAGGTGGTATCAACGCAGCAAAAAACTACCAAAATGACGGTGACTCCGTTTTCCGTTTATTCTACGATACGATCAAAGGGGGTGACTACCGTGCGCGTGAAGCAAACGTTCACCGTCTTGCTGAGGTATCTGGTAACATTATTGACCAATGTGTGGCACAAGGTGTTCCTTTCGCACGTGAATACGGCGGATTGCTATCGAACCGTTCATTCGGTGGTACGCAAGTTCAACGTACGTTTTACGCGGCGGGACAAACAGGCCAACAATTATTATTGGGTGCTTATTCTGCTTTGCAACGTCAAGTGGGTATGGGTAACGTGAAAATGTACACACGCCATGAAATGCTTGATGTCGTAACGATCGACGGCAAAGCACGCGGTATCATTGCACGTGATTCAGTTACTGGAGCATTGGAACGTCACTTTGGACATGCGGTCTTGTTGTGTACAGGTGGATACGGTAACGTATTTTACTTATCGACAAACGCGATGGGATCCAACGTAACAGCGGCTTGGAAAGCAAACAAAAAAGGTGCTTTCTTCGCTAATCCATGTTATACGCAGATTCACCCAACATGTATTCCGGTTTCAGGTGATCACCAATCGAAATTAACATTGATGTCGGAATCACTTCGTAATGACGGTCGTATTTGGGTTCCTAAAAAGGAAAACGATAACCGCAAGGCGAATGAAATTCCAGAAGACGAAAGAGATTACTACTTAGAGCGTCGTTATCCTGCGTTCGGTAACTTAGTACCACGTGATATTGCATCTCGTGCAGCCAAAGAGCGTTGCGATGCAGGCTTTGGTGTAGGTGCTTCTAAAATGGCAGTTTACTTAGATTATGCAGCAGCTATCATCCGTTACGGAAAAGGAGAAGCCAATAAAAATAACATGCACAATCCATCAGACGAAGAGATTCAAGCGATGGGTAAAGCAGTCGTAAAAGAGAAATACGGTAACTTGTTTGACATGTACAAGCAAATTACGGGTGAAGATCCATACGAGGTACCTATGCGTATTTATCCAGCGGTTCACTACACAATGGGTGGTCTTTGGGTAGATTACAACTTAATGACGACGATTCCAGGATTGTATGCATTAGGCGAAGCAAACTTCTCTGATCACGGTGCAAACCGTTTAGGAGCCTCAGCCTTGATGCAAGGCTTGGCAGATGGCTACTTCGTAATTCCTTACACAATCGGAAATTACTTAGCCTCTGAGATTCGTACTCCATCGATGTCAACAGATTCTGAAGATTTCGTAGCTGCAGAAAAAGCTGTTCGCGATCGCTTAGAAACCTTGATGAACATCAAAGGTTCAAAACCCGTTGATTACTTCCACAAGCGTTTAGGAAAAATCATGTGGGATGAATGTGGAATGGCGCGTAGTGCGGAAGGTTTAAAAGCTTCTATCAAAGAAATCCAAGCATTACAGAAAGAATTCTGGTCGGATGTGAAGATTCCAGGTGAAATCGATAACCTAAATCCAGAATTAGAAAAAGCAGGCCGCGTGGCCGACTTTTTAGAATTAGGAGAATTAATGTGTATCGATGCATTAGACAGAAATGAAAGCTGCGGAGGTCACTTCCGTACAGAATACCAAACAGAAGACGGCGAAGCACTTCGTGATGACGAGAACTACGCCTATGTAGCTGCATGGGAAAATAAAGGAGATGGAAAATTCGAACTACACAAGGAAGAATTGAAATACGAAAACATCAAAATTGCTCAAAGATCTTATAAATAATTCGATACAATGGAAGGACATTTAAACCTGACACTCAAAATTTGGAGACAAAAAAATGCTAACGTAGCTGGTAAATTCGAAACTTACCAAGTGAGTGGCATCTCCACAGATATGTCATTTTTGGAAATGATTGACGTGTTAAACAACCGTTTGATCGAAGAAGGAGATGATCCCGTAGCATTTGACCACGATTGTCGTGAAGGTATCTGCGGTATGTGCTCGATGTACATCAACGGACGTCCACATGGACCTAACCGTGGTGTTACAACTTGCCAATTGCATATGCGTTCATTCCAAGATGGTGAAACGATCACGGTTGAACCTTGGAGAGCAAGCGCATTCCCCGTAATCAAAGACCTAGTCGTTAATCGTTCCGCATTCGACCGCATCATCGCGGCAGGTGGTTTCGTTTCTGTGAATACAGGTAATGCACAAGATGCAAACAACTTACCGATTCCAAAAGAAGATGCAGATGATGCTTTTGCCGCTGCAGCTTGTATCGGTTGTGGAGCTTGTGTTGCCGCATGTAAAAACGCTTCTGCCATGTTATTTACTTCCGCTAAAATTTCCCAACTAGCCCTTTTACCTCAAGGTAAAGTGGAGGCTGCGAAACGTGCAGAAGCGATGGTAGCGCAAATGGATGAAGAAGGTTTCGGTGCTTGTTCTAACACAGGAGCTTGTGAGGCGGAATGTCCAAAAGGCATTTCTTTAGAGAATATCGCACGGATGAACCGTGAATTCTTCTCTGCTACATTTTCTTCGAAGTAATTTTTAATTTGATAGCCCCTGAATGCAATTTCAGGGGCTTTTTACGCCCTTGTTTTTAGAACCTACCCATTCCAAGTCCAATCAAAAATCGACAGCCCTCGGCTGGATCGAAGTTGTTTGTGGCTCCATGTTTTCTGGTAAAACAGAAGAACTCATTCGCCGACTCAAGCGCGCGAAAATTGCCCAATTGCGTGTTGAAATTTTCAAACCGGCATCGGATACACGTTACCACGACGAAGACATCGTTTCCCATAATCAAAATTCCATTCGCTCGACACCCGTGTTAAGCGCTAGCGAGATTCTATTACTAGCAGGCGATTGCGATGTGGTAGGCTTGGATGAAGTCCAGTTTTTTGACGATTCTATTGTCGAAGTTGTTGATACTTTAGCCAATCAAGGAAAACGTGTCATTATCGCAGGACTTGATATGGACTTCAAAGGGAATCCCTTCGGCCCGATGCCTAAACTGATGGCCATCGCGGAATACGTAACTAAAGTTCATGCCGTTTGCGTACAATGTGGTGCAGTAGCTCATTACTCCTACCGCATCGTTGACAAAGAGGAAACGGTCCTTTTAGGAGAGACTGAATCCTATCAAGCACGCTGTAGAGCCTGCTTTCATGCCGATATCTAATCATGCCCAAGGATCCACATTTCAAAAAGGTATTCCAACGAATCAAGGCGAAAAAGCCACGTGATTTGGATATGCAATTTGAAAAAGCCCACGAACAGGTGTTTGAAAATCTGGATTGTTTGACGTGCGGAAACTGTTGCAAAACAACGAGCCCCATGTGGAATGAGACGGATATCCAACGAGTTGCGCACCTATTGAAAATGAAAGTGGCCCAATTCTTAGATCAATACTTAATTCAAGATTCGGATGGCGATTGGGTTTATCCAGCAGCCCCCTGCCCCTTCCTAACCTTGGAAGATAATACCTGCCAAATTTATGAACACCGTCCAAAGGCTTGTCGGGAATATCCGCATACCGACCGTAAAAATATGTTGGGCATCATGAATCTCACCCAAAAGAATGCGGTCATCTGCCCAGGCGTTGCGCAAATCATGGAAAAATTGGAAAGAATCTACAATTGAGCCCCTTTTCATTTGAAATTCACGGCAAAATTCGACAAATTCGTAATTCAATCAATACATGTTTATGGCAGCAGCAGAATATTTAGGAATTGACGTAGGAGGTACCGGCGTTAAAATGGGTATCGTTCATTCCGATACCGGCCAAATCAGCAACTTTCAGAGTTATGATACCGCAACGTGGCGTGAATCCCACCATTTCTTAGATCGTTTAGCTGATTCAATTGCCTTGCAATTATACCAACATAAAAATGTCAAAAAAATAGGCATCGGTCTTCCAGGTATTCTGACTAAGAACCGCCGTACCTTGATTGAAATCACAGCCATTCCAGAAATCGATGGGTCACCCATGATTGATATGTTGGAAAAACGCTTTCCTGAGCATGAATTTTTCATGGAAAACGATGCGAACGCAGCGGCGTTGGGAGAATTCTATTTCTCCCCTGAAAAAAACACGATGCCGGAAGATTTCGTTTTTATTACCTTAGGAACGGGCGTTGGCGGAGCTGCCATCATTGACCGTAAAATTTTCTTAGGTGGGGATGGAAATGCCATGGAACCGGGACACGTTCCTTCGAAAAATGGTAAGGTCTTGGAACGTAATGTAGGCAAGAAGGAATTATTGCAATTGGCGACCGAAATGCGAGCGAATTACACAGGTCAAACGGTATTGGCCGGGGACGGAACAATATCAACTACAGCTTTGGTTGTAGCCGCTGAAGAAGGAGATGCTTTAGCTTTAGCCATTTGGGATGAAGTTGGAAGCTTGTTGGGCGACATGTTAGTATCCCTAATCCGAATTCTTGACATCAAAAACATCTTCATCGGTGGCGGATTATCGGCATCGTATGATTTCATTCTACCGAGCATGGAGCGTCAATTGAACTATTGGTTGACCCCTGCCTACTTAGAAAAATTAAATATCAAGAAAGCTTTATTGGGTAATGATGCGGGGCTTTTAGGAGCGGCATCACTCTGTTTTTAATTGAAAACAGGATAGACCACATAAGTTTTTTACCAAAAGAATTATTATTATTACAATTAATACTTTTAAAGTGCAAAATGGAATAAAATTTGTTTGATATTCTAACATTTAATTCTAATCTTTGCATCGTTTTTGAACCCCAAAATATTTATAAAATGTCAGATATTGCAGAAAAAGTAAAAAGCATCATCGTTGAGAAGTTAGGTGTAGAAGCATCAGAAGTTACAACTGAGGCGTCTTTCACAAACGATTTGGGAGCTGACTCCTTAGACACGGTAGAATTGATCATGGAATTTGAAAAAGAATTCAATGTTTCTATCCCAGATGACCAAGCTGAAAACATCCAAACAGTAGGCCAAGCAGTTGCTTACTTGGAAGAAAACGCAAAGTAATCGAATCACACGATCATAATGATGTCAATTAGTACCTGGTAATTCCTAAGGATCTATCCTCAGTTGAACCCTTGACTAATTGACATTTTTTATTTTTACAAAGTCTATTAAATTAACACATGGAGTTAAAACGCGTAGTTGTAACGGGCCTAGGAGCTCTTACACCCATTGGAAATACAGTTGATACCTTTTGGGAAGGATTAGCCGCAGGTAAAAGCGGTTGTGCCCCCATCACTAGATTTGATGCTGAAAAATTCAAAACACGCTTTGCTTGTGAGTTAAAAGACTTTAAAGTAGAAGATTACATCAATACCAAAGAGGCCCGCAAAATGGACCCATTCACCCAGTATGCTGTTGTTGCTTCGGATGAAGCTATCGCAGATGCGGGTTTTGATATGGAGAAATTAAACCTAAACAAGGTTGGCGTTATTTGGGGATCAGGAATCGGCGGATTGAAAACATTCGAAGATGAAATGATCTATTTTGGTAAAGGAGATGGAACGCCTAAAATCAATCCTTTCTTTATCCCTAAAATGATTGCAGATTCAAGCTCGGGACAAATCTCCATTCGCAATGGATTCCGTGGACCTAACTACGTAACGGTTTCGGCATGTTCATCCGCTAATAACGCAATCATTGACGCATTCAATTATATCCGTACCGGTCGTGTGCATGTTTGTATCACGGGTGGATCGGAGGCTCCAGTAACCATCGCATCGGTTGGTGGATTTACAGCGATGCACGCCATGTCAACACGCAACGACGATCCTACTACAGCTTCGCGTCCTTACGACGTGGACCGTGATGGTTTTGTTGTGGGTGAGGGTGCTGGCGCGTTGGTATTAGAAGAATACGAGCACGCAAAGGCACGTGGTGCAAAAATTTATGCTGAATTAATTGGCGGCGGTTTCTCATCCGATGCATACCACATTACGGCTCCCCATCCCGATGGATATGGTGCTTTATTGTCGATGCAAGACGCTTTGGAAGATGCCCAAATTAAACCTGAGGAGGTAGATTATATCAATACCCATGGAACATCAACACCGATTGGTGATCCACAAGAAATTAAAGCCATCGTTGATTGCTTCGGAGAACATGCATACAACATGGCTATTTCTTCTACGAAATCAATGACAGGTCACTTATTAGGGGGTGCAGGGGCTGTAGAAGCTGTTGCATCAGTCCTAGCCATTAAAAATCAATTTGTTCCACCGACCATCAACGTATTCAATCGTGATCCAGAAATTGATCAACGCATTGACTTAACGGAAAACGTAGGTAAAGCGCGTAAAATTGATGTTGCATTAAGCAATGGCTTCGGTTTTGGTGGCCACAACGCAACTGTCATCTTTAGAAAAATTTAATTTATGAAGTTATTTTCTCCGTTGACCTGGTTCGGCTTACATTCCCAAGATGAACGCGAGAAACACCTTTATAAATCTGTCAAACACCTCATAGGGGCTAATCCGTCTAATCTAGAATTATACCGATTAGCCTTTTTGCATGCCTCCGCATCCCGCGAATCGGCTTCGAAGTCCTACAAAGAATCCAACGAACGTTTGGAATTCCTGGGAGACTCTGTTTTGGGGATGATCACCGCAGCCTATTTATTCCGAAAATTCCCATTCAAAGACGAAGGATTCTTAACCGAAATCCGTTCTCGGATGGTCAGTCGGGAATCACTGAATGTGCTTGGGAGAAAATTAGGCCTCGAAGAGGTGATTGAATACGAAAACCAACGCAAGACCTCGCTTTCACGTTCAAGCATGTATGGAGACGCTTTGGAAGCATTTATAGGTGCGGTCTATTTGGACAAAGGATTTGGCTTTACCCAAAAATTTATCACGCAAAAGATACTTACCCAGTATTTCGATTTAGACACTGTGGTTCAGAATAATCCGAACTTCAAGTCTATACTCATCGAATGGGCGCAGAAAGAAGGCAAAAAAGTCCAATTTACCTTGGACGAGGAAGGCGTGCACCACGATAAAGAGTTTACAGCATTCGTGCTCTTAGAAAACGAGAAAATCGCCGAAGGCAAAGGTTATTCCAAGAAAAAAGCTGAGCAAAATGCGGCTATGAAAGCTTGCGAAGCGCTAAAAATCAATCAATAAGCGTATGAAACCGAACATTTTCTTACATTACTGGAACCAAGAAGGTCAAACCCTAAGTTTCCAAGAAGTTCTTTCGCTCGATTGTGATCCGATAATTCTTGCTACCATTCAAGCAGAATTAATGGAACAATTAACCAGCGGAGCAATCGTAGAGAAGTTGCCCAACTTTGATTGGTCGAATCTGCGCATGCAAGAAAAATGGAATTCCATTGCACAAACACTTCTAATGCAAGTTCAATTGCCCGAACAAATTTGGCTCGATTGGATTCAAGCCTTAGGAGGCCAAACGGAAGTGACTTATCCCGAAGTACCAAGTTTCGCAGATTTACTAAATGCTGAGGTATTTTTTGAGCGTCCATCCGATTCGCTGGAAGATTTACCAGAGGAGGAAGAAGTGACTTTGGAAGCAGCAATGACAGCTACGATTGAAATCGAAGAAAACGACCTACAAGCAGTGGCTTGGGAGGATTCTGAACTTACATTAGCGACCCAAACGACACCTGATTATTTTGAGGTATCCCATGAATTACCTGACCTGAGTGAAATAAGCCCAGAAGAAGTTAAAACGCAAAGCATTCAAGAAATGTTAGCGGATTCAAAAGAAGAAAAAGTGCTCGATACCATTCAAGTAGACGATCATTCCTTGAAGAACTTGGTTGCCAATCAAATGACCTCGTCGCTCGCTGAAAGTATTTCTTTATTTCAGCGACTAAATTTCATCCAAGAATTATTTGATGGAAATGCTGAACAGTTCAGCCAATTCATCGAATTTATCGATTTTGAAGCAAGTCCTGCCAATTGGAAAAGTGCAATTGCGGAACGCTACGACTTTCCAGAATCCGCTGCTTCACAAGAGTTAATGTTACTCATCGAACGAAAATTCAGTTAACTGATTTTCATTATCAGTTTTCTTTTGCGGTAAACAACAATCATGAGCTAGTTTCAAGAAAAAAACTTGAAACAGCTCATTTTTATTTGTTTGCTCCTCCCCTATGTGATTTGCGCCCAACAATCCGCAGAACTGACCGAGGAAAAACAAGGGATACTCACCTATTACAATCAAAATCCAATCGATATCAACGAAGCAAGCGCAGCAGAGTTGTTGGCGATGGGTATTTTACAAAACCAACAAATAGCGTCTTTTATTGAACATCGTAAACACGTTGGTAAATTCCTATCCTTATATGAACTACAAACAATCCCATTGTGGGATATCCCTACACTTCGGGCTATTCAAACACTATTCATTTGTCGAATAAATCCACCGTGCTGGCATGTAGCAGAAAACACCAAGCAACAACTCATCTTACGCATCGAAAGAACACTTGAGCAAAAAAACGGATTTTCGCCTACCACGACAAGAAGTAAAGTTCGTTTTACAGGTAATCCGTACAACACGTTGTTTCGTTATCGGGATACATGGAATAGCCACCTTCGGGCAGGAATCTTAAGTTCAAAAGATGCCGGAGAGCAACATTACCATGATTTCACTAGCGCTTTTGTTGAATTAAAAGACACGAGAGGCAACTTTAAATTGATTCTAGGCGACTTTATCAACCAATGGGGCCAAGGACTTGTTCAATCGGGTTCTTTCTCCTTAGGCAAGAGTTATGAAAGCATTCGCGCAACTCAAAAGTTTCATGGGGGTGCAATGGCTTATACCTCGTCTGGCGAGTCTGAATTTTACCGCGGCATCAATATACAAGCAACGTTCCACCAACTGCAAGTGCAGGGCTTTTTTTCCAGTCGGAACAAAGACCTCATACTTTCCAAAGACAGCAGCTATTTTCGATCCTTCCAATTCGATGGTTTGCACCGCACTGCAACGGAAATTGGCCAACAAAATAGACTCAAGGAACTCGGAACAGGCATTCATTTGCGCTATCAAGGAAAAAAGATGGAATGGTCAATAGCACAGACAATTACGCGCTGGAATTATCCCTTTATGCCGAGTAATCCCTTGGATTGGCGAGGCAATGTGCTCATGAACACTTCACTTAGTTATATCAGGCAATTCGGAAATGTTCGACTTTCTGGTGAAGTGGCTCACGCGGCTCCCAAAGCCTGGGCATCGATTCATGCCATGTCATGGGCAATTAATAAAAAAACAGATGTTTCCGGCATTATACGGGTATATCAATCAAGCTATTTCAGCCCCATGGCAAATGCCATCAGTGAGAGTTCAAACAATAAAAATGAATGGGGTTTATTCATTGGGCATCAGTACCAACGATCGAAATATCAACGTATTTCGAGTTACATCGATTTATTCCGATTCCCAAGAGCTAGTTCCAGTCAATGGGCCTCGGAAAAGCTAGGTTGGGAACTATTAAGCCGATTTCAATGGGACAGAAGAAAGCAGGGACAATATTTTGCCCAATTAAAATGGACGCATAAAAACCTGACAAGCCCCACTTCTCCACACGATTTATATCAAGGAAGTATCGATTGGCACAAACCCTTGTATCGATTCGAGTGGCATGGTCGAATCATGTGGTCGCACATACAATCTCATGTACAAAAAGAGTCAGGCTACCTTTGGCTAAATGATATTGAATACCACATCAAAAGATTCAAAATACAAATGCGAACCGCATGGATTTGGTCGGGGAGTTATGACACCCGCCTCTATGCCTATGAACCCAGCTTACCCTTCGCCTTTCTACTGCCAGCCTATTATGACCCCAGTACGCGCAACCTGTGCTTGATTGAATATAAAGGGCTAAAGCAAGTATCCATTGCCCTGAAAATAGCAAGAACCGACTACTTCCAAAAAGAGGTAATCGGTTCCGGCTTAGATGCCATAGCAGCATCACATAAAACAGACGTTGGGCTACAAGTAGCCTATATTCCTTAAACGATCGCTTCGCGAACTTTCAATAATTTCTCTAATAAACCTTCCAACTGATCCAATGGAAGCATGTTGGCTCCATCGGATTTAGCGATAGATGGGTTAGGATGTGTTTCGATAAATAAACCATCCGCACCTACAGCAATCGCAGCTTTCGCGATTGTTTCAATCAAGGCTGGTTGGCCCCCCGTTACACCGCTTCCTTGATTAGGACGCTGTAAAGAGTGCGTACAATCCATAATGACAGGTACGCCAAAATTTGCCATTTCAGGAAGATTGCGGTAGTCAACGACTAAATCACCGTATCCAAATGAATTGCCACGGTCCGTTAAATACACCTGAGCTTGCGGATTTTCATGCAAAACCTTCTCTACGGCGAATTTCATCGATGCACCCGACATAAATTGACCCTTCTTGATATTAACCGCCTTGCCCGTTTGTGCAGCAGCGGCTAATAAGTCGGTCTGCCGACAAAGGAATGCCGGAATCTGCAACACATCCACATAGGCAGCAGCCATTGCCGCTTCAGCACTCTCGTGAATATCCGTAACCGTAGGTAAGTTATAATGCGCACCAACCTCTTTCAAAATTTCCAAAGCTTTGATATCACCAATTCCCGTAAAAGAATCGATTTTTGTCCGATTGGCTTTGCGATATGAGCCCTTGAAAATAAAGGGAATTCCCATCGATTTGGTGATTCCGTCAATGCGCTCAGCGATTTCGAAGGCTAAGTCCCGACTTTCGATGGCACAACTACCAGCCATCAAGAAGAATGGCCCTTTTCCTAAACTTTCAATCGTGGGTAAAGTCATATTATAAAATGTTTACTTCAGTCTCTAAAACGACACCGAATTTTTCTAAAATCGATTTCTTAATTTGCTCTGAGAGCATTTGAATTTCATTGCCTTTGGCATGACCATAATTCACAAGCACCAAAGCCTGTTTGGCATGCACACCGGCATCTCCTGAACGATAACCTTTCCAACCTGCTTGCTCGATCAACCAGCCTGCCGGAAATTTAATCATAGAACTTCCTTCCACCGGGTAATGTGGAATATTCGGATAGCCTTTAATCAATTCTGCAGCAGCCTCAGCCGACAAGGTAGGATTTTTAAAGAAACTCCCCGAGTTTCCAATTTCTTTCGGATCCGGCAATTTGCTTTGGCGAATTTCAATCACCGCATTAGCAACATCATTAATTCCTGGGTTTACAATACCTTTCTCTGC
This sequence comes from Aquirufa regiilacus, assembly GCF_032470275.1. Taxonomy (NCBI): domain Bacteria; kingdom Pseudomonadati; phylum Bacteroidota; class Cytophagia; order Cytophagales; family Flectobacillaceae; genus Aquirufa; species Aquirufa regiilacus. Next base: position 79,019 of record NZ_JAVNWW010000007.1, read on the forward strand.
CAAAACCGATTGAATTGCCCCATAAGAAGTTTGAGGTTCAACCTGTTTATTTAATCGAAAACAAACGGCCGTAATTAAATATTGCCCTTTCCCTTCATGTTTGAAATAACTCTCACGATACCCAAATGCACAACGAGCAGTATCAAAACGCTCCAACTGCATGGTCGTTAAATTCAAGGCATCTAAATGATCAAAGGTATCTTTGATTTCCACTCCATATGCTCCAATATTCTGCATAGGTGCCGCACCGACCGTTCCTGGAATCAATGACATATTCTCAATACCCGCCCAATGGTGGTCTACCGCATAACAGACAAAATCATGCCAAACAACACCGGCACCTGCCTTCACCCAAATATGATCCGCATCCTCATCCACAACCTCTATCCCATCCATTTGAATCTTGACAACCAAGGCTTCGATATCCTTTGTCAACAATAAATTACTCCCACCTCCTAAAAATAAATGCTTAACATGGGCATAATTCCCTGTTTGAACAAGCTCTATGTATTCTTGTAAATGATTTATTTCAACAAAATAACGCGCTGAAACATCGATGCCAAATGTATTGTAAGGCAGCATGGATACGTTTTCCAACACACGTGGAGCCGATTTAACCAAGGGCATATTAGGTAAGTTTGGTCGATAAAAATTCTTGCAAAGAAGGCACTTCGGTCTGAAGTAGGTTCTGGTTGTTTCCTTCCCATACCTTTTTACCATCTTTTAAAAAGATAATGTATTCACCTAAGCGCATCACAGAATTCATATCATGTGAAATAACGATGGTGGTAATATTAAATTCTTTGGTAATTTCTTGAATCAATAAATCAATTTTAACCGCTGTTAATGGATCCAAACCTGAATTAGGTTCATCACAAAAAAGGTATTTCGGATTCATCACAATCGCGCGTGCAATCCCAACACGCTTCTTCATTCCACCCGAAATATCAGAAGGCATCTGGTGTGCGGCAGCCTCTAATCCGACGCGCTGTAAACATAACATCGCACGGGTATTCTTTTCTTCAACCGATTGAGATGTTAGCGTATCCAAGGGAAAGCGAACATTTTCCAAAACCGTTTTTGAATCAAATAAAGCGCCTCCTTGAAATAAAACGCCCATTTCCCGGCGAATGGCTTTTACGGTATCTTGATCTGCTTTTAAGAAGTCTCGTCCATCATAAAGGACTTGTCCCTGCTCAGGTTTTAAGATACCAATCATACACTTGAGTAGCACACTTTTTCCTGTTCCACTCCCCCCAATAACCATGTTGATTTTACCTGGCTGAAAACTTGCGTCTATCCCATCCAAAACAACACGACCCTCAAATTCTTTGTGTATGTGCTTCAACTGAATCATATTCAAAATTAGCTATATTTTACGTAAAAACGGCATGACAAATTTGTTTTTAACCGCAGAGAATTGTGTACCTTAGACCTATTAAACAACAACCCTATGCTACTTATTATTATTGGCGCCTTGCTCCTATTAGCAAGTAAAACCATCGACAATCCCAACCTCGTTTTCGCTAAATTTGCCTCCCCTATTCGAAAGGTGGCCATCGTACTCATTGTACTCGGCGTTAGCAGTTCCACCATCAAGCAAATTGATGCGGGTGAAGTAGGAGTTCAAAGTGTATTTGGAAAAGTTTCCGATCGTACCCTATCCAGTGGCCTGAACTTCACAAACCCACTGGCGAGCATCACGGTATTCGATGCAAAAACGCAAAATTATACGATGTCGGCCGTTCATGACGAGGGAGACAAAGAAGGAGATGACGCTATTCGCGTGTTAACAGCGGATGGTTTGGAAGTCGTAGTTGACCTGACCGTTTTGTATCGTATTTTACCTTCGCAAGCACCCACGATTTTAAAAGAAATTGGCCCCGACTATAAAGACAAAGTTGTTCGCCCAATTACCCGCACGATGATTCGCGACAATGCGGTTTATTACGATGCAGTAGCGCTTTATTCATTAAAACGTAATGAATTCCAAACACGCATCTACAAGGATATCGAAAGTAATTTCAAAAAGCGTGGCTTGGTATTGGAGCAGTTATTGATTCGTAATATCAATTTACCGAATTCGGTTAAGCAGACGATTGAATCAAAAATCAATGCCGAGCAAGATGCGCAGAAAATGCAATTTGTCTTGTTAAAAGAAAAGCAAGAGGCTGAACGGAAGCGTGTAGAAGCGCAAGGGATTGCCGATTACCAAAAAATCTTATCGACCGGATTAAGCGACAAACAATTGCAATATGAATCCATCATTGCACAGAAAGAGATCGCAAAATCTCCCAATACCAAGGTTATCATTATGGGGAACAAATCAACCCCAATCATCTTAGGAAATAATTAATTTAAAAAGGCTCCGAAAATGGACTGAACCCCAAAAGTTGGACAAAGTTAGTAATTAATTATTAATGTGATGAGCTCGGTATTGCACCGGGCTCATTCCGTTTAAATTCAGTTTGATTCTTTCATAGTTGTAGTATTTGATATATTCATTGATTTCTTTTTTTAGCTGTTTTATTGACTCATATTTGTTTAGGTAAAATAGTTCTGATTTTAATGTTCCAAAGAAGTTTTCCATGACTGCATTGTCCAAGCAGTTTCCTTTTCTAGACATGCTTTGTTGGATTCCATTGTCTCTCAAAACAGCTTGATACTGCTTCATTTGGTATTGCCAGCCTTGATCTGAGTGCATCAGAAGGGCTGTTGATTTCGACTTCTTTTTCACCGCCTTTATTAGCATATTCATGACATTTTTGAAATCAGGTCGTTCTGATAAGTCATAGGTAACGATTTCCTGATTATATAAGTCTAATACAGGCGACAAGTACAGCTTCTTTCCTAATACATTAAACTCTGTTACATCGGTTGTCCATTTTTGATTAGGTGCCATTGCTTTAAAAGCCCTGTTTAATATATTTGGCGCTACTTTACCTTGCTCTCCTTTGTAGGATTTATATTTCTTCCTTCTAATCAAGCTCTTTAATTTCAAGCTGGTCATTAGTCGATGAACAGTTTTATGATTAATTAGGTGGCCGGCTTGACGCAATAGAATGGTTATACGCCGATAACCTAATCTACCCTTATGTTGATGATAGATTAGTCCAATCTCTTGCTTTAGCTCCGCGTATTTGTCTGCAGTCCCTTGTTTTGAATAATAATAAAAACAACTCCTTGCCAATTTAACACAAGTAAGCAATACTGCTAACCTGTGCTTATGCCTTAGTTCACTTACGGCTTGCGCTTTTTGTCTGCTTGAACTAAGGCTTGAAGCTTTTTTAGCAAGTCATTTTCAGCCCTTAGGTATTCATTTTCCTTAAGTAATTCTTCTTCTCTTGTTAGAGGCTTCTGGGCTTTCTTTACGTTGG
>NZ_JAVNWW010000008.1:0-75263 GCF_032470275.1 Aquirufa regiilacus
CCTTCTTGAAGAATAGCTAAGCGATCCTCCGGACTGAAAATTCTTCTTTCTCTTTTCATAGTTCCCTAATTTAATTGGTTCTAAACTCTTTTTAAAATTTAGTCCAGTCTATTAGGGGGTTAGTACAATCTGTCTTCGTGCATTGAACCTCTTGGTAATCTAAAAGGCCGGTTTTGTCTTGTAAACTAAATTTGATGCACACGTCACTTGAGCCATAAGGAAAGTTGGAAATGGTATTTCCAGGAACATCCAAAGGGTTCGGATTGAGAATGACGGCTTGGTAATTCAATGTTTTGGTCTGTGCCAAACTGCTAAATGCTAGCAATGACACCAATGCGATGCGTATATAGGTCAACATAGGAATGCTTATGGATTGATTTTAACGCCCAACGAAAAGGTTGTTGGGATAATGCGTAAATGATTCACCGGATAATCAGGTTCTTTTACGGAGCTTAGGTATTGGTATTTCACGAAGCCGCTCACAAACTTACTGAGGTGATGTACGAGTGAGATCGAATAACCCCCATAGATCCGAATCTTCGAAAATTGCGGTTGGTCGTCTAAGGGCATGTATTGGTTGGCGATATACTGATTCCCGTTCCACATTTTCGCCACAGAAACGATGCCTTTGATATCCAAGGAAATGGCTTGATTGATCGGGATTTCGGGTCCTATTTCGCCGATAATTCCTAAGTGGTCTGCCTGGTAACTCAAGGCGATACCTTGTGTATTTCCGACGCTGTTGTATTGATTGTAGGTGAAACCAAAGGCGTATTTGATCGTGGGCACGTAGAGCGGATTGTCGTCTTTGTCGAAAGCACCAAATAGCTTGGATACTTTCCACAACACGTTTTCGCGTTTCAGTTGGACATGTAGGCCGGTTGCGGGTTTCAGGTAGTCGACAATGGCGCCGTTGAGATTTTGGTACTGGTATTCGGTGGAGTTACCGCCCACTTCGAACACGAGTTCTTGAGCGTTTGCTTGATTGAGCACGAGGCAAGCAAGCAAGAGTAATAGTATGCGCATGAATGTGTTATAACGTTTTACGAAGATACAAAAATCTGTCAGCTTCGTTTATACACCCGCGTTTTTTCCCGCGATGTATCCTGTTGTCCAGGCAGCTTGAAAATTGAAGCCTCCCGTGATGCCGTCGATGTCGGTCACTTCACCTGCAAAATACAATCCGGGAACGCGTTTAGATTCCATGGATTTGACGTCAATTTCATGGAGATCGATGCCACCTGCGGTCACAAATTCCTCTTTGAAGGTCGTTTTTCCTTGAACTTCGTAGCGGTCGTTGATGAGTGTATTGATGAGTTTATTGGCATGTTTGCCTGCTAGATCTTGCCAACGGGTTTCGGGCTTGATTTCGTTTTTTTCCAATAAGTATATCCACAAGCGATTGGGAATCGGGAAGGGATTGTGGTTTTGAAGCATTTTGGCTCCATGATTTTTTTGGATGGACGTGCATGTTGCTCGGAGGGCTTCCTCTTTCACCTCGTCGAGCCAATTCACCAAGATCGAACAACAGTAGTCCTTTTCGGCTAAGATACGCGCACCCCAGGCAGAGAGCTGAAGTATGGCAGGTCCACTCATCCCCCAGTGGGTGACGAGTAAAGGGCCGATGCCCACGAGTTTTTGCCCTTCAATGCGCACCCGAGCATGTTCGACGACCACGCCCATCAAGGCTTTGATGGGTTCTTTCGGCATGTTGAAGGTAAATAGCGAGGGTACAGGTGGGATGATGTTATGCCCAAAGGATTCAATGGCTGAAAACCAGGTGGATTTCGGTTGGCCTCCCACCGTGATAATCACCCTGTCCGCGACATGTTTACCCTGATTCGTTTCGATCTCAAAGCCTTTGTCGGTTTTTCGGATGCTTTCCACGGAATGACTCGTGTATAATTCAATCCTCAGTTTTCTGGCTTCTTGTAGGAGACAATCGATGATGCTTTGGGATTCGTTGGATAAAGGGAAAATGCAGTTATCGGGATAGGTCTTCAGCGCCACACCGCGCGATTCGAACCAGTTGACGGTATCCTGCGCGTTAAACGTTTCGAATGCTTTTCGTAGGAATTTCTCGCCACGGGGGTAGTTCTCCGATAGTAAACGACTGTTGAAGGTCGCATTTGTTACGTTGCATCGTCCGCCTCCGGAAATTTTCACTTTGCCGAGGAACTTGCTTGTCTTTTCCAGGATGCATACATGTGCATCTGGGAAATGGGATTTGGCAGCAATGGCGGCAAAGAAGCCTGCTGCTCCTCCGCCGATGATGGTGATTTTCAAAGACAAGTGTTTTGACAAAATTAAGACAAATATTTCATGGACAAACCTATTTGTCAGTCGGTTTTATGAATTTTAGTTAATGGTATCGATTCGCATCAATTACTAAACACAAGCCTGCCTGGAAGACAATCAGTGCGCCTGTGCCGTACCAAAACCAATCACCACCTTGCATTTTGGTCATGCCGGCATCGATAGCTAGGGAAAGTCCACTTCCGGTGAGGATAAGGCCGCTAGTCGCTTGAAGGACCCAACGGGTCGTAGATTTTTGTTTCATGGGTATAAAAGGTTTGAGTAAACGGGTTTTCGATGGTACTGATCGTCAAATAGGAGTGGATATTCTTTGGGTCTTTTAAAATATCCCCGAAGCCAAGAGTCCCGATCTCCCACATTCCAAAACGTAATGCCATATTGTTGTTGCTTAGGTATGGCACGATAGGCATTAAAAACAAGATTAAATTTTTGCATTTGTGCCTCCTTTGCAGCTTCGTTGAACACAAATGTTGAGTCGTTTTTGGGATTCACAGCAATATCTAATTCCGAAAAATGGATCGCAAGTCCCGTCGCGGTGGATTGCTCGATGACCCGACGAATATCTTCATTTTTTGCGCTGATATTGATGTGCATTTGTAATCCAAGTCCGTGAATGGGGATTTGGCGTGCTTGTAAGTCTTTGACTAGATTCAGGATAGCTTCCATTTTGTGGGGCTTGCCATCTTGTCCATAATCATTGTAAAACAAAAGTGCGTTCGGGTCAGCTTCATGCGCCCATTGGAAACTTTTGGCGATGTAATCGGGGATATTTTTTGACCAAATGGATGGCCTCAAACTGCCATCGTCTAAAAATGCTTCATTCACGACATCCCAACCACTTACTTGGCCTTGGTAATGTTTGGCAACGGTTTGGATGTGATTTTTTAGCATGTTTTCCCATGCCTGAAGATCCCCTGAAAATGCCAACATCCATGCGGGTACTTGATTATGCCAAACCAAGGTATGGCCATGCATGCGTTTATTATTATCACGAGCAAACTGGATTAGCTCGTCCCCTTTGCTAAAATCGAAGAGTTCGGAATCCGGGTGAATGAGCATCATTTTCATGTGATTTTCGGCGGTGATGCTGTTGAATTCGGATGTGGCTAGGTTTCGATAGGCCTCATTCGTTGATAATAATCTGGGGTTGACAGATGCGCCGATGGGAAATGTATATTGGTCTTTGATGTATCTGTCTTGGCTGTAGGCCATGTAGGTCAGACTCAATAGGAGACAACACAGAATGTTTTTCATGTAAAAGAGGTTTTTGCAAGATAATCATGCCAAACCTTAAAACAGATTTATTTGGAAATATACTTTTCATATTTTAATGGATAAAGCTTTTTATAATAAGCACGCAGCTTTTGCTGTCCGCGTTTATCTTGATTAATGGAATAAAACATATCGAAATATTCGAGTTCGGAAGGGCTAATTTTGAGTGGGGTTTTTAACTTCGCCGACAAGTTTTTATAGTAGCTATTAATGCGCTTTTCCGGGTCAAAATTCGGGTTAACTACTTCGTAATAGGACAATTGATGTGCCCTGAAGATATTGCGAAGGCCATCATAAGCCCCCACAAACGGAACTGACCCGTGGTCATCGTATGGATAATATTGATAACTAAAGGGCATGGATTTGGAGCGGCTTAACTTTTGGCAGAAACGTAAAATGCTTTTTTCGTGGACCGAAAATGCTGCTTTGCTAACTAACACTTTATTCAGATTCGGTTCATTTGTTGTATTGGCTAGGCCAATGAACAAAGATTTGTTCCTTAGTTTTCCTGCTTGAATTGTTTGCAAAACAGTATTTGAAAATCGGCCATTATCGTACCAAAGACTTGGATCTATCACGATGTAATCATCGAATAAATCTGGGTGCTTCTGTAAAACAGACAGCGCAAAGATTCCTCCGAAACTATGGCCAATTAACGCTCGGTAAGGGCTCGTGGGATATTTGGCATTTATGTGCGGAATGATTTCTTTTTCGATGACCTGAGTGAATGCTTCCGCTCCACCTGTTACATCAGCCATGGCTTTGGGTAGCATCGCGGAGGCATTAACCCGATAAGGAGTCAAGTCGCGCGTCCGATTGGTATTGTTAATAAAAACGACAATCATTTTGGGAAATATGCGATTGCTATTTACCTCTGTGAGGTAATGCATCATTCCGGAAATTGCCAAATAATTATCATCTCCATCGAGGACATAAAGGACAGGATATTGTGCTTGTTTTTGGTTTTTGTCTATGATTTCTTTAGGTAGATAAACACGAAAGGTTCTGGACTCATGTAATACATTTGAATAAATTGAATCTAGGACGATGTGGGTTTGTTGGGCTGCCAATAAATGCGAACTCCATACGAGCAGCATGATTAAAAGTGGTTTCATGTTACAAAGCTGTTTTAATGAGTTTGATTAAATCTTGTCCTTCCTTCTTTAATTTCTCCTCAAAATGCATCACCACATAATTGCTTTTATCCATCGCAAAAAACTGGGCCATCATGACATTGATTTTTGCCCGGTCATAGGTCAACAGGGGAGGGTTGCCCTGTGGGATTAAATTTGACGTATAGTTGCTTACGTTGCTGCCTGCATATTTCATGAGGACTTTTACATCAAAGACTTCTGCATTGGCTTTGGAATATTCACGTAAGTAATTCATTTCCCCTTCTTGGAATTTCTCAATCGCCGAAATCGAATTTTCGTAATGTTGGATGGCTTGAATGATTTTGGGATTGTGGATAAGCCGCAATCCTCCTGCATTTTTCATGAGTTGGAATCCCGCATCGGTTCTTTCGAATAAATAGCGGACGTGCAGGCGCCGACCGTTATAATAAAAAGGGCCGGAATCTTTTTTGTATTCGTCTTCGGTAAAGTTTTTAGTGAATTTTTTACTGATGTCGGCGCGAATATTTCGGTAATGTAAATTCGAGTCAACCATCGAAATATCCATTTGGATATCTTTCGCAATTAGGCTCAGGAATTCTTTTTCACGGGCACGTTCGATGAAATGTTCCCGGTAGTTTTCCACGAAGAACCCGAGTGTGACTGCCATGAACAGCATGAAAAACTCGCTGAAATATTCTTTCCAATTCTTAGGTGCGTGATGGGGGTGATGTACTTCCATGTTAGTTTGATTTAGGGAAATTAGACTCAATTAATTTACGTAGTTGGTAACTTTTTGCTTTGTAGGACTTATAATAGCCCGTCTCAGTGACATTCATGAGCCAGTCGCTACCGCGAAGCATATTGGCGGTTTTGTGATTTAAATCTGGCTGATTTGTCTCTAGAAAAAAGGGTTGGCCAGGTGCAGAACTTTGGTTTTTCTCCAACATAGCCATCATTTTACTCCTTGCTAATCCATTCCGATGTGCATCGACATGTGCTAGATTTAAATGATTCACCACCCATGGCTGAATATTGGCATAGAAATATTCCTTTTCGCGGTCCTGTCGGTATTCAATGCGCTTTAATTGCATTTTCAAATCTGAGATAGCTTTTGCCAAGGTGTCGTTTTTAAAATAGCGAAGAGAACCCGAACTAATGATTTGATCTAGATTTGCTTGACGAAATTCAGGATGTCGCCAAATGAAAACACCGCGGATAAAGTGATAATAGAGTGTTGGATCATTGGGTTTTAGGCCTTGTGATTCAATGATTTTTATAGCCTGATTAACCGATTTTCGTTCGATGATTCGGAGTTCTTGGAATTCTTTGAAGTCAACAGAGTCCGCAGCTAGGTCTTTTAATAACGATTGCGCTAATTCTTTTTCGCGTAATCCTTCGATGTAATGTTCGCGCTGGTTTTCCACTAAGAAACCAAGTGTTAGTGCGACAAAAATGACAATGAATTCACTGGCATAATCTTTGAGACTTTTGGGTGGGTGGTGGGGGTGATGTACTTCCATTTGTATTTTTTATTACCTTTCGTTCACTAAATCAACATTGATATGCCTTTAGCACTCATTTTAGGATTGTTGGCCGTAATTATTATTTTTTACCGCCGCCGCAGAGATTAGAAATCGCTTCCGTACGTATCCATTAATAGCTTGTTTAATGCGATGCATTGAGCTTTTAGTTGGCCCAAGTGTCCATTGATGTACCGGGTCGAATTCACGGGTGCGATTCCCAGGTTCACTAATTCATTGATATCTTCTGGTGTATTATGCTGTAACGGTCGTACATGCTTGGGCAATTCAAAACGATTCAAAAAACGTTGTTTTTCAGATCCATTCGGTGAATAGTTTAACAGTTGTTTTTGGTTCATTTCCCAGACGGTATAGGCATCTAGGATACTCCCCGTTTTCATGCGAAAATAGAGTAAGTTTTGGTCCATGCTCTCCTGCAAAGCATCGATGTTCGCAATACGAATTTCGATGAGTTGGATTTGTTTGATGATTTCATCATTTTCAATCAGGCGTAGACCTCCCGCATTTTTCAATTGATCAATACCGTTTTTTGAATGCTGAAAATAGCTTCGCAACGCTAGAGACTTAATTAAATAGTAAAATTGTGGGATGTCTGATTGATACCCTTTAGCATATAAATTAGTTAATTGTAGACCTAGTTTTTGTTTCAAGATGTTGTACTGCACAATTTTGTCAATCTCAGACATATCCCGTTCAAGGTCTAAATGAATGTTTTTTAGGTATTGGATTTCGCGGTGTTTTTCGATCTGATGTTCGCGTAAATTTTCGGCAAAAAATCCGAGCGTTACCGCGGCGAATAACATGATAAATTCGGTGAAATATTCACTGACTTTTTTAGGCGGGTGTGCGTGGTGGTGTACTTCCATGTAGCGTTATTTATTCAAAGTGATAGACGCGTCGTAAGTCGTTCAGTAGTTTGGTATTAATCTCGCGGTATTTTCTCAATTGATTTTGCCGAGTTGATGCGAGTGCGAATCGATAAAATTCAAGTGATTTTCGAAGCGATTTTAAGTAAGCTGGACTAGGTTTGATTTTGGGGAATTCCAGGTAATTCGACGAAGCCAAATATTCTTCTACCAATAGCGTAAGGGATCGCGTGTTTTTTCCATTTTGAGTTAACGCTCGAATCAAATCCATATTTTGAATTTCAATAAAATTAGGAAGCACGAATTGATGATACAAATCCGTCTCACGCTGCATTCGAATGCGTATTTTTTCCTGATCATTGATGATTTTCAAAAGATCTGCTTGTATCGCTTCATCTTTGAAATAGCGTAACATGCCAGAGGATTCCAGCTGGCGCAAAATAGCACTCCTAGGTTCAAACAATATTTGGGAATTCGCATTGACCCCAATGAATTGTGCGGCTTGAATTCGTTTTTGCTGGCTCGGATCATCCACATCCCCTTGGTAATGAAGATAAAGCTCATTGAGATAGGATTCTTTTTTGATTCGGAATGGAATGATCGCACCAAGCTCGATGGAGTCCGCTTGGGTTTCCAAATACAAACTGTGGGCTAATTCTTTTTCGCGTAATCCTTCGATGTAATGTTCGCGCTGGTTTTCAACTAAAAATCCCAAAGTTAATGCGACAAAAATGACGATAAATTCGCTTGTATAGTCCTTGAGGCTTTTGGGTGGATGATGTGGGTGATGTACTTCCATGAATTTGTATATACCTCGAAAAAGTAAACAAAAAAATCAAAATTTAATCTTTTCTAGGATTAAATTTTGATTTTTTGAGAATAAATTATCTTTTATTTAGATGACAAATCAGGCTGAAGTGTCATATAAACGGATTCGTTTTCCACGATGTAATTACGCATGATAGCGATGTCGCGGTCATAAGATCCTTTGCCATAGATTTCCTCGTAGGATGCTTTTAATTTGGATGGTTCATCCATTTCTTTCCAACCGTTCGGGAAGCGGCGAGAGAAAATGAGGCGCGCAGCACCAGAGGTTTGATAAGTTGCGATTTTGATTCCTGCTTTGTCCCAGGCTTTTGGTAAGCGTTTTATTACATCCCAAAACTCAGTAGCCGGCGCATATTTCAATGTTAAGATACTTGAACGAATTTTTGCTGATCGTTCACTTGGATTTGAGTTACTATAATCAGCTTGGTAGGAGATGATTTCACCGCCTGTAACGCTTTCGATGTGTGGAGAAACTTTCAAGTAGAAATCATCAGCAGCTTCCGTGTTTGTGGGTGTTGCCCCTAATTCGTCACGTTTAGCCCAGGACGTACCTATATTGTACAAGGACATGACTTCCCCATGATGACTGCCACCTACGAGATTGAAAATGGCCCATGCGTAGGGAGTACCCGCTTTGCGATATTTTGCTGTGTGATTTTTGAGGGCCTCGTTGAAGGCGCCGCGGTGACCAGGTTTAACTTTATAATATTGGAAATTAGCTGTATTTGCTTGGCCGAAAATCATTGTGGTAAGCAAGCAAAAAATCGAGAGAATAAATAATTTTTTCATATGAATTGGGGTTAAATGATTTGTTTCTGAAAATTAGGCCAAAGAATTCCTGACCCGTATTTTTTTCAGCCATGCTTTGTCTTGTTTTTTGAAAAATTTGTCTAATTTTCAACACATGTCTAACGAAGCGATCATTTAATGTTTGATTTTGTCCCTTATTTGTCGTTTTTGACTAGTGGTTTCGGTCTGTTTTTTATCTGCTATTTGTTGGTGCGTTTCGGAAAATTCCCAAAAGTTTATGGTCTGATTTACATCATCTTCGCTGTCGTTTTTCTTGAGTTTTATATTTATGCATTGACCTCCAAGCATATCTATCACATGCTTTTTATTTTGAGGACTCCGAACATCATTCGGATTTTTTTGCCCGTTGCCCTTTTTCTTTACGTGCGTGGTATGTTGTTGCCCTATAACCAATTAAAAGGTTTGCATTTCCTGCATTTTGTATTTCCAACTTTGTTAACGATCGGTGTAATGCCTGATTTGTTTTTGTCGGCAGCAGAGAAGACTGACATCCTCAATCATTATTATGCGCAGAACAAATACTTTATTACGAGGCCTATGGGTTGGATTCCGGCGGGTTTTGTCCAGCCCGTGTCGATTTTGGTGGGGATTGTGTATGGAATAGCAACGTTGGTTTTGATTTCTTTGACGAAAAAAAGGCAAGGGGCTGATTATGTATTTATTAACAGACAATCATTGGTGTGGCTGAATATGTTGAGTACGGCAGTTACCCTATATTTTGTATTGCAACTGTATCAATATCTCAATTTATTCATCAATAATTCTTTTGATCCTCCATCGCAATTAATAAAATGTGTGATAGGTATCATGTTATTTACCTACTTCATTACAACACCGAACGTACAGGAGAATATGGATGGCTGTATTCTGCCAAAGGGAAAATTGTTTCCTTCGATCCTGGAGATTTACCCGCATTTAATCCCTGAGTTTAAAGTGGATCAAGTTGCGATGAATTTAGACAAGCAAGTTAAAGCATCGAAAGCCTATTTATCAGCCGAATATGATTTGTCGGCCATGGCAAAAGACTTGGAAATACCTATTTCAAAATTTCCAAAGCTGATTAAGAAATATTATGGGGTGTCCTTTGTCGAATTCCTCAATCGTTTGCGTATTCATCATTTTTTGGAACAGCGGTCATTTTTTGACCAATTTACCTTAGAGACCTACATGTACCAAAGTGGATTTTCGAATCGGTCCACTTTCTATGCGGCTTTCAAAAAATATGTGGGGGTGAACCCCAGTTTTTATTTGAAGGAAATGGCTAATTGAACAGTTTTTTTGGACAAGAATAGTTGATTTCTAGACAAATTTCTCGGGCTTTCCACTTCGTATTTTATCCGTTTTAGTCAACTTGTAGGTTAATAACAGATATCCTATCAAGCCTTTCAAGATTACTTATGGAAGTACACCACGGGCACCATACGCCTAAAAATTGGAAAGAATATGTGATCGAGTTTTTAATGCTATTTACAGCTGTAACGCTTGGTTTTTTTGCCGAGAATGTCCGGGAGCATTACATCGAATCGCACCGGGAAAGCCAATACATGGAATCCTTAATGGCTGATTTAAAAATTGATCAAACCAATCTGCAAAATTCGATTCCCTATCAAGAAAAAAGAGTTGAAGCGATGGATTCTCTATTTGCTTTTTTTAAAAATCAGCCTAATGCTACGCAAGTTCCCGTTTCTGTCGTAAGGCATTTCAAAAGAGCTTCTTGGGAAATCAATTCATTTCGTAACACAACAACGATAAGCCAGTTGAAAAACTCAGGCGGATTGCGGCTCATTCAAAATAAAAAAGTGGCAGATTCCATTGATGTATACGACATGCGTTGGATTAGAATCGAAGTGTCAAATAATCGCTTTGTGACAAATTCGCGCGACATCTATTTATTGGAAGAGAAAATTCTGGATGCCTTTAATTCACTCGATGCTTACATCAAAAATAACGGATATGACAATCAAGATAATATTCCCAAAGAAGGTTTTGTTAAAATAAATCGAGAACATTTAAGTGAATATTTAAACCTGTTGGCTCGACAGCAAACGGTAACCCGCCAAGATATCAGATCATATAAGCGTGCGTTGAAGACAACGGAAAATTTAATCAAATTAATTAAAAGCGAGTATAAACTTTAGCTGCATGGAAGTACATCACCATGGGCATACGCCCAAAAAAGTAAGCGAATATTTTACTGAATTTATCATGCTTTTTGCAGCCGTTACACTCGGATTTTTTGCCGAGAACTTACGCGAGCATGCAATCGAAAAAGATCGCGAAGTCGAGTTTATCCAAATTGTGCATGAAGACTTATTAAACGACATTAAGGATTTAGATACCATTTCGTCCATTTACCAGTCGCGCATGAAGCGAGAAGATACGCTGTTGAATCTGTTAAGCCACCCTGACTATAAACAGACAAATGATCTGTATTATTTGGCTAGATTAAATTCGATTCGCGTGTTTTTTCATCATTCGAAGAATGGATTCCAACAACTTAAAAATGCAGGAGGCTTGCGCTTGATTGAAAATATTGAGGTGATTAAGAAGATTCAAGCTTACGAAAATGATGTGGATAAAATGGATGAGTTACAAAATCTCACCGAGCAGTTATTGATGAATTATCGGGAAAAAATGGCAACTATTTTTGATGGACGAGTATTTAAAAACATGATGGTCAATGCGAGTTCGAGAATCATTGAAGAGCGTTTTGCGCGACCGCTTAATAACCCTGCTTTAATTAATAAAAGTCCCACTGAGCTGAATGAGTTTTTAATAAAGACTTTGTATGTGCACAACAATAATTTAATGATTGCGAGTAGGTGTAAAGATTTGAAGAGCGTCGCGTTGGAACTAGATGAATTGTTAGTCAAAACCTATCATTTAAATTAAAACGAATGGAAGTACATCACCACGGGCACACCCCTAAAAAGTGGACCGATTACATCACTGAATTTGTTATGTTATTTGCTGCGGTTACGCTCGGTTTTTTGGCTGAAAATTTTCGAGAACATCAGATTGAAAATCATCGCGCCAAAGAATACCTTGAATTATTCAAGATGGAAATTAAGCGAAATAATAACGCAATTGATTCCGTTTTGAAATTTGGAACCCCTGTTTTAATCCAAAACGAAAAGCTTTACTTTTCGCTATTTTCAGACAAAAACATTTCAAACGAGACGATTGCAAAATCCATGGATTTAATGGTTTATCGTTTTTCGAATGATAAACGGATTTTCGAATTAATGAAAAATTCAGGCTCTTTGCGTTACATCAAAGACAAAAAGCTCATTGAAGAAATAAATGCCTACGAAACAGATGCTGATTTTGCTGAATTCAGAACCTTTGATCAAGAAAGTTCTGCGGGTAAATTATTTTGGGATTTTTTGGTCCAAAAGATGCCACCTGCGCTGTTGATGAAATGGTTAAATCGACCCGATCTTGATTATATTTCGAGTCTATCTCCGGCTTATGCTGGGTTGTATGCAGCGAACCAACAAGCTATTGAGGCCGATTTGAAAAATGTGCAGCTGCCTGAGGATGTGAAAATTGTCTTGATGAAATATTTAATGAACAAATGTACTATACAAAAATTGAGTATATTAAACCTTAAAATAATCAAGGAAAAATCCGATCCGCTATTATCTCATATCGATACCTATTTAGCTAACAATTAATTCCAATTTTATGAAATTACTACGTCCCATTTTCCTGCTGCTGTTTTGCGCCCATGTGGTATTTGCGCAAAAATTTGGAGCACTTGATCTGTTTTTGAAAAATGAAGTTCAAGCCAATAAATTAAAAGGAGTTCATGGCCTCGTTTACCATAAGAACAAGGTGGTGTTTAATCAATTTTATGGGAATCGAGATGCCGACAATAATATTCCGATGACAGGAAAAGAAATTTATTATTTGCAATCGATGTCGAAGCCCGTCATCACGGTCGCACTGATGACGCTCTTTGAACAAGGTAAATTCACCTTGGATGATCCTGTTGAAAACTACCTCCCAGAATTCAAAAATCTCAGCGTTGTTCAAGATGTCAACAAAGGGATGGCAAGTAGTAGGGAGCCGGCGACAAGTAAAATGACGATCCGACAATTAATTAGTCACACCTCTGGAATGTCGCATGGAATTACGCTGGTGAAGATGGATCGGGATATTTGGAATTCAATTGTATTTGATCAGCAGCTGACAACAATTGAAAAGAGAGTGGCGGCACTGGCTAAAATTCCTTTATCCTACCAGCCTGGAACCAAGTGGAATTACTCGTTTGGGCCGGATGTAGCATCTCGATTGATCGAAGTATTGACTGGGGAGACTACGGATGCCTATTTGAAGAAGACTATTTTTAAGCCCTTAGGGATGAAGGATATGGGGTATAATTTAAGTGTGGAGCAAGAAAAACGGGCGATGATTGTGTATGATTTTGAAAATGGAAAAAATTTAGTTCGTTCCAAAATGCAACCTCAAAGCAAAGATGTGACCGTTTTTGCAGGCGTAAATGCTTTGTGGGGCACGATGGAGGATTATTTGACTTTCGCAAAAATGTTGTATCAAGGGGGAACGTTGCGAGGGAAGCGCATTCTAAAAAAGGAGACATTGGACTTGATGCAAATGGATGTTACGGGTGAAATTGCACGTAAGCCAGATCAAAATTCGCGCATCTATAAAATAGCCAATGGCATTTCATTAGATGAGGATGGAAGTACGAACTTAGAACCTGGTTATGGATTTGGCTTGGGCTTTGGGATTTTAACAAATCCCATGGTCGCAAATAAACCGAATGTTTCCGCAGGCGAATATTTCTGGAGTGGTGCCAATTCTACCCACTTTTTCATCAATCCGAAAGATGAGGTAATCGGAATTTTCATGACGCAAATAGGTTCATTAGGTTCACCAAATCCCTATCAATTTTATTTTGGCGATGAGTTTAGAAAAGGGGTGTATGCTGGAATAAAGAACGAAGTACCTAAAATCGTAACGACTGATATAGCAAAGCCAGCGGAGGTGAAAGCCTTAGGCTTTGATCAAAAAGTATTGGATGATTTCCAAAATGAGGTCTCCAAAAGTATCCAACAAAAAGAGATAGCTGGCGCAGTTACTTTAATTGCACGCAAGGGTAAAATTGTTCATTTTGAGGCCCAAG
Source organism: Aquirufa regiilacus (assembly GCF_032470275.1). Classification (NCBI taxonomy): domain Bacteria; kingdom Pseudomonadati; phylum Bacteroidota; class Cytophagia; order Cytophagales; family Flectobacillaceae; genus Aquirufa; species Aquirufa regiilacus. The sequence goes on from NZ_JAVNWW010000008.1 coordinate 13,898, forward strand.
GTGAATCGCAAATGGAAACGCATATCCCGATGCAAAAAGACGCCATTTTTCGTTTGGCATCCATGACGAAACCCATAGCTACGCTAGCTCTGTTGCTATTAATGGAAGACGGTAAATGTAAACCGAATGATTCCGTGAGTAAGTACTTGCCAGAGTTCGCGTCCCAACAAATCATGCTATCAAAAGATAGTGTAGATGGCATGTGGCTATATAAAACGCGCGCGGCGACAAAACCGATGTTGATTCGTCATGTATTGACACATACAACAGGCCAACCGAGTGCTTATGGTGGCAATATGCCCGAGGCTTATGCGGCGATTACCAAAAACGCCTATTCAAGTGACATTGAAAATTATGTGAAGAAATTAGCCAAATTACCTTTAAGCCATGAGCCGGGTGAGGGTTGGATTTACGGCCCTGGTCTATTGGTTGCGGGTCGTGTAGTAGAAGTTATTAGTGGGATGCCTTTCCAAGATTTTGTGCAGAAAAGAATTTTAGATCCCTTGGGGATGAAGGATACGCATTTTTTCTTGGAGCCAAAGGACGCGCCGAGGTTCACTTCGTATTATCAGCCAGATGTAAAAGGGGGATTGGCATTGATTGATCCTGGATCTGAAAAGAGTATACGTATTAGGGGCTCAAAAACGTATTATTCGGGCTCAGGTGGATTAAACTCAACGGCAATTGATTATTTTAAATTTAGCCAAATGATCCTTCAAGATGGGGAATTAAATGGGGTTCGTATCGCGAAACCGTCAACGATAGCGATGATGAAAACAGATCAAACGCCGTTGAATTTAGAGGCGGCGATTACGCCAACAGATGATTTGAAGAATAATGGCTTTACGTTTGGCTATGCGATTAAACGGAAGGATATTGGTAATGACCCAAGGCCAGCGGGGACCATCTATTGGAGTGGTGCTACGGGTCCAATATTCTTCATTGATCCGTCACATGAGATGATCGCCATGGTTTTGTATCAACGTCCATCTACTTCGCCAATAAAAATTCGGACGGATTTTAAGTCTTGGGTCATGAAAAGTTTAATCAAATAAATATGAAAGCATTCATTTTTTCGATTTTAGTTTGTTGGGCTGCAGTCGCACACGCGCAGATTCGGTATGGTTCAAATCCAGCTGTGGGCAAACGCATCCAAGTAGGTGACATCTCCATGTACTATGAAACCTACGGTAAAGGGGAGCCCTTGATTCTCTTGCATGGCGGCTATGGCTCTATTGAAACAATGGGAGGAATGATTGCTGCATTCTCAAAAAAATATCAAGTCTTAGCGGTCGATTCTCGCTCCCAAGGCAGAACCACTGATAGTGATGCGAAAGAATTAACCTATGCGCAAATGGCGCTTGATGTCAATGGCTTGATGGATTTATTACAAATTAAGAAAGCTAAATTCGTAGGCTGGAGCGATGGGGGAGATATTGCGTTAGAATTAGCCTTGATTCATCCTGAGAAAATGGATAAAGCGGTCATCATGGGGGCTAATTTTTTAGGGGAATCGAAGGGAGTAGCATTGACAATGGATACGACTTGGAAAATGAATTCCACAGATCCCCTATTTGCCAAAACCCGAAAGCCGCTTGCACAGTATTTTTCTACTTATGAGCGTTTGGCTCCAGATAAAACTAAGATTGCGGCCTCTAAAAAGAAAGTGGCGGATAATGCGTTTAATAATCCCAACATCAGCTTGGTTCAATTAAATTCTATTCAGGTACCATTTTTAGTGATGGCTGGAGATCATGATATGTTCACAATCGATCATACAATTGCCTTGTACAAGAATCTTCCTCGGGCTTCTCTTTATATAGTACCTGATGCTACGCATATCTCCCCTTTTGAAGAGCCAGAATTAGTCCATTCAGAGATTTTACGGTATCTGGCTAAACCCTATCGGAAGTTGGATGCCTTGTATTTTTGGAGATAAAAAAAAGCCACCCCTCTCGAGGCGGCCTCCTACTGAATAAGGGAGATTATTCCCCATCCACCTTCTTAATGAACGAAATGACACCGTTCATGTAGACTTTTTGGTCGTCCCACATGGCTAAGTGGCTGCCGTTAGGGCAGTATAAATAGGATCCTTTTTGGACTAATTGACTTTGTTTTTCCATTGCTTTAGGGTCCATGGTGTCGTATTTTGCCCCGATCATCAACGTAGGAACATAGAGTTCTTTTAAGCGATTTTTGATATCCCATTTTTCCAAAAGTCCGCTAATTCCGAACTCACTCGGACCTTGCATTCTCACATAAATCGAACTGTTTCCGTGTTTAAATGATCGATTTACCGCATCTGGCCATTCTTGTAAGCGGCAAATATGTTCTTTGTAGAAGTTCGGAATCAATAATTCTATATAACGCGGATTGTTAAAATCCTTTTTTGCTTCGATCGCCCTTACTTCCGCTAGGACTTTAGGGTCCATCTGTTTGGCCAAAACCTCCTCCGCATATTTTCCATATTCTGGAGCGCTTGCTACCATGTTTGAGACCAAAAGTCCCTTCATATTCTTCTGGTATTTCAGCGCATATTCCATGCCTAAAATGCCGCCCCATGAATTCCCAATGATGTAAAAGTTCGACGAATCTGCACCGATGGCCTTGCGTACTTGTTCTACCTCTTCTACGAATCGCTCCGTTTTCCAAAGTGTCGAATCCGTCGGTTGGTCACTATAATACGAGCCTAGTTGATCGTATTCGTAGAATTCGAAGCCCTCTCTTTGGAAAAAAGTCTCAAAACATTCCATGTATTCGTGCGTCATCGCCGGGCCGCCGTGTAATAAGAGAATTTTGATCTTAGGATTAGTGCCAAAACGCTTCGTCCACACCTTGAAGGTACCGGCAGGTGTTTGAATGGGAATCATTTTCACTCAACCAGCTTCTAAACTGCCTGAATAAGAGAAGTAGTTAGCAACCGTTTCTCCACTTTTCGTGCAGGAGGACAGGGTGAAAATGAAAAAGGCTAGTAGTAGGAGTTTGTTCATCGTTTTTTTTCTTAAACATAGTATTATTTGATTAAATTTGCTCCCCTAAAGCCTATATTGGTGGAATTTGATTTGATTTCATGTCTAAGCATGTAAAGATTTCCGTGTTAATGGCGGTATACAATACCGACTTTCAATTAACAAAAAGAGCCATAGATTCTGTTTTGCAACAAGATTTTCAAGATTTTGAGCTAATCATCATCGACGATGGCAGTACCGAAAATGACCGTAAAGCCTTGTTGGAGTACGTAGAAGCCCACGAAGAAAAAATCGTTTACATCCGGCATCGTAACCGCGGACAAGCGGAATCGATCAATCGGGGAATATTGAATAGTGTGGGAGAATTTATCACGATTCTTGATAGTGATGATGCATACAAACCGTTCCATTTAAGTACCTGTTTGATGGAGGTGGAAAATGTGGATTTAATTTGTTCGACGGCGGAGGCGGTGGTGGATTCCCTGGATGACTATTATGTTCCGGATAAAAATGACCTTACCAAAACGATACATTTAGATGATGCGGTGCTTTTTGGAACCTTGTTTGGCCATCAAAAAGTGTTTAAAAGCATAGACTTCAAGGGTGGTTTTTCGGCTGATTCAGCCTTTTACGAACGTGCCGAGATTCAGTTCAAAACGAAGAAGGTATTCCAGCGATCTTATATCTATTACCGAAATAATCCGAACAGCACCTGTGCTTTATTGAAGCAAGAACTCCTGTTGAACGCCAATTAATGAAGCCTCACCTTGTTTTAGCTTGTCACATTACGGGTGTGTACGATGTGAATCGGAACACGACCTTAGCCGATGATTCCTATGAACTCGTTCGGGCATGGGCGGAATCCGTCGCGGATGCCAAATTACAAGGGATTATTTTTCACAATAGTTTCTCCGAGGAAACCTGTGCACGGTATCAAAATGCGTACATTTCCTTTGTTCGGATTACGTACAATCCGGCTTTTAATCCGAATGTCTATCGGTATTTTGTTTACCGGGACTTTTTAGCGCAATACAAAGGTGCGATTCAGGGGGTATTTGTGACCGATGTGTCGGATGTGACCCTAGCTCAAAACCCTTTTATTCACCCGCTGTTTACCGCGAATCCAGGTGCCCTTTTCTGTGGGGATGAACCGAAAACCTTGCACAATGAGTGGATGCTGGCGCATGCGGAGCATTTGCGAGGCCAAATTTCGGATTACAGCGCTTACGAAGCGCGCTTTGCCTCCGAATCGCTCTTGAATTGTGGTGTTTTTGGCGGAGCCTTTCCTGTGTTTTATGATTTTTTACAGCAATTGTGTGCCTTGCATTCAACCTATAATCATAGTAACACAACGGCTTATACGGGCGACATGGGTGCCTTTAATTACCTAGCAAGAACCCGATTTAATGCTCAACTGCAGCACGGGGTCCCCGTGAATACAATCTTCAAAGCTTACGAAAATGAGCGGATGGATTGTTGGTTTCGGCATAAATAAGTCTAATGATTTGCCTGATAAACCCTCAGAAAATTCCCGCCTAAAACCTTGCTAATATCTTTGTTCGAATAACCTCGTGCGATAAGTGCCTGGGTAAAAACAGGGTAATCCAATACTGTTTTTAATTGCTTTGGCGCGGAATTAATTCCATCGAAATCTGAGCCTAATCCCACATGATCCACCCCAATAAGCTTGACGATGTGATCAAAATGCTTCATTAATTGCTCTAAATCTGGTTTAATGGCATCGCTTTCTGCTGCGTATTTATCTCCAATCAAGTTAAACGCATATTCCATTTGCATGCCTGCGCCAACTAATGAATCAATCTCAGAGCTATGCTTTTTACGAAATGCTTCATCTTTTTGCCAAAAATCGATATCCACAAAAGCCGAGTAAAAGTTTAAATGGATCACTCCGCCATTTTTTCCAATCGCTATAATTTGCTCATCTTTCAAGTTTCTAGAAACGGGACAAACACTATAAGCGTTGCTATGAGAAGCTATAATTGGTTTCGTAGTTGTGTTTATTACATCCCAAAACGTCGCCTCACCCACATGTGAAACATCTACTAACATGCCCATTTGGTTCATTTTTTTGACAACTTTTTTGCCAAAGTCATTCAACCCTTTGTGTCCCTTAAAGCTGGGATTCTTTTCATCCGCATGTGAACTCGCCCAGCTCGGTGAATTGTTCCAAGTCAACGTCATATACTGCACTCCTCGGTTATAAAAGGTCTCTAATTTCTGTAGATCATTCTCGATCATATGACCACCTTCCACTCCGAATTGCGCTACTAATTTTTGCTCTTTTAAGGCGCGCTGGATGTCTTTCCAGGTTTTAGCAATCACTAACTTATCCGAATTTCTGGCTGCCACCGCATACAAACTGTCCATCTCCCGCATCGCCCACACATATGGATTCGCTTTCTCCCCATCACACCAAACAGAAAATAATTGATAATCCACACCGCCCTTTTTAAAACGGGCTAAATCTGAATGATTAATTCCTGTCAAATCCTGATCTAGTGAAACGTTCTTTTCGATACATGCGGTTAAACAGTCGTTGTGCGTATCCACTAGAATCGATTTGAAATGGATATCTTGGGCGAAGGTGGAGAAAGAGAGGAGGAGGAATAAAAGGTGTTTCATGGGGTGTTTTTTAGTTAGATAGCCAATGTAACGTGTTCAATACGAACTGTTTCCAGTTATGATCCGTTACTTGCATGCCCGCAAAGAATTTTTTCCCAGCACCCATGTTGATGTACATGGCTGTAAATCCATTGCAATCTCCTAAAGCCACTAATTTGCCTTTTCCTACTTTGCCCACTAAACCTTGTGATGTGGCACTGCCGGAAGGATTAATGCCGCTCCAGCGTTTGATTTCAGAGGACGGTGAAAGCGTAAAAAGCGAAGTGTACTCAGGGCCAGTTAGGCCGCTGCCGCCATAAGTGACGATGGCATTAATTTGCTCGCCGGCTTGTTCGCCTTTGGTGATGGGATGTTCCGTATTTAGCAATCCGTTTTCTTTATTGAATTTTAAAAGTGTTTGAAAACCCTTCATTGGTATCGTTTTGTCGCAATTCAAAGAATCCCAAACAATCCCGATACTGGACTGAATCCCAAATTTGTTCAACACAGGCGTCATTGATTTGTCAATGGGCGCATGCTCGCTCAATAATAGTAAAGATCCACCATTATTCACCCAATCATGTAAGGCATCAATCTCAGCAGGAGTGAAGGTGGATTCCGTGGTGACCTCTTTTTTCGATCCAAACGTGAATGGCATAGCAGGGGTAATAACGACTATTTTGTAGTTCGATAAATATGCTTTTGTAAATAAAGAAGAATCGATGCTAGGCCTGTATCCATCAGCCGTGGCCACATCTACTAAAGGCTTCGCTAAACCCATTTCAACAATGAAATTGTGGTGAGCTGCATCGATAAGGAGGGCAGGGCCTTTGCCTTTTTTGAATTTTGGACGTTTTACACTCGCATCAAAGGTGCTGTCATTTACCATTTGTGCATTCATCGAAAATGCCGCTGCACAACATAAAAAGAGGATTTTTAGGTAGTTCATTTGATTTCGGCTCTTAGTAATTTGATTAGGGTATCATTACTTTTTTTAGCTTGTCTTAGGCTAGTTCGGTACACAAAAATGTAGTTGTAGTATTTTTGGACTTCATAAATAAAGTCATCTGATTGTAGTAATGCTTTCGTTTTAGGAAGGCTCAAGATGAAATTTTCAAAAAAAACTGGATTGTTCATTTCATAAGTTGTTTGAAACTGATTTTTATCCCTGATAAGCGATCCTAAGCCAATTGGTAATTGATTATTGAAATTGTTACCAATTTGGTCAAAAAATTCGTTCAGTGATTGAATCGCTTTAAAGTCAACTTCGTAGTAAATCGATAAGGTATGTTTTAGTTCACTTTCCTCTAATGACGTGAACAGGCCACTAGATTGCATGTTTTTAAACGAACTATTATTCATGTATAGAGTGCTGGTTCTAGCGAAAAACTCAGGTATAACTTTTATTGAATCAATAAATTGGGCCTGACTTATTCTATTGGTTTTAGATAAGTATAGAATGTGATTGACCTTATTAAATTTTTCAATCATTTTATCCCCAGAAGTAAGAACCTTCGCTATTTCAGATGAATCTGCTTGCAGATCTTTCAGAATAGCTATTTTATTCAGTTCGATCCGATGCTCGATCACCTGATGTTCTCGGTAATTCTCCGCTAAAAATCCAAGAGTTACAGCCGCAAAAAGCATGATAAATTCGGTAACGTATTCTTTCCACTTTTTGGGGTGATGGGAATGGTGGTGTACTTCCATGGTAGTTTAATAAGATAAGTTTCCTTGAAATTATCAGTTTTAATTGGTTACGCCAAAGAAGAGAAGTTAAGAGTTGAAATTAAGGTACCTGTTGGAAAAAATATCAATTTCTTGATTGTTGAAAATTCATTTTCTCGCATGTTTTTTTTGTATGTTTGTTCAATTAGAATAGACCTATGACAACTTCAGCCATTAAAAAGCAAGTGGATAATTATTTGCCTTTATTACCTAAAGGTCAACAAACCCTGGTTTTAGAGGTAATCAAAAGTTTAGTTGAGGAGCATAATACATCTGAACGAATTGATCACGCGCAGTACAATAAAGAAATAGATGCAGCTGTTGCGCGAATGGATGCTGGAGATTTTGTACCCCATGAGCGCGCTTTGGATGAACTATCGAGTTTGTAATGACTGCCAACTATACGGTAATTTGGGATAGAAAGGCTTTAGCGGAATTTAAGGCTATTTTAGTCTATCTGAATAATCAAAGTTCTATTGCCTCTGAAATCGTAAAACTCAAAATATTCAAGCAATTAACATTGATACAAATTAATCCAAGGTTAGCTGAAACCGATAAACTGAAAAGTGAGCCCAATTTGAATTTCCATGCCTTTGTTGTATTTAGTTATAGGCTCACGTATCAAATTGTTGATGAACAGAATCTTATCAGAATAGTAAGGATAAGGCACACAAGCAAAGAGCCATTATATTATTGATCGAAGCACTTCATTTTCTATGGAAGTTACCCCCTTAAAATCAAACCATTTCTACATTATTCATTAGCATTTATGTCGTCCAGTATATCGAGTACCACAGTAAAAAGAATTGATTCCATTGATGTATTGCGCGGCATCGTTATGGTCATTATGGCGATCGATCATGTGCGGGATTTTGTACACGATCAAGCCTATACGGGTGATCCCTTAAATGTGTTGACGACCACACCAGTTCTTTATTTTACACGTTGGATTACGCACCTATGTGCACCTACCTTCGTTTTTCTTTCGGGTCTTTCCATCTATTTGCAAAGCATTCGGAAAACAAAAGGCGAATTGAGTTCATTTCTTTTCAAACGGGGGATTTGGTTGATATTCGTCGAGTTTGGCTTGATTTCCTTGGCGATGACATTTAATCCTTTCTATAATTTGCTTGTTTTCCAGGTGATTTGGTCCATTGGAATAAGCATGATTATTTTGAGTTTGTTAAGTCGTTTGCCTTATAAAATTGTGTTGGCCGTTGGGTTGTTGATCGTACTCGGTCATAATTCCTTGGACTTTTGGGAGGCTGAACCTGGTTTTAAAGCCGGTTTTTGGTGGGATTTATTGCATCATGGGTCATTTGCGATTTATCCCATCAACGGGGATCATTTCCTTGCCATCATGTATCCATTTGTTCCTTGGACGGGTCTGATGATTTTGGGTTATTGCTTTGGTATTTTCTTTACTTCCAAATTCACCTCGGCTCAAAGGCAAAAAATCTTATTGTGGTTCGGGATATCTCTGCTTGGCTTTTTTGTGGTTCTCAGAGGGATCAATGTCTATGGTGATCCGCATTCGTGGACGACTCAAACAGATGGATTTAAGACCTTTTTGTCCTTTATCAATGTCCACAAATATCCCCCATCGTTGGCGTATATGTCGGTGATGATTGGAATTGCCATGCTAGGTTTAGCGTTTTTGGAAAATCTCCATAACCTCATAACGAACGTGTTCCGTACATTCGGTCGGACGGCATTTTTCTATTATATCTTGCATTTTTATGTTGCTCACCTGTTTGCCATGATTTTGTTTTTTTACAATGGCCATACAATGGATGATGCTAGGAAAGCTTTGCAAAAAATACCGTTTCTTTTTCAGATTCCCGGAGAAGGTGTGGGGCTTGGCGGTGTTTACTTGTTATGGATTCTTTTGATTATAGGCTTGTATCCTTTGTGTAAATGGTACGATGGCTACAAGTCGGCGCACAAGGAGAAATGGTGGTTGAGTTATTTGTAATCTTGCAATTGCGGCTATCTTGGTTTGATAAAATGCTTCGGTGCAATATGAATTGAGTCCTTCTAGTCGAAGTTGAGAAATAGCCGTAAAATAAAAAAAACCACCTCGTTTGAGGTGGTTTAAGTGGTCCCACTAGGATTCGAACCTAGGACCCCCTGCTTGTAAGGCAGGTGCTCTGAACCAGCTGAGCTATAGGACCATTCCGTGTGAATCGGTTTGCAAATATCTGCTTTTTATTTTTTTTATGCAAACCGGCACCTAAAAAAAGTTTATAAATTTTCGTTCAAATGCACTTTTGGTTGATTATCTGCCTGAAACACACCATCTTTACGCTTCAATATTTTTTTACATGGAATCACTTTTTAGTCTGGATAATCTGATCAGTTTACTGACATTGACATTTTTAGAGATCGTTTTAGGAATCGATAACATCATCTTCATTTCCATTACGGCCTCTCGTTTACCCCAAAAGGATCAAGCCAAAGCGCGTAACATCGGTCTTTTTCTTGCCATGATTTTTCGTGTTATCTTATTGTTTGGAATCTCCATTCTCATTTCCTTGCAAAAACCCTTCGCTCACATCGACTGGGGATTCATTAAAATGGCTCCCAGCGGCCAAGCGATTATCCTTTTCGTAGGGGGCTTATTCTTGCTTTATAAAGCCACGAATGAGATCTTCATGAAACTGGAAGGAGAGGAGGAGCATATCGCACAGGGTGGCAAAACGGTCAATAGCATTGCGAAAGTCGTAACCCAAATCGCACTCATCAACTTGGTCTTCTCCATCGACTCCATTTTGACAGCCATTGGCCTCTCTGATAACATGGGCGTGATGATCATTGCCGTAGTCGCTTCAGCGATTATTATGATGGGCTTTTCAGGGCCGGTTGGCCGATTTGTCAACAATCACCCTTCTTTACAAGTCTTAGGTCTTTCCTTCTTAATTATGATTGGTTTTATGCTCATCGCAGAAGCTAGCCACGATTCGGAATTAAGTATTTTGAACAATAGCATCGGTCAAATCCCGAAAGGCTATTTATACTTCTCGATTGCCTTCTCATTATTTGTTGAATTCATCAACATCCAAATGCGTAAACGTTCCAAGAAACCAGTTGCCATTCACGATTTGAAGAACCAAGCGGAGGCAGAGGGAATTATCTAGTGAGGTTAGAGTTAAGAGTGAAGAACTAAGAATGCAGAGTTTTTTCCATTTCATGACTCAAATTCTTCAACTTGATAACGATCTAGTTCTAAGTAAATCGTTTTCATAACGTTTGTTGAATCTTATTGCCATCAAAACAAAAAAGCCCAGGAAACTTTCCCGGGCTCTCAAAATCTCTTAACTTTTATCTCTTCACTATTAACTCTTCACTCTTAGTTCGAACCTCTATTTAACCCCTTTCGCCACTCCCAGCAACTCTTTCGCGCCGCCCTGTGGCAAGCCTAGTACTTTCTTTTTTACCTTCCCTGATGCATCTAAAAACAAGATGGTCGGGTAGCCTTCTACCGGATACATATTCGCTAAGGCTGGGCCTTCACCGGCTTCCATGTCTACGCCAATGGATACAAAGTGCTCATTGATATAAGCCCCTAATTCCTTGTTTGGGAATACCTTGTTTTTTAAGACCTTGCAGGGGCCGCACCATGAGGTGTAGGCGTCCAACATAACCATCTTCTTTTCCTTCTTCGCCTTCGCCAATGCCTGACGGAAACTTCCTTCAAAGAAATTCACCCCATCGCCTTCTGCGAAAGCGGGTAGTGTCAATAAGGCAAGAAACAGGATACTTAGTAGCTTTTTCATATTTACAAGTCGCTAGTTTATGTTGGTAAAAACCTCTCACTTCTTCATTCTTAACTCTTAACTCTTCACTCTTAATTATATGAATTTAACATCACCGGCATCACCAATAACAAGATATCTTCCGCCTCATCTTGATCCGATGGGATGATTAATCCTGCCTTGTTTGGCTCGCTCAATTTAATGTCCACAAACTTCGACGATAAATTGCTCAATAATTCAGATATCAATTTCGCATTGAAACCAATCTCCATGTCTTTACCTGCGTAATCACATGTCAATGCCTCATTCGCCTCGTTCGAGTAGTCTAAATCTTCTGCCGATAAAGTCAATTTATTAGCCGATAATTTTAAACGAATCTGATGTGTTGTCTTGTTTGAATAGATTGAAATACGCTTCACCGAACTCAAGAATTCCAAACGATTAATCGTCAGGATCTCATTGTTTTCCTTTGGAATCGCGTTTTCGTATTCTGGGAAACGCTCGTCGATGATCCGACAAATCAACTGAAAGCTTTGGAAACTAAAGAAGGCATTCGATGAGCTGAATTCTACCGTTACCGGTGTTTCATCGGATGGCAAGGTCGACTTCAACAATGACAATGCTTTCTTTGGCAAAATCAATGAACTGCTTCCTTCTGTCTTCAAATCCGTTCTGCGGTAACGTACCAAACGGTGTCCGTCCGTCGCCACAAAGTTTGTATGATCGCCCATCATCTGAATCAACACACCCGTCATCGCCGGACGCATGTCATCATTGGATACCGCTAATAAAGTATTGGCAATGGCCTCACCTAAGGTTAAGGCAGATAATGAAATCGATTGATTCTTTGCTACTTCTGGAATGCGCGGGAAGTCGATCGGATTCTCACCGCTCAACTTAAAACGACCGTTTTGTGTCGCAATTTCCGCTCCGAAGGTTCCTTGGTCAGCACCGATAGTTACTGGTTGCTCGGGTAAGCTGCGAAGGGTCTCCAACAATAATCGTGCCGGCAATGCAATCGAGCCGTTTTCAAAGCCCTCAACTTCTAAGGTCGTTGTCATCACCGTTTGCAAATCCGATGCTGTTAACATCAATTTGTTCCCCTCCAATTCCACTAAAATGTTTTCCAAAATAGGAATGATTGGATTGCTCGCTACCACGCCATTGATGGCTGATAGTTGCTTCAATAAGACGTTAGAGGCTACTAAAAATTTCATTGCTTTTAATTATTGATTAATGTTGAATTCAGACCTTGAAGTTAAATCAATTTGACTACAAAGCCAAGTGTTTAAGCTCTGTATTTGCGCTTGCGGTAAAGAATTACCAAAAGACTGATTAGGATTCCAAAACCGACCGGGACGAGCACATTCAAGAACTGATAATAGCTTCTCCCTTCCTGAACCTTTACCATGTCCAAAGGTCTCAATCGGATATTTTTATTACGAGCCAATAGGGCCTTTTGGTCATCTAATAAATAATGAAATGCATTTAAAATAAAATCTCGATTGGCGAAGGTATGCTTCGCAAAGGGATCAAATCCCAAAGGCGTCGGCCCCTTCGTATTCGGATCAATTCCATTCAAGGCCAAATCGCCATCTCCCACCACAATCAATCCGCCCGCTTGTTGGCCCTGTGCCACAAATCCATTCGCCAAACTATCCTGTGGCAATGGCCGATTCGCAAAGATGGACTTAAATTGCCCTTCGAGTAAATACGAAATCACCTGCGGTCCCGATGTATACTGCGCCGGATTAAAATCCTTTCCTGACGATGCAAAGGGTAGGGTAGCGGGTGCCTTTTGTGCTTGGGTGTAGGCACTTGTTACCAACAATGGGGTTTTCTTCAATCCACTGCTTCCCGAAACGGTATCGATGCTCGATACGAATTTGCCATAGATTGCATCTAGGTTTTTGGTAATAACAGAGGCTGGATTTCCTGTCAATAAGGGGAATGCCGGCCATGGCATTAATTGTAAGTTAGCTTTGTTACCAAAGTTCCCAACTTCCAACGGAATCATGCCGCTCAATTGCGCGTCTTTCACCCAGTTGGCATTCAGCCGTAATCCATAACGATACAACATCTCCTCCAGTCCCACATCCATGGGTGAACTCACCAAGCCTTGTCCTTGAATCGTATCCACACGAACCCCCTCGAGAAAGAATATTCCCTTACCCCCTTTGACTAAAAATTGGTCGATTTTAAATTGGTCTGTCGGACTGAATTTCCGATCAGGTTGGATCACACAAATGGCATCTAGTCCAACCAAAGTCGAGGAAGCACTTAAGTCGACGGGATATAAATCATAGCTTTTTCGTAAGGATGCAATCAAGCCTAATTGCTTGATGGCCGGAACTCGGCTGTAGTCCAAGAAGAAACCAATCTTTTTGCGGGCCGTGTCCATCAGGCTTTGGATGCCCTTCATGATCTCGTATTCGAGGCCTTCGACCGACTGGTTTAATACCTCTTGTGAGGACGCTAATTGGTTTCCTTTTAATAACAGAACTCCTGTTTTCTTATCACCTTTCTCAATCACCAAACCCGGGAAGACCATTTGTTGGACTTGCTTTCCACCCTCATTATTGACCAAATTCGTAGGAGGTAAGCCCAAAGAATCTAATTGGAATATTTGTTGCTCGCGTAATGAGGCATCCGGATAGGCTTCGTAAAGATCAATCGTCTCAATGCTAATCGTTTGCGGACTGCTTCGCTGAATGTCCTGAAGAATAGCAAAGCTTGCTTTTTGAAGGCGCTTAAATCCACCGGGAAGATCCTTGCCGGCCAGATAGACTTTGATTCGAATAGGGCCGTCTAAGGCTTGTAAGGTACTAATCGTAGACTCACTCAGGGTAAACTTCTTTTCTTCGCTTAAATCCCAACGAACGAGGATATACGGACTTGCCAGGAGCAATAATAGCCCTGCAGAAATAAATAGTATCCAAGCACGTATATTTTTCATGGCATCTAAACAAGAAAAGCATCCCTTCCAGAATGCTTTTCTCTTAATGGGTAAGTACTACTAATAGAACTTGTAACGCTGATCTACAATCTTAGCATTCTCTTTGATTGCCTCGTTGATGTAGAACGATGAACGTTGAACGCCCATCATTTGAATTTGATTTTTGTACAATGAGTAATCCGCTAATGCCGGAGCTGCAACACCGCCTGTTTTTTCAGCGATGAAAACACCATTATCACCTACGAATACTGCACTACGTTTTCCGTTTTTCAAACCTGCAATACGTCCCAATGCAACAGCATCTGGACCTGCCGTGTTCAACATACCTGCTGACAATGTTTGATCTTGTACCGTTTCAACCAAAGCACCCGCACCATATTTCTGTGCAATTTGCTCCAATGTACCTTTGATACCTGCTAGTTTCTTCGAGATTTGCTCGCCTTTGATTTCGTTACGAACCAAAGCCGTCAATTCAACTCGGAAGTCTTCTACCTTCACGTTCTCTTTCTCCGTTTTACCCGTCAAGAATGCTACGATGTATTGGTTATCTTGCTCAAATACTTTCTTTGAACCGTCACCTACCGCTGTATTGTCATCAAATGCCCAACGAACGATTTCACGTGCATTAGCCAAGTTGTTTATAGCAGAAGAGTTTTCTTGTAAACGATCTGCACGCATCATGATGATCGATTTATCTTTCTTCATAGCTGCTTCGAAAGCTGCTACGGTTCCATTCGCATTAGCAAAGGCATCCGCTTGCGTGAATACTTTGTCCAATGTCGCTTGAGAAGGAGCGATTGTCTTGTTGATAGCTGCTAATTTATAGCTTGTGTTTGTTTTAGCATCCGTTACTTTCACAACATGATAGCCAAAATCTGTTTCAATAACACCTGGCATCAAACCTGTTCCATTAAATCCAAACAAGGCTTTTTCGAATGACTTCACCATTCCGCCATTGTTTTTGAAATAGCCTAAATCGCCACCGTTTTGCGCAGTGCCATCCATGCCATTCATTTGAGCTAATGTCTCAAAGCTTCCGCCGCCCTTTACTTGCGCTAAAATTGCCTCAGCACGTTGTCTTGCTTGTGCTTTCGCTGAATCCGATTTGTTGGCCGGTGCAATCAAGATATGACTCGCACGCATCGTGAACAAAGAATCTTTCTTCACACCACCGTATTTGTAAATCGAATAAGTTAAACCTTCTTTGAATGGACCATAGATACCACCCACTTGGAATGTTGGCAACATTGATTTCACCGCTGCTGGAATTTCAGCATAGGGCAATAAGTAAGGTGTGCGAACATCTGAATTCAACATGGCAAAAGCTGAATCGTTTGGTGCAACCGCTAAGTCTTTCGCTAATTTCTTGATTGACGAATAGAACTCTGCTGTATCTTGTTTCGTAGGAATAACGGGGAAAGACGCGTATTGGATCGCACGTGTGTTAGTTCCTTTGAATTGATCTTTATGTTTAGCTAAATACTCCTCTAATTGTGCATCAGTTACTTTCACAGTTGTGTCAGCTACCGAGAAGAATGGAACAAATAAGAAACGCGCATTGAACTTTGCGTTTTGCGCTTGGTATTCTTTTTGTGCATCTGCTTGCGTTACATAATTAGATAAACGCAATAAGTTCTCATATTTTGAACGAATACGATCTTGAGAAATTGATTTCTCAAACGCCGCCCAAGCTTGTTGTTGCTGTGCTGGCATCGTTTTCAAATTCTTCAAAAATTGGATCACAAACGTTTTGTCAAATTGACCCGTTTGTGGATTCGTGAATTGTTGGCGTACCGATGGGTGGATGTAATTTCCTTGAACCATGTCGATCAACTCCTCTTCCGAAACCTTTAATCCTAAGGCATCAAATTCTTTCTTGTAAGCGATATCCAAAACGAATTGGTTCCAAACTTGCTCACGAATAGAGGCAGCTTCTTGCTCAGATGGGCCTTTTCCTGTTTGAGCGGTGTAATTAGCCGTAGCTTCTTCCACTTTCTTTTGGAAGTCTTGAATCATGATGCTTTCGCCCGCGATTTGACCTACTTCTTGTGAACTTGAACCGAATAAGGATGATTTACCTTGGAAAATATCACTTCCCACGAGAAATAACACTAAACTGATCGCGATAGCCGCTGCCGCAATTCCCGATTTCTCTCTAATTTTTGTAATTAATGCCATTGATACTATTATCTAATTGTTTGTACGCTTTCTTTTTCTTTTTATTGTCGACTTTATCTTGAACAAAAGAAACGCAAAATAATCACATTTCTAATGAAAAAGCAAGTCATTTGTAAACTAATCTAGCCTTTTAAAACAGCTCGTAAACTTTCAAGGAAACGATCCGCAATCGGCTGGTCTATCGCCAAACTTGGTAATAAACGTAAGGTATGCTTACCTGCATAGCCCATAAAGATGTGGTGCTGATGCAATAAGGCATCCCGAATAGGCCCCACAGCCTCTTCTAACTCGATTCCGATCATCAATCCACGTCCGCGTACTTCTTTGATACCTGCCATTCCCGCTAATTCTTGCTCAATATAGGCACCTATTTTTGTAGCGTTGTCCAAAAGATTATCTTCTTCCATGATATCCAAGACCACATTCGCTGCTGTACAGGCCAAATGATTTCCACCAAATGTAGTACCTAACAAGCCATAACTCGCCTGAATATGGGGGGCGATCAACACACCACCAACCGGGAAGCCATTGCCCATGCCTTTTGCTGTGGTCATCATATCCGGGTTAATGCCTGCATATTGGTGTGAGAAGAATTTTCCCGACCGACCGTAGCCGCATTGCACCGAGTCCAAAATCAATTGTGCTCCCGTTTCATCGCAACGCTGACGCAAGGCTTGTAAAAAGGGTGTTGAGGCCACTTGGATACCGCCTACGCCTTGAATTCCTTCTACGATAACAGCTGCCGTTTCTTCGGTAATGACATCCGATAATCCCTCGATTTGATTGAAGGGATGGAATGTTACATGGGAAGTATCGTTGATAGGTGCCACAATGCTCGGATTATCCGTCACTGCAACTGCCCCAGCCGTTCTGCCATGGAAGGCTTTGGTAAATGATACAACCTTTTTGCGACCCGTATGGAAAGAAGCCAATTTTAGTGCGTTCTCATTCGATTCAGCTCCTGAATTCGTTAAGAATAATTGGTAGGTCGGGTAGCCCGAAATGCGGCCCAGCTTCTCGGCTAATTCAGCCTGACCACCGATGACGATCGAATTTGAATAAAAACCGATGTTGGACAATTGTTCCGACATCTTCGCTACATAGGTCGGGTGAGAGTGACCAATCGAGATCACCGCATGCCCGCCATATAAATCTAAGTATTCCTGTCCATTTTTATCCCAAACCGTGCTTCCTTGGGCTTTCACCAATTCGATAGGGTAGAGGGGATATACGTCAAATAGTTTCATGTTATCAGTCGCTAGTCTCTAGTCGCTCGTTTAAATTTTAAAGGTTCCTCAGGTTAAAACCTGGGGTTAATGTTTTTTATAGCCCCGGACTTTAATCTAGGGATTCCTCAGGTTAAAACCTTGGGTTAATGTTTTTTATAGCCTCAGACTTTAGTCTGGGGAATCCTCAGGTTAAAACCTTGGGTTAATGTTTTTTATAGCCCCAGACTTTAGTCTGGGGAATCCTCAGGTTAAAACCTTGGGCTAATGTTTTATTTTATAGCATCAGACTTCAATCTAGGGATTCCTCAGGTTAAAACCTTGGGTTAATGTTTTTTATAGCCTCAGACTTTAGTCTGGGGAATCGGCGCAAAGCGCCTCAAAATTTGGCAATCCTAATAGGTTTGCCAAAGAGTCTAATGTCTAAGGTCTAATGTCTAACATTTTCGTTGAAATAGACGCGAAGTATCGCGCCTCTACAATCTATCGACTAATCGCCGCATTTCATGCGTCTCAAACTTTGGCAATCCTGAAAGGTTTGCCAAAGACAAAACCTTTTAACTCTTCACTCTTAACTCTTAATTCTTACCTCTTAAAACCCTATCGCCTTCAATCCCAATCCCGCCGTTTCCGGCCAGCCCAACATCAAATTCATGTTTTGAACCGCCTGTCCCGATGCGCCTTTGATTAGGTTATCAATCACAGAGCTGATCAACAATTGGCCATCATATACTTCTAGATGTAAAAAACATTTATTGGTATTCACCACTTGCTTCACATCGACATCCTTTGGACTAACGAAAACGAAGGGAGAATCTTGGTAATAGTTTTCATATAATTCAATCGCCTCTTCCTGTGTTCCCGTGTAAGCGGTGTAGACATTGGCCATAATGCCGCGTGAAAAGTTTCCTCGGTAGGGGATGAAATTCACCTTCGGTGCTGGAGATTTTGCTCCCAATACCATCCCGATTTCGGTTAAGTGCTGATGCGTAAAGGCCTTGTAAATACTTACGTTATTATTTCTCCAAGAGAAATGACTCGTATTTGACAAGGATTGCCCTGCGCCTGTTGAGCCCGTCACCGCGGAGACATGTACATCCGATTGCAATAAACCCGCTTGTGCCAAAGGCAACAAAGCCAATTCAATCGATGTTGCGAAACAGCCTGGGTTGGCGATTTTAGTCGCCGACTGGATTTTTGACTTTTGAAATTCGGCTAATCCGTAGACAAATCCCTCCGACTCATCACGGAAATCCGTGCTCAAATCGACGATTTTGGTATGCCATGGAATCTCATTGGCCGCTAAGAATTTCTTAGATTCGCCGTGGCCTGAGCATAAGAATAGGACATCAACGGGGCTCAAATCAGCGCAGAAACGGGCATTCGTTGATCCCAAAAGATCCGTGTGCACATCCGATACCAATTTGCCTGCTTGTGAATTCGACATAATGCACGTCAAGTGTACATCCGGGTGATTTACCAAGATGCGCAACAATTCGCCACCTGTATAGCCCGCAGCGCCTACGATTCCTATTTTTGCCATTAGTTTGATTCGTTTACTTTCCGGTGAATCATTGTTTGATTCGAAACGATTTTGGAGAATCCTCGCACATCATCGCCCGACCAAGCTTTATTCATCTCTCCATATGCCCCAAAAGCAGATGACATCAAATCAAATTTCGATTCAATACCCGTCACTTGGAACTGATAAGGTGATAAAACAACGTTTACGGTTCCTGTTACATTGTCCTGCGTATCGGCTAGGAAAGTTTCGAAATTCCGCATAATCGGATCCAAGAATTGTCCTTCATGTAACAAGGTGCCGTACATATCGCCAATGTTTTGTTTCCAGTACAATTGGTGTTTTGTCAACACATGTTTTTCCAATAAATGGTGTGCCTTGATGATAATCAATGGGGCAGGAGCCTCAAAGCCCACACGGCCTTTGATACCAATGATCGTGTCACCTACGTGAATGTCCCGACCGATTGCATAAGCACCCGCACGCGCTGTTAGTTCGCGAATTGCGTCAACAGAGCTTGGGTATTTCTCGCCATCGATTCCGACCAATTGGCCATATTCGAATTGCAAAGATATCTTGCTTGGTTTCGTTTCAGTTAATTGAGTTGGCCAAGCCTCTTCAGGCAAATAGCCATCGGACGTTAAGGTTTCTTTTCCACCGACAGATGTTCCCCAAAGTCCTTTATTAATTGAATAGGTTGACTTATGCCATTCTTGTACAACACCTTTTGATTTCAAGAAATCGATTTCGGCCTCGCGAGACAATTGCAAATCACGAATGGGAGTGATTACTTCACACTCGGGAGCCAAAATGCGGAATACCACATCGAAACGAACTTGGTCATTCCCTGCACCTGTACTTCCGTGCGCGATTGCTTTGGCACCTAATTTAGCTGCATATTTTGCCACAGCTGTTGCTTGGAAAACACGTTCAGCCGAAACAGATAATGGATAAGTGTTGTTTTTTAACACGTTTCCAAAGACCAAATACTTGATGCAATCTTGGTAATATTCTTCTACGACATCTAATGTCACGTGTGAAGTCACACCTAATGAATAGGCTTTTTCTTCAATCGTTTTTAATTCCGCTGGCGAAAATCCACCTGTATCTACCAAAGCCGAGTGCACTTCCATGCCGCGTTCTTCGGTTAAGTATTTCACACAAAATGATGTATCTAATCCTCCACTAAATGCTAGTATTACTTTCGGCTTGCTCATATTTATTTGGATTTTCCTTTCTTGTGAAAAGGCATTAATAATTTCTCTTTAATTTTTTTCAATTGGGTGAAGTCGGCAAGGTTCTTTAAAAAGATCCATTTTTCATCTTTTTCTGGCGTTGCTACGGCTTGGTTAGGGTCATAAATCATTCCCGTACACAAACAAATCTTACGTTCGGTACGTGTGAGAATGTCATAATTCACACAGGATTGACAGCCTTTCCAAAAATTATCATCTACTGGTAATTCCGAAAAAGTCGTTGGTTCATATCCCAAATCCGAATTAATCTTCATGACCGCCAATGAAGTCGTAATACCAATGATTTTGGCATCCGGAAAACGGCTACGTGATAAATCAAAAGCTTTGGACTTAACCGCTTTGGCTACACCATATTGGCGATAGGATGGCTTAACAATCAAACCGGAGTTGGCCACAAACTTACCATGTTGCCAGGTTTCGATGTAGCAAAAGCCTACGAATTCACCCGTCACATCGTCTGTTGCGATGATGGCTTTGCCCTCCGACATTTTTTCTTGTAAGTAGTCTGGTGTTCGTTTTGCGATACCGGTGCCACGTGCTTTGGCAGATTCTGCCATCTCGTGGCAAATAGATTCCGCTAGGTCAAAATGGGCTTGACTAGCGATTTGAACAGTATATGAATTCATGAATGGAATCAAGTATAAATGAAACAAATAGGTAAATCAATCTTATAGGGGATCATACCCTAAAGATGAATCTTCGTCGTCGGAGTGACGTGACTACATACCTAATTGAATTATTTATCTTCATGTTCTTGATAAACAGCGTGATTAAACGCTAATTTTGTCCAGATAATAGGGGACAAATTTCAGTAATTCAACGGGGAAATCCCAACAATCAACTGATTATTTCATGGAAAATGATAATTCTTTAACTGCTGAAGCGTTGATTTACGCCTATACCTCGGGCGTTTTTCCCATGGCGGAGGCGGATGGAACGATCTATTGGTACCGACCAGATCCCCGGGCCATCATCCCGATTGATACCTATAAGCCTGCCAAATCCTTGAAACCGATTCTGAATCGGGGGCAATTCGAGGTGCGCATAAATACCCAATTTGAAACCGTGATGCGTGCTTGTGCGGCTCCTCGGGCCTACGAGCAGGAAACATGGATTTCGGAGGAAATCATTCAGGCCTATGTTGATTTGCATTTCATGGGATTTGCGCATTCGGTGGAGGTTTATGAGCATGGTGAGTTGGTCGGCGGATTATATGGCGTCCATATTGGTTCGGTGTTTTTTGGCGAATCGATGTTTATGAAAGTATCAAATGCCTCCAAAGTAGCTTTTCATTACTTAATTGAGATTTTGCGGTTCAATGACTTTGGTTTGTTGGATACCCAGTTTATAAACGATAACGTGCAGCGCTATGGGGCAATAGAGATCAAGCGCACAGCTTATGAAAAGTTATTGTCCAAATGTTTGCTTCGAGCCAGTGAATTTAAATTGCCAGCCAAATAGCCTAAATTTCAACTGAAAGGGCTAAATTGTATCAAATTTTACAGATTATGTCAAAGCCGATTCTCGTCATTAAGTTTGGTTCATCTTCCATTACCCATTCAAATGGGGATGTGAATGAGCAAACACTCGAGAAAATCGCGGCTCAGGTTTCAAGTCTGCAAGCAGAATATTCCATTGTATTAGTATCCAGTGGTGCCGTGGCAGCCGGAAAAGCTTCTTTGAAACAATACAAAGGAACTTTGTCGGAGCGCAAAGCCGCCGCCGCCGTGGGTAATCCTTTGTTGATCGCCAAATACAACCATTACTTTCAAAAATACGGTATCTCCATCGCGCAGAGCCTTTGCGAACGCCATCATTTTTCGAAACGCGAATCCTTCTTACAATTGAAGGAAACGTATCAAGAGCTTTGGCGCAATGACATCATTCCTATCGCGAATGAAAATGATGTTGTCAGCAATGTGGAGTTGAAGTTTTCGGATAACGACGAGTTGGCGACCTTAATCGCCACGGGATTCGGAGCTGAAAAATTATTGATCTCCACATCCGTGGGAGGTTTATTGGACGAGCAAGGACAAATCATTCGACATGTCCCCGAGATCAATGCTTCCATTTTGGATGTAGTTAATACGGACACCTCTAGTACAGGTTTGGGTGGGATGATTTCCAAACTAACGTTTACCCGTTTAGCTACGAGGATGGGAATCAAGGTGGTGATTTTTGGACTGGATCAAGCCAATGGGATCATTGATGCTTTGCATGAAAATATCGGAACAGTCTTTGAACCACAAACGGCTACTTTATCTGCCCGACAAAAATGGTTGGCCTCCGGCAGTGTGATCACAGGCAGAATTGTATTGGACAAAGGTGCTGTCAAAGCTATCCAAAATCGGAAGAGTCTTTTGTCGGTCGGTGTACTTGAATACATCGGCGATTTCGAAAAAGGGGAGGTGGTCGAGATGCTTGACCCACAGCAAAATCCGGTGGCAGTTGCCCGTGCGCGCTATTCCAAAGCGGAGTTAGTTAATTCATCTGAAAGCAAAGAAGTTGCGAATGCGGATGATATTGTGATTTGGTAGGTTAGAGTGAAGAATTAAGAGTGAAGAGTTAGAGTATAGGGTTTCTGATATTTATATTTATTTGATGCAATTTATTTCTGATTTTTTCTCAGTGTAAGCAATGTAGAGCCAAGTAATCGCTGCAGCTCTTCCAAATCCAAAATTAATTCATCAAATGTTTCTAAGTCAATGATATGACTTGCCTCTAGTAGTTTAAGCCAATAAACGGTTTCTCTTGCCTCTTTGTAGGCAATCGATATTTTGAACTCAAAATCTTTACGCGAAAACGCGTAAAGACCTTCCGCTACATTTGCGCCGATTGACGTACCTGATCTAAGCAATTGTTTGCTTAAAATAAACTCCTTGTGGGTATGATTTATTATCCGGTGTGTCTTGATGATTTTCAAGGCAAACAGAAAGGATTTAACAGATATAATACTTTCTGTTTTCATGAATTTGGATTTATGTCACAAGCATAGCAACATAAATCCAAATGATGTATTGTAGAACTGATAATCTTGAAAATTATCAATTAACATATCTTTTCACTCTTCACTCTTAACTCTTCACTCTTAAT
The DNA here is from genome assembly GCF_032470275.1 of Aquirufa regiilacus. Classification (NCBI taxonomy): domain Bacteria; kingdom Pseudomonadati; phylum Bacteroidota; class Cytophagia; order Cytophagales; family Flectobacillaceae; genus Aquirufa; species Aquirufa regiilacus. Next base: position 37,203 of record NZ_JAVNWW010000008.1, read on the forward strand.
TCTTCACTCTTAACTCCTAAGCAACCACCACCGCTTTCCCGCTCTCCACATCCGCCTCAACGGCTTTATATTTCACATTTTCCTTAATGCTTCCATCTTGGTATTGTACCGTTACCCGTTGGTTACGGTCCGCGATTTTAATCGCTTGACGTGGTGCAACGCGCTCCGCTTGACCTGCCGATGGATCATGGTAACCTGGTTCGTCTTGTGCTCCAGCTAGTCCTCCCAATAAAGATGATAAAGCCTCGTCTTTGCTCATTTGCAATTTAGGTGCTTTCTCCTTCGGTGCTTTTGGCGCCGTTTGGTTTGTCGATTGCGCCGCTGGAATTTCCGCTTTGATCACAAAGCTGATTGTATCGGAATTCACGCGCGCCACAAAGCGCTGGAATAAATTAACCGCCTCAAATTTGTAAATCAATAATGGGTCTTTTTGCTCAAATACCGCATTTTGTACGGATTGCTTCAAGTCGTCCATCTCACGTAAATGCTCTTTCCACTCTTGATCAATCAAGGTCAACGTGATGAATTTCTCCATCTCCGTAATCACTTCTTTACCTTGACTCATCAACGTTTTGTCAGCATCTACCACAACACCTGTGACCATTTGGCCATTCGAGATGGGTACTTGAATACCTGAGAAACCTTGACGTTTCGCCTCTTCCGCTACTTGAATAACTTGGTGAGCAATAGCCTCATTCTTCGCCTTGTAATGTAATTCTGCCGCCAAGAACAATTGCTCAGTACGCTTGTCTACCGCCAAACGATTGAACTCCTCCGCCGTGAACGGTGGCTCCATGCCCAATAATTCAATCACTTTCAATTCAAGCTCCTCGTAATTCGAATAGCTCGTTGTGATGTCTTGGCATACATCGAATAAAATGTTGATGATGTCCAATGATAAGCGCTCGCCCAACAAAGCATTTTGGCGACGCTTATATATCGCATTCCGTTGGTAGTTCATCACGTCATCGTATTCCAATAAACGCTTACGAATACCAAAGTTGTTTTCTTCTACTTTCTTCTGAGCACGCTCAATCGAATTCGTAATCATGGAATGTTGAATCACTTCACCTTCTTCCATGCCCAAACGATCCATCACTTTCGCAATACGATCCGAACCGAATAAACGCATCAAGTTATCTTCCAAGGATACAAAGAACTGTGACGAACCCACATCTCCTTGACGACCCGCCCGACCGCGCAACTGGCGATCAACCCGACGAGATTCGTGGCGCTCCGTACCGATGATTGCTAAACCACCTGCGGCTTTTGATTCCGGACTCAATTTAATATCCGTACCACGACCAGCCATGTTGGTCGCAATCGTTACTTTTCCTGATTGACCCGCTTCAGCAACAATTTCCGCCTCTCTTGCATGTTGTTTGGCATTCAAGACATTGTGCTGAATCTTACGGATATTCAATAAACGACTCAATAACTCCGAGTTTTCGACCGAAGTCGTACCCACCAATACCGGTCGGCCAGCTGCAACCAATTCCTGAATTTCCTCCGCAACGGCATTGTATTTCTCACGAACCGTGCGATACACTTTGTCCTCATGGTCTTTTCGTTGGATCGTTCGATTCGTCGGAATCGAAACTACATCCAATTTGTAAATTGTCCAGAATTCACCCGCTTCCGTTTCCGCCGTTCCCGTCATACCGCCTAATTTGTGGTACATACGGAAGTAATTTTGCAACGTAATCGTCGCATAGGTTTGAGAAGCATCTTCCACGTTCACGCCTTCTTTGGCCTCAATCGCCTGATGTAATCCGTCAGAATAACGACGGCCTTCCATCACACGACCCGTTTGTTCGTCGACAATCTTCACTTTGCCTTCCACCAAGATGTACTCGGTATCTTTTTCGAATAGGGTATAGGCTTTTAATAATTGGTTGACCGTGTGAATGCGTGATGCCTTCTCATTGTATTCCAAGATCAATTGCTCCTTTTGTGCCAAACGCTCCGCGTCCGACAAGTCCTTATTCTTTTCAATTTTATTTAAATCGATCGACAAGTGTGGCAAGACGAAAAAGTCGGGATTCTCCGTGTTTCCACTCATAAAGGCTAAGCCTTGTTCGGTCAATTCTACTTGATTGTTCTTCTCCTCAATCGTGAACAATAATGGCTCATCAGCCTGTGGCATCAATTTTTGGTTTTCCGCCAAATAAATGGATTCCGTTTCGTTCATCAATTGCTTCATGCCGCTTTCCGACAAGAATTTAATCAAGGGTTTTGATTTAGGTAAACCGCGATAAGCACGGAATAAAGCTAAACCACCTTCTTTTTTATTGCCGGCTGCAATTTCCTTTTTGGCCTCAACCAAGAAGTTTTGAACGATTTGCTTTTGTGCTTCTACTAATTTGTGAACGCGTGGCTGGAATGCTTCAAATTCCTGCTCATCTCCTTTTGGAATAGGACCTGAGATAATCAATGGCGTACGCGCATCATCAATTAACACGGAGTCAACCTCATCCACCATCGCAAAATGATGTGGACGCTGAACTTGATCCTCTAAGCTGCGCGCCATGTTGTCACGCAAATAATCAAAACCAAATTCGTTATTTGTTCCGTAAGTAATATCGGCCAAATAGGCCTGACGACGCTCCTCGGTATTCGGTTCGTGTTTGTCGATGCAATCCACCTTCAAACCATGGAATTCAAATAAAGGGGCATTCCATTCCGAGTCACGTTTCGCTAAGTAATCATTCACTGTTACTAAGTGAACACCGCGTCCGGCTAAGGCATTTAAATAGGTCGGCAAGGTCGAAACCAAGGTTTTTCCTTCTCCCGTACCCATCTCAGAAATCTTTCCTTGGTGTAAGACGATACCACCGATCAACTGTACATCGTAGTGGATCATGTCCCAGGTAATCTGGTTGCCAGCGGCTAACCATTGATTATGCCATATCGCTTTGTCGCCTTCAATCACGACATTCGCCTTTTTGGCAGCGATGAATTTATCTTCAACCGTAGCGCTTACAACTAATTTCTTGTTTTCAGTCAAACGACGAGCCGTTTCTTTTACAACAGCGAAGGCCTCTGGAAGAATTTCCATGAGAACGACTTCCAATTGTTTGTTGCGATCCTCGTTTAATTTGTCGATTTGAAGAAAGAAAGTTTCCTTCTCATCGATATCCTCAGTCGCGTTTCCCTGCTCGCGCAAGGCTACAATTTGTGCATCGATATCTGCTAAAAATGCTTGAATGCGTTGCTTGAATTCGTATGACTTTCCACGAAGTGCATCATCGGAAAGCTCATGCAAACGAGCATATTCCTCCTTGATTTTATCCACAATCGGCATGATTGCCTTGATGTCACGTTCAGATTTCGTGCCAAATATTTTTGTAACGCTTTTGCTTAGTATTGAAAACATGGTAATATAGGGCCTACCTAGGCTTAGTGATAATTTAATTTGCAATTTACCAATTTGAATTTTTATCCTCGCTATGTTCCGACAATTAATCCGAAATTTTTACGGATTTCAATTCGAAAATCATTTGTTTTGTAGTTCAATGTTGAATCCTTATGGCTGATAATCCAATTCCTCCACGTCGCGCACCCCGGAAAAAACTCAAGATGCCACTTTTTGGCGATATGATGAGCGGTTCTTCAGGTCAAGGAGCATCGAAAAATTTCACAACGTATTTATTTGTGTTGGTAGGTTTGGGGATGATAGGCCAACTCCTTTTGCCGCAATTGTGGGCCGAAAAAGTCTATGATTCTGAATCCGAGGTTCGCGAGATGGAAATCGATGGCGTCTTACGTAAAAAGTATGCAGACGCGAGTGATCGAAGAGAGGTTCATTACTTGTTAGTCGTCGTAGAAAAGGAGGGAAAGCGCAAGAAACTCGACCTGTATCGTGCAGATTCCTTATTTTTTGAACAAGTGGCTGTTCCTCAGCGTATTAAAAAAGAGTCGGGAAGTTTGAAAGTTCGTGTTACTCGCTATTCAAAGCCTGATACGACCTTGGAAATACGATTTAAGAAATAAATTTTATCAGTTTTTTGATAATCTATATATTCAATTTACCTTAGGGCAAAATTCTACTAGATCAATGCCCATCCTTTCCCTACCCAACGCTAAACATTTGTTGGCCAGAACCTTATTTGGTTTTTCCAAAGAGCAGCTGCAACAAGCCATGGGGTATGGTACCATGGAAGATCTGGTGGACAAGGCATTGCTGGCTGATGTAAAAACTCCAGCAGCACCGAATACCTGGGTGAATACAACTCCGGCGCAAGTACAACAAGATTCAGGGGATACTGCAAAATGGTATCGTGAGTTGACCTATTGGTGGTATAATCGCATGTTCTCCGAAGGTTTATCGATGCAGGAAAAGATGGTTTTGTTTCTGCATAATCATTTTTCATGTGAGCGCGACAAAGTGAATTATCCGCAATACATGTACCAACAAAATCAACTGTTTCGAAAATTCGCCTTTGGCAATTTCAAGCAATTGGTCAAAGAAATAAGTAGCGATCCTACCATGCTGATTTATTTGGATGGAAATAATAGTAGAGGAACAGGACCCAACGAAAATTACGGTCGGGAACTCATGGAGCTTTTTACGCTCGGAATCGGAAATTACACCGAAAATGATATCAAGCAAGCTGCAAAAGTTCTTTCGGGTTGGCAAGTTAAAGGTCTAACGGCTGTTTTTGATCCAAACCGATGGCACAAAGAGGCCAATCTGACGATTTTTGGAAAAACGGCTGCATTCAAAGTCGATACCTTGGTTGATTTGATCTTTGAACAAAAAGCGTGTGCTGAATTTATTTGCCGGAAACTTTATAAAGCCTTCCTTTATTATAAGCCTGATGAGGCATTTGTGTCTCAAATGGCGACTGTTTTTCGCTCGAATAATTTCGAGATGAAACCCTTGTTGCGTTTCATGTTTTTGTCTGATCATTTCTATCAAATAAGTTTTCAGGCAACACGCATCAAAGATCCTCAGGAATTAATGGTCGGGTCGTTAAAAGCCTTACAAATTAAGGTGCCGGATATTGTCAACTTATATGACATGGCAAAACTGATGCAAATGCAATTGTTGCAACCACCCGATGTAGCCGGTTGGCCAGGTCAGCGTGATTGGATTAGCTCAACAACCTATTCCTATCGCGGAGGCTTCACGGATTCATTGTTAACAGGTAAGCGCTTTAATGGAACGACTGTTACCGGGAAATTAGATGTGTTGGCTTATGCAAGGAGTTTTCCCAACAGCGAAAAAGCAGCCTTATTCGTGAATGATGTCATTGATTCGTTGGTCTCATTCCCGATTTTAGAATCCAAACGTCAGTTTTTGTTGAATACGTTGTTGGATGGAACCATTGCTGCCAACTGGTCTACCTATACACCGCAGGCGGATGCTCGGATTGTCCGACTGTTGAAAGCGATTATGCGATTACCTGAATATCAACTGAATTAGGCCATGAAGAAGCAAATGAATCGGAAAGCATTTTTACAGCAAATGGCCATCTTATCAGGTGGTGTAGGGATCGGTTTAGGGACTGTGACAGGAAAAGCCTTTGGTCAAATACCAGCTGCATATGCCGGTAATGCAGAAGCAGGAAAAGTACTTGTTATTATACAGTTGGGTGGTGGAAATGATGGCTTAAACACCGTTATTCCGGCAGAAGATGATTTATACCATGCGGCGCGTCCGAATATTTCGATCAAAAAAGATGCGGCATTAAAACTCGATCAGGGGATGTATTTGCATCCATCAGCGGTGGGTTTAAAGAAATTGTACGACGAAGGTCAAGTTAGTATTGCTCAAAACATTGGTTATCCGAATCCCAATCGTTCGCATTTCCGTGCAACCGATATTTGGAACACCGGGTCGGATGCTGGCACCCTTTGGGATGAAGGCTGGGCAGGTCGTTATTTAAAGACGCGTTACCCTGAGTTTCCGATCGCATTAGCCAAACATCCGATGGCCATTCAATTGGGTTCCGTCGAATCGCTTTTGTTTCAATCAGATCAAGGAGGATTTAGTACCGTTTTTGAAGACCCTAATTTATTTTATCAATTAGTCAGTGGCACCCCCGCTGATACCGATATTCCACCGGCGACTTTGGCTGGGGACGAGCTCGGGTTCTTGAAACAGATCGCTGCGGCTTCCGTTCAATACGCGGGCGTTATTCGGGATGGGGCAACGAAGGGGAAGAATTCGCTTTCCTATCCGACGTCAAATTTAGGTCGGCAATTCAGCATCGTTTCAAAATTAATTTCAGGTGGTTTAGAGACCCCTGTTTATTTATTGAACATCGGTGGTTTTGATACGCATGCCAATCAATTGACGCAGCATGCCAACTTGTGGAAGACAATATCGGAAGCCGTGAAAACCTTTCAGGTGGACATGGATAATCAAAATTTATCGGACCGAATCAATATCATGACCTTTTCGGAATTCGGTCGGCGTGTTAATCAAAACGGTACAGCCGGTACCGATCATGGTACGGCCGCTCCGATGTTCTTTATCGGCAAAACGGTGCGCGGAGGCTTGATCGGAGCAAATCCTAATTTGAAGGCATTAGATAACAATGGCGACTTGAAGTTTAATTATGACTATCGCCAAGTTTACAGCACGGTTTTACGGGATCATTTGGGATTGGATAATGTACGCACGCAGCAAATCTTTAATTCAACCTTTGAGCGTTTGCCTATTTATAAAAATTCGCCAGATGCACTTCCTGAAGCGGTTTCAATCGAATTAACTTCGCCTTGGCCAAATCCAGCGACAGATAACACGTTGTTGCAATTTGGCATATTTGAGGAGGCGTATATCAACCTTGCGCTATTTGATTTGCAAGGTCGCCAACTGAAACTCATCGACTCAGGCTTGCGTAAAGTAGGGTCTTATTCGGTTCGTTTTGATGTGAATGGATACGCTTCGGGTCATTATTTGATCAGTTTAAGTACAAATCGGGGTGGTCGAGTGACGCGTCAATTGGTGATTCAATAGATAAATTGTTATCTTCGAAACTTGAATTTCGCACAACAATCAATTCAGTAATTCGTTGTTGCTAAAACGCTAGGTATATCTATGTTTCGAATAATCGTAATGGTCTTGTTATTGGTTGGTTTGAATCGCGTTGATTCAAATGCCCAAATGTGGTTCTTAGGTCAAAAAGGCAGGAAGAAATCACCTTTCCCTGTATTTAAAAAACATACCTCTGTATCTTTTGGAGCGGGTTCCTCACATTACATCGGTGACTTAGTGCCTGTGGCAGGCTTATTTTCGGTTGCGGCACAAACGACTCGATGGAACGTGGGCGTTAATTTTACGCGGCATTTATCGCCAAATTTCAGTGCTAATCTGGGCTTGAATTACATTCGCATTGCGGGAGATGATAGTTATTTTTCTCCGGTAGGTGATTGGGATGCCAATTTTTTGCGAAATCTTCATTTTCGAAATGATATCAAAGAATTATCGCTTGTGGGGATGTATGAAATCGGAGGTAATCCGGAAAATAACTTGAAGCGCAATGCTGTTTCGCCCTATGTTTATTTAGGAGTGACGGGCTTTTTACATTCCCCCGATGCACGCAAGCAGGCGGGTGTTGATGGATCTGGTAATCCCGTTCAGAGTCCTTGGTTATCGGAGAGCAATGCAAGTTTATTAGATTATAAAAATGAAGGTGTTGATTATTCGCTCATGGGTATTTCCATTCCCTTTGGCGTTGGGTTTCGCTATAAGATTACGAGCAGTATGGATGTGGGTTTCGATTTTGGTTACCGCATTGCCTTGACAGATTATTTGGATGATGTGACGGATATTCGAAGCTCCGTGGTTCCTTTATCTATTGCTGGAAGTATGCTTTATACAGACCGTTCCGGCGAGCCATTTGCTGCGAATACCTTGGTGAATCGAATTCCTGTTCCCTCGACCGTATCGGCACCTAAAATTTCAACGGGTCCTGACCAGTATTTCACGACGCAAATTCGGTTAATCTACCATTTGCGAAATAAAATTGATTGTCCACCATTGCCCATTCAATGAGTAAGTTAGTCACCTTATTTTTAGCTGTTTTTCTGAGCTTTTCCTTGCATGCGCAACGCTGGAGTATGTCGGCAGGTGCTGGGGCAAGTATGTACAAAGGGGATTTGTCCGACTGGCATTTGATTCCTCATTTATCTCAGTTGAAAACACTTAATACGGCGGTCAACTTTCAGTTGCGTTATCAGCCAGATCAAGCGATTGCTTACCGGGCGAAATTAACTTTTTCGGGTTTAGATGGTGATGGAGCTAATTATTTGCTTCCCAGTAGTTCGTTTTCGGAAAATAAATTTTCGAGTCCCTTGATTGAACTTTCGGGATTGGTCGATTATAATTTTAAGGATTACCAGGCTAACCGTAATCTTCGAAATTGGACACCCTTCATTTATGGAGGATTGGGTTTTTTATTTGTAAGTCCTGAGGGAGTCATCGATACACCTAAGACCTATTTTACGTGGGCGATCCCTTTTGGAGTAGGCATAAAGGCACAATTGAATAACCGAGTGGGCTTGCAATGGGAATTTGGCATGAGTAAGTCTTTGTCAAATATCTTGGATGGGCAAGCAGCCTGGGGAGAGCAGCCCAAGATTTTTACGCTGAATAAAACGGACCAATATTTGCAAAGTTCGGTATCGATAACCTATTCGTTAATTTCAGTTTATTGCCCTCGGGATTAATGTTTTGAATAAGGGGAGGGATTAGCTATCTTTGCCTCTTGTATTTATTAAGTTGTGAGTCAAGAAATAAAAGATTCTATTGATGTAAACAATCTGCCGGCACACATTGCCGTTATCATGGATGGTAATGGTCGATGGGCGAAACAGCAGGGGTTTAAAGACCGTATATTCGGTCACCGACACGCTATTGCGGCTGTTCGAGAGACGATAGAAGGCTGTGGAGAACTGGGTGTAAAGTATTTGACTTTATATGCCTTTTCTACGGAAAACTGGAATAGACCCCCAGCAGAGGTGAAGGCTTTGATGAGTTTATTGGTGAGTTCCATCCACGATGAATTGCCGGGCATGATGAAGAATCAAATACGCCTCAAGGCAATCGGAGATTTGGAATCGCTACCGAAAGGTTCACAGAAAGAATTAGCTTCAGCGATGGAGCAAACGGCTGATAATAAGGGACTTACTATGGTTCTTGCATTATCTTATTCCGGAAAGTGGGATTTGACGCAAGCGACAAAAAAGATTGCGGAAAAGGTTGCTTCCGGCGAAATAGATGCTTCTCAAGTAGATGCAAATATGATTAATGCGCATTTGTCAACGGCAGGAATGCCGGATCCCGACTTGATGATTCGCACTGGAGGGGATCACCGAATTAGTAATTTTATGCTGTGGCAATTGGCCTATGCAGAGTTGTATATTTTTGAAGAGTTGTTTTGGCCAGATTTTAGAAAAGTCAATTTGCATCAAGCGATTGTGGATTTTCAGATGCGTGAGCGTCGATTTGGTAAAACGAGTGAACAAGTTAAACGTGAGGGTTAAACCCTAGAAATGAAAAAAGACATTTGCATGAATTTTCGTAAAGAATCAAAGGGGTATCGTTTAGGGCAACTATTTATCGTGGTCTTGGTTCTTTTCATTACACAAGCTGCTCAAGCACAGGTTTTGGGTGGCCGTCGGTTTGCACCTACTAATTCTGCTTCAACGAGTTTTTCTTGGGCTGATCCCAAGGAATATGAAATTGCAGGTATCGAGGTAACGGGTTCTCAATTCTACGATGGTGCGTCCATGATTAATATATCGGGCTTGCAAGCAGGTGATAAAATTAAGGTTCCAGGTGATGCGGTTGCAACGGCGATTCGTAAAATCATGGACCAAGGGATTTTGGAAGAGGTTGAAATTTATGCTTCTAAGGTGGAAGGAGATAAGATTTGGCTTCAAATTGAGCTAAAAGAACGTCCACGCTTATTTGCGATTAATTATGTTGGTATTCGTAAAGGCGAGCAAGAGAGCTTAAGTGAAAAGGTGAAAGCCTACAAAGGAAAAATCATTACTGAAACGCTGAAGAAGAATTTGGAATTAGCGATTCGTAAGTATTATCAAGAAAAAGGTCGTTTAAATGTAACAACCAAATCAACAATTCGTGTTGATACCTTGCGAGGAAATAATGCAACATTAATTGTTAATGTTGCCAAAGGGGAGAAGGTTAAAGTACACAAAATTATCTTGGATGGAATTGATGCCAAATCACGTGGATTAATCTTACGTAAAATTAAAAATACGAAGCAGGTACGTTTAGGGCGTATTTTTAAGCCATCGAAATTTGTTCCTAAAAAATGGGATGAGGATAAGACGAAGTTGCTTGAGGCGATGAATAAATTGGGCTTTCGTGATTTCCAAATCAAGTCTGATTCAATTAGTAAGGTCGATCAAAAATCGGTGGACCTCTACATCAAACTAGTTCAAGGGAAAAAGTATTATTACCGGAACATCAGTTTCGAGGGAAATTATATTTACCCAGATTCGGTATTGAACATGGTATTAGGCATCAAAAAAGGGGATGTATACAATACGGAAGAATTAGACAAGAAATTGCAAGGAAATCCGGGGGATGACTTGAGCTCTGTCTACATGGATAATGGGTATTTGTATTACAATGCTGAGCCTGTTGAGTCAGCCATCGAAGGGGATTCGATTGATTTGTCGATTCGTATTTCTGAAGGGAAACAAGCTACGATTAACAAAGTTATTTTGAATGGTAACACGAAGACTTCGGATCATGTCGTTATGCGTGAGATACGTACGTTACCTGGTCAGAAGTTTAACAAGTCGGCCATCATACGTACCGTGCGCGAATTGTCTACGATTGGTTATTTTAACCCGGAAAAAATTACGCCTAATCCTCAGCCACGTCCCGATGGAACAGTTGATATTGAATACAATGTCGAAGAAAAGCCATCGGATCAAATTGAGCTGTCAGGCGGTTGGGGCGGCTACATTGGTTTTGTAGGAACCTTGGGTGTAGTCTTTAATAACTTCTCTGCTAAAAACTTGACAAATTTGTCGGCATGGCGTCCACTACCTGCAGGAGATGGGCAAAAATTATCTGTTCGTTTTCAAGCCAATGGTGCCGCGTATCAAAACTATAGTTTAACATTCACAGAACCTTGGTTAGGTGGTAAGAAGCCTAATTCATTCTCCATCTCCCTGAATCGAAGTGTTTCGTATCCATATCAATTTAGAACAACCGGCTATGGCGGTGGTTACGGTGGTGGTTATGGCGGCGGATTGGGTGGCGGCTTAGGCGGCTACGGTGGCTATGGAGGTTATGGGGGATATGGTGGATATGGAGCGAGTGCTTATTCTGTTCCCGATTCGTTATTGGATGCCCATTTTAATGTTAACTCTGTCTCATTCAGTTTAGGAAAAAGATTAAAATGGCCGGATGATTATTTCTCATTAAGTAATTCCCTGTCTTTTGCACAATATGATGTAGATCGTTATTATACGTGGGCATATCCGCAAGGAAAGTCAACATCGATTACCTTGATGACGAATTTCTCACGCAATAGCATTGATAATCCAACCTTCCCACGGATGGGTTCGAGTTTCTCATTGAATGCCTCGATAACACCTCCATATTCATTGATGGGAGGAAATAAAGATGGAAGTTTAATCGAATACCATAAGTGGATGTTTGATGCTAGTTGGTTTACGCCATTACTAGGAAAGCTTATCCTTCACACACGTGCGCATTTAGGATTCTTGGGATCTTACGGCGGTGCCCCTACGACGCGTTTCGAGCGTTTTGATTTAGGTGGATCTGGGATGGTTCAAGGATTCTCGTTCAATCGTGATATTGTTGGCTTACGTGGATATAAAGATCGTGTCATTGGACCATCAGGTTCATATGGAAATGGTGGGGTTGCTTACAATAAATTTGTGATGGAAGCACGTTATCCAGTTTCATTGAATCCATCTGCGACAATTTTTGTGTTAGGTTTTGCTGAAGGAGGAAACAACTTTGCATCGATGGCCGACTATTCGCCATTTAATTTGTATAAATCAGCTGGATTTGGAGCGCGTATCTTTATGCCGGCGTTCGGTATGATTGGAATTGATTATGGATTTGCGTTTGATAAGCCTCGTCCGGGTGATTCGGATTTTGGCCGACAAGCATTTACATTCTCGATTGGGCAGCAAATTCGCTAGGAAGTATTAACAATGAAAAAGTCAATTTTTTTCTTAATTTTGGGAATCCTGTGCATGGGACAACGGACCTACGCACAGAAATTTGGCTACATTGATACGGAATTTATTACGTCTAAAATGCCTGAATTTCAAAAAGTTCAAGCTGCTTTAGATGTGAAAACAAAAGCGTGGTTAAAAGAAGTGTCGGATAAGCAAGCAGCAGTTGCGCTCATGGAAAAGGAATTCCATTTAGAAGAATTGCTATTGACGGATGAATTACGTCAGCAACGAATCGCTGCAATCAAGTCGAAAGACCAAGATGCGAAGGCTTTTCAAGAAAAGGTTTTTGGAGAGGAGGGAGAGTTGTTCAAAGCGAAACAGAATGCGATGAAGCCCATTTTGGATGAAATATCCAAGGCATTAGAACGTGTTGTTCGACAAAAGCGTTTGGATTTTGTCTTTGACAAGGCAAATGATGGTTTAGCGTTAATTTACACGAACCCCATTCATGATTATTCGGACTACGTGTTAGAGGAATTAGGCTTGGAATTAGATCCGAATTTGAAGAAGTAATTAGAGTGATTAAGCATACAAAACAAAAACAACTAGATTAATTTTTTATGAAAAACAAACTATTCTTAGCTATGAGCCTTGTGTTCGGAATGGCTATTTTACCAGCGAAAGCACAAGTAAAAATTGGATTTATTAATGCAGATTACATCTTAAGCCAAATGCCTGAAGCTAAGCAAGTGGAAGAAGATTTGAAAAATACGCAAAAGCAATATGAGACGCTTTATCAAGGAAAAGTAAAAGATTTTCAAGATAAATTAGCTGTATTTGAGAAATTGAATGCTGATCCTAAGACAGCTGATATCATCAAGCAAGACAAGGAAAAGGAATTGCAAAATTTGCAAACTTCGATTCAAGAATTTCAGCAAAATTCACAAACTTCTTTACAAAAGAAACAAGCTCAATTGTTACAACCTTTGTTGAAGAAAGTTGAAGAAAACATGCACGCAGTAGCAGCTGAGAATGCTTATACGTATGTATTCAATTACGATGCAGGTATGGGAACAGCTCCAATTTTATTGCACTACCCTACAGATGCAAACATGTCTGATTTGGTATTGAAGAAAATGGGCATTACGCCTAAGCCAGCTACACCAGCAGCGGCACCAGCAGCTCCAGCGAAGAAGTAAGTTAGCTGATTATTTTGAAGAAAGCCTCGATGAAAATCGGGGCTTTTTTGATTGTGCTTGGTCGGTTGCTTTAAAATGGACTTTCGGATTTTATTTCTAGCACCAGAATTTAGTCTGGGGGTCCCTAGGCTATAGCCTAGGGTTAAATTAGATTTTAATATAGCTTACCTCTTAATTCTTACCTCTTAATTCTTAACTCTTACTTCTTAATTCTACCAAAAATACTTACCCCCTTGTATCAAAGACGTCAAAAGAATCACCCCTAAAACAATATATTGAAATGTCTTCTCAGGAATATAATTCAAAATTATTTTACCTGCATAAGAGCCAGCAATGGAAATAATGATGAGGAATGGGATTAATATGACGTGTTCTCGTTGGAAATACCCACTGGCGATGTAAACACCTGCCCGACTCACATCTACGCCCATATCGATGATTGCTGATGTTGCTATGAAGGCATCTTTCTCCAAATTAAATGCCGCCAAGGTAATGCCACGAATAGCGCCCCCCGTACCGATTAAACCAGCAAAGAAGCCTGACAGCGTCCCACCTAGATATAAATTCGTGTTTGATTCTTTGATTCGTTTGTGATGCCCCGACATCATGTACAAAGCAATTGAAAAGATGATGAAATTCATCCCGAGTTCGATTTCTTTTTGTGGGATGTAATTTGTTAGCCATGCGCCTAAGGTGACGAAAAGAACGGCAGGAATGCCCAGTTTTAGCGCAATCTGTTTATCAATACCTTTTTGAAATAAATAGATCTTCGACAAATTGCTGAAAACATGAAAAACGGCTGTTATCCCAAGTACAACCTTGAAATCTAATACGATCGAAGCAAGGGGTACAAATAGGATAGAGGAACCAAATCCACTGATGGTTCCAACGATTTCTGCGAAGAGGGCTAATAGAAAGAAGATGAAATATTGCCCCATAATTACAATTTATTCGTTTTCCTGCTTAAAAAGATAGTTTTGAAAGAACAAGATCGTCACAACGCCGCAAAATATCGCCGCATCAGCAAAATTAAATATGGGTGTGGAATAATACGTGCCTCCCCAAATTGGAATCCAAGTGGGTAAGATGCCTTCCCAAAAATCGATGAAAAACATATCAATTACCTGTCCATGAAACCATTGCATGGGTGCATCCAGTGGCGCATTATTTAAAAAGACACCATAAAACACGGAATCAATTAAATTGCCGATAGCACCTCCTAAAATCAATGCGGTACAAACCAACAATAAAGGTTTAGATTGATTTACCGTCAACTTATAAAGGAAATAACCTATCCCAAACATGGCCAAAATGCGAAAACTCGTCAAAATCAATTTGCCATAGTCGGATCCCAATTGAATTCCGAATGCCATTCCTGGGTTGAGGGTATAATGTAATTTGACATAAGGACTGATAAGTTCAATCTGGCCATAATAGCCCGGATCCATGAAATGATGCACGGCCATTTTTATTCCTTGGTCCAACAGTATAATCAATAAACTAAGAAGGAAATAGCGGTAATTAGATTTCATTATGCGTTTTTTCTGCGTTTTACTTCGTTAAGTAACAAGGTGAATTCACGGGATGTTTGACCGGCAATGGAGCTGTTTTCCTCTGCCCGACGGAATAAATAAGGCATTACAGATTCCACAGGACCATAAGGGACATATTTGGCTACATTATAACCAGCTGAAGCAAGGTTGTAGCTAATATTATCTGACATGCCCAATAGTTGAGCAAAATAGATGTTAGGATGATTGTGTGGGATATGCTGTTTGGCCATTTCTTCAAGCAGCAATTTACAGCTGTATTCGTTATGGGTGCCGATACAAAAATGTACACGTTCGATATTAGTTAGGCAAGCTAACATACCGGTATTGAAATCTTGGTCGGTATGTTCTTTGTCTTTATGCAAGGGCTCAGAATACTCATCCTCGTGCGCACGCTGGCGTTCTTTCTCTAAATATGCCCCACGAACCAATTTGACTCCTAGGAAATAAGATTTGTCCTTCGCAGCTTTAATCGCATTTGTTAGATTTTCCAACATATCTACACGGTACATCTGGAAAGTATTGAATATGATAGCGGTCTCGTGATTGAAACGTTCCATCATTTCATACGTCAAAGTGTCGATTGTTCCTTGTAGCCAACTCTCTTCCGCATCAATAAATAGGCGAACCTTAAGGTCGTAGGCTAGTTGGCATATTTCAATCAGTATTTCTTTGCTATGTTGAAAAGTCTCTTCATTATCTTCTGTCAATCCTGATTCCGTTTGAAATTCTTCCAAAAGGTCTGCTTGAAAGATTCCCGTCATTTTAAAAACAGCGAATGGAATTGCTTGATTCTCATGCGCTTTTTGTATCGTTTTTAATATTTCGTGTTTGGTGATTTGAAAGGATTTTTCATTTTCTTCCCCCTCAACTGAGTAGTCTAGGATCGTTCCAATCTTTCCTTGTTGCAGTTGGTCTATCGTCTGTTTGCATTCTTGGATCGTTTCTCCACCGCAGAATTGTTCAAAAATCGTAGATTTTATGAGTTTTTTGATGGGAAAATGAAGGAAAAGAAACAATTTGATAAAAAAAGTCCCTAACTTTACAAGCCAATTTTGGTTCATTAAGGCAAATATCCAATAGGCCTTTTTGAGTTTAAAGTTGGACTTTGAAGCAAAGGCAATTTGGGTGTCTTCGAACGATAATTGAGGTAAGGTTGAAGCGTTGGTTTTGTTCATTGATTTTGAAATAGCTTGCAAATATAAGAGAATTAATAATCCGTTTAAGCGGTGAAGTATAAAATAAAATAAACAAAATGTTTGGGGCGTTAGCCTTGTAAATCCGAAAATTATGAATGCCAATTTAGACATTGTACCAATGCAAGAGTGGATTCAGACTGGTGGAAAGCCGTTGATTATTGCGGGTCCATGTTCAGCTGAAACTGAGGAACAAGTATTAGAAACTGCCCGTCGTATCAAGGCGGAAGGTTATGCACACATTATGCGTGCAGGAGTTTGGAAACCTCGTACACGTCCAGGTAGCTTTGAAGGTATGGGTGAACCTGCTTTGAAGTGGTTGGTTGAGGCAAAAAAAGAAACTGGTTTGCCATTGGCAATCGAAGTCGCTACGCCTGAGCATGTTGAGTTGGCTTTAAAATATGGTGTTGATGTGTTATGGATCGGTGCACGTACAACCGTGAATCCATTTAACGTACAAGATTTGGCAGATGCCTTGAAAGGGGTAGATGTTCCTGTGTTAGTGAAAAATCCGGTTAATCCAGATTTAGCATTATGGGTTGGAGCATTCGAGCGTTTACAAGGTGCTGGAATTAAGAAATTAGGAGCAATTCACCGTGGTTTCTCTAATGCACAAGAGACGAAATACCGTAACTCACCGATGTGGGCAATGGCGGTTGAGTTGAAGCGTTTATTCCCTCAAATGCCACTTATTGGTGATCCATCACACATGGCTGGAAAGCGTGCTTTATTGATGGAATTGTCTCAACGTATTTTAGATTTGAATTACGATGGTATGATCATCGAAACGCACCGTGATCCAGATGCAGCATGGTCGGATGCTTCTCAACAAGTAACTCCTGAGAAATTAGGTGAAATGTTGCGTGAGTTAGAAGTTCGTAATGCAAATTACGGATCTGACTTCTCTGATGAATTAGCGGGTCTACGCGAGAAGATTGACAACATTGATCGTGAATTGATGGAAGTATTAGCTGCTCGTATGGCTGTTGTTGAGAAATTAGGTGAGTACAAGCGTGATAACAACGTAGCTGTGTTGCAGTTGGATCGTTGGAAGCAATTGCACAACGACCGCGCAAACCAGGCAAAAGGCTTAGGCTTATATCCTGAATTCGTTGAAGAAATGTTCAAATTAGTTCACTTGGAATCTATCCGTAAACAAACGGAAGTGATGAATAATGCTACGGCATAATTCGAACTAACAATATTTTATTGATGAACCCTGAGAGAAATCTTGGGGTTCTTTTTTTTGAAATGAGTGAAGAATTAAGAGTGAAGAAGTAAGAGTTTAGGACTGAAATGTAGCGAGTATTTGTAAAATCATAATTTTAAATCTATCACGCTAATCATCCGACTTCTTAATTCTTCACTCTTAACTCTTCCCTCTTACCTCATTTCCTACTCACCTGATAACTCCCCCAAACCACCAAACTCATCCCCAAGCATACAAGTAACGAAGGAAGTCCATTTCCAAGGGCAATTTCAATCGCAATGGAGAAAACCACCGCACTATTTCCTACAGCACCCACAATGCTTGTTTTTTCATTCAATAATGCCTGTGTCGTAAAGTACTGAACGCCTAGGGCCAATAAGCCCATGACCAATGCTTTTAGCCATTCGAAGGGCGTTGGCATCACCCAATGTCCCGTGAAAAAGCTATTGGGCATCTCGCCAAATGTACCTAAGCACAAGGAAATGGTTGAAGCGATTAAGCCTGCTCCCATGAAGGAAACGACAACCCAACGTGAATCATAATATTTCTGCGCTTCCTTAATTGCCAAATATCCGAGCGCGGTTCCCATAGCATAAATAATTCCGGTCGCATGATTGAACCATTGTCCGGTCGCTTCGGGTTGGAAAATGAGTAGAATTCCCAAAAAACCGACAAGCAAAAATAAAACCTGTTTGGCGGATAAGCGCTCATTCGGAATCAAGAAAAAACTAAAAATGGCGATGAATAATGGGAATGCCTGCCCGTAGGTGTTCGTTAAGGATAGTCCCAAATGTTCCAAGGTGTAGAATAGGCAATACAACGTAAACGCCCCCAATAAACCCCGAAGAATGATGAAGTAGAGCTTCCCGCCTTTTTGGATAGCTGGCCGACGAACCAAACTTGTTAACAGGAAGGGTAGGCCGACAGCACTTCGGAAAAAAACTAATTCCACCGAGCCGAAACGATCACTCATGGATTTGGCAAGTGCCGACATTAACGCAAAACACAAAGAGGAGATGAGCATGTAGCCGATGCCCTTATTTTGGTACCAAACCCTGTGTACTTTTTTTTGCATGAAAATCGATCCGTTTCCTAATTCGAGATTCGAGCAAATTTTGGTAACTTGCATCTCTTATTTCAAAGATATGACAAAAAAAATAATTTTTTCTCCTGACGCACCAGCTGCCATTGGTCCTTACTCGCAAGCGGTCGAAGTGAACGGCATGGTTTTCGTTTCTGGTCAAATCGCTTTGAGCGTTTTTGAATCCGGAGCGAGCATTGAAGAGGAAATGGATCAAGTCATGAAGAATATGGGACACATCTTAAAAGCGGCAGGTTGCACGTATACGGATGTTGTCAAATGTTCCATCTTTGTGAAAGACATGGATAATTTTGCTAAGATTAACCAAGTCTATGGGGCTCATTTCCCCGAAAATCCGCCCGCGCGGGAAACGGTCGAAGTTGCGAGACTTCCCAAAGATGTGCGTGTGGAAATTGCTTGTATTGCCTATAAATCATAATATATGTCTGCTTCTGTTCGAGTACGTTTTGCCCCAAGTCCAACCGGTCCATTGCATATTGGTGGCGTAAGAACGGCTTTATATAATTACCTGTTCGCGCGCAAAATGGGCGGAACTTTTATCCTTCGCATTGAAGATACCGATCAAACGCGTTTCGTGCCTGGAGCAGAACAATATATACTAGATAGTTTAGCCTGGTTAGGAATCAGCCCAGACGAGGGAGTGGGTGCCTCAGGACCTCATGCACCTTACCGACAAAGCGAGCGTAAGGACCTATATTTAGCTTATGCGGATCAATTGATCCAAGAAGAAAAGGCATATTATGCCTTTGATACAGCCGAGGAATTGGATGCCATGCGTACGATGTTTGAAAGCAAGGGTTCCGCCTTCCAATACAATGCATTGACACGTGTGAAATTGCGTAATTCATTAGCTTTACCTGCGGCAGAGGTTCAAGCCTTATTGGATGCGAATACGCCTTATGTTATTCGCCTTAAGGTTCCTGCCAAAGGAGAAGTACGTTTCCAAGATTCTGTACGTGATTGGGTTCATGTCCATACGTCAAGCATAGACGATAAAGTCTTGATGAAATCAGACGGAATGCCTACCTATCATTTGGCGAATGTCGTAGATGATCACATCATGGAGATTACTCATGTGATTCGTGGAGAAGAATGGTTGCCTTCAGCACCTTTACATATTTTATTGTACCAAGCTTTTGGTTGGACAGCCCCTCAATTTGCACATTTACCCTTATTGTTAAAACCCGAAGGAAATGGTAAATTATCCAAACGCGACGCGGACTTAGGTGGTTTTCCGGTATTCCCTATGGAATGGACGGATCCTCAATCGGGGTCAATCTCCAAAGGTTTTAAGCAAGAAGGCTATTTGCCTGATGCAACGTTGAATTTCTTAGCCTTTTTAGGTTGGAATCCAGGTACTGAACAAGAATTATTCAGTTTGACAGAATTAGTAGATGCCTTTTCTTTAGAACGCATCAACAAAGCAGGAGCAAAATTTGATGTCAATAAAGCCAAATGGTTTAATGAGCAGTATTTAAAACAACAAGCTCCGGAGGTATTGGCGAAGGAATATTTGGGACATTTGCCTGCCGAAGAAGCTTTGGCATTCGTATCTTTATTTTTAGATCGGATTACTTTTCCGCAAGAACTAGCAACATTGGTTGATTCATTTGTTGAGAAACCGGCTACTTACGATGAGGCAGTCATACAAAATAAATGGAATGCGGAAGCGGAAAAGGGTTTACATATATTAGCTGAAGCATTACCAGCGGTGGCCGTTTGGCAAGCAGATGATATCAAGCATGCGATTCATGAATCGTTGGAAGCTGCAGGTATCAAAATGGGTAAGGTGATGCAAATATTGCGCGTGGCCTTAAGTGGCAATGGAGCAGGTCCAGATTTGATGATTTCGATGCAATTGTGGGGAAAAGATCAGGTAATTGAACGATTAGCAGCAGCTTTGAAAAATTTTCCTAGCAACAATTAATGAAAGCAAAACCGAAAGCCAAAGCGCCAAAAGTACATCCTGATTTAGCAGGATTTGAAATGAACATTGATTCATTTGGCCAAATTACGGCGAATTTAGATCGCGATGCGTTGAATGCATTTTTAGATAAAGAAATGCCCGAGGACAAAAAACTTAAATCGAAGAAAGATGAAAGTAAGTAAAGAGGATGTCGTTAAAATTGCACATTTGGCTCGCCTGGATTTGAAAGAATCAAAAGTTGGCGAGATGCAAGATTCAATCAATAAAGTTTTGGATTGGATGGAAGCATTGAATGTTGTCGATACGCAAAATGTCGCTCCATTAGCTCATATGACTTTTGCTTTGAATCATTTCAGAGAAGATAAGGCTATCTCAAAGCTTACGCGTGAAAAGGCATTAGCTTTAGGTCCAGATACCAACGAGCAATATTTCAAAGTTCCGCAAGTAATCGAGTAATTATCCGATGTAATACTCCAAGGCTTTTTTCATCTCGGCCTTGGATACAGGGATGTCATATCCACAATCACCAATGCCCGTTAACAACGAAAAGCGTATTTCGGATCCTTTGTTTTTCTTGTCTTGCGCAGTTAATTGAATAATCGCAGGGATTTCTTCTGCCTTGATTTGAATACGACCATATGTCGCAAAAAGCATCGCTTCGATGGCTTCTAATTCTTCTGCCTCTATAAGATTTCGTTGATAAGCTAAATAGGCTTCCGTAATCATACCCACAGCGATAGCTTCTCCATGCAATACGGCACGTTTGCCTAGGCCCAATAAATAGGTTTCAACGGCATGGCCAAGTGTATGTCCAAAATTCAAGATTTTGCGTAATCCTTTCTCTTTCGGGTCTTCTGCAACAACAGCTTTTTTGATTTCCACGGAATGCGCAATTAGATCAGCCAAATCGACTTGGTCAAAATCCAACGAAGCAATGGTATCCCATTTTGCTGCATCTCGAATTAAACAATGCTTGATGATCTCGGCAAATCCGGATCTTTTTTGGCGATCGGGCAGGGTTTGAATAAATGTAGGGTCAATCAAAACCGTCTTGGGTAATTGAAATACGCCGATGTGATTTTTTAGGCCATGAAAATCAATGCCTAATTTTCCTCCCACGGATGCATCAACTTGTGCCAATAAGGTCGTGGGAATTTGAATAAAATCAATGCCGCGCTTGTACGTCGAGGCACAAAATCCTCCCATGTCACCAATCACACCACCGCCAAGGTTAATAATCAAGCCATGGCGGTCCATGTTGGCCTGTGTCATCGCCTGCCAAATTTTCTCACAGGTTGCGAGTGTTTTTTGCTCTTCACCTGATTTAATGACGATTTTTGTAAAAGTTTTGGGAAGCAAGGATTGAATGAGGGGCAAACAATGTTTTTGTGTCTTTTCGTCCACAATAACTGCGATGTGTGAATAATCGTGTTGGCTTAAAAAGCTCGATAAAGTAGCAGAAATTGCGCCGATTTGAACTGACATAGTTGATTTTATTCAATGGAAATTCAAAAATACGACGATTTTACTAAAATAGACCGATTGTAACCTGAATTTTGGTTTTGTTGTGTGCTTTTTCTTGCCTAATTTTGTCGCTGCTTGGGAATGCCCAAAACAAAGAAATCATATGAGAGAAATTCAATTTAGAGAAGCCTTACGTGAGGCTATGCAAGAGGAAATGCGTCGTGATGATACAGTCTTCTTAATGGGAGAAGAAGTTGCGGAATATAATGGTGCTTATAAGGTATCACAAGGTATGTTGGACGAATTTGGTCCAGAGCGCGTGATTGATACACCCATCGCTGAATTAGGTTTCGGTGGTATCGGTGTGGGTGCTGCAGCAAATGGCCTACGTCCGATTATTGAGTTCATGACATTCAACTTCTCTTTGGTGGCTATTGATCAAATCATCAACTCAGCGTCTAAGTTGATGTCGATGTCAGGAGGTCAATATTCTTGTCCCATCGTTTTCCGTGGACCTACGGGTAATGCGGGGCAATTATCCTCACAGCACTCGTCCAATTTCGAAAATTGGTTTGCGAATACTCCTGGACTTAAAGTGGTTGTTCCTGCAACGCCTGCGGATGCGAAAGGCTTAATGAAGGCTTCGATTCGTGATAATGACCCTGTTATTTTCATGGAATCGGAATTGATGTATGGAGATAAGGGTTTAGTTCCGGATGGTGAATATTTGATTCCGATTGGTAAAGCAAATGTTGTGAAAGCGGGTACGGATGTGACGATTGTTACTTTTGGTAAAATGTTGTCACGTGTGGTGTTGCCAGCGGTAGAAGAATTAGCGAAACAAGGAATCAATGCTGAGGTGATTGATTTGCGTACGGTTCGTCCGATAGATTATATTACCGTAGTAGAGTCGGTAAAGAAAACAAATCGTTGTGTCGTTGTTGAGGAAGCAAATCCTTTATCAGCTATATCATCTGAGATTGCATATCATTTACAACGTTGGGCATTTGATTATTTAGATGCTCCCGTGATTCGTGTGAATTCACGCGACTTGCCATTGCCATATGCTCCAACGTTAATTGAGGAGATTTTACCAAATGTCGCTCGTACGATTGATGCGGCTAAAACGGTGATGTATCGAAAGTAGTCATTCAGTCGCTAGTCACTAGTCGCTAGTCTGATAAATAAGTTAGTATTTATAAGCCCTGCTTGGTATTCCAAGTGGGGCTTTTTTTAATAGTCGCTAGTCATCAGTCGTCAGTCGCTAGTCATCAGAATATACTTTTAAATATTATAGCCCCACCTGGAATTCCAAGTAGGGCTTTATATTTTTATTAGCATTAACGCCTGACATCTAATGATGAACGACTGAGGACTAGCGACTGCCGACGTACCACTATAAAAAAAGCCCCACCTGTATTTCCAAGTAGGGCTTTGTTTTGGCTAGTCACTAGTTGCTATTCGTCAGTCGCTAGTCGGATAAATCAGTTTGATTACTACTGCCCTACGTCGAATTTCAAGTAGGACTTTGTTTTGACTAGTGACTGTCGACTTACCACCATAAAAAAGCCCCTCTTGGAAAACCAAGCGAGGCTTTATATTTTTAGTAGTGTTAACGCCCGACGTCTAATGATGAGCGACTGAGGACTAGCGACTGCCGACTAGTGACTAGCGACTAGCGACTGAGGACTAGCGACTGCCGACTAGTGACTAGTGACTAGCGACTGCCGACTAGCGACTGAAGACTAGCGACTGCCGACTAGCGACTAGTGACTAGCGACTGCTGACTAGCGACTGTTTACAGTACATAAATGAATCTCGACCCATCCACATCGATGCCTTCTAGTTTCGTACGGCCTTTTCGTGCTTCGAGCAATTCAGCAGCTTCTTTTGGATTATTTACTGCCTTGTCATTAATCTTCGTAATGATGGATCCTTTAGATAATCCATACATCTCTAAGCGGCCGTCCGGTAATACTTCGGTTACCTTTACGCCTGCGTTGACATTGAATTTCTCCTTATCTGAGCTGCTCAATGCGCCAAACTTAGCACCTAAGAATTCCGATTTATAAGATTCACCTGTTTCGCCTTTTAGAATAGCCGTGTTGCCATCTTTGTTTTTCAACGTAACTGTGAATTCCTTGTTTTGACCATCACGGTTAACCGTAACATTCAAGGTTTCACCTGGACGCTTGCGGCCCACGATTTCCATCAACTTCGCTGATGTTTTTGTTTCAATCCCATCAATTTTGGTAATAACGTCATTGATTTTGATACCTGCTGTTTTCGCGGCAGAATTCTCTGAGAATCCGCCAACATATACTCCGGTAGTGACTTTTAAGTCTTTTTCATCAGCCAATTTTGAATTAACTTCCATGATACTCACGCCCAAGAAACCGCGCTGAACATTGCCATACTTGATCAAATCCGCTGATACTTTTTTGACAATACTTACAGGTACTGCAAATGAATAACCAGCAAATTGCCCCGTGCGTGAATATATGGCTGTATTGATACCGATTAATTCTCCTTTGAGGTTTACAAGTGCACCTCCCGAGTTACCTGGATTTACGGCAGCATCTGTTTGAATAAATGATTCCAATGGATTGGCTGCCTTGTCATCATCACGATCGATGATGTTTTGACGACCTTTGGCTGAAACAATACCTGCTGTTACCGTTGATTCTAGATTAAACGGATTCCCTACAGCTAATACCCATTCGCCTACTTTTAATGCATCTGAATCACCAAAGGTTAAGAACGGAAGATCGTTTGCCTTAATTTGAATTACCGCTAAATCGGAGGAAGGGTCTGTCGAAATAACCTTCGCTTTAAATTCGCGTTTGTCATTTAACATCACGGAAATTTCGGTTGCTTCTGCAACTACGTGATTGTTTGTGACGATATATCCGTCAGCACTGATGATCACACCCGATCCTGATGCTTCGGCTTGTTGGGGAGCTTGTCGGCGTCCGCCACCACCTCCAAATGGATCGCCAAATCCGCCAAATAAGTCATCAAATGGACTTGAAAATTGGCGCTGTCTTTGCTCCATCTTGGTTTTGATGTGCACAACGGCTGGAGTTGTTTTCTCTGCCGCGTAGGTAAATTCACCCGGACTTCCTGCCGCGACTACATTGGAAACGTTGCTTGTGAAAGCGGATGGAGAATCACTAAAACTCGATTGATTCCCTAAATTTAGTAATTGATATGCCCCCAAAGTTACTCCACTGGATAAAAGGGCGATGACTACGTAGGATTTTAATTGATTTTTCATTTCCATCTTTCGATTTGTAAAAGGGTTAGTATTTGAATTACGAATTTAAGCGAAAAATCGTATTAACAGTCAAACGTAAAATCGAATTAACAAGTTTTAAGAATTTTATTTGCCAAGAGAAATGGCTATTTTTGTGGCTTCATTTTAGCCCTTATATTCTGATGATTTTAAGTGAACAAGAACAGCTGCGTAGACAAAAGCGACAAGAGTTAATGGCCATGGGGATCGATCCCTATCCGGCTGCTGAATATCCTGTGAACGTACATTCGGCTGAGATACTAGCCAACTACGTTCCGGAAAAAGCAAATTATCAGGAAGTTGTTCTTGCGGGTCGCTTGATGGGTTTCCGTATCATGGGAAACGCTTCTTTTGCGGAATTGCAAGATGCGGAAGGGCGAATTCAATTGTATTTCCGTCGGGACGATTTATGTCCTGGAGAAGATAAAACCTTATACAATACAGTATTTAAGAAATTATTGGATATCGGTGACATCATTGGTATCAAAGGATATGCCTTTACGACACAAGTTGGGGAGATTTCGGTGCATGTGCGTGAATTCACCTTGTTATCGAAGGCCTTGCGACCTTTGCCTGTTGTGAAAGAGGCGGAGGGGCAAACTTATGATGCATTTTCTGATCCTGAGATGCGTTATCGCCAGCGTTATGTTGATTTAATCGTGAATCCACAGGTTAAGGATATTTTTATCAAGCGCGCCAAAATTGTTTCGACCATGCGTTCAATGTTCGATGCACGCGGTTGGTTAGAGGTTGAAACTCCCGTTTTGCAAGCCGTTCATGGTGGTGCAGCAGCCCGACCGTTCAATACACACCACAATACCCTGGATATGCCACTCTATTTGCGTATTGCGAATGAGTTGTATTTAAAGCGATTAATCGTAGGTGGTTTTGATGGCGTTTACGAATTCGGAAAAATGTTCCGCAATGAAGGAATGGACCGGACGCATAATCCGGAGTTTACATCCTTGGAATTTTACGTTGCCTATAAAGATTACCACTGGATGATGGATTTGACAGAAACCATCTTCCAAACCGTTGCTCAAACGTTACATGGCCAAACCAAACTAAAAGTAGGTGACAATGAAATTGAATTTGCAGGTCCTTACCCGCGCTTGACGATTTCAGGAGCCATCCAACAGTACGCGGGCGTTGATGTAGATGCTATGTCGGAAGACGAATTGCGTAAGCATTGCCAAGGATTAGGCATGGATGTTGATACACAAATGGGTAAAGGGAAATTGATTGATGAGCTCTTCGGGGAAACGGTTGAGGCGAATTTGATTCAACCGACTTTCATTACGGATTATCCGGTTGAGATGTCGCCTTTAACCAAAAAACATCGTTCGAAAGAAGGGCTTGTTGAGCGCTTTGAGTTATTTGTTAACGGGAAAGAAATTGCGAATGCATATTCCGAGTTAAATGATCCAATCGATCAAAAAGAGCGTTTTGAAGATCAATTGCGTTTGGCCGAGAAAGGAGATGACGAAGCCATGGCGATGGATTACGATTTCTTACGTTCACTGGAATATGCGATGCCGCCTACTTCAGGGATTGGAATTGGAATCGATCGCTTAACGATGTTGATGACGAATCAAGTTTCCATTCAAGAAGTATTGTTCTTCCCGCAGATGCGCCCGGAAGTCATCAAGGAGGTTTCCTCAGATAGTGAATTTGCCAGCGTAGGAGTTCCAGAAATATGGATCCCTGCCCTGCAAAAAATGGGTATTTTAACTCTGGCTCAATTAAAGGAAGCTAATCCGAACAAAGTATTCAATGATTTAGGCGGTATGCGTAAAAAATTGAAGATCGATGCGGCGATGCCCACGAAAGATGAGGTGGTTGCCTGGATTGCTTAATTGCTGTATAATAAAAAAGCCTTCCGAAGAAGGCTTTTTTATTTCTCTTTAACTAGAGATCAATGGGGCAATACTATATATTGAAATCTACTGATTTGCTCTAATCAAATTAAACGTGCGAAAATTAGATTTTCTTTACGTTGATTGCGTTTGCTCCGCGCTTTCCATCAGTTACCTCGTAAGATACTGAATCGTTTTCGCGAATTGTAACACCTGAAAGGCCAGTTACGTGTACGAAAATGTCTTCGCCTGTTTGATCATCAACGATGAATCCAAATCCTTTAGTCTCGTTGAAAAATTTTACTTTACCAGTTTGCATAAAAATAATGTTAAAAAATTAATACCTAAATCGATTGTTCCGCGCAAGAAGACTATGAAAACTTTAGAATCAAAACTATAAATAGTGGGAGATACTAGAGAAGGGAAGTCTGAACTATGGCTGAATTAAATCTTTTAAGTGCTCAAATGTAGAAAAAATAAAATTGTATGCAAGCATTTTACAATTAATTATCAGTTAATTGAAAATATATTTACATTTTTCTTCTATTTTATTGCATTTTATTTATTTATCTTGAATTTTTCTTTAAGTGAAGAAAAAAATCTAATTTTGTGTGACCTAAATGATTCGTGATGTACCGATTGAAATACTTTGTTGAAAATCAAGCCTTTGGGGTTTGCGCGCGCTTAGGAGATAAGTTTAAAATATCGACAAGTAGCATTCGCTTATATTTTATATATACATCTTTCTTGACAATGGGTTCTCCCATTATCATTTATCTTTTCCTGGCTTTTTGGATGAATATTCGACGTTATTTACGCCAACGAAATAATCCTTCTGTTTGGGATATTTAAATGCCTAAATCAGCATATCGTTTGATTTTTCGAACGAAGTAGTCCCAAACAATGCTTCCAGCATAACTAGTGACAATTTTCTTATCTAATGCTGGGGCAAGATTTTGCTTGTTATTTTCCAGAAATACATAGCCATAGAAGTCGCGATGCGCTTTTAATATAGCTACAATCTGTTTTAATTCTCCTTTTGCTAAAAACTGAACCCCCGCTAATCCATCAAGTAACATGCGGCTAAATAGAATTCCGGTGCGTTTTTGTACAGGCAGGTTCTTATATAATAAGATTAAGTTATTGCGAAAGTTTAGGTAGGTCTTCTTAGGGTTGCCTTGCGCTAAGGTTCCGCCTCCCACATGCAGTACCTCGCTCGTCGCAACAGCCGCTACTTCGTATCCCGCACGCTGCATGCGCCAGCACAAATCTATTTCCTCCATGTGTGCGAAGAAATAGGCATCTAGTCCCCCAACTTCCCAATAAACATGGGAACGTACCATTAAACAAGCTCCTGTCGCCCAGTTGACGATTGCACTTTCAAATTGATTCGTTTGGGTTTCAATGGAATCAAAAATCCGTCCTCGGCAAAATGCATATCCATAACGATCCCAATACCCTCCAGCCGCTCCAGCATATTCAAATTTAGTGGGCTCTTGGTAAGATAGAATAAATGGTTGTGCAGCAGCAACTTGGGGATTTGCTTTAAAATAGGTCATTAAATTGCTGAGCCAATGTTCTTTGGGTTCGATGTCTGAGTTCATGAGAACATAATACTCCGCATGGATTTGTTTTAATGCATGATTATATCCCCCCGCATAGCCTAAATTTTCGGTTGAAAGAATGAGCTTGACCTGGGGAAACTGTGCTGTAATTAAAGCGATAGAGTCATCTGTGGATCCATTGTCTGCCACATAGATATCTCCTTCGGGACTCGTGGAGATGACTTTTGGAAGAAATTTCGATAGAAATGCACTTCCATTATAATTTAATATGACGATGGCTACTGACATGTCAGCAAAGGTAAGGCTTTTCGTTTAATTAGAATTTCTTTCAGAAAGATGTATTTTTGTTCTTCGGTATAAAAATCAACAAGCTAATATGATGTGGTCTTCCTTTTTTCGCAAGAAGTCAATAGATAAAATTATTTCAGACCAACTGGAGATTGAAAAGTTAGAAGGTGGCCAAATGCATCGCAATTTGGGCGTTCGTGATTTGACATTCATGGGAGTTGCTGCCATCATCGGTGCCAGTATATTTTCAGCGATCGGGCAGGCCTCCGCAAATGGTGGTCCTGCCGTTTCGATGCTGTTTGTTTTCACAGCAATGGCCTGCATGTTTACCGCGTTTTGTTATGCGCGTTTTGCGGCAACCGTGCCTATCAGCGGAAGTGCCTATACCTATGCTTATACGAGTTTAGGCGAAATTGTAGCCTGGATTCTTGGTTGGAACTTGCTTTTGGAATATGCGATTTCCAATGTTGCCGTTGCGATTTCTTGGTCAAAATATTTTGTTGATTTGATGGAGGGCCTTGGCGTTCATGTTCCAGAATTTTTAACGATGGATTATTTGTCGGCCAAACGAGCTTTTAACGAGGCTTCTCCTTTATTGCAATCGGGTCAAACTTTAGAATCCTTGCATGTTAATCTTCGGGAAGGGTATTTGGCTTATCAGTCTGCACCTACGTTTTTAGGTTGGCATTTTGTTGCCAATTTACCTGCGCTTTTGATCACCGTAGCGATAACTTATTTGGTTTATATTGGGATTAAAGAATCAAAGAATACCAATAATATTCTCGTTATTTTGAAATTATTGGTGATTGCAATTGTTATTGGAGTCGGTGCATTTTATGTGCAAGTAGAGAACTGGACACCCTTCGCACCGAATGGTATTTCGGGTGTTTTAAAAAGTGTTGCCGCGGTATGTTTTGCATACATTGGTTTTGATTCTATATCTACGACCGCTGAGGAATGTAAAAATCCACAGCGTGATATTCCTAAGGCCATGATGTGGGCACTGATTATTTGTACGGTGCTTTATGTGCTAGTAACGCTTGTATTGACGGGAATTGTGCCATCTCAACAATTAACTGGAATTGAAGATCCTTTAGCTTTCATGTTTATGAAAGTGAATTTGCCTGGTGTTGCTGGCGTGGTAGCCGCAAGTGCTGTGATCGCACTGACAAGTGCTTTGTTGGTCTATCAATTAGGCCAGCCGCGTATTTGGATGACCATGTCACGTGATGGTTTGTTGCCAAAGGCATTTTCACGCATTCATCCCAAATACCGTACGCCATCCTTCTCGACCATTATGACGGGAGTTTTGGTGGGGGTTCCGGCTTTGTTCGCCAACTTAGAAGAGGTGATTAACTTGTCAAGTATTGGAACCTTGTTTGCATTTGTTTTAGTGTGTGCGGGGGTGTTGATTTTGGATTTGGATCCTGAGAATCAAAAGAAATCGAAGTTTAAGATTCCTTATTTAAATGCGTCCATCTGGGTGGGGGTAGCATGGATTGTTGCCTTGTATTTATCCTTGCCGGATTCAGCTTCTTGGACAACTTGGTTGGGAAGTTACCTAGATGGGGATGCAAAAGCGGATCATTGGATCATGACAGGTTTCTTTGTTATTTGGTTAGTACTTGCGTTTTTTAGTTACACGCACCGCTTATCATTGATTCCCGTTTTGGGATTACTCGTGAATCTATACCTAATGACTCAAATGGGGGCGACCAACTGGGAGCGATTTGCTTATTGGTGTTTAGCAGGTGTTATGATTTATTTTGGATATAGTTATCGGAAGAGTAAGTTAAACTAGGTAAGAGTTAAGAATTAAGAGTGAAGAGGTACATTTGGGTATAAAAAGAAAGCCTACGAAATTTCGCAGGCCATCCTTAACTCTTAACTCTTAACTCTTCGTTCTTCACTCATATTTAATCATCACTTCTTCTGCCACCCATCAAATTCAGATAATAGAGCAATTGCGCGAGCATTCCTAATGCCGCAACGACATAGGTCATCGCAGCCCACCAAAGTGCATCTTTCGATAATTCATATTCAGCGGGTGTGACAATGTTATTTGTCTTAATCCAAGCTAAAGCACGATTAGATGCATCAAATTCTACGGGAAGTGTTACGAAACTAAATAGCGTTGCAAGCGCAAATAAAGCCACTCCAATCGCTAATACAGTCGAATTTCCTGTTGAATACAATAACATCATTCCTCCCATTAACAATAAGGGCATAAATCCATTCGCAATGTTTAGCATCGGCACCATAGCACTGCGAAATTGCAAAAAGCTATAAGCCTTCGCATGTTGAACCGCATGGCCACATTCGTGGGCAGAAACCGCTGCTGCTGCTGCATTTCTTCCGTAGTAAACATCATGACTTAAATTGACGGTCTTGTCTGCAGGATTGTAGTGATCTGTTAATTGTCCTTCTACTGAGATGACACGTACGTCATGTATGCCGTGGTCGGCTAACATGCGTTCCGCGATTTCCTGGCCGGACAAATTACTTTGCAAAGCCGTTTCTGAATACGTTTTGAATTTTGATTTTAAACGCCAAGAAATAAGCATTCCCAGCACTCCAAAAATAATAGCGATTAACATGGTTTTTAATTTTTAAGTTTTTGAATGATATTGGTTGTTGAATAACTAGGTACCAAGGGTATTGTTGTTACTTTTCCGCCGTTCGCAATAACCTCTTTGGCACCTACGATTGTTTCGATCGAATAGTCGTCCCCTTTAACAAGAACGTCTGGTAATAATTCGTTTATTAGATTTAAGGGTGTTTCTTCCTCGAAAACGATAACCATATCAACAAAACCTAGTGCTGCTAAAATCCGGGCACGGGCATATTCGTTATTGACTGGTCTTGTCGGTCCTTTCAGTTGGCGCACAGAACTATCTGCATTTACGCCAACAATCATTTTGGTTCCTGTTTGGCGCGCTTTTTCTAGATAGTCAACATGTCCTAGATGAAGGATGTCAAAACAGCCATTCGTAAAAACGACTTGTTGGTTTTCCTGTTTCCAGGCAGCTCGCCTCGATATTGCATCAGCTAATGTGCAAATTTTATGACTCGATTCCTGCATTTTTTTGAGGTAAGAAAAAAGTAATGATAAAACTTAATCCGCCAAATAACAAGATCGTTGCCATTTGAGTTCCATGAAAAAATGTAGCTAAAATGGTTGCATCCTTCAGCGGGATTAAATAAAAGCTAAGCGCAGATGCGACCAAGCTGTGATAGGCGCCAATTCCCCCTTGGGTAGGTGTTGCCATGCCAAAGGTTCCCATAACTAATACTGTCAAGCCTGCTGATAAGCTTAATGAGGAGCTGATTGGGAAGGCTAATAATAATGTATAGGTATTGGCGAAATAGGCCACCCAAATTAATATAGTGTACAAAATGAATTTAGATGGATTTTCAACCTCCTTGATGCTTAGGATTCCGACAAACCAACCTTGCAATAATTTGCCAACTTTATTGGTAGCGGCAAAGTGTTGCCAGCGAACAAGAAATCGGTCTCTAAGGATCCAAATTAACCCCAAAAATGTGATTCCTCCGGCGGCAATCCCGGCTAACATGATGGTAGGAGGGAGGTGAAAATTCGGAAATAGAAATTGTTGAATGGGTTTCCATTCGACGATAAAGGTTAGGCCAACCAGCACAGCGAGGCCAAGTAAGTCAACGATTCTTTCGGTAATTACGGTTCCAAACGACTTTTCAAAGGGAATGTTGGCTGTCTTTTGAAGGGAGCCACAACGTGAAACTTCACCCATTCGCGGAACGATGAAATTGGCAAAATAACCAATCAAAACGGCTGAAAATGTACGAGTCGTGCCAGGTGAATAGTGCATGGCACCTAATAGTTGTTCCCAGCGAAGTGCTCTCAGTAAATGTGAAATCAATGCAATCACGATGGAAACAATGATCCATTGATAATTAGCGGTTAAGGCACTTTGGTATATATCCGCCCAGTGTAGATCGCTTTTGGAAAAGGCCCAATACAAAAGACCGATTGCAAGAAGAGATGAAATGCTATATTTAAGGAGGGCTTTGATCATGTAGGAGTGGAATCCGTTTAATTCAATAGGCAAAATAAAGACCTTTAATTAATAAACGTGCGGAATTGTGCTTAATTTTTTATATTTTTGCATTTGTTTTTTGGGATAAATTCCCCTAACTAATTTTAGCATGTCTAAATTGCGTATTCTTTACGTTTCCAGCGAGGTTGATCCCTTCCTCAATACATCCAAAATAGCTGATTTTGTTCGCGCGTTACCTACTGCGATGCAAGAGCGTGGAATGGAAATTCGAATTTTGGTTCCCCGTTTTGGGTCGATTAATGAACGTAAAAACCGTTTACATGAAGTGGTTCGTTTGTCAGGAATTACCATTCCGATGGGCGATGAGGAGAAGCCTTTGACGATCAAAGTTGCCAGTATTCCTGCGGCTAAATTGCAAGTGTATTTCATTGATAATGAAGATTATTTCCAACGGAAATATGTGTTGACGGACAAGGAAGAAGCATTTTATGCAGATAACCATGAGCGTGCCATTTTCTTCTGTAAAGGAGCGCTAGAGACTGTGATTAAGTTGGGATGGTCGCCTGATGTCATTCATTGCAATGATTGGATGTCAAGTTTTGTTCCATTGTACATTTCTTCTTATTACCGGAATCACCCTATTTTTAAAGATTCCAAAACAATTTTTTCCCCTCACAATACGAACTTCGATTTTACGTTTTCAGCAGACGACTTAAAAGAGAAAGTTAAAATTGGCGACATGGACGATTCACATTTGTCTAGTTTAGATGGTGCAGATTATCAAGCGTTCATTAAACTTGGCGCCGAATTTGCTGATAAAATTGTTTCTTTAGAAAATGCGGATAATACCCGAATCCAACCGATTATTGATGAATATCAAGATAAAACCTTCCAAAACATTGCCGATAATGACCTCGATTTCTTCGAAAAAACGTACATTGAATTGGCCGGTAATTAAATGGTTGGGGATTGTTTCCCTTTTTCTAGCCTCTTGCGATGCGCCAAAAGAAATTGGTGCAGATTTGTTTAGTGTTGAGGTTGGCTTAAATTTTACGGACACCCTTCAGGTGAAATCTCGTACGGTATTAATGGATTCTATTCAAACTGGCGGAGCAAGTTCTTTGTTGGTAGGTTCATATACGCATCCCGTTTTAGGTACTTTTTCGTCCTCTATTTTCACGCAGTTTGCTAATGCGGATTCACTATATGCTAAAAAGGAGTCTATTTTAGATTCATTAAAGATGCAATTGGTTTATAAAAGTTACCAAGGCGATACCAATCAAGTTCAAACCATTAATGTTTATAAATTAAAGGATAGCTTAAGTACATCAACCGATTATTTTACTAACACGGCTTCGATTTCAGTGAACCCGACCGTTGTAGGTTCACATACATTTCGTCCGCGTCCAATTCGATCAAAAGCTTCCAATGGGGATTCTTTGAAATTGGACACATTGAAATTTCTGATGTCACCAACCTTAGGTAGAGAATTATTAGCCAATTATGCCGATAAGTCCTTAGCGGGTGGTGGTAATGCCTTTCGGAAAGCATATCCGGGATTAAAGATTAGTTCATCAAGTGGCGCTAATGCTGCTTTGTTGGGTTTTAATCCAGCCTATTCACGTTTGACGCTGTATTGGCACAATCCCAATGATACGTTAAAATATGAGCTAAATTATTTCTTTAGTTTATCGAATGCATTGATGGCTGAGGTTAATTCCCGCTACAATCAATATCAATTTGCTCGTTCGGGAGCGTTAGCAAGCCTTGTTAAGCCAGGTAATTCCGTTTCAGCTGAAGCTACGGGTCAACTAACCTTTGTTCAATCGGGTTCTGGCCTCGTAACGAAAGTGGACTTTCCTACTTTGCTAAAGTTAAAAGGTGATCGAAACGTGGCTGTTAATAAAGCCGAACTTGTTTTTGAAGCAGAAGATGGCGCCGATTTGAATCAAACGCTAGGCCAACTGACCTTGTTACAGGTTGATGGTAATAATAAGCCTTTGCGAAACAGCTATGGTCTCGGATATGTGCTATCTGAAGGTGGTTCAGGTGTTCAAACAGCTAGTTACAACGCATATAATAGAACTTATACATTTAATGTAAC
The DNA here is from genome assembly GCF_032470275.1 of Aquirufa regiilacus. NCBI lineage: Bacteria > Pseudomonadati > Bacteroidota > Cytophagia > Cytophagales > Flectobacillaceae > Aquirufa > Aquirufa regiilacus. The sequence goes on from NZ_JAVNWW010000008.1 coordinate 72,140, forward strand.
GACCGAGCTTCAATCTATTTTGAACGGTCGCAAAGTTAATAACGGTTTCTTGCTTACCCCTACGCCTACTACGAGCTCAACCGGGTATACGAAAATGCTTAGTGAAACGGCTCGATTTACTTCCCTGAAGGCTTTAAAGACAAAGATTCGTATCTATTATTCGTTTATTGCTAAATAAATAGGAATGCCATGTCTACCCTGAATCAAGATTTACGGGTTAGTTATGTACAAGCCAATTTGGTTTGGGAGGATCCGATTTCCAATTGCGCTCAACTAGAAGAATCACTACAAAATTTACAGGGACATACAGATGTCATTGTGCTGCCTGAAATGTTCAGTACAGGTTTTAGTATGTCAGCCATGGGTGCTGAAATTTCAGCGGGTCCTACGGTACAATGGATGAAATTGCAGGCCGCGCGATTGCAGGTATTACTTATTGGAAGTCTCAAGATTAAGGAATCAGGAAAGTATTTTAATCGCTTACTAGCCGTGCATCCGTCGGGTAAGATTGATAGCTATGATAAGCGACACCTATTTCGAATGGGCAATGAGGATTCCTTTTACACGGCAGGAAATTCCACGTGTTTAATCTCCTATAAGTCTTGGTCGATAGCTCCTTTTGTTTGTTATGATTTGCGCTTTCCCGTATGGTCTCGTAATGTAGATTTGAAATACGATTTAGCGGTGTATGTGGCGAACTGGCCCGCAGCTCGTACGCATGCTTGGTCAAGCCTGTTGCGTGCAAGAGCGATTGAAAACCTAGCGTATGTTGTTGGAGTGAATCGCGTGGGTGTAGACGGAAACCAACTGGAATATGCTGGAGCTTCAAGTATTGTATCATTTAAAGGCGAAGACCTTCTTCTTTTATCTTCGGAGGCGCTTATCCAAACTGAAACGCTTTCCTTTGAAGCTTTGCAGGATTTTCGTGACAAATTTCCTGCTCATCTCGATGCAGATGATTTTACTTTACAAGCTTAGTCTTTTCTTGGAATAACTGATTGATGCCGCCAGGAAAGGATTTGGCCTCGTCCATGCTACAATCTGCCTGCAATACGCCGTGATTAATGATCAGTAAACGGTCGCAAATTGCTTCTACTTCACTAAGAATATGGCTTGAAAATAATATGGTACGTCCCGGTTTTAAGGATAGAATTAAGGATCGAATCTCTTCCATTTGATTCGGGTCCAAACCGCTCGTTGGTTCATCTAAAATCAAAATAGATGGATTGTGTAAGATGGCTTGCGCAATTCCAACGCGCTGTTGATAGCCCTTCGAAAGGGTATTTATTTTTTTGTTTTGTTCGAGGCTTAAACCTGTTAATTGAATGACCTCTTGAATTCGAGTTTGCGATATGTTGTGTAAAGAGGCGATGAATGCTAGAAATTCTTTAACATACATCTCCTTGTACAAGGGATTATCCTCTGCTAGATATCCAATTTGTTTCTTTAAATTTATTGAATCTTGACTAACACGTTCGCCCGCGATGTAAGCTTCTCCGGAAGTGGGTTGAATAAGGCCAACGAGCATTTTGATGCTTGTCGATTTTCCTGCACCATTGGGTCCTAGAAAGCCAACAATCTGTCCGGACTTGGCGCTGAAGTTTAATGCATTCACTGCTATTTGAGCGCCATAATGTTTACTCAGATTTTTCGCTTCAATCGACATGCGTGATTCTATAATTTTATCTGACAAAGGTAGCTAAAATGGGAACTATTTCTGCTTACCTTTGTGTTTTCGTTTCAAAAAACACAACAAACATGCAGGAGGAAAGTATACGCTTAGATCGTATTGAGGATGCCATTGAAGATATTCGCCAAGGTAAAATGATCATTGTTGCCGATGATGAGAATCGGGAAAACGAAGGGGATTTAATTTGTGCATCAGAGGCAATTACCCCCGAGATTGTTAATTTCATGATTCGTGAGGCTCGTGGTCTCATGTGTGTTTCGTTGACAAATGAGCGCTGCATCGAGTTGGGTTTGGAAATGATGGTGGATCAAAATACAACCTCCCACGAAACACCTTTCACAGTATCTGTTGATTTGTTGGGCCATGGTTGTACCACAGGTATTTCGGCTCAAGATCGTGCAAAAACGATACAGGCCTTAGTGAATGTGGACACCCGACCAAGTGATTTAGGTCGGCCTGGTCATATATTTCCGTTAAAGAGTCGTACTGAGGGCGTATTGCGTCGGACGGGGCACACGGAAGCATCGATGGATTTCGCTAAGCTCGCTGGGTTCAAACCATCCGGTGTGTTAATTGAAATTTTGAATGAGGATGGCTCGATGGCTCGTTTGCCTGATTTGCGCCGTATTGCAGATAAATTTGATTTGAAATTAGTTACAATCAAGGATTTGATTGAATACCGGTTGGCTACAGAATCTTTGATTCAGCGTGAAATTGGTGTGGATATGCCCACGGAATGGGGTCATTTTGATTTGATTGCTTACAAGCAAAAAAACACGGGTGATACACATTTAGCGTTAATTAAAGGAACTTGGGATGCCGATGAGCCGGTGATGGTTCGGGTGCATAGTTCTTGTGTCACAGGCGATATATTTGGTTCTTGTCGGTGCGACTGCGGTGGCCAACTGCATAAAGCCATGGAAATGGTGGAGAAAGCGGGAAAGGGCGTTGTTTTATATATGTTTCAGGAAGGCCGAGGTATTGGCTTATTGAATAAATTAAAAGCCTATAAATTACAAGAGCAAGGAAGAGATACAGTGGAAGCGAATTTGGAATTGGGTTTTGCGATGGATGAGCGTGATTATGGGGTAGGAGCTCAAATTCTACGTGATTTGGGTATTCGTAAAATCAAATTGATTTCGAACAATCCTAAAAAGCGGGCTGGTCTATTGGGTTATGGATTAGAGATTGTGGAATCTTTGCCGATTGAAATCGAATCGAACCCACATAACGAGGTCTATCTAAAAACCAAACGTGATAAAATGGGACATACCATTTTGAAGAAATAAAAAAAAGGCTCCGAATTTTAGACTGCCCCCAAAAAGTTAGACACTTATTGGGGGCATTTTTATGAACAAAAGAAACAAGTATGATTACAAGTTTAGGCTTCAATGTGTTGAAGCTGTAATCAAAGACAACTGCTCGATACGAGCA
>NZ_JAVNWW010000009.1:0-10794 GCF_032470275.1 Aquirufa regiilacus
CCTTCTTGAAGAATAGCTAAGCGATCCTCCGGACTGAAAATTCTTCTTTCTCTTTTCATAGTTCCCTAATTTAATTGGTTCTAAACTCTTTTTAAAATTTAGTCCAGTCTATTAGGGGGTTAGTACAGTCTTACAGCCTTCACGGGAAAGCGATTCGTGTTTCTAGAAGGCCCACAAACCGATAACGTGCTCGAGCCGTATTTGCGAAAGCATTTGGGGGTTCAAGTAAACCAACAGCTCACCACGCCCTATCGATATTTGGGCTGGGAGTCCGTTAAAGATGTTATTTGGGTGTATGTGGAGGTTCCAACAGAACAACAATTAAAAGGGATGTATTGGGAAAATAGCTTATTAGCCGAAACATTTCCTGATCAGACCAATCTTTTTCATGTGGCTCGAGGAGAACAAAAGCATTCCTATTTGTTCCAAGAGAATAAGTGGATTCAATTATTTGACTAAGGCGGTCTGCCAAAAGGTCATGTGGCATGATATTTGATTATATGCCCATACTTTTAGAAAAATTAACGAGGGGAATATTATAAATTGTGTGTATGAATAATTCAAACGACCTTTTTAAGCATTTGAGATTGTCAGATATGTCTGACTTTGAGAATATTGAATTGATTCCCATTGGAGGGGAGGGAGCAGGTAGCGACGACAAAATGGGCGTTTTGTCAGAAGAGTTGCCGATTTTACCTATTCGTAATATCGTCTTGTTTCCGGGTATGGTGATTCCCATTACGGTGAGTCGTCAAAAATCTGTCCGTTTAGTAAAGAAAGCATATAAAGGAGATCGCACCATTGGGGTTTTGGCGCAAGCAAATCATTCCAAAGAGGAGCCCTTGCCAGAGGATTTATATAAGATTGGTACTGTTGGTCATATCGTCAAAATGTTTGTTTTGCCTGGTGGAAACACGACCATTATCGTTCAAGGGCGTAAGCGTTTTGAGGTAAAAGAATACATCAAAACAGAACCAAACCTAATTGCCAAAGTCAATTATTTAGAAGATACATTTCCAAAGAAATTGAATCGGGAAAACAAGGCATTGATTTCGACCTTGAAAGAAAATGCATCTAAAATTCTCAATTTGAATCCAGAGATTCCTCGGGAAGTTCAAATCGCTTTGGATAACATTGAATCACCTTCTTATTTGGTGCACTTTTTGTCTTCCAATGTGAATGCTGAATTGCCTGAAAAGCAGGCTTTGCTTGAGCAATTGAATGGCTTAGAGCAAGCGACAAGCTTGCTGGAGCACATGATGAAAGATATCCAACTCTTGGAGTTGAAGCGTGAAATTCAGAGTAAGGCTTCGAGTGATATTGACCAGCAACAGCGGGATTATTACATACGCCAACAAATCAAAGTACTTCAGGAGGAACTCGGCGTAGAAAGCCCTGAGCAAGAATTGGATGGCTTGCGTGCACGTGCCTCGAAGAAAAAATGGACGAAAGAGGTCAATGATTTTTTCCAAAAGGAATTAAACAAGCTGCAACGAACAAATTCAATGTCACCGGAATATCCGATGTTGATGAATTATGTCGAGCTTTTAGTTGATTTACCTTGGTCTGAATACTCCAAAGATAACTTCGACCTTATCAAGGCAAAGAAGGTCTTGGATGCAGATCATTTTGGTCTGGAAAAAGTAAAAGAAAGAATCATCGAGTATTTGGCGGTGTTGAAGATGAAGGGAGACATGAAAGCGCCAATTCTCTGTTTATATGGCCCTCCGGGCGTAGGTAAAACATCCTTAGGTCGTTCGATTGCGAAGGCATTAGGACGTAAATACGTTCGTATGGCATTGGGTGGTTTGCGAGATGAGGCGGAAATTCGCGGGCATCGAAAAACCTACATTGGGGCCATGCCGGGAAAAGTAATTCAAAACATTAAGAAGGCAGGTTCTTCGAATCCCGTATTCATACTGGATGAGATTGATAAGGTTGGGGCAGATCACCGCGGAGACCCTTCGTCAGCTTTGTTGGAAGTCCTGGACCCTGAACAAAACAATAGCTTTTTAGATAATTACATGGAGGTCGAATATGACTTATCCCGTGTAATGTTTGTTGCTACGGCCAATAATTTGGATACGATTCATCCCGCGTTACGCGATCGGATGGAGATTATTGAAGTGAGCGGCTACACGATGGAGGAGAAAGTACAGATCGCGAAAAAGCATTTGTTGCCAAAACAAAAGTTGGAACATGGCCTCGAAAAAATTGCCTTCACGATGACGGATTCGGCCATTCAAAAGGTCGTTGAGGGATACACGCGTGAGTCAGGTGTTCGGAAATTGGAACAGGAGATTGGACGTGTAGTTCGTAAGATGACGAAATCGATTGCCATTGGTGAGGAGTATCCGAGTAAAATCCAACCTGCGGATGTTGTAAAAATGCTAGGTCAGGAAGTATTTGACAAGGATTCATATGAAAGCAATGAATATGCTGGGGTTGTTACAGGTTTAGCATGGACGCCAGTAGGTGGTGATATTTTGTTCATTGAAACGTTGTTGAACCGTGGTAAGGGACAATTGACTTTATCTGGCCAACTAGGTGATGTGATGAAAGAGTCGGCTGTTGCGGCTTTGAGTTTCTTGAAAGCCCATGCGGATGATTACCAAATCGATTACCGTATTTTCGATCAATATAATTTGCATATCCATGTACCTGCGGGTGCGGTTCCTAAGGATGGTCCATCTGCCGGGATTACGATGTTGACAGCTATCGCTTCTGCATTGACCCAACGAAAAGTGAAGGCCAATTTAGCTATGACGGGTGAAATTACTTTACGTGGAAAGGTACTTCCTGTGGGAGGTATTAAGGAAAAGATATTAGCTGCCAAACGTGCGGGTATCAAAGAGATCGTCATGTGCAATAAGAATCAGAAGGATGTGGAGGAGATTGAGGCACATTATATTTCCGATTTGAAATTCCATTATGTGGAACATGCCACGGAGGTGTTGGCGATTGCTTTATTAGGCCAACAAGTTAAAAATCCAGTAAAATTTGTTTTTCAGGACGAGGCTAAGGCCAAAACGTCTGTTGACTGATACGTTATATCGCCCATTTCGAGGCAATATTGAATCATTTTAGCTGCCTCTGCCTGTGTTAATGGGCGGAGGCATTCTATTAAATCTTGGAGGTTCATTGCTCCATTCTTGAGGTAATTCAAAATTAATTGACGCTCTTTTTCCATTCCCTCGGGGTAGGCCTTGCCACTGGATTCTTTTTTGCGCTGGATGCAATTATCGCAAATGCCACAATTCGCTTGGTCTGATTCGCCGAAATAGGCCGTTATTAATCTGTTTCTACAGTTTTTATCAGCTCGAACGTAGGTTTCAATGGATTGAATTTTATGTTGGCTTCTGTCCTTTTTCTTCAAATACTCACTCCAAATGATGGGTAAATTTTCCGAATTGGCTCGCGGAGTTAGCAGTGTTAATTTGGGTAAGCCCGACTGCTTTTCGTATTCGAGAATTTCAAATTTGGTCAATAATTGCAAAATCCGTTCGACATCTGCCAAGGGCATTTTGATGAGTTGGCTGATATTGACCTCCGAAATCGAAATGAATTGTGTGTACAGGTTGCCTCCAAAATGGCGGAGTAGAAATTTGATGAACGTCTCAAATTTCTCATTTCGAATCATGAAGTCGTAAACCTCCGCCGCCGTTGCTTGGATGCGTATTTTGGAAGGGTTTTGGAAGGAGTCATTTAAGATTAACAATCCTTCACTTTCTAAGGTCTTGATGGCAAAATAGGTTTCCGAAGCTGGTAATTGGAAGCGTCGGGCCATTTCGGTCCAATCGAAATCATAGGTCGTTAATTCGCCGCTACCTTCTGCTATTTGAAGGTAGTTACTCATGACCTGATAGGTCTTGCTTAATAGGGCAGGGGCAGGATATGTCTTTTCCCAGTTCGCTTGAAGGTCTTTGATGTCTTGTTCTTCAACAAGGATTACCGCATAGGCTTTTTTCTCGTCCCGACCCGCGCGACCTGCTTCTTGGTAATAGGCCTCGAGCGTATCGGGAAGATCCATGTGAACAACGAGTCTTACATCGGGTTTGTCAATACCCATTCCAAACGCATTCGTCGCGACGATGCAATGTGTTTTATTTTGTATCCAATCTTGTTGTTTTTTTGTTCGTACATCTGTCGCCAAACCCGCATGATAGTAGTCGGCATTTATTCCATTTTGTTGCAACAGTTGGGTAATTTCTTGTGTCTTACGTCGATTGCGCGCATACACGATGGAACAGCCACCCACCTTCTGGATCATTTGAACAAGTTGGAGGTCTTTATTATCTTCCCATTTACACGAATAGGAAAGATTCGCTCGGGTAAAGCTTTTTTGGAATATTTTCGGGTTCTTAAATCCGAGTTTTTCGATGATATCTTGTTTTACCTCTTGGTTAGCGGAGGCAGTTAAAGCGATACAGGGAACTTTTGGAATGAGCTCTCTGAAATTATTGATTTCGAGGTAAGGAGGTCGGAAGTCATAGCCCCATTGGGAAATGCAATGTGCTTCGTCGACGACCAATAGGGAAATATTCATTTGTTTGGCCCGTTCAATAAAAAGATCTGTTTTAAGTCTTTCGGGGGAAATGTAAATGAATTTTACTTGGCCGTAGATGCAATTATCGAGGGCGATATCAATTTGTTTTTTTGACATGCCCGAATAGATGGCAATCGCAGGAATACCTCTTTTGGTCAATTGATCCACTTGGTCTTGCATCAAGGCAATAAGTGGGGTAATGACAATGCAAATTCCTTCTTTTGCGAGTGCGGGAACTTGAAAGCAGATGGATTTTCCTCCGCCCGTGGGCAAGAGGGCAAGGGTATCCTGGTTTTTTAGGACTGACTCAATGATATCCTGTTGCAAGGGGCGAAACTGCGTGTGACCCCAGTGTTGTTGCAATATGTGATTGATATCCTGCATGTTCGTTCAAATCTACCAAAAATTGCTTGAAGGATAAAGTTGTGGGTTTGCTAAGTGACACAATTTTAAAATTTATCTGTTTGATTATGCGGGAAAATTCACAGCAAACCGTATTTTTATTTTTTTAAACACGCGCTATGTTATCAACATCCGATCTTTTGCAATTGTCTGCCCGGGGCATTCGTCCTGAGGAAATAAATCAACAAGTTGATTATTTTAAACAAGGTTTTCCTTGGATGAATTTAGAGAAGTCGGCGACGATTGGGGATGGCATTGTCCGATTTTCAGACGCAGATTTAGCTTCACATATTGAACGCTTTGAATCGAGGCGTTCGAGTTTGAATTTGTTGAAAATGGTTCCCGCTTCGGGGGCTGCCACTCGGATGTTCAAATCCTTGTTTGAATATATTTCGTCTGGTCAACCCAATAAGGAGTCTGATTTGTTTTTTAGCCAAAAGGAGTCTTTTGCCTTTTATCAGGAATTGGCATCTATCACTCCCGACGGTAGTTCGGAAGTGGATGTATTGAAAGTATTATTAGGGGCATCAGGTATGGAATATGGTTCTTTACCCAAAGGGCTCTTGAAATTTCATCAGTATCCTGCTGGGGCGAGAACGCCATTGGAAGAGCATTTGGTTGAAGCGGCTGAATATGCATCGGATGGTCAAAAGGCTCGCTTGCATTTTACGGTTTCACCAGAGCATCGTGGGCGTTTTGAAGCTTTAGTGGCGCAACTTTCACCGATTTGGTCATCGCATTTTGGGATTGAATTTGAGGTGACATTTTCGGAGCAGAAGCCAGCTACCGATACAGTAGCTGTTAACATGGATAATAGTTTATTTCGTGAGGATGACGGGTCGTTGCTTTTCCGTCCGGCGGGGCATGGTGCACTGTTGGAGAACTTAAATGATTTAACCGCGGATATTATTTTTATCAAGAATATAGATAATGTGGTGCCGGATCATTTGAAGCAGGCGACTATCCAATACAAAAAAGCTTTAGCTGGATTGTTGTTGTGGATTTTGGAGGGGATTAGTTATTTAGAAATGCGTTTGAAGGGAGAGCTGAAACCTGCCTTAATCGAGGAGGCATTGCTGGAGATTAAAACTTATTTGGGTTTTGAGGTTTCTGCCGATTTTGCGTTTTTATCACTCGATGCTCAGGCGGCAGCATTGTTGGAAATCTTAGGTCGGCCTACACGTATTTGTGGCGTCGTCAAAAATACTGGAGAGCCCGGCGGTGGTCCATTTTGGTGTCAAGATGCGGTAGGTAATTTGACATTACAGCTTGTTGAATCTGCGCAGGTAGACATGTCAAACGGTTCCCAAAAGGCTTTATTTGCAGGTTCTACGCATTTTAATCCGGTTGATTTGGTATGCGCGACACGTGGTAAGGATTTATTAGCGTATCGGGATATGTCGACAGGTTTCATTACGGAGAAGACAAAAGATGGGAAATCATTGAAGGCGCAGGAGTTACCAGGGTTATGGAATGGAGCCATGGCAAATTGGAATACATTGTTTGTCGAAGTCCCATTAGAGACATTTAATCCGGTGAAAACGGTGACAGATTTGTTGCGTCCTGCGCATCAAAATGCTTAGGGTTTTGCTCTTTGTAAAAATTCCCTAATTTTGCACCTCTTCCAGCAGATTTTGAAGGAAGTATATAAATGCTTGATTACAAAAACCTTGTTCGTTTTGCGGGCAAGGTTTTTTCTTTTATCGGGTAGTTGATATTAATTATCAAGTAAGTTTTTTCTTTTTCGGGCTTTCTAGAGTAGTTTTAAAAGAGGGTGTACAATTACGCTGCCGGGGTTAGATCCCCGGCAGCGTAAGATAATTCCGGAAAAGTTTACCGCTGCCAGGGTCGAGACCCTGGCAGCGGTAGCGGGGACCCTGCCGGCGTAATAAGTCAAAAAAAGAATAATTATGGCATTAGAGCAAACATGGCGGTGGTTTGGGCCGAATGACCCCGTAAAATTATCCGATGTTCGACAGGCGGGAGCAACAGGAATTGTCAGTGCCCTGCATCAGATTCCGAATGGGCAAGTTTGGGAATTGAAAGATATTTTGGAGCGCAAGGCTATCATTGAGGCGGCTGGATTAACGTGGTCGGTGATAGAAAGTATTCCTGTTCATGAGGATATCAAGACTCGTTCAGGAAATTACAAGCAATACATTGAGAACTATAAAACGTCGATACGGAATGTAGGAGCGGCAGGTTTGGATTTGGTGTGTTATAATTTCATGCCGATTTTGGATTGGACGCGGACTGATTTAGATTTTCGTTTTCCCGATGGGAGTACAGGACTTCGCTTTGATGCGGCAGAATTTTGTGCATTTGAATTGTTTTTGTTGAAGCGTCCGGGTGCGGAGCAACATTATACGCAGGAGCAAGTTGCTCGGGCAAAGCAATGGTTTGATGCATCTACGCAGGCGCAGCAGGATAAATTAATTCGAAATATTATTGCCGGATTACCGGGCTCGGAGGAGAGTTTTACACTGAAGTCCTTCCAAGAGGCTTTGGATACGTATGCGGAAGTAGGTGAGCAGGAATTACGAGCGAATCTATATGATTTTATTCGGGAGATATCACCGGCAGCTGAGGAGGCTGGGGTCATGTTATCGATTCATCCGGATGATCCCCCATATCCGATTTTGGGCTTGCCACGCGTGGTAAGTACAGAGCGTGACGCAGTACAATTATTAGCGGCCTATGAAAGCAATACAAATGGATTGTGTTTTTGTACGGGTAGCTATGGTGTGCGTGCCGACAATGATTTAGTAGGGATGGTTGAGCGCTTAGGGCATCGTTTTAACTTTATTCATTTACGTGCGACGCGCCGGGATGAACATGGTAATTTCCATGAGGCTGACCATTTGGATGGTGACGTGGATATGTTTGGGGTGATGAAAGGTCTCGTTCAGGAGCAACGAAAACGTATTGCCTCGGGACGTCAAGATTACCGTTTACCATTCCGTCCAGATCATGGCCATCGGATGTTGGATGATTTACAAGAAGGAAAGAAGACAAATCCAGGCTATACGGCGATAGGTCGTCTGCGAGGATTGGCGGAATTGCGTGGTTTGGAAATGGGAATCGAGGGCTTTCTTAAATAATTTTCTGCCAAACCGTTTTGTTTTGTCTTTCTTATTGTTAAATTTGCACCCCCATTAGTGTGGGATAACTCAATTCAATTGAGTCCACTGCATGAAATAAGGGATTAAATGAATTTATAATTAAACAGGTAATTACGCTAAAATGCCAACTATTCAGCAATTAGTGCGCAAGGGACGTGAGCAAATGACTTGGAAATCTAAGTCACCTGCTTTGGATTCTTGTCCACAAAGAAGAGGAGTTTGTACTCGTGTATACACGACGACTCCAAAGAAACCAAACTCAGCGATGCGTAAAGTAGCGCGTGTACGTTTGACAAACCAAAAAGAGGTGAATGCCTACATTCCAGGTGAAGGTCACAACTTGCAAGAGCACTCGATCGTTTTGATCCGTGGTGGTCGTGTGAAAGACTTACCAGGGGTTCGTTACCACATTATTCGTGGAGCATTGGATACTGCCGGTGTAACTGGTCGTTTACAATCTCGTTCGAAGTATGGTGCTAAACGTCCTAAACCAGGTCAAGTAGCTCCAACAGGTAAGAAGAAATAATTTATTAACAGAAAGATCCAGTATGCTTCGTTAAGGCAGAAGGTTGGGTCGAAATTAAAAAACTAACAACATGAGAAAGGCGAAACCAAAAAAGCGCTACGTATTACCAGATCCTAAATTTAAGGATGTATTAGTAACTAAGTTTGTAAACAACTTAATGTACGACGGAAAGAAATCAACTGCATTTACCATTTTTTATGATGCATTGGACAAGGTTGAGGAGCGTACAAAAGAAAACGGTTTAGAAACTTGGAAAAAAGCATTAAACAATGTGATGCCATCTGTCGAGGTTAAGAGCCGTCGTGTAGGTGGTGCAAACTTCCAGGTACCAACAGAAGTACGCGCTGAACGTAAAGTTTCATTGGGAATGAAGTGGTTAATTGGTTATGCACGTAAGCGTGGTGACAAAACAATGATGGATCGTTTAGCGAATGAAATCATTGCAGCATCAAAAGGAGAGGGAGCAGCTGTGAAGAAGAAAGATGATACGCACAGAATGGCGGAGGCGAACAAAGCGTTCTCTCACTTCCGTTTCTAATTCAATCGAATTATTTCAAAAGGCTGTCCAGCAATGGGCAGCCTTTTTTTATGCCTTTGCTTAGTTAATCGATTGGCTTAGTGGAGTATTTCTAAAAAATTAGTAGCTTTGATTAACAATCAACATAACTATGATTTCGAAGAAGGCAAAATATGCGCTAAAGGCATTGAAAGTATTGGCGCAGGCTTATGAAAAGGGGCCCTTATTGATTTCGCATATTGCGGAGTCGGAGCATATACCTAAGAAGTTTTTAGAAGCTATTTTATTGGAATTGCGCAATCATGGAATTTTGCAGAGTCAGAAAGGGAAGGGCGGAGGCTATTACCTTCGCGTTCCGCCGAGCGAAGTAACTTTTGCGAAGATTATTCGAATTGTGGATGGTCCTATTGCTCCTGCTTTATGTGTATCGTTACACTTTTATGGCAAATGCGATGATTGTGCAGATGAGGAAACGTGCCAATTGCGTACGGTATTAGCCAAATGGCGGGATGCCAATTTATCTGTTTTAGAGAAGACAACACTTGAGGAGCTTATTTAAGCTCCTTTTTTTATTCGTATAGGTAATCTAAATTCTTCATTTTGAAATCATCAGGATCTAATTCCAAGAACTCTTCCCAGAATGGATTTTCAGGAACCGAGGCTTTGCAGATGATCGGAGTTTTCTTGATGGGATGGATGAAGTATAGTCGGCGTGCGTGCAAGTTGATGCTCGCATCCGGATTCGGTTTGTCGTAGCCGTATTTGAGGTCACCACGGATTGGGCAGCCTAAAGAAGCTAATTGTACACGAATTTGATGCGGTCTGCCGGTGATTGGTTCCACTTCCACTAAGTAGTGCAAGTTGATTTTACCTAAAATTTTATAGTTCAATTCCGCTTTAAGCGCTTTGTCTTCAGGGAAGTCGTAGGCCGTGGTCGTATTTTTTGATTCGTTTTTCAAAAGCCAATGCGTCAGCTTTCCTTTTTCAGGATAAGGTTTTTTGCGGGTTACTGCCCAGTATGTTTTTTGGATGTCGCGTTTACGAAACATTTCCATCATACGTTCAAGCGCTTTGGAAGTGCGGGCGAAAATAACGAGTCCGCTAACTGGCCGATCTAGTCGGTGAACAGGGTGAAGGAAAACGGCACCCGGCTTTTGGTATTTTTCTTTGATATAGTCTTTTAGCACATCGGTTAGTGTTACGTCGCCTGTGCTGTCGCCTTGCACGAGAATTCCGGCCCGTTTATTAACGATAAGGAGGTGATTGTCTTCGTAAACGATGTGATAGTCTTTCATTGATTCAGTTTTGGTACCTCAAAATGAGGTTGTACTTACGTTACAAAGGTAGGATTATTTCGCGATAAGTGTCGGCCGAACATTTTTTTTAATTTTTTTTCAGCGAAGTCCTGCTTGATTTTCAGCGAATTACGGATTATTGTAAAATTATTTTTGCGTAGGTGTTGGTATTTATAAATTATTCCTACATCTTTGCACTCCCAATCGCTAGGAAAAAGCTTCTAGCACATTAACGGAAGGGTTTACTTGAAGGTTTCGGCTGGAGAGTAGGCGTGGAAGTTGAAAGAGTTCTTTGACGTGTTGATAGAAATAAAGACGAGATTAATTCTTTAAATGAATTAGTCATAATAAGTAGCATTCAAGACAAGGATAATGACAATTTTCTT